>NZ_JBIUAF010000003.1:0-1293504 GCF_044547285.1 Nocardia sp. NPDC052566 | reverse complement strand
TACCGCTCGACTTGCATGTGTTAAGCACGCCGCCAGCGTTCGTCCTGAGCCAGGATCAAACTCTCCGTTGAAGACTCTTGACTCGCCCGAAGGCGCAATCAGAAGAATTAACCAGAGTCCGAAAACCTTGGCAAAACAAAACGCCAGCAAAAAGATTTGCTGACTAAAATGTCCAACCTCTACACACGGGGGTATGAGAGGCTAGAACCAATAAATAATTGGCACTGACATTCATCGACACACTATTGAGTTCTCAAAGAACACACGCACACACCATCTCACGAGCTTTCGCCCGGTTGATCGGTGAGGCAACTTTTCAAGCTTAGCTCAGCAGTGATCCCAGATCAAAATCGGGGTCTCGTTGAGCTAGTGTGAGCGTCAGGCGCTCCTCGTACTACCTCGTGTCCCTGGCCTCTCGGCTCCGGGTCGGTGTCCGTGTCGCTCTGACTCGAATAAAGTTACGTGGCGGTGTGCACGATGTCAAATCGGCTGGTCAGGAACGTTTTTCGGAAACCGGAGATCAATCTGCCGCGCCGACCCGCTCCACCAAGCCGCCCAAAGCCTGCAGCTGCTCGACGAAATTCGGGTAACCGCGGTCGATGTGGAACACGTCGTGTACTTCGGTCACCCCGTCCGCGACCAGACCGGCGAGTACCAAACCGGCGCCGGCCCGAATATCGGACGACCACACCGGCGCACTCGACAAACGCGGAATACCGCGCACCACCGCGTGATGCCCATCGGTCCGCGCATCGGCGCCGAGCCGAATCATCTCCTCCACGAAACGGAACCGCGCCTCGAAGATGTTCTCGGTGATCATCGAGGTGCCGTCGGCGATCGCCGCGAGCCCGATGGCCATCGGCTGCAGATCGGTCGGGAAGCCGGGGAAAGGCAAGGTGGAGAAGTTCACCGCGCGCGGACGCTCGGCCTGCACGACGCGGAAGCCGTCCTGCTCGAACGAGATACGCGCGCCCGCGGAACGCAGCTTGTCCAGCACCAGCGAGAGATGCTTCGGGTTCACACCGGTCACCCGCACGTCGCCCATCGTCATCGCGGCGGCGATGCCCCAGGTCGCGGCGACGATGCGGTCGCCGATCACCCGGTGCGTGGTCGGCGACAACTGCTCGACGCCCTGAATGGTGAGCACCGAGGTACCCGCGCCGCTGATCCGCGCACCCATCCGCACCAGCATGTTGCACAGATCGACGATGTCGGGTTCGCGCGCGGCGTTATCGATCACCGTCTCCCCCTGCGCGAGCACGGCCGCCATGAGGATGTTCTCGGTGGCACCGACCGAGGGGAAGTCCAGCCGGATCCGCGCGCCCTGCAGCTCGTCGGCCTTGGCGACGACGCAACCGTGCTCGATCTCGCTGGTCGCGCCGAGCAGGCGCAGACCGGCCTGATGCATATCCAGCGGACGCGAACCGATCGCGTCACCACCGGGCAGCGCGACGACCGCGCGCTTGCACCGCGCCATCAGCGGACCGAGCACGCACACCGACGCGCGGAACTGCGTCACCGCGGGAAAGTCCGCGTGGTACTTCGGCTCGGCGGGCGTCGTGATGGTGACGACGCTCCCGTCGATCACCACATCGCAGCCGAGGCCGCGCAGCACATCGCCCATCAGCGGAACATCGAGGATGTCCGGGCAGTTGGTGATGGTCGTGGTGCCCTCTGCCAGCAGGGCAGCGGCCATCAGCTTGAGGACGCTGTTCTTAGCTCCCCCCACAGCGACTTCACCGACGAGTCGATTCCCGCCAGTAACCAAAAACCGTTCCATGCCGCCTCTCCGCGTATTCGGCGCACCGTTGCGTGCAAGGATAGTTGGGGCGTGGCCGCGCGGTACGCGAGCCAGCTTAGTTAGGCAGATCCCCAGTCAGTGTTACCCAGGTACTCACGATTTCACGCTCCCCCGCCTCCCCGCGGACTTCAGGCCAGACCTGGGTGCCACGAGTTTTGCGTCGGCGGCCGGCGGTGTCATCGTGACTGGGTTTTGGGCGTACCCGACGAGTTACCCATGTGCTCACGAAATCAGTTGCCCGGTTGTCGGAAAGAGATCTCATGTTGTGCTCCGGCCGCCGCCTGGCACCCACAACACATCGCCGCCCGGGTTGGCGACTCGGCTCAGGATGAACAGCAGGTCCGACAGCCGGTTCAGATACTTGGCCGGGAGCACGCTGGTGTCGTCGGGATGCGCATCGATCGCCGCCCAGGCCGACCGTTCGGCGCGACGGGACACCGTACGCGCGGTGTGCAGCAGTGCGGCCAGCGGGGTGCCGCCGGGCAGGATGAACGAATTCAGTGCGGGCAGTTCGGCATTGAATTCATCGCACCAGGCCTCGAGCCGGTCGATGTAGGGCTGGGTGATCCGCAGCGGCGGATACTTCGGCTCCTCGACCACGGGCGTCGACAGATCGGCGCCCGCATCGAACAGATCGTTCTGCACCTGCCGCAGCACCGTCAGAATTTCCGGTGCGGGCTGCCCGAGCGCGATCGCGACGCCGATGGCGGCGTTCGCCTCATCGCAGTCCGCGTACGCAATCAGCCGCGGATCGGTCTTCGCCACCCGGGAGAAATCGCTGAGACCGGTGGTCCCGTCATCGCCGGTTCGCGTGTAGATCCGCGTCAGATGAACGTTCACGACTGCGCCTCGCTGACGCTCGGCTCCGTCGCGCCCGTGGCGTGCTGTGACATGGTTCGCTCGCTCCGCTCGCTCACGGCCACCACCCTAGCCCTGATCACGTGACGATCGGATCCGGTATCAGCGCATCCGTCGGGTGCGGTCCGACGGGCGGGATTCGACCCAGGACAGGAATGCCGCCAGCGAACCGCGGTCGAGGGCGAGCTCGAAGCGGCCGTCGGTATCGGACACTCCGATCACCGCGATCTCGTCGGTCATGATGTCGTATTCGTCGCCGCGCGGACCGCGACGATCACCGATCTCGATGCCCTGGCGCCGGATCGTGGAATCGGGGCCGAGTTTGAGGCTGGATAACTTGAAGAAGACCATCCGGTCCTCGTCGTACCGAATCAGCCCGTGCCGCCAGCCCTGTCCCCCGCGTGCGGGCAGTACGCGCAGGATGGCGGCGGTGCCGCCGCGGCGCAGCATGATCAGCCGATAGGTCGAGGCCAGCGCCAGGAACACGAGCGTGAGCACCAGAATGATCAGGAGAACCATCCCGGTCTGCAATGCCGTACGTCCCTTCGCTTCGCCGCCGTGTCGTCCACACCGCCGTTCGGTCATTCAACCATGGACCCGAGTTTACAAACGGCGCAGCCATGTCATGAGCAAACGAACCCGTTCGGGCGGTCGGACCGCCGTCGTCGGCGGGCAGGCCCCCACCGTCCCCATCGGGGTGCGCCGCCGGATCCGGGTGGCAGATCCACGAACGGCCGCCGGGAAATCTCGAGCTTGGCAGCGATCGAAATACGCGCATACCGGAACAGACATCGGAATTGCCGACTCGCCGAAATATGCTTCCGCGGCACGACAGTCGGCCCGAATCGTGGGCAACACCCGCCGCGCCGGTTCCCGATCGTCCGACACAGCAGAGCAAGCCCCGAGACCCGTCAACGCGTCCATACCATGCCTGAGCTGCATCGTTGAGTGCCCGCGCCAGTGCAACACAGAAGGGCGCGGAACCACTCCACAAGGCCGAACCGGAATCACAAGAAGAATAGAGGCGCCATTTCTGCACTTGCCCACCAAATCGAGACAAGCACATGACACACCCGAACTACCGCACTCAGTTCCTTCCACGCGAAAAGATCGGCAAATACAGAAAAGCCGGTCATTCCAGAAGAATGACCGGCTTTCTGAACGGCTGAAAAGCGCTAGACCTCCGCGTTGGCCTCGACCGCGCGCACCTGAGCCTGTGCCGCCTTCTGCTCCTCTTCGGAAGCATCCTCGTTGGCGAGCACGGCGCGGGCCGCCTCGACGTCGACCTCGGCCGCGAACTCCGCGGACTCGGCCAGGACGCGGACCGTGGTCGCGGTGACCGAGAAGAAGCCACCGTGCACCGCGGCGACGATGCGCTCGCCCTCGGTCGGCACGATGCTCACGATGCCGCCCTCGACCAGCTGGCCGAGCAGTGGCTCGTGGCCCGGCATGATGCCGATCTGCCCCTCGGTGGTCTGCGCACTGACGAACGACGCCTGGCCGGACCAGAGCAGTCGCTCGACAGCGACGAGATCAACTGACATTTCCGCCATTGGTGACTACTTTCCGGCGATCTTCTTCGCGGCCGCCTCGACGTCGTCGAGACCACCGCAGGAGTTGAACGCCTGCTCCGGGAAGTGGTCGAACTCGCCCTTGCAGACCCGGTCGAAGTCGTCGATGGTCTGCTCCAGCGGCACAACCGAGCCCACCTGACCGGTGAACTTCTCGGCCACGATGAAGTTCTGGCCGAGGAACTTCTCCAGACGACGGGCGCGACCGACGAGGACCTTGTCCTCTTCGGAGAGCTCGTCCATGCCGAGGATGGCGATGATGTCCTGAAGTTCCTTGTACTTCTGCAGGATTCGCTTGACCTCGTTCGCCACCGCGAAGTGCCGGTCGCCGACGATCGAAGCCTCGAGGATACGAGAGGTCGAGGTCAGCGGGTCGACGGCCGGGTAGATGCCCTTCTGCGAGATCGGGCGGGAAAGCTCGGTCGTCGCGTCCAGGTGGGCGAAGGTGGTGGCCGGCGCCGGGTCGGTGTAGTCGTCGGCGGGCACGTAGATCGCCTGCAGCGAGGTGATCGAGCGGCCACGGGTCGAGGTGATGCGCTCCTGGAGCTCACCCATCTCGTCCGCCAGCGTCGGCTGGTAACCCACGGCGGAGGGCATACGACCCAGCAGGGTCGAGACCTCGGAACCGGCCTGGGTGAAGCGGAAGATGTTGTCGATGAACAGCAGCACGTCCTGGTGCTGCACGTCGCGGAAGTACTCGGCCATGGTCAGGGCCGAGAGCGCGACGCGCATACGGGTGCCCGGCGGCTCGTCCATCTGGCCGAAGACGAGGGCGGTGTCCGGGAGGACGCCCATCTCTTCCATTTCCAGGCGGAGGTCGGTGCCCTCACGGGTGCGCTCGCCGACGCCGGCGAACACCGAGGTGCCGGAGAACTCACGCGCGATACGGGTGATCATCTCCTGGATGAGCACGGTCTTGCCGACACCGGCACCACCGAACAGACCGATCTTGCCGCCCTTCACGTACGGGGTCAGCAGGTCGATGACCTTGATGCCCGTCTCCAGGATCTCGGTCTTGCCTTCGAGCTGATCGAAGCTCGGGGGCTTGCGGTGGATGCCCCACTGCTCGCCGTCGCGGCCGAGGCCGGGGGTGTCGAGGCAGTCGCCAAGGGCGTTGAAGACGTGGCCCTTGACGACGTCACCGACGGGCACCGAGATCGGCTTGCCCGAGTCGGTGACGGTGGCGCCACGGACCAGGCCGTCGGTCGGCTGCATCGAGATGGTGCGCACGATGCCGTCGCCGAGGTGCTGGGCGACCTCGAGCGTCAGGGTCTTGGCCACCGAGGCCAGGGCGATCTCGGCGTGCAGAGCGTTGAAGAGCTCTGGGATCGAGCCGCGCGGGAACTCGACGTCCACGACGGGGCCGATGACCCGGACGACGCGGCCTGCGGCGGCGCCGGTCCGGCTCGTGTTGTCTTGAGAGACAGCTGCGGTCATTGGTTGGGTTCTCTTCCTGCGCTTAGTCGCGGTCCGAGCTCGACGCCAGCGCGTTGACGCCGCCGACGATTTCGCTGATTTCCTGCGTGATCTGGGCCTGACGCACCGAGTTCGCCTCGCGCTGAAGCACACTGGCGAGTTCGTTCGCGTTATCGGTGGCGGCCTTCATTGCGGTGCGCCGAGCCGCGGACTCGGATGCCGCTGCCTCGAGCAACGACGCGTAGATACGCGTATTGATGTACTTGGGCAACAGCGCCGCAAGCAGCCGATCGGCGTCGGGCTCGAATTCGTACTGCGCCGTGACCTGTGCCGTAGGCGAGTCGGTCACGATGTCCTCGCCCATATCGAATTTTTCGTCGACGAAGCTCACCTGAATCGGCGCCAGGCGGCGCACCTCCGGGGTCTGCGTCAACATCGATACGAAACGGGTGTAGACAATATGCAGCTCATCGACGCCGGCGATGGTGTCCGAGCCACCGGGCGTCGGCACCTCACCATCGGAACCAGCCATGAAGCTGTCCACCAGGTGGTGGCATGCCTCCGAGGCGTCGCTGTACTTCGGCTGCTGCGAGAAGCCGAGCCACGAACCGACCAGCGGCCGGTTGCGGAAGGTGTAATACGTGAGGCCCTTCTTGCCCATCACGTACAGCACCGGCTCCTTGCCCTCGCCGCGCAGCGTGGTCATCAGCTCTTCGGCGCGCTTGAGCACGTTGGAGTTGTAGCCACCGGCCATACCGCTGTCACTGGTGATCACCAGCACGGCGGCGCGGCGCGGGTTCGCCCGCTCGGTCAGCAGCGGGTGCGCGAGGCTGGTCGAGGCACTCGCCAGCTCCCCGAGCACCTTGGTGATCTCTTCGGCGTACGGCTTGGCGGCCGCAACCCTGGCCTGGGCCTTGGAGATTCGCGAAGTCGCGATCAGCTCTTGGGCCTTGGTGATCTTCTTGATCGAATTCACACCACGAATGCGGGAGCGCAACTCACGCAAGCTTGCCATCGGTCACCCTCCCTTCATTCGCCAGATTCGGAAAACGCATCAGCGGACCCGCGCCTACTTCTCGACGTGCTTGCGGGTGACCGACAGCGACTCGACCTCTTCGTGGTCCAGCTCGCCCGCGGCCGCCTCGTTCACCACGCGGCTGCCGTCGGAGGCGAGGAAGCCGTGCTTGAACTTGTCGGTGGCGCTGCGAATCTGCTCCGCGGCCTCACCGTCGAGCGGCTTGCTGCCGCCCTGCAGCGCGTCGAACGCGCCCTGCGCGGTGCGGTGCAGGTCCTCGAGCAGCTCGCGGTTGAAGCGCCGGATGTCGCCGACCGGAACCGTGTCGTAGAAGCCGGCGTCGACCAGGTAGATCGAGACGATCTGGTCCTCGACCGCGACCGGCGAGTACTGATCCTGCTTGAGCAGCTCGACCCAGCGGGCGCCACGCTCGAGCTGCGCCAGCGACGCGGCATCGAGGTCGGAGGCGAAGGCGGAGAACGCCTCCAGCTCGCGGAACTGCGCCATTTCCAGACGCAGCGAACCGGCGACCTTCTTCATGGCCTTGGTCTGGGCGGCGCCACCGACACGGGAGACCGAGGTACCGACGTTGATCGCCGGGCGGACGCCCTTGTTGAACAGGTCGGACTCGAGGAAGACCTGGCCGTCGGTGATGGAGATGACGTTGGTCGGGATGAACGCCGAGATGTCGTTGGCCTTGGTCTCGATGATCGGCAGACCGGTCATCGAGCCCGCGCCCATCTCGTCGGACAGCTTGGCGCAGCGCTCCAGCAGACGCGAGTGCAGGTAGAAGACGTCACCCGGGTACGCCTCGCGGCCCGGCGGGCGGCGCAGCAGCAGCGAGATGGCGCGGTAGGCCTCGGCCTGCTTGGTCAGGTCGTCGAACACGATCAGGACGTGCTTGCCCTGGTACATCCAGTGCTGGCCGATGGCCGAACCGGTGTAGGGCGCAAGCCATTTGAAGCCGGCGGAGTCGGACGCGGGGGCCGCGACGATTGTGGTGTACTCCAGCGCACCGTGCGCCTCCAGCGCGGCCTTCACGCCCGCGATGGTGGAGCCCTTCTGGCCGATGGCGACGTAGATGCAGCGGACCTGCTTCGTCGGGTCGCCGGTCTCCCAGGCCGCCTTCTGGTTCAGGATGGCGTCGATGCAGACCGCGGTCTTGCCGGTCTTGCGGTCGCCGATGACCAGCTGACGCTGGCCACGGCCGATCGCGGTCAGCGCGTCGATGGCGGTGATGCCGGTGGCCAGCGGCTCCTCGACCGGCTGACGCTCCAGCACGGTCGCGGCCTGCAGCTCGAGCACGCGCTGCTCGTCGGCCTCGATCTCGCCGAGACCGTCGATCGGCTGGCCGAGCGGGTTCACGACGCGGCCGAGGAACTTGTCGCCGACCGGCACCGAGAGCACATCGCCCGTCCGCCGGACCTCCTGGCCCTCTTCGAGGCTGGCGTACTCGCCGAGGATGACGGCGCCGATCTCGCGGTCCTCGAGGTTCAGCGCGACGCCGAGCACGCCGCCCGGGAACTCGAGCAGCTCGTTGGCCATCGCCGAGGGCAGGCCGGAGACGTGCGCGATGCCGTCGCTGGTGTCGGTGACGACACCCACTTCTTCGATGGAGGTTTCGGGGGTGTAGCTCTGGGTGTAGCTCTCGATCGCGCTACGGATCTCGTCGGAGGAGATCGTCAGCTCCGCCATGTTTTTCCTGCTCTCGCTCTGGTCTCGAATGTCGGGGGGTCTGGGTTGCGCGCTAGGCCAGTGCCCTGCGCAGCCGCTCCAGTCGGCCGATGGCGCTGCCGTCGATCACATCGTCACCGATGTGCACGACCAGCCCGCTCAGCAGAGTCGGGTCGACCTGCACGTGCACGGTGACCTGCTTGCCGTAGATGCGCTGCAGCGAAGCGGCCAGCCGCTCGCGCTGCTGCGGCGTCAACGCGATCGCGGCGCGCACATGCGCGACGATCTGCTCGCGACGGGCCGCCGCCAGGTCGGACAGTTCGTCGAAGGCAACTCCGACGCCGGCCTTCTGCCTGGACACCACCTGCTCCGCGAGGGTCTGGGTGATGGTTTCGGTCTTGCCTGCCAGCAGGCCGCCGATCAGTTCGCGCTTGGCCGAGGCCGACTTCGCGCGATCCGCCAGCGCCTGTTCCAGGTCGGGGTTGTCGCCGATGATCCGGCCCAGCCGGAACAGCTCGTCCTCGACCGCGTCGAGCCGGCCGCTGTCGGCCGCCGACTCCAGCAACGCTTCCTGTCCGAGCAACACCAGGGTGTCGACCAGGTCGCTGGTCCTGGACCAGTCCTGGGCGACGGCCGTGGTCAGCACCGCCAGGGAGGCGGGGCTGACCTTGCCGCCGAAGACCCGCTCACTGAGCTCGGCGCGCACCGAGCCGGGCACCGACACGTCCGCGAGCGCAACACGCAGCGAACGCTGGTCGTCCAACACGGCGACTACGGCGAACAGTTCCGACCCCGTCGTGGCGGCCACACTGTCGCTTCCGGTCAGGGCCGCGCGAAGCGCCTCCCGTGACCGGGAGCGTGCCTCGCGGCTCGCTGCGTACATGCTTCTCACTTTCGCGTCGCTACCTTCCGACCCCGATGCCTGCATTCGACTCGTCGAGTTCGCTCAGGAAGCGCTCGATCGAAGCCGCCTGCTTAGCTTCGTCCGAAACCGACTGTCCGATAACCTTTTCGGCCAAATCGACGGCCGTGCGGCCGACCTCGGAACGCAGTTCGGTCAGGATCTGCTGGCGCTGGGCTTCCAGCTGGGTGTGGCCCGCGGCGACGATGCGGTCGCTTTCGGCCTGGGCCTCCGCGCGCATCTGCGCGAGGATCTGCTGCCCCTGGGTACGTGCGTCCTCACGGATGCGAGCCGCCTCGAGCCGGGCGTCGGCAAGCTGCTGCTGGTACTGCTGCAGCGTGAGCTGTGCCTCTTCCTGTGCGGCCTCGGCACGCTGGATGCCGCCCTCGATCTTCTCGGAGCGCTCGTCGAGCACCTTCATCAGACGAGGAATGACGTACTTGTAGAACAGCACGCCGATGATCGCAATGCAGACCACCGACCAAACGATGTCGTAGATCTCGGGGACAAGAGGATTCACATCCTCTCCGCCCGACGCGAGTACAGAGAACTCGTTCATCGGAATCAGAAGATGAAGCCGGCGACGAGACCGATGAGCGCGAGCGCCTCGGTGAACGCGATACCGAGGAACATGTTGGTCCGGATCTGGCCGGACAGCTCGGGCTGACGGGCAATGCCCTCGATGGCCTTACCGACGACGATGCCGACGCCGATGCCGGGGCCGATGGCCGCCAGACCATAGCCGATGGCGCCATAACCCTTGATCTTGTCGCTGTTGGTGGCGGCTTCCTGGGCCAGGTACGCGAGGCTCATGAGTTCCATTTCCCTTTCTGTTGCTCATCTGCCGGTCGGCCGATGTAGCAGGTTTCCGGTAGTTGTTTCGGTCGGGTCAGTGATCGGCAGCGTGCTGCGCGAGTCCGATGTACACGGCGGTCAGCAGTGCAAACACGTAGGCCTGCAGGAAGATGACCAGCAGTTCGAAGAGGGTGAATCCGAGTCCCGCGAGCAGCGAGAACGGGGAGAACACCTTCATCCACGCGGTGGCGTCGAACAGGAAGAACCAGGTCGCGCTGAAGAAGAGCACCAGCATGATGTGACCGGCAAGCATGTTCGCCATGAGTCGGACCGTCAGCGTGAACGGACGCAGTACAAAGGTCGAGATGAACTCGATCGGGATCAGCAGCACGTGCAGCAGGGGCGGAACATTCGGGACCACGATGCTGCTGCGCATGTAGGTGAGGAATCCGTACTTCTTGATGCCCACGTAGTTGAACGTGATGTAGGCGAGTACGGCCAGCACCAGCGGCATGCCGATTCGGGCGTTCGACGAGATGTTCAACCCCGGAATGACACCGGAGAAGTTCAGAAAGAGGACGGTGAAGAAGATGGTCGCGATCAGCGGAAAGTACTTGCGGCCGGATTCCTTACCAAGGACCTCGTCGCAAATCTGCTCCTTGACGAACACCAAACCGGATTCGGCGATGTTCTGCAGACCGCGCGGGACAATGCGGGGGCTCCGGAATGCGACAAGCATGAACGCGACCAGAACTGCCGTCATGAGGATGCGGATGAGCATCAAACGATCGAGCTCGAACGGCCCTGCATGGATCAGCACCGATGGAGGGAAGAAGTCGGACAGCGATGGCGCGTGGAACTCGCCCGCCATAGTGGTGACGCTCAGCGTTCTCTCCCGTGTTCGGGCCGTGGGTTCGGTCGTTCCCACGGTTCGATCGGACATTGACGATCAATTTGGTCGACTCAGGTCGGCTCGAATTTCGTCAGCAGCTGTGCGGCGCTCGCGCCATTGGCGTCTGTACGTGTGTCGGCGACATCGTCGACATGCAGAACCGGAACCCCTCAGAGCCCGGCACGGCAGTAAGCATAGCGGCCGGTAACAGGATCGCGGTGATCCCCCCTCGCGTCGGTGCTCGGGTTGCTTGGTCGCTTGCTTACCAACACTTTACCAAGTTATCTACGACGCTGTGTAGGTGGGGGAAGAATCGGGGTTACTCTCCGGTTCGATCGGCGTCGCCCGCGGGGGTCGTCACGTACGGAACCTTCTGGCGCAGAACGCCGTACGTCTCCGCGCCGAGCACGATCAACAGCGCGCCGACCACGGTAAGGAACAGCACGACCCGGTCGTAGAAATCGAACCGGTTGAGCACCGCGATCACGATCAACGCCACCAGCATCTTGCCGACCCAGCTGACCAGCATGACCAGGCCCGCAGTGGTCGGCGGCAGCTTCGCGCCGAACAACACGACGGCCGCCGTGGTGAGGATGAACCCGCCGCCGATCGCGGCGCCGATGAGCGCACCCCAGAGGCCCGACAAACCGGACACGGCGGACCCGATCGCCACCGCGAGCACCACCAGCACGGCCAGGCCGATCAAGCCGTAGCGCAGCGCGGAACGCAGCGGTGCGTCGGGACCGGGGACAGGGGTGGGCTCGAAGGTCACGGGTCCCGACTTTACCTTGGGCCTTTACCCGGGCGACGATCCGTCACTGACGGGCTGCTCCCGGCGCATGCCTGGAATCGCGGTCACCACGAGGGCGAAGACCAGGCCGCCCGCCATCGACAGCACCACGACGCGCCAATCCATCAGCGAGCTGCCGACCGCGCCGAACGCGAGCACGCCGACCCACAAATAGATGAGCAGAACCACGCGCCGGTGCGAATGTCCGATCTGCAACAACCGGTGATGTAAGTGCATTTTGTCCGGAGTCGAAAAACTCACTCCCGCACGCACGCGACGCACGATGGCGAGCAACAGATCGAGCACCGGAATGAACATCACCGCGCCGACGAGCAGCAGCGGCGAGAGCAGACCGACGATGTCGCGCCCCCCGTACCCCTGCAACGGAATTCGGCCCGACGCACCGGTCGACACCGCGGCGAGCATCAACCCGATGAGCATGGAACCGGAGTCGCCCATGAAAATTCGGGCGGGCTGGAAATTGTGCGGCAAGAAGCCGAGACACGCACCGGCCAGCGCGGCGGCAAGCAACGCGGGCGGATATGTGTCCACCGAGCCGCCCTGGTCATAGAGCAGGCCGACCGAGAATACGAAGACCGCGCCCGCGCAGATGAAACCGAGCCCGGCCGCGAGACCGTCCAGGCCGTCGACGAAATTCATCGCGTTGACCAGGGTGACGGTGATCCCGACGGTGACCAGACCGCCCGAGAGCGCATCGAGCACCACGGTGCTGTCGGTGAACGGGTTGTAGATGACGTACCAGCTCAGCCCCATCACCGCCATCACTCCGGCCGCGGTGACCTGGCCGGCGAATTTGGTGAGCGCGTCGAGACCCCAGCGGTCGTCGACGATGCCGACGAGCACGATCAGCGTCGCCGCGACCAGCACCGCCGGAATATCGGGCGCATAGTCGAATCCGCGCCGCAGCGCGGGCAATTGGTGCGCGAACAGCACGGCGGCGACCACGCCGACATACATGCCGACACCGCCCATCCGCGGAATCGGTTTGACGTGCACGTCGCGCTCGCGCGGCACCGCGACGGCGCCGAACGCGATGGCGAGCACGCGAATCCCCCCGGTGGCGAGGAACGTTACCGTCGCCGAGATGAGGAGCACGAGCAGCAGCTCGCGCAAGGGGACAACTGAACCCATGCAGTCACCGCGCCGGGGCGCTGCTCAGCGCCTCCGGGGACATACCGAGCACCTCGGCGATATCGGCGATGGGCACCGCGCCCTCGCGCAACACCCGCGGCTGATCGGCGGTCAGGTCGACGATCGTGGACGCGACGGCATGTTCGGCAGGACCGCCGTCGAGGTACACCCCGACGAGGTCGCCGAGCTGATCGCGGGCCTCGGCGGCGGTCTTGGCGGGCGGCTGCCCCGAAACGTTGGCGCTGGACACCGCGAGCGGGCCGACCTCACGGAGCAGCTCGAGCGCGACCGGGTGCAGCGGCATCCGCAGCATCACCGTCCCGCGCGTGTCACCGAGATCCCAGGCGAGCGAAGGCGCTTGCTGCACAACAAGACTCAGGCCACCAGGCCAGAACGCCCTGATGAGCTCGCGCGCCTGCGGGCGCACCGAGAACACCAGGCCATCGATGGTGTGCCAGGATCCGACGAGCACGGGCACGGGCATATCCCGTCCGCGGCGCTTGGCCGCGAGCAGCGAGCTCACCGCCGTCGAATCGAACGCGTCGACGGCCAGGCCGTACAGCGTGTCCGTCGGCAGCACCACCAGCCGCCCCGATTTCAGGGCACTCGTCGCTGCGGACAGTCCCGCGGCGCGCGAGTCGGGATCCGCGCAGTCGTAGACGGTACTCACGGCCCACAGCTTAGCTCCCCCGCCTCCCCGGGTTTTCAGGCCAGACCCAGGTGCCACTGCTGTCGTGCACGCGGCAGGCGGATTCCCAGGTGGGCAAGTTGGCCGGTCCCCGGTGAGTTACCCATGTGCTCTCGAAATCAGTTGTCGCCTTGGCATGACGGTGTGATCCGTCGCGGAATGCGCACAGACCCATGCAACAGTGCCGGGCTCCTGCATGAGTGCGAAGCGGCGTTTCGTCGCGCTGTTTGCAGACCGACGAGGATTGCGCGAGATCGCTGCCGGACGCGCGTTCGCCAGGGTCGACAACGGTGGCTGGGCAGCGGCCGCGGTCAGGCCGACGCGCGTCCGTCGGCACGCGTACGACGGGCCGTGACGAAGCGTGGTTTGCCCGCCAGATCAGGGTGTTCCACCACCTCGTCGAATTCGCCGCGGTTCATGAGCAGCGCGGCGAGACTCGACCCGTTGGTGTCGTCGTGTTCGATGGCGGTGGCGCCGCCGGGGCGCAGCAGGCGGGCGATGGTGGGGACCATCGCGCGGATGACGTCGAGGCCGTCCGCACCGCTGAACAGGGCCAGGTGCGGATCATGGTGGGACACTTCGGGTTCCAGCTCCGCACCGGCCGGGATGTAGGGCGGATTGGACAGCACCACGTCGACGCGGCCGATCAGCTCGGCCAGCAGCGCCGAGTCGGTGACGTCGGCGGCGTGCAGGGTGATCGCGGTATCGCCCGCCTCGATGCGGTCATCGGCATTACGGCGGGCCCATTTCAGCGCCTCCGGATCGAGCTCGACCGCATGGACCTCGGCATCCGGGCGGGCGTGCGCGACCGCCAGGGCCAGCGCGCCGGAGCCGGTGCACAGGTCGACGACCACCGGCGCGTGATCGTGCGGCAGCGTCTCCAGATGGGCCAGCGCCCAGGCGAACAGCAGCTCCGTCTCCGGGCGCGGCACGAAGACGCCGGGGCCGACCGCGAGGTCGATCTCCCCCATCGCGGCGAGGCCGGTCAGGTGCTGCAGCGGAATGCGGCGCGCGCGTTGGTCGATCAGCGCGCGGAACGCCGCGAGCAGCTCCGGCTCGACCATCGGCACCAGCATGAGCCTGCCGCGCTCGATGCCGAGCAGGTGCGCGGCGAGCTGCTCGGCGTCGGCGCGCGGGCTGTGCACCCCAGCCGCCCGCAACGTCTCGACCGCCTCATTCAGCGCCGGGCGCAATGCAATTCGGGGCTCGCCCGCCCCTCCGCGACTTTTGCCGGTCGTCGGTACCCCGTCGGTCACGTTCCGATCCGACGGTTGGGTGCCCCCTTGATTTTTGGGCGTGCCCGACGAGCTACCCATGTACCCACCAAATCAGTCGATCCGTTTTCGAAGCCATTCCGCGTTACTCTGCGGCCATGCGCGCTTCGCGGTCCGCTTTGCCCAGTGCGTCGAGCAGCGCGTCCATATCGCCGTCGAGGACGGCGTCCAGGTTGTGCGCCTTGAAGCCGATGCGGTGGTCGGCGATGCGGTTCTCCGGGAAGTTGTAGGTGCGGATGCGCTCGGAGCGGTCGACCGTGCGGATCTGGCTTGCGCGCCCGGCGGCGGCCTCCTGATCGGCCTGCTCCTCGGCCAGCGCCTGCAGCCTGGCGGCGAGCACCTGCATGGCGCGCGCCTTGTTCTGCAGCTGAGAACGCTCGTTCTGGCAGGTCACCACGATGCCGGACGGTAGGTGGGTGATGCGGACCGCGGAGTCGGTGGTGTTGACGCCCTGACCGCCCTTACCGGAGGAGCGGTAGACGTCGATGCGCAGATCGGTCTCGTCGATCTGCACCTCCTCGACCTCGTCGGGTTCCGGATAGATCAGCACGCCCGCCGCGGAGGTGTGGATGCGCCCCTGCGATTCGGTGACGGGAACGCGCTGCACGCGATGCACACCGCCCTCGAACTTCAGGCGCGACCAGACTCCGTCGCGCGCGGCGTCGCGGCTCTTGATCGACAGCGTCGCATCCTTGTAGCCGCCCAGATCGGAGACGGTGACGCCGAGCACCTCGACCTTCCAGCCGTGCCGTTCGGCGTAGCGCACGTACATACGGGCCAGATCGGAGGCGAACAGCGCCGATTCCTCGCCGCCCTCACCGGATTTCACCTCGAGCACCACATCGTCGCCGTCGTGCGGATCACGCGGGGCCAGCAGGTCGGCCAGCGTCTGCTCCAGCTGCTCGACCTGCTCTTCCAGATCGGGCACCTCGGCGGCGAAGGCGGCATCGTCGGCCGCGAGTTCGCGCGCGGCGGACAGATCGTCCTGCGCGGACTTGAGCTTGTTGTAGGTGGCCATCACCGGGGCCAGCTCGGCGAATCTCTTGCCGACCCGGCGCGCGGCGCCCGCGTCATTGTGCAGCGCCGGATCGGCAAGCTGCATTTCCAGACCGGCGTACTCGGCCAGAATGTCGTCGATCGCGGACGGTTGCGTCACTGTGCTTCCTTCTCTTGCTCCGGACCCATACAAAGCACCGACGCCCGGCCTGCGATGCAGGACCGGGCGTCGGCGAGGAAGCTACTTGGCGTCGGCGTTCTTGCCGGCACGCTTGCCGTAGCGAGCCTCGAAGCGGGCCACGCGGCCACCGGTGTCGAGGATCTTCTGCTTGCCGGTGTAGAACGGGTGGCACTGCGAGCAGACCTCGACGGTGATGTGTCCCGACTCCTTGGTGCTGCGAGTCTGGAAGGTGTTGCCGCAACCACAGACGACCGTGGTGTCGACATACGTCGGGTGAATTCCTGCCTTCATGGGTGTCCTCTCGATATTGGCCGCCGGGTCGTCCTGTCTGGACGTGAACCGGAGCCGACTTAGGCGGGAGGTCTGCTAGTTGAGCAGACGCAACGACCGTTCAGTATGCCAGACCAGCCGTTACGCTCCCAAAACGCCCCCGCCGCGCGGTTTGTTCCCCACGTGAACACAACGCCGCGCGGCGCCGCAACCCGCCAAAGCATTGCGCACCCCGTCCAGAGCGAGTCTTACGAGCGACCGTTCGCGGCCGCAATAAGACACAGGTAGTCCGCTACTCAGGAACACGAACAGCATCGTTCATAGAGTTTGGATCCTGAAGCAACGCGGGCACATCGGCGTGCCGAGACAGGAAGGAGAAACCCATGAACACCAAGGTCGCCCTGGCGATCATCGTGGGCCTGGTTCTCACTGTCGCGGCGGGCTGGCTTGCCGTACCCGATCGCCCGGCCTACGCGGCGCCGGAAACGACGTATTACAGCTCCGCGCATGCGGTTTCGACCGCATCCGGCGGTGCGGGATCGACCGCGCTGATCCTCGGCTTCCTGATCATCGGCGCCGCGGCAGTCGGACTCGCCTTCTTCAGCCCGCAACCGCCGAAGGGACCCCGCGTCGGCGGAGCCCCTTCGGCTGTTCGTGTGTTCTCGCTACTCGTCGAGCGCGCCCGGTGCGGTCTTGCTGACCTGCATCAGGAACTCGAGGTTGTTCTTGGACTTCTTCAGACGGTCGATCAGCAGATCGATCGCCTGATGCGAATCCAGGCCGGACAGTACGCGCCGCAGCTTGTGCAGCACCGCCGCCTCGTCGGGGCTGAGCAGTAGCTCGTCCTTGCGGGTACCGGACGGGTTGACGTCCACCGCCGGGAACACGCGCCGTTCCGCGATCTTGCGGTCCAGCTTGAGCTCGGCATTGCCGGTGCCCTTGAACTCCTCGAAGATGACCGTGTCACCGGTGGAGCCGGTCTCCACCATCGCGGTCGCGATGATGGTGAGCGAGCCACCGTTCTCGATGTTGCGCGCCGCGCCGAGGAACCGCTTGGGCGGGTACAGCGCGGTCGAGTCGACACCACCGGAGAGGATGCGGCCCGAGGCAGGCGAGGAGTTGTTGTACGCACGACCCAATCGGGTGATCGAATCGAGCAGCACCACAACGTCTTTGCCCATCTCCACCAGGCGCTTGGCACGCTCGATGGCGAGCTCGGCGACCGAGGTGTGGTCTGACGGCGGCCGGTCGAAGGTGGAGGCGATGACCTCACCCTTCACCGAACGCTGCATGTCGGTGACCTCTTCGGGACGCTCGTCGACCAGCACGACCATGAGGTAGCACTCGGGGTTGTTGGTCGCGATGGCGTTCGCGATGTCCTGCATGATCGTCGTCTTACCGGCCTTCGGCGGCGAAACGATCAGTGCGCGCTGGCCCTTGCCGATCGGCATGATCAGATCGATCACCCGGGTGGTCAGCTTGTTCGGCTGGGTCTCCAGCCGCAGGCGCTGATTCGGGTAGAGCGGGGTCAGCTTGCTGAACTCGGGACGCCGCTTGGCCGCCTCGACGTCGCCGCCGTTGACGGTGTCCAGGCGCACCAGCGGATCGAACTTCTGCCGCTGGTTGCTCTGCTCGCCGTCGCGCGGCGCGCGCACCGCACCGGTGATCGCGTCACCGCGGCGCAGGCCGTTCTTGCGGACCAGGTTCATCGAGACGTAGACGTCGTTCGGTCCGGCCAGGTAGCCCGAGGTGCGGACGAACGCGTAGTTGTCCAGCACGTCGAGGATGCCCGCGACCGGCTGCAGCACGTCGTCCTCGCGGATCTCGAGCTCGCGCGCCTCGCCACCGGCGGCGCCGCCCTCGCGGTCACGCCCACGACGACGCTCACGGAACCGGCGACCCCGCCTGCCACGACCGCCCTCTTCGTCGTCGCCGCCGCGACCACCGTCGCCACGGCCCTCACCGCGGTTGCCCGCGTTGCCGTTGCCGTTCTGGCTCTGGTTGCGGTCGCCCTGATTGCGCTCACCCTGGCCGCGCTCACCCTGGCCGCGCTCGCCCTGGTTGCGCTCGCCCTGGTTGCGCTCGCCCTGGTTGCGCTCACCTTGATTGCGCTCGCCCTGGTTACGCTCGCGCCGACGCTCGCCCTGTTCGGCATCCTGCTTCGGCTCGTCACCACGCGCCTCGGCGGGAGCGGCCTCGCCGCCGCCGGAACGCGCCTGGTCACGGCCGCGACGCTGCCTGCCACGGCCACGCTGACCCGCCTCGCGACCCGACTCCTCGGTGGTCTCGGTCGTGGCGGACGCGCCGGACGAGGTCTCGGCGGGAGCGGACGCGGTGGCCGGAACGGACTCGGCGACAGCCTCTTTCGCCGGAGCGGCGGCCTGCGGCGTGACATCGAGGGTCGCCTGCTCGGCCCGCGCGGGCGGGGTGTCCTGAGCCTTTTCCGGCTTCACGGACGGTGCGGCAGATTCGGCCGCCTTCGCCGTCGGCTTTCCGGCCTGATTTTCCTTGATGGCGGCGATCAAATCGCCCTTGCGCATTCCAGAGGTGCCTCGGATACCGAGCTCCCCCGCGAGCGCGCGCAACTGCGGCAACAACATTCCAGTCAGCCCCGATCGTGCGACGTCGGTTTGTTCGCTCATCTTCGAAATCTGTCCGGATTCACTTTCGCGGCCGCCCGTGGTCGTTGGGTTGGAATCCACCCCGGGTGTCGCGAGCAGGTCCGTATCTGTCACGGAAATCCTTTCCTTCCCTCGATTGCCGTGTGCTGTTTCGAGGGTTTCGTCCCGCAGTCCGGGCATTCTGCCGGACTCGGTTTCTGCCGTATCACCTGCCCCGCCGGAACCGGCGGCTTCGCCACCGGTAGTGAAAGGTGGGAGAGATCATTCCAGTTGCGCAGCTACGCAGCACCCCCATGGCCTGGAGGCTCGAGCCTGGAGCCTGCTGGAGCGATTGCCCTGATGAAGCACCGGCGTCTGATGCGCACGATGTACGGACTCGCTCAGGATAGCTGGCTATTGGGAATCTCGGCAAGGCAGACGCGCCGTCAGTAGGTGATGACGCCTTCTGCCACTCCGGGCTCGATCACCCGAAGGCCGTCCACGGTCGCGATTTCGCGGAGTTCCGCCGGAAAATCGCTGGTACACAGCGCGAGCACGGTCGGGCCTGCACCGGAAACGGTGGCCGGGATACCGGCCGCGCGCAGCCGCTCGATCCACGCGGTGGTCAGCGGCAGCGCGGGTGCGCGCTGGGTCTGGTGCAGCCGGTCCGCGGTCGCGGGCAGCAGCAGATCGGGCCGCTGGGTCAGCGCGACCACCGCGAGCGCGGCGCGGCTGACGTTGAACGCCGCGTCGCCGTGCGGCACCGACTCGGGCAACAAACCCCTGGTGTGCGCGGTGGCGGAGCGTTCCTCGGGGATCAGCACGACAGGTCGCAGCTCCGGATGCGGTTCGAGCCGCACGGCGCGATAGGCGCGCGCGTGGTCGGCCGCCACCTCGGTCTCGGTCCAGGACACCACGATGCCGCCGAGCACGCTGGCGGCCGCGTTGTCCGGGTGACCCTCGAATTCCGAGGCGAGCTGCACCAGGTGGGCGCTGTCGGTGGCCAGCGCTGGATCGAGCTGCGCCGCAAGGGCACAACCGGCCGCCAGGCCGCCGACCACGGCCGAGGCCGACGATCCGAGTCCTCGCGAATGCGGAATCGCGTTGCGGCACACCACATCGAGGCCATCGGCCCAGGCGCCCGCCGACTCCAGGCCGCGCTCGATCGCACGAACCACGAGATGCGAAGGGCCCCAAGGCACGTCGTCGGCGCCCTCCCCCTCGACCCGGATGGTGAGCCCGGAATCGGTGGTGCGCACCTCGATCTCGTCGTAGATGCCCAAAGCCATACCGAGCGAATCGAAGCCGGGGCCGAGATTCGCGGTGGACGCGGGCACCCGCGCGGTCACGGTGAGACCGGCGGGCAGCGTCCGCGACATCAATTGGCTATCACGCGAATTCAACTCAGGCCAGCTTCAGCTCGTGCGCCACGGCGATCGGATCGACCGCGATCGCCTGCACCTGCGGCATGCCGAGCAGCGCGGTGTCCGGATCCTTGAGACCGTTGCCGGTCACGGTGCACACCACGGTGAGCCCGGAATCCAGCCAGCCCTCCTTGCGCGCGGCGAGCACGCCTGCCACGCTGGCCGCCGAGGCGGGCTCGACGAAGACACCCTCGGTAGCCGCGACCAAGCGGTACGCCGCGAGGATCTCCTCGTCGGTGGCGGCGCGGAAGGCGCCGCCGGACTGCTCCTTGGCCTCCATCGCACCGTTCCACGACGCGGGCGCGCCGATCCGGATGGCGGTCGCGATGGTCTCCGGATCCTTCACCGGAGCGCCGTTGACCAGCGGCGCCGCACCGGCGGCCTGCACGCCGAGCATGCGCGGCAGCGAGGTGGTGATGCCGTCGGCGTGGTACTCGCGATAGCCGCGCCAGTACGCGGTGATGTTGCCCGCGTTGCCCACCGGGAGCGCGTGCACATCGGGCGCCTTGCCGAGCACATCGCAGATCTCGAACGACGCGGTCTTCTGGCCCTCGATGCGGGCCGGGTTCACCGAGTTCACCAGGCCGACGCTGGGGAATTCCGCGGTCACCTTGCGCGCCAGCTCGAGGCAGTCGTCGAAGTTGCCGTCCACCTGGATGATCTTCGCGCCGAGCATGACGGCCTGGGCCAGCTTGCCCATCGCGATCTTGCCCTGCGGGATCAGCACCGCGCACTCCATGCCCGCGCGGGTCGCGTAGGCGGCGGCCGATGCCGAGGTGTTGCCGGTGGAGGCGCACAGCACCGCCTTCTGGCCGCGGTACTTGGCGTCGGTCATCGCCATCGTCATGCCGCGGTCCTTGAACGAACCCGTCGGGTTCGCGCCCTCGACCTTCAGGTACACCTCGCACCCGGTGAGCTCGGACAGATGCGGCGCGGGCACCAGCGGAGTGCCGCCCTCGAACAGGGTGACCGGCTCCCACTCGGCCGCACCCGCCAGCCGATCGCGGTACGCCGCGATCAGACCTGGCCAGCGGGAATGCACCCCCACCTGCGGTTGCACACCAGTAGGCCCACCCGCCACCCGGCCACCACCCCTCGAGGAATCGCTACGCGATGCCGTAGTCATTCTTCGGTGCCTTCCAATCTGAGAACACTGGTCACGGATGTGACGGACTCCATCTCCGCCAGGGCGGCGACGGTATCCGCGAGCGCCGACTCCACGGCGTGGTGGGTAACCACGACCAGGCGAGCGCCCGTACCGTGACCCTCTTGGCGGACGGTCGAGATGCTCACCTCGTGCTTGGCGAATTCGCCCGCGACCTTGGCCAGCACACCTGGACGGTCGGCGACCTGCAGGTTCACGTGATAGCGGGTGGGCGTATCGCCGATCGGCGCGATCGGTAGCTCAGCATAAACCGATTCGCCCGGAGCCCGGCCACCGTAGAACTTGTTGCGCGCGGCCATCACCAGATCGCCGAGCACCGCGGAGGCGGTCGGTGCGCCGCCCGCCCCCTGGCCGTAGAACATCAGGCGTCCCGCGTTCTCCGCCTCGACGACCACCGCGTTGAACGCGCCGTTGACGGCGGCGAGCGGGTGTTTGCGCGGGATCAGCGCGGGGTAGACGCGCACCGAGACGCGCTCCTTGCCGCCCTCTTCGGGACCGGGCTCGCCGGGACCGGCGGCGACGCGCTCGCAGATGGCGAGCAGCTTGACCGTGCAGTTCACCGCGGACGCGGTCTCCAGATCCTCGGCGCTGATCTTGGAAATGCCCTCGCGGTACACATCGGCGGCGGTCACCCGGGTGTGGAACGCCAGCGAGGCCAGGATCGCGGCCTTGGCGGCGGCGTCGTAGCCCTCCACGTCGGCGGTCGGATCGGCCTCCGCGTAACCGAGGCGGGTGGCCTCCTTCAGCGTCAGCTCGTAGTCGGCGCCGGTCTCGTCCATCGCGGAGAGGATGAAGTTGGTGGTGCCGTTGACGATGCCGACCACCCGATTCACCCGATCGCCGGACAGCGACTGGATCAGCGGGCGGACCACCGGGATGGCGCCCGCGACGGCGGCCTCGAAGTACAGGTCGGCGCGGTTGCGCTCGGCGGCCGCGGCCAATTCGCCGGTGTAGTCGGCAAGCAGCGCCTTGTTCGCGGTCACCACGGATTTGCCCGCGTTGAGCGCGGACAGGATCAGCGCGCGCGCCGGATCGATGCCGCCCATCACCTCGACGACGAGGTCGACATCGTCGCGGGTGACGAGCGCGTCGGCGTCGGTGGTCAGCAGGTCGGCGGGGATGCCGCGGTCGACGGCCAGATTGCGCACCGCGACACCGCGCAGCACCACCGGTGCGCCGACGCGGGCACGCAGGTCATCGGCGTGCTCGCGCAGTACGCGCACCACCTCGGTGCCGACCGTGCCCATACCGAGAACCGCGACGCCGATCGGATGATCGGTTCCCCAGATACCGTTCTTCGCGTTCGTCATCACTTAACCTCCAAGCTGAGCAGGTCTTCCACCGTTTCCCGGCGCAAGATGAGGCGCGGTTCGCCATCCTTGACCGCGACCACGGCCGGCCGAGTCAATTGGTTGTATCGGCTCGACATCGAATAGCAGTACGCACCCGTCGCGGCGACCGCGACCAGATCACCGGGGCCGACATCGGCGGGCATCCAAGTGTCGCGGATGACGATATCGCCGCTCTCGCAATGCTTTCCGACCACGCGGGCGACCACGGGCTCGGCATCCGAGGACCGCGAGACCAGGCGGCAGTCGTAATCGGCCTGGTACAGCGCGGGACGGATGTTGTCGCTCATGCCGCCGTCGACGCTCACGTAGCGGCGGCGCAGGCCACCGTCGAGCGAGACATCCTTGATGGTGCCGACCTCGTACAGGGTGACCGTGCCGGGACCGGCGATGGCCCGGCCCGGCTCCACCGCGATCTTCGGTTGGGGCAGGCCGATCTGCGCGGCCTCCGTGGCGACCAGGTCGCCGATCTTGGCGGCGAAATCGTCCAGCGGCGGCGCGTCGTCGCTCGGCAGGTACGAAATACCAAGGCCGCCACCGAGATCCAGGGTCGAGATCTGCGCGGTGCGCTCGACGCCGAACTTGTCGATGGCGTCGTGCAGCAGGCGCAGCATCCGGCGCGCGGCGATCTCGAAGCCATCGATCTCGAAGATCTGCGAGCCGATGTGGCTGTGCAGGCCTACCAGGCGCAGGTTGTCGGCCTCGAAGACGCGCGCGAGCGCCTCCATGGCATCGCCGCCCGCGATCGAGAAGCCGAACTTCTGATCCTCGTGCGCGGTCGAAATGTATTCGTGGGTATGGGCTTCCACGCCGACGGTGACGCGCACCAGCACGTCCTGCACCACACCGGCGCGGCCCGCGATCGCCTCGAGCCGCTCGATCTCGATCAGCGAGTCGACCACCACGTGGCCGACGCCGGCGGCCACCGCGGCCTCCAGCTCCACGGCCGATTTGTTATTGCCGTGCAACGCGATTCGCTCGGCAGGGAAGCCCGCGTGCAACGCGATGGCCAGCTCGCCGCCGGAGCACACGTCCAGCGAAAGGCCCTCGTCGCGGATCCAGCGCGCGATCTCACCGCACAGGAAAGCCTTGGAGGCGTAGTGGACTCGGGCATTCGACCCGAAGGCGCGCACCATATCGCGGCAGCGGGAACGGAAGTCGTCCTCGTCCACGACGAACAGCGGGGTGCCGAACTGCGCGGCCAGCTCGTGCACCGGCACACCGGCCAGGTGCACGACACCGTCGGCGTCGCGAGAGGCGTTGCGCGGCCACACATGCGCAGGTAGGTCGATCATCTCCTGCGGATCGCTCGGCCGCTGCGCCAGATTCGGGGCGTGCGGGATCTCGGCATGCCGTGGACCCGCGGGGTGCGCGCTCATCGTTCCTCTGTTCCCTTCATCACCGCGGCCCCCGCGCCGCTGATCTCGAATTCGTGCAGTACCACGCCCGGCGCTGTGAACGCCGGTGTCGCGGTGGATAGTTCGCCGTCGTTCACATGCGCTCCGGCGCGCTGACACCCAGCAGGGCCAGGCCGTTGGCCAGCACCTGACGGGTGGCGTTGACCAGCACCAGCCTGGCGGCGTTCGTCGGGCTGACCGGCTCGTCGCCGAGCGGCAGCACACGCAGGTTCTTGTTGGTCTGGAACCGGTGGTAGGTACCCGCCAATTCCTCCAGGTAGCGGGCGATGCGATGCGGTTCACGCAGGCTCGCCGCGCTGGCCACCGCGCGCGGGTACTCGCCGATCGTGCGGATCAGCTCACCCTCTTCGTCCGCCGTGAGCAGCGCGAGATCCGGTGTCACCGAATCGTATTCGAATTCGGCGGCGTTGCGCCCGATCGATGCGGTGCGCGCGTGCGCGTATTGCACGTAGTAGACCGGGTTTTCGTTGCTCTGGCTGGTCCACAGGTTCAGATCGATATCGATGCTCGAGTTCACCGACGAACGCACCAGTGAGTAGCGCGAGGCATCGACGCCGATGGACTCGACCAGGTCGTCGAGGGTCACCACGGTGCCGGCCCGCTTGCTCATCTTCACGGCCGCACCGTCTTTGACGAGGTTGACCATCTGGCCGATGAGCACCTCGACGGTCGCCGGATCGTCGCCGAACGCGGCGGCGGCGGCCTTCAAACGGCCGATGTAGCCGTGATGGTCGGCGCCGAGCATGTAGATGCACAGGTCGAAACCGCGCGAGCGCTTGTTCTGGAAGTACGCGATATCGCCCGCGATGTAGGCGGCGTTGCCGTCGCTCTTGATGACGACGCGGTCCTGGTCGTCACCGTATTCGGAGCTGGCGATCCACCAGGCGCCGTCCTTCTCGTACAGATCGCCGGAATCCTTGAGCTTGGTCACGGCCTGCTCGACCGCGCCGGACTCGAACAGCGAACTCTCGTTGAAGTACACGTCGAAATCGGTGCCGAACTCGTGCAGCGACTTCCTGATCTCGGCGAACATCAGCTCGACGCCCTCGGCACGGAACAGCTCGAGCCGCTGATCCTCGGGCAGCGCGGGCGCCTCGGGATGCGCGGCGACGATCTTCCCGGTGATCTCGCCGATGTAGTCGCCCGCGTAGCCGTCGGCGGGGGTCGGCTCGCCGATCGCGGCGGCCACCAGCGACCTCGCGAACCGGTCGATCTGCGCGCCCTGATCGTTGAAGTAGTACTCGCGCACCACCTCGGCGCCCTGCGCGGCCAGGATCCGGCCGAGCGCGTCGCCGACCGCGGCCCAGCGGGTGCCGCCCAGATGCACCGGACCGGTCGGGTTGGCGGAGACGAACTCGAGATTGATCCGGGTGCCGTCCAGCGCGTCACCGCTACCGAAGCGCGCACCCGCCGCGACGACCTGCTCCAGGATCGCGCCCTGCGCGGCCTTCGCCAGCCGGATGTTCAAGAAGCCGGGCCCGGCGACCTCGGCGGTATCGATCCCCTCGGCCGCGCTCAGCGCATCGGCGAGCCAGCCCGCCAATTCCCGCGAATTCGCCCCTGCCCGCTTACCCACCTGCAGCGCTACATTCGTGGCATAGTCACCGTGTTCCGGATTACGGGGTCGCTCCACGTTGACCTGGTCGGGCAGGACTGAAGCGTCGAGTCCGCGTTCGACAAGCACCTTCGCCGCGGTCGCACGAAGGAGATCTGCAAGGTCAGCTGGAGTCACGAGTCTCTATCCTATGGTCTGGGCAGGTGTGCGCCTCGAGCGGGCACCATGGGGGCAACCTCGCACCACAGCGTTCCATCACGTGAAAAGAGCAGAACAAGCGATGCCGAACAGGACCAGCGCCAAGTCGGCCAAGGCCGTCAAGGCCACGGGAAAGCTATCCGCTTCCCGAAAAGGGAGTAAAGGCAGCGGCAAACTCGGCAAGCAGCGCAACATTCCCTGGGCCGTCCTCGGTGCCGCGGTCGTCATCATCGCGTTGATCGGCGGGCTCGCCTACAGCATCGTGCCGAAGTATCTCGATAAGGCCGAGCTGGAGAAGTTCACGCCGAGCGCGGAAAAGCAGGATCCGTCCGACAGCATCGGCGGCGTCACCAAGACGAAGTACGAGCAGGGCCTGCACGTCGCCGCGACCCAGCGGGTCGCCTACGACCATCAGCCGCCCTACGGCGGACCGCACGACAGCGCGTGGGCCACCTGCACCGGCATCGTCTACCCGAAGCCGATCCGCACCGAGAACGCGGTGCATTCGCTCGAACACGGCGCGGTGTGGATCGCCTACAACCCCGACAAGGTCGATGCCGCGGGCGTCGATGCGCTGAAGTCGAAGGTGCAGGGCAAGCAGTACACGATGATGTCGCCCTACCCCGGCCTGGACACGGCGGTCTCGCTGCAGTCGTGGGGGCACCAGCTGAAGCTCGACAGCGCGACCGACAAGCGCATCGGCCAGTTCCTCACCGCGCTGCGGCGCAATCCCTATGCCTACCCCGAGCGCGACGCGACCTGCTCGACGCCCGCGTTCGACACCAACAACCCGCCGCCGTTCGACGCCACCGCGCCCGGACCCGACGCGGTGCCGATGGACGGCAAGGGCGCGACCAAGGCGGTCGACGAGGCGCCGATGCCCGGCGGCATCCCCGGAATCCCCGGTGTGCCAGGGGTTCCCGGCGTGCCCGGTCTCCCCGGACTGCCGGGCGCGCCGGTAGTGCCGCCTGTTCAGCCCGCGCCTGGCGCGCCCGGTGTGCCTGGTGCGCCGACTCAGCCCGGTGCACCCGCGCCGGTGCCGCCGGCGGCCGGGTAGTCGGATGGCGGACGATCACGCGGTCTCCGAGGTCGGTGCGCAGCGACGCAATCAGCGCACCGCCCTGCTCGTACTCGGCGTGATCTGCGCCATCCTGGTCGGCGTCGCGATCGGCACGCTGATCCGGCTGCCGCTCGAACAGTCCGCCGAACCGAAGCCCGGCGCGGTCGACATCGGATTCACCCAGGACATGTCGACCCACCACGCCCAGGCCGTCGAGATGGCGGGCATCGCGCTCATCGGCTCCACCGACAACGACGTGCGCAGGCTGGCCTACGACATCCTCACCACTCAGCAGGGCCAGATCGGCCGGATGCACGGCTGGCTGGAGATGTGGGGTCAGCCGGAGCAGAGCGTCGACGGCTTCATGGGCTGGATGGTCGATAAATCCACCGGTGGCCACCACTCCGGCGCCGCACCGTCCGGCCACGCCATGTCCGGCCCGGTCTCGACGATGCCGGGCATGGCGACCCCGGCGGAGCTCACCGCACTGCGCCAGACCACCGGCCCGCAGTTCGACACCATGTTCCTGCAACTGATGCTGCGCCACCACCAAGGCGGCCTGACGATGATCCAGTACGCCGCCGAGTACGCCGACACCACCGCCGTCCGCGCCCTGGCCGACACCATGGAAAAAACCCAGACCAGCGAAGCCAAGCTGATCACCACCATGCTCACCACCCGCAACGCCACCCCCCTCCCCCCAACCTGAATCCCCCCAGCCGCCCCGCTTTTTGGCGCACGGCTCCCGATGCGATACGCTTGGCCCCGCCCGATCGGCAGCCCAAAGCCACCGATCGACTTATCCCCGCCCTCGTAGCTCAGGGGATAGAGCGTCTGCCTCCGGAGCAGAAGGCCGCAGGTTCGAATCCTGCCGAGGGCACAACGAAGGCCCCGACCATTCACGGTCGGGGCCCTTCTCATTCTCAGCTCACCTCGATGTCACGAGTTGTCACAACGTGGCCCAAAGTCTTCGCCGGGGACACAGGCGCCCACATGGCCGAGCCGCACGACACCTTCCCGTCCAACGGATCGGGCTCGCATACGGTATGCCAACCACCTACACTCGACCTTGTCACGCAAGTGATGCTGGACGGTGGGACGCCGCGGGAACGACGCCCCACCTGGTGGGTTTTACCCAGCCCGCATCCAGCGGACCAGCACGAGCGCTCCGGCGACCACAGCAGCGGCTGTCAAGACGATGCTGTAGTCGACCGGAGCCTCTTGCTTTTTTTCCGGCGATGTTTCGCCATTCCCCACCACCTCCTCACTGGGCGCGATGTCTGGACCATGTCCATCGCCCCTCGCCAGGAGGTGTGCTCACCCTGTGGCACCGGCGCGACAGGAATCGTTGGAAATCAACGGCTTCCATGACGCCGATGCTCGAAAGGCGACCGGGCGGTTCGGATATCTACCAGGAGGAATCGCGAGGCGGAGCGCTGCTTGGCTCAGATGCCTTGGGGGAAGGTGAAGAAGTAGGTCGGGTCGTAGGTTCGGCGGATCTCGGCCAGGCGTTCGTAGTTGTCGCCGTAGTAGGCCTGGCGCCAGTTCGGGAGGGTGGGGTCGGGTGAGTTGATGTAGGAGCCGCCCGAGGAGCTTTGCCGGAGGATGGTGCGGCCGGTTTCGGTCCAGTGTTGCGCGGCGGTACGCACTTCCGCCGTTGCGGCGGTGGCGCCTTCGGCGGTGAAACCGCCGAAGAAGAGGGTGTTGCGGTGGGGAAATGCGGTGGCGGCGTGGTCAATTCGGTTGCATGCGCCGCCCATGGCGCCGAGTTCGAGTGCTCGGATCTGACCGGGCGGGCGGTGGTCGTCGAAATGGGCTAGCAGCCTGGTGATTTCGTCGGCCGGCAGTGGGCGTTCGACGAAATGGCCTTGGGTCAGGACATATCCGTCGCGCGGCCAGATCGGGGACGTCGGGTCCGGTGCGTCGGCCTCGGCGACGCCGAACATCGCGGCAACGGTGTGCCAATGCGAGTTGGTCTGGATCATGCTGCTCGCGGGTTCCGTGCCGGCAAGCGCGGTCAGCTGACGTAGCCACGGCAGCAGGTCGGTATCCGCGCCGAGCCAGCCACCGCCGACCTGGACGGCGCCGCCTTCGTCGGCGTCCTCCCGCGCGACGCGCAGTGTGGAGGTGAGCTCATCCGGTGCCTCGGCCAGCAGTCTCTGCCAGGCGTCGAGCACGCGCGCCGCCGACGCCCACGGCCAAGTCAGCAGGTAGCTGGTGATCTCGCTGCTCGGCACCGGCTCGAAGGTCAGCGCGGTGACGACGCCGAAATTGCCGCCACCGCCACCGCGCAAGGCCCAGAACAGGTCCGGGTGGCGATCGCCGTCGCAGTCGACGACGGTCCCGTCGGCAAGCACCAGGCTCGCCGCGCGAAGCCGGTCACAGGTGAGGCCGTATTTGCGAGTCCACAGCCCAACGCCGCCACCCATTGTCAGGCCCGCGATGCCGACCGAAGGGCACAGACCGGTGGGAATCGTGATGCCACGATCGCGGAGCGCGCTGTGCAGGCCGAAGTTGTCCACGCCACTACCGACTTCGACCAGCCCGTCGGTGAATTCGATCTCGGCGAGTCCGCGTACGTCGATGACCAGCCCCGGGCCCGTGGAGTAGCCCGCCAGGCTGTGCCCACCGCCGCGCACGGCGACCGGCAGTGCCGCGGCACGGGCGAACAATACGGATTCGCGGACGTCGTCGGCGCTGGCGCAGCGCACCACAGCGCGGGGGCGGATGGTGTCGTACGCGACGATCTGCAGCGCCCGCGCCTCGTCGTAACCGGCGTCCTCCGGCAGCACGACGGTCCCGGCAATGGATCGCCGCAGCGCCGACCAATCGGCGTGGTTCATCGCATACTCACTTCCTCGTGGAGGTTTCGCGGATTCGCCCAGCGCGTCTGGCTCGGCAGTGCGCATCGAGCGACAGCGAACAGTACGCAAACCGGTCCGATGTGTCAGCTCATTTTCTCGCCGACCGCCATCGTCGCCGTGTCGGAGCAGATCAACGCGGATATACACCGCGAGTTCGATCGCGCGAATGCCCAGGAATTGGGGGCCGGGGAAATCTGTACGGGGTAGCGGGTTATGCCGCAGACTTGGCCCCGATGTATCAAACTTCCGCGATTGTTCCCGTGGCGCATCGGCGCTGGCTGCTCCGCAATGCCATTGTCGGCGCGGCGGTGGTGAATCTCGCCGTGGCCGGGATCCCCGCCGCGATCGTCACGCTCGACTACGCGGTGGTGCCGTTGTGGGCTACGCCGTTGATCGGGGGGCCGAGCATCATCACGCAGACGCTCGGGACGCTGGTCATGCTGCCAACCGTCACCACGGTGCTCAGTGCGGCGCATGTGCGCCGCGATATTCGGGCGGGGCGGCTCGCGCCGCTGGCGGGATTCGCGGTCCGGCCGCATCGGGCGACTTCGGTCGCCGCGCTCGGTTTAGCCGTATTCGCCTGTGCCGCAATAGCGTCCGGCGGGCTGGCGCCGCTGCACTTCGTGCTCTACTCGGCGATATTCGCCGCGGCCCTCAGCATCATCCTGACTCCGCTCATCGCACTGCGCGCCATGGCGCGCCAGTGATCGTCAGCCCTGGCCGACGACCTTGATGCGGGTGCCCGCGGGAATGTCGCGGACCTGCTGGTGCAGCTGACCGAGGATGCCGAGCGCGGTGACGAAGTCCACCACCTGGACATTGCCGACCGCGAGCGCGCCACCGAGGACCGGCGGATGCACGAAGTCGTAGACCTGGTCGGCGCTCGGCTCGAGCCCCTGCTCCGAGACCGCGAGCGCGAGCCCGGCGAGCAGGTACTTCTGCATGCCGTCGTCGGTGTTCAGCACCGCCTCCAACTCCTCGACGGAGTCCCAGACCCTGGTCAGCTCGCCGCCGATGGTGTCGAGCCACCACAGTCCGTCCTCGGCCTGGAGGAAGACATCGCCGAACGGCGAGGTGCACAGCGGTGTCTTCCCCGCCAGCCCGATCCACATCCAGGACGACAGCGCGCCCTCGTACTGCTCTCCGGTGAAATCCCTGATCAGTTCCACTCCGCGAACCTACCCCCGCGGAGCCGCCATGGCGGCGCACATCGAACGACACCCCGAACGGAATTGTTCGCCCCACCCGGGTGATTCACCCGGGATCGGCTGTCGGTGCGATCGGATATCGTGGCGCCGCAACACCATTGATACCGAGGGGGAGGTCCGATGACCGCGTATTTTCCGTTGTTGAAGCCCGCCGATTGGGAGCATCGCGAGCTGGTGCCGCATTGGCGAACCGGCCCGGCGGGGTCGAAGGCCCCGATTGTGGCGATGGCCGAGGATATAGGCGACGGCTACGCCATTACCGGTTTCGATCCGGAAAAGGACGATACCGAACAATTGTGGGCCGCGATGGCGGCCAATCTGGACGGGCTCCGATACGAGTGGTCGGTGAGCGAACTCGCCACGATCCGATTGATGACCTGCTCCGGAAACGATTTCGCCGCCGAGATGGTGCTGGATATCGCGTCCATGCGGCTGGCGCACGAACATCTGGCCAGCGATCGGCTGCTGGTCTCGGTACCACGGCGCACCTGCATCTACGTAGTGCCGTACCACCTGGATCCCGCTCAGGCACTGGTCTTTTCGCACGTCGTCCGCACGACGTACAACGACGACTCCTACGGCAACGCCCCGATCACCCCCGGCGTCTACATCGTCGAGGGCGGCCGGATCAGCGGGTTCATCGACGAAGCGGAGATGCTCGCCCCCGCGAGCTGATCGAGGCCCACTGCTAGGGTGAATTATGGCAGACACCATAATCGCAACCGAGGTGAGCGGATCGGTCATGACCATCACGCTCAACCGACCGGACAAGCTGAACGCGTTCAACTCGGTGATGCTCAGGGAGTTGGCCGAGGCATACACCGAGCTGACGCGGAACAAGGCGCTGCGCGCCGGGGTGCTCACGGCGAACGGGCGCTACTTCACCAGCGGCCTCGACCTGCAGGAGCTGGCGCCGAAGCTGGTCAACGAGGTGGTCGCGACCGCGCTCAAGCCGCTGCCGTTCGAGCTGGTCAAGGGGTTCGTCCCCAAGGGTGGCGTCGATCCGTGGGGCATCACCACCGCACCGTGCCCCAAGCCGATCGTCACGGCGGTGGAGGGACGCTGCTTCACCCTCGGCATCGAACTGCTGCTGAGCGCGTCGATCAACGTCGCGAGCACCACGGCGTCGTTCAGCCAGTACGAAGTGAGCCGCGGGCTGCTGCCGTTCGGCGGCGGCACCGTGCGCTGGCCGCTCGCGGTCGGCACTCACAACGCGAACCGGTGGACCCTGACCGGCGAGGATTTCGATGCCGCCGAAGCGCACCGCATCGGGCTGGTCCAGGAGTTGACCGCGCCGGGCGAGGCCGCGGCCAAGGCGCACGAGATCGCGGAAACCATTGCCAGGCAAGCACCACTCGGCGTGGCGGCGGTCTTGCGCAACGGGCGGCTCGCACAGGACAAGGGCGCGGCGAAGGCATTGAGCAAGGTGCGCCTGGAATTCGCGCGAATCCTGTTGAGCAAGGATGTACGTCGCGGCTTCCAGGCCTTCCGCAACCGCGAACAAGCCGACTTCCGAGGCAACTGATCACCGAGCATTCGCGAAAGCTATCGGTCGCGTTCACGACCGCGCTGAGCGCCGTCGATAGCATCGGCTCATCCGTGGAATCGGAGGACGAGCCATGCATCGCGAACAGCCGAGATGAGCCGCTACGGACCGTCCCGCCGGACGGTATTCGGCACCGTCGCACTGGCGGCCGCGCTACCCGCCCTGATCGCGGCACGGCCGAGTTACACACGGGCACAATCGAATACGATCATCGCCAATGATCTGGAGGTGGTCACGATCACCGACAGCTCGGTGGTGGTCACCTGGACGACGACCACACGCGGCGAGCACGGGCGGCCGCTGCCCATCCCCACCGATACCGAATTGCGCCTCGCCCCGGCCGATTCCGTGCGCGCACCCGTCGCGGTCTACTCACAGGCCGATCCCACACCGTTCCACTACGCCGAAATCCACGGCCTGGAACCGGGGCGCGGCTACCGATTCGAGGCGTGGTCGGCCGGAACGCGCGCGACGCCGGCATGGAACGTGACCACCCAGCGTGCCGGAACACCCGAATCACGCGGCGTATTCACCACTTTGGTACCGCCACCGGGGCGTCCGCTGCGCACCTTCGCGCTGGCCAACGATATCCACTTCGGCGAACCGGTGAGCGGCCTGGTGATCCGCGACCTCCCCCGCGCGATCCGGCAGGATCCCGGCCACCCGCCGTACTCGGAATTGATGCTTACCGCACTGCTGGACGACCTGCGTACCCCCGACCGCGCCGTCGACCACCTGATACTGGCAGGCGACCTCACCCATGAGGCGGCGCCCGCCGATTGCCGTGGCGTGCGGGCACATCTGGACGCGTGGGGCACCCTCGGCCGGGACTACTTCGTCTGCCGTGGCAATCACGATCGCCCGCATATCGGCGCCGAGTACGCGAGCGGCCCCCAACTACCCGGGCTGCCCCACCACGATTGCTGGGGCGCGGAATTCCATCCGCGCCAGGAATTGCGCTCGCACGATATCGGCGGACTCCGCGTGATCGGCCTGGACACCACCGAACTCGACGCGGCACGCGGCCGGATCGAGCCCGCGCAGTTCGATAACCTGCGACAACTGCTGCGCAGCGACAGGGACTGCCCAACACTGATATTCGGCCATCACCCGGTGACCAGGGATTCCGCCTACACCAATTTCGGCGGTCCCGGATTCATCCTCGACCGGCGCGGCGCCGCCGAACTGCACGAGCTGTATCGAACGGCGCCGGGCGTTTTCCTGCAGCACAGCGGCCACACGCATCGAAACCGCCGCAGCACACCGGATATCCCGATCGATGTGGAATTCCTCGAGGTCGCGGCGCTGAAGGAGTATCCGGGCGGCTACAGCATGCTGCGCCTGTACGAGGGCGGCTACATGGTCAGCTTCCACAAGACCCGCGGCGAAGCCGCCCGACGCTGGAGCACGCGAACCCGCAAGCAGTACTTCGGCTTACAGCCCACCTACGCACTCGGCAGCACCGCCGATCGCAATCACGTTGTGCACCGGGATTTTTCCGGTCTTCGCCCGGCGTGACCGAGGCCATGGCGTGGTGCGAATCGATCATCTAGTGTGATTGTTCTAGAACGATCACACTACAAGGAGTGCCGATGTCAACCACACTCGATGTCGTCAAGGGCTTCTACGCGGCCACCCAGACCCACGACGACGAGGCCATCGTGGCCATGCTGCATCCGGATTTCCAGGCGCGGACCGCTCCCGGCATGCCGTGCGGGGCGGGCGGCTCCTTCCACGGCACCCGCGATGCGATGATGCGCATCTGGGGCGCGGTCTTCCGCGATTTCGACACCGCGGCCTACGCCGAGACCTGGCAGGAAACCACCGACGGTACCGTCGTGGTGACCGGGCACTACCGCGGCGCCGCCCGTGCCACCGGCCGCGCCTACGAGGCCGAATTCGCGCACTTCTGGCGGGTCACCGACGGCCGTATCTCCTGGCTACACCAGTACACCGACACCGCGGCGTGGCGGGCCGCGCTCGAGTGAACGCACCGCGCTCACCGCGCGAGGTGCCGTAATCTTCGTGGCACGAGGGTGCGACGGAGGACGGGACGATGACATATCCGCCGGGCGGACAACAGCCGTACGAAGAACCGCAGTACCCGGGGCAGCCGTTCGACGGGCCGACGTCCTATCCGCCGCCGCCCGACTACCCGCGGCAGCCGCCGATGGCACCGCCTCCACCGCCGCGGCGCAAAAGCAAGCTCGGGCTGATCCTGGCGCTCGTCGCGGTGTTCGCCATCGCGGTCGTCGGCGTGCTTGCCGGCGGTCTGGTGCTCACTTCGCAGGGCAAGGGCCCCTTCGCCTCCGACGAGAAGCGCGTCGAGGCCGCGATTCGCGACTACTACCGGACCCTCGACGCCGACGGCTTCGTCGCGGCGGTCGGCAAGATGTGCGCCGCCGACCGCGCGGAGCTCGACGGGATGACCAACGAGCAGCGGGCACAGCTGGAGACGGCCAAGTTCGCGATCACCATCGACAAGATCGACAAGATCGTCGTCTCCGGCGATCAGGCCACCGCCCACATCACCGGCAAGCTGACGATGACGTTTCCCGGCGAGGAACCCGACTCCGACACCTCCACCGACGAGCACGTCAAAAAGGAAGACGGCAAGTGGCGGGTCTGCTCCTTGCAATCCGGCAAGAACTGACCGGCGCGGATGAGTCGGGACCAGCGAGCCACCTGTTGCGGACTGTCGCGCCGTAGCCTGCTGCGTGCCGCGAGCGCGGCCGCCCTGCTCCCCGTGGTGCGCGCGGGTTCGGCAGGCGCGCAACCGAATCCGCTCATCGCCACCGATCTGGAGGTGGTGACGATCACCGAGAGCTCGGTGATCCTCACCTGGACGACGCTGACACCGGGCCCGGCGGGCCTGCTGCCGACGGACGCCGGCACGGAGGTGCTGCTCGGCCCCGCCGACGCGACGCGCGCACCGGCGACGGCCTTCGCCGACGCCGAGCCGACCCCGTATCACTACGCGGAACTCGACGGCCTCGAACCGGGACGCACCTACCGATTCGAGGCGAGATCGAACGGCGTGCGCGCCACCCCGGCACTCACGCTGACCACGCTTGCCCCTGGAACCCCCGAGGCGACAGGCGAATTCACCACGCTGGTGCCGCCTCCCGGCCGCCACCTGCGCACCGTCGCGCTGGCCAACGACGTGCACTACGGCGAAGAGGTCAGCGGACTGCTCGTCGGCGACTTCCCGCCCGGCTTCCGCCAGGACGAGCCGCCCTATCCCGAGGTGATGCTGGCGGCCATGCTCGACGACCTGCGTCGGCGCGGCGCCGAAAAGCTGCTGCTGGCAGGCGATCTCACCAGCGAGGCGAAACCGGCCGAGGCGCGCGCGGTGCGCGCCCGGCTCGACGGGTGGGGCCGGTTCGGGCACGACTATCTCGTCACCCGGGGCAATCACGATCGCCCACACGTCGGGTACCGGGACTGCCCGGCGCTGCCGTCGGCCACCGACCACCAGGACTGCTGGGCCGAACAGTTCACCCCGCGCCAGCAGTTGATCGAACACGAGACCGGCGGCCTGCGCATCATCGGCCTGGACACCAGCGAGCTCGACGGCTCCGGCGGCAGCATCGAGCGCCCGCAGTTCGACCGCCTCACCGAACTGCTGCGCGCCGATCCCGATCGCCCGACGGTGCTGTTCGGCCATCACCCGATCACCATCGAGTCGGGCCTGACCAACCCCGCGGGGCCCGGCTTCGTCCTCAATCGGGCCGACAGCGCCGAACTGCAGGATCTCTACACGCGCTCCCCCGGCGTTTTCCTGCATCACAGCGGCCATACCCACCGCAATCGCCGCACCCGTCCCGACGCCCAGTGCGCCGTCGAATTCCTCGAGGTGGCCGCGGTGAAGGAGTATCCCGGCGGCTACTGCCTGCTCCGCCTCTACGAGGGCGGCTACACGGTCAATTTCTATAAAACCCGCACCGCGGCCGCCCGCCGCTGGAGCACGATCACCCGCGGTGAATACTTCGGGCTCGTCCCCGATTACACCTCCGGCACCACCGCTGACCGCAATCACGTTGTACTGCGGGACTTTTCGGGACTGTCCTGAATCATCGGCCGCGCGGGCCATTTCCGCCGCCGGACCGATACCATCCGCGCACGTCGCACGCGGTACGGTGCTTAGGTAAGCCTCATCATAGGCGGGTTATCAACCGCCGCGACGAGGGGACCGCGGCGTGTCGAAAGGACAAGCATGAAGTCGATCAGGTGGAAAGCGATTTCCGGAGCGCTGGCCGTAGCAGTGGCGGCACTCGGGGTAACGGCCTGCTCGAATTCCTCGTCGAATGACGCGAGTGAGATCACCGTCTACAACGCACAGCACGAATCGCTGACCAAGGAGTGGGTCGCGGCGTTCACCAAGGAGACCGGTATCAAGGTCACCCTGCGTCAGGGCGGCGACACCGCGCTCGGCAATCAGCTGGTCGCCGAGGGCGCCGCCTCACCCGCCGATGTCTTCCTCACCGAGAACTCCCCCGCCATGGCGCTGGTGGAGAATGCCGGGCTCTTCGCCGATGTCGACAAGGACACGCTGGCCCAGGTACCGGCACAGTACCGCCCGTCCACCGGCAAGTGGACCGGAATCGCGGCCCGCTCAACGGTTTTCGTCTACAACAAGGACAAGGTCGCGGCCGATCAGCTGCCGAAATCGCTGCTCGATCTGGCGCAGCCGCAGTGGAAGGGCCGCTGGGGCGCCGGCGTATCCGGCGCCGACTTCCAGGCCATCGTGGCCGGTCTGCTCGCGCTGAAGGGCGAGGACGCCACCAAGGCCTGGCTGAAGGGCATGAAGGACAACGCGACCGCGTTCCCGAACAATGTCGCCACCATGAAGGCGGTCAACTCCGGCCAGCCCGACGGCGGCGTGATCTACCACTACTACTGGTACCGCGACCAGGCCAAGACCAAGGAGAGCAGCGCGAACACCGCGCTGCACTACTTCAAGAACCAGGATCCCGGCGCGTTCGTCAGCGTCTCCGGCGGCGGCGTACTGAAGTCGAGCAAGAAGCAGGAAGCAGCGCAGAAGTTCCTGAAGTTCATCGCGGGTAAGCAGGGTCAGGAGATCCTGCGCGACGGCGATTCGATGGAGTACCCGGTCGCCGCCGACGTCGCGGCCAACAAGGCGCTGCCGCCGCTGGCCGACCTGCAGGCGCCCGCCGTCGACCCGAGCAAGCTCGATGCCAAGAAGGTCACCGAGTTGATGACGCAGGCGGGTCTGCTCTAGTCATGGCCGTCCGGACCGCTGTCGCCTCCGCCCGGGTCGGCCGACCCGGGCCGCTCGTCACGACCGTCGCGCTGCTGCTTGTGGCCGCGACCTTCGTGCCGCTCGGCTACATCGTGTCCACGCTGTTCTCCACCGGCCTGCACGATGCGGCCGAACTGGTGTTCCGGCCGAGAGTCGGTGAGCTGCTGCGCAATACGGCGGCACTGGTGGTATGCACGGTGCCGATCTGCGTAGTGCTCGGCGTCGGCCTGGCTTGGGTGGTCGAACGCACGAACGTGCCGGGAGCCGGGTGGTGGGGGCCGGTGTTCGCGGCACCGCTCGCGGTGCCCGCCTTCGTCAACAGCTACGGCTGGGTGAGCGTGTTCCCGACCATGCACGGGCTGTGGGCGGGCGTGGTCATCTCGACCATGTCGTACTTCCCGCTGGTCTACCTGCCCGCCGCGGCCACCCTGCGCCGCCTCGACCCCGCGGTGGAGGAATCCGCGCGGGCGCTCGGGTCGGGCCCGGTGGCGGTGTTCGCGCGAATCGTGCTGCCGCAGTTACGGTTGGCGATCCTCGGTGGCGGATTGCTGATCGCGCTCCATCTGCTCGCCGAATACGGCGCGTTCGTGATGGTCCGATTCGACACGTTCACCACCGCGATCTTCGAGCAGTACCAGTCCAGCTTCGCCGGGCCTGCGGGCAGCATGCTCGCCGGCGTGCTCGTGCTGTGCTGCCTGGTGCTGCTCGCGGCCGAGGCCGGCGCGCGCGGTCGGGCGCGCTACGCGCGGATCGGCAGCGGCGCGCCGCGCGCGGCGGCACGGGTCCGCTTGGGCGGCAGCACGATTGCCGTGCTCGCCGTGCTGGTCGCGGTGACCGCTGGCGCGCTCGGCGTTCCGCTGTGGACCATCGTGCGCTGGCTGCGCATCGGCGGCGCGCAGGTCTGGGATTTCACCGAGATCGGCCAGTCGCTGGGGCAGACCGTCGCGCTCGCGGCGCTGGCCGCGCTGCTCACCACGCTGTGCGCGTTCCCGGTCGCCTGGATCGCGGTGCGCTCCACCTCGGCGTTCGCCCGAATCATCGAGGGCGCCAACTACATCACCAGCGCACTGCCCGGCATCGTGATCGCGCTGGCCATGGTGACGGTGACCATCCGCTGGGCGCCGCCGCTCTACCAGACGATCAGCATGGTGATCATCGCGTACGTGCTGATGTTCCTGCCGCGCGCGCTGGTCAGCGTGCGCGCCGGGCTGGCGCAGGTGCCGATCGGGCTGGAGGAGGTGTCGCGCTCGCTCGGAAAGTCCGGGCCCGCCACCTTCTTCCGGGTGACGCTGCGGCTCACCGCACCGGCCGCGGCCGCCGCGGGCGCGCTGGTCTTCGTCGCCGTCGCCACCGAGCTCACCGCGACGCTGCTGCTGGCGCCCAGCGGAACTCGCACGCTGGCCATGCGGTTCTGGTCGCTGTCCGGCGAATTGGACTACGCGGCCGCCGCGCCGTACGCGCTGATCATGATCCTCGCGGCGGTTCCGGTGACCTATCTGCTGTTCACCCAATCCAGAAAGGCGGCCGGACTATGACAAGACTTGTCGTCAAAGACGTTTCGAAGAAATTCGGATCGACCCGAGTGCTCGGCGGCATCTCTCTCGACGTGCCGAACGGCACCGCGACCGCCGTGGTCGGCTCCTCCGGATGCGGTAAGACCACCCTGCTCCGCGTCATCGCCGGATTCGAGTGCCCGGACGCCGGTTCGGTCGCCATCGGCACGGAAACCGTTGCGCGGGACAAATTCTCGATGCCGCCGCAGCGACGCAACATCGGCTATGTCGCGCAGGACGGCGCGCTGTTCCCGCATCTGACCGTCGGCCAGAACATCGCCTACGGCCTGCGCAAGGGCCTGCGCGGCCGCGGCGCCAGCATAGGCAGGGTCGCCGAACTGCTCGAAATGGTCTCGCTCGACCCGTCTTACGCCGATCGCCGCCCGCACCAGCTCTCCGGCGGCCAGCAGCAGCGCGTCGCACTCGCACGCGCACTCGCGCGCAAACCGGACGTGATGCTACTCGACGAACCGTTCAGCGCGCTGGATGCCGGGCTGCGCGCCACCACCCGCCAGGCCGTCGCCGAAACCCTGCGCGCCGCGGGGATGACCAGCATCCTGGTCACCCACGACCAGGAGGAGGCGCTGTGCTTCGCCGAGCAGGTCGCGGTGATGCGCGAGGGCAGATTCACTCAGGTCGGCGCGCCCGAACGGGTCTACGCCGCCCCCGCCGACCTGTTCACCGCACGCTTCCTCGGTGACTGCGTCCTGCTCGACGCGGTGGTCGAGGCCGACATCGCCAAGTGCGCGCTGGGCAGGGTGCCGGTGCAGCCCGGCGCGCCGAGCGGTGAGGTCACCCTGATGCTGCGTCCGGAACAGCTTGTCGCCCATGTGGTTCCGGACAGCGAGCCGAGCAGCGGCGTGGTGCGCGATGTCGAATTCCGCGGCGCGGATGTGATGTTGACGATCGCGCTGGACGGCGATGCCGAGCCGGTGCGGGTGCGCAGGGCCAGTGTCGCGGCGCCCGCGTGCGGGCAGCGGGTGCGCCTGGACGTGCTAGGGGCCGCCGTAGCGTACGAGCGGCCCCTGCACACAGAGCGAGCGGCGGGAATTGAACCCGCGTAAACGGCTTTGCAGACCGTTGCCTCAACCACTCAGCCACGCCCGCCTCGCATTCCATGGTGCCGTCCGGCGCGCGGCGCGCCCACCGTTGCACTCACGATGATCCAAACGTCGCATGGGATGATCGGAATATGTCTCGGCCACGCCCACTTCCGCTCGATCCGATCGCGGAGGCCCACCGCCAGTGGACCGGCCACGGCTGGAGCGACGTGGCCGATGGCATGGCCGCGGTGACCTCGCTGGTACGCGCCCAGCAAATCGTGATGGCCCGGGTGGACGAGGCGCTGCGACCGACCGGTCTGACCTTCTCCCGCTACGAACTGCTGATGCTGCTCAGCTTCAGCAAGACCGGCGGACTGCCGATGGCCAAGGCCAGCGCGCGCCTGCAGGTGCACCCGACGAGCGTCACCAACACGGTGGACCGCCTGGAGGCCGCCGAGCTGGTGAAACGGGTGCCGCATCCGAGTGACCGGCGGGCCACGCTCATCGAAATCACCGATGCGGGAAGAGAATTGGTTGCCCGGGCAACCACCGAGTTGAACAGGAAGGTCTTCGCGCTGCCCGGCCTGCCGCCGGACCGGCTGCACACACTTCTGCAACTGCTCGCGGAGTTCAGGCATGCGGCGGGCGACTTCGATTCCGGCGATGATCCCGCCCGCTGGGAGCCCGCCGAGCAATGATCCAGCATCCGTACTGGTCGGTCCCCTACGCTCCCGAAAAGACCATCCGGTAACGGTCCGGCATCCAAGTAGCGAATTTCCCGCCCCGTCGGCTTGGCATGGGCGAATAAAAGGTTCACGATGGAAGCCATGGTGCTGGTCTTGGGGGTATCGGCGGGCGCTGGTGGCGCACGCGCGATGCTGACGCATTCCGATCAGCCACACCTCCCGCCCATCGATCGCTGCCAGGTGCCGCGCCGCGCGGGCGGCAGCGTCGAGGAGGCCGTCTTCGAGGCGATCCGCCAGATGAACGGTTCGGCCGAACGTCGCGACGAGCTCATCACCGGCACCGCCGTCACCTGCCGCTGTCCGCTGCACGCCGAGGCGATCCGGGCCGCCGCGGGCCGCGGCAGGCTCACCATCGTCGACGAACCGCTGGCCCAGCTGCGCTACCTGCGCTTCACCGGTCGATTACCGGACGAGGGCTCGGTGATCCTCTACGACCTCGGCAGCTCCGGCCTCACCGTCACCCACGCCGACTGCCGCACCGACACCATCCTGTCCAGTAAGCGCAGCACGGTACTCGGCGGCGACGGCTACGACGCGCTGCTGCGCTGGCAACTGGCCCGCGGCGGCGTGCTCACCGACAAACTGACCAGCCGCAGGCATCGTGAAGCGCTCAGCAGCGCGCGGGTGGTCACCGCGATGGACACCAGCTCCGGCGGCCGCGCCGTGGTCACCCGCAGCGACCTGGCCGAACTGTGCGCGGCGGGTATCCACCACTCCGCGTCGTTCGTGCGGCAGCTGATCGACGAGACAGGGGTACAGCCCGAGGCGCTCGTCCTGCTCGGCGGTTGCACGCGCAGCCCGGGCATCAGGGAGTCGATCACCGAACTGATCGACCTGCCGGTGATCTACGATCCGGAGCCGGAATACGTTTCGGCACGCGGCGCCGTGCTGCTCGCCGCCGAGCGCCCGGCCGGTGATGTGCGGATGGCGCGGGCGCGCGCGGGCGCGATGGCGGCCAAACTCGCGCCGGCGACCGTCGACCGCCGCAAGATCGCCGCGGCGGTCGCGGTCACCGTCGCGCTCGGCGCCACCATCGCGGGATTGCTTGCCATGGACCGCAATTCGGCACAGCCGGCGGACGGCGGAAATGCCACGACCTCGGTAGAGATCGTCGGCACTCCCACCAGGCCGAACCCGTGATCAGCGATTGGTGAACTTCGCCGGGCGCTTCTCGACGAAGGCGGCCATGCCTTCCTTCTGGTCCTCGATGGCGAACAGCGAGTGGAACACCCGGCGCTCGAACCGAAGTCCTTCGGCGAGTGTGGTTTCGAAGGAGCGGTTGACCGACTCCTTGGCAATCATGGTGACCGGCAACGACATCGACGCGATGGTCTCGGCCACCTCGAGCGCGGTATCGAGCAGCTGGTCGGCGGGCACGATCCGGGAAACCAGCCCGGCCCGCTCAGCCTCTTCGGCATCCATGTTGCGCCCCGTGAGCACCAGATCCATCGCCTTGGCCTTGCCGATGGCGCGGGTCAGCCGCTGCGAACCACCGATACCGGGGATGACACCGAGCTTGATCTCCGGCTGCCCGAACTTGGCGGTGTCGGCGGCGAGCAGGATGTCGCAGATCATTGCCAGCTCACAGCCGCCGCCGAGCGCGTACCCCGCGACCGCGGCGATGGTCGGCTTGCGGAACTGGGCCAGCCGGTCCCAGCGGGCGAAGAAGTCGTTCATGAACATGTCCATGTACGACTGCGGCTGCATCTCCTTGATGTCCGCCCCCGCGGCGAAGGCGCGCTCCGAGCCGGTGATCACCACGGCGCCGATCGCGTCGTCGCGCTCGAGCTCGTCGAGCGCGGCAATGACGTCGTCGAGTACCTGCGCGTTCAGCGCGTTGAGCGCCTTCGGGCGGTTCAGCGTGATCCAGCCGACACGGCCCTTGCGCTCCAGCAGAATCGTCTCGAATTCAGTCACTCGGCACCCTCGTGGTCGGAACGGTTACGGATATCGGTGACGATAGCCGAGAAGTCCTTCGCCGAATCCGTCTGGTTGAAGCGGGTGTAGATCGCCGCGGCGAGCGCGCCGAGCTGGCCGTCGATACCGTTGTCGCGCAACGCGTTCGCGGCAAGGCCGAGATCCTTGGTCATCAGCGCGGTGGCGAAGCCGGGCTGGTAGTCGTTGTTGGCCGGGCTGGTCGGTACCACGCCGGGGACGGGGGCGTAGTTGGTCAGCGCCCAGCTCTGGCCCGAGGCCGTGGAGACGACGTCGAAGAACGACTGATGGCTCAGGCCCAGCTTCTCACCGAGCACCAGCGCCTCGGACAGGCCGATCATCGAGATGCCGAGCAGCATGTTGTTGCAGATCTTCGCCGCCTGGCCGACGCCGGAGCCGCCGCAGTGCACGACCTTGCCGCCCATCACCTCGAGTATCGGCAGCGCGTCGGCGAAGTCGGCGTCGCCGCCGCCGACCATGAAGGTCAGCGTGCCCGCGGCCGCGCCGGCGACACCACCGGAGACCGGGGCGTCCAGCGCGCGGTGGCCCGCGTCGGTGGCGAGCACGGCCGCGGCCTTCGCGTCGGCGACGTCGATGGTGGAACAGTCGATGAACAGCGTGCCCGGCTTGGCGGCGGGCAGCACCTCGGCGTATACGTCGAGCACCAGTGTGCCGTTGGGCAGCATGGTGATCACGGTGTCCGCGTCGGCGGCCTCGGCGGCCGTCGCGACGACGGTGGCGCCGTCGCGCTCCGCCTGCTCCTGCGCCGCGGGCACCGGGTCGAAGGCAAGCACGTCATGGCCCGCCTTGACAAGGTTGGCGGCCATCGGCGCGCCCATGTGGCCGAGGCCGAGGAATCCGATCTTCACTGCTGTGTCTCCAAACCCAGTTCTTTGTCGCCCAATTCGGCGAAGTACGCGTCGACCTGCGCGGTGGTGACGTCGGCCAGGGTGGCGGGCGACCACTGCGGGTTGCGGTCCTTGTCGATCACCTGCGCGCGGATGCCCTCGACCAGATCGTGCGAAGACAGCGAGGCGATGGAGACACGGTATTCCTCGTTCAACACCGCCTCCAGGCTTTCGGCCGTACGGGCCGAACGCAGCGAGCGCAACGTGACCTTCAGTGCGACAGGTGATTTCGCGAGGATGTCGGCGGCGGCCTTGGCGGCCTCCTGCCCACCGTCGGCGTGCAGCCGCGCGACGATCTCCTCGACCGTGTCCGCGGCGTAGCAGGCATCGATCCAGCCCTGCTCGGCGAGCAGACCGGATTCCGGTGCCTGCGTGGCGAATTTGGCGATGGCAATATCCGCGGTCTCGGTGCGCAGCGTCTCCAGCAGCGCGGGCAGATGCTCCGAGGTCACGTAGTAGTCGGCGAATCCCGCGGCGATCGCGTCGCCCGCGTCCATCCGTGCCGTGGTCAGCGCGACGTGCGTGCCGATCTCGCCCGGCGTGCGTGAAAGCAGGTAGGTGCCACCGACATCAGGGATGAAGCCGATGCCGACCTCGGGCATGCCGATCTTGGAACGCTCGGTGACGATGCGGTGGCTGCCGTGCCCGGACAGACCGACGCCGCCGCCCATCACGATGCCGTCCATCACCACGACGTACGGCTTGCGGTAGCGGCCGATCAGCGCGTTGAGCATGTATTCGTCGCGCCAGAACACACCGCTCGGCGAATCCGTGCCCGCCGCACCGGATGTGGCGTCGGTGTGGATGGCGACGATATCGCCGCCCGCGCACAGGCCGCGCTCACCCGCGCCGATCACGGCGACAGTGTTGATCTCGTCGTCCTCGGCCCATTCCCACAGCGCATCGGTGATGGCAAGCGCCATCGGGTGATTCAGCGCGTTGATGGCCTTGGGCCGGTTCAGCGTGATCAGGCCCAGCCCGTCACGCTTCTCGATGATTACCTCAGGCTCACTCATGCCGCTCCTACCACCGAGCGGGCGACAACCACCCGCATGATTTCGTTGGTGCCCTCCAGAATCTGGTGCACCCGCAGATCGCGGACGATCTTCTCCAGCCCGTATTCGGCCAGATAGCCGTAGCCGCCGTGCAATTGCAGCGCCTTGTTGGCGACCTCGAAGCCCGCGTCGGTGGCGAATCGCTTCGCCATGGCGCACAGCTCGACCTTGTCGGCGGCGTCGGCGTCCAGCGCCGCCGCGGCCCGCCACAGCAGGGTCCGCGCCGCCTCCAATTCGGTACGCATATCGGCGAGCTGGAACTGCAGCGCCTGGTTCTTCAGCAGCGGGGCGCCGAATGCCTGACGCTCGGCCAGATACGGCACCGTCTTGTCCAGCGCCGCCTGTGCGCCGCCGACCGAGCAGGCGGCGATGTTCAACCGCCCGCCGTTCAGGCCGTTCATGGCGATGCGGAATCCGTCACCCTCCGCGCCGAGCATGTTGGCCGCGGGGACGCGGGCGTCTTCGAAGATCACCTGGCGGGTCGGCTGCGCGTTCCAGCCCATCTTCTTCTCGTTGGCGCCGTAGGAGACACCGGGAGTGTCGGCGGGCACGATGAACGCCGAGATCCCGCTGGCCCCAGCGCCTCCGGTGCGCGCCATCACCACGTACACGTCGGTGGCGCCCGCGCCGGAGATGAATTGCTTTGCGCCGTTGAAGATATAGTCGTCACCGTCGCGAACGGCCTTGGTGCTCAAGGCCGCCGCATCCGAGCCGACACCCGGCTCGGTCAGCGCGTAACTGGCGAGCAGTTCCATCGACGTCAGGCCGGGCAGCCAGCGCTCGCGCTGTTCGGCGTCGCCGTAGCTGTCGATCATCCAGGACGCCATGTTGTGGATGGAGATGTAGGCGGCGATGGCGGGGCAGCCGGTGGCGAGCTGCTCGAAGATACGCACGGCATCGAGCCTGCGCAGGCCCGAGCCGCCGACATCCTCGCCGATGTAGATGCCGCCGAGGCCGAGCGGGCCCGCCTTGCGCAGCACGTCTATCGGAAAGTGCTTCTGCTCATCCCATTCCAGGGCGTTCGGGGCGAGGAACTCGTCCGCGAAACCGCGTGCGGTATCGCGGATCGCACGTTCGTCGTCGTCGAGGATGAACATCGGCTAGTCCATCGTCGGGATGACGAAGGCATTGCTCTCTTTGAGGCCGGAGGGCCAGCGCTGCGTCACCGTCTTGGTCTTGGTGTAGAAGCGGATCGAATCCGGGCCGTGCTGGTTCAGATCGCCGAAACCGGAACGCTTCCAGCCGCCGAAGGTGTGGTAGGCGATCGGCACCGGAATCGGCACATTGATGCCGACCATGCCGACCTGCACGCGCGCGGCGAAGTCACGGGCGGTGTCGCCGTCGCGGGTGAAGATCGCGACGCCGTTGCCGTACTCGTGCTCGTTGGCCAGGCGCAGGCCCTCCTCGTAGTCCTCGGCGCGCAGCACGCTGAGCACCGGGCCGAAGATCTCCTCCTTGTAGATCCGCATCTCCGCGGTCACCCGGTCGAAAAGCGTTGCGCCGACGAAGTATCCGTCCTCGGCGCCGTCGACGGTCAGGCCGCGGCCGTCGACGACCAGCTCGGCCCCCTCATCGATGCCGATCTGGACGTAGTCGTTCACCCGGTTGACACCGTCCAGGCCGACCAGCGGGCCGAAATCGGCGCCGGGATCGTCGGAGCGGCCGATGTTGAGCTTGTGCACCCGCTCGGTCAGCTTGGCCACCAGGCGATCGGCGGTCTCCTCGCCGACCGGCACGGCCACCGAGATGGCCATGCAGCGCTCACCCGCGGAACCGTAACCGGCGCCGATCAATTGGTCGGCGACATCGTCGAGGTCGGCGTCGGGCATGACGATCGCGTGGTTCTTGGCGCCGCCGAAACACTGGGCGCGCTTGCCGTTCGCCGTCGCCGTCTCGTAGATGTACTGCGCGATCGGGGTGGAGCCGACGAAGCCGACCGCCTTGATCCGCGGATCGTGCAGCAGCGCGTCGACGGCCTCTTTGTCGCCGTTGACCACGTTGAACACGCCGGCGGGCAGTCCGGCCTCGAGGAAGAGCTCGGCCAGCCGCAGCGGCACCGAGGGGTCACGCTCGGAGGGCTTGAGCACGAACGCGTTTCCGCATGCCAGCGCCGGACCGGCCTTCCACAGCGGGATCATCGCCGGGAAGTTGAACGGGGTGATGCCCGCGACGACGCCGAGCGGCTGCCGCATCGAGTACACGTCGATACCGGTGCCCGCGCTCTCGGTGTACTCACCCTTGAGCAGATGCGGGATGCCCGCGGCGAACTCGATCACCTCGAGGCCACGCTGGATATCACCCTTGGCGTCGGCGATCGTCTTGCCGTGCTCCGAGGACAGCAGCGCCGCAAGGGAATCCATCTCGTCCTGCACCAGCGTCAGGAACTTCATCAGCACCCTGGCCCGCTTCTGCGGGTTGAACGCCGCCCATACCCGCTGCGCCTCCGCGGCATTCGCGACAACCGCCTCCACCTCGGCCTTGCTGGCGAGCGGCACCCGCGCCTGCACCTGGCCGATGTTCGGGTCGAACACGTCCCCGAAGTTGCCGGAGGTGCCCGCTACATGCTTGCCACCGATGAAGTGGGTGAGTTCGCGAACCATGCCAGTCCTTTCCACGCGATATGCGGCCATCCTATAGTTGGATGTCCAAGTAAATAGCGGGCAGGCTGCGAATGTGATTCATCCCACCCCGACGGCGGGCTAGTCGGTGCTCTTTTCCCTGGTCAGAAGGTAGGCCGCGACGGCGAGGACGATGGCGCCGAGGACAACAACGGTGACCGCGGCGGCCAGATTGTTGTCGGTCCACCGGGCCACGGCCTCGGTGACCGCGAGGGCGAGCGCAAGGCCGCCGCCGATGACGAGCACCAGGGAGCGATGCGTCGCGTAGAGCGCGAAGCAGGCGATCGCGATCAGCGCGGTCACCACATAGGCCCAGTGGTCGTGGTCGAAATCCAGTGTCTGCGCGGCGATTACGCTGATGACGAGGGCGGCCAGATAGCCAGCCCAGGTTTCGGCGATCACGCCGGCACGGGTGAGCGCGAACCAGGCGATGCCCACCGCGAGGACGCCGATGCTCAGCCAGGTGTCGCTCGCGTCCGTCCATTCGTCGATCAGCGCGAGCACGGCGATCGGGCTGAAGATCGAGCAAGCGAGCAGGCCGAGCACCGACGGGACGGCCGCATAGCCGAGGACGGCGACCGCGAGACCGGCGAGGAAGGCGAGCACGAGGCCGTTGCCGCTGCCGGAACTGTTGTCCAGAGCGACGCCGACCATTCCGGTGACGGAGACCGAGGTCAACGCGAACAACGCGCAGGCGAGGCGAACGCGCGCGGTGCGCGGGCCCTCGCCGCGGCGGAACAGCGCGCCGCGCCCGCCCGCGGACCACAATCCGGCGACCACCAGCAGTACCGACACCACCGCGAGCAGGCAGACCCGCCCGACCCTGGCCAGGTCCTCCCACGAGGACGCGACGACCAGGCCGACGCCACCGAGCAGCAGACCGGCGCCCGCGTACGCGGCGGTCTCGGCGAGCACCCTGCCCAGCGGCGGCCGGGACTCCGCTCGATCCTCCTCGATGGCCGCCGCCACCGCACCTAATTGCGCTTCGGTCAAAACGCCCTGGTCGACCAGCCGTCGCACGGCCGCCCCCACCCGATTCTCGGTCCCCATGTAGGCAGTATCGCCCCGCAAGAGCCCGGTAGTAACGATCTACGCCCGAACGATCAGATCGCGTCCGTCGCACGCTGGGTATGTGCCCAACCGGAGGGCAGGCAGCGAGATCCGACGGCGGCGATCCGGACCGCGTGGCCATGGCCCCGCCACGTTGCCCGAGATCGGGTGCGCTGCTCGGCGAGCGAGTGTGCACTCATGGCGGAGATACCGGCGATTCGCCACCCTCACACTCGGCGACCATTTCTATTCCTCGGGGCCGAGTTCCACGAGGGTTCCGGGGTGCGCGAGGGAGGCGACGGTGATGCGGCCGCCCTTGGCCTGATCGATGATCTGCCCCTGCCATGCGACGAAGCAGGAGGCGATCTCGCTGTTGTACGCGCGGGCCAGGATCGGCGCGAGCGTCTTGGCCAGATCGCCCTCGGCGGCGATGAGCTGGCCGCGATAGGGACCGTAGTACGGCAGAATCGCCTCCAGCACAACGGCTTCCACGCCTTGCACCCTGGCGATGAGCGGATCGATCAACGGCTGATTCGCGGTGATCACCGGTGCGATCTCGGCGAGCACCGGCCCGACCAGCTGCAAGATCGGCTGATAGACCGAGCCGAGCGCGAAGGCCTCCGAGGAGAACGGCCCCGCCAGCGGCGCGAGCCCGATCAGCGATGCGAGACCGCCCGACTGCTTCGGCGCGGGCCAGCCGAGCGGGCACGGCGGTTGCGTACCGACCGGCACGGCGGCGAACGGACTCGCCTGGCCCGGCACAGCGCTGGGCGCCCCACCCGGTGACAGCGGCACGGCGTTGTTGGGTGCACCCGGTGAAGTACCAAGCGGGACCGCCGAATTCGGTCCGGTGCCCGTACCGATCGGAACAGACGAACTCGGCCCGGGCGCCCCGTTACTCCCCTGCGTCGGCGCACCGAGCGGGACTGCCGCCCGCGGGCCCGTAGCGATCGGGACAGACGAACTGGGTCCCGGCGCCGCACCTCCTTGCGTCGACGGGCCGGGCGGCGCTGCCAGGCCCGGCGATGCACCAAGCGGCACAGCACTATTCGGCAACGACCGGGGTCCGGGAGTGGTAGCGGCGACCCCACCCAGCGGATGGTCTGCAGAGGGCGGTTGACCACCCGGTGCCGTAACCGCGTCGCCGGGCGCAGAGGTCGCACCGCCGGGCGCAGGCTCCACGCCCGGGGCCGCGGCCGCGGCAATCGCGGCGACCGACTGCCCCTGCGAAACCGCAACGGCGGCACCCTGATCGTCGTCCCGAACGATCAGCGTGGTGATCGCGACGGCACTGCCGACCACGGTCAGCGCCGCCACCGCGCGCACGGCGCGCACCCCGACGGTTCGCCGCGAAATACTCTTCAGGCTCATCGCTTCGCCCGCTTTCTATTCACTTCGGCGGCGGTCGGCCGCGCCGCCGATAGACCGGAGAACCGCCACTCCCGCGACATCGCCACGGCGGCAGCTGGTCCGCCCGGGCGAACGGCAGCTCGGGCGAAGCCACCATGGCGGCAGCTGGAATGCGGAGGGCGGATGATGCTGCTCGGATTCATCGGCAGTGCTCCTTTCAGGTCAGTTCGTTGGTGCCACAGGTGGTTTCGGGGCGGCCGAGTCGGGTTCGAAGGTGCCCTGCAGGTGCCAGACGCCGGTGAAGCCGTTGAAGGGGCCGCCGACGATCAGGCTTGTCCACTGGAGGGTGAACGCCCTGGTCTTCGGGTCGTAGCTGCCGGTGGCCGACGGGCCTTGGGCGGCACCGGATTTCGGCCGGTCGAACCACTGGTGGGCGACCCAGTCCCAGACCTGCTGCACCTGCTCGGCGCCCGCCACTTGCGGGCCCTGCTTCTCCGGCGGCTTCGGCGCGCCCTGGTTGAACTCCTGGTCGTTCCACGACGCGGCCCAGGCGGACAGATCCGCGGTGAGCTTGCCGTTGTCGTTGACGACGGTCGGCGGCGGCACCTGCCGCTGGGTCTGCGGATCGGTCGGATTCGTCGAGATGCCGAACTCCACGGCGAAGAACCTGGTCGGCTTCGTGATCGACGCGGAAAGCGAATTACCTTGCGCAAAACCGGGTTTCGGCTCGCTCTGATACCCGCCGACGCGCAGGCCACCTGCCGTCCCCGGCTCGAGCAGCGTCGTCGCCCCACCTTGCGCAGGCGAATCCCCATTGGGCATATACGGCCCCTTGTCCGGTGTCCCACCCGGCTGCACCATCCGGAACCAGGTGCCCGTGACGGTATCCCCGGATACCGCACCCGGAGTAAATCGCAGCAAACCCACCAACCGTTCCGGCGCGCTCGCCGTCGGCACCTCACCACCGCTGGAACATCCCGCCGCAACCAGCGTCCCGGTGACCATCAGCGCACCGATCCCCGCCCGCGCAACACCCCGACGAGCCGATGCACTCCACCGCGCAAGCGCACGCCGAGAGTCCACCGCGGAGTTGAAAGCACTGCGCACCAAGGGATCCCGACGGTCGCCAGATCGACGAGCAGACAACGCGGGGTGGTCCTGCCCAGGATTGCGAGCGGACGGTGCGGAATGCGGGCCCGCGGCTCGACGTGGGTTGCGCAGGCCGGACAGTGCGGCGGCCAGAGCCGAGACGCCGGGAATGATGTAGAACCAGGCGAGGCCGCGGAAGGCCGTGAAGCCGAAGGGTTTTGTGGCGTTGTTCAGGGCCACGACGGCGTCGAAGTTGGTGACGTTGTCGTTCATGGCGCCGATGAGGGCGGCGAAGCGGGAGGTCATGGGTTGCCAGCCGGATTCGAGGGCGGTGATGCCGGTGAGGTCGGCGCCGGGGTGGGCCGCGCGGACGTCGGCGGTGTATCTGCTGTTCAGTTCCCCGTCCGCGGCCACCAGGGTGACGAAGTAGCCCTGAAGTGTGCGCACCTCGTCGTGGGTGAGGATCGGAGTGAAACCATCGATCAGCGGCTGGGCCGCGGGTGCGGCGGGGAAGAGTCCGCCGGTGATCGGTACGGCGATCAGCGTGAGCGCCGCGAGCGCCGACGCCGCACGCCATGGCGCGCCGCGCTTTCCGTTGCGCGCCGCACGGAAGCCGAGGACACCCGCACCGGCGAGCACCAGGCCCGGCAGCGCCAACAGCCATGGTAGAGCACCGAATGACGCTGCACTGGAGAGCTTTTCGTAGTTCCCACGGTTGGCGTCGATCGCGTCGAGCATGCCGGACATCTCGGCGTGAATGCTCGGATAGTCACTCACGAACTGATCGACCCGGTCATAGCGTCCCGGCTGTTGATCATGTGAGCGCAGCGTGAGCACGTTGGTGCGCGCATCGTCGAGCACCTGAAGATCGGCGCGGTAGCCCGCGATGCTCGACTCGGTCATATACGGCGCAAACGCATCGATCATCGCCTCCCCCTTGACCGCGCGCAGGAACATCCCGGTCGCCAGGGGCGCCACGATCAGCAGCACGCCGAGCACGGTCAGCACCACGAACGGCCAGCGCGCCGCGGCGGGCGCCGGGGCCCGCTCCACGCTGGAGACGTAGTCCGCGTAGGCGGGCAGCCCGGAGGCGGCGGTCACTGCCCACCGCGGTATTGCCCGGCCAGATGCCACAGCCCGGTGAAGTTGTTGAACGGGCCGCCGACGATCTGGCTGGTCCATTCGATGACGAAATTGCCCGCGCCGTCGATACTTCCGCTGATCCGGCTGGTCTTGCCCGGCAGTCCGCCGCCGGGCTTGGGCGAGCCCTGGTTGAACACCTGGTTGTTCCAGGTGACCCCCAGGCTGCTCAGATCGCCCGACAGCTGCCCGCCGTCGGCGAACAGTTGCGGCAGCGCGGTGGCCGCCCCGGTCTGCGGATCGGTCGGGTTGGTCGCGGTGGCGAAATCGACGCCGTAGAAGCGGACCGGGGTGGTCACCCGCCCGGACTGGGCATTGCCCGCCGCATCGAACGCGGCGGCCGGCTGCGGCTGGTAGCCACCGCTCACCAGCCCGCCGTCGCTACCGGCGGCCAGCGGTGTGACGGTCTGATCGCTGCAGCGCGAATCGCTGTTCTGCAGGTAGGGCCCGCCCGCGTCGCCGGTGGGCAGGATCATCCGGAAGAAGCTTCCGGTCACCACGCCGTCGGCGCAGACACCGGGTGCGAGCGCGAACAGGCCGTTGAGCGGCGCGGGTTCCGCGTGCGCGAACGGGGCGACGGCGGTCGCGCAGCCGAATGCGGCCGCGACGGCGGCGAGTCGAGCGAATTTTCGAGCCATGACGCGTCCTTCTGAAGAGTGCAGATGGATTGCTTGTGCGGCCAGCACACTCATCGCAACTCGAGTCCGCGCAAATGTCGCGATTTGCATTCACGGTGAAGAAAACCCCGCCCGCGCCTTCATGGCGATGTGATCGGCATCACCGTAGTATTAGTTTGACGTCCTAGTATCGGGCGCCAACAGGACTCGCCGAAGGAATCCCGTGGCCGACACCGCACCGCATCCGCCAGCCAATCCCGTCCGCTTCGTGACCTCGGCCGCGCTGTTCGACGGGCACGACGCGGCGATCAACATCATGCGCCGCATCCTGCAGTCACAGGGCGCGGAGGTGATCCACCTCGGGCACAACCGCGCGGTCAGCGAGGTGGTCGACGCGGTGCTAACCGAGGACGCGCAGGGTGTGGCGGTCAGCTCCTATCAGGGCGGGCACGTCGAATACTTCGAGTATCTGGCCGACGCGCTGAAAAAGGCCGGGGCAGAGCATGTTCGAATATTCGGCGGTGGCGGCGGAGTAATCGTCGCCGAGGAGATCGCCAGGCTCGCCGAATCCGGGGTGACCATCTTCTCCCCCGAGGACGGGCAGCGACTCGGCTTGCCCGGCATGATCAATCAGCTGATCCGGGCCTGCGATGTCGACCTGTCCGCCGCGCCACCGGCGCTCGACGCGGTGCTGACCGGTGAGCGGGCCGCGCTCGCCCGCGCCATCACCTGCCTGCAGCAGGGTGCGCTGAGCGAGGCCGACCGGCAGGCGCTCGCGGCGGCGGCACAGGCCCGCCCGGTCCCGGTACTCGGCATCACCGGCACCGGCGGTTCCGGAAAGTCCTCACTCACCGACGAATTGGTGCGCAGGCTGCGTTCGGATCAGCAGGACAAGCTGCGGGTAGCCATCCTCGCGGTGGACCCGACGCGCAGGCGCGGCGGCGGCGCACTGCTCGGCGACCGGATCAGGATGAACGCGCTCGACGGCGATCACATCTTCTTCCGCTCGCTTGCCACCCGCGGCGGGCGCGAACTGCCGGACAATATCGACGCGATCATCACCGCATGCAAGGCGGCGGGTTACGACCTGGTGATCTTGGAGACGCCGGGTATCGGCCAGGGCGACGACGCGGTCACCGAGTTCGTCGACGTCTCGATGTATGTGATGACACCGGAATTCGGCGCCGCCTCCCAGCTGGAGAAGATCGGCATGCTGGATTACGCGGATGTGGTCGCCATCAACAAGTTCGAGCGCCGCGGTGGCGCCGACGCGCTGCGTGACGTCTCCCGCCAGCTGATCCGCAACCGCGAAGCCTTCGGTGCGACGCCCGACGAGATGCCCGTATTCGGCACCAGCGCGGCGACTTTCAACGATGACGGCGTGACCGCCCTGTATCAGCACCTGACCGGACTGCTCACCGAGCACGGTCTGCGCATGGAGCCTGGCGCGCTGCCACGGGTGAACACCCGCGCGTCCACCCGGTTCGCCCAGATCATCCCGCCCGCTCGGGTGCGCTATCTCGCCGAGATCGCCGAGACCGTCCGCGGCTACCACGCCGAGACGGCGATACAAACCGTTGCCGCGCAACGCCTTCAGCGGATCGAGCAGGTGGCGGCCGAGCTGCCGGAGGACACCGCCGTCGCAGAGCTACTGGAACGGGCGCGCACCGAGGTGTCCGCGAGCAATGCCGCACTGCTCGCGCAGTGGCCCGCCATCGCCGACTCCTACCGCGGCGACGAGCAGGTGGTCCGGGTGCGCGACCGGGAAATCCACACGCCACTGCGCCGGGAAACGTTGTCCGGCAACTCGATTCCCCGCGTCGCGCTGCCGCGGTTCACCGATCACGGTGAGCTGCTTCGGTTCCTGCGCGCCGAGCACCTACCCGGCCGATTCCCGTTCACCGCAGGCGTTTTCCCGTTCAAGCGCGACAACGAGGACCCGGCCAGGATGTTCGCCGGTGAGGGCGATCCGTTCCGCACCAACCGCCGCTTCAAGGTGCTCAGCGAGCACGCCGAGGCCAAAAGGCTGTCCACCGCGTTCGATTCGGTGACCCTCTACGGCCACGATCCGGCCGAGCGCCCCGATATCTACGGCAAGGTCGGCACCTCCGGCGTCTCGATCGCCTCCATCGAGGACATGAAGGCGCTCTACGACGGCTTCGACCTGACCGCGCCGACCACCTCGGTGTCGATGACCATCAACGGGCCTGCGCCGACCATCCTGGCGTACTTCCTCAATACCGCGATCGACCAGGCACTCGAGCGCTTCTCGGCCGCCGAGGGGCGCGAACCAACGGCGGCGGAAGCCGCGGCGATCCGAGCCGAGACGCTGGCGACCGTGCGCGGCACCGTACAGGCCGACATACTCAAGGAGGATCAGGGCCAGAACACCTGCATCTTCTCCACCGAATTCAGCCTGCGCATGATGGCCGATATCCAGGAATGGTTCGTGCGCAACGAGGTACGCAACTTCTACTCGGTATCGATCTCCGGCTATCACATCGCCGAGGCGGGCGCGAACCCGATCAGCCAGCTCGCGTTCACCCTCGCCAACGGATTCACCTATGTGGAGGCATATCTCGCGCGCGGTATGCGGATCGACGATTTCGCGCCGAATCTGTCGTTCTTCTTCTCCAACGGCATGGATCCGGAGTATTCGGTGATCGGCCGGGTGGCCAGGCGGATCTGGGCGGTGGCGATGCGGGATCGCTACGGGGCCAACGAGCGGTCGCAGAAGCTGAAGTACCACGTCCAGACCTCGGGCCGCTCATTGCACGCACAGGAGATGAGCTTCAACGACATTCGCACCACGCTGCAGGCGCTCATCGCCATCTACGACAACTGCAACAGCCTGCACACCAACGCCTACGACGAGGCGGTCACGACGCCGACCGAGGATTCGGTGCGCCGCGCGCTGGCCATCCAGCTCGTCATCAACCGCGAGTGGGGCGTCGCCATGAACGAAAACCCGGTCCAGGGCAGTTTTCTCACCGACGAGCTCACCGATTTGGTCGAGGCGGCGGTGCTCGCCGAATTCGACAGGATCAGCGAGCGCGGCGGCGTGCTCGGTGCGATGGAGACCGGCTATCAGCGCGGCCGCATCCAGGACGAGTCGATGCTCTACGAACATCGCAAACACGATGGCTCGCTGCCCATCATCGGGGTGAACACCTTCCGCAACCCGCACGGCGAACCACACCGGGTGCTCGAATTGGCCCGCGGCACCGAGACGGAGAAGCAGTCACAGCTGCACCGCGTCCGCGACTTCCAGCACCGGCACCGCGACGAGGCGCATGCCGCGCTGGACCGCCTCGACGCGGTCGCGCGGACCGACGACAACATTTTCGAGGTGCTGATGGACGCGGCGCGGGTCTGCACGCTGCAACAGATCACCGACACCTTCTTCACGGTCGGGGGCCAATATCGTCGCAATGTGTGAATCCGGCTGAGCCGCATGTGACAATCGGCGGGTCAACGGCGTAGGCGACGGGTCTCAGGCATGGACTTTCCCAATATCCGCATCATCGACGCGCATATGCATCAGTGGGATCCGTTCACCACACCGCGCGATTTCGGCCCGCTGGCCAAGCTGTTCCGATTTCTGCCGCTGCCGATCGATATGGCGATGCGGCTCGGACCGCGGCGCGATATCCAATTCGCCGGTGACCCTTCGGCTTATCTGCACCCGTACCTGCCATCGGATTACCGCGCCGACGCGGCGGATACCCCGGTCGCGGCCGTCGCCCATATCGAGGTCGAGTGGGCCGCCAAGGAACCGCTGGCCAAGGCCGACGAAACCGCGTGGGTGGCCCGGCTTCCGTTCGATGACGGCGGGCCCGAACTCGGCGCGATCCTCGGCAGCGCGGACCCGGCGGCGCCCGGCTTCGCGGCGGTGCTCGACGCGCACCTCGCGGCGTCCCCGCTGTTCTGCGGCATCCGCACCATGGTCGCGCACCATCACGATCCGGCGGTTCGGTCGTTCACCAAGACCGAAAGCGTGCTCACCACAGGGGAATTCCTGGACGGCTTCGCGCACCTCGCCGAACGCGAGCTCGGCTTCGAGGCTTGGGTGTATTCCCATGCGCTGCCGGATGTTTCGGCGCTGGCCCGGCGCTACCCCGAGGTGCCGATCGTGCTCAACCACCTCGGCACGCCCGCGGGCATCTTCGGCGCCGTCGGCAAGCGCACCGGGACGAATCCGAGCCTGCGCCGGGAGATCTTCGTCCGATGGCGCGACGATCTGGCCGAGCTGGCGAGTCATGCGAATGTGGTCGCGAAGGTCAGCGGGTTGATGATGCCGATCCTCGGCCACCCCGTACCACGGCGCGGCACCGCGACTCCCGTGTCCGTGCTGCTGGATCGGGTCGCTCCGCTCGTCGAACACGCGCTCGATGCCTTCGGCGCCGACCGGCTGCTCTGGGGCTCGAATTACCCGGTGGACAAACCGATTACGAGCATCGCCAACAGCGTGCGGACCATCGCCGAGGCGATCACCGGCCACGGCGGCGGCGCCACCGAGCTCGGGCAGGTCTTCCACGGCACGGCGGCGCGGGTGTACCGAATCAATTCCCCCAGTTGAGCTTTCACAACAAGAAGACGCTCACCGCGCGCAATGCGCAGTGAGCGTCTCCTGAAGCAGCACTGTCAGGCGGGATGCGCTGTCGCGAAGCCGTTGCGGCCCGCGAGTGCGGGCATCGCCAGCAGTGCCCGCACCGAGATCCAGCCCCAGCCGATGATCGAGCCCACCGCAAGCGTCAGGCCGCCCTGATCGGGACTGCTGAACGGCAGCACCAGGTAGACCACCGCGACCACCACCGTAACCACCGACCGAATCTTGTGTCCCTCGGCGTAATAGCGCCGTGCGAGCACCAGCAGCGCCGCGACGAGCACGACACCGGCGACGAGGGCAGCGACGCCGTGCAGGGTGCCGTGCCAGGTGATCTTCTCGTCACCACCGACCGGGTAGCCCTTGTACGGATCGGCGACGAACACGCCCGCGGCGACGAGCCCCGCACCGAAGACGGCGAGCAGCCGTGGCGCCCACACCCGCCCCGGCCCCTCGGTGAACACCCGCCGGAAGCCGAAAGCACCGAGGATGTAAAGGATTCCGGTGACCACGAAGTTGGCCATCTGCACCCAGCCGAGGTCACCCGCGCTGAGCTGGCTGAGCATATGCGGGCCGAGATCGAAGCCCGGCCTGGTCGCCGCCATGGTGAAGGCGACCACGAAGAACAGTGGCGTGGCCAGCACACCGCAGGCCAGCAGAAGATCGGTTCGCTTGTCGTACATCGTTTCTGTCCTTACCGGTCGATCCGGGTCATCGTCGATTCGTATCCCCCGCCGCCCGGATAGACCCAGGCGCCGGAAAGTGTGTTGCCGTCCGCGCTGAAGGTGCCGCGGTAGTACGCGGGCGACCCCTTCTGCCCACCCCAGATCGTCAGCGTGTCGCCCGCGAGCTCGTAGACGTAGTCGAGGGTGTCCCCCTCGCTGCTGTAGAAGCGCGTCTTCAGCTCGTCGCCGGGCCGTTCGGCGCCGAACGGCTTCTCCCTGCCGATCACTTCGAGGCCGCTGAAGGTGTGGCCGTCGTGGGTGAGCGCGGCTTCCTGGAGCAGGAAGTGCCCGCCGTCGAGCCAGCGGTAGGTGGAGGTGCCTTCGGCGCCGCCGCTGACCCGCCACGTACCGACCAGGCGGTCGAGTGCGGCCAGCGCGGCGTCGGTCGGATGGGTGGTCATCGGAGTTTCCTTTCGTCGCTCTGGAACTAGACGGTACAGTACTACAAACGGAACTGGATCGTCTAGTACTATCGAAGAAACGGAAGGAGAGCAGGGCTGATGCAGCAGATCGCACCGATGCCGAACGAGGGAACGAGGTCGGCGCAGCGGCGCGCGGCGATCGTCGACGCCGCGACCACCGTGTTCCTGCGCAAGGGCTACCCGGCGGCGAGCATGGACGAGGTCGCGACGCTGGCCGCCGTCTCCAAGCAAACCGTCTACAAGCATTTCCGCGATAAGGAGACGCTGTTCGTCCACATCATCCAGGGGCTGATGACCAGCGCGGACGAGGCGATCCAGAGCGCGTCGGACGCGCTCGGCGATTCCGCCGACCTGCCGCGCGATCTGCGCGCACTGGCCAGGGTGCTACTCGAGTCGCTGCGCAGGCCGCGGGTGCTCCAACTGCGGCGGGTGGTGATCGGCGAGGCAGAGCGATTCCCCGAACTCGGCCGCGCCTATTGGGATCTGGCATTCCAGCGCGGAATCGATTCGCTCGCCAAGGGATTCACGCGGCTCGACCAGCGAGATGTGCTGACCGTGCCGGATCCGGAACTCGCGGCGCAGCATTTCGCCGGGCTGGTGCTGTGGGGTCCGATCAACCACGCCATGTTCTACGGCGTGGACGATCCGGCGGCCGCCGCCGATATCGATCGGCTCGCCGACGCCGGTGTCGAAGCGTTCCTGGCCGCCTACGGACGGCGCAGCGGTTGACGCGCAGCGGTTGACGCCGCCGCCGGTCCGGCGCCTAATGGGAGACGGAGCCTTCGGTGTCTGTGACACCGAAGGGCGTTGGGACAGGAGATCGAACGATGACGTTCAGCCACCCCGCCGAGGTCGACCACGAGGTGATCATCGTCGGCGCCGGATTCGCCGGCATCGGCGCCGCGATCAAGCTGCGAGAGGCCGGATTCGACGACTTCATCCTGATCGACGACGCCGACGGCGTCGGCGGCACCTGGCACTGGAACACCTATCCCGGTGTGGCCGTCGACATTCCGTCGTTCAGCTATCAGTATTCGTTCGATCAGCGCGCGGACTGGTCGCGGGTGTACGCGCCGGGGCACGAGCTGAAGGCCTACGCGGAATCGTGCGTGGACAAGCACCGGCTGCGGCCGCGAATCCGGTTCTCCACCACCGTCACCGATGCCGCGTTCGACGAGGACGCGCGCTGCTGGCGGGTGCGCACCGATGCGGGCGACGAGCTCACGGCGCGCTTCCTGATCAGCGCGACCGGCGCGCTCACCCGGCCGAAGATGCCCGATATCCCTGGAGTTTCGGAGTTCGGCGGCGTCACCATGCACACCTCGCGCTGGGATCACTCGCAGGATCTGCGCGGTAAACGCGTCGCCGTCATCGGTACCGGGGCCTCTGCCGTGCAGGTGATTCCGGAGATCGCGCCGCGGGTCGAGCGACTCGTCGTCTTCCAGCGCACGCCGATCTGGTGCCTGCCGAGGCCGGACGCGGCGCTACCGACACCGATCCGCTGGGCACTGCGCGTACCCGGCGGAAAGACGGTGACCCGCTTGGTCAGTCAGGCCTACGTGGAGATCACCTTTCCGATCTCCGCGCACTACTACGGCACGCTGCCGATGGCCACCTTCGCCGAGCGCTCCGGGCTCGCGCACCTGCACAAGCAGGTGAAAGACCCGGTGATCAGGGAAAAGCTCACACCCCGTTACGGTCTCGGCTGCAAACGACCGAGCTTCTCCAACGACTATCTGGCCACCTTCAATCGCGACAACGTCGTCTTGGAGACCGCGCCGATCACCGAGATCACCGAAACCGGTGTGCGCACCGGGGATACCGAATATCCGGTCGACGTGCTCATCCTGGCGACCGGATTCAAGGTGATGGAATCGGGCAACATGCCGACCTACGGCCTGCGCGGCATCGGCGGACGCGATCTCGAAAAGTTCTGGGACGACAACAGATTGCAGGCCTATGAGGGTGTCAGCGTGCCCGGCTTCCCCAACTTCTTCTCGGTGATGGGCCCGTACGCCTACAACGGCTCCTCGTATTTCGCGCTGATCGAGAATCAGACCAGGCACATCCTGCGCTGCCTGCGGCACGCCCGCGCGGGCGGCGCGACACTGGTCGAGGTGACCGAGGCGGCCAACGCCCGCTTCTTCCAGGAGATGCTGGCCCGCCGCGGCGGCCAGGTCTTCTGGCAGGACAGCTGCGCGCTGTCCAACAGCTACTACTTCGACAAGCACGGCGATGTCCCGCTGCGACCGTCCACGACGGTCGAAGCGGCATGGCGCAGTGGACACTTCGATCTCACCGACTACCGCTTCGCCGCGACCTGAGCGGGTGCCGGTTGCTCGCGGTACGCTACCGCGCGTGAAAGCAATCGGTACCTTCCCCGCGGGCCCGTTCGTCCCGACCGATGTGGTCGCGGATCCGACCATCACCACCGCACTTCCGGTCAACGTCGCCACCGTCGCGAAGGAATATCAGGGCGAGATCACCGGGCGCTCGGCCACCGTATTCACCTCGGCCTTCGATCAGCAAGCGGGCGTCGGTACCTACATCGCGATGGAATCCTTCGACGGTGCGCTCAACGGTCGCTCCGGCACCTTCAACTTCGCGCATTCGGCGACCATCGCGGGCAGCGATCGCAGCAACGAGTTCTTCCTCATCGTCCCGTCCAGCGGTACCGGCGACCTGACCGGCATCACCGGCACCGGCGGCATGACCGTCGCCGCGGATGGCACCCACACCGTCTGGTTCGACTACGAACTGCCCTGACCCAGCGTGTCGGTACCCGTCGCTACCATCTGGCACATGAAAGCAATGGGTACCTTCGCCGTGGCCGCCTTCGTCCCCACCGACGTGGTGCCCGATCCGGCCATCGCGACCGCGCTGCCGGTCGGCGTCGCGACCATCGAGAAGGAGTATCAGGGCGCGATCACCGGCCGGTCGGCCACCCTGTTCACCTCGGCGTTCGACATGCGGACCGGCGCGGGCACCTACATCGCGATGGAGTCCTTCGAGGGCTCGCTCGACGGCCGGTCCGGCACCTTCAACTTCGTGCACTCGGCGACCACCTCCGGCGAGGACCGCGGCAACGAGTTCTTCCTCATCGTCCCGTCCAGCGGCACCGGCGACCTGGCGGGCATCACCGGAACCGGCGGCCTGTCCGTGGATGCCGAAGGCGGCCACAGCATCTGGTTCGACTACGAACTTCCGTGAATCGGTCGGCTCATCCACTCGGCGCTCACCCGGATCACCAGGGTCGGATCTCGTCAGCGCAGCGCGCGCTCGATACGTTCGGTGAGCGTGGCTCGCGCGGTGGCCAGGGAAGGGCCGTACCAGGTCAGTGCACGGCCCTCGACCAGGACGCTCGGAACGCCGGGAAATGCTTCCGGGCCATCGGTTTCGGTGAAAACGTAGGGTTCATCGGGTAGGACGGCGAGGTCGACGCCGGCGCGGAGTTCGTCCTCCGTCAGCCGCGGATATCGGTCGGCGCGGTCGGCGTGCACTAGGTGCAGACCGAGGCGGCGGGCCAGGTCGCCGGTGAAGGTATTGCGGCCGACCACCATCCAGGGATTGCGCCAGATCGGGATCACCGCGTTGCGCGATCGCGCCGGCGCCGGTGCGGCCCAGGACTTTTCGGCGTCGGTCAGCCATTTCGGGATACCGACGCCGAGTGCCTCGGCACACAGTCGCGACAGCGAGGTCAGCGCCTCGTCGACGGTCTCGATTCTGGTGACCCACACCGGAATTCCCGCTCGGCGCAGGCGATCCACATCGATACGCCGGTTCTCCTCCATATTGCACAGCACCAGATCCGGTGCCAGCTCGACGATTCGGCGCACGTTCGGGTTCTTCGTCCCGCGCACCCGTTCGAGCTGGAGATCGGCCGGGTGCGTGCACCAGTCCGTCACGGCGACAAGGAGTTCCGGGCAGGTGACCGCGACGGCCTCGGTCAGCGACGGCACCAGCGACACCACCCGCCGCACCGGCCGGTCGAGCGCGAGCGGCTTACCGAGATCGTCGACAGTGGTCACGGCTGCGCCGCACCCGAGCTCAGCTCCGTGACCACCGTCGGGGGCATGGTCAGCACCCGGCGGGCGAGCACGCCCAACTCCTCCGGCGGTACCGCAGGGAGCATATTTCCCGCACCGAGCACGAGCAGATAGAGAATCCGGGCCGTGTGCAACGCATCGACCTCGGCATATCCGCTCTCCTGCAACAGGGTTCGCAGAATGGCGAGCCGCGAGGCGTCGACCCGCTCCTTGGTCGCGGCGGCGACCGGATCGTCGAGCGCCCATGCGCGGATGGCGATCTCCAGCCGTGCCGGCTCGTCGTCCGCGAGCACCAGATCCATCAGCAACTCGAGGCGCCCGCGCGCGTCGAGCTGCTCCGCCGCCGCCACCTCGCGGATGTAGCGGGTGGTGTGCACCTCCTCGAAGTGCGCGAGCAGCGCCGCCTTGAAGCCCGACATGCTCGAAAAGTGATGGTAGAACGAGCCGGTACTCAGCCCGGTCGCCGCGACCAGCTTATCGATGGTCAGCCCCGTCGGCCCCGCCGTGCCGAGGATCACCAACCCCGAATCCAGCCATGAACTCTTGCCTGCCACACCGTCCAGCCTATAACATAACTTTTGTTCTGTTTTGGGATCGCTCACTCCGGAGGTCGCGATGACCGCGATTGCATCCACATCCTCCGTCACGTCCGCTCGCTGGGCAGCGCCCGTCCAGCTCGCCGCCGCCGCCGTGCTCTGGATCGCCTGCCTGTACTTCCCCGAACCCGTCATCGCGATGTCCGGACTCGCCGCGCTGTGCTTCGCCGCGGTACTGGTCGCCGGGCCACGCGCGCGGGTGTGAAAGGTTCGGCGAAAGGGCAGCGGCCGGGCAGTTCCCGACCCGACCAGGCGGGCCCACACTGAGAGAGGCACCCGGCACCGGGAGCCCGGCCCCCCGGTAACACCGGACGTGATCCCGTCCCCGAGGAAGTCGGGGGTAGCCGCCAGCCTCGATGCCGGGTGCTTGCCAAATCGGAAGACGGCCCGATCAGCGGCCGAATGTGTCGTAGAGCGCGCGCAGAGCGCGCAGGCCCGCCGCGGCCGTCTGCTCGTCCTCGGCGGTCATGCGCAGCGCCTTGCGCAGCAGTAGCGGATCCAGATCATCGATGGCCGAACGGAATTCGAGCTTCGGCAGGTCGGGCAGCGTGCCGCGGTCACCGTACGGGTCATCGGATCGCGGTTCGGCCGCTTCACGCTCGATCCCCGAGATGAGCGCGTCGAGATCCACCCCGCGCAGGGTGAGTATCTCCCTCGGCCGCTCGTCGAGCCGCTCGGCGATCACGTAGCACACCGCGGCAGCGTGTTTGCACGGCCAGCCGGGATCGGGACAGGTGCAGGAGAAATCCAGATCCGCCGCGGTGGTCGGCAGCAGATGTGGGCCCAAACCGGCCGGCAGTGCGCCCGAGGCGATTTCGGCGAGCATGCCGGGCGCCGCGCGGATGGTGTCGATGAGCAGCTCACGCTCCTCCTCGCGCAGCGGGCGGACGGTGAACACCGCGGTGAACGGACGCGGTTGGCTCCCTTGCACTTCCGCGGTCACCGCACCCGGATCGATCCGGTAGTTCACCACCTGCCCCGCCCTGGCGTAGGTGCGGCCACGGGCCAGCCTGCCCGGCTCGGCCATCGCCTCGACCGCGTCGATCAGCGCCTTGCCCCACCAGGTGCGGCCGAATCCGCCGCGCCTGCTGCGCGTGGTGACACCGCCGTCGACCGGCCTGCGCTTGCCGTACTGGCTGTAGTCGATGTAGACGTTCATTCGCCCACCGCCCCCGCGCCGAGGGTGAACAGCTCGCGCAGGTCGTCGGTGCTTAGCTCGGTGACCCAGTTCTCCCCCGCACCGACCGCGAGATCGGCGAGCTGGCTTTTACCGCTGATCATTTCGTCGATCCGCTCCTCGATGGTGTCCACGCAGACCAGCTTGCGCACCTGCACGTTGCGCCGCTGGCCGATGCGGAAGGCGCGGTCGGTGGCCTGGTTCTCCACCGCCGGATTCCACCAGCGGTCCAGGTGCACAACGTGATTGGCGGCCGTGAGGTTGAGTCCGGTGCCACCGGCCTTGAGCGACAACAGCATCAGCGGCGGACCGTCCTCCTCCTGGAAACCGGCGACCATGCCGTCGCGCCGCTTCTTCGGCACACCGCCGTGCAGAAACGGGATCGTGGTGCCGAAGCGCTCGGTCAGATAGGGCGCGATGAGGTCGCCGTACTCGCGGAACTGGGTGAACAGCAATGCCTTCTCGCCGTCGGCGAGCACCGACTCGAGCACGTCCTCCACCAGGGCGAGCTTGCCCGAGCGATGCGAACCGCGGTGCAGCACACCCGATCCGTCGCCGAGGAAGTGCGCGGGATGGTTGCACACCTGCTTGAGCCGGGTGAGCGCGCCGAGTACCGCGCCCTTGCGCGCCATCCCCTTCGCGTCCTTGATCTTTTTCAGCATGTCGTCGACCACCGCCTGATACAGCGCCGCCTGCTCCACCGTGAGGTTGGCGCGCACCGTCATCTCCAGCTTCTCCGGCAGATCGGAGATGACGGCGGGATCGGTCTTCACCCGGCGCAGCACGAACGGCCGAGTGATCGTGCGCAGCCGGGAGATCGCGTTCTCGTCGCGCTCGCGCTCGATCGGCACGGCGAAGCGCGCACGGAACGACTGCGGCGTGCCGAGCAGCTTCGGCATCGCGAAATCCAGGATCGAGCGCAGCTCCTCCAGGCGGTTCTCCACTGGAGTTCCGGTGAGCGCCAAGCGATGTCGCGCCGGGATCGACCGTGCCGCCCGCGCCTGCCTGGTACCCGCGTTCTTGACGTGCTGCGCCTCGTCGAGCACCATCCGCTCCCACTGCTGCCTGCCGAGTTGCTCTGCGTCCCTTGCCATCAGCGAGTAGGTGGTGATCACCAGATCCGCCTCGGCCACCGCGGCATCCAGCTCGCCACCGGACAGCCTGCCGACGCCGTGATGGACGAGCACGCGCAGATCCGGCGCGAACCGCTCGGCCTCGCGCTGCCAGTTACCGACCACCGACATGGGGCACACCAGCAGCGTCGGCCCCGGCTCCGCCGTCTCGCGCTCGTGCACGAGCAGCGCGAGCACCTGGACCGTCTTGCCGAGACCCATATCGTCGGCGAGGATCGCGCCGAACCCCAACCGGCTCATGGTGGCCAGCCAGGTCAGGCCGCGCTGCTGATAGGGCCGCAGCTGCGCCTTCAGGCCGACCGGCGGCGCGACAGGCTCGGCTTCCCGCTCGTGATCGAGGATTTCGGCGGCCCAGCCGGTCGCGGTGACCTCGGTGATCGGCACCCGGTCGACCCGGGTGCCCGCCAGCTCGCCGAACAGGTCGGCGAGGGTGATCTCGGAATCGTCGGTGTGCGCCGCGACGTAGCGTGCCGCGGCGGCGAGCATCTTGTGGTCGGCCTGCACCCATTCCCCGCGCAGCTGCACCAGATCCGATTTGGCGCGCACCAGCCGCTCCATCTCGGCCTTGGTCAGCACGGTGTCGCCGAGCGCGAGCTCCCAGTGGTACCTCACCAACCCAGGCAGGCCGACGATGCTCTCCGCGGCGGGCACGGCGCTCTCCACCCGCAGCCGCATGGTCGGCTCACTGATATTCCACGCGCGCGGTAGCAGCAGACGAATTCCATTGTCCTGCAAGGCATGTGCGCCGTGCTCCACCAGATCGGCGACCACCGCGGTCGGCAGCAGCAGGTCCAGCGATTGCGGATCGCTCGGCAGGTCGCGCAGCCGCGGATACACGCGCTGCGCCTCGCCGAGCTTCTCCACCGCCAACCGCAGCCTGGTCGGATCACCTTGCAGTGGAACGGGATTCGGCGCTTCGCCCGGATCGCGCAGGCAGACCTCCAGCCGCCACAGCGCCACCGTCTCGTCCTCGGTGCCGTAGTCGCCGTCCGGTTCGAGCAGCCGCAGCACCAGATCCGGTTCGTCACCGGTCATGCTGTCGCGCCAGCGCTCGAGCACCTCGGCGAGTTGATAGTTACCGCCGTCCAGCGCGGTATCGCCGACCAGCGCGGACACCAGCGGGTGCGATGCGGCGGAGGACGGCTCGAGCAGCATCCTGGCCAGCGGGTCGGCCAGCTCGGTGACCATGTCGTCGAGCACCGTCCGCGGCGCGCCCGCCACCCGCAGCGCTTGCGGCATGACCGCGGCCAGTTCGGCCAGCCAGGCGCGTTGACGCCGTCCGCCGACCAGCCGCCAGCGCACCCACCACTCGCCGTCCTCGCGGCGTAGTTCGGGCACCACCCGCCCGGCCCGCACCCACCGTTCGACGCCGTGCGCCACGTGGGCGAGAAATCGCAGATCCCCCGATACCGCGTCGATCGGCAGCCGCTGCAGCAGCGCCGTCGCGGCGGCCGCCGGAGCCATCGCATGCGCGCGGACCTGCTGTTTTGTCCCCTCCGGGGTCAGCACCTCGGCGCGATGGCGGAATTTGGACGCCGCGAGCACGCCGCCGAGCGGCTCGGGCACCGCGACCGGTTGCTCCTGCCACAGCAGCAACCCAGATCCCGGTGACCACAGACCGTGCAGCATTGGCCCATCCAAGCAGGTGCGACCGACACGCTCCGCGCGCCCGCCGCGCCCGCTCTCTGGATTTCTCGGCATAACGGGCACATACTGGAAAAACCGCTGGTCACGCATAAGAGCCGCAGCTGGGTGTCACACGGAAGCGGAGGGCAGCAGCATGACAATTCTGCTCCAAGTCCTAGAGCAGAGCTTCACGCCGACCACACCATGGGAACGGCGAAAATTCACCTTCGTCAACGCGGACAAAATCGTCGGGATGCGCCTCGACGGACAATCCGGCGTCTGGCTCGACCTGTCCCGCCCCGGTGAATCCCAGCGGCTGGCTCGCACCATCGACCCGCGCGAGGCGATCAACTTCCTGTTGGCCACCTTCGCCAAGATCGCCGAATGCGAGGAACGCGGCGGATCCTGGCTGATCGGACACGACGGGATGCGCACGGAGTCCATCGCGGCCACCCGCTTCCCGCATCGCGCGAGCGAGGTCGCCGACGACGAACTCCTCGCCCGCGCCTGGCTGTGAATCAGCCCCCGGTGGCCACCGGCCGCTTCGGATCGTTCGACCACTGCGACCACGATCCTGGATACAGCGCGGCCTCCACCCCCGCCACGGCGAGCGCCGCGATCTGATGTGCGGCGGTGACGCCGGATCCGCAATACACCGCGACCGGTCCGTCACCGAAACCCGAGAAGCGACTTCGCAATTCGTCCACGCCACGGAAGCGGCCATCGGCGTCGATATTGTTCGCGGTCGGCGCGCTCACCGCGCCGGGGATGTGGCCGGCCCGCGGATCGATCGGCTCGACCTCACCGCGATACCGCTCGCCCGCGCGCGCGTCCAGCAGCACGCCCGGCCACTTGGCCGCCGCGTCCGCGTCGATGGTCGGCAGCTGCCCCGGGGTCAATTCGACATCGCCCGGCGCGGGATCCGGCTCGGCGCCCACCGCGAGCTCGCCGCCCGCGGCGGTCCACGCGGGCAGGCCGCCGTCGAGGATCCGCACGTCCGCGATGCCCGCCCAGCGCAGCAGCCACCACGCGCGGGCCGCCGCCATGCCGCCGGTCGCGTCGTAGACGACCACCGGATCACCGGCCCTGATGCCCCAGCTGCGCGCGCACTTCTCCAGCTGCGCGACCTCGGGCAGCGGATGCCGCCCGCGCGCGGGGGACGGCGGGGCGGCGAGCTCGGTCTCCATGTCGACAAAGATCGCACCGGGAATGTGGCCGTCGAGATAGTGCTGCGGGCCGTCCGGGTCGCCTAGCGCCCAGCGCACATCGAGCAGGCGAAAACGATCGTCCGCCAACGCTTCCCGCAGCTCCTCCGGAGATATCAGCACCGCGCTCAAAGCTAAGCTCCTAGTCCAGAATCGGCACCATTGCACTGACTACGACCACCCTACGCATCCGGCCGTCGTGATGTCGGCGTACCCCGTGGGTACCGGGGAGTAAGGCGCGCATCGGATTCGGGCGCTCAAACCTGTGGACTGGACCCTTCGCTCGCCGCGAATTCAGGCCAGTTTTCGGGGATTGGCTGTGCCGGACCTGGGGTTTTCTCGGCAGGATCCCAGCAATGGCGAAAGTATTGACCGCGCCCGGCATACCAGTCGAGTCACCCGAATCGGCGCCACCGGCCGGCATCGGGCAGCCGCTCGGCGCGGGGATCGTGACCGCGCTGGTCGGGTTCGTCAGCGCGTTCGCGGTGGTGCTCAGCGGGCTGACCGCGGTCGGCGCGACACCGGCGCAGGCGGCCTCCGGACTGCTCGCGCTGTGCGTCACGCAGGCGATCGGCATGATCGTGCTCAGCTACCGGTACCGGATGCCGATCACGCTGGCCTGGTCGACACCGGGTGCGGCACTACTGGCGGGCACCGGCGCGGTCGCGGGCGGCTGGCCCGCGGTGGTTGGCGCGTTCGTCGTCACCGGCGTGCTGATCGTGATCACCGGGCTGTGGCAGCGCCTCGGCAACCTGGTCGCCGCGATCCCGACCGAGATCGCCCAGGCCATGCTGGCCGGCGTGCTGCTTCCGCTGTGCCTCGCGCCGGTGAAGGCCGTGCAGACCAGCCCGGCGGTGGTCATCCCGGTGATCCTGGTATGGCTGGTGCTGCAGCGGTTCGCCAAGCGCTGGGCGGTGATCGCGGCCTTCGTCACCGCGGCGATCGGCGCGGGCATCAGCATCGCGGTGCAACATCGGCGGCTCGATGTCGCGGCCATGGTGCCCGCGGTGGATCTGACCGTGCCGCACTGGAATTGGCAGGCGATGATCGGCGTCGCGGTGCCGCTGTACATCGTCACGATGGCCTCGCAGAACATTCCGGGCACCGCGGTGATGAGCTCGTTCGGCTACCAGGTACCGTGGCGCGCCGCGATGACCGTCACCGGGATCGGCACCATCCTCGGCGCACCGGCGGGCGGCCATGCGATCAACCTCGCCGCGATCAGCGCCGCGCTGTCGGCCGCGCCCGCCGCCCACCCCGACCCGAAGCGCCGCTGGATCGCGTCGTTCACCTCGGGCTGTGGCTACCTGGTGCTCGCTCTCGGCTCCGCCGCACTGGTCACCCTGATCGCCACCGCACCCAGGGGCACACTGGAAACCGTTGCGGGCCTTGCCCTTCTGGCCACGCTGGCCGCAGCCCTTGCAGGCGCACTGCGCGCCGAGGAGCACCGCGAAGCCAGCGTCGTCACCTTCCTCATCGCTGCCGCGGGCGTCGGCTTCCTCGGCATCGGCGCGGGCTTCTGGGCCCTCCTCGCAGGGTTGGCCGTCCGCCAGGTCCTGACCCACCGCACCAACTAAGCCCGCGCACCGATTGTGGCGCCCTCGGTGCACGGCGGAGTCGTCAGACTCGGGCTGGGACAGGCGGTTCGGGGGTGGGGTCGCGGCGGGCGAGGGCGCCGAGCCGGGTGTGGTTGAACAACAGGTTCAAGGCGAAAGCTGTGCCAGCGCCCAGGGTTACGCCGCTGGTGAGCAGGATCTGGGCCGAGGTCGGGAATTTGGTGAACATGCCGTGCACCATTTCGGGGAGCAGGCCGACGCCGATCGCGGCGGCGGCGATGGTGGCGTTGATCCGGTCGGAGAGATCGGCGCGGCGCAGGGTGTTCACGCCGACGACGGCCACGGTGGCGAACAGCACCAGGCCGACACCGCCGATCACCGGCTTCGGCACCGCGGCGACCACCGCGCCGATTTTCGGCACCACACCGAGCACCACCAGGATCACCCCGCTGGTCGCGGTGACGTAGCGGCTGAACACCCTGGTCGCCGCGACACTGCCGACATTCTGATTGAAGATCGTGTCGATGAAGGCGGTGAAGATGCCGCCGAGCACGCCGGACAGCCCGTCACCGATCAGACCGCGCGCCAAATCCGCCTTGCCGATGGGCTTTCCGGTGATCTCGCTGACCGCGAGCATGCTCGCCGTCGACTCCGCGAACACCACAGCCATCACGATGCTCATCGCCACCACCGCGGTGATCGGGAACTGCGGCGCACCGAAATGGAAGGGCTGCGGGACACCGGCCCATGCGGCGTCACCGATCCCCGCCGTCTGCACCAAGCCCATCGGAACGGCGATGAGAATGCCGACCACCAGTGCGATCAGCACACCGAGCTGTGACCACACCCCGCGCCCGACACAGATGAACCCGACCGCGACGAGCACCACCACGGCGGCGAGCCCGATATTGCCCGGCGACGCGAACGACGGCGCCTTCGGATCGGCGCCGACGATCAGCCCGCCCGCCACCCCGATCAGCGAGACACCGACCACGGTGAGCACCGTCCCGGTCACCAGCGGCGGAAACAACCGGACCACCTTGGCGAACGGCCAGGCCAGCGCGATCCCGATGACACCGCCGACCAGCATCGAGCCGTACACCGCGTCGAGCCCGTACTGCTTGGCGATCAGCACCATCGGGTTCAGCCCGACAAAGGTAGCGCCACAAATGATCGGCAACCGCACACCGGCCAACTTGCCGAGCCCGAGGCTCTGCACCAGCGTGATCAGCCCCGCGACCAGCAGATCCGCACTGATCAGCAGCCCGACCGTTGCCCGGTCCAACCCCACCGCCGCACCGAAAACCAACGGCACGGTGATACACCCGGTGTACATGATCAGAACGTGCTGAATGCCGAACGCGAGCTGCCTGCCGAACGGCAACCGGGTATCGACGGAATGCGCTACTCCCATAGGTACAAGATCTAGCCCGCGTTCTTTACGCCAACCGCCCCGAATGTTTCCCCAGCGTGACATCACGTCCTCCTGCCTTCCCGCACCCAGTCTGATTTCCCGCACACCGGATCGCAGGCGAAACGGTGCGCGGGAGATCAAAAGGTGTGCGGCTACAGGCGGCTGAGGAGGGTGAGCGGGTCTTCCAGCAGGCTGGCGGTGGTGGCGAGGAAGCGGGCGGCTTGTTCGCCGTCGATGAGGCGGTGGTCGAAGCTCAGGTTCAGGGTGGTGATCCAGCGGATCGCGAGCTCGTCGCGGAAGACCCAGGGGCGCTTGCGGATCGAGCCGAGGCAGAGGATGGCCGACTCGCCGGGATTGACCAGCGGCAGACCGGTGTCGACGCCGAAGACGCCGACGTTGCTGATGGTGAAGGTGCCGCCGCGCAGGTCGGTGGGGGTGGCGCCGCCCGAGCGCGCGGTGTCGACCAGCCAGCCGATCTCCCGGCACAGGTCGCGCAGGCTCAGCGACTGGGCCTCTTTGATATTCGGCACGAGCAGTCCGCGATCGGTGGCCACCGCGATGCCGAGATTCACGTAGTGCTTGGTGACGATCTCCTGCGCCTGCTCATCCCAGAACGCGTTGATACCGGGAAATTCGGCGAGTGCGGCCACCACCGATTTGGCGACCAGCGCCAGTGGCGTCAACGAGAGCTCGGCGAAGGATTTGGTGCTGCGCAGATGATCGAGCAGTTCCATCGACGCGGTGACATCGACGGTGACCGAGGTGCCCGCCTGCGGGATGGTGCGCGCGCTGGCGATCATCGCGGCGGCGGTGCGTTTGCGGATACCGGTGATCGGGACGCGCTCCTCGCGGACCGCGGGTCGGCTGACACCGGCATGCTGATCCGCCTGCGGCGCTGGGGCATTCGGTGTGGGGCGCTGCGCGAGGGAACGCGGCTGCGAGACCGGGACGGCGCCGCGGACATCGTCGACGGTGACCGCGCCGTCCGGACCCGACCCGGCCACGAACCACAGGTCGATGCCGAGTTCCTTGGCCAGCTTGCGCGCACCGGGTGTCGCGGCGGCCCGCGTCGCGCCGAGCTGTGGTCGCGCGTAGGGCGAATCCGGTTCGGTGGCAACAGATTCAGGAACGTATACGGTGGCATCGGCTCCGGGATCGGTCGCTCGCGTTTCCACCGGGGCCCGTTCCGTTCCGATCGCGGCCCCATCGGGTGCCGGTGACGTATCCGGCTGCGCGGCAGCGGGTTCGGAGGTCATCGCGCTCGGCCTGCGCCGTCGCGATACCGCCTCGCCCTCCGGCCCGTACCCGACCAATACCGAGGTCCGCTGTTCCTCACCGGCGGCCGCGGTCCCGTTCGCACCGCTCGGCATCGATTCGGGCGCGGGGGCTTTCGCATCGCCGGCCACCCGGATCAGCGGCGCCCCCACCAGCACCGTCTCGCCCGGTTCGGCGAGGAGTTCGACCACCTGCCCCGCGAACGGCGACGGCAGCGAAACCACCGCCTTCGCCGTCTCCACCTCCGCGATGATCTGATTCAACTCCACCGTGTCGCCGACGCTCACCGACCAGGACACCAGCTCGGCGTCGGAGAGTCCCTCCCCTAGATCGGGTAGCCGGAATTCCAGGACATCTCGGCGGGCAGTGTCTTCCACGTTGGCACCTCTCACGAGTTGAGGGACGCTGCGCTTGTCGATTCGCTCGCTGCGCTCGCTCATGCGGCGAGCGACCGATCGACCGCGGCGAGAATGCGGTCGGGATCGGGCAGGTGGTGCTTCTCGAGCTTAGCCGGGGGATAGGGGATGTCGAACCCGCCGACACGCAGTACCGGCGCCTCCAGGTGGTAGAAGCAGCGCTCGGTGATCCGCGCGGCGATCTCGGCGCCGAGCCCGGCGAAGACCGGTGCCTCGTGCACCACGACCAGCCTGCCGGTCTTGGTCACCGACTCCTCGATGGTGTCGAAATCGATCGGCGAGAGGCTGCGCAGATCGATCACCTCGAGCGAATGTCCCTCCTCGGCGGCGATTTTCGCCGCGGTGAGCGCGGTCGCCACGCTGCCGCCGTACGCGACGACGGTGGCGTCGGCGCCGGTCGCGCAGACCCTGGCCCGGTCGAGCGGCAGGTCACCGCCTGCGTCGAGCGCCGCGAAGTCGACATCGGCCTTGTCCCAATACCTGCGCTTGGGTTCGAAGAAGATCACTGGGTCGTCCAGCGCGATCGCCGCGCGGATCATCACGTACGCATCGGCCGGATTGCTCGGGCTCATCACCCGCAGCCCCGCGGTGTGCGCGAAATACGCCTCGGGCGATTCGGAGTGGTGCTCCACCGAACCGATGCCGCCGCCGAACGGAATGCGAATGGTGATCGGCGCCTTCACCTTTCCTTGCGTCCGGTAGTGAATCTTGGCCACGTGCGAGACGATCTGATCGAAGGCCGGATAGACGAACCCGTCGAACTGGATCTCGCACACCGGCCGGTACCCGCGCAGGGCCATCCCGAAAGCCGTTCCGACGATGCCGGATTCGGCCAGCGGTGTATCGACGACGCGGTTGTTGCCGAAGTCCTTCTGCAGCGTGTCGGTGACCCGGAATACGCCGCCGAGTTTGCCGATGTCCTCACCCATCAGCAGGACCTTCGGATCATCCTCCAGTGCCCGGCGCAGGCCGGTATTGAGGGCGCCGGCGAAGGTGGTTTTCATTTAGGGGACTCCTTCCGATGGCGCGGCCGACTCACTGGGATCGCCAGCCAAGTACGCCGCGTACTCCCGCCGCTGTTCGGTGATCAGCGCGTGCGGGGTGGCATAGACGTGGTCGAACAGGTCCATCGGCGCCGGATCGGGCATCTCGATGGTCGCGGTGCGGACGCGATGTCCGACCTCGTCGGCGTGCGCCTTGACGCGCGCCTCGAATTCCGGGTCGAGCAGCGATTCGCGCTCGAGCAGTCGGTGCAGCCGATCGATGGGGTCGCGGCGCGACCATTCCTCCAGCTCGGCGGACGGGCGGTAGCGGGTCGGATCGTCGGCGGTGGTGTGCGGTCCCATCCGGTAGGTGAGCGCCTCGACGAACGAGGGGCCGCCGCCATTGCGCGCCCTGGCCACCGCCTCCCTGGTGACCGCGAGTACCGCGAGCACGTCGTTGCCGTCGACCTGCACGCCGGGGATGCCGTAGCCGTAGGCGCGGCGCACGATCGGCGTCTGACTCTGCACCCGCACCGGCTCGCTGATCGCCCAGTGGTTGTTCTGGCAGAAGAACACCACCGGCGCGCTCCAGCTTGCCGCGAAGCCGAGCGCCTCGGCGATATCGCCCTGGCTGCTCCCACCGTCGCCGAAGTAGGCGATGGTGGCGATCTCCGCGCCGTCCAGATGCGCGGCATAGGCATAACCGGTGGCGTGCAAACCCTGCGAGCCGACGATGATGTTGGGGTTGGTCATATTGACCGCGTTCGGATCCCAGCAGTAGTGCGCCACTCCGCGCCAGAGTCTGGTGATCTCACTGGGATCGACGCCGCGGACATAGGCGACGCCTGCCTCGCGATAACTGCAGAACACGTAGTCGTCGGCGTGCAGCGCATGCGCGGAACCGACCTGTGCCGCCTCCTGTCCCAGCAGCGGCGCCCACAGCCCGAGCTGGCCCTGACGCTGCAGCGCGGTGCCCTCGGCATCGATCCGGCGAGCCACCACCATGTCCTCGTACATGCGGCGCAACTGCTCCGGGCCGACGTCGGCGACCAGTGCGGCGTGCTCGCGATCGAGCACGCGTCGACCGTCGGGCTGGATCAACTGAACCGGATACACAGACCTGTCTGGCATCGCTGGTCGCCTCCTTACGACAGGGCCGCGGGGCGCGTATGTGTCCTGTACCACATAGCTTCCACCAGAATGCGAACTGCGCAAGTGATAGACACGCGGTTGAGCAGAATGCTCAATTCTGGACGCCGGGATGCTGTCATACTGAGTCGCATGACCAGTCGAGAAACGGTCGACGTGACCCTGGACGCCACCGATGCCCGGCTGTTGCTGGAGCTCAACGCCAATCCGAGGGCAACCGGGGTCGAGCTGGCCGCGCGGCTGGGTCTGTCCCGCAACACCGTGCAGGCCAGGCTGGCCCGCTGGGAGGCGGGCGGCGTGCTCGGCAGCTTCGAGCGAAGGGTACAGCCGCGCGCGCTCGGATATCCCCTGTCCGCGTTCGTCGCGGTGGTTGTCGATCAGCATCAGCTGGATTCGGTGGTGGACGAACTCGCCGAGGTGCCCGAGGTGACCGAGGTGTGCGGCATGACCGGGCTGACCGATCTGACGGTCCGGGTGGTCGCCCAGGACGCCGACGATCTGTATCGAATCGCCGGGCAGATACTGAAGATTCCCGGCGTGGAGCGCACCAATATGGCGCTGGTTATGCGCGAGCTGGTCGGGCCGCGCGCCGCGCCGCTGCTCGACCGATTGGCTGGTTCCGGCCGGGCGGCCGCCGAATCTTCTTGACCTCCAGTGCGATCGAGGTTGGAGTATGGGCGGTATGACCTACATCGTCATTGACGCCACCGAGCTGCCCATCCCGCGAATCGACGAGTTCGTCGAGCAATGGCGGGCACGCGCCGAGATCATCAGCACCGCCGACGGATTCCGGGAGGCACGCCTGCTCCGCGCGGTCGCGCCGGACGCCGCACTGCCACTTGTCATGGTGGCGCACTGGGACAGTCGCGAAGCGAAGGACACCGCACTGAAAAATCCCCGTCTCGAGAACTCGGCCGCCGAGTACACCCAGGTACACGGCGGTGGGTACGAGATCGCCGCCGAATACCATTCCGGCACAACGGCCGATGGTTCCGGCGTGGAATTCGTCAACGCCTTCGAACTCCCCGCCGAGCGCATGGACGAATTCCTCGCCCACTGGCGCGGCCGCGCGGAAGTGATGGTCAAGGCGCCCGGGTTCCACTACAACCGGATGCACCGGGCACTCGACCCACAGAGCCGCTTCCAAGCGGTGAACGTGGCGCACTGGGCGAGCGCGGACGAGTGGCGGGCGGCGGGTGCGAACCCGGCCTTCCAGCAGCGCCTCGCCGCCGCACCTCCGTTCTTCACCGCCAACCCGGCCCTCTACGACGTGGCGGCGCGGTTCTCCCCACGCTGATCTTCGCACCGGACCGAGCCGAAGCCCCGAACTCGGCTACTAGGGTGCAGAAATGGAGATTTCGGGCAAGGTTGCGATCGTCACGGGAGCCGGCGCGGGGATCGGGGCGGCACTGGCGCGGCGGCTCGCCGCCGGTGGCGCGCGGGTGGTGGTCGCCGATATCAACGCGGCGGGTGCGGCCGAGGTGGCCGCGTCGATCGGCGCCGACGCGGTCGCCGTGGACGGTGATGTCGCCGACGAGCGGGTGATCCGCGCGATGATCGAGCGCGCCGAGACCGAATTCGGTCCGGTCGACCTGTATTTCGCGAACGCGGGCATCGGCGGCGGGCCAGGGCTCGACAGCACCGATCAGCAGTGGACGGCCGCGCTCGAGGTCAACACGCTCGCGCACGTCCGCGCCGCACGGTTGCTCGTTCCGGCCTGGATCGAGCGCGGCAGCGGCTATTTCGTGGCCACCGCGTCGGCGGCCGGGCTGCTCACCCAGCTCGGCTCCGCGCCGTACGCGGTCTCCAAGCACGCCGCCGTCGGATTCGCCGAGTGGCTGTCGGTCACCTACGGCGACAAGGGAATCGGCGTCAGCTGTGTCTGCCCGATGGGCGTAGACACCCAACTGCTGCACTCCGGTTTCGACGACCCGGACCATGCCGCCGACGCCGAACTCGCGATCAAGGCGGTCACCACCGCGGGCGCGGTGCTCGCGCCGGAACAGGTCGCCGAACTCGTCGTGGCAGGCGTTGCCGCCGAACACTTCCTGATCCTGCCGCACCCGGAGGTGCTGGAGATGTACCGGCACAAGGGCGCCGACTACGACCGCTGGCTCGCGGGCATGCGGCGATTCCAGGCCGCGCTGCGCGGGTAGCGGCCTGCGTCAGTCGGTGACCAGGGTTTCGGCGGCGGTGCGGATGACGGCCGGGATTTCCACCGGTTTGCGGGATTCGGCGTCGACGTAGACGTGGACGAAGACGCCGGTGGCGGCGAGTTCGAGTGCGCCGTCGGTGTCGCGGAAGATGGCCAGGTCGTAGGTGATGCTGGAGCGGCCGAGGCGGGAGATGCGCAGGCCGACCTGTACCTGGTCCGGGAAGCTCAGTGAGCCGAGGAACTGGCATGAGGTCTGCGCGACCACGCCGAGCGCGGGCAGGTCGCGGATGTCGGTGCCGGTGGCGTGCATCAGCCACGCGTTGACCGCCGTGTCGAAGTACGAGTAATAGGTCACGTTGTTCACGTGGCCGTAGTGATCGTTATCCGCCCAGCGGGTGGGGACCGGCCAGAGCACCGGATACTGCGTGGTCACCCGGCCGACGATAGCTCAGCCGCCGCGCCGCCATGGCGGTGGTCGCGCGGGCTGATGCCGAAGTGCCGTTTGAAGGCGGTGCTCAACGCGAACGCACTGCCGTAACCCACTTGGCGGGCAATGGATTCCACCGTCGCCTCCGACTCCTGCAGCAGGTCGGCGGCGAGCGCGAGCCGCCATTCGGTCAGGAACGCCATCGGCGGTTCGCCGACCAGATCGGTGAATCGGCGGGCGAGCGCGGCCCTGGATACGCCGACCGCCTCGGCCAGGCCTGCCACCGTCCAGCCGTGCGCCGGATTGTGCTGCAGCAGCCGCAATGCCTTGCCGACCAGCGGATCGCTGTAGGCGTGATACCAGGCAGGCGCGTCGTTGCGGGCGAACCAGGCACGCAGCGCGGCGATGAGAACCATATCGAGCAGGCGGTCGAGCACCACGGTCTGCGCGGGCTCGTCCTTGGTCGCCTCGTCGACGAGGATGTCGAGCAGCCTGGTGTCGAAATCGCCGCGCTGCAGCACGATGATCGGCGGCAGCGCGCGCAGCAGCCGCTGGCTCGCCGCACCGGCCGACTCGTAGGTGCCGGTGACCATCATGGTCGCGCCTGCCGGGTCGGTCCCCCATTGGCGAACACCGAGATTCAATGTCTCGCAGAGGATTTCACCGTCCGGCGTCTTCGTCACCTGACCGGGATGGATGATGATCTGCGGTTCGGTGGCCGGGTCGTCGGCGATGGTGTAGGGCTCGGGGCCGCGGAAGATCGCGACGTCACCGGCGGACAGCTGCCGTGGCGCGCCCTTGCCGGTGCTGATCCAGGCGCCACCGCGAATCATCGAGACCACCGTCAGCGGCGCCTGGTCCTGGATGCGCAGCGACCACGGCGGATCGAGTAGCGAGCACATCACGAACGCACCACGGGCGCGTGGACCTTCGAGCAGACTGGCGAGCGCATCCACGAGTCAACGGTAGACGATCGCGCATGATCATGAGCCGCTGAACTATGTTTCGTCGCGGCCCGCGCCGATGTACTAGAGGCATGACAAACAGCAACGCAAACCAGGCACTGACCCTCGTCACCGGCGGCACCGGCAAGACCGGCAGCCGGGTCGCCGAACGGCTCGCCGCGCTCGGCCACCCGGTCCGGGTCGGCTCTCGCAGTGCCGACATCCCGTTCGACTGGGCCGACCGTGGCACCTGGTCCGCCGCGCTGACCGGCGTCGACGCCGTCTACGTCGCCTATCAGCCCGATCTGGCCGTGCCCGGCGCGCCGGATACGCTGCGCGCCTTCGCGGCGGCGGCGAGCGCAAGCGGTGTGCGCAAGCTGGTGCTGCTGTCGGGTCGCGGTGAGCCGGAGGCGGTGGAATGCGAACAGATCGTGCAGGGCAGCGGACTCGACTGGTCCATCGTGCGCTGCAGCTTCTTCGCCCAGAATTTCAGCGAGGGCGCGTTCACCGACTACATCCTGGCCGGCGAGGTCGCGATGCCCAACGGCGATGTGCCGGAACCGTTCGTGCACGCCGACGATATCGCCGACGTCGCGGTCGCCGCGCTGACCGACGACCGCCACAACGGCGAACTGTACGAGCTGACCGGCCCGCGGGCACTGACCTTCGCCGAGGCGGTGGCCGAGATCGCCGCGGCCACCGGTCGCGAGATCGCCTTCATCCCGATCGGCCGAACGGAATTCGTTGCGGGCCTGACCGAATACCAGGTCCCCGCCGATGTGGTCAGCCTGCTCGACTACCTGTTCGGCACCATCCTGGACGGCAGGAACTCCGCGACCGCCGACGGCGTGCGGCGCGCACTCGGCAGGGAGGCAAAGGATTTCACCGATTACGCGAAGGAGACATCCGCCACCGGAATCTGGAATGCCGAGCGGCAGTGACGGGTTGGAACAACTGACACCCGTGGACATGGGTCTCAGCGCCGAGACCCACCCGAACCGGAACAACCGGGTCGACGTAGCCCCGGACCGGCACCGCGGAGGTTGGTCTCGGCGTCCTCGCCGAGCCCCTACGATTCGGCCCGCTCCCCTCACCGGCGGGCCAGTCGGGGCGCCGCGCTGCGCGGATGGCACCGCTGCCACACAGCCCTCGACTTCCCGCATGCGATTCGGGGTACGGGAAATCATGAGGTGCGCGGCCTGTGTCAGTCGGTGACACCTGCGGTGGCCGATCGACAGTCGGCACCACGGGATCGGTCGGCCCACTGCCGACGCGGTGATCGCCGGTACCGTCGGACTGGTGCCGACGCAAACGCTCGAGCGTCACCTCCGAGTCGCGCGCGCCGCGGTGTTCGCGGTGTTCATGCTCAACGGATTCATGCTCGCCATGTGGGTGGTGCATATCCCGGCGATCACCACCCGAACCGGGGTCGATCCGGCCGCGCTAGGCACGTTCATCGTGTTGATGGCGACAGCGGCCATAGTCGGAATGCGGGTCGCGGGGCCGCTTGCCGATCGGTTCGGCAGCCGGACGCTGGTCGGTGCGGCCGCCACCATCGGCTCCTCGGCGGTGCTCGGGCCCGGCCTCGCGACCAACCCGCTGACGCTGGCAATCGCGCTGTGCTGCTTCGGTTTCGGCAACGGCGCGCTGGACGTCTCGATGAATACCCAAGCGGTCCATGTGGAACGCGCCTACGGCCGCCCGATCATGGCCGCCTTCCACGCGCTGTTCTCCGGCGGCGGACTGCTCGGTTCGCTCATCGGCGCGGCAACGCTGCGCGCGGGCTTGGATGCCCGCCTGACGCTGTCGCTCGCGGCGGGCGCGGGCATAGTGGCCACCATCGCGCTGGTGCCGTGCCTACTCCGCGACACCAACGGGGCCGAATCGACACCTGAGGTCGTCGAACCGTCCCGTGCCGTTTCCGCACCGCGCGCGACGCCGAATCGGAGCCGAAAGGTGCTGGCGCTGGGCGTGATCGCGTTCGGAATCCTGCTCGCCGAAGGGGTGGCCAACGATTGGAGCACCCTGCACATGCGCGACCACCTCGGCGCCGACGAGGCGACGGCCGCACTGGCTTTCGGCGCGTTCTCGGTCACCATGACGGCGGGCCGGTTCACCGCCGACCGGTTCAGCGGCGCGTTCGGCCGCGTCGCGGTGGTGCGCTACGGCACCGCGCTCGCCGCGCTCGGCCTCACCCTGGTGATGGCGTCGCCGTGGATTGCGCTGACGCTGCTCGGCTGGGCGTTGACGGGCCTCGGCCTCTCCGGCGTTGTCCCGCAGATCTTCACCGCCGCGGGCAATCTCGGCTCGGCCACGGCGGCCACCGACATGTCGAAGGTCTTCGGCCTCGGCTACTTCGGCCTGCTCGCCGGGCCCGCCGTGCTCGGCTGGCTGACCCTGGTCATCCCGCTGACCGCGACCATGGCGGTCCCACTCGTCGTCGTCCTGCTGTGCTGCTGGCAGGCCGGAGCGGTCGCTCCTACAGGTACAGTCCCGGATTGACCTCGTCGGGACGGCCGGCATGAATCACGGTCTCGCCGTTGCGGAGAGCGGAGAGTTCGGCCAGCGTGGCACCGTCCGGATGCGGATCGGCGCCGGCGTGACCGGCACGAGCGAGCCAAGCGGCGGATTCGGCACCGGAGAGTCGGCCGACCTCGATCTGCGCCAGACAGCGCCCGGGACGCACGACCGCGGGGTGCAGCCGGGACAGGTCCTCATTGGTGGTGATGGCGACGAGGACGTCACGGCCCTGGCCGAGCATACCGTCGGTCAGGTTCAGCAGGCGGGAAAGCCCCTGTCCCGCTGCCTCTTTGGCCTCACCGCGAATGAGCTCGTCGCAGTCCTCCAGCACCAGCATGCGCCAGCGCTGCTGCTCCTCGTCGTCGCTGTGCACGCCGGCGGCGACCTCCATGAGGTAGCCGGGCTTGCCGAACATCAGCTCGGGATCGAGCACGCAGTCGAACTGGCACCAGGAGGCCCACGCACGGGCCAGTGCGCGCAGCGCGGTGGTCTTGCCAGTGCCCGGCGGTCCGTGCAGCAGCACGAGCCTGCCGCGGACCTCCGCGGCGGTGAGCGCCATCAGCTGGTCCATGGCGGTACCGGCATCGGCGGCGTAGTTGCCGCGGATATCGCCCCACGCCGGTGCGGAAATGGTCCGGCCGCGCCGGGACGGCCCGCGCGTATCCATGTACCAGAAACCCATTTCGATGGTCTCGGACACGGTGACCTGCGCGACCGCATCGCGGATCGATTCGGCGAGCACCGATCGCGCCAGCTCGTCGCTGACCGCGGTGACCTCGACCATCGCCGAACCACCTGTCCAGCGGATCGCGCGCAGCGTCCAGCCCGGCCCGACCGCGAGCAGCTGGCCGCTGTCGTCATCGTCGAGCACGGAGCGCAGCACCTGCGCCTGCGCGGGCCGCAGCGGCGCGTTCGGGTCGACCCGCTCCAGGTTGGCTTTGCGGGCGTACGGCTGATCGCCGCGCAGGAACGGGGCGAGCGCGAGCGCGTCGAGCGCGTCGCGGGTCGAATAGCTGGAGTCGATGGTCACGCCCCACGGCAGCCGCTCGGCGAGATCGTCCGAGGGCTCCCCCGGACCGATCAACCGAAGAGGCTCTGTACGTGAAGAAGACACTCGAAGCATGATCGCCCGCGCGCCGAAGCGGTGTCCACTGAATAAAACGACGGCCCGCCGACCTCGGGGAGAGGTCGGCGGGCCGTACGGCGCAACCGCCTACAGCGCCTTCAGTTCCTCGGTCACCGCGCCGACGGACTTCTTGGCGTCGCCGAACAGCATCGAGGTGTGATCCGCGTAGAACAGCGGGTTGTCGATGCCCGCGAAGCCGGAGTTCATCGAGCGCTTCAGCACGATGACGCTCTTGGCCTGGTCGACGTTGAGCACCGGCATGCCGTAGATCGGGCTGCTGGAGTCCTCGCGGGCGGCCGGGTTGGTGACGTCGTTGGCGCCGATCACCAAAGCGACATCGGTGCGGCCGAATTCGCCGTTGATGTCGTCCATTTCCTTGAGTGCGTCGTAGGACACCTCGGCCTCGGCGAGCAGCACGTTCATGTGGCCCGGCATGCGACCGGCCACCGGGTGGATCGCGTACTTGACCTCGACGCCCTTGGCCTCCAGTAGCGCCGCCATCTCCTTGACCGCGTGCTGTGCCTGCGCGACGGCCATGCCGTAGCCGGGCACGACGATCACCTGGTTGGCGTAGGCCATCTGAATGGCGGCGTCCGCGGCCGAGGTGGCCTTGGCCTGCTTCTGCTCACCATCGGAGGCGCCGGGAGCCGTTCCGCCGCCGCCGAATCCACCGGCGACGATGGCGGGGATGGATCGGTTCATCGCCTTGGCCATCAGGTTGGTCAGGATGGTGCCGGACGCGCCGACGATCATGCCCGCCACGATCATCGCGGTGTTGTTCAACGCCAGACCCGCCGCGGCGGCGGACAATCCGGTGAGCGCGTTGAGCAGCGAGATCACCACGGGCATATCGGCGCCGCCGATCGGCAGCACGACCATCAGGCCGAGCACACCGGCGAGCACCAGCACCGCGATCATCCACACTTGCGGCACACCATCATTGGTGGCGCCGATGCCGATCACCACGGCCGCGGCGATGGCGCCCGCGAGCAGCAGCAGGTTCAGCGGCTGCTGCAGCTTGCCGATGCCGATCGGCTTGCCGGGCAGGATCTCCTGCAGCTTGCCGAAGGCGATGAGCGAGCCCCAGAACGAGATCGAGCCGATGATCGCCGCGAACAGCGAGCCGATCACGATGTGGACCGTCGGCTCCTCGTCGAAGTGCGAAAAGCCTTGGCTGTTGATGAATTCCGACCACGCGATGAGCGCGACGGTGCCACCGCCGACGCCGTTGAACGCGGCGACGAGCTGGGGCATCGCGGTCATCTTGGTGAACTTCGCCGGCGGCACGCCGAGCGCGACGCCGACCACCAGACCGGCGACGATCAGGATCCAATTACTGGTGTGGCGCACCGAAATCAGCGTCGCCACCACGGCGATGACCATGCCGACGGCCGCGATCAGGTTGCCGCGCACCGCGGTCTTCGGACCGGTCAGGCCCATCAGGCCGTAGATGAACATGCCGAAGGCCACGATGTAGAGGCCGTTGACCAGGTAGGTCACATTGTCGAAGGTGTGCATTACTTGGCCGCCTTCTTGCCTTTGAACATGCCGAGCATGCGGTCGGTCACCACGAAACCACCGATGACGTTCAAGGTTCCGAACACGACGGCGATGAACAGGATGATCTGCGTGAGGATCGACGGGTTCTCGACATTGCCGAGCGTGACGAGCGCGCCGAGCACCACGATGCCGTGGATGGCGTTGGTGCCCGACATGAGCGGGGTGTGCAAGGTGTTGGGCACCTTGGAGATCACCGCGAACCCGACGAATCCGGATAGCACCAGAATCGCGATGTTGGCGAGCAGTTCGGTATACATCAGGCATCTCCGCTTACGTTTGTCGGTTCGCTCGGCAGGCCTCGCTCGTGCGTGACGCAGGAATCCGCGAGCACCTGATCACCGAAGTCGGGGGCGAGCTTTCCGTCCACCAGCATCAGTTCCAGCAGTGCCGCAATGTTTTTCGAGTACAGCTCGCTGGCGTGCTCCGGCATGGTCGCGGGCAGGTTCAGCGGCGAGGCGATGGTCACCTCGTGCTTGACCACGATCTCGCCCGGCTCGGTCAGCTCGCAGTTGCCGCCGGTCTCGCCGGCCAGGTCGACGATGACGCTGCCCGGCTTCATGCCCGCCACGGCGGCGGCGGTGACCAGCCGCGGCGCCGGACGGCCTGGGACGAGCGCGGTGGTGATCACCACGTCGAAGCCCTTGATCGCGTCCTCCAGCGCCTGCTGCTGCTGTGCCTTCTCCTCGTCGGTGAGCTCGCGGGCGTATCCGCCCTCACCGGCCGCGTCGATGCCGAGGTCGAGCCACTGCGCACCGACCGAGCGCACCTGATCGGCGACCTCGGGGCGCACGTCGTAGCCGGTGGTGCGCCCGCCGAGGCGCTTGGCCGTCGCGAGTGCCTGCAGGCCCGCGACACCGACGCCGAGCACAAGCACGGTGGCGGGCTTCACGGTGCCCGCCGCGGTGGTGAGCATCGGGAAGAAGCGGGTCGATTCCGACGCCGCGAGCAGCACGGCCTTGTACCCCGCGACATTGGCCTGCGAGGACAGCGCGTCCATCACCTGGGCACGCGAGATGCGCGGGATCGCCTCGACCGCGAAGGCTTGCACCCCAGCGGTTTTCAGCGCGCCGATCTGATTGTCGGCATTGCGTGGGGCCAGGAACCCGATCAGTGTCTGTCCCGCGGTCAGCTTGGCCACCTCGGCGTCGCTCGGCGGCGCCACCTTGACGACCACGTCGGCCGACCACGGATCGCCGATCGTCGCACCGGCTTCGATGTAGGCGGCGTCGGGAATGAGCGCACCGAGTCCGGCACCAGCCTCGACCACCACGTCCACGCCGTGCTTCAGCAGGCTGGGAATGATCTTCGGCACCAATGCGACTCGTCGTTCGCCCGCGTTCGACTCGCGAACAACTCCGACACGCGCGCCACGTGACGACGAATCGCCTACGCTCTGCGTTGTCTCCACTGTCTGACTTCCTTTTCGTGCGGGGGTCGAGCCTTCCGCGTTGATCGCTGAGGGCACTGCGTCGTCGGCACTTCAGGGGATATTACTTTTGAGTAAGTTGGCTTAAATCTTCGCAACTGTACCCGCCCCTGTGAATGTAGTTGAGATGCCCGTCACAGTTCGATGCCGGATTTCGGCGTTATGTCGGGATTCCGTATGGGATGACGGACATCGTGACTACCTCCGTACCCGTCCATCGATTCGATCGCTGTCGAGTTCGATGGTGATCGGCCCCGGTGTGCTGGGACAAGACCGAACGTCCAGGTCCATTACTTACCCGGAGGTTGGCGAACAGGTCAGACGGTCGGGGCGCGAACGAACAGTGACGGGCGTCATGTCCACGCCGTAAGGTCTGCAATGTGAGCGAGCTTGTGAGCGAACCATGATGCAGCGACGTCTGTCAGGCCGGAGCCGAGCGCCAGCGAGGCGCAGGCATGACTGACTGCGTCTTCTGCCGGATCGCGGCAGGCGAGGCTCCGGCAACGAAGATATACGAGGACGACACCCTGTGCGCATTCCTCGACATCCGGCCGATCGCCCGCGGCCACACGCTGGTGATCCCGAAGCGGCACGCCACCGAGCTGGAGGATCTCGACGCCGACCTCGGTGCGCAGATGTTCCGCGCCGGGCATCGGCTCGCGCTGGCCATCCGGCGCAGCAGCCTGTCCGCCGACGGCGCGAACCTGGTGCTCAACGACGGCACGGCCGCCTTCCAGACCGTGCCGCATGTGCACCTGCACGTGATACCGCGCAATCACGGCGACAAACTCCGCTTCGCGGCGGGCCTGCTGCTGCGCCGCCCGCACGAGCCGATGACCACCGCCGAAGCCATCAAGGGCGGCATCGCGGCGCTCGAAGCCGAGGACGAAGGGAAATCCGCATGACCGACCCGACCCTGGAGCGGATCGGGCTCACCGCCCGGCTGTCGGAGCAGTGGGACGCGATCGCCGCGCTCGTCGCCGACCTCGACGAAACCCGGTGGCGGACACCGTCACCCCTGCCGGGCTGGACCGTCTTCGACGTGGTCGCGCACGTGATCGGCACCGAATCCTGGCTACTCGGCGAGAAGCCGCCCGCACAGGATCCGGCGCAACCGAACGTCGACGTGCGCACGCTGCCGCACGTACGCCACGAGACGGCGGTATTCAACGAGATCTGGGTGCAACGGCTGCGGCCGCTGTCCGGCGTCCGGCTGCTCGAGCTGTTCGGCGAGGTCACCGAGCGCAGGCGCAAGGCGCTCGCGGCATTCGGTGACACCGAGTGGCAGGCCGAGACGCCCTCGCCGATCGGGCCGACCAGCTACGGCCGGTTCATGCGGGTGCGGCTGTTCGACTGCTGGATGCACGAACTCGATATCGCCGACGCGCTCGGCGTGCGGGTCGACGAGGGTGGCCCGCGCGCGGAGTCGGCCTTCGCCGAGTTCGCCGGATCGATCCCCCGGGTGGTCGTCAAACTGGGGAAAGCGCCCGCCGGATCCAGGGTGACCTTCGCGGTGACCGGCCCGCTGGCCAGGAATCTGCACATCCAGGTGGCCGACCGCGCCGCCTACGTCCCGGCGTTCGACGAACCGGCGACCGTCGAGATTCGTTTGGACTCCGGGCTTTTCGTCCGCCTCGGCGGTGGCCGGAGCACCGCCGACGACCATCGCGGCGAGATCGAATACACCGGCGACGCCGAGCTGGGTTCCCGCATCGCGCGCAACCTGGCCTTCACGTTCTGACGGCCCACTATGCGACTGTTCCTGTCCAGCTACCGATTCGGCGCGCACTACGACCGGTTCGCCGCGCTGGTCGGTGGTCCCGGCCGAATCGCGGTGATACCCAACGCCTGTGACTCCTGGGCCGATGCATGGGCCTCGGCGGTCACCAGCGACCTGGTGCCGCTGCGCAACCTCGGCTACACCCCCGAGGTGCTCGATCTGCGCGAATACCTCGGCCGCCCCACTGAAGTCGCGCGGCGGCTGGCCGAATACCCGGCGGTGTGGGTGCGCGGCGGCAACACCTTCGTGCTGCGCACCCAATTCGCCCGCAGCGGAGCCGATCTCGCGCTGCGTCGGCTGCTCGCCGAGGACGCACTCGCCTATGGCGGTTACAGCGCGGGCGCCTGCCTGCTGACGCCGGATCTGCACGGCATAGAGGCGATGGACGATCCGGACCAGGTGCGCACCACCTGCGGTGTCGAACCACGCTGGGACGGACTGGGTCTGGTCGATCGGCGGATCGTCCCGCACGTTGCGTCCGCCACCGACCCGAACGGCGAAAGCGACCGGCTCGCGCAGCGCTACCGCGCCGAGGGCGTGCCACACTGGGCGCTCACCGACGACGACGCCATCGTCGTCGACGGGACGCGGATCGAGGAGCTGATCACTCCACCGGCGACATGACCTCGGCCGGTTCGCGACGGCGGCGGAACACCACCCAGCGCATGGCGCTGTACATGTAGACCGCCTCGCACGCGCCCGCGAGCAGGCGCGACAGGTGGTATTCGAGACCGAGCGCGGTCAGGCCGCTGCCGACGCCGAGGATGAACGCGACGTAGTTGATCACGACGACCACCACGTACAGCGCGGCCTGCCTGCCGACCGGCGCGTGCGAGTGGAAGTTGAAGGTGCGGTTGAGCACGAAGCTCAGCCCGAACGCGCACGCGTAGGCGAGGCTGACCGACAGCCACACCGGCAGGCCGAGGCCGCCGTGCAAGCCGGTGAGCAGCGCCAGATCCACCGCGAAGGTAAAGCTGTTGATCAGCGCGAAGCCCAGGAAGGTCGGCGCGACAACACGATTCAGCCGCAGCGGCAGGCGGGCGACGACCGCGGCACACCACCGGTTGAACCGGTCCGCGATGCCGTCGGTCGTCGTCGCCAGCTCGTGCACGCGGCCAGCCTGCCAGCGCCAAGTGTCCGCCAGGTGAGCATCGGGCAAACTAGGCGGCCAGCGCGGTGACCCGCGCCGCAACCATAGGGCCGCAGGCCGTGCTTGTGCGGATCGACGGTGACCGAATCGCGGGCGGCGATGGGACCCTGTCACGGCCGATCGAACGCCGCATGCCCAGCGAGGGGAACCTAGCGTTAACTTAAGAGTTGTGGACCTGCATGATCTCATCGACAGCCTACCCGACGGCACGGTAGTCACCGATCCCGACCTGCTCGCGAGCTATCGGCAGGACTGGGCGCGCGACCCCGGCGCCGGGACACCGCTCGCCGTCGTCCGCGCGACCGGCACTGCCGATGTCGCCGCTACCCTGCGCTGGGCGCACGAGCACAAGGTGCCCGTTGTGCCGCGCGGCGCCGGTTCCGGGCTGTCCGGCGGCGCGACCGCGGTGGACGGCGGCATCGTGCTGAGCACCGAACGGATGCGTGCGATCACCGTCGATCCGGTCACCAGAACCGCGGTGGCACAGCCCGGTCTGCTCAACGCCGAGGTGAAACGCGCTGTCGCCGAACACGGTCTGTGGTACCCGCCGGACCCCTCGTCGTTCGAGATGTGCTCGATCGGCGGTAACGCCGCAACCAACGCGGGCGGGCTGTGCTGCGTGAAGTACGGCGTGACCACCGATTACGTGCTCGGCATGGAGGTGGTGCTCGCCGACGGCACGGTGGTGCGGCTCGGCGGGCCACGGCTGAAGGATTCGGCGGGGCTCTCGCTGACCAAGCTGTTCGTCGGCAGCGAGGGCACGCTCGGTGTGATCACCGAACTCACCCTGCGCCTGTTGCCCGCTCAGCCGCCGCAGAGCACCGTCGTCGCGACCTTCCCCTCGCTGACCACCGCCACCGAGGCCATTCTGGCGATCACCGGCACGCTGCGGCCGTCCATGCTCGAGTTCATGGATTCGGTGTCGATCAACGCGGTCGAGGACGAAATGCGCATGGGGCTCGACCGTTCCGCGGCGGCACTGCTGGTGGCCCGCTCGGACGCGCCGGGCGAATTCGCGAGGCACGAGGCCGAGATCATGGTGGCCGCCTGCGAAAAGGCCGGTGCGACAGAGGTTTTCCACACCGAGGATCCGGAGGAGGGCGAGGCATTCGCCGCCGCACGGCGTTTCGCCATCCCGGCGGTGGAGAAGATCGGGCCGCTCCTGCTCGAGGACGTCGGCGTTCCGCTGCCGCGCCTGGGGGACCTGGTCACCGGCATCGCGGAGATCGCGGCGCGCAATGATGTGCTGGTCTCGGTGATCGCGCACGCAGGCGACGGCAACACCCACCCGCTGATCGTGCACGATCCGGCCGATCCCGCGAACACCGAACGCGCGCACTGCGCCTTCGGCGAGATCATGGATCTGGCCATCGCGCTCGGCGGCACCATCACCGGCGAACACGGTGTCGGCAGGCTGAAGAAGGCCTGGCTGCCCGATCAGCTCGGCCCGGACGTGATGGCGCTGACCCGCCGCATCAAGGACGCGCTCGACCCGAACGGCATCCTCAACCCCGGCTCGATCCTCTGAGGGAACATTCCCGCCACCGAAGGAGTTTCACCCGATCATGACGACAAGGCTCGAGCACAACGTCGCCGATACCCGTTTCGAGATCTACATCGACGACACCCTGGCGGGCTATGCCGACTACGCGGAGCGCGAAGACCCGAAAGTGCGCGACTTCCACCACACCATGACCTTCCCCGAATTCCGCGGCCAGGGCGTCGCGGCCAAGGTCGTCGAATACGCACTGGACGACTCACGCGCCCAAGGCTTCTCGATCATCCCCACCTGCTGGTACGTCGAAAAGTACATCGCCGCCCACACCGAATACGCCGACCTCGTCGCGTAGGCCGCTACCTGGTCTTTCGACCGAAACGAAAGCATCCGGGAATCACCGGTATTCGTCGGTGAGCTCATCTAGTGTGGTGCCACCTCCCTTCGCGGGGCGGAGGACATAGGTCCTGACTCCGCGCCCAGGAGGGAGGTGTGGGTCTATGGGGAATCATCGAACGATTGCCGGAAGGCACCGGAAGAAGGTGCCCCGGTCAACTGGGCTGCTGTTAGCGCCAGCGTCGCCGCAGTTGCCGGGGCAATCTACTTCTTGGTCCGACGGTTGAGGACCAATTGATCCACGGGCAGGGCGTCTGTACAGGGCGCTCTGCCCCAACCGTCATCACTCAAGGTGACAGAAGCCACTGTACCTCGCAGCGGGTGCCGTATGCAGCGGCTATCGGCCCATTCGCAGGTATTCGGCCAGGATCGGGCCGATGGCCGCGAGTGACTCCGGGGTGATCAGTTTGTTGTGTTCGTGGCCGGTCTGGTGGTTGGTGATGTCTCCGGTGAGGTAGGGGCGCCAGGTGTCCGCGTTCGATGCCAGGCCGGGGCGGGTGTTGGTGCTGCTGAAGAAGAGGATGTCGCCGTCGAAGACGGCGGGGCGGTAGTCGGCCGACTGACGGATCAGGCGGAGATAGTCGTCGTAGAGGCGTTGCAGGTCCTCGGGTGTGAGAGCGGCGAAGGCGCCGCCCGCATCGCGCAGCAGTGCCGCGGCGCGCTCGGGTAGCGGGGTGTCGTCGGCGGCGGCGAGCTGGGCCGGGTCGATGCCGCCGAACTCGGCGAGCAGGAATTCGGCCGGTGCCATGGCGTCGTCGGTGAGCGGTTCGATGTCCGCGCGGCCGTCCATGATGACCAGGGCGGAGACGCGTTCACCTCGCCGCTGCAATTCGATCGCAACGGCGTGCGCCAGCGGACCACCCGCGGAGTAGCCGAGTATCCGATACGGGCCGAGCGGCTGGGTCATCAGGATCTCGTCGGCGTAGCGGGCCGCGCGTTCGGTCAGTGACCGGTCCGGTTCGTCGTCGGTGACGGCGGGCGATTGCAGGCCGTAGATCGGGTAGCCCTGATCGAGGTGCGGCACCAAACCGGCGTAGCCCCACGCCAATCCGATGGCCGGATGCACGCAGAACAGCGCGGGACCGTCGCCGGAACCGCGCAGCGGCAGCACCTGACGCAAAGCGGGATCCACTGCGGCGCTGCTGCCGTCGAGGATCCGCTGCGCCAGCGCGCCCGGCGTCGGGTCACCGAACATCCACTGCACCGGCATCGCGAAACCGAGCTCGTCCCTGATCATCGCGACCAGCCGGATCGCCACCATCGAGGTGCCGCCGAGCTCGAAGAAGTTGTCGTCCAACCCGACTCGGTCCGCGCCGAGCACCTGCTCGAACGCCGCGACGACCGCGTGCTCGGCGGTCGTCACCGGCGGCCGGTACGGCATGTCCTTGCGGTGCAACGCCGTTGACGGCGGCGCCTGGTAGACGGCGGTGCCGGGTGGCGCCGTCACGTCGAGCGCGCCGACCACGATCGCCGGATGCGCGGTGACCGCGTCGAGCACCTCGACATATCGCCGCGCCAGCGCTTCCGCGGTCTCCTCTTCGAACAGGTCACGGGAGAAGGTCAGCGTGCCGCGGATGCCCGCGGGCGCACCCTCCTCGTCGTGCTCCTCGACCAGCATCCACTCCAGGTCGAATTTCGCACCGACGGCGGGCAATTCGACCGGATGCACATCGAGTCCGGTGAACCGGATCTGCTCGTGATCGAAGTTCTGCAGCACAAGCAGCACCTGGAACAGCGGGTGGTGCGCGGTGGACCTGGTGGGCGCGAGCACCTCGACGAGCCGTTCGAAGGGGACGTCCGCGTTGCCGAAGGCATCCAGATCCGTCTCTTTCGTTGCGGCGAGCACGGTTTCGAAGGTGGCCTCGGCGTCGACGCGGCTGCGCAGCACCAGTGTGTTGACGAACATGCCGACCAATTCGTCCAGTTCACCGTCGCCGCGCCCGGCGATCACCGAGCCGATCGCCACATCGGGTTGCCCGGACAGCCGTGACAGCAGTACCGCGAGCGCCGCGTGCGCGACCATGAACACGCTGACCCCGTGCCAGCGGGCGACCTCCCTGATCCGTTGCTGCACGGCGGTGTCGATGGCGAAGTCCACCATCGTCGCACGATGGGTCAGCACCGCCGGCCGCGGATGATCGGTCGGTAGCATGGGCACGTCGGGCAGTCCGGCCAGCGCGCCGCGCCAGTATTCGAGTTGCCGATGGGCGACCGTGCCGGGTTCGGTATCGTCGCCGAGCAATTCGTGCTGCCACAGCGCGTAGTCCGCGTACTGCAGCGGCAGCGGATTCCACTGCGGCGCGGCCCCCGCCAGCCGAGAGGCCCAGGCCACCATCACATCCCGGGTCAACGGCGCCAATGACCAACCGTCGGAGGCGATGTGGTGGGTGACCACGATCAGCAGCGCACGCCCCTGGTCCGGGCGCAGCAGCCAGACCCGCATCGGCAGCTCGCGGGTCAGATCGAACCCCTTGGCGGCCAAGCGCATCGCGCTCTCCACCGTCGTGCCCGCGGCCACCTCGGCGACCTGCAGCGGTATCTCGATCTCGTCCATGCCGACGATGCGCTGGTACGGCTCGCCGGTGACGTCGACCGGGTAGACGGTGCGCAGCGATTCATGCCTGGCCAGCACGTCGGCCATGGCGTCGGCGAGCACCGTCGCGTCCACGTCACCGGACAGCTCGAAGGCTCCCGGCACATTGTGCGCGGGCGAGGACGGGTCGTAGCGATTGAGGAACCACATGCGCCGCTGCGCCGCCGACAGCGGAATGTGTTCCGGCCGTTGCCGCGGCCCCGGACGCGGGCCGGGCGGGGTGGCGGCGGTACGCACGGCGAGCGCGAGTTCGGCGACGGTCGGCGCGTCGAAGACGGTGCGCACCGGGATCCTGGCGTTCAGCGCCGCACCGAGCCGGGCGGCGATCCTGGTCGCGATGAGCGAATTGCCGCCGAGGGCGAAGAAGTTGTCGTCCAGGCCGATGCGCTCGATGCCGAGCAGTTCGGCGAAGACCTCCGCGATCGCCCGCTCGGTCGGGGTGCTCGGCGGGCGGTAGCGGCCGGACCGGATATCGGGCGCGGGCAGTGCGCGCCGGTCCAGCTTGCCGTTGGCCGTGCGCGGCAGCTCGGGCAGCACGATGATCGACGAGGGCACCATATATGACGGAAGTCGTTGCGCCACCTGGTTCTTCAGATCATCCGCGTCGAATGCCGCCGAATCCGCCTGCACCACATAGGCGACGAGCAGTTCGCCGACCGCGGGATCGGTGTACACCTCGGCGACCGCCTGCTCCACCGAGGGGTCGGCGAGCAGCGCCGAGGTGATCTCGCCGAGTTCGATGCGCAGCCCGCGCAGTTTGACCTGCAGATCGGAGCGGCCGAGGTAGTGCAGATCGCGACCGCGCCAGTAGACCAGGTCGCCGGTCCGATACATCCGCTCGCCCGGCGCACCGTACGGATCGGCGAGGAAGCGCGCGGCGGTCAGATCGCCACGGCCGTGGTAGCCGCGCGCCAGGGCGAGGCCCGACACATACAGCTCGCCGACCACGCCCTCCGGCACCGGCCGCAGCCGTCCGTCGAGCACCATGGCGCGCAGGCCTGGCACCGGCCCGCCGATGGTCACCTCGTCGCCGGGGGCGAGCGGCGCGCTGCCGGTCGCCCAGATGGTGGTCTCGGTGGGCCCGTAGTCGTTGAAATGCGTGCGCCCCGGCGCCGCCCAGCGGGCGACCAGCTCCGGCGGGCATTCCTCACCGCCGGTGATGATCGCCCGCAGCGCGGTGCCGACGGTCGCCGGATCGACCGACGCCAGCGCCGACGGCGTCAGCGCGATATGGGTAACCCGCTCCCCCGCAAGCAATTCCGCCAGTTCCACGCCGCCGAACGCGGTGGGCCCCGCGATCACCATGGTCGCCGCGGGTCCGACCGTGAGCAACAGCTCGAGCACCGCGGCGTCGAAACTCGGGGAGGCCAGGTGCGCGACCCTGGAGTCCGGCGTCGAGCCGAGCCGATCCCGCTGTATCTCGGCCACATTGGCCAAACCGGCGTGGGTGACGACGACGCCCTTCGGCCGCCCCGTCGAGCCGGAGGTGAACAGGACATACGCGGCCTGCTCCGGTCGCAGTGCCGCGCGCTCGTCCACTTCGATCGCGGATTCCTCGGTGGCGGCGAGTATTCCGGCGGTCGCCGGATCGTCCAGCACCAGCCAGCGCACCGCATCCGGCAGCGCGGGCGCGAGCGCCGCGGTGGTGATGCCGATCGTCGCGGCGGAGTCGGCGAGGATCTGCGCGATCCGCTCCGCCGGATAGGCGGGATCGACCGGGGCGAACGCCGCACCGGTCTTGGCCACCGCCCACACCGCGAGCACCGACTCGATGGAGCGGCGCAGCGCGAGCACGACCAGCGTCTCCGGGCGGGCACCGGTCCGAATCAGCGTTCTGGCCAACCGATTCGAGCGCTCGTCGAGTTCGCGGTAGGTGAGCGCGACCGTACCGTCGGTCACCGCTGTGCCGTCCGGGTTGGCGGCCACCGCCGCCGCGAGCAGTTCGGGCAGCGTCCGCGGTGCGGCGACGGCAGGCTCGCCGCGCGACAGCATCTCGGCATGTTCATCCCGGTCGAGCAGCTCGATATCGCCGACCGGCGCCGCCGGGTCCGCCACCACCGCGCGCAACAGCCGAAGCCAGCGCGCCGCAAGGCGCTCGACCGTTTCGGCGTCGAAAAGGTCGGTGGCGTAACCGATTCGCACCGCGAGCCCGCCGCCCTGCCGCTCCGCCACCGTGACACTCAGGTCGAACCGGATCGCCTCCTGATCCAGCTCCAGCGCGCCGACCCGCAGATCGGGCAGCGCGAATTCGACCGGCGCGAGGTTCTGGAAGATCAGCATGACCTGGACGAGCGGATGCCTGGCCGCCGAGCGCGCGGGCTCGAGCACATCGACGAGCCGCTCGAACGGCACGTCGGCGTTGGCGAGCGCGTCGAGATCGGCGCGGCGCACCCGGTCCAGCAGACCGACGAACGGCTCCGCCCCGTTCACCTCGGTGCGCAGCACCACGGTGTTGACGAACATGCCGACCACGGCATCGAGCTCGGCGGCGCCGCGACCGGCGACCGGGGTGCCCATCGCGATATCCGTGGTGGCGCCGAGCCTGGCGAACAGCGCGGCGAGCGTGCCGTGCAGCACCATGAACAGCGAGCTCTGGTTGGCACGTGCCAGCGCGTCCAGGCCCGCGGTGAGCTCGGTATCGATCGTCCGCAGCACCGTGCCCGCGCGCAGCGACGCCGTCGCGGGCCGCGCGCGATCGGCGGGCAGCGCCAGCTGATCCGGCAGTCCGGCGAGCGTCTCGCGCCAGAACTGAATCTGCCTGGCCAGCAGCGATTCCGGATCGTCGGCGGCGCCGAGCCGGTCGTGCTGCCACAGCGCGTAGTCGGCGTACTGCACCGCGAGCGGCGTCCAGACGGGCACGCCGCCCTGCCTGCGCGCGATGTAGGCGGCCATCAGGTCGCGCGCCAGCGGCCCCATCGAGAAGCCGTCGGCGCTGATGTGATGGGCGACCACCACGAGCACGTGCTCGTCATCCGAGAGACGGAACAGCCGCAGCCGCACCGGAATCGCGGCGGTCACGTCGAATCCCGCGGTGACAGCTTCGATTACCGCTCCGGGGAGCTCCGATGCCGCGGTCACGATCGGCTCGAGGTCGAGCGCTACCGCATCGGCGGGCAGGATCACCTGATGGCCGACGCCGTCGCGGGCCGGGTAGACGGTGCGCAGCGACTCGTGCCGGTCGAGCACATCGTGCAGTGCGCCGCGCAGCGCGTCGAGATCGAGCTCTCCGTTGAGCCGCAAGGCAATCGGGATGTTGTAGGCACCGGAATCGGGGTCGTATCCGTTGACGAACCACATCCGCTGCTGTGCGGGCGAGAGCGGGACAATCGGCGGCCGCGGCCCGCGCCGCGGCCCCGCCTCGGCCAGGCCACCGGTGACACGCACCCGCTCCGCCAGCGCGCGTACCGTCGGCGCCTCGAAGATCGTGCGCACCGGCACCTGGGCGCCGAGCGCCGCGCCGATGCGCGCCGCGACCCGTGCCGCGGACAGCGAATCGCCACCGAGCGCGAAGAAGTCGTCGGCCGCACCGACCCGATCACGGTGCAGCACCTCGCCGAACGCCTCGGCGATCACCCGTTCCCGGCCGATCGGCTCGACGTAGTCGGCCACCGCCAGTTCGGGTTCGGGCAGCGCACGCAGGTCGACCTTGCCGTTGCCGGTGAGCGGCAACGATTCCAGCACCGTCACCGTCGCGGGCACCAGATGCCGCGGCAGCCGCGCGGTGGCGTATTCGAGCATCCGTGCCGCCGTCAGCTCGGCGCCCGCGGCCGGGACGACATAGCTCGCCAGCGCGTGGCCGCCCGCCGCGCCGTTCCTGGCCACGGTGACCGACATGGCCACGCCGTCGCGGGTGCGCAGCACCGCGTCGACTTCGCCGGGCTCCACCCGGATTCCGCGCACCTTGACCTGAGAGTCGTTGCGCCCCACATACTCCAGCCGCGCGTGCGAGACGCGCCGGACGAGGTCGCCGGTGCGGTACATCCTGGCGCCCGGCGTCCCGAAGGGATCGGCCACGAACCGTTCCGCCGTCAGCGCCTGCTGGCCCGCGTAGCCGCGCGCCAGGCCGGGACCCATCAGATACAGCTCGCCCACCGTGCCGTACGGCACCGGGCGCAGCCACTGATCCAGCACCGCGAGCCCCATGCCAGGCAGCGGCGCGCCGAGGCCGATCGGCTCACCGGGGGCGAGCGGCGGTGTGCAGGTGGCCGCGGCCGTGGCCTCGGCGGGACCGTAGGAGTTCAGCAGCGTCCGACCGGCGCCGAGCCGTGCGGCCAGCTCCGGCGGGCACGCCTCACCTCCGGTGATCACCACCCGGACACCGGACATGGCCGCGGTCGGCACGGTCGCGAAGACACCGGGGGTGGTGATCACATGGGTGGCCGCGGCTTCCACGATCACCCCGCCGAGCTCGGCGCCCGCGCTCGCCTCCGGCGGTGCGATCACCAGGGTCGCCCCCGAGGCCAGCGTCCACAGCCACACCAGCACGGCGGCGTCGAAACTCGGGTTCATGCACAGCAATACCCGGTCACCGGGATGCGCGGCGGCGCGCGCGCCGATGCCTGCGACCAATCCGGACAGACCCGCGTGCGTGACCGCGACGTTCTTCGGCGTTCCGGTCGATCCCGAGGTCGCGATGATGTAGGCCGGATGACCGGCGCGCAGCGGTGCGCGCCGGTCGGCGTTCTTGATCGGCGCATCGGCCGCACTGTCGACGGCGGCGCGCAGCACCGGATCGTCGAGTTCCTGCCAGGACACCGAATTCGGCAGGTGCGCACGGTGTTCGGCATCGGTCACGCCGAATGCCGCGCCCGTGCCCGCCGCGATGACGGCGATCCGCTCCGCCGGATGCAGCACGTCGACCGGCACGAACGCGGCGCCGGATTTGGCGATCGCCCACACCGCGACGAACCACTCGACCGAGCGCGGAAGGGCAAGCAGTACGGCCGATTCCGGGCCGGCGCCGCGTTCGATCAATACCCGGGCCAGCCGGTTCGATCGCGCGTCGAGCTCGGCGTAGCCGAGTTCGGTCGTCCAGCCGCACACCGCGATTCGGCCGCGCCGCGCGCCAACGGCGAGCAGGTCGGGCAGCAGGCGCAGCGGTTCCGGCCTGGCGCGCAGCACCTCCGCGCTGTCGGCGGGCACGCCGCCGCGCACCTGCGCGACGCGCCGCGTCGGATCGCCGCTGAGCCGCTCCAGGATCCGCGCCAGCCGCCCGACCATGTCCACGGCCTCGTCGGCCTCGAAGAACCGCGGCGCGTAGGTGAGCACCAGCCGCAGCCGCTCACGGGCGTAGGCGGCCAGGGCGAGTGGATAGTGGGTGCCATCGCGGCCGCGGAAGTCCTCGACCCGCAGGCCGGCTCGATCGGTCGCCGCGGACAGCGCCGCCGCGTCCACCGGATACGACTCGAACACGGTCGCGGTGTCGAACAGCGGACCGAGCCCGACTTCGGCCTGGATCTCGGTGAGGCCGAGGGCATGCTGTTCGAACAGCGCGCTCTGCTCACGATGCACCCTGGCCAGCAGTTCGCCGACGGATTCGGCGGGCGAGAGCGCGATCCGGATCGGGATGGTGTTCACCAGCATGCCGACCATCCGCTGCGCCCCGGCCACTTCGGGCGGGCGCACGGAGACGGTCGCGCCGAACACGATGTCGGCGCCGCCGGTCAACTCGGCGAGCAGCAGGCCCCAGCCGACCTGCACGATGGTGTTCAGCGTGACGCCGCGTTCGGCCGCGGCGCGCGCGAGCTTCGTCGAATTGCGCTCCGGCAGCGGCACATCGATGCTGCGCGTCGGCGGCATGTTCGCCTCGCCCGCACGCAGGCGCCCACCCCTGGTCGGGGTGACCAGCGTGGGCCCGGACAGCCCGGCCATGGCGGTGCGCCACGCCGCCCGCGCGGCAGCGGCGTCGCGCGCGGTGAGCCATTCCAGATAGCGGCGATAGGACACCGGCGCATCGAGCACCGATTCCGCACCGGCACTTGCGCTTTCGTAGATGGCGAGCAGTTCGGCGAACAGCAGCGGCATCGACCAGCCGTCGAGGATCAGGTGGTGATTGGTGATCACCAGGCGCACCATGCCCGGTCCGCGCCGTAGGCAGAGGAACCGCAGCAGCGGCGGCGAATCCAGCTCGAACGGCACGGCGAGCTCGGCATCGGCCAGCGCGTCGCAATCCACCGGTCCGGCATCGACACAGCGCCACGGCAGCACCGGATCCGCGAGCACCACCTGCACGGCGGCGTCGCCGGTCGGCACGAACGCGGTGCGCAGCGCGTCGTGCCTGCGGACGAGCGCCTGCGCGGCCGCGGCGAGCCGGTCGGTGTCGATATCGCCCGCGAGATCGATCACCGCCTGCACCGAATAGCCGTCGGTGCGGCCACCGGCCAGCTGCGCGTGGAACAGCAGCCCGCGCTGCAGCGGTGCGAGCGGCCACACGTCGGTGAAAGCCGGGTAGCGCGACTCCCATTCGTCGATCTGGCCCTGGGTGGCCGACACCAGCGGCAGATCCGAGGGGGTGAACCCGCCGGCCCCCGGTTCGGCGAGCAGCGCCGCGATATCGGCCGCCGCCGACATCCAGTGGCGGACAAGCCGTTCCACGTCATGCCGGTCGATCACCGAGGACGTGTACTGCCATACCGCGTGCAGGACGGGGCCGTCCGCGCCGTCGATGGATACCGCGTCGAGCGCGATCACGGCGGTGGCGGGCAGCTCGGGATCGCCGGTGCCGCCCAGCTCGGTGCCCGCGGCCACCGGCAGCCACGGTCCCGCGGCGGCGCCGAGCACCTGCCCGAGATAGTTGAACCCGACCTGCGGCAGTGCGCGCAGCCGCGGACCGGTCTCCGGATTCAGGTAGCGCAGCAGTCCGTAGCCGAGCCCGCCACTCGGCACGGCGCGCAGCTGCTCCTTGACCGCCTTGATCGCGGTCGCCGGCCCGTCGAGGCCGGTCAGTCCGAGCCGCAGCGGCACCTGGCTGGTGAACCATCCGACGGTGCGGGACAGGTCGGCGCCTGGCACCGCGTGCTCCTCGCGGCCGTGGCGTTCCAGCATGACGAGCGCGGACTCGCGGCCGGGGCGCCACCGGGCCAGCGCGATCGCCAGCGCGGTCAGCAGCGCCTCCTCGACGCCGCAGCGGAACGCCGCCTGCATCCGCTCGAGCAGTGGCGCGGTGGTTGCCACCGGCAGTGCCACCTCGATGCGCTCGACATCGCGGCGCAGGTCCACCGCGGGATCCAGGTCGCGACGCCCGAGCGGCGGATCGGCGGCGGCGAGCATCCCGGTCCAGTAGCCGAGCTCATCGGTCCACGAATCCTCCAGTGCGGCAGCGGAAAGCGCGTGTGCCCAGGTGCGCATGGAGGTGCCGACCGCGGGCAACTCCGGCGCCAGACCGGCCGATACCTGCCCCCACGCGGCGATCAGATCGGCAATCACGATGCGCCAGGACACCGCGTCGAAAACCAGGTGGTGCACGACGATGGCGAGCCGCCCGGCACCGGCGGGTCCGGCGTCGAGCCAGGTCGCGGCGAGCATGCGGCCCGCAGCCGGATCGAGGCGGTCCTGCGCGGCGGTGAGCGCGGGCGCCACCACCACGTCGTCCTCGACGCACGCGGTGCGGGTGAGCAGCGCGCCCGCATCGACCTCGGCCGCGGGCCGCACCTCGAGCGCGCCACCGATCAGCCTGGCGCGCAACATATCGTGCCGATCCAGAACGGCCTGCATGATCCGTACGAGGGTGGGCCTGTCGATGCCGGGCGGCAGCGCGAGCACCATGGATTGCCCGAAACGCTGCCAGCCCGTCGGGTTGTCGAGCAGCCAGGACACGATGGGAGTGCGCGCCACCGTACCGACACCGGCACCCGGCAACTCGCGCAAGACCTTTCGCTGTTCCGTCGGCGCGGTGGCCACCCTGGCCAACCCCGCGGGCGTCGGATGTTCGAAGACATCGCGCGCCGCGAACACCAGCCCGGCGGCACGGGCACGCGACACCAGCTGGATGGACAGGATCGAATCGCCGCCGAGCGCGAAGAACGATGCCTCCGCGCCGACCTCTGGCAGGCCGAGCACCTCGGCGAACAGCGCGCACAGCACCCGCTCGGTCTCCGTGCCCGCCGCCGTGACCCGTTCGGGCACAACGGGTTCCGGCTCAGGCAACGCCTTGCGATCAATCTTGCCGTTACCGGTCATCGGCAGGGCGTCGAGCACGGTGATCGTGGCGGGCACCATATGGCCGGGCAGTCTGCGAGCGCAGAACTCACTCAGCGCCGACACATCGAGTTCGGTGCCGCGCGCGGTGGGCACCACATACGAGGCCAGCGCCGACCCGCCGACCTCGGTGCGCCGCAGCACGGTCACCGCGATATCGACCGAGGCGTGCGCGGCCAGCACCGCGTCCACCTCGCCCAGCTCGACGCGCATGCCGCGCAGCTTCACCTGGAAGTCGCTGCGGCCGACGTATTCCAGAATCGGATGACCGTTGCCCGACTCGGCGGCCACCGCGCGCCAGCGGACCAGGTCACCGGTCCGGTACATCCGGCTGCCCGGCGGACCGAACGGGTTCGCCACGAAACGCTCGGCGGTCATCCCGGCGCGCCGGGCATATCCGCGGGCCAGACCCGGTCCGGCGAGGCAGAGTTCACCGGCCGTGCCGATCGGCACCGGCCGCAGCCGACGATCCACCACGAGCAGCCCGACACCGGGAACCGGCGCGCCGATGCCCGATGGTCGATCCGAAACGAGCCCCTCGGTGAAGGTGGCCGCGACGGTGGCTTCCGACGGGCCATAGGAATTCACCAGCTTGCGACCGGGCCCGAACCGCGCAACCAGCTCCGGCGGGCACGCCTCGCCACCGGTGGACACGGCACGTATCCCGTCGAGCGCGTCCGCGGGCAGTGAGGCGAGCACCGCGGGCGTCGAACACAGTTGGGTCACTCGGAAATCGCGGATCGCCGCGGCAAGCCCGGCGCCCGCCACCGCGTCGTTGTCGGCGATCACCAGCGTCGCGCCGGACCCGAACGCGACGAACAGCTCGAGTATCGATGCGTCGAAACCCGGGTTCAGGCAGTGCAATACCCGCGATCCCGGCCCTGCCTCGTAGGAATCGCGCACCGCGGCAGCGAGTCCGGCCAGCCCGGCATGGGTGACGACGACGCCCTTCGGCGTACCCGTCGAACCGGAGGTGAACACGATGTAGGCGGAATTGTCCAGTGCCGCATGCGATCCCGGCTCGCGCCCGAGCCCGGTGGAATCCGCGAGAACGTCCGGATCGTCGAGCGTGATCCAGGTGATCCCGTCCGGCAGCTCGGGAAGCTGCGCGGAGACCGTAATACCCAGTCGCGCACCGGATTCAGCGGCCATCTGCGCGACACGGCCGGCGGGCACGCCATTGCCCACCGGCACATAGGCCGCACCGGAGCGCGCGACGCCCCACAGCGCGAGCACCGACTCCACCGAACGCGGCAGCGCGACAAGCACACTGGTCTCCGGCCCCGCGCCACGGTCGATCAGCCTGCGCGCCAGCCGATTCGACAGCACATCGAGCTCACCGTAGGACAGCGTGCGCTCTCCGCACAGCACCGCGGGCGCGGCGGGACCCGCGGCGCGCAGTCCCGCCTCGAGCACCTGGGGCAGCAGCCGGGGGTCCGGAGCTGCCGCACCCTGCATCCCGGCGGTCAGCTCACGCTCGTCGTCCAGGAAGTAGTCGAGCTCGCGCACCGGCGTATCCGGTGCGGCGGCGAGCATCGACTCGAACAGCACCATGAATCGGTTGTGGTGGCGGGCAAGCGATTCCGCATCGTAGAGCGCGGGATTGGCGTGGAAGTCGACATGGATCGGGCTCTGCGCGCCGTGCTGGTACAGGTTGACGAACAGGTCCTCGATCGGCCCCGAGGTCAGCACGTGCAGGCTCGACCGCACGCCGGTGAAATCGACCTCGGTGGGGAACAGCATGATGTTCACCACCGGGCCGACGAAGCCGCGCCCGCCCCCGACCTCGCCCTGTCGCATCTCCTCGTGCCGGAATCGCTGATGGCGCAGCGCGCCGGACACCTCGACCCGGATCGCGGCGACGATATCGGCGATCGTGCTGGTATCGGTGACCTCGACGCGCAGCGGCACCACATTGGCGAGCATGCCGCCCGAGCGCCGCAGCAGCGCGGTGGTCCGGCCGGACACCGGCAGGCTGAGCACCACATCCCGCTGACCGGTCAGCCGCGCGTAATACAGCGCGAGCGCCGCCATCAGCAGCGCGGGCGCACCGACCTCCAGCCGCTTGGCGGCACCGTCCAGCCGCTCGGACTGGTTGTCCGACAACATGATTCGATGCTGGCGGCCGAGCGCATGAGCCGGCGCCGCCGCCTCGACCAGGCTGCACCGGTCCGGCATGCCCGCCGTCCGCTGCGCCCAGTACTCGGCATCGGTGCGGAACCGGGACGAGTCGCGATAGCTCATCTCGACCTCGTGCAGTTCGCGCAGGCTCGCCGCACCGGCGGGTTTCGGCTCGGTGCCTGCCAGCGCCGCGTTGTACAGCTCGGCGACCCGGTACAGCAGGCTCGCCGAACCGAACCCGTCGAGCTCGATGTGATGGACCCGCGAGTACCACAGCACCCGCTGCGGGCCGACCCGGATCAGCGCGGAGACACCGAGCGGCTCGCCGAGCAGGTCGATCGGCGCGGTCACATCGGCGCGCATCCAGCGCATCGCCTCCGCATCCGGATCCGCCGCATCGCTCAGATCGAGGTAGGTCACCTCGGGTTCGATCCGCTGATCAACGACTTGCCAAGGGCGCGAGTCCTTTTCGGTGAGCCGCAGCAGGCCTGAGCCGAATTCGAGCGCGCCCTGCGTCGATGCCTTGCGCAGCAGCTCGATATCGAGCGGGCCGACCATCTCGATGTACTGCGCCTCGTACAGCGGCACCCCCGGGTCGAGCTGCTGGGCGTACCACATGCCCAACTGGGCAGGCGACAGCGGAAATTCAGTGGTCGAAACCTGATGTGTCATTACCCCGGTCCCCCCGGTGTCAATCGGCGCTCTGCCCTGCGGGCAGGCGTTCATCCCCCGATTCGGCCTGGTAGGCCGGTATATCCGTATCCGCGGCCGCGGTGAGTCGGCTGACCACCGCGTGCCGCACGTGCGCGGGCAGCGCAGGCGCGAACTTCTTGACGTAGGCCGACATCCACTCCGGCCGTTCCAGCAGGAACGGGAAGTCGGTGGCCATCATGGAGCGCACCACCAGCATCGGCACCGGCGCGTCGAGCGGACGGTAGTCCTTGTTCCACAGACCCGGCTGGTCGCAGCCGGGATAGAACTGCCCGAGCATGGCGCCCCGCTGCACGAACGTGCTCTTGAGCTCGTCGTGCAACTCGTCGATCAGCGAGTACTCGGTCAGGCCAGGCAGGGCGGTGATGAGCGTGCGCAGCACGGCCGCGCCCCCCTCGGTGGGCGGCAGCTCGGGAAACAGCTCCAGCGCGTCCTCGAGTACCAGCCGGACGAACGACGGCCACGGCCGCGCGCCCGCTATCCGGCCGACCCACATGAGATCCCGCCGGATCGAAGGTCCGACGTACGGGCACACGGGCCCATCGCGTCCGAGCTCCGGTGTCGTCTCGGTCAAATGATCTTCGGCCCAGGCCCGAACCACCCCGATGGTGCTTCTGGTGAATGGACACTCTATTTCGGTATTGGACAGCGGGATCCAATTCATCCCCGACCGCGGTCCGATAACGATCTTGGTCATGAGTCACCTCGTCACGTTACGTGATCGAGTATCCACCTATTGACCGACAAATTGCACGGGTATATCGGTACCCAAATTCCTGGGGCATGCGATCGAGAAATCAAGTGGGTAAACGTGTTAACGTGGCGGCCACTTCCGTCGATATAGCGCTTCAAGTGTCATGAACCGACTCTGAGCTGCAAAGATCACGCTACTACGCACACCGGTCAGCCGCTTATTAATCCCCGAAATCCCAACTGTAATAACTACTGTCGGCGAGGTAACGAATACGTCACCGATAACAGCGGAAGACAACTTCTCGGATTCGATTCCATTTCGGATCAGCTCGGCTGCCCCAAAAAACTGGGTGGCCGGGACCAAGTCCGAACCACCCAGTTGGAATTCAACGAAGTCAGCGCAGCAACGCCCGCGACATCACGACACGCTGAATCTGGTTGGTACCCTCATAGATTTGGGTGATCTTGGCGTCGCGCATCATACGCTCGACCGGGAAGTCGGTCGTGTAGCCGGCGCCACCGAACAGCTGGACCGCGTTGGTGGTGACCTCCATGGCCACATCGGAGGCGAAGCACTTCGCCGCGGCGGAGATGAAGCCGAGGTTCTTCTCACCGCGCTCGGCCTTGGCCGCCGAGGTGTAGACCATCAGGCGGGCCGCCTCGATCTTCATCGCCATATCGGCGAGCATGAACTGGGTGTTCTGGAAGTCGGCGATCGACTTGCCGAACTGCTTGCGGTCCTTGGTGTAGGCGATGGCCGCGTCCAGCGCGCCCTGCGCGATGCCGACGGCCTGCGCGCCGATGGTCGGGCGGGTGTGGTCGAGGGTCTGCAGCGCGGTCTTGAAGCCGGTGCCCGGCTCGCCCACGATGCGGTCGCCGGGCACCCGGCAGTTCTCGAAGTACAGCTCGGCCGTCGGGGAACCCTTGATGCCGAGCTTGTGCTCCAGCGGGCCGACCACGAAGCCCTCGTCGTCCTTGTGTACCAGGAACGCCGAGATGCCGTTGGCGCCCTTGTCCGCGTCGGTCACCGCCATCACGGTGTACCAGGAGGACTTGCCGCCGTTGGTGATCCAGCACTTGGAGCCGTTGATGACCCAGTCGTCGCCGTCGCGCTTGGCGCGGGTGCGCATGCTCGCCGCGTCCGAACCGGCCTCGCGCTCGGACAGCGCGTAGGAGGCCATCTCGCCGTTGACGATGTCCGGCAGCACCTTCTGCTTCAGCTCCTCGGAGCCGTTCAGGATCAGGCCCATGGTGCCGAGCTTGTTGACCGCGGGGATCAGCGAGGAGGAACCGCAGACGCGGGCGACCTCTTCGATCACGATGCAGGTGGCCACCGAGTCGGCGCCCTGGCCGCCGAACGCCTCGGGCACGTGTACGGCATTGAAGCCCGCCGCATTCAGCGCGGACAGCGCCTCGTCCGGGAAGCGGGAGTTACCGTCGACGTCCTTCGCGTGCGGGGCGATCTCCTTCTCCGCCAGGCCGCGGATGGCCGCGCGGAGTTCGTCGTGGAAGTCCTCGAGCTTGAACAGGTCGAAATCGGGGTTTCCCGCCATGGGGGCACACTCCTGTTTGTTTGGTCTTGATCGCTGCCGGTCCGCAGGCTTCGAGCGCTGTGCGGCACTCAGTGCCACATCTGCGCTCAGTATACGCCTAACGATTCACACCACATGCGAATACTTCGTGGCACTCAGTGTCAGCTACCACACTCGATCCAGGTCAGAGCGTACCGAGCTTGCGGCTGAGCAGATCGGCGACCTGCCGTGGCGGCATATCCCGCGGGAACACCGCGACCACCAGGTCGTCGGCCGAATGCCCGGATCCGCCGCCGCGCGGGATCGCGGCCAATTCGACCCGCAGATCCGCGGCACCCGCGTCGGATTCCCCGCGCACCATGCGGCGCAGCAGATAGTTGTGCGTGGCGGTCACCGCGGCGGTGAACTGCACGCGCGCGAGGTCCGGCGCATCGGGCAGCTTGTCGCGCAGATAGTCGGTGAACAACCGCTCGTAGCGGAAGACGGTGACGATCTCGCGCTCCCGCAGCGCGGGCACTCTGCGCACCACCTGATACCGCCGCGCGGCGATCTCGCGCCACTGGGTGAACCGCTCGAACACCTGGACAACGGCCGCGCACACGGCCTCCCACGGATCCTCCCGCGCCCCCGCCAGATACGCGGCGGCCTGCGTCAGCTGCGCCTCGTGATCGGCGAAGATCACATCTTCCTTCGACCGGAACTGGCGGAAGAACGTCCGCCGCGAGATACCCGCCGCCTCCGCGATCTCGTCGACCGTGGTCGCCTCGTACCCCTTCTCCGCGAACAACCGCAGCGCCTGATCCACCACGGTCAGCCGGAACCGCGCCGGATCCGCCCCGGGCCGCGCATGAGCGATGTCGTCAGATGTCACCGCAACACCGTAGCCACGGCCGGGCCCGCCCGGACCGATCCGGGCCGCGAAGGTCTAGCTGTGGCCGAGTTGTTCCTCTTCGAGCAGATCCTCGAACTCCTCGATGACCTCGTTGATCTCGTCGGGGAACACCCAGCGGCGCATCGCCCAGAAGCGGAAGGCCATCTGCAGCAGGTTGCCAATGATGAAGGCGCTGATGAAGTCGGCGATGTTCTCGACGGTGAAGCTGACATCGGGCTGGCGCAGGTCGAAGACGTAGCTCGAGATCCACAGCGGGATGAAGCTCAGCACCACGCCGACACCGCTGACCACGAAGAACAGCAGTGCCTCGTGGTGGCGCTCGCGGCCGCCGCGGTTCTTGAACGACCACTCGCGGTTGAGGATGTAGGACGCGATCACCGCGACGATGCCGGAAATGATCTTGGCGGTGACCGGCTTGGTCTCGAGCACGGTCCACTTCAGCGCGTAGAAGATGCCGCTGTCGATCACGAAGGTGGTGGCGCCGACGATCGCGAACTTGATCAGCTCACGGTGGCGGTACGCGATCTCCCGCAGCGGTTTGGGGAGGACGCTCACCACGTCGTCGACAAAAGACACAAGTTCCGAGTGTACCGGTAGAGGTCAAAGCCATCGGACATGACAAGATTGCCCGACGTGAGCACCCGTTCGTTCGATTCCTCGGCTTTGCCCACCGTGACCATGATCGGTGGCGGTCAGCTGGCCCGCATGACACACCAGGCGGCCATCGCGCTCGGCCAGCGGCTCCGGGTGCTCGCCGAGCACCTCGACGATCCGGCCGCGCAGGTCAGCCCCGACGTCGTGCTCGGAAGTCACACCGATCTCGCGGCGCTGCGCAAGGCGGCGGTCGGCTCGCACGCGCTCACCTTCGATCACGAGCACGTGCCGACCGAACATCTCGAGGCTCTGGTCGCCGAGGGCGTCAACGTGCAGCCGCCGCCCTCGGCGCTGATCTACGCGCAGGACAAGCTGGCCATGCGCACCAAGCTCACCGAGCTCGGGCTGCCGGTACCCGCGTTCACGCCGGTCGCCACGGTGGCCGAGGCGCTGCGCTTCGGTGCCGCGCAGGGCTGGCCGATCGTGCTGAAGGCGGTGCGCGGCGGGTACGACGGGCGCGGGGTGTGGATGCCCGAATCCGCCGCCGAGGCCGAGACGATCGTCACCGAGCAGCTGGCACACGGCGTCGAACTGCTCGCCGAGGCCAAGGTCGACTTGAAGCGTGAGCTGTCGGCCATGGTGGCCCGCTCGCCGTTCGGGCAGGCGGCCGCCTGGCCGGTGGTGGAGACCGTGCAGCGCAACGGCCAGTGCGCCGTGGTGATCGCGCCCGCACCCGAGCTGTCCGACCAACTCGCCACCGCCGCAGAGGCTTTGGCGCTCGAGCTGGCCAACGGGCTCGGCGTGGTCGGCGCGATGGCGGTGGAGCTGTTCGAGACGCGCGACGGCGAGATCCTGGTGAACGAGCTCGCGATGCGTCCGCACAACTCCGGCCACTGGGGCATGGACGGCGCGCGCACCGGCCAGTTCGAACAGCACCTGCGCGCGGTGCTCGACTACCCGCTCGGCGACACCAGCCCGCTGGCGCCGGTCACCGTGATGGCGAACATCCTCGGCGCGCAACAGGCTCCGGCGATGTCGATGGATGAGCGGCTGCATCATCTGTTCGCGCGGATGCCCGAGGCGAAGGTGCACATGTACGGCAAGGGCGAACGGCCCGATCGCAAGATCGGGCATATCAACATCCTCGGCGAGGACGTCGTCGTGGTGCGGGAGATGGCGGAGCGGGCGGCACATTGGATGTCGCACGCCGTATGGACCGATGGATGGGATCCACATGAGTGACGTTGTACAGGTCGGCCTGATCATGGGCAGCGACTCCGATTGGCCCACCATGGAAGCCGCCGCGGAAGCGTTGGCGGAGTTCGGCATTCGCTTCGAGGTCGGCGTGGTCTCCGCGCACCGCACCCCGCAGCGCATGCTCGACTACGCCCGCGACGCCGCCGGCCGCGGCCTGAAGGTGATCATCGCGGGTGCGGGCGGCGCCGCCCACCTCCCCGGCATGGTCGCCTCCGCCACCGCCCTCCCGGTGATCGGCGTGCCCGTCCCGCTCAAATACCTCGACGGCATGGACTCCCTGCTGTCGATCGTGCAGATGCCCGCGGGCGTCCCGGTGGCCACCGTCTCGATCGGCGGCGCCCGCAACGCGGGCCTGCTCGCCGTGCGTATCCTCGCGTCGGCCGACCCGGCCTTGCGCACCCGCATGGAACAGTTCCAGGCGGGCCTGGAAAAGATGGTCCTGGAGAAGGACGACGCCCTGCGCACCAAACTCCTGGGCTGACCCGGCTCCGGTTACCGAGGCTCGGTGACCTGAGCGTTTTGCGGGCGCGCGAGGGCGGAGGAGCCGAGGAAGACGGCGAACGAGGCGGGTTTGCGGCGCTGGAGTTCGAGGCGGCCACCGTCGGCCTCGACGAGGGCACGGGCGAGGGCGAGGCCGACGCCGGTGGAGCCGCCCGCGGAGAAGCCGCGGTCGAAGATGTGGGGGGCCAGTTCGTCGCGGACGCCTTCACCTTCATCGGCGACCTCGACGCACACCAGCGGTTCGCGGCCGCCACCGGGGACGACGGTGCGGACCGAGACGGTGCAGGTGCCACCGCCGTGCATGAGCGCGTTGTCGACGAGGACCGCGACGGCCTCGCGCAGCCGGGATCCGGTGATCGGCGCGCGCAGCGATTCGTCGCCGATCAGCGTCAGCGTGCGGCCCGCCTCGGAGAAGGGGTGCTTCCATTCCGCGACGACGCCGCGCAGCTCCTCCATCACCGGCACCGGGTCGCGGTCGGCGGCGTCCTCGTCGCGCGAGGCGCGGACCAGGTCGTCGATCGCGTCGGTCAGCCGGTCGACCTGCGCCATGGCCTCCTCGGCCTCGTGCACCACCTCGGGATCCGAATGCGCGGACAGCTCGTCCAGGCGCAGCCGGACCGCGGTGAGCCTGCTGCGCAGCTGATGGGAGACATCGGCGACCAGCGCGTGCTCGCGCTGCAGCCGCCCGGCGATCTCGACGGTGGCCGAATCGAGCACGTCGGAGACGCGATCCAGTTCGGAGATGCCGTGCCTGCGCGGGTCGGGCCGGAAATCACCCATCGCCAGCCGCGCCGCCCTGGCCGCCACATCGCGCAGCGGATCGGCGACCCGGCGCGCGGTGACCATGGCCACCGAGACCGCCGCACCGAGCGAGGCGAGCACCGCGAGGCCGACCACCGCCACCGCCTGGCGCTGCATGGCGTGCATCGGCGAGGACGGCACCTCGAGCCGCAGCGACACCGACGTGCCGAGAGACAGCGATTCGACCAGCGGATCACTCACCTCGGTGACCCCGACCTGTAATTGCGCCACGCTGTCGGCCGGCGCCGGATACACGATGGTCAGCTTGCCGCCCTTGGGCACGAGCGGCCGGATCGAGCGGGTGTCCAGCTCGCCGAGCACCATGCCGTCGCCGTGCTCCTGGTCGATGATCTCCCTGGCGATCTGATCGAGCCTGCCGCGCAGATCGGTGCGGGTGATGTCCTCCACCCACAGGAAGGCCGTGTAGGTGAGCGGCACGCCGAGCACCACCGTGGTCAGGGTGAGCACGGTGAGCATGGATCGCAGGATTCTGCGCCGCACGTCAGTCGGTGTTCATCAGTCGGTGTTCAACCGGAAGCCGACACCGCGGACGGTGACGATGCGGCGCTCGGCCATCGGGCCCTCGTCCCCGATCTTGCGGCGCAGCCAGGACATGTGCATGTCCAAGGTCTTGGAGCCGCGCAGTTCGGCGTCGCCCCACACCTCACGCAGGATGGTCTCGCGCGGCACCACCTGGCCCGCCCGATCGATGAGGACCTTGAGCAGCTCGTATTCCTTGTTGGCCAGGCCGATCTCGACTCCGTTCACCAGTACGCGGCGCGCGGCGGGCTCCAGCCTGATGCCGCCGACCTCGACGGTGTCGTCACCGATCCCGCTGCGCCGCAACAGCGCTCGTACCCGGGCCAGCAGTTCGGCGAGCCGGAACGGCTTGCCGACGTAGTCGTCGGCGCCCGCGTCCAGCCCGACGACGAAGTCGACCTCATCGGTGCGCGCGGTGAGCATCAGCACGGCCAGGTCGGCCCCGCGGGCGCGCACCTGGCGGCACACCTCCAGCCCGTCCATGCCTGGCAGCCCGAGGTCGAGGATCAGCAGATCGTGGCCGCCCTCGAGCGCACGGCGCAGCACGGCGGGCCCGAAGCTCTCGACCGTGACCGAGTAGCCCTCACGGCCGAGCGCACGCGACAGCGGCGCGGCGATGGCCTCATCGTCTTCGGCCAGGAGTACGGCGGTCATGTCCCCAGATTAGTGACCCGCGCCGGAAACGCCGCGCAGGTCACCGGTAGCCGCCGTTGTCGTCCCTGCCGCGCTCGACATCGAACACCTGGTGGTAGAGCAGCGCGTGCACCTGCTGGACGGACGGGATGTCGTCGTATTCGAGCGGCTCGGAGGAGGACGACTCGATGATCAGGGTGCCGGTGCCGAGCATCCGGTCGAACAGCCCGTGCCGGAACTGCACGCTGGAGATCCGGCTCATCGGGATGTCGATGCCGGTATGGGTGAGCACGCCCTGCCGGATCAGCACCCGCCGGTCGGTGATGATGAAGTGCGTCGACTTCCAGCTGATAATCCTTGCGGCACAACGCCATACGATGATGACGAGCCATACCGCCAGTATCGCGATCAGCACGCCCATGCGCACGGCGGGGTCGTCGATCTTGCGCGAGGCGACTCCAGCGCCGAATCCGGCGAGCGCGGTCACCACGATGAGCGTGACGATCGGCCAGAAGAGCATCTTCCAATGCGGATGACGGTGGAGTATCAGTTGCTCGTCGGGCGCGAGCACATCCTCCGGATAACCCATGTGCGCACCCTACCGCGTGAAGATGCCAGAATCGCTGACACCGAAGCGCGCCGTCCTGCACAATCGTGGCTTTGCGGGGGCCGCTGCTGCACAAGAGAATCCTGCCCGTTCGTCGTCTGTCCGTGTGATCAGCTTTGCTCGACTACAGGAGGCCGCGTGACCAAGGACCTGACCCAGCTGGAAATCCTCACCGAACTCGAACCGGTGGCCGAACAGAATCTCAACCGTCACCTTTCCATGGCGAAGGACTGGCACCCGCACGACTACGTGCCGTGGGACCAGGGCCGCAACTTCGCCGCGATGGGCGGAATCGATTGGGAGCCAGGACAATCCACGCTGACCGAGGTCGCCAAGGTCGCGATGATCACCAACCTGCTCACCGAGGACAACCTGCCCTCCTACCACCGCGAGATCGCCGAGAACTTCTCCACCGACGGCGCGTGGCGCACCTGGGTGGGCCGCTGGACCGCCGAGGAGAACCGGCACGGCATCGTGCTGCGCGACTACCTGGTGGTCACCCGCGGCGTCGATCCGGTCGCGCTCGAAGAGGCGCGGATGATCCACATGACGCAGGGCGCGCACTCCCCCGACGACTGGGGCGGTTTCCTGGAGAACGTCGCCTACGTCACCTTCCAGGAGCTCGCGACCAGGGTCAGCCACCGCAACACCGGCAAGGTCTGCAACGACCCGATCGCCGACCGCATGCTCCAGCGCATCGCCGCCGACGAGAACCTGCACATGATCTTCTACCGGACCATGTGCGGCGCGGGCATCGATCTGGCGCCGGACCAGGCGATGATGGCGATCACCAAGATCCTCACCCACTTCGTCATGCCCGGCGCGGGCATGCCCAACTTCCGCCGCAACGGCGTACTGATGGCCAAGCACGGCATCTACGACCTGCGCCAGCACCTCGAGGAGGTGGTGCAGCCGGTGCTCAAGCAGTGGAACATCTTCGAGCGCAACGATTTCGGCGCGCGCGGTGAGCAGGCACGGGACGAGCTCGCCGCCTTCCTGGAGAAGCTCGGCAAGGACGTGCTCAAGTTCGAGGAGCAGCGCGACCGGATGTTCGCCAGGGAAGCCGCGAAGGGCAATCTGCAACCGGCCTGAAACCACTACAGCCGCACACCTTTCGATTTCCCGCAGACCGATGGGCAATTAGGTCTGCGGGAAGTCGGAACGTGTGCGGCTGTTCTTTATCGAGCGGAGCTTGTCATTGGGCAGGGCGCAGATGGGTGACGTCGGCGGCGGAGACCGGCAGGCTGTCGATCAGCAGGCGGCCGGTGTCATCGATGTCGGTGGCGATGCCGGTGCGCACCTCGCCGCCGGGGAGTTCGGCGCGCACCTCGCTGCCGAGGGTGACGCAGCGCGCACGATAGGCGGCGGCGAGATCGGCGCTGGCCCAGTTCGCGTCCTGCCACGCGGTGAAGCGCGCGGCGAATTCGGTGAGCAGTGCGAGCGCCAACCGCGTGCGATCGACAGCACCGGCACCGGCCAGCGTCAGCGACGTGGCATGCGGCACCGGCAGTTCCGCTTCGGCGAGGCTCACGTTCAGTCCGATGCCGACCACAACGGCGGGCGCACCGCCGCCCGCCGCGACCTCGGCCAGAATGCCCGCGACCTTGCGCCCATCGATCAGCACATCGTTGGGCCACTTGAGATTCGCCTGCACGCCGGCGGTCGCGCGCACCGCGTCGACCACGGCGACACCGGTCAGCAGCGGCAGCCAGCCGAGCGCCGCCGGCTCGATACCGCGCAGCCGCACCAGCAACGACATGGCGATCTGCGCCCGCGGCGGGCTCACCCAGGTCCTGGCGTGCCTGCCGCGGCCCGTCTCCTGCGCCTCCGCGATCAGCACGCTGTGATCCGCGCCGGGGTCACCGGCCCGCGCGATCAGATCGGCATTCGTCGACCCGGTCGACTCGACCACATCGATCCTGGAAAAGAACTTCAGTCCCGGCGACTCGATGAGACTGCGCCGCAACTGCTCTGCATCCAACGGTGGCCTCTGCACATCGGCAGGCTACTCGCTACCCGACCAGGGCGTAGTCACCCACCGTGACCAGACGCTCGGCGGCCTCGTCGAGGTATTCGAGATAGTCCGGATCTGTGACGGCAGGCGCGGCGTGCCCCCTTCGCCCTCGGATGCTCGTCGCGGCCGTGGCGTATTCGGCGACGATTCGACTCCATGCCCACATTGCTCGCTCCTCCCCTGAGCCCGAAAATACGATGCTGCGAGTGTATTTCGGCACCGGTGCCCGGCGACAGCGATTTTCCGCGGGCACGGTCCAGGACGGCATGGCGCGACGTGGGCGAATGACCAGGAAGTTCACCGGGATTCGCGGGTCCGAAATATGATCTAGCTGCGAGTTCTCTACTCGTCGGTAGCCGGTGCTCGGTTAGAGAGAAGCACTGCCACTGGTTACACTCCGAAGCCATGACGAGTGTCCAGCAGCAGCCCGCGCAGGAATCGGCGGGCGCCCCCGATATCCACACCACCGCCGGGAAACTGGCTGACCTGCGGAATCGGCTGGAAGAGGCCAAGCACCCGATGGGTGAGGCCGCGGTCGACAAGGTGCACGCCAAGGGCAAGATGACCGCCCGCGAGCGCATCCTTGCCCTGCTGGACGAGGGCTCGTTCGTGGAACTCGACGCGCTGGCCAGGCACCGCAGCGTCAACTTCGGCCTGGAGAGCAACCGGCCGCTCGGCGACGGCGTGGTGACCGGTTACGGCACCATCGACGGCCGCGACGTCTGCCTGTTCAGCCAGGACGTCACCGTCTTCGGCGGCAGCCTCGGCGAGGTGTACGGCGAGAAGATCGTCAAGGTCATGGATCTGGCGCTCAAGACGGGCCGCCCGCTGATCGGCATCAACGAGGGCGCGGGCGCGCGCATCCAGGAGGGCGTCGTCTCGCTCGGCCTGTACGGCGAGATCTTCCACCGCAACATCCAGGCCTCCGGCGTGATCCCGCAGATCTCGCTGATCATGGGCGCGGCCGCGGGCGGGCACGTCTACTCCCCCGCGCTGACCGACTTCGTGGTGATGGTCGACGGCACCAGCCAGATGTTCGTCACCGGTCCGGACGTCATCAAGACGGTCACCGGCGAGGACGTCACCATGGAGGACCTCGGTGGCGCGCACACCCACATGACGAAATCCGGTGTGGCGCACTACGTCGCCTCCGGCGAGCAGGACGCGCTCGACTATGTCAAGGAGCTGCTGAGCTACCTGCCGAGCAACAACCGCGCCGAGGCGCCGCGCTACCCGGCCACCGACCCGATCACCGGCGCCATCGAGGATTCGCTCACCGACGAGGACCTCGAGCTGGACACGATCATCCCGGACTCGCCGAACCAGCCGTACGACATGCACGAGGTGATCCGCCGCCTGCTCGACGACGACGAATTCCTCGAGGTGCAGGCCGAGCGCGCGATGAACATCATCGTCGGCTTCGGCCGCATCGACGGCCGCAGCGTCGGCATCGTGGCCAACCAGCCGACCCAGTTCGCAGGCTGCCTCGATATCGACGCCTCGGAGAAGGCCGCGCGCTTCGTGCGCACCTGCGACGCCTTCAACATCCCGATCATCACCCTGGTCGACGTGCCCGGCTTCCTGCCAGGCACCGGCCAGGAGTACAACGGCATCATCCGGCGCGGCGCGAAGCTGCTCTACGCCTACGGCGAGGCCACTGTGGGCAAGATCACCATCATCACCCGCAAGGCCTACGGCGGCGCCTACGACGTCATGGGTTCCAAGCACATGGGCGCCGACGTGAACCTGGCCTGGCCGTCCGCCCAGATCGCCGTGATGGGCGCGTCGGGCGCGGTCGGCTTCGTCTACCGCAAGCAGCTGCAAGAGGCAGCCAAGGACGGCTCCGACGTCGATACGCTGCGGCTCGAGCTGCAGAACGAGTACGAGGACACCCTGGTGAATCCGTACGTCGCCGCCGAGCGCGGCTATGTCGACGCGGTCATCCCGCCGTCGCACACCCGCGGCCAGATCGTCTCGGCGCTGCGGCTGCTCGAGCGCAAGATGGTGAGTCTGCCGCCGAAGAAACACGGCAACATTCCGCTGTGATGCGCGCTACCCTCGGTAGGCCGCGCACACTGGTTACAGAGAGCATGAGTCGAGCTTGCGCCGTCCCGCCGGGGTTGATTGCGTCACCTCCAGGACATCGAGTTAGGGAACACGCCCGATCGAGGCAGAGAGAGGATCTGGCACTGTGACAGCCGTGGCAGAAGAAGATGTGTTGACCGCCGCCGAACTGGATCTCACAGTCGACCCGATCATGGACGAGGTCGAGTCGACCGTGGCCGCCGAGGTGGACGCCGTCCCCGCCGCGACCGAACAGCCGTTCATCCGGATCGAGAAGGGCTCGCCGAGCGACGCCGAGGTCGCGGCGCTGGTGTGCGTGCTCACCGCCGCCGCGAACAGCGCCGCCGCCACCGGGCCGACCGGCCCCCAGGATCAGTGGGGCCGCCCCACCCTGATGCACCGGGGATCGTCACCGTTTTCGCCCTACGCGTTCCCGGCACTGTCGCACCTGCGCGACTGAACGTGACAAGCCTGGTTCTCGCCTCCGCGTCACCGGCCCGCCGCGAGGTACTCCGCTCGGCGGGCGTCGAACCCGTCGTGCACATCTCCGGCGTCGACGAGGACGCCGTGGCCGCCGCGCTGCCCGCGGGCACCTCGCCACAGACCGTCGTCGTCGAATTGGCGCGGGCGAAGGCACGCGATGTCGCCGCCACTGCCGCGCTGCCCGCCGATTGCGTTGTGGTGGGCTGTGATTCGATGCTGCTGGTGGACGGCACCCTGCAGGGCAAGCCGCACACCCCGGAGGTGGCACGCGCCCGCTGGACCGAAATGGCAGGGCGCAGTGCGGATCTGGTGACCGGACACTGCGTACTCCGCCTGACGGACGGGGAGATCACCGCCGAGGCGGTCGACTGTAGTTCCACCACAGTGCATTTCGCGAAACCCGATCCGGACGAGCTGGACGCCTACATCGCCACCGGCGAGCCGCTGCAGGTGGCGGGGGCGTTCACGCTCGACGGCCTCGGCGGCTGGTTCGTCGATCGCATCGAGGGCGATCCGTCGAGCGTGATCGGGATCGGCCTACCACTGCTGCGCCGACTGCTTGGCGATGTTGGGGTCGGCATTGCGCAACTGTGGAGCCACCCGCCCGCCTGACGGCGCGATCATCGGCTCGACGGCAGGCTCGGCGACCACCGGGACCGGCGCGGGTTCCGGCTCGCGATGCGCGGCGAGCAGCTCCAGCCGGACCACGCACAGTTCCGGCTCGACGAACGGGTGCAGCCGCACGTTGATTTCGCCACGCGCGCCGTTGCGTTCGAGCACCTCTTTGATCAGGCCGAGATGCACGCCACACACCACCTCGGAGTGCGTACGGGCCAATTCGCGCAGCGGGCACGCGGTGAGCCGCACCATGGCCTGCTCGGGGGTCTCCGACGCGGGATCGCGCTCCGGCGCGAAGCCGAGCTCCGAGGTGAGCGTCATGACGACGTCTTTGGCGTCCTCCAGTGACTCCACCGGATGGTCGACGGCGTCGAGTTTCGCACCCCAGGCCCGGCCCGCGGCAATGGCCGCCTCCGAGCGCCTGCGCGGATCGGGACCGAGCTGATCAGCGAGAACCTGCGCCAACTCCTGATAGCCGACCGATCGCTGCACCGCGCTGTATCCGATGCGCGGGCGGCCGCGGCCGCGCGGCGGCTGCTGGAATTGCCGCACCAGGGATTCGCGGGTGAGTACATCCAGATGAAACCGAACGGTGGTGACGTGCTGCCCGGTGATTCTGGCCAGTTCCTGGGCATCGAGGGGCTCGCTGGCGCCACGTAGGATCGCGAGCAGTCGCCGCCGCGGCCAAGAATCGGACATAGCTCACCCCTCCTCCCGGGAGACTTTATCGGATGTGGGTGCGATTTATTCGCCCATTCAGCCGATTCGTGATCTGAAACGAGTTTCACTATCGCCCCACACATACCATCGCTGTGAGACCCGAACCGCCGTAACCACCGTCTACCACGCGTGAAGGACCACAATCGTGCCCGTTGCCCCGGACCCACAACCCGCATTCGGTGCCTACGCGCATCCTCACCGACTAGTAACCACAGAGTGGCTGTCGGCAAACATAGGCGCGCCGGGACTCAAGATCGTGGAGTCCAACGAAGACATATTGCTGTACGACATCGGGCATGTTCCGGGTGCTACCAAGATCGATTGGCGGGGTGATCTGAACGATCCGGTCACGCGCGACTATATCGACGGATCGCGTTTCACCGAACTGATGCGCACCAAGGGAATCGACCGCGACGATACCGTGGTCGTCTACGGCGATCGCGGCAACGCGCAGGCGGCGCACACACTGTGGCTGTTCACCCTGTTCGGCCACGAGGACGTGCGGTTGCTGGACGGCGGCCGCGACGCGTGGATCTCCGAGGAGCGCGACACCACCTTCGATCTGCCCTATCCGGCGCGCAGCGAATATCCGACGGTGCGCCGCGACGATTCGACCGCGCGCGCCTTTCGCGAGGACGTGCTCGCCCATCTCGGCAGCCCGCTGATCGATGTGCGCTCGCCGGAAGAGTATTCGGGCGAATTGATCCAGCCGCCGATCAATCCGGAGGACGCGGCGCTGCGCGGCGGGCATATTCCCACCGCGGTGAACATCCCGTGGACCGCGGCATTCGGCGCCGACGGGCGCATGCGCCCGCGCGCGGAACTCGACGTGATCTACGGCGCGCACGGCGCGCAAGACGACCTGGTCGTCTACAGCCGGGTCGGCGAGCGCTCCAGCCACACCTGGTTCGTGCTGACCTACCTGCTCGGCTTCGACACCGTGCGCAATTACGACGGTTCGTGGACCGAGTGGGGGAACTCCGTGCGGATGCCGATTGCCAAGGGGGATGAACCCGGCGAGGCGCCTACGGTAAGTTCTCGGAAGAGTCGAAGCCGGTAATACGCGAACGGCTTTCATCACATTCGACAGCGCGGTGTGATCCACCACCTACTGTTCAGTAGGACTGGCCGAGTTCGGCGTCTGTTGGCAGACTGCCTACACTCGCCCGAGACGTAAGTTGTGGACCACGGGAGCGGAGCCTGCGCAGCGACCTATCCCCCGCGAAGCGACCAAAGATTGCAACCAGGAGGCTCAGTGCCCAGCCATGCCAGCGCGCGGATCACGAAGGTACTCGTAGCTAACCGAGGCGAGATCGCCGTGCGCGTGATCCGGGCGGCCAAGGATGCCGGAATCGGCAGCGTCGCGGTCTATGCGGAACCGGACGCCGATGCCCCCTTCGTCAAGCTCGCCGACGAGGCCTTCGCCCTCGGCGGTCAGACCTCGGCCGAGTCCTACCTCGTGTTCGACAAGATCCTCGACGCCGCGTCGCGCTCCGGCGCCGACGCCATCCACCCCGGCTACGGATTCCTCTCCGAGAACGCCGACTTCGCCCAGGCCGTCCTCGACGCCGGGCTGATCTGGATCGGCCCGTCCCCGCAGTCGATTCGCGACCTCGGCGACAAGGTCACCGCCCGCCACATCGCCGAGCGCGCCAAGGCGCCGATGGCCGCGGGCACCAAGGACCCGGTGAAGAACGCCGACGAGGTCGTCGAATTCGCGAAGCAGTACGGCGTGCCGGTCGCCATCAAGGCCGCCTTCGGTGGCGGTGGCCGCGGCATGAAGGTCGCGCACTCCATCGAGGAGATTCCGGAGCTGTTCGAGTCGGCCACCCGCGAGGCGATCGCGGCGTTCGGCCGCGGCGAATGCTTCGTCGAGCAGTACCTCGACAAGGCACGCCACGTCGAGGCGCAGGTCATCGCCGACAAGCACGGCAACGTGATCGTCGCGGGCACCCGCGACTGCTCGCTGCAGCGCCGCTTCCAGAAGCTGGTCGAGGAGGCCCCCGCGCCGTTCCTCACCGACGATCAGCGCGCGCGGATCCACGCCTCCGCCAAGGCCATCTGCAAGGAGGCCGGCTACTACGGTGCGGGCACCGTGGAATACCTGGTGCAGGGCGACACCGTCTCGTTCCTCGAGGTGAACACCCGTCTGCAGGTCGAGCACCCGGTCACCGAGGAGACCGCGGGCATCGACCTGGTGCGTCAGCAGTTCCGCATCGCCAACGGCGAGGAGCTGGAGTTCACCGAGGATCCGAAGCCGCGCGGCCACTCGATCGAGTTCCGCATCAACGGCGAGGACGCAGGCCGCGGCTTCCTGCCCGCCCCCGGCCCCGTCGCGGTGTACAAGGAGCCGACCGGCCCCGGCGTGCGCGTGGATTCCGGTGTGGTGCAGGGCAGCGTCATCGGCGGGCAGTTCGACTCGATGCTTGCCAAGCTGATCGTCACCGGCGAGAACCGCACCCAGGCGCTGGAGCGGGCGCGGCGCGCGCTCGCCGAGTTCGAGGTCGACGGTCTGGCCACGGTCATCCCGTTCCACCGCGCGATCGTCGAGGATCCGGCGTTCATCGGTGACGGCGCGAAGTTCGACGTCTACACCAAGTGGATCGAGAACGAGTGGGTCAACACCGTCGAGCCGTTCACCGGTGGCGGCGCGCCCGCCGATGAGGACGAGGAACTGCCGCGGCAGAAGGTCGTCGTCGAGGTCGGCGGCCGTCGCGTCGAGGTCTCGCTGCCGGGCAACTTCACCGTCGGTGGCGGCGGGTCCGCCGCGGGCAACGGCGCAGGCGTGGTGCGCAAGAAGCCCAAGCCGCGCAAGCGTGGCGGCGCGGGCGCCGGTGCGGCCTCCGGTGACGCGGTCACCGCACCCATGCAGGGCACCGTCGTCAAGGTCGCCGTGGAAGAGGGCCAGGCCGTCGAGGCGGGCGACCTCATCGTGGTGCTCGAGGCCATGAAGATGGAGAACCCGGTCAACGCGCACAAGGCGGGCGTGGTCACCGGTCTGTCCGTCGAGGCGGGCGCCGCGATCACCCAGGGCACCGTGCTGGCCGAGATCAAGTAGGCATCGCACCGCCGCGGCCCGTCGACTCGACCGAGTCGACGGGCCGCTGGCGTATCGTCCGGCGGATCGTCCACCGGGTGCGGCACTGCATCGTTGCGGCGAGACCACTGTTCGCCTCGCGGGTTTGCGCGGAGGACAACGAGCGGTGCCGGTACCCGGCGGCGGCGCGGCCGCCGGTGAGCTTGCCGGTTTCCGTGCGCCCGTAGGCGCCGTCGGTACCGAGGAACTCGAATCGCGGCCGCGCGAGGTGCTGCCTGGTCGAGGACAAGTAAACAACCGGCGAATACCGTCCGGCGGGACCGCTGGTCTTCGACGCGCCTTCCGCGGCTGTCGTATCGTGGTCCGGTGACCAGTTCGTCGAGTGGGTCCGCCGTCGCGGACGTGATCCGCGGGCGCCGGGCGTCGGCGAGCCGCGACGACGGCAATCGGCTCGTGCTCGTCGTCGAGGGCGGCGGCAGTCGGGGCGTGTACTCGAGCGGGATGGTGTCCGCGCTCGAAGAGCTGGGTCTGTCAGGCATTTTCGACGCCGTCTACGGCACCTCCGCGGGCGCGATCAACGGTGCGTGGCTGCTGTGCGGGCGCGCGATCGCAGGCATGCGGGCATGGACCGATCCGGCGATCATGCGCCGCGCCATCGACCCGGCCAGGCTGCTGCGCGGGCGGCCCGCCTTCGACCTGCACTACCTGGTGCATCAGGTGTACGACGGCCTGGAGCCGATGGATTTTCCCGCGATCCTGGCCAACCAGACCACCTTTCACCCCATCGCCACCGATATCCACACCGGCCACGCCGTCGATCTGCACGAGCACATCGTCGACAAGCCGACGCTGATGACCGCGCTGCGCGCCTCGGCCGGTCTGCCGATCCTGGCGGGTCCACCGGTCCCGCTCGGTGGCGCGCAGTACTTCGACGGCGGCCTCACCGAAACCGTGCCGATCCGCAGCGCGGTGCGCGCCGGCGCCACCCACGCCCTGGTGCTGCGCACCCGCCGCACCGACGAGCGCCGCCCACCCGCCTCCCGGCTGCACAGCATCGTCGGCGGTGGCTACATGCGCATGCGCGCCCCCGGCGCATACCGCGCCTGGCTGCAGCGACCCCACCAGCAATTCATCGAAGACCGCTTCCTCGCCGACCAGGGCAACGCGGTCCTGCAGATCCACCCACCCCTCGGCTCCCCCGATATCGGCAGCGCCGCAACGGATACCGACCTACTCGCCAGGGCACTGCACATCGGCCGCCGCGCCGTCCACGACGCCCTCGCCGCCCTCCGCACCGCCTGACATCCCGCGCTGCCGCCGAGCGCAGTCGAATGGCCCTGCGACACGCCGTAATCGAGGGCCATATGACTGCGCTCGCCGGACCTCGTATCCCAGCGCCGCTGACCACTGCACCGGCTCGATGGCAGGGCCGCATCGGACCACGATGGGTGTGCACCGCGTGGAGCAGCCGAACCGAGCCGTCTGACACCACCCGGTTCTTGTCCGCCGAGCGCAGTCGAATGGCCCTGCGACACGCCGTAATCAGGAGCCATTTGACTGCGCTCGCCGGATCTCCGCCTTTCCGGCCGCAGCCCAGCTCCACGGGCCGGTCGCAAGGGTTGCCCGGCAATCACCCGGGGATCGGGCGAACGGACGCTCGAATCCCCGGCCGGACGCGCCTCGAGTTCCTCGGCAGTGCCCGCGGTCTCACCGGTTACCGATTCGCCCAGGGGAGGGACAGCGACGGGACGGTCACCTGCGGGATCGGGGCGTAGGGGTTCGGTTGCTCCTCCGGTGGGGAGTCGACCACCGCTACCGGTGATGGGGGTTGCGGGGCGGGGGCGGTGCCGTCCGGGTCGGCGAGGACCACCAGTGCGGCGCAGCCCGCGGCGAGCAGGAATGGGGAGAGCAGTAGGAGCAGGCTCCACAGGATGACTCGGGAGGCCATGCTTCTGCGACGTCGCCGCTGCGGCCGTTCGGGGGTGGGAAATACGCGTCGTCCACGGACGGGGGCTGGTGCGGGTCTGCGCCATAGGTACCACTGGCGCGGCTGCGGCGACCACAGCCGCGGATTCGGTGGGGCCACTGGTCTTTCGGCGCGCACGAGCGCGTGTGCCGGTGCGTGGCGGGTCTCGATCCGAGTGGGCGGCAGGCCCGCCTGGACCGTGGCGTTACGCCGATTCGACGCGCGGGTCTCGATCCGAGTGGGCGGCACACCCGCCGGGAACGCGCCGTTGGGGCGATTGGACGCGCGCGTCTCGACTCGGGCCGGGCGCATGCCGGGGCGATTCGTCGCCGGGTAGGGCGGGGGTGACTGCCGAGTCGCTACCTTGGTTGGCCGCGGCGGAGCCGGATAGCGGGTGGACGGGTCGAACGGCGGGTGGGTGGCGACTCGGGTCGGCGGTAGGCCGGGATCGGGTAGGTGTTTCGTCGGATTCGGCGGCACCGCGGCCGGTGGGTACGCCGCGCGATTCACCGCGATCCGTGCGGCGGTGGCGAATTCGCCCGCAGCCGAATAGCGCGCGTCGGGATGCTTGGCCATACCACGAGCGATGACCTCGTCCAGTTCGCGCGGGACGGCGGGATTGCGGACGGCCGCGCGCGGCGGCTCGGTGAGCAGGTGGGCGTGCATCTGCTGGGCCGGGTCGGTATCGCCGTAGGGGCGGCGGCCGGTCACGCACTCGTAGAGCACGCAGGCAAGCGAGTAGACGTCCGAGCGCGCGTCGGTCTTGCCGGTGAAGCGTTCCGGCGCCATGTACGCCCAGGTCCCCATCGCGAAACCGGTTGCCGTGATCGCGGTTTGGCCGGTGCGGTGCGCGACGCCGAAGTCGATGAGGAACGCGGCGCCGTCGGGCCGGACGACGATATTGGACGGCTTCACATCCCGGTGCACGAGGCCGGCACGATGGGCCGCGTCGAGCGCCGCCGCCACCTGTCCGATGATGCCGACCGCGACCGCGGGCGGTATGAGTCCGTCGGTGCTCAGCCGTGCCCCGAGGTCGGTGCCTTCGATGAACGCCATATCGATGAACAACCGGCCGTCGATCTCGCCGTGCGAGTGAATGGCGGCGACATGCGGGCTGCGCAGCGCCGCGATGATTTCGGCCTCACGCTCGAAGCGCTTGCGGTATCCGGCATCGGCCGCGAGTTCGGCAGGCAGCAACTTCAGCGCGACCCGGCGCTCCGCCACGGTGTCGTAGGCGAGCCAGACCTGCCCCATCCCGCCCTTGCCGAGCATTCGCTCCAGCCGGTACCGCCCGAACCCGATATCCCCCATCGCCGAACCTCCGTGTCACCGTTGACAAATCGCCGCAGCACACCGAAAGCCCAGCTCACGGTAGAAATTTCAAGCGCCGAGCCTGCCTTGGAGCCTACCGCCCAACCAACGCATCGATCATGTGACCTACCCAACGTTCTGGACACGACCGGCGCACCGGCGAAACCAATCGACTGCACCGAGAGACTGTTCCGCGAGCCTGGTCCGAGTATGCCGAACCACCGTCGGCCCCGAACGGCGCCGAGAACCGGTCAGCACGCCCTGTTCCGCGCGCCGAGCAGGCCGAGGAGGTGACAGGGCTCTGCCGCATATCGGGTCCGCCCGCGGCGGAAGTTCGTCGAGCGCGTCGAGAATTGCGTGGCGATCGAATGCTCGACAGTGCGACAGCTCAGGCGGGAGTCAATACGGTGACGGTGCCCTCCTTGTAGTTGGTGATGTAGGCGACGTGCGTTTGCGGGTCGACGGCGATGCCGGAGGGGTAAGGGCCCGCATCGATGCTCGCGGCGACCGTGTTGGTTGCGGTGTCGACGACCAGGACCGGTTCCGCCACTTGGCCGTTCGGTGTCGAGGTCCGCCCCTGCGCGTTGGTGGTGATCAGGGCGGTGTTGGCCTGCGGGTCGATGGCGATGTGCTGCGGGCGGGCGACCTTCACCGTGGCGGTGATCGCGTTGGTGCGGGTGTCGATCACGTAGAGGGATCCGTCGCCGACGAGGTAGGCGGTGCTCGTCTTCGGATCGACCACCACATCGGTGGTCGACTTGCCGAGTTTCAGCGTCGCGGTCACCGCATTGGTGCCGGTATCGATCACCGACACCGCGCTGCCCGGGTAGCTCGCCACATAGGCGGCGCGTGTCTGCGGATCCACCCCGACATCGGTGGCGTAGGAGAGACGTTTGACGGTCGCGGTCACCTTGTTGGTCCTGGTGTCGATCACCGAGACCGAACTGCCGGAGTTGTCGCCGACCATACTGCCTCGATTGGCGACATAGGCGGTGTGCGACGCGGGATCGAGCGCGATGCCCTGCGGATTCTCCCCGACACCGATGGTGGCGGTGACGGTGTTGCTCTGCGTATCGATGACGGACACCCGGCCGCTGACGCTGGCGACGTTGTCCGTGCCCGGCTGCGCCGGCACCGACGGCGGCGTCCAGCTGACATACGCGGTGTGCGATGCCGGATCGAGCGCGATACCGCTCGGGTACGAACCGATCTCGATGGTGGCGGTCACCCTGTTGGCGCGGGTGTCGATCACCGAAACGGTGCCCTGGTCGGGCTTGTCACCCGTGTTGACCACGTACGCGGTGTGCGCCAGCGGGTCGATGGCGATATCCGACGGGCCGGCGCCAACGGAGATCTTGGCGGTCACGGTCCGCGGCGTTACCGCGGTGACCGGGACAGGCGGCGGCGCCGGAGTACCGGCCGCACCGGGTGCGGCTTCGCCCGCGGCGGCACTACCCGGCGCCGTACTCTGACGCCAGAACCACACCGCACCGCCACCCGCCGCGGCGAGCAGCACGACCAGCGCAACCAGAGACAGCTGGATCATCTTCTTGCGTTTGGCTTTCGACGCCTGCCGCGCACGTTCCTCGCGCTGCCGCCCGGCCTGCGCACGCGTCCGCCATCGCGTATTCGCCTCTGCTCCATCCGCATCCGAACGCACCTCGGGCGAGCCACCTCGCGATGCGTTGACGGAACGTGGATTCCCCTCTTCCCCACCATGATTCGAAAAAGTCTCCGGGCCGTCCAGCCAGTCCTGCCGCCCGCCCACCGAACCGACCCCCGGCTCCACCCCCTGCGATACCGACCCGGGCCGATCGTCGGCCCACGCTTCGCGCGGCCCCACCGGATCCGAGTGATGTGTTCCCGAATATTGCTCCATCGCAGTGGAATTCGCGTACACGACCGCGTCGGACCGCGCAGCGCCCTGCGCGGAACCGTGGACTTGTGAATACGCTTCGGGCGCGCCGATATCGGGGGACGGCGGCAGTGCCGACGCGGGCAGGATCGGCAGCACCGCCGTCACCTCGGCATCCGCGAGCGCGCTCAGTGCGGCATAGGCGGCACGGGAGAAGTCGTCGGCGGTGACGTATCGGCGGTCCGGATCCTTGTCCATGCCGCGGGCGATCACATCGTCCAGCGCGGCGGGCACGGCCCTGTTGACGTCCGCCGCGAGCGGGGGCGGCACCGTGAGGTGTGCGCGCATCTGGTCGGCCGGGTCGGTATCGCCGTATGGCCTTCGGCCGGTGAGTGTTTCGTAGAGAACGCAGGCGAGCGCGTAGATGTCCGAGCGCGCATCGGCCTCGCCGCTGAAACGCTCCGGCGCCGTGTAGGCGAGGGTGCCGATCGACGGGCCGGTGCCGGTCAGCGCGGCCTGCCCGGTGCGGTGCGCGACACCGAAGTCGATCAGGTAGGCGAATCCGTTGGCGTCGACGATGATGTTGGACGGTTTGACGTCGCGGTGGATCAGCCCCTCCCGATGTGCGACGTCGAGGGCGGCGGCGGTCTGCGCGATGATGTCCACCGCGGCCACCGGGGTCAGCGGGCCGTCGGTGCCGAGCATCGTCGCGACGTCGGTGCCCTCGATGAAAGCCATGTCGACGTAGAGGCGGCCGTCGATCTCACCGAAGGTGTGGATCGGCACGATGTGCGGACTGCGCAGTCGCGCCGCGAGCCGCGCCTCCTGTTCGAACCGTCGCCGGTAGGTCTCGTCCTCGGCGAATTCGGCGGGCAGTACCTTCAGCGCGATTGTCCGGTAGGTGGACATGTCATAGGCGAGCCAGACCTGCCCCGTCCCGCCGTGACCGAGGGGCCGCTCCAACCGATAGTGACCGAACCGGTCCTCCCCCATTGCCGCGAATCCTCTCGTGTCCACATCGACAACGGCCGCGCGCACGACGAAAGTCGTAGCGCCCGGCCGTAATTGGAGCATAGTGCGCCGCACCGGCCGATGCCCGCGCACAGCGGCGAATCCGCCCCGCCGGACAGTGCTGGTCAACTGCCCGGCACCGAGGGCGGCGCGGAGGCTAGCCTTTGTTGTATGAGTGAGGTCCCCGAGATCCGCATCGGCACCGCGGAACGCGAGGAGGCGCTACAGCGGCTCTCGGATCATTTCGCCGCAGGCCGGCTCAGTGTCGCCGAATTCGACGAGCGCAGCGCGGTGGTCGCGACCGCGCTGACCCGCGGCGACCTGGAGCAGGTGTTCACGGACCTGCCCGTGCCTGCGGCCCCCGCCCCACCACCGGTCAAGAAGCCGAATGCGTTCCTGGCGGCATTGCCGGAGCGGGCGATGCCGGTGATCGTCATCGCGGCGATCATCCTGTTCTTCGTCACCAACCAGTGGCTGTGGTTCCTCGCCATCCCGCTGGCTGGCGCGCTGCTGTTCGGCGGGCGCCACAACCACGACGAACGCCGCCGAGGGCATGACAAGCGCCGCCGGGTAGATCTCGACAAGCACCAGCAACGCATCGATCGTCACCGGGATCGGCTGGAGCGCAGGCAGGACCGGCTCGACCGCCGCCACGGCAAGCCCGACGATCAGGACCGAGGCTGATGGAACCCGTCGAGATCAACGCGGGCGCCTGGTACCTGCGCGCGCTGCGCGCCGACGAACGCATCGATGACCGGCCCGCCCTCGCCGAGGGCGGCATCACCGATCCGGACTACGTCGCCATCCGCACCGCTCAGTGGGACGCCGAAACCCACTTCTCCTGGGCCGTCTGCGAACCCACCACCGCCGAACTCGTCGCCGAAATCATCGTCACCCCAACCGGTGACACCTCAGCCGACCTCTCCGGCTGGGCCCGCTCCGGCTACGAGCCCGCGCTCGAGACCGGCGCGACCGCGGTGCGCCGATTCATGGAGGGCGCCCTCGGCCTGCGGATACCATGACCACATGTCGATTCCGCACATCGAGCGGCCCGATCTCCCGGAGTACATGACCTGGGAGGAGCTCGAACGCCTTCCCGAGGAGATCGCGGAACAGATCGAGCTGTGGGATGGTCGTGTCGTTTGGGTGCGGCGTGGGCCTTCCGAGCACCAGGTTTACACAGCAAACCTGTTCAATGCTTTGCGCCGAGCCGCGCGAAAGTCGATGTCCGAGTGCCCAGAGCAGTGCTGGCAAGTCGCGCTCGAGACGAACGTCTTCTTGGGCAAGAGCGGGAAGTCCAATTTCCTCACGCCAGACTTCCTGGTGTTTCGATGCATCGAGGAATACAAGGACGTTCGCGCCACCGATACCCTGCTGGTTGGCGAAGTACACTCGCCCTCCAACACGCAAACCGACATTGAGGCCAAGAAGTTCCGCTATGCCAGCGCTGGCATCCCGTGGTATTGGGAGGTTGCACTCGCGCGCAACCCCCGTGGCATCGCAAGTATCCGCGCATATGTCCTCGAGACCGGCCACGGCCGGATACCGCAAGGTGTTCGTCCGCTACGCACAGCGAACTACATCGTGGCCGGTGAGTGGACGCCGCAGGACAACGAGAACGGTGTCGAGATCGATTTCCCGTTCCCGATCAGCATCCCCTGGTCGGACCTCGACTACTGATCAGCGCATGACGCCGGTGTGCCCGGTGGAGTAGCGGCCCGGCTGGGGCCAGACCGTGAGGCCGTGCGGGCCGCGGCCGACGGGGATCTTCGCCAGCAGATTCCAGTTGGCGATGTCGACCGCGTAGACGACGCCGTGGTGGCGGCCGGATACCCAGAAGATATTTCCGTCGGCGGAGATGTTGCCCATATCGGGGCTGCCGCCGCCGGGGATCTCCCACTTGCGCACCAGTTGATTGGCGGCGAAATCCCAGACCGAGATGGTGCCCTCGTGCCGGTTGGTGATCAGCATCTGCTTGGAGTCGCGGGTGACGTACAACCCGTGCGCCCCCTTGCCGGTCGGGACGAACCCGGTGTTCTCGAAGGTGAGCGCGTCGATGGTGTACACGCCGTCGGCCATCATGTCGGCGACGAAGAAGGTGCGCCCGTCGGGTGACAGCTTGACGTCCTGCGGCATGCCGGAACGCCCGCCCGGCAGATCGATCAGCTTGAGCTCTTTGCGCTGCGCGACGTCGAAAACCATCATGCGCCCGGCGAATTCGCAGCTGGCCACGGCGAAGCGGCCGTCGGCGGTGAAGTCCATGTGGTCGATGCCCGCACAGTCGGGCACCGCCATGGCGTGCACCTTCTGCCAGGTGCGCGGATCGTAGAAGTCCAGCGACTTGTCGGCCTCGGCGACGACGAGCGCGAACTGACCGTCCGGCGTGTAGTACATGTTGTAGGGATCGCGGACCGGCAGCGCGTCGCCCGGCTGTCCCGTACGCGGATCGATCGGCCGCAGGCTGCCACCGCCGATCGGCAGATCGTTGGTGACATAGAGGGTTTGCATGTCGTAGGCCGGCACCACATGCTGCGGCTCGGTACCGCCCGCGGGGAAGGTATCGATCACCTGGAAGGTGGCCGGATCGATCACCGAGACGGTGTGCGATTCACTGTTGGGCACGTACACCAGCGGCCGATGATCGGCCACCGCCGGGCTCAGTTCCCGGTTCGCGGCGTACACGTCGGTCGGCGAGAGCGGCGGCGGCATGCCGGGCAACAGGTTCGACATGTGCGGTGGCATCGTCGTGGCGGTTGCGGCCACGCTGGTGGTGGCCTGCGTACCCGCCGAACCCGCCTCGCTGATGGAGGAGCATCCGGCCGCCGCGACAACGGCGATCGATAAGAGCAGTGGTGCCGCACGTCGGTTCACGCGCTGCACCGTGCCAGGGTGTGGTGAAGACGAGATGACATGGCAGCGAAGCCTAGGCGCTGGTCACCTGATAGGGCGGCAATCCGCGCCGCGCGCCCGAATCATCCTGATTCGCAGCACATGTCATCTCATCGAATCACACCAGGTCGGCGAGCACCCGATCCAACGCGTCCACCGCGGTATCCAGCTCGGCGCCGGTGACGGTGAGCGGCGGACGGAAACGAATGCCGCGATCGCCGGTGCCGAGGATCAGCACCTGCTCACGCTCACGCAGTGTGGTGAGCACCCGGTCCCGTAAATCCGCCGAGGACAAGGTGATCGCGCACATCAGCCCGCGCCCGCGCGGTTCGGTGACGCTGGTGTACTTGTCGGCCAGCGTGCCGAGCCGGTCGAGCAGATGCGCGCCGAGCGGGCGGGACCGCGCGATGAGCTCATCGCGTTCCAGCACCTCGAGAATGCGCCGCACGCGCACCATATCGGTGAGGTTGCCGCCCCAGGTCGAGTTGAGCCGGGAGCTGACGTTGAAGACGTTGTCGGGCACCTCGTCGACGCGCCCGCCCGCCATCACACCGCACACCTGGGTCTTCTTACCGAAGGCGACCACGTCCGGCTGCAGGCCGAGCTGCTGGTAAGCCCAGGTACTGCCGGTCATCCCGACGCCGGTCTGCACCTCGTCGAGCACGAACAGCGCGTCGTTGGCGTGGCACAGCTCCTGCATATACCGCAGGAATTCCGGGCGCATGTGCCGGTCGCCACCCTCGCCCTGGATCGGTTCGGCGATGAAACACGCGATGTCGTGCCGGTTTTCGGCGAACGCGCGGCGCGCCTGGTCCAGCGCGTGCGCCTCGGCGGCCTCGATGTCGACGTCGTCGGCCAGGTACGGCGTGTCGATGCGCGGCCAGTCGAACTTGGGGAAGCGCGCGACCTTCACCGGATCGGTGTTGGTCAGCGACATGGTGTACCCCGTGCGGCCGTGGAACGCCCCGGTCAGGTGCAGCACCTTGGTGCCGAGTTCGGCTGGGCGGCCGTTGGATTCGTTGTGCCTGCTCTTCCAGTCGAAGGCGACCTTCAGCGCGTTCTCCACGGCGAGGCCGCCGCCGTCGATGAAGAACAGGTGCGGCAGGGCGGGATCGCCGAGCACGCGCGCGAAGGTGTCGACGAACCGGGCCATCTCGACGGTGTAGATGTCGGAGTTGCTCGGTTTGTTGAGCGCCGCGGTGGCCAGTTCGGCGCGGAATTCCGCGTCGTCGGCCAGTGCGGGGTGGTTCATGCCCAGCGCGTTGGACGCGAAGAAGCCGAACATGTCTAAGTAGGCGGTGCCGTCGAGTTCGTCGACCAAGCGGCAGCCGCGGGATTGCCGCAGATCAAGCACTAGGTCGAAGCCGTCGGCAAGGATGCTCGCGGACAAGATCTCATGTACCCGGTTGGGGGTGGTGACCGGTGTGATGTCACCACCCGCGCGGGTGCGCTCCAGTTCGAGGGTCACACCCCGAGGGTACGTAAATATTTACGGAATCTCTACAGATTTGCGTAATAAGTCCGCGTAACAGCTACTTGTCATAGAATGTCTGCAGAATGATGGTGCTTCGTGTCCGGACGTTGGCCGTCGCCCTGATCTCCTGCAGCAGCTGTTCCAGGTGCCGCGGCGAAGCGACTCGGACGAGCAACATGTAGCTTTCGTCGCCCGCCACCGAGTGGCACGCCTCGATTCCCGGGATGTGCTGCAAGAGTGCGGGCGCGTCGTCGGGTTGGGACGGATCGAGAGGAGTGATCGCGACGAATGCCGACAGCAACTGACCGAGCGCCTCGGGGTCGACATGCGCCGTGTATCCCCGGATCACGCCGCGCGCTTCCAGCCTGCGCACCCGCGACTGCACCGCGGACACCGACAGACTCGCCTTTTCGGCCAGGTTCGACAGGGTGGCCCGACCATCGGCCATCAGTTCACGAATCAGTAGCCGATCGATGTCGTCGAGCACGGGTCGTGCCGGTGTATCCGCCATCAGCGAAGGCTAACCCAGCAACCCCACCTCGGGGCAGAAACACCTATGAACTCCACAGCGGTCGAAAGGTATAGCGGAGCAACAGATGACAGACGTACTCGGCGATCAGACCACCCGGGAACTGGCGGAACGTGCGGCGACCCTGCTGCGCGCACTCGGCGCCGACGCACCGGAGCCAGGGGCCTTGGCGGCCCGCACCCCGATCACCGGCGGGCAGCTCATGACGCTGTCGGCAAGCTCACTCGACGAGGTGGACGCGGCCATCGGCCGGGCCGCAACGGCATTCGAGTCGTGGCGCACGGTACCGGCGCCGGGCCGGGCGGCGGTGGTGCGCAGGCTGGCCGAGCTGCTGGTCACGCATAAATTCGAGCTGGCCGAGCTGGTCACCTTGGAGGCGGGCAAGATCGGCGCCGAAGCCGCGGGCGAGGTGCAGGAGATGATCGACATCTGCGAGTTCGCCATCGGGCTCTCGCGCCAGCTCTACGGGCGGACCATGCCCTCGGAGCGGCCCGGCCACCGGCTGATGGAGACCTGGCACCCGCTCGGCGTGGTCGGGGTGATCTCGGCGTTCAACTTCCCGGTCGCGGTGTGGGCGTGGAATACCGCCGTCGCACTCGTCTGCGGTGACACCGTGGTGTGGAAGCCGTCGGAGACCACACCGCTCACCGCACTGGCCTGCCACACGCTGTTGCGCAGGGCCGCCGCCGACGTCGGCGCGGATCCCCAAGTGCACCAACTGATTCAGGGCACCGCCGAGGTCGGCGCGCGGCTGGTGGACGACGAGCGGGTCGCGCTGGTGAGCGCGACCGGTTCGGTGCGGATGGGGCAGACCGTCGCGCCGAAGGTGGCGGCGCGGTTCGGCCGCTGCCTGCTGGAGCTCGGCGGCAACAATGCCGCGATCGTCACGCCCTCAGCCGATCTGGAGCTGGCGGCGCGGGCCATCGTGTTCTCGGCGGCGGGCACCGCCGGGCAGCGGTGCACCACGCTGCGCCGGTTGATCGTGCACGCCGACGTGGTCGGGCCACTGCTCGAGCGGGTCGAGAAGGCGTATCGGCAACTGCGCGTAGGTAATCCGCTCGAGGACGGCGTGCTGGTCGGCCCGCTGATCAACGAGCGCGGTTATGCCGGGATGCGCGCCGCGCTCGACCAGGCGGTCGCCGACGGCGGCGAAATAGTCTGCGGCGGTGAGCGTGTCGACGGATTCGGCGACGACGCCTACTACGTGCGCCCGGCGATCGTGCGGATGCCCGCGCAGACGGCGGTGGTGCGCGAGGAGACCTTCGCGCCGATCCTCTACGTGCTCGCCTACCACGACTTCGACGCGGCCGTCGCACTGCACAACGCGGTGCCGCAAGGACTTTCGTCGGCGGTGTTCACCCGCGACCAGCGCGAGGCCGAACGCTTCCTCGCCGCCGACGGCTCCGACTGCGGCATCGCCAACGTCAACATCGGCACCTCCGGCGCCGAGATCGGCGGCGCCTTCGGCGGTGAGAAGCAGACCGGCGGCGGCCGCGAATCCGGCTCGGACTCGTGGAAGGCCTACATGCGCCGCGCCACCAACACCGTCAACTACTCCGACGAACTGCCACTGGCCCAGGGCATCCGCTTCGAGTGACCTGACCTGCCCACCGATACCGATTAGGTCGTACGGCCACCCGCGTGTAATGTTTCTCGTGCAGCGCGGGGTGGAGCAGCTCGGTAGCTCGCTGGGCTCATAACCCAGAGGTCGCAGGTTCAAATCCTGTCCCCGCTACTAGAGAACGGGCCTCGGAACCATTGGTTCCGAGGCCCGTTCTGCTTATGTTCGCAATTGTGTGAATTCGGGCATCGGGCACAGCGGCTGCCGGTTCCCGCTACGCTCGCTCCGCCAACCCCACGCGCTTCCGTCGAGGAGGTTTGTCGTTGCTGCTGTACACGTGCCTGAATGTGTGGTGTCTGGATTCGCGGCACGACACTCCGCTGTGCCCGTACAAGCCGCCGTCTCAGCTGGGGTCGATGACTCCGGCCGAACTGACGACGGTGGGGCACCTGCACCGGCTCAACGCGGCCGGCGCGTTCGACAGAGGCCCATTGCTGCCGCGCATCACCGTCAACCGGCGGCGCGCCCGGGTGAAGCGGACGTCCGCGGATCCTTGGCGACCGTTGCTGGTGTTCTGCCTGGTCATCACACTGATCGTGGTCGGGCTCACGTCCCTGCTGTGAAACCTGTCGGCAGCGCGAATCACTCTGCGAACCAGATGGATTGACGCCGCACCGGAGTCGGTGCTGGGCTGTTCGGTGCGCGATAGCCGCGATCGGACAGAAGGGCGGGCCGGGTGTCGGGGGCGGGCCGGACAGTCGAACGGGTCACCTACGCGGCCATTTTCGCCGAGCGCGAGTTCCGGGCGCTGTTCCTCAGCCGGTCGCTGTCCACCATCGGCGATTACCTCGCCCGCGCCGCGCTGACCATCGCGGTCTTCACCGAAACCGGGTCCGAGGCGCTGATGGGCGTCACGTTCGCCCTGACCGTTCTCCCCGACCTCATCGGCGGACCGCTGCTCGCCGGTCTCGCGGATCGGCTCCCCCGTCGCGCGGTCATGATCACCGCCGACCTCGGGCGCGCACTGCTGTTGCTGGTCATGGCGATTCCGGGGATGCCGCTGATCGCGTTGTGGGCGTTGCTGTTCGCGATCCGGCTGGTGGACGCGCCCTTCAACAGCGCATACCTGTCCACCATGTCCGTCGTCCTGCCCGGCAAGAAGCTGGTGCGCGGGTCCGCGATCACCCAGCTGGTCAACCACCTCTCGTACACGATCGGCTACGGCCTCGGTGGCGTGGTCGTCGCGCTCACCGGGCTGTCCCCCGTCCTGATGTTCAACTCTGCCACCTTCCTCCTGTCCGGGATCGTGATCCTGCTCGGTGTGCGTGCCCGCCCGGCCACCGCCGACGCCGATGCCCGGCCGACCCTGCTCGGATCCGCCCGTGCCGCAACCCGCTACATCGTCGGCGACCCACGGCTGCGGTTGATCATGCTGTTCCCGTTTGCCATCGCGACCACCCTCGCGACCGAGACGCTCGCGGCACCGTACGCGGCACAGATCGACCACGGGCCCGCCGTCGCCGGATTGCTGATGGGCGCGGGCCCCGCGGGCATCGTCATCGGACTGTGGCTGCTCCCCATGCTCATCCCCGACCAGCGGACCCGGCACCTCGCGGTCCTGTCCGTCATCAGCTGCGCCCCGCTGGCACTGTTCTTCACGGTGCCCGCGGCAGCGATGGCATGTGCGCTGATCGTGATCTCGGGAATCGCCCTGTACTACTGGATTCCACTCGCCGCCGATTTCACCCAGGCCATCCCGGACAGCATGCGCGGCCAAGCGGTCGGCCTGCTCACGACAATGATGCGAGTCACCCAGGGCTTCGCCATCCTGATCTTCGGCCTGGCAGCGCAGTACGTCCAGTCCGCAACGGTGATCGCGTTTTCCGGAACGATCGGCACGATCATGGTGATCGGCCTGTCTCTCGCCTGGGCGTCGGCAAACCGGTCGGCACAACTCACGCCGGCATCCGACACCGGCGCGAAACCGGGCTGCTGAAACGTCTTTCGGCTTACCATGCAGCCAATCGGACGATGGGGGCGACGATGAGGCTGCCGGATCGCTCGACGTCTCGGGCGGTGCTGATCGGAACGTCGCACTACCAGGCGGATTCGGGCTTCGAGCGACTACCGACCGTCGCGCGGAATCTGATCGAACTCGCCGAGGTGCTGCGTGAGCAGACGGAGCTGCCGGATACGAACATTCGCGTTGTCGCGGATCCGGCGGACAGTGCCGCGTTCCTCGGTGCGCTGCACCCGGCCGCTGCCGAGGCCGAAGACCTGCTGCTGTTCTACTTCTCGGGACACGGTGTCGCGTTGCGGGACAACGACCTCGGGCTCACCCACGGTGGTTCGCGGAGTGCCCATCCGGCGTGGACGACGGTGCCCTATCGGCTGATCCGGCAGGAGATCCTCGACTCCCGCGCCAGAATCAAGCTGGTCATCCTGGACTGCTGCCACAGCGGAAAGGCCTTCGCCGCAGGAACTTTGGCGGCGGCCGAGCAGAACCGGGCTCTCGAGGAGCTCGCCGGAATCGACGGCAGCTACGTGCTCACGGCCACCGACACGAAGACCAAATTCGCCGCGGCGAGGGGTGCGCTCGGCTGCACGGCTTTCACCGGCGCACTGGTCGAAGTGCTGCGGACGGGCCCACCCGCGGGGATGGAGTACCTGACGGTCGAGGTCGCCTATCGGGAGCTCAAAGCCACGATGCAGCGTGCCGGTCTGCCGGTGCCCCAGGCCAGCGGCCGCAATACCGCGCTGGCGCTCGCACTCGCCCGAGCCGCCGCCGACACCGGCGGGTACAGCGCCGACGCCATGTACCGCAGGGCCGAGGACTATGCGCAGGCCGGGCGGGACGACGAGGCGCAGCGATGGTACCGCGCGGCCGCCGAACTCGGACATGCCGCGGCGATGGGTGATCTGGGGATACTGCTGGAGGACCGGGGCGAGGTCGCCGACGCCGAAACCTGGTATCTGCGCGCGGCGAACAACGGCGATCCGGTCGGCATGTACCGGCTCGGGATCAGGCTGGCGCAACGCGGACAGGACGCGAAGGCCGAGCGCCTGTATCGACAGGCGGCGAGCAACGACCACGCCGCGGCGGCATACGAACTCGGCGCCATCACCGAGGCGCGCGGCGAAGTCGAGGAAGCCGAGGGCTGGTTTCGGCAAGCCGCGGCAGGTGGATACGAACCAGCCATGATGGCTCTTGCGCGCATAATGCAGGGCCGTGGGGAAACCGAAGAGGCCGAGGATTTCTACCACTCGGCCGCCGACAGCGGAAACACCACGGCGATGGAGCATCTCGGCTGGATACGGTACAACCGCGGCGAAATCGACGGGGCCGAACGCTGGTATCGCGCGGCCGCCGAAGGCGCGAACGCATCTGCGATGGAGAGTCTCGCCTCGATACTGCGCCACCGAGGCGAACTGACCGAAGCGGAACAGTGGTATCGACGCGGGGCCGAAGCCGGAAACGCTTCCGCGATGGCGCATCTCGGCTCGATACTGCACCGACGAGGCGAACTGACCGAAGCCGAGCAGTGGTATCGACGCGGAGCCGATAACGAAAACGCCGCGGCCATGGTCGATCTCGGAAATCTGTTGGCGGAGCGCGGCGAGGTTTTCGAAGCGGAGAATCTCTACCGCAAGGCCGCGGGCAGCGAGAACGCCATTGCAATGGTGTACCTTGCCGACCTGCTCGACGTTCGCGGCGAGAGCATCGAGGCACAGCAGTGGCTCAGACGAGGGGCCGACCTCGGCAACACCACCGCGATGAATCGGCTCGGCGCCATGATGGAGCGCCGAGGCAATATGGCCGCTGCGGAACACTGGTACCGGATGGCCGCCGCGCAGGGCAGCAGCGCGGCCATGGTGGATGTCGGCTGGCTGCTGGAGCGGCATGGTTCGATCGCCGAGGCGGAGCGCTGGTACCGGCGCGCCATCGAGGGCGGAAACCTCCACGGCATGAACAACTTCGGCACACTGATGGAGCGCCGTGGCGCGCTCGCCGAGGCCGAACAGTGGTATCGGAAAGCCGCGGAGGGTGGGAGTCTGCTCGCCATGGCGAACCTCGGCTGGCTGCTGTACCAACGCGGCGAGATCGCCGGTGCCACCCGGTGGTACCGTGCGGGCGCCGAGACCGGAGACGCCGACGCCATGAACAACTATGGCACCTTCCTGGAGCGACGCGGGCACCTCGCGGACGCCGAGGGGTGGTACCGCAAGGCCGCGGAGAGCCAGCACCTCGAGGGTATGAACAATCTTGCGCGCCTACTCGAAGGGCGCGGCGATCTCCCCCAGGCCGAACAGTGGTATCGGCAGGCAGCCGATGGCGGCAACGCCGACGCGGCCGCCAATCTCCGCGCCCTCCTGGAACGCCGCCGCGGGCAGTCGTAGCACTGCACCGTCCCCTATCCGGAGTCCGCCGAGATCCTGCGGCGTTGGAAGAGCAATGCCCGGCTGGCGGTCCGGGCCTTGTGCGTGGGTCGTGGATAGGGCACGAGCTGCCAGCACCGCGAAAGTCGTTGCATTGCCGCAGTAATGAGCTGGTCGCTCGCATCGATGAACCGATTGGTTTGTTAGCGGTATCGGTTTGGGAGGTCGAATGAAGGCACTGATTCTGGCGATCGCGGCGGTTGCCGCGGTGGGCGGGCTCGCGGGATGTGCGACCGAGAACGGGAAGACCGCGGCCCCGTCCGGCACGAATGTTTCGAGCCCGGCGACAGCCGACGGTTCGACGCAGGACAACCAGGGCGGCTCGCCAGGCACCACCAAGGCGAAAGCGCCGCAGGCCACCAGCACGACACTGCCGTCGCGCGACGACGCGAACGTCGACGCACGTGATTTCCAGCAGGGCGACAAGTTCTACTTCCAGTCGCCGAGCGGAAATATCCTGTGCGGGTTCATCAATGCCGACGGCATCGGCACGGGCTGCCAGGTGATCAAGGCCACGGTGGTTCCCGATGAGCTGAAAGGCTGTGGTACCCAGCCGAATCGGACGGTCGCCGCGGAGATCAACGGCGGCAGAGCGAAGTTCCGCTGCCTGACCCAGGGCCTGTTCGTCGGACAGCCGCCCCACGGCAGCACCCAGGGCGGCGGCAAGGTCCTGGAATACGGCCAGACCATCATCGTCCGCGGCACCGCGTGCACCTCACTGACCTCCGGCGTCCGCTGCGATTCGGGTGGGCACGGATTTCTCATCGCCGCCGACGCGCAATCGCTGTTCTGATGCTTCGATGAGTTCATGACCGACACCGAATCTCCTCGCATCGTGACCGCGAGCCGCGAGATCGCGGCCGGGGCGGGACAGATCTTCGAACTGATCGCCGACCCGGCACAGCAGCCGCACTGGGACGGCAACGACAACCTGGCGCAGGCCGCGGCCGGACAGCGCGTGCACGCCATCGGCGATGTCTTCGCCATGACCCTCACCATAGACACTGTCCGGGAGAACCATGTGGTGGAGTTCGAGGAAGGGCGCCGCATCGCCTGGCTCCCGGCAGAACCGGGTCAAGAACCGCCCGGCCACCTGTGGCGCTGGCAACTCGAACCACTGGGCGAAGCGCGCACGCGGGTGACCCACACCTATGACTGGACACAGCTGACCGACGAGAAACGCTTGCCGCGCGCCAAGGCGACCACCGCCGACAAGCTCCTCGCATCGATCGACAGGCTCGGTGAACTCGCCGAACGCTCCTGAGCGACAACGCGAAACGGCCCGGAGCACAAGGCTCCGGGCCGTTTTCTGTGCGGTCCGGGGGCGTCAACCCGGACCGGTCTCAGACGCGCGGGGGCTCGATGCCCAACTCGCGCAGGCGGTTTCCATAGAGTTCGACGTTGGCGAGTTTGATGTCCTCGTAACCGCGCACGATGTCGGTGAGTGCCGCGGCTTCGACGGCGCGGTCGTAGTCGGCCGGGTCGAGGTGGTTGGCGAGGCTGGTCACCATCTCGGTGTAGTGGGCGAGCAGTTCGCGTTCCACCCGGCGGACGTGGGCGTAGCCGAAGGGATCGAACTTGGTGCCGCGCAGGCGCTTTCCCTTCGCGAGCACGCGCAGGGCGAGGTGGCTGCGCGGGCCGAGGCCGATCTTCTTCTTGCGGCCCATGGCCCGCAGGATCGGCGGGTGCAGCCGGTAGGTGAGGTTCGCGCCCTCGGGTAGCTGGGCCGTCACGTCGTCCAGGAACGCCGGGTCGGTGAGACGGCGGGCCACCTCGTACTCGTCCTTGTACGCGGTGAACTTGTACAGGCCGCGAGCCACCTCCTCGCTGAACTCGGTGCGGGTGGTCACCCGCCGCTGGGCGTCCCAGATGTCCTGCACGGTGCGCACGTACTCGCGGGCGATCCGCACGCCCTGGAAGCCGATCAGCTCCACCGCGCGCAGCTCGACCAGCCTGCGGGTCTCCCCCGTCGCGGTCAGGCTCGCGAAAAGCTCTGCGGGCACGGCGATCTCGGCGGCCTTGCGCTGCTTCCTCGCGGTCGCGGCGGCGAAGGTGTCCGGCTGGGCGATGGCGACGCGGCCCCAGCGGAACGCCGCGATATTGGCGTTCACCGCGACACCGTTGATCTCGATGGCCTCCTCGATCGCGGCGGCGGGCAGGCGCAGGCCACCGGTCTGGTAGGCGGCGCCGACCATGAGGAAGTTGGCGGCCGCGGTATTGCCGAACAGCACCTCGGCGGCGGCGAGCGCGTCGAACGAACGCACCTCGCGCGACACCTGCTCGAGCCGGGACAGCAGGGTCTGCTCCTCCGGGTACCGAACGGCCTTGTCGTACACCATGTCCCCGGTCGGGGTCTGGCTGGTCGACGCGACGGAGACCGTCGTCACCTTCGAGCCGTACGCCAGATTCTTGTTGTCGGTGGCCGCGAGCAGATCGAACGCGACGATGCAGTCGGCCGAGCCGGGCGTTAGCCGGTTCGCCGGCTCCAATTCCCCTGCGACGAAACGCAAGTGGGAGACCACCGGGCCCGCCTTCTGGCTCAGGCCGATCTGGTCCAGGCTGGCCACCTCGTAGCCCGCGCGCAGCGCGGCCGTCGCGAGCACCTGGTTCACGGTGACGATACCGGTGCCGCCGATACCGGCGAGGAACACATTCTGCGTCGTGGTCGGCGCGCCGTCACGGCGATCGGGCAGCACGGGCGGCACGGCCCGCTGAACATCCTTGCGCTTCTTGGCCTTGCCCGGCTCAGGTAGCTCCACCGTGACGAACGACGGGCAATCGCCGTCCATGCAGCTGTAATCGGTGTTGCACGAGGTCTGGTCGATGCGGGTCTTGCGGCCGAATTCGGTGTCGACCGGCTGCACGGACAGGCAGTTGCTCTTGACGCCGCAATCGCCGCAGCCCTCGCACACCGCCTCGTTGATGACCACCCGGGTGGTGCGCACCGGCAGCGTGCCGCGCTTGCGCTGGCGGCGCGCGTCGGCGGCGCAGTGCTGGTCGTAGATGAGCACGGTGACGCCGGGCATTTCGCGCAGCGTTCGCTGCGCCTCGTCCAGCCGATCCCGGTGCCACAGCACGGTTCCCGGCGCAAGATCGCGCTTGCGATACTTCTTCGGCTCGTCGGCGCAGATGATGATCTGCTTGACGCCCTCGGTGGTGAGCTTGTGCGTCAGCATCGGCACCGCGAGCGCGCCCTCGGCGTCCTGTGCGCCGGTCATCGCGACGACGTCGTTGTAGAGCAGCTTGAAGGTGATGTTCACACCCGCGGCGATACATGCCTGCACGGCGAGCTGCCCGGAGTGGAAAAACGTTCCATCACCGATGTTCTGGAACAGATGCGGCACCGAGGTGAACGGCGCCTGGCCGATCCACTGCGCGCCCTCGCCGCCCATCTGGGTCAGGCCGGTGACCTTGCTGTCCTCGCGACCGGACATGGTCACCATGGTGTGGCAGCCGATGCCGCCGCCGGCCAGCGAACCCTCCGGCACCGCGGTGGAGCGGTTGTGCGGGCAGCCGCTGCAGAAGTAGGCGGCCCGCTTGGCGGGCAGCACGGACAGCGACAGCGGCTGCGGCAGTGGCCTTTTCGTCTCGAGGTAGCCGTCGAGCGCGCGGCGCAGCGGGCCGATGATGCGGCCGGTGGTCAACTCGCCGTCCTGAGCGAACAGCGGGCGGCCCGTGGCATCGCGCTTACCGATGATCTGCGGCGCGTCGGCCGTGCCATACAGGATGTCGCGAATTTGGGTTTCGATGAAGGCGGTCTTGTCCTCGACGACAATCAGCCGGGTCAGGCCGTCGGCGAACTCGCGCACGCGATCGGGCGCGATCGGGAACGGCATGCCGATGCGCAGCAGCCGGACCCCGGCGCGCAGCAGTGCGGCGTCGTCGACGCCCAGATCGATCAGCGCCTGCCGCACCGCGTCGAAAGTGGTTCCGGTGGCGGCGATTCCGATCGTCGCCGCCGGTGGATTCACCTCGATGACGTCGAGTTCGTTGAGCGCGCTGTATGCCTTGACGATCTCCCACCGCGGCCCGTACAGATCGGCCTCGGCGATCACGCTGTCGGTCGGTGCGGCCATCGGGCGCTGCAGGTAGCTGAACGGCCGCCCCTCCCACTCGATTTCGGGCACCACGATGTCGATGTCGCCGACCTCGCCGTCCACCGTCCACGCGCCGTCGGCCACGTCGGCGACGATCTTCAGCGCGACAAGGCATCCCGAGGCGCGCGACAGGGCGACGCCGTGCAGGCCCATCGTGATGATCTCCCTCGCATTGCGCGGGAAGAGCACCGGAATGTTCAGCGCGGCGAGGGAGCGCTCGCTGACCGCGGGCACGGTCGAGGATTTCGAGGCCGGATCGTCGCCGACCAGCAGCAGCACCCCGCCGTCGGCGTTCGCGCCGTACATGTTGGCGTGGCGCAGCGCATCCGTCGACCGATCGAGGCCGGGCCCCTTGCCGTACCAGACGCCAACGACGCCGTCGTGGGTGGCGTTGCCCGCGGGCAGCTGGGCCTGGCTGCCCCACACCGAGGTGGCCGCGAGCTCCTCGTTCAGTCCTGGCACGAAGGAGATGTCGTGCTCGGCGAGCACATTCGGCATACCGGCCAGCATCTTGTCGACGCCGCCGAGCGGGCTGCCCTGATAGCCGGAGACGAAGGTGCCGACGCGGCGGCCCGCGCGCAGATCGCGGACGTGCTGTTCGACCAGCTGTCTGGCAATCGCCTGGACACCGGTGAGTACTACGGTTCCGGCACCGACGCGATAGCGATCGGCGAGGTCGTACGGAGCCGGGATCAGTTCGCGGTCAGCGAGCTCGGTCATTCGGTTCCACCCGTCTGCTCGGGCACCGATCGGGCGCCGTCGCATCGTTGTGCACTTAACGCCGATATCCTGTCTCGGAGGCGCGAAACGCACAATAGTGGCCAGAATTGTTGCTCACATTGCGCAATCACGACGCACACCATTGGGCATCGACTGAGCATGATGCTAGGCGAATTGTGACCCCGGACACGCAACGTCCGATTCGGGCGAGTCGACCGATGGCGCGGATTCCGCGGCGACCGCGGCTACGACAACGGCCCGGAGATGCACTCCGGGCCGTTGGACGCTTCTACCGCTCGGCGATCACTTGGTGATCGAGCGGACCTGCTCCTCATATTTGGCGCGGGTCTCGGTGTCGGCGGGGTGTAGGGCGCGCTCACCGTCGAAGAGCCTGCGCACGAGCCGGACCGCGCGCTCGGGGGCGGCGGCCAGGGCCACATCGATCGGGCCGAGATAACTCGGGACGGCGACCTCGGCCTTGCGGGTACCGCAGGTGTGCAGGATGGCGGCGGCGACATCCTCCGGATCGACGGTGGGCATGCCCTTACCGAGCGTCATGCCGGAGGACAGGCGGGTGCGCACCGCCGACGGCATGACGGTGCTGACGCTGACGCCGTACTCGGCGAACTCCAGCCGGGTGGCGGCCGAAAGGCCAACGGCGGCAAACTTGCTCGCGTTGTACACGGCCAGGCCGGGCAGCGGGAGCTTGCCCGCGAGCGAGGCCACGTTGACGACATGCCCACGGCCACGCGCGATCATGCCGGGCACCACGGCGCGCATACCGTTGATCAGGCCCCACACGTTGATATCGATGGTGGCGTGGCCGACGGCGTCGGGTTCGTCGAGGAAGGCGCCCGCGGGCATCACACCGGCGTTGTTGACCAGGATGTCGACGCGGCCGAACTCGGCGACGACCTCGTCCCACTGGTCGCGGACGCGCACGTCGAGTTCGAATGCCTTGGCGCCCAAGGCCGCCGCGGCGGACTCGGCGGCCGCGGTGTCCACATCGCCGATGGCGACCTCGGCGCCCTTGCCCGCGAACAGCTCCGCGGTGGCCTGGCCGATGCCGCGACCCGCGCCGGTGATCAGCACGCGGGCGCCCTTCAGATCGATCTCCGGGTAGCCGTGTCCGAGGATTCTCATGCGAAAGCTCCTTGTGCGAGCGCCCGGCGCGTACTGCGCAGGCTGTGTTCGAAGGTGTCGAGGCGGCGGCGGGCATCCATGAAATTCGGACCCATCACCGCGAGGTCGTCGGCGGTCGCGCCGAGGAAGAGCACGCGGGTGCCCGCCGCGCGCACCTGGGCGATTTCGGCAGCGAGCTTGGCGCTCATCCGATTTCGCAGCTGACGCTCGAACCGGTGGCCGATATTCGACGCGGGCACGCGGCCCGCCGAGGCCATCGGCGCGAGCACCACGAGTTCGTCGAGCTGTTGTGCGGCAAGCAGATCCACCGACGCGGTCGATGCCGCGCCGCCGTCGAGGTAGCCGCGCTCGCCGATCCGCACGGGCGGGAACCAGCCGGGAACGCCCCAGGAGGCGCGCAACGCCGCACCGAGTGGCGCGGCGGGCGCATCGGGGGAACCGAATGCGACGCGCTGCCCGGTGCCGATGTCGACCGAGACCAGCCAGGTCGCCGGGTGTGGCACCCAGTCACGGCCGGGGTTCAGCCCGTCGGCGAGGCGCTGCAGCCACGCCGCGTCACCGGCACCCTTGGGCAGCAGCCCCGCCCCCGCGGTGAGCAGTGCCTGCCCGGAACCGAGCCCGCGCACGGTCAGCCGCGGCGCGCCGAGCCACGGTCGCGGCAGCGGTGGCAGCCTGCCCGGATCGACCCGGATGTGCTCGGCCAGCACCGGATTCGTCGCGGCGCCGCGCTGCATGGCGACCAGCTCGTCCACCGCGATTCCGCTGCCGAGCATGGTCGCCAGCTCCGCGCCCGCCGACGTGCCGATGAGCACGTCGGCTGTGCGCGGATCCCAGTCGAGTTCCTCGGCCACCGCGTCGAGCGCGGCCACGATCCACGCGGCCCCGAGCGTGCCGCCACAGCCGATGGCCAGGCCACGCCGCTGTGACCCGTTTTTGTTACCCATAGTTCTAGACACTAGCAGCTTTCAAATACTGGCGGTATCCGAAATCTGTCAGTACGTAGAATCGGGGCATGGCACGTCTGACCCGCTCCGAAAGCCAGGCCCGCACCAGGGCAGACCTCGTCGCGACGGCGCGCGACCTGTTCCTGGCCGACGGCTACGCGAAGACCAGCCTCGAGCGGGTCGCCGAGGAGGCCGGCTACTCCAAGGGCGCGGTGTACTCGAACTTCCGCACCAAGAAGGAGCTCGGCCTCGAGGTGCTCGAGCTCATCCACGCCACCAAGTTCGGCGAGGTGACCGACCTGATCGCGGCGGGCGACTCGCTCGACGACCGGCTGGCCCGGTTCCAGGAGTGGGCCGAGCGCACCGTCGGCGATGTCGGCTGGACGCTGCTCGAATTCGAGTTCGCCACCGTCGCCCGCGACGATCCCGAACTGCAGGCCGCGCTCGTCTCCAGCCTCGGCGTGGTGCGCGGCGCCGTCGCGACACAGATCCAGGACCTGGCCGACACACTCGGCGTCGCGCTGCCGATGCCCGTCGAGGACGCGGCCTCGGCGGTCCTCAGCTTCGGCATCGGCCTCGGCATGCAGCGCGCCATCGACCCCTCGGTGCCCGCACGGCTGATCACCGACGCCCTGCGCATGCTGCTGACCGGCGGTGACGGCCCGCTGCGCGGCTACGCCGCGAACGACGCGGGCGCCGTCACGCGGTGAAGTGCAGCGTCCACTCGCCGCGATAGTGCAGGCGGGTGACGCTGCCCGGCGGAATGTCGATGCGCCAGAACGATTTCGGCGGCGCGTCCAGGGTCACCAGCAGCGCGGCGCGGATCACCGCGGGATGGGTGACCGCGATGGTCGACATCCCGTCCGAAGCGATCTCGGCCATCCAATACCTGGTCCGTTCGATCACGTCCATCACCGATTCGCCACCGTGGCCGCGGAACTTCGGGTCGGTGAGCCAGGCGTAGAGCTCGTCCTGCGGCACCGACATCAGTTCCCCGCCGCGCCACGCACCCGCGTCGAGATCGCGTAGTCGGGTGTCCTCCTCGCCGGGCAGACCCATCAGCGCGGCCGTTTCGACGGCCCTGCGCTCGGGCCCGGTGAGCACTCGTGCGGCGGTGAGCGGGCCCGCGGCCGAGATTGCCCGGCGGCCCGCCTCGGTCAACGATTCGTCGACTGGAAAACGTGCCTTTCGCATCGCCTCGGTCATGCCATGGCTGACCAGGTCGAGTCTGAGCACCTTTTGCACGGTTGGAAGCGTACGGCGCTGGGTACGTAGCCGTACTTCGATTGCTCCGCCTTCGCTGCCACAACAGTTGTCGGTGCCCGGGTGCAGACTGAAGCAATGGCCCAGTTCTCCACCGCCACTCAGGAGTGGTTCGACGGCGCCTTCCCCGCGCCGACCTCCGCTCAGCTCGGCGCATGGCAGGCCATCGCGGCGGGGGAGCACACGCTCGTCGTCGCGCCGACCGGTTCGGGTAAAACGCTGTCGGCATTCCTCTGGGCGATCGACCAATTGGCGGTGCGGGAGCGGCCCGCGGTCAAGGCCCCTTCCGCGGGCACGTCGGTGTTGTACGTTTCGCCGCTGAAGGCGCTCGCGGTGGATGTGGAGCGCAATCTGCGTGCTCCGCTGGTCGGTATCACCCAGACGGCGAAGCGGTTGGGGCTCGATCCGCCGGAGATCACCGTCGGCGTCCGGTCGGGCGATACCAGCGCGGCGGACCGCAGGTCGATGCAGCGCACGCCGCCGGACATCCTGATCACCACGCCCGAATCGCTGTTCCTCATGCTCACTTCGGCGGCGAAGGAGTCGCTGCGGAATGTGCGCACGGTGATCGTGGACGAGGTGCACGCGATCGCGGGGTCCAAGCGCGGGGCGCATCTGGCGTTGTCCCTGGCTCGGCTGGATCTACTGACATCAGCGTCGCGCAGCGACTCGATGGGGGGTGGTGGTCGGGCGACGGGCGGGCCGGAACGTCCCGCGCAGCGAATCGGGCTGTCCGCGACCGTTCGTCCGCCCGAGGAGGTGGGGCGGTTCCTGGTCGGCAGCGCGCCGATCACCATCGTCTCCCCGCCCGCGCCCAAGACCTTCGACCTGTCGGTCCGCGTGCCCGTCGCGGATATGACCGAGCCGGGTGAATCCGATCAGCCAGGGTCGATCTGGCCGCATGTGGACGAGGCGATCGTCGATCTCGTACTGGAACACCGGTCTTCGATCGTGTTCGCGAATTCGCGGCGGCTGGCCGAGCGGCTCACGGCGCGGCTCAACGAGGCGTACGCGGCAAGACTCGGCGAGCCGGTCGACGCTGTGCCCGATGCGGCGCTCGCGGGGCCCTCCGTGGTTACACAGGCTGCCGCCTACGGGCCTGACGCTCGCGCCGGGCACAAACCGCCCGCCCAGCTCGGGGCGTCGACCGAGGTGGTCCACGGCGCCGAGCAGCTGCTCGCGCGGGCGCACCACGGCTCGGTCAGCAAGGAGCAGCGCGCGATCATCGAAGACGATCTGAAAAGCGGGCGGCTGCGCTGCGTCGTCGCCACCAGCAGCCTCGAGCTCGGTATCGATATGGGCGCGGTGGATCTGGTGGTGCAGGTCGAGGCGCCGCCGTCGGTGGCGAGCGGGCTGCAGCGGATCGGGCGGGCCGGACATCAGGTCGGCGAGATCTCGCGCGGCGTGCTGTTCCCGAAGCACCGGACCGATGTGATCCATTGCGCCGTCGCCTCGCAGCGGATGACGGCAGGGCAGATCGAAGCCATCCAGATCCCGGCGCATCCACTCGACATCCTGGCCCAGCAGACGGTGGCGGCCTGCGCGCTGGAACCGATCGATGTCGACGCGTGGTTCGACACGGTGCGCGGGACAGGCAGTTACGCGACATTGCCGCGATCGGCCTACGACTCGGTGCTCGATCTGCTCGCCGGGCGCTATCCGTCGGACGAATTCGCCGAACTGCGGCCGCGGCTGGTGTGGGATCGCGACGCCGGCACGCTCACCGGGCGGCCCGGCGCGCAGCGGCTCGCGGTGACCTCGGGCGGTGCGATTCCGGACCGCGGGTTGTTCGCGGTGTACATGGTGGGCGAGAAGGCCTCGCGGGTCGGCGAACTCGACGAGGAGATGGTCTACGAGTCCCGGGTCGGCGATGTGTTCGCGCTCGGCGCGACCAGCTGGCGGATCGAGGAGATCACCTTCGACCGGGTGCTGGTGACGCCCGCGTTCGGCCAGCCGGGGCGGCTGCCGTTCTGGCACGGTGACGGGCTCGGGCGGCCGGCCGAATTGGGTGCGGCGCTGGGCGAATTCGTGCGCAAGGCCGGGCAGGCGGACACGAGTGGCGGCCGGGCGGCACCGGGAACAGCCGCGACCGCGGTGCCGGGCATGTCCCGAACGGCCGCGACACGAGCGGGGAAGGGACGCAAGAGCCAAGCGGATGACGACGACTTCACCGGGATCATGCGCGCCGCTGGCCTCGATGACAACGCGGCAGCGAATCTGCTGGCGCTGATCGATGAGCAGCGTACGGCGACAGGGCATTTGCCCACCGACAAGACGCTGGTGGTCGAGCGATTCCGGGACGAACTCGGCGACTGGCGGCTGGTGCTGCATTCGCCCTATGGCCTGCCGGTGCACGCACCGTGGGCATTGGCCATCGGCGCGCGGCTGCAGGAGCGGTTCGGCGTGGATGTCGCGCCGAACGCCTCGGACGACGGAATCGTGGTGCGACTGCCCGACACCACCGACGATCCGCCGGGCGCGGAACTGTTCGTCTTCGAACCGGACGAGATCGATGACATAGTCACCGAACAGGTCGGCGGCTCGGCACTTTTCGCGTCCCGGTTCCGCGAGTGCGCGGCGCGCGCGCTGCTGCTGCCACGCCGCGATCCCGGCAAGCGGGCGCCGCTGTGGCAGCAGCGGCAGCGTTCGGCTCAGCTGCTCGACGTGGCCCGCAAGTTCCCCGACTTCCCGATCCTGCTCGAGACGGTGCGCGAATGCCTGCGCGATGTCTACGATCTGCCGTCGCTCCGCGATCTGCTCGGCCGGGTAGCCCGCCGCCAGCTGCGGCTGGTCGAGGTGGAGACCGCGACACCGTCACCGTTCGCGAACTCCCTGCTGTTCGACTACATCGGCCAGTTCATGTACGACGGCGACAGCCCACTGGCCGAACGCCGCGCCGCCGCACTGTCTTTGGACTCCGGCCTGCTCGCCGAGCTGCTTGGCCGAGTCGAGCTGCGCGAACTGCTCGACGCCGCGGTCATCGAACAGACCGAGCGAGAGCTGCAACGACTCACTCCGGAGCGGCACGCACGCGATGCGGAAGGCCTGGCCGATCTGCTGCGACTACTCGGACCACTGACTCCCGAGGAGGCCGCAGCGCGTTGCGTCGGCGCGACAGAGCCAGCGAACACAGAAGACAGCAGCGCTGCGACGGGGAGCGCGGCGGACGTCGACGGCGGACCCGAAGCACCCGCCGAGGCGGGTAGTGGCGGGCTGGCTCGTGAATGGTTCACCGAACTGGTGAAAGCCCGGCGCGCGCTGGAGGTTTCGTTCGCGGGGCGGACCTGGTGGGTCGCGGTCGAGGATGCTTCGCGACTGCGGGACGCGCTCGGGGTGCCGCTGCCGATCGGGACACCCGCCGCGTTCATCGAGCCCGTCGCCGATCCGCTCGGCGATCTCGTCGGGCGGTACGCCCGGACGCACGCGCCGTTCAGCACCGAGGCGGTCGCCGCGCGCTTCGGTCTCGGCACCGCCGTGGCCGCTACCGCCCTGCATCAGCTGACGCTCGAAAAGCGGGTGGTGGAGGGCGAATTCACGCCGGGAGCGGCGGGCTCCGAATGGTGCGACACCCAGGTGCTGCGCAGGCTGCGCCGCCGCTCGCTTGCCGCGGCACGACACGAGGTGGAGCCCGTCGCCACCGCGGCGTTCGGCCGCTTCCTACCGTCCTGGCAGCATGTCGGCACCGGCGAGCTGCGCGGTGTGGACGGCGTCGCCACCGTGGTGGAACAGCTTGCCGGCGTACCGATTCCGGCGTCGGCATGGGAATCCCTGATCCTGCCCACCCGGGTACGCGACTACTCCCCCGCCTATCTCGACGAGCTCATGGCCACCGGCGAGGTGATCTGGTCCGGCCACGGCTCGATCACCGCCAAGGACGGCTGGATCGCCATGCACCTGGCCGACCAGGCCCCGTTCACCCTCCAACCCCCCGACGAGATCGAGCTGACCGAAGTCCACCTGCGCCTACTGACCGCACTCGGCGCCTCGATCGCACCGTGGACACCGCTACTCGCCGAGGACGGGACAGCCACGGTCGGGCCCCCAGTGATCGACCGCCCAGTACTGCTCGACGAACCGCAGCCCCCCGCGCCGCCGATGCTGCCGCCGGTCTTGCATGGCGGCGGCGCGTACTTCTTCCGGCAGCTTTCCGATGCGACCGGGCTACTCGACGATGCGCGGGTGACGGGGGCGCTGTGGGATCTGGTGTGGGCCGGGATCGTCGCGGGTGACACGTTCGCGCCGGTGCGTGGGTTGCTGTCCGGGACCGCGCGGACCAGCACCGCGCATCGGACGCCGCGGCGGATACCACGGGGACGCGCGTACCTGCCCCGGCAGTCGATGCCGACGCGGTCCGGGCCGCCCGCGGTGGCCGGACGCTGGTCGCTGCTGCCGGATCGGGTGTCGGACAACACCGTTCGCGCGCATGCGACGGCGGACCAGCTGCTGGAGCGCTACGGCGTATTGACCAGGGGCTCGGTGCAGAACGAGGGCGTGGCGGGCGGTTTCGCCCTCATGTACCGGGTGCTCACCGAATTCGAGGACCGCGGTCGTTGCCGCCGTGGGTATTTCGTCGACTCGCTCGGCGGCGCCCAGTTCTCCACCACCGATGTGGTCGACCGGCTACGTTCGTTCGACACCGAGCGCGTGCGTGCTACCGAACGCTCCGAGCTGGGCAAACCCCTCGCCCTGGCGGCCACCGATCCGGCCAATCCCTATGGCGCGGCGCTGCCGTGGCCGAAGGGCGACGGCGACAGCGGCCACCGCCCCGGCCGTAAGGCGGGCGCGCTCGTCGTCCTCGTCGCCGGTGAACTGGTCCTCTACCTCGAGCGCGGCGGCAAAACCCTGCTCACCTTCACCGAGGACCCCGCCGCCCGGGACACCGCCGCCCGCACCCTCGCCCAGCTCGTCCACGACCGCCGCGTCGAATCCCTCGTCATCGACAAGGTCGACGGAGAATCCGTGCACGGCAACACCTTCGCCACCTTCCTCACCGACGCCGGCTTCGCCAACACCCCCCGCGGGCTGCGCCTGAGGCGACAACCGTGAGCAGCGGCCCCCGCCTGCGCCGCTCAGGCGTCGACAGTGCCTATCGACGCAGCCGTTCCGGCGTGCCCGTCGTCGCCCCGGCCGACGGAGTTCCGACGCAGGGCGACGCCCCCGCCGCGCCCCGCGGCGACAGCGCCCACAAAAGCAGCTGTTTCGCTGCTCCCGTCGTAGACCAGGTCGACGGAGATCCCTGGCAAGGCAACCCCGTCCCGACTGGTCGTACCGAGTCCTTCTGCTCCGCGCCGCACCGCGTCAGGTTCCCGCGCTCTCCGGGCCGAAGCAGCTTCGGCCACAACATCGCACGGGCTGCGGAGCAGCATGCCTGAGGGAGATACGGTTTTTCGCACCGCGGAGCGGCTGCGGGCCGCGCTGGTCGGGAAAGAGCTGACGCGCAGTGATTTTCGGGTGCCGCGTTATGCGACGGTGGATCTGGTCGGGCAGCCGGTGGACAGCGTCGGCAGTTACGGCAAGCATCTGTTCGTCCGGACGCCGACGGTCAGCATCCACACGCACCTGAAGATGGAGGGCGAGTGGCGGGTGTTCCACTGCGGGCAGCGGTGGACGAAACCGCGGGTGACCGCGCGGGTGGTGCTCGGGACGGCGGAGCTCGAGGCGGTCGGGTTCGCACTCGGCACGGTCGAGGTGCTGCGGCTTGCCGATGAGCATCAGGCCGTCGATCACCTGGGTCCCGATCTGCTCGGCCCGAATTGGGATGTGGCCGAGGCGGTTCGGCGGCTACAGCACCAGCCCGGCCAGCCGATCGGCCTCGCCCTGCTCGACCAGCGCAATCTCGCGGGCATCGGCAACATCTATCGCAGCGAAATCTGCTACCTGCGCCGCGTGCACCCGGCCACCCCGGTGGCGGCGGTCCCCGACCTGCTCGCCCTGGTCAACGAGGCCCACCGAGTGCTGAACACCGCCGCCGCCCGTCCATGGCGCCACCTCGCCTACGGCCGCACCCGCCGCCCCTGCCAGCGCTGCGGCACCCCCATCGTGGTCCACCTCCTCGGCGACACCGCCCCCGACTCCGACCGCCTCGCCCGCCGTGAACGCGGCGTCTATTTCTGTCCGCGCTGCCAGCCGCCACCGACCTGACCCGCCGTTCGGACTACCGATCCGGCCCGACGTCCGCCGACCTGCCGACCGGATCCGACACGGCCGCCTGTGACGCCGAAGGTGCGCTCAGACGGGAGCCACTCGCGATTCGCCGCCCTGAGTGCCCGCTCGGCGACCATCTCCCCCTGCCTGACGCCGCGCGGCGACCCGGCGAAACATTGTTCTCGATGTAATTTGCCATCCAGTTGCTAACGCTCAAGGCTCGGCGCGCGACAACCCTTGCGGCCGGCCGAACAGACGACAGGAGAGCAGGGCACATGGTGGCAGCATCGAGAACGGGCGGACGCATGTTCCTCGCGATTGCTGCCCGGCTACTCGTGACCGCGCTCGCCGTGCTCGCCACGACGATCTTCAGTTACCTTCTGCTGCATCCGGATTCGACGGGATCGCAGTCGACGCCACCCGCCTCGGTCGCCCCGCCGCACCCTTGACCGGCCCACACCTCAGGTCTAACTTACAAGTTGTCAGTTAGACCTGAGGGAGTGCGGCAATGAATGATCCGCGACAGTATGTTGTCATCGGCGGCGGCCTGGCCGGACTGGCCGCCGCGGTCTGGCTGGCCGAGGCGGGCAAGCAGGTCACCCTGCTGGAACGCCGCGGCCGGCTCGGCGGACGCACCCACGCGATGAAGGTCGACGCGGCCGACGACCTGCCCGACAACGGCCAGCACGTCATCGCCAGCGGCTACGACCATCTGTTCCGCTATCTGACCAGCGTCGGCACCCGTGAGTACGTCCGCTTCCCGCAGCGCGCCACCCTGCGCTGGCCGGACGGGCGCAGCGTCACCATGGCCACGAAGGGCCCCGCCGCACTGCGCACCTTCTTCGGCGCCCATCCCGACGCGAGCCTGATCGAGCGCGTGCGCGCGGGCATCGCCACCGTCCGCCTCGGCTGGCAGTGCCTGCACCAGCCCGCCGATCTCGCCGACCTCACCACCGAGCAGTGGTTCCACCGCATCGGCATGCCCGCGAAAGCGCGTGAGGCACTGTGGGATTGGCTCGCCCTCGGCGTCGCGGCCGAACCGGTGCAGCAGGAGTCGGCGAAGGTGCTCGCCGATGTGCTTGCCACCGGCATCCGGCTCGGCATCAAGCATCGGCGGCCCGCGACCATCGGCTATCCGACCACCGACCTCGACACGCTGTATGTCACCGGCGCCCAACGGGTTTTCGAGCGCTACGGGGTCACGGTGCGCCATCGCGCTGTCGCCAGGCGCATCCACATCGCCGACGGCAGAGTGACCGGAGTCGCGCTGGCCGACGGCAGCATCGTGCCCGCCGACGCGGTGGTCTGCGCGGTCCCCAACTCCAATGTCGGCGGCCTGCTCGACGAACTGCCCGAGCACGCCGAACTCTATGCGGCCGCGGACAAACTCGGCTACACCCCGATCGTCAGCACCAACCTGTATCTGGACCGCCCGCTCGGCACCGCCGCCGAATTCGAGGCGCTGATCGGCGGCACCGGCGTCATCGACGAGGTATTCGACCGGCAGAAGATGACCGGCCGCAGCACCGACCGGGCGTGGCTGTACTGCCTGACCACCAGCGGCGCCTACGAGCAGATCCACAAGTCCAACGAGGAGATCGTCACCGAGCAGATGGCACTGCTGCGCCGCTACTATCCGGCCGCCGAGGAGGCGAAAGTGCTTCAGGGGCATGTGGTCCGGATGCCGAAGGCGACCTTCTCGCAGGTCGTCGGCACCCACGGACTGCGCCCCGACCAGCGCACCTCGGTGCCGACGCTGGTGCTGGCCGGCGACTGGACCGCGACGGATTGGTCGGCGACCATGGAGAGCGCCGTGCAGAGCGCCGCGAGGGCGGTCGATCTTCTGCTTGCGCTACCGTCTGTGCCGTGACCACAGCGGGGGGAACGGACCCGGAGGCGGCAGCGGAGCCGCCCGCCGCACCGAAGCGGCGCATGTCGGCGGCCGACCGGCGCGCCCAACTGCTCGACGTGGCACGCGACATCGTGGCCACCGAGGGCTTCGGCGCCGTGACGATCGACCGGGTGGCCCGCGAGGGACAGGTCGCGCGTGCGCTGGTCTATCAGCAGTTCACCGACCTGTCCGGGCTGATGACCGCACTGCTCGATCGCGAGTCGGCGATCGCGTTCGCCGGGGTGCGCAGCGTCGACTGGTCCACCGATGCCGCCATCGATATCGATGCGGTCGGCCGCGGCGTGCTCGCATACCTGCACGCCGCTCCGACCAGCTGGCAGATCATGCTCAGCCCGCCCGAGGGCGGCCCGCCGGGCCTGCGCGAGCGGCTCGAACTCGGCCGGGCCTACGCGCGCACGATCGGCGCCCGCCACATGTCCCGCTACACCGGCGTCACCATCGACCCGAACGGCCCGACCGAGCGAATCCTGCTGGCCGCCACCGAGGAACTGGCCCGCCTGCATCTGGCCGATCCGCAGCGCTATCCGGACGAGCTGGTGCTGCGCTATGTCCGCACACTGGCCGACTGGGCGGCCGGCGTGGAAAATCCCCGCTGACCCGCCCGCCAGGCGGCATCACGAAATTCTCATGGAGCACTTGGTTACCTATCTCCGGCGCACAGAACGGGCGCCGCTAGGAGGAGGAGAACCACCATGAAGATCAAGTCCGCGATCGCCGCCAGCGTGTTCGTCATCGGCGCCCTCGCCGCGGGTACCGGTATCGCCAACGCCGCGTGGATCGGCAACTACGCGACCTACGACGGCTGCGCCGCCGACGGCAACTCGCCCAAGACCGGCGGCACCCAGTGGGAGTGCGTCCAGGCGGGCGACGGCTGGGATCTCTACACCTACTGAAATTTTATAGGTTTATCAAGGGGTAGGGGTGGCCCGAGGGGCGTCGGGCCACCCGCAATACCGTTAGCTCAGCGAACAAAAGTGAAACAAATATGGTCCTCGCTGCTGAGCGGCCATATCATCAACGCTCGTGCGAGTACTGGTGGTAGAGGACGATGAGGGCCTTGGCCTGGAAGTGGCCGCTGGCCTGCGCTCGGCCGGATTCGCGGTCGACCTCGCCAACCATCTCGCGGACGCGGACTTCAAGACCTCGGTCAACACCTACGACTGCCTCGTCGTCGACCGTGGCCTCCCCGACGGGGACGGTCTCCAGCTGGTCGCCGCCAAACGGCAGGCCGGGCACAGCGTGCCGGTGCTCATGCTCACCGCGCGCGACGGCATCGCCGACCGTGTCGCCGGATTCGAGCACGGCGCCGACGACTACCTGGTGAAACCCTTCGCGCTGCCCGAACTCACCGCACGCGTGCGCGCGCTGTGCCGCCGCCGCGAGCATCCGGCCCCGGCCCGGCTCATATTCGGCGATATCGACATCGACCTGCCGCGCCGCCGCGTGATGCGCGCGGGCATTCTGCGCTCGCTGACCCCCAAAGAGTTCGCCGTGCTCGAACTGCTCGCCACCCGCGCGGGCAACGTCGTCTCGCGGACCGAACTCATCGAATGCTGCTGGGACGAAATGGCCGAGCCCGCATCGAACGTCGTCGACGCCGTGATCGCCCAGCTGCGCCGCAAACTCGGAGCTCCCCCGGTGATCGAAACAGTTCGCGGCACCGGCTTCATGATCGGAATCTGACCATTCGCACCACCATCTCCACGTCAGATGCCCGCCCTGCCGTGGCCCGGCTACGCCGGACCCGCTGGCAGCTGACCGCGCTGATCACCGCGATCACCGCGACCTGTTTGATCATCCTCGGGCTCGTGGCCGCCACCATCGACGGGCGCTCACGCGACAAGACCGTCGACGACTCCCTGGATCGGGTGACGACCGCGCTGTGGCACGGCGTCAATCTCAAACCCGAAGAAGACGTCATCGACACCGACCAACTCAAGAAGTACGACGTCGCGAACGGCGATATGGGCGTACTGATCCTGACCGCCAACAGCGACGGCAAGTGGGTCGACACCTACGACCACCTGCGTTCCTGGATGCCGAGCGAAGAGAGCACCAGGGCGCTGGCCGACGACGTGTTCCAGACGGACCAGACGCTGTTCCGCAACGACGTCGACAGCGTCGGGCGCCCCATCCGGCTCGCCGCGCGGTCGCTGACCTTCGAGGACACCGAGGTGCGCGCGGCCATCATCGTCGGAACCAATCCCGGTGCGCGCGACAAGGATCGGGCGCTGCTGCTGTGGGGTCTCGTGGTCGGCGGGCTGGTGCTCGTCATCGCGTCCGCCTGTGCCGCACACGTGCTGTCGGGACGCAGCCTGCGCCAGGCCGTGGTGATGGTCGACGAACAGGAACGCTTCCTCGGCGACGCCGCGCACGAATTGCGCACGCCGCTGGCCACCTTGCGGCTGGTCTCCGAACCGCGCAGGCGCACACCGCACGAGGTCGAGCGCGCGCTGCTCGACGCGCGGGCGCTCGGCGACCGGATGGAACGAATCGTGGCGGGCCTGCTCGCCCGCGCCAGAATGCAGGCAGGCGTCACCAAGATGGAGCGGGTGCAGCTGCTGCTGGATCAGCTCGCCGAATCGGTGGTCGAGGAATTCCACGGCAAGAACATCGAGGTGCGCACCGAACCCTCGGTGGTCGTCGGCGATCCGGCACTGCTGAGTCTCGCGGTGCGCAACCTGGTCGAGAACGCCATCACGCACGGTGCGGTCAATCCGAACGCGCCCGTCGAGGTGTATGTGGCGCAGGGGCGGGTCAGCGTGCGCGATCACGGCGCCGGGCTGAATCCGCAGGTGTCGAGCAATCCGTTCCAGCGGGGCGTGACCAGCGGGCGCGGCAGTGGCATCGGGCTCGCGCTGGTTGCCTGGATCGCGGATCTGCACGGCGGTAGCGCGAGCATGGAGCCCGCGGCGGGCGGCGGCACGATCGCCTCGATCGCGCTGCCACCGCCGCCGCTCAGTTCCTGACGTGACCGAGTTCCTGACCTACTAGCTGTCCAGCGGGACCGGCTCCAGGATCTCCGGGCGGGGTTCCGGAGCCGCGATCCGCAGCGCGTCGGCGGACGTATCGTCGGGCTGGGTCTGCGAGCGGACCTCCGCGTCGACACGGGCCTGGTAGGTCTTCACCTCACGGTCGATCTCGTCCTCGTCCCAGCCGAGGATCGGCGCGACCAGGTTGGCCACCTGCTCGGCGCAGTCCGCGCCGCGATGGGAGTACTCGATGGAGATCCTGGTGCGCCTGGCCAGGATGTCGTCCAGATGCAGCGCGCCCTCGGCGGCGGCCGCGTACACCGCCTCCACCTGGAGGTAGGAGGGCGCGTCGGTAATCGGCTGCAGCAGTTCGGGTTTGCCGTCCGCCAGTGCCATCACCTCGTCGATGAGCGAGCCGTAGCGGTCCAGCAGGTGCTTGATCCGGTACGGATGCACGCCGTACGCCTCGGCCAGCTGCACCGTCTGATTCACCAGCGCGAAATAGCCGTCGGCGCCGAGCAGCGGCACCTTCTCGGTGATCGACGGCGAGACGCGGGCCGGAATGTCCTGTGCCGCTTCGTCTACCGCGTCGTAGGCCATCACCCGGTAGGTGGTGTACTTGCCGCCGGCGATGCCGACCAGGCCGGGCGCGACCCTGGCCACCGCGTGTTCGCGCGAGAGCTTGGACGTCTCGTCGCTCTCCCCGGCCAGCAGCGGCCGCAGGCCCGCGTAGACGCCGGTGATGTCGCCGTGCGTCAGCGGGGTGACCAGCACCTGGTTGACGTGATCGAGCAGATAGTCGATATCGGCCTTGGTCGCCGCGGGATGAGCGAGGTCGAGATTCCAGTCGGTGTCGGTGGTTCCGATGATCCAGTGCGCGTCCCACGGAATGACGAACAGCACCGAGGTCGGGGTGCGCAGGATGATGGCGGTATCGCTGACGATGCGATCGCGCGGCACCACGATGTGCACGCCCTTGGACGCGCGCACATGGAACCGGCCCTTGTTGTGCGAGAGCGCCTGCACCTCGTCGGTCCACACGCCGGTCGCGTTGATCACCACGTGCGCGCGCACCTCGCTGGTCCGCCCGTCCTCGCTGTCGCGGATCTTCACCCCGACCACCCGGTCGGCCTCGCGGAGGAAGCCGACGACCTGGGTGGAGGTGCGGATCACCGCGCCGTAGTGCGCGGCGGTGCGTGCGACGGTCATGGTGTGCCTGGCGTCGTCGACGACGGTGTCGTAGTAGCTGACGCCGCCGATCAGCGAGGTGCGCTTCATGCCGGGGGCCAGCCGCAGCGCGCCCGCGCGGGTCAGGTGCCGTTGTCCCGGAACGGATTTGGCGCCGCCCATGGTGTCGTACAGCACCAGGCCCGCGGCCACGTACGGCCGCTCCCACGCCCGGTGGGTCAGCGGATAGAGGAACCGCAGCGGTTTGACCAGATGCGGCGCCAGCGTGGACAGCGCGAGCTCGCGCTCGCGCAGCGCCTCGCGCACCAGGCCGAATTCCAGCTGCTCGAGGTACCGCAGGCCGCCGTGGAACATCTTCGACGAGCGGCTCGACGTGCCGGAAGCCAGGTCGCGGGCCTCGACAAGCGCCACCTGCAGCCCGCGGGTCGCCGCGTCGAGCGCGATGCCCGCGCCGACCACGCCACCGCCGATGACGACGACGTCGAAGTGCTCCTTACCGAGCCGCTCCCACGCCGATAGCCGCTGTTGCGGGCCGAGGAACTGCGATTCCGGTTTCTTGGTCATGCTCGACTCCTCCAGCCGACGCCTGCGTCGGGTGTAGACGACGTTTGGGTCTTCTCCGGGCACACGATCGAGCTGCTCTGGTACAGGCTATGCGAATCGCTACGGATCTCCGGTTCCCGCGCACTATCCGTGTCGCCGACCACTACCGATGGGTAACCAAGATCGACACTAACGCAGCGCCGTCCGCGCCGCGAGGGACGCAAATGGGACACACCGCGCGCTTCGTTTAGTAGCCTGCACGAATGCGTCGCTATATGGCCGCCATCGATCAGGGCACGACATCGAGCAGGTGCATCGTCTTCGACCGGCAGGGTCGCGTCGTCGGCGTCGCCCAGCGCGAACACGAGCAGATCTTCCCGCGGCCCGGCTGGGTCGAACACGATCCGGAATCCATCTGGCGCAATACCGAATTCGTCCTCGGTGAGGTACTGGAGCGCACCGGTGTCGCCGCGGGCGAGATCGCCGCGGTCGGCGTCACCAACCAGCGCGAGACCACGGTGGTGTGGGATCGCGCCTCCGGCAAGCCGATTCACAATGCCATCGTCTGGCAGGACACTCGCACCGACCGGCTGGTCACCGAACTCGGCGGCGACCTCGGGCCGACCAGATACCAGGACCGCACCGGCCTGCCGCTGTCCACCTACTTCGCCGGGCCGAAGCTGCGCTGGATCCTCGACCACGTCGACGGCGCGCGCGAGCGGGCCGCGGCGGGCGAGCTGTGTTTCGGCACCATCGACAGCTGGGTGCTGTGGAACCTGACCGGTGAGCACATCACCGACGTGACCAACGCCTCGCGCACCATGCTGATGGATCTGCGCACGCTGCAATGGGATCCGGACATCTGCGCGGAATTCGGGGTGCCGGAATCGATGCTGCCGCGCATCGTGAGTTCCTCGCAGGTGTACGCGGAGATCAACTCCGGTCCGCTGCAAGGCATTCCGGTGGCAGGGATACTCGGCGACCAGCAGGCTGCGACCTTCGGACAGGCCTGCCTGTCGCCCGGCGAGGCCAAGAACACCTACGGCACCGGCAATTTCATGCTGCTCAACACCGGGACGACGCCGGTGCTCAGCAAGCACGGACTGCTCACCACGGTCTGCTATCAGCTCGGCGCCGAGGACGCGGTGTACGCGCTCGAGGGCTCCATCGCGGTGACCGGCTCGCTGGTGCAATGGTTCCGGGACAACCTTGGCATCATCGGGTCCGCCGAGGAGATCGAGCCGCTGGCCGCCAGCGTCGCCGACAACGGCGGCGCCTACATCGTGCCCGCGTTCTCCGGGCTCTTCGCGCCGCGCTGGCGCCCGGACGCGCGCGGCGTGATCGCCGGGCTCACCCGTTTCGTCAACAGGGCGCACCTGGCGCGAGCGGTGTTGGAGTCCACCGCTTTCCAGACCCGCGAGGTGGTCGACGCGATGCGCGCCGACGCCGAATCCGAACACCTCGACCTGGAGCTGACCACCCTCAAGGTGGACGGCGGCATGGTCGGCAACGACCTGCTGATGCAGTTCCAGTCCGACATACTCGACGTGCCCGTCGTGCGCCCGGTGGTGAACGAAACCACCGCGCTCGGTGCGGCTTACGCCGCAGGCCTCGCGGTCGGCTACTGGTCGGGCACCGACGACATCCGCGCCAACTGGGCCGCCGACAAGACGTGGTCGCCGACCATGTCCGACACCGACCGCGACGACCACCTCACCGCATGGAACAAGGCGGTCGAGCGCACCTACAACTGGGTGGACTGAGCGGCGCGGGCCAGGCGGTCGATGGCCTGTTCCAGGGTCGCCGCCTCGGAGGTGGTGAAGCACATGCGCATCGAGTTGCGGTAGCCGCCGTCGACGGCGAAGGCGGAGCCCGGCACATAGGCGACGCCCGCGTCGAGCGCCTTGGGCAGCAGCGCCTCGGTGTCGGTGCCGTCGGTGAAGTCGGCCCAGACGAACATGCCGCCGGAGGCGTCGGTACAGGTGGCGCGGTCGCCGAAGCGAGCGCGGAAGGCATGCACCAGCGCCTTGGCGCGGGCGCCGTATGCCGCACGGACGGTATCGATGTGGGCGGTGAGCCAGGCCTCGTCGGCCAGCAGTTCGGCGGCGATCTGGTGGGTGAGCGCCGAACCACACAGGTCCGCACCCTGTTTCAGCAGTTCGACCGCGCGGCACACCGGATCGGGCGCGACGAGCCAGCCGACCCGCAGCGCGGGCGAGAGGATCTTCGACGAGCTGGACAGCCGAATCACGTTGCGGGAGTAGGTCGCCACCGGCGCGGGCGCCGGATTGTCGAACCACAGCTCACCGTACGGATCGTCCTCGATCACCCAGAAGCCGTGCGCGTCGGCCAATTCCGCGAGCTCGCGCCGCCGCGCCGGGCTCATGGTGACACCGCCGGGATTGTGGAAGTTGCTCACCGTGTGCACGAATGCCGGGCGCTCACCGCGCGCGAGCAGTTCGGCGAGCAGATCCGTGCGCATGCCCTCGCGGTCGAGCGGGACCGCGACGATGCGCGCGCCGGCGGCCCGGAACACTTGCAGTGCACCGACATACGCCGGATCCTCGACGATCACCAGCGCGCCGGGATCGAGCAACACCTCGGCGAGCAGCGAAAGCGCCTGCTGCGAGCCGTGTGTCACGAACACCTCCTCGACCGGCACGGTGCGGCCGAGCTTCGCCGATTCCCGCGCGGCGAGCACCGCGCGCAGCGCGGGCCAGCCGGGCGATTCGGTGTACTGCAGGCAGCTGTTGTCGCTGAGCGCCCCTTCGGCGGCCTTGGCCAGCCGCTCGCGCGGCATCAGGTCCGCGTCCGGCAGTCCGCCCGCCAGGCCGATGATGTCGGCGCGGCTGGTGAGCTTGAGCAGATCGCGAATCGCCGAGCTCTTCAGCTCGCCGAGCTTGTTCGCGAGCGGTGGGAAGACCGGCGACATGGAAACCTCCGAAGAATGCCCTGATGCGGGGATGCTCCCACTGTCGCATACGAGCGATCATGGGATGAAATTCGTTTCCCGAATGATGGGACCGGCGGACGAACAGGCGGACCGGCGACGGTCGCGTGCGGTGGAGCTAGCGCTCGCCGATGGACTTGACCAGGTACTTGTCGTCGCGGTGTGCGGTGACCACCGTCTGCTTGTAGACGTTGGTCGTACCGTCCGGGCGGTGCTCTGTCAGATCGACGTCGTAGGCGCCGGAGCCGACATCGGTGATCCGCACGCAATGGGTGGTGCCTGCGGGTATCTGCTCATCGATGGCCTTCTGGATGATCTCGGCCGACGACACGTTCTCGTTGTCGGGCGCGACGAACTTCCTGGCTCGCTCGCCGCTGCGCTCGACATAGAACGCGTACTGGAAGCCGAAGATCGCGCCCGCGCCGCTGGCGGTGTCACCGGGGCCGTTGCCGACCGTCACCTTTCCGTCCTTGCTGGCCGGACAGCTCAGCGTCGCACCGGGGCTCGCCTGCGGCGTCTTCGGCCCATCGGGCTCGTTGCCACTGGTCAACGCGATGATGAGGGCGGCGATGCCGACCAGCACCGCGACCGCGGCGACGCTGCCGGACACGATCAACGGCGTGCGGGAGCGCTGCTTCGGCGGCGGCGGCGCGGCCCGCTGGAAGCTCGGCGCCAGCCGCTGCGCGATCGGATCGTCGGCCCACGACAAGCCCGGCGGCGACGCGGGCGATGCCGGCGGCTCGGCCGGTTCGTCCGCACGGTTCCACCATGTCTCGCCCTGGGGTTCGGCGGGCATGGTCGAATGCCGGACCGTCGGATCGGAGGACGCGGGCGGCTGCGCCGGGGTCACCGGCGGCGCTGGAACAGGCGGCGCCGGGAAGACCGTGGTGTCGGGCGCACGGTACTGCGGTGCGGGCGGCACCGCGTCGGAGGCCGGTCGCCAACCGAGCTCGGGATGATCTGCGGCGGGGTCGGGCCACTGCGCGCCGCCGGATTCGGCCACCGGTCCACCGAAGCCGGCGACGGGCGGGCCGAACTCGGTGACGGGCGGCCCGAATTCCGCTACCGGAGGCCCGAATTCGCCGCCCGCGGCGGAGATCGGCGGGCCGAACTCGGACGCGGAGCGGTCGGACTCGTTGTCCTTCGCATCACCCTCGGAGGCCACGCCCCATCCTTTCCCCAAGACACATGGGTGGGGCGGCCGCGAACGGCCGCCCCACCCATCGAATCAGTACGTGTCAGTACTGCAGCGACCCACCCCACTGGCTGTGCACGCCACCCACGTCGACCGACTGCGGCGCCACATCACCCGGCGGCACGATCGGCGGCAGTTTAGCCTGCCTGGCGGCCTCCAGCGCCTCGGCGCCACCGGGCTGGGACTGAATCCAGTGCTCCACCGCGGCCTTCGCCATATTCAGCTGGGTGGTGTCGAGGATGGTCTCGGACTTGTTGTCCGCCAGGCCCTCGCCACCGGTGTAGCTGGTGACCTTGATGGTGTTGACGTCGATGAACTCGACCGACAGACCGGCCTCACCGACGCCGGTCGGCGTGCGGTAGCCGATGGTGCCTACGTAACCGGCCTGGTTGCTGAAGTGGTGGGTGTTGGCGACGAAGCCGGGCAGCACCGCGCCGCCGTCGACGTTCGCGCCGACCTCGAGGTGCGGGCCCTCCATCTCGACGACCGGAGCGGCGGGCGCCGACTCCAGCCGCGGCGACTGCCAGCGCGGGTTCTGCACCACGGTCTGCGTTTCCGCGGGCTCGGCCGGTGTGCCGGTATCGGCACCGGGGGTGGCGGGCTTCGCGGCACCGGGCTCCGCGGGCTTGGGCTGCTCGACGCCGGGCGCCGGATTCGGAATCGAGGCGGGCTTGTCCTGCCCGCTCTGTCCCGGCACCGGCAGCGGCGCGACACGCGGGGTGGTCACACCGGGCTGCGTCGGCGAACCCGGCTTAGTGCCCGGGTTCGGCATCACCTGATTCGGATCCGGGGTGGTGACGCCGGGCTGGCTCGGGCTCGGGCTCGGCGACGGCTTGGTGGTCTCCGGCTGCTTCTGCTGATCCGGCTTCGGCGTCTCCGCGGTCGGCGCGTCGTTGCCGGTGCCCGGCTGGGCCGGGGCGGTCGGCGGCACGGTCGGGACGACAGTGGGCGGATCGTTCGGAGCTGCTCCGGCGGGAGCGGCGAAGAGGGTGGCCACGGCGGCCGCGGTGGCCAGTGGCAACGACGTGCTCGCCATCGCTCGCTCTACCCGAGTCGGCTTACGATGTTTCACTTTTCGCTATCCCTTTCCCGAGCGCGACCGGGCCCGGCCGCGCTCAGTCGTCCCTGACGAGACGCTCGGTCACGGAACGACCCGGGGGCTTTCGGCGCTCCCGGTTTGGAAAAGTGAACTCCCCCAACACGACAACCACACGACCGCCCGTCGATCGCATCTCTTGCGGGAAGTGAACCACAAGTGAGCCGGACAGGCAACGCGAACCAAACGCACCAAATGACAAGAACACTCGCGAATGCAAGCCCCCTGAATCAGCGGCGGCCCGAGATCAATCCAAGTCGTCGTGGCGCATCAGCTGACGGGCCGCTTCGGTCACCGAACCGGTGAGCGACGGGTATACCGAGAACGTCTGCGCGAGATCGTTCACGGTCAGATTGTTCTGTACCGCAAGGGCGATCGGCAGGATCAGCTCGGACGCGATGGGCGCGACGACGACGCCGCCGATGACCACACCGGTCGCGGGACGGCAGAAGATCTTGACGAAACCGCGGCGCAGGCCCGACATCTTGGCGCGCGGGTTGGTGTTCAGCGGCAGCATCACGGTGCGCGCCGGTACCTCGCCGTTGTCGATGGCGGTCTGGCTCACACCGACGGTGGCGATCTCCGGACGGGTGAACACCGCGGAGGCGACCGTCTTCAACCGGATCGGGCTGACGCCCTCGCCGAGCGCGTGGTACATGGCGATGCGGCCCTGCATCGCGGCCACCGAGGCGAGCGGCAGCAGGCCGGTGCAGTCGCCCGCGGCGTAGATGCCGGGCACCGAGGTGCGCGACACCCGGTCCACCCGGAGATAACCACCGCGGTCGAGTTCGATGCCGACCCGGTCGAGGCCGAGGCCGCCCGTGTTGGGCGTGGAGCCGACGGTCATCAGCGCGTGTGTGCCGGTCACCGTGCGACCGTCGGACAGCTTCACCACGATGCCCTCCGCGGTGCGCTCCACCGCGTCGGCGCGCGCGTGCTTGACCAGTTCCACACCACGCTCGGCGAACGCGTCCTCGAGCACGAGCGCGGCATCCTGGTCCTCACCGGGGAGCACCCGGTCGCGGCTGGACACCAGCTTCACCCGCACACCCATTTCGGTGTAGGCGGAGACGAATTCGGCGCCGGTGACACCGGAACCGACGACAACCAGGGTTTCCGGCAGCTCTTCCAGGTCGTAGAGCTGGCGCCAGTTCAGGATGCGCTCGCCGTCGGGTTCGGCGCCGGGCAGCACCCGCGGGCTCGCACCGGTGGCGATCAGCACCACCTCGGCCTCGACGATCTGCTCGGTACCGTCGGCCAGCTTCGCCAGCACCCGGTGCGCGAGACCGAAGACGGGATCGAGCAGTTCACCGCGGCCCGGCAGCAAGGTGACGCCGGCGGCCTGCAGTTTGGAGCGGATATCGGAGGACTGCGCCAGCGCGAGTTCCTTCACGCGCGCGTTCACCTCGGGCAGCTGGATCTGCGCCTGGCTCGGGTCCAGGGTGATGCCCAGGGCACGGGCCCGGCGCAGATCGGTGCGCACACCGGTCGAGGCGATGAATGTCTTGGACGGGACGCAATCCCACAGCACGCACGCGCCGCCGATGCCGTCGCAGTCGATCAACGTCACCGAGGCGCCGTGCTGAGATGCCACCAGCGCCGCCTCGTAACCGGCCGGTCCGCCACCGATGATCGCAATGCGGGTCATTGATACCTCCGCTTCGAGCAGTTGAACCGGGATCTCCGGTACCCCCATACGTTATCGGGCGAGCACTCCGCAACCCCCATTGGTTCACACTGTTCGCGGCCCCAACCGCCCGATAGAGAGCGACGTCACGCGCCACCGCCGAACACGCCCATCCCGTGGTCCGCGAGCAATGTCACGCTCCCAGCCCCGTACAGCGCGAGTCTTACGAGCGCCGTTCGCGGCCCGTCTCGCGTCCGAGCGGCCGAAGCGCATGCGCCGAAGGCGCGAGTCTCGGCCGCTCGGACGCGAGACACCAGGGGGCCGCGAACACGCCGCGCCGCAGGCGCGGCAAATCAAACACAGGCGCGGTAAATCGAACACAGTTATGGGTGTTCTCGGTGAGTTATTGGCTACCCTTTCCTGGTGCCGATCTACGCCGCCTATGGGTCCAACATGGACTCATCGCAGATGCTCGAGCGCTGTCCGCACTCCCCCCTGTCCGGAACGGGCTGGTTGGAGGGCTGGCGGCTGACGTTCGCCGGCGATGACATCGGGTGGGAGGGGCCGCTGGCCACCGTCGTCGAAGAGCCGGGTTCCCGGGTCTTCGTCGTGCTGTACGACGTGTCCCCGGAGGACGAGCAGCGGCTCGACCGCTGGGAGGGCTCCGATTTCGGGATACACAAGAAGATTCGGCTGCGGGTCACCCGCAGCCCGGAGGTCGGGACCGAGCCGACCCTGGCATGGCTGTACGTGCTCGACGCCTACGAGGGCGGCCTGCCCTCGGCAAGGTACATCGGCGTGATCGCCGACGCCGCCGAGAAGGCGGGCGCGCCAGAGGATTACGTGCACGCGCTACGCACGCGCAACAGCCGCAATGTCGGCCCCGGAAACTTCGGCTAGAGGCAAGAACGGCCGCCCCGATCGGGGCGGCCGTTTCGCGAAGTGTTGTTCAGTTGCTCAGGATTGCGACTACTCAGGCTTGCAACACGATGTTGCTGAGCACCCGCACACCGACGGCCAGCGCACGCTCGTCGATATCGAACGTCGGCTGGTGCAGGTCGAGCTGCTCGCCGTGTCCGGACCAGACGCCGAGGCGGGCCATCGCGCCGGGCACTTCCTCCAGGTACCAGGAGAAATCCTCGCCGCCGCCGGACTGCATGGTGTCGGCGAGCGAGTCGGCGCCGAGTTCGCGGATCGCGTTCTCGAACATCCTGGTCGAATGCTCGTCGTTGACCACGGGCGGTACACCGCGCTTGTAGTTGAGCTGATAGCGCACCCCGGTCGGGGCGAGCAGCCCGTCCACGATCTCGCGCACCATCGGTTCCAGCAGCGACCAGGTGGCGTGGTCGCCGGTGCGCACGGTGCCGGTGAGCATGCCGGTCTGCGGAATCGCGTTGGGCGCCTTGCCCGCCGAGACCGCGCCCCACACCATCACGGTGCTGGTGCGGGGGTCGATGCGGCGGCTGAGCAGCCCGGGCAGTCCGGTGATCACGGTGCCGATCGCGTAGACCAGGTCGCTGGTCAGATGCGGACGCGAGGTGTGCCCGCCCGGTGAGTCGAGCACCAGCTCGATGGTGTCGGCGGCCGAGGTGATCGCGCCGACCCTGATGCCGACCCGGCCGACCTCGAGCCGGGGATCGCAGTGCAGCGCGAAGATCCGGTCGACGCCCTCCATCGCGCCCGCGGCCACCATGTCGATGGCGCCACCCGGCATCACCTCTTCGGCGGGCTGGAAGACGAACCGGACACCGACCGGCAGGTCGAGCTCGGCCAGCGCGAGCGCGGTGCCGAGCAGGATCGTGGTGTGCGCGTCGTGCCCGCAGGCGTGCGAGACGCCCGGCACGGTGGAAGCGAAGCTGAGCCCGGTGAACTCTTGCAGCGGAAGGGCGTCCATATCGGCGCGTAATCCGATGCGCGGTCCGTCCATCGGCCCGATGTCACAGAGCAGGCCGGTGCTACCCGGCATCTTCTGCGGCGTGAGTCCCGCCTTGGTCAGCCAGGCCGAGACGAACTCGGTGGTGGCGAACTCGGTGCGGGAAAGCTCAGGGTTGGCGTGGATGTGCCTGCGCCACTGGACCAGATCGACCGTGTGCTCGGCCAGCCATGCCTCGACCGCTTCCTGCCCGGTGGTCGATACCACCGAGCGGCCGGTAGTGCTCACCGGTGCTCCTCCTGTCGTTGAACTAACCGTTGCAACAACCTGTCTTTGTGTTCTCCATCGCGGGCGACGGTGATAGCGGTACGCGCGAGCGCGAGCGCGCCGTCGGTGACCGCGCGATCCGCCGAGGCATTGACGCTCGCCTCGGCGAAGCCTGGTTGGTGTGTCACTGCGCCACCGGCATCAATGCCGATGACCGGGTGGATGCCCGGGATGACGTTGGTGACGTTGCCCATGTCCGTACTCCCGAGCGGTCGCTGCGCCTCGAGCTCCGGTGCGATCGGCACCCGCCCCAATCCGGTTATCTGTTCGCGGTAGGCAAACAGTAACGCCGGGTCCGGGGTCAGCTCGGTATATGTCGGCGCGACCGTCCGGATTTCGTGTGTGCAGCCGGTCGCGAGGGCACCCGCCGCGAAGCAATCCGACGCCCGTCGCATCAGATCGTCGAGGGATGCGGAGTCGACTGCGCGTAGGTAATACAGCAGTTCCGCACGTCCGGGCACGATATTGGGGGCTACGCCTCCGTCGCCGACTATACCGTGCAGTTGCTGTCCGGGCTGGAGATGTTGCCGCAGCAATCCGAGGGCAACCTGGGTGACGGTGACCGCGTCACCGGCGTTGCGCCCGCGCTCCGGCGCGGCGCTCGCGTGCGCCTCCCTGCCGTGGAACACGATCGACAGATCCGACATGGCCAGCGACCGCGCGCCGACGATGTCGAAGGGGCCGGGATGCACCATCATCGCCATCGCCACGTCGTCGAACACGCCGTGCTCGAGCATCAGCACCTTGCCGCCGCCGCTCTCCTCGGCGGGCGTGCCGAAGACGAGCACGGTGAGGTCGAGCGCGTCGGCGACCTCGGCCAGGCCGAGCGCGGCGCCGACCGCCGAGGCGGCAATGATGTTGTGCCCGCAGGCGTGTCCGATCTCGGGCAGCGCGTCGTACTCCGCGCAGATGCCGACGGTGAGCGCGCCGCTGCCGTAGCTGGCGCGGAAGGCGGTCGGCAGGTCGGCCACACCGGTCCGGATCTCGAAGCCGCGCTCGGCCAGTGGCGCGATGGTCTTGGCGACGCTGCGCGATTCCTCGAACGCGAGCTCGGGCTCGGCGTGGATGGCGTGCGAGAGCTCGATCAACTCCGCGGCCGCGGCCGAGATCGCCTTGTCCGCCGGGGCATAGGCGACCGTGCGGTCCTCGCCTGGCGAATCATCTCGGCCGCTGCGCGGTGGTGGCATGGCACACAGTGTTGCACTGCGTCACGAATCGGGCGCAGCGGGTCGTCAGGTACGCCGACGGGTTATCAGCCGGCGAACGCCAGGTTCTCCGGGGTGGTCGGCACCGCGAGACCGGCGAGCGCGGTGGCGTGCAGCGCGCTCTTGATGATCGGCAGATTCGGCTTGCGGTTGCCCGCCAGTGCCGCCGCGCGGGCGACGGCGCTCGCCAGCAACGCATCGGCATCGGCCTTGGCATCGACGATGCCCGCGGCGATCGCCTCGTCGGCCGGGTAGCGGTAGCCGGTGGTCATCGCCTGCACGCAGACCTGGTTGGTCAGCCGCTCGGTCAGCAGGGCGTTCATGCCGACGGTGAACGGCATGCCGAGGTGCACCTCGGGCAGGCACCAGAAGCCGCGGTCGGCGCGCATCACCCGGAAGTCGTGCGAGGTGGCCAGCATGGCGCCCGCGCCGAAGGCGTGGCCGTTGAGCGCGGCGACGGTCGGCAGCGGGAACTGCAGCAGGCGGGTGTAGAGCGAGTGCACGCGGTCCAGGTAGCCGTAGCGCGCGTCCCAGTTGCCGAACAGGTAGTCGGTGTCGAGACCGTTGCTGTAGAACTTGCCGCTCGCGGTGGTCACCAGCGCGCCGGGCCCTTCACTGGCCTCGACCTTGTCCAGCAGACCATGGAATTCATCGATCCAGTCCGGATGGAAGCGGTTCTCACTGTCGGTCTGCCCCTCGTTCCCGAGGTACAGCACGAACACATCTCCGTCACGTTCCAGATACGGCATGCGAGCAGATTAGCGCGCCGCGCCGCCGGTCTTCTACTCACGGGTAGCAATCCTCACAGCTACCGCGCTCGACCGTCGAACACCCGATTCGCTCCGCCGGAGGGCGCACCCCTTCAAAGCACTGAACACCCCGTCCGGAGCGAGTCTTACGAGCGACCGGTTGGCGGCCGTCAAGGGCCGCCAACCCGTGCCGCCGGAGGCGGCACAAATCCAACACAGCGCGGCAGATTAGATACAGTTCGTTACATGCTTGCCGAACAGGCCGCTCAGGCGATCGCCGAACGTACTGGAGTGCAGCGCCACCGGGTCGCGGTGGTGCTCGGATCGGGGTGGCAGGAGGCGGCCGCGGAGATCGGCACGCCGACGGCCTCGGTGCCGATGCCCGAACTGCCCGGGTTCGGGACGCCGAGCGCGCAGGGGCATGTCGGCATGGTGCATTCGGTCGCCGTCGGCGACACGCCGGTGCTGCTGCTGATGGGCCGCCAGCACCTGTACGAGGGCTATCAGCCGACCGAGGTGGTGCACCCGGTGGCCGCCGCGGTCGCCGCGGGCGCCGAAACCGTGCTGCTCACCAATGCGGCGGGCGGCATCAGGGACGGCCTGCGGGTCGGTGAGCCGGTGCTCATCAGCGATCATCTCAACCTCACCGCGCGCACCCCGTTGACCGGCGCGACCTTCGTCGATCTCGTCGACGCCTGGGATCCCGAATTGCGTGCGCTGGCAAAGGATATCGATCCGAGCCTGACCGAGGGCGTGTACGCGGGCCTGACCGGGCCGCAGTACGAGACCCCCGCCGAGATCAAAATGCTGCGCACCATCGGCGCCGACCTGGTCGGCATGTCGACGGTGCTCGAGGCCATCGCCTGCCGCGCGCTCGGCGCCAAGGTGCTCGGCATCTCGCTGGTGACCAATCTGGCCGCGGGCGTGACCGGCGCGCACCTGTCGCATGCCGAGGTGCTCGCCGAAGGGCACGCCGCCGCACCGCGATTGGGCAAACTGCTGCGCGGCGTGCTGGAACGGCTGTAGCCGTGCTCCGGTTCGGCACGGCCGGGCTGCGCGGGCCGCTGCAAGACGGTCCGGACGGGATGAACGTCGATACGGTGTCGCGGGCGACCGCGGGCCTGGCGGACTGGCTGCGCGGGCGCTGCCTCGGCGGCGGCGTTGTCGTCGTCGGCCGTGACGCGCGCAACGGCTCCGCCGAGTTCGCCGCCGCCACCGCGGAAATCTTTGCCGCCGCCGGTTTCTCGGTGCTGACGCTGCCGCGCCCGCTGCCGACTCCGCTCGTCGCGTTCGCGGTGCGCGAGCTCGGCGCGGTGGCCGGTGTGCAGATCACCGCGTCGCACAATCCGGCGACCGACAACGGCTACAAGGTCTACCTGGACGGCGGAGCGCAGCTGATCCCGCCCGCGGACGCCGAGATCGAAACGGCGATCGACGCGGTGCGCGAACCGATTCCGCGCGCCGATCCGGCGGCGGGCGGCCTCGATCCGCGGATCACCGCCGCGGTCGGCGACGGAAACGACGCGGGCGAGGAACTGGTGCGCCGGTATCTTGCGCGGGTCGCGGCGCTGCCCGGGGCGATCGGCGGTGCGGGCGCGCGCGCCGATATCCGGATCGCGCTCACCGCGCTGCACGGGGTCGGCGGCGCGACCGCGGTGGCGGCGCTGCGCGCGGCCGGATTCGCCGATGTGCACGTGGTCGCCGAGCAATTCGAGCCCGACCCCGCGTTCCCCACCGTCGCGTTCCCCAATCCGGAGGAGCCCGGCGCCACCGACCTGTTGCTCACGCTCGCCGACCGCGTCGGCGCGGATCTCGCGATCGCGCTCGATCCCGATGCCGACCGGTGCGCCATCGGCGTGCCGACCCCGGCGGGCTGGCGGATGCTGCGCGGCGACGAGACCGGCGTGCTGCTCGGTGACCGGGTGCTGCGCACCGCGCCGCCGGATGCGCTGGTGGCCACCACGATCGTGTCCTCGCGGCTGCTGTCGAAGGTGGCGACGGCGCGCGGCGCGCGCTACGCCGAGACGCTCACCGGCTTCAAATGGCTCGCCAGGGCGGGCGACGGCCTGGTCTACGCGTACGAGGAGGCGATCGGCCACTGCGTCGACCCCGCGGCGGTGCGCGACAAGGACGGCATTTCCGCCGCCGTGGTCGCCGCCGATCTGGTCGCCGCGCTGAAGGCGGCCGGGCGATCGCTGATCGACGAACTCGACGACTACGCGGTCGAATTCGGGCTGCACGCGGGCGATCAGGTCTCGCTGCGGCTCGCCGACGTGGCCGACGGCGCGGCCATGGTCGCGCGGCTGCGCGCGGCGCCGCCCGACGAAATCGCCGGTGCGCCGGTCAAATACACCGACATGTCGCAGGTGCGCGGCCGAATGCGCACCGACGCACTGGTTTTCGAGGGCAGCTCGGCGCGCATCGTGATCCGTCCCTCCGGCACCGAGCCCAAGCTGAAGTGCTACCTGGAGGTCGTCGAACCGGTCGACGATCGGGCGGGCCTGTCGGCCGCGAGAACCAGCGCGGCACAACAGCTCTCGGCGCTGCGCGCGTTCTGCGAGCAACTCTGACCCGGCCGCGGGCTCCCATACCCGCCGCCGGGCCCGAAGATGACCTTCGGCCGATTCCGCGACCAGCGCGGACACGCTCAGGGATCATCGCTGAATGGAGGAATTGCATTGCACCCACTGCGGTGCGACGGGGCTGGAGCTCGGATACATCGAGGACACCGGCCTATCCGCGTGGGCACGCGCCCGGTGGATTTCCGGACCGCTGCAGCGCAACCGGCTAGGTGGCGTGCAGCGATCAGGGGGCCTGCGCTATCCGATCGACGCCTATCGGTGCCGCGAGTGCGCACATCTGGAACTGTTCGTCCAGCCGGACGGTGAGTGAGCCGGGCTAGCGCGGCCCGAATTGGCGGTCACCGGCGTCGCCGAGGCCGGGGACGATGTAGGCGTCGGAGTTGAGTCCGGCGTCGATCGCGGCGGTGACCAGGCGGACCGGCAGTCCCGATGCCTCCAGCGCGGCAATGCCTTCCGGTGCGGCGACGACGCAGATCGCGGTGATATCGGTGGCGCCGCGCGCGGCGAGCAGCTCGAGCGTGTGCCGCATCGAGCCGCCGGTGGCCAGCATCGGGTCGAGGACGTAGACCGGGATCTCGGACAGATCGTCGGGCAGCGATTCCATGTACGGCACCGGCTGATGGGTCTGCTCGTCGCGGGCGATGCCGACGAAACCGACCCTCGCGTCGGGGATCAGCTCGGCGGCGGCCTCGACCATGCCGAGCCCGGCGCGCAGGACCGGAACGAGCAGCGGCGGCGCGGCGAGGCGCGCGCCCTCGGCGAACGCGACCGGCGTTGTCACCTGGAATGTGGTCACCGGCGCCTCGCGCAGCGCCTCGTAGATCAGGATGCCGGTGAGATCGCGCAACGCGGCGCGGAAGACCGGATTGGCCGATCGGAAGTCCCGCATGGTGGTGAGCAGGGCGGCGGCGAGTGGATGAGCCACGGTGTCGGTGCGCATGAGGGAACGATAAAGTCGGTTCGGGTTCACCGCCGATCCTCCACCCGATTTTTCTTGTGCGGTGCGGGAACCGATCGGGAAGAGGGCGCGTCGAACTAAGTGGATGACGTACTCTGCCTGGGAACCACAGATGGGGGAAGCTCTGATGCGAAAGATGTCTGCGGACACCGAAGGCATCGCAGCCTATGCCGCGAGTGCCGATGTGATGTCCGGTGAGATGGCCGCGGCGGGCGTCAGCGCGGCGGGGGCGGAACCCGCGCTTCTCGGCCCGATCTTCGGCCTCGTCGGCGGCGATTTCATGGCCGCCTACGCCGCGGTGCACGCGGGACACGTCGCCGCTATCGGCCAGCTCGCCGCGGTGCTCACCAGCATCGGCGGCGCGACCTCGGTGGCCGCTGCCGCGCTGACCGAAACCGACCGGAGCACAACGGACGCCATCACGTCCGCGAGCTCCGGACTGGACGTGTGACTCATGCTCGATCTCAGCGCACTGGCCACACCGCTCTTCGATCTACTCGCCAGCTTCGGGCCCGGCGTACTGCCCACCGACGGCCCCGCGGACCAGCTGCGCCGGACCTCGACCACCGTCGATCAGGTGCACCAGCTCGGGCGCGACAGCATCAACGCGATGAACACCGCGTGGGACGGCGTCGCGGCCGATGCCGCCACCGCCAAGGCACTGCGGGTGCAGACATCGGCGGCCACCATCTCCGATCGCGGCAACGACATGGCAACCGTGGTCGGCCAGGCCGCCGCCGAGGTCGAGACGGGCAAGAAGGACCTCACCGGCATCGCGCAGTCGTTCGTCGACACCGTGGCCAAGACCGGGCCCGCGCTGGCCACCCCGGAGGGGCTCGCCTTCATCGTCGGCTCCGCCATCGACCATCTGAACCAGGCGCTCGGCGTGGTCGGCCGGGTGCAGAACGAGCTCGGCACGCACACCGCCGCGATGTCCGAACTCACCCCGCCGCCGCCCACCGCGCCCGCGCTCGCGGGGGTGGGCACACAGGCCACGCAGGGCGTCCAGCAGGTGCTGTCCGCGGTGACGGGACTGGCGGGCAGCGCGGGCCAGACGCTGAGCGGGCTGCTCAAATCGTCCAGCACGGCGGGCACGCCGAATACCCAGGGCTCCTCCCCCGGCACGCAACAGGCGCCGTCGACACCGGGCAAGCCCACCGGCACCGGGGTGAAGATCCAGCTACCCGACGGCAGCATCGTCGAGGCGCCCAACGAGAAGGCCGCGACGGCCGTGCGCGCGGCGCTCGGCGCCGTCGGCACGCCCTACGTGTGGGGCGGCAATACACCGGGGGTCGGTCTCGATTGCAGTGGGCTCACCCAATGCGCCTACGGTGAGGCCGGCGTCGACCTGCCACGGCTGGCCAACCAGCAGAGTGTCGGCCAGCCGGTGTCACCGGGCGACCTGATGCCGGGCGACCTGGCCATCTGGGATGGCCACGTGGCCATGGTGATCGGCAACGGGCAGTTCGTCGAGGCAGGCAACCCGGTCCAGATCAGCGCGATTCGAACGGAGAACATCGGCATGGACTTCTACGGCTTCTACAGGCCGACGGCATGAGCGAGCGCAGCGAGCGAAATACCGGCACAGCTGCGCCGAAGCCACCGATCCCCAACGTCACAGTGGCGGGTAGCACCAACAGATCGGGCACCATCTCGGTGCGCGCCACCGACCAGGGCATGCCGGTGGAGATCACCTTCGAGCGCAGCGAATACCGTTACGGCGCACAGACTCTGGCGAACGAGATCCTGCGGCTCACCCAGCGCTCCACCATCGTCGCCAAGGCGCGCCGACGCGAGCAACTCGCCGAATCCGGCATGCCGGACGACATCCTCGACAAGCTCGGCCTGCCCACCCGCAAGGCCGCTGTCGACGAACTCGACCGCATCGACGACGCCGACACCGGACCGACGACCTGGATGAGGCCCGTATGAGTGAGCGCAGCGAGCGAACAATGAGCACAGCCACCGTCGCGGTCATGACGGAGCCGAGCGCCGGCGAGACACGGTTATGAGCGCGGAGATGGATGCTCTGGTCGCACAGGCGACGCAGAAGCTGGAGGCGTTGGAGGCCGCGCTGTACGGCCTGAAGCAGGTGCGCGGCCGGTTCACCACCGAGGACGGCGCCGTGTCGGCCGAGGTCAACAGCGATGGCGCGCTGGTCGCGCTGCAGCTGTCGGAGTCGGTGACCGCCATGCCGCCCGCCGAGGTCGGCCGGCTGATCCTTTGGGCCTGCAGGCAGGCCGCGGAGGACGCGGGAACCCAGCGCTCGAAGGTCGTTGCGACACTGAACGAGTCGTTCGTCCCCGGCCAACAGGACGCGCCGGGAACACTTGGGGGGTAGGCCGGATAGTGCCTGAGCCGGAAGCTCGATAGGCTTCCGCACATGGCTTCTGGAGACATCGTCCCGATCGAGCTCGGCCTGACCGACGGCGATCTCGTCACCCTGTGGGCACCGCGCTGGCGAGACGGTGACGACGAGTGGGAGGCGTTCCTCGGACACGAGGACTCCCTCTACGGTTTCGAGACCGTTGCCGAGCTGGCCGCGTTCATCCGGACCAACTCCGACAACGACCTCGTCGACCATCCCGCATGGAAGGTGGTCGCCGGGCTGTCGGCCGTCGAGCTGGAGCCCGAGGAGAATTTCACCTTCGATCTGGTCGCCGTGCCCGAACTGGCCGCGGGCGATCCGGAGGTGGACACCGTCGCCGAGCTGGAGGACACCCTCGGCATGGTGCGCAATATCGGCGAGGTGTGCGAGCTGGAGGTGGTGACCAAGTTCTTCGGGTCGCATCCGGTGCTCGGCGCGCTGCCCGGCGGGGTCAGCGCCTTCGTCGGCCGCGACGGCGAGGAACTCTGGGACCAGATCGGCGCCGCCATCGCCAAGGACTGGGACGCCGTGCTCGACGCCATCGACTCGGTGGTGCGCACCCCGGACGTGGACGCGGAGGCGGTCGCCGTCGCGGAGGCCGAGCTGCTGGCCGCCGAGGAGAACGTGGTCGACGCCGACGATGCGGCCGACAGCGATGAGGACGAGGAGTTCGAGGCGGTCGACCTCGACGAGGAGGACGACGAAGACGAGGACGAGGACGACTCGTTCTGGAGCGAGGTCGGCATCGACCCGGTCAAGATCGTCACCGCCGACGGCACGTACTTCACGCTGCGCTGTTACCTCGACGACGAACCGATCTTCCTCGGCAAGGACGGGTCGATCACCGTGTTCGGCTCCGAGCGCGCGCTGGCCCGCTACCTGGCCGACGACCACGAGCACGATCTGTCGCGGGTGAGCACCTACACCGATGTGCAGACCGCCGCGGTGGACGGTTCGCTCGAGGTCGAGGTCACCGAGGAGAACGTCTACGTGCTGCCCGGCCTCGCCGACGATCTGGCCGAGGGCCCGGAGACCGTCGACGTCGAACAGCTCGATCTCGCGGTCGAATTGTTCACCGACGCAGCCGATTACGCCGAGGACGACGCGGTCGAGCGTGCACTCGCCCAGTCCACCCCGCTCGGCTGGTACGTCTCCTACCTGCTCAACCCCGACCCGACCCGGCTGGCCCCGAACCCGCCGTTCGCCGACGAGGCCCAGGGCTGGCGGGAGCTGGAAAGAGCGTTCGAGGCCAGACTCGACCAGCAGTAGCGCTAGTTCAAGCGGAGCTTGTCCGCCTCCCCGCGACTTTTGGCCAGACCGAGTGCCTGGCCAGTCAGCGTTGGCGGCCGGCGGTTGGCACCGTGGCTAGGTTCTGGGCGTACCCGGCGAGTTACCCATGTACTTACGAAATCAGTTGATGCGTTCCTGGTTCAAGCGGATCCAGACCTGTTCCGCGCGTCCGAGGAGGCGGTCGTCGGCGCCGTAGAGGGCGGTGGCGGCGTAGGACTTTCGGCCGTGGTCGCCGTGGTTCTCGCCGACCGCCACGCACGGTTCCCCGACCTCCGGGAGTGCGTGCACGGTGGCGGTCATCGACCCGAGGACGGCGGGCCGGTCGAACATATCGGGCAGCGACCAGCCGCCGGGACAATCCATCGCGGCCCACATCAGCGCGGTGTCCACCGGCAGCGAGTCGTCCGGCGTCCACGGCGCAGCCACCCGGCCGTCCCCGACGGCCCCGGCCTCGATACGCAGACCGTCCTGGCGAGCGCTGCCACACACGAAGCAGGACGAGAACATCTCGTTGCCCTGGTAGGCACTCGCCGCCACAGTCGCCTCCGCGAGCGAAACCGCCTGCGGCACCTCACGTTCGAACGCTCCGCCGCGAGACTCCGCGATCAATGTCGCGCCATCGAACAGACTGCCCGCATGCACCCGCAACGCGATATCGAGCGGCGGCGGACTCCGCAGCACCACCGTCACCGCGTCCTCATCCCGCTGCCCGGCAAGCAACCCCGCCACATAACCACCGTTACCGGAATCGGGCGGGCCGTTGAACCGTCTGGGGATCCGCAAAACCTTCACGGTTAGCCACGCTAACTTGCCGCGCCTTGTCGCAGCTGCACACCCCTGTGCGAGCTGCACACCCTTTACAGAGGGTGTGCAGCTGCGACAAAGGTGTGGACATTCGGCCTGCGCTAGCCGAGCAGGACGGCGTAGCCGGGTTTGATGATGTCGTCGATGATGCGGAGGCGTTCGGGGAAGGGGATGAAGGCGGACTTCATGGCGTTGATGGTGAAGCGCTCGAGGTCGCTCCAGCCGTAGCCGAAAGTGTCGGCGAGCTTGAGCATTTCGCGACTCATGCTGGTGTCGCTCATGAGGCGGTTGTCGGTGTTCACCGTGACGCGGAAGCGCAGGCGCGCGAGCAGATCGAAGGGATGCTTGTCCAGCGAGGGCACCGCACCGGTCTGCACATTCGACGACGGACACAGCTCGAGCGGAATCCGCATGTCCCGCACGTAATTCGCGACCAGCCCGAGCTGAGCGTCCTCGATCGCGCCGGGCACGGTGATGTCGTCGGTGATGCGCACGCCGTGGCCGAGCCGGTCGCAGCCGCAGAACGCCAGCGCCTCGTGGATCGAGGGCAACCCGAACGCCTCACCCGCGTGAATGGTGAAGTGCGCGCTGTTGGCCCGCATGTATTCGAAGGCGTCCAGGTGGCGGCTGGGCGGGAAACCCGCTTCGGCGCCCGCGATATCGAAACCGCCGACGCCACGATCGCGGAAACGCACTGTCAGCTCGGCGATTTCGCGCGAGCGCGCGGCATGGCGCATGGCGGTCAGCAGGCAGACCACCACGATCGGCCTGCCCGCGGCGGCCGCCGCGGCCTCGCCCTCGCGGAACCCGGCGAGGGTGTGCTCGACCACCTCGTCGAGCGTCAGCCCGCGCTCCAGATGCTGTTCGGGTGCGAACCGCACCTCGGCGTAGACCACACCATCCTCGGCGAGGTCCTCCGCGCACTCCCTGGCGACGCGGCGCAACCCCTCCGGGGTCTGCATCACCGCGACAGTGTGCGCGAACGTCTCCAAGTAGCGTTCCAGCGATCCGCTGTCGGCCGCGTCCCGGAACCAGGCGCCGAGGGTGGTGGCGTCGGTCGCGGGTAGCTGGTCGTAACCGCAATCGGCGGCGAGCTCCAGCACGGTCGCGGGCCGCAGGCCACCGTCGAGGTGGTCGTGCAGCAGCGCCTTCGGAGCTTGGCGGATCGAGGCAAGGGTCAAAGGCATCGGTCCTGTCATTCCCACACGCTAGCCGCTCCGCCTCCCCGTGTCTTCAAGCCGGACTCAGGTGCGACGTAGGCAACGTCGGGGGCCGGCGGTGTGTCGGTGGTCACGTCAGCCCGTACCCGCCGAGTTACCCGTGTACTCACGAAATCAGTTGGCTCACAGGCCAATGCGGCGCATCAGCACTTCAGATTCCGATCCGGTCGAGCAATAGCGGAGTGGCCGCAACCTTTTCGGCACCGATGGTCACGGCATCGCCGAGCGCGGCGAGCGCCCCGGGAATCGCCTCCGTCGTATCCGTGTGCACGGTGAACAGCGGCTGCCCCGCGATCACCGAATCGCCCGGCTTGGCATGCATTTCGACGCCGGCGCCCGCCTGCACCACGCTGCCCTGCCTGGCCCGGCCCGCGCCGAGCCGCCATGCGGCGATGCCGACGCCCATCGCGTCGAGGCGGGTCATCGTGCCGTCCCGCTCGGCACGGACGATCTCGGTGTGGCGCGCACGCGGCAACGCGGCATCCGGGTCGCCACCCTGGGCGCGGATCATCGACCGCCAGTGGTCCATCGCCCTGCCGTCGGCGAGCACCTCGGCGGGATCGATATCGAGACCGGCGAGCGCCACCATCTCCCTGGCCAGGGTCAGCGTCAGCTCGACCACATCGGACGGCCCGCCGCCCGCGAGCACCTCCACCGATTCGGCGACCTCGAGCGCGTTGCCCGCGGTACGGCCGAGCGGGGTATCCATCGCGGTCAGCAGCGCGACCGTGCGCACGCCCGCGTCGGTGCCCAATTCGACCATGGCCGTTGCCAATTCGCGAGCACCGTCCTCGGTTTTGAGGAATGCGCCCGAGCCGACCTTCACATCGAGCACCAGCGCCGAGGTGCCCTCGGCGATCTTCTTGCTCATGATCGAACTGGCGATCAGCGGCACCGATTCCACGGTGCCGGTGACATCGCGCAGCGCGTACAACCGCTTGTCCGCGGGCGCGAGATCCGCGCCCGCCGCGCACACCACGGCGCCGATCGCGGGGTCCGCCAATATCTCTCGCATCCGCGACGCCGAAATATCGGCCTGCCAGCCGGGAATCGACTCCAGCTTGTCCAATGTGCCGCCGGTGTGCCCCAATCCGCGCCCTGACAACTGTGGCACCGCCGCACCGCACGCCGCGACCAGCGGCGAAAGCGGCAGCGTGATCTTGTCGCCGACGCCGCCGGTCGAATGCTTGTCGACGGTCGGGCGCGGCAGGCCGGTGAAGTCCAATCGCTGCCCCGACGCGATCATCGCCGCGGTCCAGCGCGCGGTCTCCCGCCGCGTCATACCGCGCAGCACCACGGCCATCGCCAGCGCCGACATCTGCTCGTCGGCCACCACCCCGTTGGTGAAACCGTGCACCACCCAGTCGATCTGCTCATCGGACAGCTCCCCGCCGTCCCGCTTGGTCGTGATGATCGAAATCGCGTCCAGTGCCGTCACCCGGCAAGCATGGCACGGGACACCCGTTCGTCCCCTGGTTCTTGCCGGTCGGCTTCGATAGCCTTCCCGCATCACTGATTCGAGGATTGGGGGTAGCAATGTCTTTTATCGACTTCGATCGCCGACTCGGCACGCTCGAGACGCGCATCGTCGACGTCGAGGAGTGTCACAGGGAGTCGATCCTGGCGCTCAAACGGCATGACGCCAAGACCGACATCGTGAGCAGGCGACTGATCGACGGCATGAATCGGCTGGGGAGCGGCATGGCGCTGATGATGGAGCGGATGGGCATTGCCCACACCGGCTTCCCGGAACTGACCATGCCGACCGAGGAAGAGATCGACGCCGAACTCGAAGAGAGTTCCTGACGGAGTCACGCCCTACAGCTGCCCGGCGTCCAAGTCCTCGGGACCGAAGGCGTCGGGCAGCAACGTACGTAGTGGAACGGGCCCGTTCTTATGGTCGATCAACAGATCCGGCCCGCCGTGTTCATAGAGGAGCTGTCTGCACCGCCCGCACGGCAGCAGAATTTCGCCGCGGGAATCGGTGACCGAGACGGCGAGTAGACGTCCACCGCCGCCCGAAATCAAGTTACCGACGAGTACACATTCGGCGCAGAGGCCCAATCCATATGAGACATTCTCCACATTGCACCCGCGCACAATTCGGCCATCGGAACTGTGAGCCGCGGCGCCGACCGGAAACCGCGAGTACGGCGCATAGGCATTGCGCATAACTTGAATCGCATTGTCGCGCAAGACATTCCAGTCGACTTCCGGCATCTGCGGCCTCCACGGAGCTCGGCTTCACCAGGCCGCGCGAGTACCGCGACGCAACCCGTTACGCATCAAGAAAGGTAAACCTAACTCCGCCGACTGTAGCGCAACGCACGGCACGGCGAATTAGTTCCGCGATTCAGAGGGGATTAGAGTCCACAACAGATCGGTTCAGGTTCCCGGCGGCGGGCACGCGCTTCGGAACAAAGCGCAGCCACCTGGGCATTTGCCCTCCACGCAGCCGGAGAAGGACCTGCCAACCGGGTCCATCAACGACGTTGGAGGCACCGCACTCTATGACCACGATTGAAGCTCCGGCCCAGCCGAAGCGGAAGACGCTGTACCGAGGCGACCCTGGCATGTGGTCCTGGGCGCTGCACCGGATCACCGGCGTCACCCTCTTCTTCTTCCTCTTCGTGCACGTGCTGGACACCGCGCTGGTCCGGGTCAGCCCGAACACCTACAACGAAGCGATCGAGACCTACAAGAACCCCATCGTCGCGCTGATGGAGATGGGCCTGGTCGTCTGCGTGGTCTTCCACGCGTTCAACGGCCTGCGGGTGATCCTGGTCGACTTCTGGTCCAAGGGACCGAAGTACCAGCGCCTGATGCTCTGGATCGTCCTCGCCGCCGTAGTCCTGGTGGCCGCCCCGGCGATCGGCCGCATGTTCTTCTACCTCTTCACGGAGCACTGATCATGAGTGAGCGAAGCGAGCGAACAATCAACACAGCCGCACCTGCGGTCATGTCGGCGCCGAGCTTCAGCGAGGTGCAGGCATGAGCGCACCCGTCCTCGGTAAGTCTTACGACCGGCCCGCGAGCCTGGATCTCCCCCGCTCGCCGCGCGCCAAGTCGAACAACAACTTCGAGAAGTACGCCTGGCTGTTCATGCGCTTTTCCGGCGTGCTGCTGATCGTGCTGATCTTCGGCCACATGTCGATCATGCTGCTGCTCGACGGCGGCGTGAAGCGGCTGAACTTCGGCTTCGTCGCGGGCCGCTGGGCCAGCCCGTTCTGGCAGATCTGGGACCTGACCATGCTGTGGCTGGCCCAGCTGCACGGCGGCAACGGCCTGCGCACCGTCATCGCGGACTACTCCCGCAAGGACTCGACGCGGTTCTGGCTGAACACGCTGCTCGCCATCTCGATGATCCTGATCGTCGGCGTCGGCACCTACGTCATCTTCACCTTCGACCCCAACATCAGTTAGGAACAGCGACTTCGATGAGTGATCCCCGGATTCAGGAGCACCGCTACGACGTCGTCATCGTCGGCGCAGGCGGCGCGGGCATGCGGGCGGCGATCGAGGCCGGGCCCCGGGCGCGCACCGCTGTGCTGACCAAGCTGTACCCGACGCGCAGCCACACCGGCGCGGCCCAGGGCGGCATGTGCGCCGCGCTGGCCAATGTCGAAGAGGACAACTGGGAGTGGCACACCTTCGACACCGTCAAGGGTGGCGACTACCTGGTGGACCAGGACGCCGCGGAGATCATGGCCAAGGAGGCCATCGACGCGGTGATGGACCTGGAGAAGATGGGTCTGCCGTTCAACCGGACCCCCGAGGGCAAGATCGACCAGCGGCGCTTCGGCGGCCACACCCGCGATCACGGTAAGGCGCCGGTCCGCCGCGCGTGCTACGCCGCCGACCGCACCGGCCACATGATCCTGCAGACGCTGTACCAGAACTGCGTCAAGCACGACGTGGAGTTCTTCAACGAGTTCTACGTGCTCGACCTGGTGATGACCGACACCGAGCGCGGCCCGGTCGCCACCGGTGTGGTCGCCTACGAGCTGGCCACCGGCGAACTGCATGTCTTCCACGCCAAGTCGATCGTGTTCGCCACGGGCGGCTCGGGCCGGATGTACAAGACCACCTCGAACGCGCACACGCTGACCGGCGACGGCATGGCGATCGTGTTCCGCAAGGGCCTGCCGCTGGAGGACATGGAGTTCCACCAGTTCCACCCGACAGGCCTGGCCGGTCTCGGCATCCTCATCTCCGAGGCGGTCCGCGGCGAGGGCGGCATCCTGCGCAACGCCTCCGGCGAGCGCTTCATGGAGCGCTACGCCCCCACCATCAAGGACCTCGCGCCGCGTGACATCGTCGCCCGCTCGATGGTGCTCGAGGTGCTCGAGGGCCGCGGCGCCGGACCGAACAAGGATTACGTCTACATCGACGTGACCCACCTCGGCGAGGACGTGCTCGAGGAGAAGCTGCCCGACATCACCGAATTCGCCCGTACCTACCTGGGTGTCGACCCGGTGAAGGAACTGGTGCCGGTCATGCCGACCTGTCACTACGTGATGGGTGGCATCCCGACCCGCATCCGCGGCGAGGTGCTGCGCAACAACACCGACGTGGTGCCCGGCCTGTACGCCGCGGGCGAATGCGCGTGCGTCTCGGTGCACGGCGCCAACCGTCTCGGCACCAACTCGCTGCTCGACATCAACGTGTTCGGCCGCCGCGCCGGTATCGCCGCCGCCGAGTACGCGCACCGCACCGAGTTCGTGGACATGCCGGAGAACCCGGCGCGGATGGTGCAGGACTGGCTCGCGCTGATCCTGTCCGATCACGGCAACGAGCGCGTCGCCGACATCCGCACCGAGCTGCAGTACACGATGGATATGAACGCCGCGGTGTTCCGCACCGAGGACACCCTCAAGCAGGCGCTCACCGATATCCACGCGCTCAAGGAGCGCTACACCCGGATCACCGTGCAGGACAAGGGCAAGCGCTACAACAGCGACCTGCTCGAGGCCGTCGAGCTCGGCTTCCTGCTCGAGCTGGCCGAGGTCACCGTGGTCGGTGCGCTCAACCGCAAGGAATCGCGCGGCGGTCACGCCCGCGACGACTACCCGGACCGCGACGACGTGAACTTCATGCGGCACACGATGGCCTACAAGGAGGGCGCGGAGCTCATCTCCGATATCCGCCTCGACTTCAAGCCGGTGGTGCAGACCCGCTACGAGCCGATGGAGCGTAAGTACTGATGACTGCCGTACTCGAGACCCCGTCCAAGCCTGCACCGGTCCCCGACGGTTCGACCATGGTCACCGTCAAGGTCGCCCGGTTCAACCCGGAGGACGACAAGGGCGCGCACTGGGAGTCGTTCCAGGTGCCGGTCCTGCCGTCGGACCGCTTCCTGAACGTGCTCATCTACATCAAGTCCTACCTCGATGGCACGCTCACCTTCCGCCGCTCCTGCGCGCACGGGGTGTGCGGTTCGGACGCGATGCGGATCAACGGGGTGAACCGGCTGGCCTGCAAGGTCCTGATGAAGGACATGCTGCCCAAGGACGGCAAGTCCATCACCGTCACCGTCGAGCCGATCCGTGGCCTGCCGACGGAGAAGGACCTCGTGGTGAACATGGAGCCGTTCTTCGACGCGTTCCGCGCGGTGAAGCCGTACCTGATCACCTCGGGCAACGAGCCGACCCGCGAGCGCATCCAGAGCCAGGCCGACCGGCACCGGTTCGACGACACCACCAAGTGCATCCTGTGCGCCTGCTGCACCACCTCCTGCCCCGTGTACTGGAGCGACGGCAGCTACTTCGGCCCGGCCGCGATCGTGAACGCGCACCGCTTCATCTTCGACAGCCGTGACGAGGGCGCCCGCGAGCGCCTCGACATCCTCAACGACGTCGAGGGCGTGTGGCGCTGCCGCACCACCTTCAACTGCACCGACGCGTGCCCACGTGGCATCGAGGTCACCAAGGCCATCCAGGAAGTCAAGCGCGCCCTGCTCTTCGCCCGCTGACCCCCCGCCCGCACAAAGGCCGCCTTCATCTTTCGATGGAGGCGGCCTTTGCCGTTGGGTGAGCAGTCGTGGCGTGATCAGCCGTTACGCCCTCGGCAGGGTGCGCCCGCCCGGGGCCGAGGGGCCGCCGCCGTTCGCGGTGCAGATCGACAGTTTGACGTGGGCGGCGCTCGGGGTGGCGGAGCCGAGGCTGGGGAATTTCGGGGCGCGGGGGCCGAGGAAGTTGATCGCGGTCTGCTCGGCGTCGGACTTGTTCACGCCCCAGGCCCAGGCCAGGCTGCCGTCGGGCGCCTCGGCCACCGCGCCACAGGCGTTGACGAAATAGACGTACGCCGAGCAGTCGCGACCGCCGCCGCACTGCTCATCGGCCAGGCGACCCGCTTCGGCGGGAGTGGTCACGTTGACCGCGTAGCCCAGGTTGCCGGTCTGGAACGAAATGGCAATCGCGCCATAGTAATCAACGCCCGCGTCGGCGACACCTCCGGCGAAGCCGGTCAACGCCGCGGCCGACACCATGGTGAATGCCGCGGCGGCCCAACGGGATATGAACATAGGAGCCCCTCCGGAAATTCGAGACCACTCATACTGACCGATGAGTCGCTTTTTCCCAAGGGATATCCGCGCACCAGCGTTCAAGACCGACGGCGGGCCAACGGCGGACGATCGGGGCATGACCAAGACCAAGACCAAGATTGCCGTCGTGCTCAGTGACGAACTCGCCACCTGGCAGAAGCTGAACGTGACCGCGTTTCTCGCCAGCGGGATCGCGGTCGGCTGCGAATCCACCGGCGAGGCATACCAAGACGGCTCCGGCGTGAAATACCTGCCGATGTTCGCGCAACCGGTCCTGGTCTACCTCGCCGACGCCGCGCAACTGCGCACCGTCCATCAGCAGGCGCTCGCCCGCGACCTGCCCGCCACGATCTACCCCGTCGACCTGTTCGACACCTTCACCGACGAGGACAACCGCGCGGCGGTCCGCGCCGTGCCCACCGACCAGCTGCGGCTCGCGGGCCTCGCCGTGCGCGGACCGCGCAACACGGTCGACAAAGCCCTCAAAGGCCTTGCGCTGCACCCGTGAACGAGGTTCACGTCCGCGCGACGGCGCTTCCGCTCGGCGTGGACGATCCGCCCTCGACGGTGCACACCGCGAGTTCGACGCGCGCGGCGCCGGGGGTGGCCGAGCCGGGATTGGGGAATTTCGGGGCGCGCAGCCCGAGCAGATCGACCGCGCTGCGCCCGGTGTCGGCGCGGTTGACACCCCAGGTCCAGGCCAGGCTGCCGTCCGGCGCCACCGCGACCGCGCCGCATGCGTTGACGAAGTTCACGTACACACCGCAGTCGACCCGCCCGCATTGCTCGATGGCGATGCGTTCGACCTCGGCCGCGGTGGACAGGTTCACCGCGTATCCCAATTCCCCGGTCTCGAACGAGATGGCGATGGCGCCGTACCGATCGCCGCCGCCTGCGTGGGCTGTGCCTGCCGCGGCCATGGTCGATGCCGTGGCCGACATCGCGGCGAACGCCACGGCGGCCCAACGAGATATGGACATGTCAGTCCCTCCGAATGAGATCGAGAACACTCATCCTGATGGACGGAACGCGTTTTCCCAAGGGCGAATATCTACCGTTACCGAGCCGAGTCGACAACATCGCGAACGGCCTGGACAACGGCATCGGGTTCGTCGAGCTGGATGGTGCTGTGCTTGGCATCGGGCAGCGCACGGTACTCACCCCGCGAGAACGTTTGCGCCATCGCGGAATACAGCGCCTCCTTGCTGTCGGCGAGCTCACGCGCCGCCTTCTTGGACAGCACGAGCCGCTGGCCCGCGTCGGCGCCGAGCGCGCCGAGCGCGATGAACGGGACATCCGCCACCTTGCCGCCCGCGCGCAGCTCACCGGCCAGCGCGACCGTCGTGCCGCGCTCCTCGGCGCCGATCCGCATCCACTCCGGGTCGACGTGCCCGGCGACGAGTGCGTCGCGAACCGGCGCGGGCCATGTGGCGAACATCTTCTTGTAGAAGGGCCGCGACAGCAGCCGGATGAGTCCGGTCTGGACGCGGCCGGGGATCGCGGCGGGCGTCTTGTCCAGGTGCAGGCTGTCCGGCATGTAGGTGTCCCACTCCTCATAGAAGGACTCCAGCGCGACCAGTCCGGCCACGTCGTCCGGGAACAGCTGGGCGAAGCGACGCGTGTAGGCGCCGCCGAGCGAATGCGCGACGAGCACGTAGGGCGCGGGCACCTCGGCGACGCGCAGCAGCTCGCGCAGTTCGATCGCGACTTGCGCCGCGGTGCGCGGCAATTCGCGCCGATCACTCCAACCGGTGCCGCCGCGGTCGTAGAGCACCGAGGTGGTGAACTCCGCGATCCGCTCATGAATGTTCAGGTAGTCCAGGCCGACAGCGCCTGCGCCGGGCAGGAACACCACCGCGGGTCCACCCTCGCCCGCGCGGTGCAGGAAGAGCCGGCGTCCGTCCACCTTGTAGAACTGCCCGATCGGCGGGACGACTGCCGACTCGCGTACCTGCTCCACGCTTTCCTCCTGTCGCGGCGTCGCCGCCCGGTTCGTTCCGGCGCCGTCACTCCCCGATGCGTGGCAGCGGTGTCGCGCTGACCCAGCGCTCGCCCGCGACCACCACGTGATCGAGGAAACGCAGGCCGACGGTGCGCGACGCATCGCGCAGCAGGGTGGTCGCGCGGCGGTCGTCGAAGCTCGGACTCGGATCGCCGGAGGGGTGATTGTGCACGACGGCGAAGGCGCGGCCGTCGTGGCGCAGCACGGTGTTCAGTATCTCACGCACCGGAACGGCCACCTGATCGATCGCCCCCTCGGCAACGAATACCGTGCGCCGCAGGTGATTCTGCGCATCACAGACCAGTACGAGCAGCCGCTCGACGCGCGCGCCCGCGAACAGCGGGCGCGCGGCGGCGACCACATCGGCCGCCTCGTCCAACCGGAACCGCGGCTCCGGGCTGACCCGCGCCCTGGTGCCGAGCTGGAAGGCGGCGATGATCGCCGCGGCCTTGGCGGGCCCGACACCGGCCCGCCGGGACAGTTCCTCGGGGCGCGCCGCCGAAAGACCGGCGATGCCACCGTGTTCGGCGAGCAGGTCGGCGGCGAGTTCCAGCGCGCTCTCACCGCGCCTGCCCTGGCCGAGCAGCAGCGCGAGTAGTTCGCTATCGCTCAGGGCATGCGAACCGAGGGTGAACAGGCGCTCCCTCGGACGTTGACCGATGGGCAGGTTGGCGATGGGTACCGACATCAGCGACCCCCTCGAAGACGGTGGAGGACTTGGATATTGCCAGGCCCCACCGACAAGGTCGGGCGGCTATACCTCGACCGCGAGCACCTCGGGTACGGTCGAGCCGGACAGCGCGATACCCGCCAGCTTCTCCAGGTGCCGCAACTGGCGGTCGTGGACGACGATCCGGCGCAGCGCCTCGTTGACGGTGGCGTTGCTCGTGCCGGTGCCCATGATGGCGGCCGCGGCGGCGAGCAGCTGCTGGTCGAGATCGATCCGCACGGTTCTCATGCGTCCTCCTTCGTACATTCGCCATCTTGCGCCATGGCCGCCCTCGGCGCGCGGTAATGATGCAACTTTCATTCATCCAGGCCCGGATACCCGCGGCCCCGGTCAGGCGGTGTTCGGTCAGTAGTGACACCGACAATCCAGGCCAACTAGACAATTTGTTCAGCTGGCGTGGCGTTTGTTGTCGGCAAGGTAAAGCGGTGCTTGCATCGAGATATGTTCACCGAGGCCCAGCTCTACTCCCCGGTCACCCGCACCGGCGACGGTGATGTGACGGTGCATCTCAGCGACGAGCACCCCGGCGTGCACGACCCGGAATACCGGGAGCGCCGCAACGCGATCGCCGCCATGGCACTGGACTACGCACCGGGCAAACCACTCCCCCGCATCGACTACACCGAGGAGGAGCAGGAAGTTTGGCGGATCGTCTCCGCCGAGCTCGCGCGCAAGCACGAGAAGTACGCCTGCGCCGAGGTATTGGCGGCATCGGCCGCGCTCGCCCTACCGGCCGACCATATCCCGCAGCTGGACGAGGTGTCGGCGGCACTGTCGCCGCTCACGGGTTTCCGCTACGCCCCGGCCGCGGGCCTGGTGCCGCTGCGCGAGTTCTTCGGCTCGTTCGCCGATCGAATCTTCCATTCCACCCAGTACATCCGGCATCATTCCGCGCCGCTGTACACCCCGGAGCCGGACGCGATCCACGAGGTCATCGGGCACGCCAATCAGATAGCGAGCCCGCGCTTCGCCGATATCTACGCCACGGTCGGCGCGGCCGTCGCCCGGCTCAGCACCGAGAAGGCGCTGAAGTTCCTCGCCAACGTGTTCTGGTTCTCGATGGAATTCGGCGTGGTCCGCGAGCAGGGCGAAGTCCGGTGCTACGGAGCGGGTCTGCTCTCCTCCTACGGTGAGATCGAGGAGTTCCGGCACGCCGTGCACCGCCCGCTCGACGTGGTCGCGATGGGCACCGCGGTGTACGACATCACCCACTATCAGCCGATATTGTTCTGCGCCGAGTCGATTTCCGAGATCGAGGACGTGATCGGCGGCTTCTTCGAGACCATGGACGACGAGACGCCGCAGCGCATCGTGCACGCACGGCACGCGCGGATGTGATTCAGGACCGATCGGTGGGCTCGCGCCTGCCGATCGGCATCCCCGCCGCCAGGAATTCGACGACGCGGATGATCTGCTCGGGGCTGAAGGGCTCGATGTTGATCAGCGCGAGCATCCCGCCGGTGATGGCGCCCGCGAAGGCGCGCACCTCCCAATCGTCGGCCGCTCGCCCGGTCCTGGAGGCCACGATCTCCGAGACGAGGTTGAGATTGCGGTCGAATTCCCTGGCGATGGCGCCACGCAGCTCCGGATCGGAGTAGAGCAGCCGGATGCGCTCGGTCTCGAAGGCGAGCTCCTCGGGTGAGAGCATATCGAACGCCGCGATCGTCGCCCGCTTGAACGCCTCCAGCGGCGACACGTCGAGCGGTTGATCGTCCAACGCGCGGAACATGATCGGGTCGAGGTCGTCGGCGAGCGCCAACTCCTCCTTGGACGGGAAGTAGCGGAAGAAGGTGCTCGGCGAGACGTCCGCGGCCGCCGCGATCTGCTCCACCGTGGTCTCGCCGTAGCCCTGCTCACGGAACAGCCGGAACGCCTCTTCGCGAATCGTCCGGCGGGTCCGTTCCTTCTTCCGCTCCCGCAGGCCCGGTGCGGGCCCGGCGCCAGGTAGCTCAACCGACATGAACCGATTGTGCCGCATCCGGTTCCACCGGCTCCGCCTGCGCCTTCGGCCTGATGAACAGCACCGCGACGGCGGCGGCGACCAGGCAGATGGCCGCGCACACCCACAGCATCGCGCCCATGCCGCCGAGGAAGGCGCGCTGCACCTGCTCGAGCAGTTGCCCGTCGCCGAGGCGTCGCGCGGCCGCGACTCCGGCGCTCACACCGTCGGAGAACGGTTCCCGGTCCAGCGGGCCGAGTTCCGCGCGGTACTGATTGGCCAGGATGGTGCCGAGCACCGCGACACCGATGGTGCCGCCCGCCTGGCGCAGCGCCTGCAACAGGGCCGAGCCGGAGCCGGACCGCTCCGCGGTGAGCTCACCCATCGCCAGCCCCAGCGCCGCGGGCATCACGAAGCCCATCCCCGCGCCGAGGACGGTGATCCACAGCGCGGTGTACCCATAGCCGCTGTCCACGCCGGTCAGTGCGCCGAGGCCGAGCCCGCAGGCGAGCAGGCCGAACCCGATGGCGAGCACCACACGGAGCCCGAGCTTGGGCAGCAGCTTGCCGACCAGCCTGCTGCCGACGATGAGCCCGCCGATCAGCGGCAGCAGCCGCAGGCCGCTGCCGAGCGCGTCGGCGCCGAGCACCGCCTGGAAGAACTGCGGCACGGTGAAGAACATCCCGAACATCGCGAAGTTCACCAGGATCAGAAATACCGTGCCCCAGCGGAATCCGCCGTTGCGGAACAGGCCGAGATCGATCAGCGGCTGCGTGGTCTTGCGCTGCCAGGCCGCGAACAGCGCGAGCACCGCGACACCGGCGCCGACGATCGACCACGCAGTGCCGTCACCCCAACCCTGCTCGCCGACGCGAATGAAACCGTAGGTGAGCGCGAGCATCCCGAGCGCGGAGAGCAGCACGCCCAGTAGATCGACTTGGAAGCGCACCTCGCTGCGTGATTCGGGAACGAGCACGGCCACGGCGATCGCGCCGACGATCACCAGCGGCACATTGATCAGGAATACCGAACCCCACCAGAAGTTCTGCAGCAGCCACCCGCCGACGATCGGGCCGAGCGGCAGGCCGATGGCCGTCGAGGTGATCCAAATGGTCAGCGCGCGTTGGCGTTCCATCGGGTCGGGGAACATCGCGGGCAGCACCGACATGGACAGCGGCATCATCGCCGCCGCGCCGATACCGAGTGCGGCACGCGCCGCGATGAGCAGTCCGGCCGAGGTCGCCAGCGCGCAGGCGACCGATGCGACGCCGAACAGCAGCAGCGCACCGAGCAGGACTTTCTTACGGCCGTAGCGGTCGCCGAGCGCGCCGGCGGGCAGCATCAGCGCGGCCAGCGCCAGCGTGTAGGCGCTGCTGAACCATTGCAGCGCACCGGTATTCGCGTTCAGGTCGACGGCGAGGGTCGGCAGGGCGACGGTCAGGACGGTGACGTCGAGACCGATGGTCAGCATCGCGAGCGCCAGCGCACCGAGTGCGAGCCAGCGGCGTGGCGAATCGTTCTTCATGGTCCCTCCAAAAATGACAGAAGCAACTTTTTGATAGTAGCTCTCATTTACTAGAGGCTGTCAATACCTATTCGGTGACCATCGCGCGGCCCCGCTCATCCGGCGAAAAACCGACCGGATCGCATAGGCTCGCAGCCGATGAAAATCCGGGACTTTCGCCTACTCACCGCGGTCTGCCTCGGGTCCGCGCTGATCGTCGCCGCCGCATCGGGGCCGCAGGCACTCGCGGCGCCGAGCACAACGACCACGCCGTTCACCACCCCGAACACCGACGGCTGCCCGCAGAAGACGGCTCCGCCGCCACCGATCGACGAGTCCGAGGTGCCCGCGCCTGGGCAGCCGACCCCCAAGCCGCTGCTGATCCCCGCGCCGCCGATCGGCGGCGCCAGAATGGGCGAGTGCGGCCTGGTGCTGCCGAAGGGCGCACCGCCGGTGCCGCAGGACATTTCGGCGACGGCGTGGCTGGTCTCGGATCTGGACACCGGCGAGGTGCTCGCGGCCAAGGACCCGCACGGGCGCTACCGGCCGGCCAGCACGATCAAGGTGCTGCTCGCCACGGTCGCGCTGCGCGCGCTCGACCTGAACAAGGTGGTGACCGGCACCCAAGACGACGCGAACATGGACGGCACCAAGGTGGGCATCGGCCCCGGCGGGCGCTACACCAACCGCCAGCTCATGCAGGCGTTGATCATGGCGTCCGGCAACGACGCCGCGCACGCCATCGCGGTCCAGCTCGGCGGTGACGCGGCCACCGTGGCGAAGATGAATCAGCTGGCAGGTTCGTTGCGCGCCTTCGACACGCGCACCGCGAGCCCGTCCGGGCTCGACGGGCCCGGCATGAGCACCTCGGCCTACGACCTGGCACTGCTGTTCCGCGAAGCGCTGACGATCCCGCTGTTCGCCGAGTTGATCCACACCGAACAGGTCGACTTCCCCGGCTATCCGGCCGACCCGAAGATCACCGGCGACAAGGACCGCCCCGGCTTCCCGATCGGCAACGACAACCACCTGCTCTACGAGTACGACGGCGCGATCGGCGGCAAGACCGGATACACCGACGACGCGCGGCAGACCTTCGTCGCGGCGGCCAAGCGCGACGGCCGCAGGCTCGTGGTGACGCTGCTGAAAGCCGATGTGCAGCCGCTGCGCCCGTGGGAGCAGGCCGCCCACCTGCTCGACTACGGGTTCGCGCTACCGCGCGGCACCCAGGTCGGCAAGCTGCCCGACAAGAGCGCCGAGCCGCCGAATACCGCTGTGCCGCTTGCCTCGCCGCCACCGAAGGAGGACGACCAGGCGGGCGAGCAGCCCGCCCACGAGCAGCACGGCTCGGGAACGCGCACCGTGCTCGCGGTGGGCGGGATAATCCTCACGCTCGCACTGCTTTTGGGCGCGCGAAGGATCAACCGGCAGCGCCGCTGAACCCGGTCAGCGGCGACGCAGCCCGGAAAGCGCAAGCGCCACAAGGGCGCCCGCACCGAAGAAGGCGGCGCCCGCGCCCGTCGACAGCTCCCGCGCGGTGGCCCGCGGCCGGATGATCGCGGGCGGGGGCGGCGGGATATCGGCCTCGCGCAGGTTTTCCTTCGCCGTCGCCGCCCATGCGGTGGCGAACAGGATGATCCGATAGGTGATGTAGCTGAACACCATCAGGCCGATGATCGAGCCGAAGGTGGCGCCCGCCGGACTCTTCAGCACGACCTGCAGGTACAGCGACGCGAAGTACTTGAACACCTCGAAGATCACCGCGGCGATCAGCGCCGCCCTGGCCGCGCTGCGGAAGGTGACCGGTTCGCGCGGGAACCGCGCGATGATCCACACGAACACGGCCCAGCTGGCCAGCAGGCCGAGCAGCACCGAAACCAGGATCAGGAAAAGCCGCGCGCCGGGCAGGTGGGACAGGTGCATGCGGACGAGCAGCCGCGCGCCCAGGGTGCTCGACGCGAGCGCGGACAGCGCGGCCGAGACGATGAACGCCAGCGCGAGCCCGACCAGCGCGCCGAGGTCGGACAGCTTGGTCAGGAACCAATTGCGCTCCTGGGTCTTCTGATCCCACTGCTCGGTGAGCGCCGCGCGCAGGTTGGCGATCCAGCCGAGCCCGGCCCACGCGCCGACCAGCAGGCCGATCACGCCGACGCTGGTGCGTGAGTCGACGGCCTGATCGATGAGATCGTTGAGCTGGCCGCCCAGCGAGCCGGGAATGTTCTCGACGATCTTTTTCTGCAACTCGATGAGCAGATCGGGGTGGCGCGACAGCACGAACCCCGCGATCGCGAAACCGACCATCAGCAGCGGAAACAGCGATAGCACGGTGAAATACGTGATGCCTGCCGCGTAGAAGTCGCCGCGCTGCCGCTGATAACGGCCCGCGGCGCGGACCACGTGATCCAGCCACGGCCGCGCCTGGATCCAGCGTTCGATCCTGGCCTTCGTGTCATCGATCCACTGCACCCGCTCACCCCTTCGGATTGCCTCGCGGGTGAACGGGTCAGCGCGGCAAGAAACCGACCCGGTCGTAAACCTGTGCGAGGGTGTTGCCCGCGATCTCGCGCGCCCGCTCGGCCCCTGCGGCGAGGATGCGGTCGAGTTCGCCCTGATCCGACAAATACTCTTGCACCTTCGCCTGCAGTGGCGTGACAAATTCGACCAGCGCGTCGGCCACGTCGGACTTCAAATCGCCGTAGCCCTTGCCCGCGTAGTCCTGTTCGAGCGTGACGATCGCCGTACCGGTCAGCGAGCTCAGGATCACCAGCAGGTTGCTGATGCCCGGCTTCCGCTCCACGTCGTAGCGGATCTCGCGCTCGGTGTCGGTGACCGCGGAGCGCACCTTCTTGGCGGTGACCAACGGAGCGTCGAGCAGATTGATCAGGCCCGCGTCGCTGGACGCCGACTTGCTCATCTTCGCGGTCGGATCCTGCAGGTCGTAGATCTTCGCGGTGCCCTTGACGATGTGCGCCTCGGGCACAACGAACGTCTTCTTGTACCGAGTGTTGAAGCGCTGGGCCAGGTTTCGGGTCAGCTCCAGGTGCTGGCGCTGATCCTCGCCGACCGGCACCTGATGGGCGCGGTAGAGCAGGATGTCCGCGGCCATCAGCACCGGGTAGGTGAACAGGCCGACGGTCGCGTTCTCCGCGCCCTGCTTGACCGACTTGTCCTTGAACTGGGTCATCCGGCCGGCCTCGCCGAAGCCGGTGAGGCAGCTGAGCACCCAGGCCAGCTCGGCGTGCTCGGGCACCTGGCTCTGCAGGAACAGCGTCGACTTCTTGGGATCGATACCGAGCGCGAGCAGCTGGGCGGCCGCGGCCTTGATCTTGTGGCGCAGTTCCTTCGGATCCTGCGGCACGGTGATCGCGTGCAGATCGGGGATGAAGTAGAGCGAGTCGTACTCGTCCTGCATGCTGACCCAGTACTGCAGCGCCCCAAGGTAGTTGCCGAGATGGAACGAGTTGGCGGTGGGCTGGATCCCGGACAGGACGCGCTGCTTGCGCTCCGCGCCCGTGGCTGGTGCAGGACTGGACATGTCCCGATCTTGCCACGTGCCTCACGCGGTGTGTCGCGCCGCCCAGTTCCGCGAATCGACCCCGGGCATGCTCGGCCGCCCCGTACGCGCGAGGTCGTGTTCGCTCTGCGAGACCAGCTTGTAGACGGGCGCGCTCGGCCCGGCCAGCGTGCCGCGCAGCACCCGTGGCACCAGCGGCGGTGCGATGTGCGCGGCGCGGATGCCCTGGGCCAGCGTCCGGTAGGCGAGTTCCTCGGCCAGCCCCCAGCGCATGCCGTACATGCCGCGGATCCGCGCGGGCAGGCTGCCCTGCACCAGCAGATAGAACGCGGACACCACCTGGTGCACGCCGAGCCGCTGCCGGTAGGGCACCACCTGACCGGCCAGGTAGGAGCCGACCAGCTTGGCCTCGTCGGTGAGGAACAGCTCGTCCGAGGCGAGATAGGCGTCGAAGGAGTCACGGAATTCGCGATAGCTGCCCGGCGCGGCGGTGCGCGGCATGCCGAACAGCTCGGCCCAGCGGACGTAGTCCTGGTAGAGCCCCTCGCGCTCGCCGCCGGTCAGCTTGCGGACCAGCAGGTCGTGCATGACCTCGGCCGAATCGAAGGTGAAGGCCATGGTCATGTACATCAGGTGCGGGTCGTGCGCCGCGTAGGCGGTACCCGCTGGATGATGGGTGCCCGCGTCCTCGGGGAGCGTGCCGACGACCTTCGCATGCTTCCTGTGGGTGAAGGCCAGCGCGCGATCCGCCTCGTCCTTGCTGCCGAGGAAGACCGCCTCGAAGAGGTGACCGGTGAGCGCGAGCCGGGTGTAGGGCGTCATCCGGTGCTCGGTGTTCTCCGCGGTGCCGACGTAGAGCAGCGGATGCACCGCACCGATCACCAGGGCGCGCTGCCCGTAGGTCAGGCCGACCGCGCGCTTGCTCATGACGCGCCGCGCCATGGAGTTGTCGGCGAAATACCCGGGACCCGACATCACTGCCTCCTCGTCGAGGGGTGCGATGGACGCTGAGACCATCTGGCAACAGCATCCGCCAGATTGCCAATTCTGGCAAGACCCTCTGCCAGAATTGAGACGTGCCAGAATCGGGCTGTGGGTTCACAACGCACGTATGGCGGTATCTCCGCGGAGGCGCGGCGCGCGCAACGGCGCACCGCGCTGCTCGATGCCGCGCTGGAGATCGTCGGCACCCTTGGGCTCGCCAAGCTGACGGTGTCGGGGCTGACGGCGCAGGCCGGGCTCAACGAGCGCTACTACTACGAGAGCTTCGACAGCCGCGACGCCGTGCTGACCGCGCTGCTCGATCGCATCGCGGAGGAGCTCGCCGCCGCCATCGTCGAGGCGCTGCGCACCGCGCCGCCGGATACCAGGGGCACCGCCAACGCCGCGGTCGCCGCGGGCATCCACCTGCTCACCGACGATCCGCGCAAGGCGCGGGTCGCGCTGATCGCGGGCATGGCGACGCCGGAACTGCGTGCGCGCACCAACCAGACGGTGCGCGTATTCGCCCGCATGGTGGCCGCCGAGGGCAGCGACTTCTACGGCCTCGGTGACCGAGAACCCGACCCCGCCATCGACTTTCGCGCCACCTACCTGGTCGGCGGCCTGGTCCAGACCCTTACCGCGTGGCTGCAGGACGACCTGCCGATGACCCGCGACGAGCTCATCGAGCACACCACCGACATCTTCGTGCTACTGGGCGAGGACTTCGCCGCCCGGATGCGCGACAAGTAATCCCGAACGAGGCCTTCGTCGGCTATCCGACCTCCGGATCGGTGCGGAAATAGCCGATCACAGTTCGAGCGCGACCGCACGCAAGGTGCTCGGTTCGCCCTGGAGCACGACACGGAAGGCGATGGCGTGGCGGGCGAAGTACGTGGCGCAGTCCCGGACGGCCTCGGCGAACCACGGTCGCTCACCCGGCTGATCGGCGAGCAGGACGGACGAATCACGGATCACGGCAACGTATCCGGTGCCCTCGCCGACGAAATCGGGGAGATCGCGCAGGCATTCGTCGAAGGCGTCCTTGTTCGCGCCGAAGTAGTACGGGAACTGGAAGGCGGCGGCGAACTCGTCGAAAACGCCCGCGACGGTACGCATCTTGGCGCCGCGCAGCTCACGCAGCACATAATCCGACGGTGCGCGGTAGCGCACGGCGCTGAACTCGTCGGCGTCGAGGGCGAGCGCGCCGAGCACGGGCGGCGGCGCGGGCGGCGTGCCGCCCGCGATGGTCGCGGTGACGGCGGGGCGAGCCAGGAACTGCGACAACGGGATCGGCGTCGGCATCAGCGCATCCTCGTGAAGGTCTCGTAGTGGTCACCGGTGTACCAGGCCGATCCGTCGCTGCCGGTGACGATGCGTTCGGCATCCCTGGATTGCCCGCGTCGCTTGGGATTGACGTCCCACTCCTGATAGGTGACGCGCTTGCCCGCCGCGTCGGTGCGCGGCAGCGTCCCCGCACGATTCATCCACTGCTCACCGCCCTGGGTGCCCGGTGCGTTCGCCGAACCGGGCCAGCGGCCCGCATCGATCTCGGTCAGCGTCGCGTACGCGCGATCGGGCACGCCGGGTGCCCGCGCGACCGGAGCGCCGGTGCGTGGCGGGCCGTCGGGCGTGCGCGGCGGCGCGAGCAGCGCCGAACTCGTCGCGCGTGCCGTCGTGGTCACCGCGGACGTGGCCTTGTCGTCACCGCCGCGGTCACGCAGGAAGATCAGCGCGACGAGCAGCAGGAACACCACGCCGCCCAGCGTGGCGATGGTGCGCATCCGACCCGTCGGGCCGAGGTTCATCGGTATTGCACCGTGACCGGCGCGTGGTCGGACCAGCGCAGGGCGTAGGTGTCGGCGCGCTCGACCACCGCCTGCTTGGCCCGCCCGGCCACCTCGCCGCGGGCCAGCTGGTAATCGATGCGCCAGCCCGCGTCGTTGTCGTAGGCCCGGCCGCGATAGGACCACCAGCTGTACGGCCCCTCGACGCCCGGGTACAGGGTGCGCACCACATCGACGTAGCCCGCGGCGAGTATCTCGTCGATCCACGCGCGCTCGCCCGGCAGGAAGCCCGCGTTCTTCAGGTTGCCCTTCCAGTTCTTGATGTCGAGCTCGGTGTGCCCGATATTCCAGTCGCCGCTGATCACGAAGTCGCGCGTCTGCGCCTTCATCCGTGCGCCGACCTCGTGCAGGAAGCGGTACTTCTCCTCCTGCATCGGCGTATCCGCCTCGCCGGTGTGGACGTACACGCTGGCCACGGTCAGCTCGTCGAAGTCGGCCTCGATATAGCGGCCGGTGCCGCCGAATTCGGCGCTGGGGACCCAGCGTCCGTCCACCTCGCCGCCGATGCCGATCCGCACCGCGCTCGGCGGCCTGCGCGACAGGATGCCGACACCGGCTCTGCCCTTCGCGCCCGGCTCCGCGTGCGACAGATGCCAGCCCGCGTCGAGCGCGGGCGCGAGTGCGGCGCGGGTCTGCTCGTCGGTGGCCCTGGTCTCCTGGACGCAGATGATGTCCGCCTCGGTGGCGGCCAGCCATTCGAGCATCCCCTTGCCCGTTTTGCCAGTGGCCGCGCGGACCCCGTTGACGTTGACAGTCGAGATGATGTTCGGCACCTGACGACCGTACAATGCTGGTCAGATGAACCGCCCCGGACATCGCCGTCCAGGAAGGGGTGAATGACGATGACGTCGCACACCTCCAAGTCCCCCGCCGCCGCCAAGCGCGCATCCACCGCCGTGAAAACGCAGCGGCCGCAGCCGATCAAGGCGTTGCACCTGGGTTCCGGAGATCCGCTGCTGTTGTTGCACGGATTCATGGTGTCGCCGCACTGCTGGGAGCAGACGGCGACCAGGCTGGCCTCGCAGTGCGAGGTGTTCGCACCGGCCTTCGCGGGGCACTGGGGCGGCGGGCCGGTGGACCGCTGGTCGGTCGACGTGCAGGTGCTCGCCGACCGGATCGAGGATCAGCTCGACGAACTCGGCTGGCGCACCTGCCATATCGCGGGCAATTCGCTCGGTGGCTGGGTCGGCGTCGAGCTGGCGCGCCGCGGCCGGGCACGCACGCTGACGCTGATCGCCCCGGCGGGTGGCTGGCACAATCCCTCGCTCACCCAGCTGCGGATCGGCCTGAAATTCCTTTCGCTGCTCCCGATCGTCGAAATCGGTAAGCGGATCGGCGATTTCGTCGCCGACAACTACCTGGCGCAGCGCATGGCCCTGCTGCTGCTGAGCAAGAACGCCGCTGCCGTCTCCCGTCGCGAGGTGGCCGCGACCATCACCGCGACCTTCCACTGCGCCGCCATGGTCCCGATGATCCTCGGCAACCTGCGCGCGCCCGGCGTGGACGACCTGTCCACTCTCACCACGCCGGTGCGCCTGCTGCTGTGCGAATACGACCGGGTCATCCCGCCGCGCGTCTACGCCCGCCGCTACCTCAGGGAGCTGCCCGACTCGGCCGACCGCATCCTGGTCAACGGCGTCGGCCACGTCCCGATGCTGGAAGCGCCGGACCGCATGGCCACCCTCATCGCGGAGCACGTCTACGCGAGCCGCACCCACCTCCGCGCGGTCTGACACGGGGGATATCCACAGGTCAGGAAGTTATCCCCATTCACAGAAAGGGGTATGGGCGCGTCGCGGGAAGCCAATTACCGTTGCCGCCATGGCGATAACACAGCGCGATCACGAGATCACTCAACTACGTGGCGATGTCGATGGGCTGTACGACTTGACCAGCGCGGTCGACGAACGGTCCAAGCGGGCTCTGTGCCGGATCGGGGGCGTCGACGTGCGGCTACGGCGAATGCAGCGGTCGACCGGTTCGCAACTGGGCGTCGTCATCGCCACGCAGCGCATGCACGGCGACCGGCTCGACCGCATGGACGCCGAACTCCACCGCGTCTCCGACAAAGTCGACCACCTCGAAACCAGGTTCGACACACTGGAAACCAGATTCGACACACTCGAGGCCAGGTTCGACGGACTCGAAGCGCGATTCGACACACTCGAAGCACGATTCGATCGGCTCGAGGCCAGGGTCGACGATCTCGAGACAAGGTTCGACGGACTCGAAGCGAGGTTCGACGGACTCGAGACGAGGTTCGACAGCCTCGAAACAAAGTTCGACGGGCTCGACGCGAAGTTCCGAGGGCTCGGGGCACAGTTCAGCGGACTCGAAACGAAAGTCGAAGGGCTGACGGCGAAATCCGACCAGCTGGCGGTGAAGTTCGACGACATCGCCGAGACGGTCGGCGGAATTGTCGCGAAGCTCGGCGCCCTCGACACCATTGTCGAGCTGCTGCGGCGGCCGGGCTCGTCGCCGCTGTGAAGGCGTGTCACCCGGGCGGGCCAGGCCGCCCGGGCGGACCGGTCGTGCGGGAACGAAACCTACTGGCCCAGTAGGCCCTTGGCGATGTGGGTCACCTGGATCTCGTTGCTGCCCGCGTAGATCATCAGCGACTTCGCGTCGCGGGCAAGCTGTTCCACGCGGTACTCGGTCATATAGCCGTTACCGCCGAACAACTGCACGGCCTCCATCGCGACCTCGGTCGCGGCCTCGGAGGCGTACAGCTTCATCGCCGAGGCCTCGGCCAGCGTCGGCGGCTTGCCCGCGCGCCCGCGCTCCAGGGTGTTGAACACCATGTTCTGCACGTTGATCCTGGCGATCTCCATCTTGGCGAGCTTGAGCTGCACCAGCTGGAAACGGCCGATCTCCTGTCCCCAGAGCTTGCGGTTCTTGGCGTAGTCCAGGCAGAGCCGGTGGCATTCGTTGATGATGCCGAGCGCCATGAACGCGACACCGATGCGCTCGGCGGTGAAACTGGAGCGCGCACTGTCCCTGCCGTCGCCGCCACGGTGCTCCTCGGTCTCGCCGAGCAGCCGATCGCGGCCCAGGCGGACGTTGTCGAAGAACAGCTCCCCCGTCGGCGAGGCGTGCAAGCCCATCTTCTTGAACGGCTTGCCCTGGGTGAGCCCCTGCATGCCCTTGTCGAGCACGAAGGTCAGCACCTTGCGCTCGCGCTTGTCCCCGCCGTCGCCTTCGTCGAGCTTCGCGTAGACGATCATCACATCGGCGAACGGGCCGTTGGTGATGAACGTCTTCTGCCCGTTGAGCAGGTAGTCCTCGCCGTCGCGCCGGACATAGGTCTTCATGCCGCCGAATGCGTCCGAGCCCGAATCGGGTTCGGTGATCGCCCACGCCGCGAACTTCTTCGCGGTCACGATGTCGGCGAGCCAGCGTTCCTGCTGCGCCAGCGTGCCGCGCGACATGATGGTGGTGGCGCCGAGTCCGATGCTGACGCCCATCGCGGTGACCAAACCCATACAGACGCCCGACAATTCACCGATCAGCACCGCCATCAGCGATTCCTGACCGCTGAACGGGCTGCCGCCGCCGGAGGACTTCTTCCGCTCCGGAGCCGGTTCGCCCGCCGCGGCGGCCTCGGCCTTGGCGCGCTGCTTGGCAAGCAGCTTCTCGATGGCCTCGCCGCCCATGGCGTCGATCCCGAACTCGCTGAACAGCTTCCGGATGATCGGGTACGGCGTCAGCTCGCCGCTGTCGAGCGCGTCCAGATGCGGGCGGATCTCCTTGTCGATGAATGTCCGCACGGCATCGCGGATCATCACATCGGTCTCGGACCATTCGAACATCGTTGTTCTCCCCTCCGGGGATGGCAGCAGGCGGAGCTTGCGGAGCCTGCGGGGTGGGTAAACACAGCGTCAGGGCAGCCTGGCGGCAATGTCGTCGATGAGCCAGGGGCCATCGGCCTCGATCGTCTTGACGTCGTGCCAGCCGGCCAGCTCGGAGATCGCGCCGCCCTGCACGGCGAAGACCTTGCCGGTGATCGCGCACTTGTCCGAGGCCAAGTATGCGACCAGCGGGGAGATGTTGGCCGGACTGAAGGCGTCGAATTCGCCCTCCTCCAGGTATTCGGCCTCCGCGGCCATCATCTCGCCCATACCCGGAGTGGCCAGGGTGAGCCGGGTGCGCGCGATCGGGGCGATCGCGTTGACCCGGACGCCGTAGCGCGCGAGCTCGTCGGCGGCGACCAGGGTGAGCGCGGCGATACCCGCCTTGGCCGCACCGTAGTTGCCCTGCCCCGCGTTCGGCACGGTGGTGCCGGAGGCCGACGCCGTGTTGATCACGGCGGCATTCGGCTGGTTGCCCGCCTTGCTCTGGTCCTTCCAGTACGCGGCGGCGTGGTGCAGCACCGCGGCGTGCCCCTTCAGGTGCACCGCGACGACCGAATCCCACTGCGCCTCGTCCATGCCCGCGATGAACGCATCGCGCAGGATGCCCGCGTTGTTGACCACGATGTCGAGCCCGCCGAGCTGCGCAATCGCCTGCTCGACAACGCTTTTCGCACCGTCCCAGGTGGCGATGTTGTCGGTGTTGGCGATCGCCTTGCCGCCAGCGGCCACGATCTCGTCCGCGACCTGCTGCGCCGGACCGGCATCGATGCCCTCGCCCGCATTGCTGCCACCGAGGTCGTTGACGACGACGGCCGCGCCCTCGCGGGCGAACAGCAGCGCGTGCTCGCGTCCGATGCCGCGCCCCGCGCCGGTGATGACGGCGACTTTTCCTGCCAAAGCACCCATGTGCGTGTTCCTGTCTCTGTGTGGTCAGTCGGCGATCTCGGCCAGGCCGTCGCTGAGGACGACGTCTTCGCCGCGCACGGTTTCGAAGGCGTAGGTGCTGACCCCGTTCGCGGAGCCGACCCGCCAGATCCGGGTCTCCAGGTCGTCGCCGGGGAGGACCATCTTGGCGAAGCGCACCGCGAATCGCTTCAGCCGGTGCACATCCGAGCCCGCCACCTCGGTGAGCACCGCCCACGAGGCGAAGGCCATGGTGCACAGGCCGTGCGCGATGATGCCGGGCAGGCCCGCGTCCTTGGCGACCTGCTCATCCAGGTGCAGTGGCACCGGATCGCCGGAAGCCGGTGCGTAGCGGAAGGTTTGGTCGTCGTCGACGTGCTGGGCCACCACGGCGACCGGATCGCCGGTGCGCAGGTTCTCGTCGAACTTGTGCGCAGGCGCGGCGATTCCGACGGATTTGCCCGCGTCGATGGCACGGAAGAAGGCGGTCAGGTACTGCTCGTTGACCAATTCCCCTTCCGCGGTGCGGCATTCGATGAGGATGGTGATGGTGGTGCCATTGGCGAGGCTGGTGTAGCCGATCGCCTTGGCCCGCGAAACCAGCCGGTCGCCCGGCGCGATCGCGCGATGGAAGTGGAAGTCCTGCTCGCCGTGCACGACCCGGCCGAAGATGTCCATCGGGGCGACGTCGATGACCGGCATCATCATCGCCTCGAAGACCGGGACGATCGCGAAGACCGGCGAGGCGACCTTGCCGGCCAGGTGCGCTTCGACGGGATCGTTGGTCGCGGCCGCGTATTCGGCGATCCGCTCGCCGGTTACCTCGAACTGTTCGTCGTCACACCAGGTTTCGAGTCCGCTGTCGTCGAACTCCACCAACCGGGACGCGGTGGTCTCCGCTGTCATCGCGCTCTCCTTGTCACACTCGGCGGCTCAGGCCGCGACGGCCAGCGCGTCGAGCTGCTCGAGCGTCTTGTCGAGCTGCTTGAGGCCGTCCTTCTCGACCGCCTTGCCGAGCGCGCCCTTGATCAGCGCGCCCTCGAATTCACCGGATACCGACACGGTGGCGCCGCCGCCCTCCCTCGGCTGGATGTCGAAGGTGAATTCGGTCTTCACACCGGCCATTCCGGTGCCGCCGAGGGTGAGCTTGCTCGGCGCGTCGACCGCGACGACAACCCACTCCATCTTGTTCGCCATGCCGAGCATGACGATCTTCGCCACCAGCTTGGACCCCTCGGCCAAGACGGCGGGCGGCTCCTCCATGAAGCGCTCGTGGATGGAGAACCACTTGTCCCAGGTCTGCGGGTCGGCGACGACTGCCCACAGCGCCTCGGGGGTGGCGTTGACGTCCTTGGTTGCTTCGATGTGGCCCATGGTGTTTCTCCTGAAACGGTTGTGGTGGAACGGATTCAGCGCTCGGCGCGCTGGTAGGCGGTGACCACCGCCGCGCCGCCGAGGCCGATGTTGTGCTGCAGCGCGGCGGTGACGTTGTCCACCTGCCGCTTGTCGGCGGTGCCACGCAGCTGCCAGGTGAGCTCGGAGCACTGCGCCAGGCCCGTCGCACCGAGGGGGTGCCCCTTGGAGATCAGGCCGCCGGACGGATTGACGACCCACTTGCCGCCGTAGGTGGTCTGGTTCTCGTCGATGAGCCTGCCCGCCTCGCCCTCGGCACACAGGCCGAGCGCCTCGTAGGTCAGCAGCTCGTTGGCGGAGAAGCAGTCGTGCAACTCGATGACCTGGAAGTCCTCGGCGCCGAGCCCCGCCTGCTCGTAAACCTTGCGCGCGGCTCGGACATTCATGTCGTAGCCGATCAGGTTCTTGGCGGTGCCGTCGAAGCTGGACTGGAAGTCGGTGGTCATCGCCTGGCCTACGATCTCCACCGCCTGCCCGGCGAGGCCGTGCTTGTCCACGAACGCCTCGCTGGCGAGGATGACCGCGCCGGAGCCGTCGGAGGTCGGCGAGCACTGCAGCTTGGTCAGCGGGTCGTAGATCATCCGCGAGCCGAGGATGTCGTCGAGGGAGTACTCGTCCTGGAACTGCGAGTACGGGTTGTTCACCGAGTGCTTGTGGTTCTTGTAGCCGATTTTGGCGAAATGCTCCGGGGTGGAACCGTATTGCTTCATGTGCTCACGGCCCGCCGCGCCGAACATCCACGGCGCCACCGGGAAGAGCACCTCGGAGATCTCCGCGAGCGCCATGATGTGCTTGGCCATCGGCTGTTCGCGGTCGTCCCAGGTGGATCCGAGCGACCCGGGCTGCATCTTCTCGAAGCCGAGCGCCAGCGTGCAGTCGGCGAGGCCGCCCCGGATCGTCTGCGCCGCGAGGTAGAGCGCGGTGGAGCCGGTCGAGCAGTTGTTGTTGACGTTGACCACCGGGATGCCGGTCATGCCGAGCTCGTAGACCGCGCGCTGGCCGGAGGTGGACTCACCGTAGACGTAGCCGACGTAGGCCTGCTCGACCTGGCGGTAGTCGATGCCCGCGTCCGCGAGCGCCTTCGTGCCCGATTCGCGCGCCATATCCGGGTAGTCCCAGTCGCTGCCGTCCTCGTTCTTGCGACGGCCCGGCTTCTCGAACTTCGTCATGCCGACGCCGACGACGTAGACCTTGTTCGCCATCGAACTCCCTCACGTTTGGCCGTCCGCCCCCGGGACGAACGACGGTGGACGATCCGTCGGATCGAACTGCAAACAAACATACAGAGCTGTATGTAACTGCGCAAGAGATTCACCCAGGGGCCCCGCCTCCATTGATCAATGCCGAGGCCGTTGCGATGTGGTCGCCACATACAGCTGGATGTGTATGTGCAGCCAGTTGACGCTGGTAGACCGCCTCGCCGCCACGAAGCCGCCGACCGCGCGAGCGGCATCGCCGCCGATCCCTGTGACCCCCCTCACGTTCCGAGCGGACGTAACAGCGACGTAATAGCCGGGAAATTCCCCGACCACAACCGTGGGCGAACTTCTAAGGGTTGTTGTTTTACCTGGTGGGGTTGAGGAGAAGAACGTGGTCGAAGTCGATACCCGGCCGTCGGATTCCGACGGGATCGCGGCGGCGAAGGAAACCCTGGAGGACTACACCCTGCGCTTCGCACCGCGCAGCTACCGCAAGTGGACCCCGGCCGTGGTCGGCATCTCGGCCCTAGGCGGCATCGCCTACCTGGCCGACTTCGCGATCGGCGCGAACATCGGCATCGCGCACGGCACCGGAAACGCGTTGCTCGGCATCGGCATCTTCGCGATCGTCGTGATGCTCACCGGCTTTCCGCTCGCCTACTACGCCGCGCGCTACAACATCGACCTCGACTTGATCACGCGCGGTAGCGGATTCGGCTACTACGGGTCGATCGTCACCAACGTGGTGTTCGCGTCGTTCACCTTCATCTTCTTCGCGCTCGAGGGGTCGATCATGGCCCAGGGCCTGAAACTCGGCCTCGGCGTGCCGCTGTGGCTCGGCTATCTGGCCTCGACGCTGATCATCTTCCCGCTGGTCATCTACGGCATGAACACGCTGTCCAAGCTGCAGGTGTGGACGACGCCGCTGTGGCTGCTGCTGATGGTGCTGCCGTTCGGCTTCCTGCTGGTGCGCCACCCGGATTCGGTGTCCTCGTTCTTCGCCTACGGTGGCGAGAACGGTTCCGGTGTCAGCGTTTCCGGCACGCTGCTGGCCGCAGGCGTATGCCTGTCGCTGATCGCGCAGATCGCCGAGCAGATCGACTATCTGCGTTTCATGCCGCCGCGCACGCCGGAGAACGCGCGCAAGTGGTGGGGCTGGATGCTGCTCGCCGGTCCGGGCTGGGTGCTGTTCGGCGCGGCCAAGCAGGTGGTCGGGCTGTTCCTCGCGGTGTACCTGATCGCGAATCTGCCTGCCGCGCAGGGCATCGCGAACCAGCCGGTCCATCAATTCCTGGAGATCTACCGCGATATGGTGCCGGGCTGGCTGGCCATGACGCTGGCCGTCGTGCTCGTGGTGATCAGCCAGATCAAGATCAACGTGACCAATGCCTACTCCGGCTCGCTGGCCTGGACCAACTCCTACACCCGGGTCACCAAGACCTACCCGGGCCGGCTGGTCTTCCTCGCGGTGAACCTGGTGATCGCGCTGATCCTGATGGAAGCCAACATGTTCGACTTCCTCAACAACATCCTCGGCTTCTACGCCAACTGCGGCATCGCCTGGATCGTCACCGTGGCAACGGATATCGCGGTGAACAAGTACCTGCTGAAGATCTCGCCGAAGACCCCGGAGTTCCGGCGCGGCATGCTCTACGACTTCAACCCGGTCGGGCTGGTCGGCTTCGGGCTCTCGGCGCTGCTGTCGATCATGACGTTCTTCGGCCTGTTCGGTGAGCTGCTGAAGCCGTACTCGCCGATCGTGGCGGTGGTCGTCTCCTTCGTCGCGACACCGCTGACCGCGATCGCCACCAAGGGCAAGTACTACCTGCGCCGCGCCGACGACGGCATCGACCTGCCGATGTTCGACGAGCACGGCAACCCGTCGGGCGAGACGCTGACCTGCCACGTCACCGGGATCGAGTTCGAGCGCCCGGACATGATCGCCTCGGCGGTACCCGGCCCGGCGGGCGAGATCCAGTACATCAGCTCACTGGCGCTGTCCACGGACAAGCACGGGGTGCACCTGCTGCCCAGGCAGTAAACAGCCGACAGCGGCCGCCGGGCGAATCGCCCGGCGGCCGCTGTCGTATCTATCGGCCCGTCTCTAACGGTCCACGGCGCTTATTCGTCGCCGCCGCACTGACAGGGCCCACCCGACTGGCAGCCGCACTGGCAGCTCGGATCGCAGTCGCATCCGTTCTCATCGCGCGTCGAAGCATGCAGGTTCATGATCAAATCTCTTCTCTCAGTTCCCTCGGCGTCATGCTCTGCCGGTCACCGGCGTTGGTGACCGGCACATGCTAATCCTCGGCACCGGCGAACACCGCGACTATTCGATGATCCGCATGCCGGGCAGCGCGGCCTCGGCGATACCGCGCAGATGCGCCGACGCCCGCCGCCAGCGCCGATGCGCCCGCTCGGTGTCCGGATCGATGAAGTTCGAGACCAGAATGCCGCGCAGTGCGTCCATCGCGGTGTAGATGAAATCGCGAGCTTCCTTGCGCCGCATCTCATCCGGCACGAACCGGGCGACCGCCATCAGCACCGCGTTGTTGACGAACGGCTCCACCTTCTCCATCGCCGAGGCGAGCACCGGATCGGTGCGCCCGGCCACCCACAGCTCCGCCGTCGCGATGAACAGCGGCCCCTGATGTAGCTCCCACAGGAAGTCCAGGGCGGCGCCGACCGGATCGTCGCCGGTCTGCACCTTGGCCATCTCCCGCATCGCGGTCTCCGCGCGCAGCTGCGCCAGATGGCTGATGGCGGCCACCACCAGGTCGGTCTTGGAGCCGAAGTGATGCACCTGCGCGCCGCGGGTGACCCCGGCCCGCTCGGCGACCCGCGGTGTCGTCGTGCCCGCGTAGCCGTATTCGACCAGGCAGTCGATGGTCGCGTCGAGCAGCCGCGTGCGCATCTCGGTGCTGCGCTGCTCCTGGGTGCGGCGCTGCTGTTTCGCGACCTCGATCCGTGCCATCCGGCGATTCTACGCTTACATACAGTCCTGTATGTTGATGCGCTCCGGCGCGTCCCCCGGCCCGGAGGGCGTGGTCAGGGTTTCCGGCCCGCGTAGGCGAACAGCTGCCGGTGCGGTGGCGCGTCGAGCGGCGCCGCCAGTTCGGGACCGAACATGCCGGGCCGGCGAAAGCTGTCGAAGTCCACGTCGCGCATCATCGACAGCAGTTCCGCGCACAACCGCTGATCGACCAGATCGTCACGGCCCGTGGCGATCGCGAGATCGACACCGTGCACGACGAGCTCGGTGAGATGGATGACCGCGGCGAAAGGGCCGGGCACCGTGCCGAAGCCGAGCCGCACCGCGGTTTCGAGGACGTCGGGGCGGCGCCATGCGGCACGGTCGAGCTCCGCCGCGGCGGTGTAGGCCCCGTGCGGATCCGTGCCGAGCCAATCCGATTCGTGCTCGGCGCCGGGATCTTCGCCGCACAGCTGCGCGGCGAAGATCCGCATCCCGCCGACCAGGTGATTGAGTTCCGTTCGCAGGTCCCAGTTTTCGCAGGGCGATGGGGTGTCGAGCTGTTCGGCGGTGATGGCGCCGACAACGGCCGCGGTCATGGTGATGGCTCGATCGATGCGGTCGATGGTGGTCATCGTCTTACTCCAAAGATGGTGATCGCCTGCGGAATCAGTTCGGGAGGAGGATGTCGTCGAGCCAGTCGCAGATGCGGGCGAACGCCAACCGCGCCGCGCCGGATTGGCAGTGCGCGTCGCCACCGAGCTCGGGGCCGAACTCCAGCAGCGTCTTCGAGCAGGTCAGGTGCGCGTAGAGCTGTTCGGGTTGCCCCGCGAAGAAGCCGTCGGCGGCACCGGCGCAGACCAGGGTGGGGCAGCTGATCTTTTCCGCGATGCCCTCACGCACGTGGTAATCGAGGTAGGAGGCGGCGAACGCACGTGGCGTATCGACCCCCATGACGTACATGCCGTGCGAAAACGCCCAGCGCATCACCGGATTGGCGGCCATCGCACCGGCGAGAGCGGCGTCGATCTCGGCATCCTCGGGAGCACGCAGCCTGCGCACGACCTCGGCGCGGTCGCCGGGAACAGCCGCCCCGGCGATAGCACCGAGGTCGTAGACCCCATCGACGGCGATGAGGGCGGCGACGCGCTGATCGAAGGCCGCGGCACGCGGGGCGAGCACACCGCCCATGCTGACGCCGAGCAGCGCGATCCGGTCGGCGTCCACCTCGGGACGCTCGATGACGAAGTCGAGCACCGGGCCGACCACGTGCTCCCAGTCCGGACGGAAGGTGAGGCCGTGGTGGTGCCGCGTCCCCGGCTGGCCGGGGCCGTCGAAGGTGAGCACGTTGTAGCCGCGTTCGATGGCTGCGGCCGCGCCGAAGAAGTGCATCTCCTCCGCGGTGCCGTCGAATCCGTTGTGCATCACCAGGGTCGGCCTCGGCGCGCCCGAGGCGTCGGCGCGGTAGAAGTAGCCGGGCAAGGTGGTGCCCTCGTACGGGATCCGCACCGGCTCGATCATCGGATCCGATAGTTCGGCCGCCGCGGCGAAGCAGGCGACCGAGGCGTCGTAGGCATGGGTGATGCGCGGGTCGGCGGGGTTGCCGTGCAGGAAGAACTCCGCGGACCGGTAGTAGTTCGACGCGCGCAGGAAACCGTCCCTGGCGCTCACCCGGTGACCACCCGCCAGCGACTTGCGCGCCTCGGCGGCGACCAGGTCGGCGGTGGCCAGCCATTCGTCGTGCCAGCTGTCGTAGTCACCCTCGGTGATCCGCTGCACGGTCACCACGATCTCGCCGAAATCGGCTCCGCCGTAAGCGATATGACCGAACGAGCGCAGTGTCTCGTACCAGAACGAGTGGTCGTTGGGGAAGAAGATCGGTTCCATGCCCTGCTCCTAAACGCAGTTCGTAGCGGCGTTAAAACGAGATTAGGCGCAACCGACTGCAAACGCAAGTGTCAGCTGCGTTAAAGTGGGGACATGACAGAAGAACCCCGTACCCGCCCAGGTGGGCGCAGTGCCCGAGTGCGCGCGACGGTGCACCAGGCGGTCACCGAACTGGTCGCCGAACGCGGGTACGGCAACTTCACCGTCGGCGAGGTCGCGGCGCGGGCCGGGGTGGCCGACACCAGCATCTATCGGCGATGGGGCAATCTCGAGGCGCTGGCCATGGAGGTGGCGGTCGACCGGCTCAGCACCGAGTCATCGATACCGGACACCGGCAGCCTCGACGGCGACCTACGGGCCTACGCCGTCCAGGCGGCGCGAGATGTCAGCGGCCCCAACGGATTGGCGCTGCTGCGCACGATCCTCGCGCTGCTCGACACCGGAACGGCGGGCATGCGCGCCCGCGACCAGTTCCTCGCCGAACGGGCGAACCAGCTGCAGCGCATGCTCGATCGGGCCCGCGCACGCGGCGAGCAGGCGCCCGAGGTCATCGAGGTGGTGGACTTCATCCTGGCGCCCATGTACATCCGGGTCCTGTTCGGCATCGGTTCGCTCACCACCGACTACGCCGAGACGCTCGTCGACCGGCTATTGCAGGCCGGTGCGAACGAGTGAGCTGCGGCGGGTGGCCGCGCGTGCGGTCCAGACCGTGATGGCGAACAGCACCACGCCGACCACCGCGAGCCCCGCACCCACCGTGGCGGGGGCCGTGTAGCCGAGACCGGCGGCGATGACCAGGCCACCGAGCCAGGCGCCCGCGGCGTTCGCGATGTTCAGCGCGGCATGGTTGAGCGCGGCGGCGAGGGTTTGCGCGTCGGCGGCGACATCCATCAGCCGCGTCTGCAAACCGGGAGCAAGCGAGGCGCCCGCCGCGCCGACCAGGAACGCGCCGAGCGCGGCGGTATACGGATTGTGCGCGGCCGCAACGAAACCGGCGAGGATGACGGCCATCGCGATCATCGACACGAAGATCGAGCGGTCGACGCCGCGGTCGGCGAGCACGCCGCCGACGATATTGCCGACCACCATGCCGACACCGAACAGCGCGAGCACCAGCGGGACCAGGCCTGCCTTCATGCCCGCCACATCGGTGAGGGTGGTGGTGATGTAGGTGTAGACGGCGAACATGCCGCCGAAGCCGATCGCGCCGACCAGCAGGGTCAGCAGCACCTGCGGGCGCCGCAGGGCACCGAGTTCGGTCATCGGGTTGGTCGTCTTGATGCCGGTGAGTTCCGGCACGAAGCGAATGAGCGCGGCCACCGTCGCGACGCCGATCACCGCGACGACCACGAAGGCATTGCGCCAGCCGAGGTGCTGGCCGAGCCAGGTCGCGGCGGGAACGCCGACGACGTTGGCGGCGCTCAGGCCCAGCATAACCGCAGCAACCGCTTTCGCCCGCTGCCCCACCGGCGCGAGCGTGGCGGCCGCCAGCGAGGCGACACCGAAGTACGCGCCGTGCGGCAGCCCGGAGACGAACCGGGCGAGCACCAGCGTTTCGAACGAGGGCGCGACAACCGAGAGCGCGTTACCCACGGTGAACGCCACCATCAGTAGCACGAGCAGTTTCTTGCGCGGCACCCGCGCGCACAGCGCGGCGATCAGCGGAGCGCCGATCACCACACCGAGCGCGTAGGCCGACACCGCGTGTCCCGCGGTCGGCTCGGACACTCCCACGGCGTGCGCGATATCCGGCAGCAAACCCATGGTGACGAATTCGGTGGTACCGATCCCGAACCCGCCGAGCGCGAGCGCGAGCATGGCGGGGATATGCCAATCCGTCCGCTCGGCCTCAGGGCGTGCGGGATCAAGAGTGGCTACGGGACTGGTCACATATTTATGAAACCGGCCGATGGGAGGTTTCGCTTCCCGAGCAAACGTGAGTTCGGACACCATGCCGTTAAGAAATCGTGCAGGTCAGCGGCCTAATTCACGCAATTCGGGCGAACCGGAGCACCCGCCGGTTCTCGCCCGGACTTCGGCGCGGTCGCACATCCGCTGTGCGACCGCACGCCTGACCGGTAGGTGCTACTGACAGTTCGCCGGGCCCTGGTTCATCATCACGAGCTTCAGGATCGTGCACACGATCGACTGCGCGGACGAGCCGGTGCCATCGGCCACCTCGGTCGCGGACGCGGCGGTGGGCCGCGAGACGACCTCGGCCTGCGCGGGCGCGAGCGGCAGTAACACGGCACCGAACACGAGCGCGCCGACGGTGAGGCGGGAGACCAGCTTCATTGTGAATATGCCTTTCTGACAATGCTTTTCGGGTCTTGCAGAACGGGCCCACTGGATAGTCGACCACCGGGGACGGCTTGTTACACGCACCCTTCACTTCCCCATCGAGAGCCGGTGCGGAGGTCGACCGCGGACGATAAGCTCGTTGTAAGCGATTGCCAGGCGGGCGAAAATAGGCTCCGGTCATCGGAAATCAACTGTCACGCGCCGCATTCCTGCGCGGCGCCCTCGGGGTGGGAGCGGCCGCGGTGGTCGGCTCCGGATCGGGCGTGCTCGCCGGCCACGCCATGGCAGCGCCGGGAGATCCTGTCCCCGTGGGAGATTGGGATGGTCTGCGCGCCGCAGTGCGCGGGCGTGTTGTATTGCCCGGCGAGGGCGGCTTCGCAACGGCCAAGCAGCTCTTCGATACTCGGTTCGACGCAGCCGCGCCGGTCGCGGTCGTACAGGTGACGAGCGAGCAGGATGTGCAAGCGGCAGTGGACTTCGCCGGTGCGCACGGTCTCACCGTCACGGTACGAAGTGGCGGGCACTCCTATGTCGGCGCGTCCGCGGCCGATTCGACGCTGGTCATCGATATGCGCGGGCTGAACGACGTCCGCTACGAAACCGGCAGCGGGTCATCGGGTTCGGCGGTGGTCGGGGGTGGTGCTTCGCTGTACGCGGTCCACCAGCGGCTCGCGGAATCCGGGCAGACGCTGCCGCTGGGCAGTTGCGCGACGGTGTCCACCGGACTGACCCTCGGCGGCGGTGTCGGCGTCGAATCACGCAGGTACGGACTGTCTTGCGATCGACTGGAGCGGGCAAGGCTCGTCCTCGCCGACAGAAAACTGGTCGAGGTCTCGGCGACGAATCAGCCGGATCTGTTCTGGGCGCTACGCGGCGGTGGCGGCGGACAGGTCGGCGTCGTCACCTCGCTCACCTACCGGACGTGCCCGGCGATCACCAAAGACATTGTGCAGCTCACCTTTCCCGGTGCTGCGGTGGCCCGTGTGCTCACCGGATGGGCCGATTGGCTACGCACCACCGACCGGGACACCTGGGCCAATATCGTGCTCGGCGCGAACGGCGCGGGCGGCGTCACCTGCCGGGTGCTGCTCGTCTGCCCGGCGGGCAAGGGCGATCCCGCGACCACGACGCTCGCCGCCGCCACCGGCGCGGTACCGCTGACCACGAACCGCCGCACATTCCAGCACCTCGACGCGGTGCGGTTCCTCGCGGGCGACACCGACCCACCGCGCACCGTCTTCGTCGCGGGTTCCGATGTGGTGCCCGAGCTTTCCATCGAGGTCGCCGCGGCCGTCGCCGAAACACTCGGGGACCGTTCGCGTTCCGGGCTGAGCGGCGGCGTGATCCTCGATCCACTGGACGGCGCGGTGCAGGACATCCCGATCGGCGACACGGCCTTCCCCTGGCGCAAACACACCGCGGTCATGCAGTGGTTCGTCGCCGAGCCGAACGATCCCGGCGAAGCGGCCCACTGGATCACCACCGCCCACGATCGCCTCGGCGCCCACTCGGTCGGCGGCTACGTCAACTACCTCGAGCCCGGCTACACCCCCCGCCGCTACTTCGCCGAAAACCTCGACCGCCTGCGCCGCATCCGCGCCGTCACCGACCCCGTCGACCGCTTCCGCTCCTCCCCCGCCCTCTGGTAACCACGCCCCGCGCGGCGTGACCTCCCGCGCACCGATTCCGCCGCCGCGCACCCGTTTTCGCGGCGATCTGTGACGGCCGGTGCGATCCACGCGCGGCAACGCGAAACATCCGTGGCGAGAGTCGTGCGGGGTGCTGCGGATACAGCTCGGGCACCCGTCCCACCGGATCGGTGGCGCGGGTGCCCGTTCAGTGTCGCCCGGCGCTGGGTTCGGTCCCAGCGCCGGGATCGGGTCGAGCGTTTCAGCTCGCCCCAGTGGCTCAGCGCAGCGCGCGAGCCAGGTTCGCGTCGAGCGCGCCGAGGAATTCCTCGGTGGACAGGTAGCCCTGATCGCCGCCGACGAGCAGCGCCAGGTCCTTGGTCATCTGGCCGCCTTCGACGGTCTTGATGACGACATCCTCGAGTGCCTGCGCGAAGCCGATCACCTCGGGGGTGTTGTCCAGCTTGCCGCGGTGCTCGAGCCCGCGCGTCCAGGCGAAGATCGACGCGATCGGGTTGGTCGAGGTCGGCTTGCCCTGCTGGTGCTGACGGTAGTGCCGGGTGACGGTGCCGTGCGCGGCCTCCGCCTCACAGGTACGGCCGTCCGGGGTGAGCAGCACCGAGGTCATCAGGCCGAGCGAGCCGAAGCCCTGCGCCACGGTGTCGGACTGCACGTCGCCGTCGTAGTTCTTGCAGGCCCAGACGTAGCCGCCCTCCCACTTCATGGAGGAGGCGACCATGTCGTCGATCAGGCGGTGCTCGTAGGTCAGGCCCGCCGCGTCGAACTGGGTCTTGAACTCGGCGTCGAAGATCTCCTGGAAGGTGTCCTTGAACATGCCGTCGTAGGCCTTCAGGATGGTGTTCTTCGTGGAGAGGTACACCGGGTAGTTCTGCTGCAGGCCGTAGTTGAACGACGCGCGCGCGAAATCGATGATCGAATCGCGGAAGTTGTACATGCCCATGACGACGCCGCCGTCCTCCGGCATCTTCACGACCTCGTGCTGGATCGGCTCGCTGCCGTCCTCCGGGGTGAAGGTGACGGTGACCGTTCCGGCCTGGTACACCTTGAAATCGGTGGCGCGGTACTGGTCACCGAAGGCGTGGCGGCCGATGATGATCGGCTTGGTCCAGCCGGGCACCAGGCGCGGCACGTTGGAGATGATGATCGGCGCGCGGAAGATGGTGCCGCCGAGGATGTTGCGGATCGTGCCGTTGGGCGAACGCCACATCTTCTTCAGGCCGAATTCCTCGACCCGGGCCTCGTCCGGGGTGATGGTGGCGCATTTCACGCCGACGCCGTACTTCTTGATGGCGTTGGCCGCGTCGATGGTGACCTGGTCGTCTGTCTTGTCCCGGTACTCGATGCCGAGGTCGTAGTACTCGAGGTTCACGTCGAGATACGGATGGATCAGCTTGTCCTTGATGAACTGCCAGATGATCCGGGTCATCTCGTCGCCGTCGAGTTCGACGACGGTGCCTTCAACCTTGATCTTGGACATGGATCTTCGTGTCCTCCTAGGATGGTGCCCTCATTGCACGGCCAGGCGAACACGCTTGTGAGCGGACCCCAGCTGTTCCAACAGACAACGTATATGCCACGCGTTGTCGGCGAGGCATGTGGTGCAAACAAGACAAGCGTACTGCTGCTAACGATCTCCTCGCGCGGGGAGCCCGAGTTACTCGCAAGTAAGCAGCGAGTACTCGCCGCGCCGTCATCGAGACGACAACCAAGACTCCCATAACCCGCTGGTAAAAGACGAGGTCCGCATCACAAGTGATGCGGACCTCGTACCGTACTGTCGTCAGACTCCGACGTGGATCGGGCGCGCCCCGTCCTCGGCGCCCTCGATCAAGCTCGACGGCTTGTCCCGGATCATGAACGCGATCACCGGCACGGCGGCGAGGAAGAATCCGGCGCCGACGTAGAACGCCACGTCGTAGCTGTGGATCGAGGCGCGGGCGATCAGGTTGTCGATCGTCGCGTGACCCTCGGCGTAGGACTTGGCGGCCTGCACCGAGATCGTGGTCAGCAGCGCGGTGCCGACCGCGCCGCCCACCTGCTGCGCCGCGTTGAGCAGCGCGCTGGCCACGCCCGAGTCCTCCTCCTCGACCTGGTGCAGCGCCACCGTCTGCATGCCGACGAACAGCGGGCCCATGCCGAGCGCGATCAGCACCTGGGCGGGCAGCACGCTCGCCGCGTAGCTGTCGCCGTAGCCGAGCTGGGCGAGGAACAGCAGGCCTGCCACGCCGAGCACGGCGCCGACGACCATCAGCGGCCGCGGGCCGAACTTGGGCAGCAGCGCGCTGGTGATGCCCGCGGAGATCGCGATGCCCGCCGGGAACGGCAGGAAGGCGAGGCCCGCCTTCATCGACGAGTATCCGAGCGTGACCTGGAAGTAGTAGCTCAGGAACAGGAACATCGCGAACATGGCGATGGGCACGAGCAGCGCGGCGAGGAAGGCGCCGCCACGGTTGATCTCACCCGGAATGTGCAGTGGCAGCAGCGGATTCGCCGAACGCCGTTCGATCGACACGAAGGCGGCGAGCAGCGCGACACCGACGACGAGCAGGCCGAGGGTACTGCCGGCCAGCCAGCCGTCCTCCGCGGCGCGGGTGAAGCCGAACACGATCGCGATCAGGCCGAGCGTCACGGTGACCGCGCCAGGCACGTCGTAACCGCCGGTCCGCGGAGCGGGCACATCCTTCACCACCCACGCCAGCGCACCGATCAGGGCGAGCAGCGCGATCGGGGTGTTCACCAGCAGGCACCAGCGCCACGAGGCGTATTCGGTGAGCGCGCCACCGGCGATCAAGCCGAGCGCCGCGCCGCCCGCGGAGATGCCCGCGAACACACCGAACGCCTTCGCGCGCTCACCGGGCTCGGTGAAGGTCACCGAGAGCAGCGACAGCGCCGCAGGCGCGAGCAACGCCGCGAACGCGCCCTGCAGCGCACGCCCGGCGAACATCTCGATGCCGTTCTGCGCCAAGCCGGCCAGCGCGGACGCCGCCGCGAAGCCGACGAGACCGACGATGAAGATCTTGCGCCTGCCGACGTAGTCGGCGAGGCGGCCGCCGAGCAGCAGCAGGCCGCCGAAGATCAGCGTGTACGCGGTGAGCATCCACTGCTTGTTGCTGTCGCTGATGTCGAGGTCGTGCTGCGCGAACGGCAGCGAAATGGTCACGATGGTGGCGTCGAGCACCACCATGAGCTGGGCCAATGCGATGACCCCCAGGGCGAACCAGCGCGCCCTGCTGTCTTGCTTCCCCGGAACTGCCCCCACCGGTGCGGTCTCCGCCACCTTCGTCTCCTCATCTCTCACTTACCGAGCCATACTGTCATTTGGCGACATTTGTCGTCAAGAGCAAAATGTCAGCCTCAGACATTTGACGGTTACGGACAGAAGAACGGCCGGTTGCGATAGGCTGTGCGCATGCTCGAGTCACCAGCGCAGACCGGCGAGAGCGTCATCGCGGACCCGACCGCGAGCGCCGAGAACACCGCCGCCGACCAGCCAGCAGCAAATCGAAAGCAACCCATCGGCCCGGTCGGCGACCAGCCCGCACAGCTCGGCCTGCGTGAACGCAAGAAGCAGCAGACCCGCACGCGGATCATCGAGGTGGCACTCGATCTCTGCGCCGCGCACGGCTTCGACGCGACGACACTCGAGCAGATCGCCAACGCGGCCGATATCTCCGCGCGCACCATCAACCGGTACTTCGAGACGAAAGAGGACATCATCCTCGGGCCGGTCTTCGACTTCGGCCGCGAGGTCGCCGAGGCGCTGCGCGGGCTACCGCCGCGCGACAACCAGCTGGAGTCGCTCTGCGAGGCCTTCCTACAGGTGGTCGATCGGGCCGCGCTCGGCGAGGGTCCGGTGCCGTTCCGGCAGTTCCAGCAGCTGCAGCGGATCATGCGCGCCACACCGTCGGTGGCCGCGCGGCAGCACGAATTCGTCGAATCCAAGAACGCGGCGCTCACCGACGTACTCGCCGAACGGCTCGGCGTCGCGCGCGACGCGATGTCGGTGCGGATGGTCCTGTCCACCTGGCAGCTGATCGGCCAGCTCGGCATGGAGTGCTCCGTCGACGCGGTGATCGCCACCGATCTGCCCAATGCGGCCGAGGCCGCTCGTTCCGCGCTCACGACCGCCTACGACGAGTTCGTGCGTAGCTGTGGCGGGGCACGACCCGTCGACGCGTTCGTGAAATAGCGGACAGATTTCGATCGTCGCGCCGCCGCCGGTTACCATGTGCGTCAGGTCATGAGTGCCAGCGCGAAGCCCCGGCTCGCTGGTCGGCAACCCTCCAGCTGCGGTGGGGTGCTCCGGGTGATGACCGGGCTCCCGATGGTCGGGAGCAAGCGCGCTGTCAGGAGGTTCGTCGAAATGTGTTGTTGTCCACACACACCTCGATAACAGACCTTCCTGCGCACACATCAGTTGGAGTTGAGACATGAGTGACCCCATCGCGCCCGCGTTCGACCCCGCGCTCTGGTCCTTCGAGACCAAGCAGATCCACGCGGGCCAGACACCGGACGAGAGCACCGGCGCCCGCGCACTGCCGATCTACCAGACGACGTCCTACGCGTTCCGGGACACCGATCACGCGGCCGCGCTGTTCGGGCTGGCCGAGCCGGGCAATATCTACACCCGGATCATGAACCCCACTCAGGACGTGGTCGAGCAGCGCATCGCCGCGCTGGAGGGTGGCGTCGCGGCGCTGCTGCTCGCCTCCGGGCAGGCCGCGGAGACCTACGCGATCCTGAACCTGGCCTCGGCGGGCGATCACATCGTGTCGAGCCCGCATCTCTACGGCGGCACCTACAACCTCTTCCACTACTCGCTGCCCAAGCTCGGCATCGAGGTCTCCTTCGTGGACGACCCGGACGATCTGGCGCAGTGGCAGGCCGCCGTCCGCCCGAACACCAAGGCGTTCTACGGCGAGACCATCGCCAACCCGAGCAGCGCGGTGCTCGACATTCCCGGCATCTCCGGTGTCGCGCACGCGGCCGGGCTGCCGCTGATCGTCGACAACACCGTCGCGACGCCGTATCTGATCCAGCCGCTGGCGCACGGCGCCGACATCGTTGTGCATTCGGCGACCAAGTACCTCGGCGGCCACGGCGCCGCGGTGGCCGGCGTGATCGTCGACGGCGGCGCCTTCGACTGGACCGTGCGCGACGCGAACGGCGAGCCGCGCTACCCCGGCTTCACCACCCCGGATCCCAGCTACCACGGCGCGGTGTTCGCCGATCTCGGCGCGCCCGCCTTCGCGCTCAAGGCGCGCGTGCAGCTGCTGCGCGATCTCGGCGCGGCGATCTCGCCGTTCAACGCGTTCCTGATCAGCCAGGGCATCGAGACACTGAGCCTGCGCATCGAGCGGCACGTGGCCAACGCGCAGGCGGTGGCCGAGTTCCTGTCGACGCATCCCTCGGTCGACGCGGTGTACTACGCGGGCCTGCCGGATTCGCCCTGGTACGACCGCGCCAGGCAACTCGCGCCGAAGGGCGCGGGCGCGATCGTCGCGTTCGAACTGCGCGGCGGTGTCGACGCGGGCAAGAAATTCGTGGACGCGTTAGCCCTGCACAGCCACGTAGCTAACATCGGGGATGTGCGTTCCCTGGTGATCCACCCGGCATCGACCACGCACTCGCAGCTGACGCCGGCGGAGCAGCTCGCCGCGGGCGTCACGCCTGGGCTGGTCCGGCTCGCGGTGGGCATCGAGGGGATCGCCGACATCCTGGCCGATCTGCGGGCCGGCTTCACGGCGGCGGCATCATGAGCGCGCGCAGCGAGCGAACCGAAGACACAGCACCCCCGGGCGCGACGGAGCCGAGCGCCAGCGAGGCGGAGGCGTGACCGTGGATACCCAACCGAGCACTTTCCGGTCGTCCGGGGTGGCGCTGCCACCCCCGGACGGGCGGCTCGGCATCATCCCGATCGGGTCGGTCCGGCTGGAGAGCGGCGCCGTCATTCCGGACGTGCACCTGGCCGTGCAGCGCTGGGGCGAGCTGTCCCCCGCGCTGGACAATGTGGTGCTCGTCGAGCACGCGCTCACCGGCGATTCACACGTCACCGGCCGCCCTGACGACATCCACGCGCTGCCGGGCTGGTGGGACGGCATGGTCGGTCCCGGCGCACCGCTGGACACCGACGAGTGGTGTGTCATCGCGACGAACGTGCTCGGCGGCTGTCAGGGCAGCACCGGCCCAACATCGCTGGCCCCGGACGGAAAGCCATGGGGCGCACGGTTTCCGGAGATCTCCATCCGCGACCAGGTGACCGCGGAGGCGGTGCTGCTCGACCTGCTCGGCATCGGGCGGCTCGCCGCCGTCGTCGGCGGGTCGATGGGCGGCATGCGGGTACTGGAGTGGATGGTCGGCACGCCCGAGCGCGTCGGCGCCGCGCTGGTGCTCGCGGTCGGCGCGCGCGCCACCGCCGATCAGATCGGCACCCAGACCACCCAGATCGCCGCCATCAAAGCCGATCCGGACTGGCAGGGCGGCGATTACCACGATTCCGGCCGCGCACCGATGACCGGTATGGGCCTGGCCAGGCGCATCGCGCACCTGACCTACCGCACCGAAGCCGAACTCGACCACCGCTTCGAGAACAGCGCGCAGGCCGACGAGGATCCGTGGCGCGGCGGCCGCTACGCGGTGCAGAGCTACCTGGATCACCAGGCCGAAAAGCTGTGCAACCGTTTCGATCCCGCGACCTATGTGCTGTTGTCGGAGGCGATGAACCGGCACGATGTCGGCCGTGGGCGCGGTGGTGTCGCGGCCGCGCTCGCCGCGACGCCGGTACCGTGCGTGGTCGGCGGCGTCGATTCCGACCGGCTGTATCCGCTACGGACGCAACAGGAATTGGCCGATGGCCTGCCCGGCTGCGACGGGCTAGAGGTCGTGCACTCCCGCGACGGCCACGACGGCTTCCTGACCGAGGCCGCCGCGGTGTCGAAGCTGCTGGTCGAGACCATGCGCATGGCCAAGCTCGCCCGCGGCTGAAAGATCAGTTGCCGCCAGATTTTCCAGTCGACTGAGAACTGACGAGCAGCCCGACTATGGCCTGCACGAAGCCTTCGATGCGCGCGCGGGGATACTCGCCGGGGTCGCTGACCGCGAGCCTGCCGAGCATCTCGGCGATGGTCAGCAGCGAGTTGGTGAGCAGGCCGGAATCCACGGTCACCCACCGCGGTTCGAACGCGAGCCCCATCCGGACCAGCGCCTCGGCCTGATCGAAAATGCCCGCCCGCGAATTCCGCACCGCCTCACGGTATTCGTCCGGTGCGTTGCCGGGACCGGCCAGGATCAGCCGCCAGCGCGTCGGATTCTCCAGTGCCACACCGACGAACGCCTCGACCGTGGCCGAGGCGGCGACCACCGGATCGGCGCCGACGAGATCGGTCGGCAAGGTGTCGGCGACCTGTTCGAGCCCGCGCTCGCGCTCGCGCTCCAGCAGCGCGGCCACCAGCTCGGCACGCGTCTTGAATACGGTGTAGAGCACCGGTTTTCCGACACCGGCCTGCTGCGCCACCGCTTCCATGCTCAGCTCGTGCAACTCCACTCGGCTCAGTACCGCGAACGCGGCGTCGAGTAGCTGGGCGCGGCGCTGCTCGGGAGGCAGGCGTGGCGCGTAGCGCCTGCGCGGCCGATCCGCCGCGGTGTGCGCTGTGGTCACTGCCGTGTCACCTCCATCGATCCATCCTGGCAGGCGCGGCCGCCGCTGGGAATCGGGCCGTTGCCGCAGAATCAGTACAGACACAAATCTTACGCACCCGTTGTATTCAATGCATCCAATTGCTACGGTTGCGTTGTATTCGCCGCCGATAGTCCGGTCGCGCACTGCAAAGGAGCACGTAGATGGCCTTCGATCCGACCACTCTCCGCCGGGACGATTACGGGTTCTTCGGTCCCGACTCCCCCAGCTGGAAGATCTGGACCGCGCCGACCGCGGTGATCGGGTTCCAGCGCGCGGTCGTCCTCGAGCACTTCGACCCGTTCCTGACCGCCGCCGTCGCCGATTCGCGCGGCATCTACAGCGACCCGCGCAAGCGCCTCGACCACACCTTCTCCTACTTCCTGATCGCCGCGATCGCGGACGGCCGCACCGCCATCCAGGCCGCCGAGCACCTGATGAAGGTGCACGCGCCGATGACGGGCATCGAGCCGATCAGCGGAAACCGCTACAGCGCGAACAGTCCGGAGACCCAGCTGTGGATCCACATCACCGGCTGGCATTCGGTACTCAAGGCCTACGAGGTGTTCGGCCCCGGCCCGCTCAGCCCGGCGGAGGAGGCGCGCTACTGGGACGAATGCGCGATCGCCGCCGAACTGCAGACCTGCAACCCGGACGACGTACCGCGCTCGCGCGAGGAAGTGCGCGCCTATTTCGCGAAGGTGCGGCCGCGGCTGTGCACCTCGGAGCGCGCCGAGGAGGGCATGCACCACCTGCTGTGGACCTCCTATCGCAACGGCGCCGGGATCTCGTATGCCATTGGGAGCAGGCTGCTTTCGCTGGCCTCGGTGGCCACGCTGCCGAAGTGGATGCGCAAGCTCGGGCGGTTCGATCGCCCCGGCATCGTCGATCTGGCGATCAAGCTGCCCGCCAAGGTGCTGGTCTGGGGATTCTCCCGGTTCAACTCGTTCGGCCTGCTCACCGCGGCGCCGTTCATCGCGCCGATGGCGGGGCAGATCCTGAAGGAACATCTGAACGCGCAGCCGCCGACGGAACTAAAGACCGTCACCCCGTCCGAGGCCCGCAGCCTGTACGGGACCATGGGCAGGCGCGCGGTGGCCGAAGTCGGCTGAGCGACAACCGATCCGGCGGTGTCCCGCGGGGTGACACCGTCAGATCGCGGCGGCCCGCCTGGCGGCTTCGATCTCGTTGATGTTGGTTTCGATCCAGTCGCGCAGGGCCGCGATCGGGGTGCGCAGACTGCGGCCGAGGTCGGTGAGTGCGTATTCGACGCGCGGCGGGACGGTGGGATGCACTGTGCGCGTGAGGAATCCGTCCGTCTCCAGCTCGCGCAGGGTTTGCGTGAGCATCTTCTGCGATACGCCTTCGATCCGGCGCTGCAGGTCGGTGTAGCGCATGGTGCCGTCCGCGAGCGCGTCGACGATCAGCACCGTCCACTTCCCCGCGATCCGGTCGAGCACTTGCCGCGTAGGACATTTGGCCGAATAGACGTCGGCGGGCAGCCCCGAACCCTCGATCAGCGTACGCACGATATCCATCGTAACGCACTAAAAAGTGCCTTCTTCCTAAAAGAGAGTGACTCTCTGATAGTTAGAAACATGAACGCACAGACACTTTCGGTTCCCGCCGCGATCCGCGCCCGCCGCACCGTCCGCCACTACCGCCCCGATCCGGTGCCCGCGGAGCTGCTCGACGAACTGCTCGACCTCGCGACGCAGGCGCCGAGCGCATGGAACATGCAGGACCGCTCGATCGTGGTGGTGAGCAGCGAGACCGGCCGTAAAGCGTTGTCGGAGGCCGCCTTCGGTCAGCCACAGCCGCTGGAGGCGCCCGTCGTGCTCGTCTTCGTCGCCGAGACCGCGGCATGGGAGGCGGCCAACACCGACATCTCGGCGCAGGCCACCGGCAGCGGCGCATGGAACGAGCAGTTCACGGCCATGTTCGAATCCCGCGCGGAGTTCCACTCGCTGCGCGATCGCGGCCTGATCCGCGAGAACGCGGTGAAGAACGCGATGATCGCCGCCACCTACGTGATGCTCGCCGCGACCAGCCTCGGCCTCGCCTCGGCCCCGATGAACGGCTGGGACCCCGAACTGGTGAAACAGGCCATCGGCATCGCCGACCGCGACGACCTCGCCATCACCGTCATGGTCACCATCGGCTACACCGACGCCCCGCCGCCCCACCCCGGCCGCCGCCCGCGCGAACGCACCGTCCACACCGAGCTCTACGCGGGATGACCGGAGACGCGCCCTAGACCCCGAGGGTGTTGATGGTGGCGGCGATGAAGACGATCGAGGTGCCGAGCAGGGTCAGCGCGCCGACGTCGAATGGCTTGCTGCGCACCGCGAGTAGTCCGACGCGCGCGGTGGGCAGGCACAAACGGAACGCGGCGGCCAGCAGGGTCGCGCCGCCGAAGAACAGCGCACCGCGCCGCCAGCGGTCGGAGGCGACGAACACGATGGCCAGCACGACGACCAGCAGCACGACGACCATCGGCAGGTGGCAGCGCAGGAACTGCTCGCCCCGGCTGCTCCCGCCGGAGGTGTCGACTTCGGTCACGCCGTCGATTCTTGCAGATCCCGCCCGCCCGCCGGCGCGACGCCGCCGACCTCGAGGAGGCACTCCGGCGTCAACCCATTGAAATGCCCTACTACAGGGCGTAGTTTCAAAGGAGGTTCGAGATATCTGAACATAAGGGGTGGCGATGCGAGCCTTCACGCGAATTTGGCACTATCTCCAGGCATTTCGGCAGGCGAAGCGCAACCGGTCCGACCTGACCGGCTGGCTCGTCCGGCGGCCGCAACTGCTGTCCGCCACGATGGCGTACGAGACAGCGCTGCTGTTCAGCAACCGCCTCGATCCGAGGCTCAAGGAGCTCGCCGAGCTGAAGACCGCGGGACTGGTCAGCTGCGAGTTCTGTCTCGATATCGGTTCCGCACTGGCCAATTCGTCCGGCATCACCGAAAAGCAGCTGCTCGACCTGCCGCGCTACCGAACCAGCGACGCGTACACCGACCTCGAGCGCCTCGTCCTGTCGTTCGCCGAGGCCATGACCTCGACCCCCGCCGTCGGCACCATCCTCACCGACCTGCGCACCGACCTGCTGACCCACCTCTCGAAATCCCAACTGACCGAACTGGCCGCGGCCATCGCCTGGGAAAACCAGCGCGCCCGCCTCAACCAGTCCCTCGGCGTGCGCCCCACCGGCATGGCCGACGGCAACGCCTGCGCCCTCCCCGAACCCCCGGCCGCCCAGTGGCCCGTCCGCGACCACCACACCCCCGACCTCATCCAACTCGCGGAAAATCCCCCGGCGTATCCCCCGAACATCGGCTGAGCGCGGTCCGGAGTCCTACCCCGCCGCGCCTGCTGCCCCACCGGATGGCTCGTCGCCGAGTTGTCGCAGGCACCTGGTTGACTGGCTGTCGTGTTCCATTTGATGTTCCATGAGCCCGCTATTCCCGGGAATACCGGGAATGCGATTCGGCTGGTCGCCGGGACCGGGTGTGAGCTGCATCTGATCGAGCCGTTGGGGTTCGATCTCTCCGAGGCGAAATTGCGGCGGGCGGGGCTGGACTACCACGATCTGGCCTCGGTGACGGTGCACGCGAATCTGGCGGCGGCGTGGGACGCGGTACGGCCGGAGCGGGTGTTCGCGTTCACCACGCAGGCAAGCACCCGCTACACCGATGTGGCGTATCGCGAGGGGGATGTGCTGCTGTTCGGGACCGAACCCACCGGACTGCCTGCGGAGGTGCTGCGGGATCCGCATGTCACCGATCAGCTGCGGATCCCCATGCTGCCGGGACGGCGTTCGATGAATCTGTCGAATGCCGCCGCCGTCACCGTCTACGAGGCGTGGCGCCAGCTCGGATTCGCGGGCGGCGGGTAAGACAGTGCGGCACAGATAATTTCAGAGGTCGATCGCGAAGCGTTTGAAGCGGGAGGTGGCGCCGGCGGAAAGGCGGACCGAACTCTTCGAGACGCCGTAGTGCTCGGCGAGCAGTTCGATGGCCGCCTTGTTCGCCTTACCCTCGACGGCGGGCGCCCGCACGTACAGCTGCAGGGTGCCGTCGTCGAGGGTTTCGACGAGTGGGCCTTTACGGCTGTTCGGTTTGATTGTCGCCCGGACGACCCTCGGGGGCACCTGTCGCTCCTGTCCCAGCACCCGGCGCGGCTGGTTGCGTGACCGGAGCGGGTCCGGTCGGTCCGGGAGTCGATTGTCCCGCATCCTTGCCGCGCCGCCGCACCGCCGCCACGATGCCCCACCCGATGGCGCCGAGCACGGCCAGGAAGCCGAGCCACGGCAGCGCCCTGCCGAGGAAGACCACCGCGTCCTTCAGCCAGTTCACCAGCGAGTGCCAGCCCGCGACGAGCCCGTCCCAGAAGCTGTCCGGCCCCTGCTCGGAAGCCTTTGCGGTGCTGGTGATCTCGATGGTCAGCGTGGACAGCGAGACCTCGTCGTCGAGGCGGCGCTTCTGCGCGGTGAGGCTGTCCAGATCGGCCTGCCTGCTGGACAGCGCCTGCTCGGCGGCGAGCAGGTCGGCGGTGTTGGCGGCGCGGGAGATGAGATCGCGCAGCCGGTCGACCGAGGCCTGCAGCGCACGGATCCTGGCGTCGAGGTCCTCCCATTTCATGGTGACGTCGTCGCGGTCGGTCTTCACCTTGGTGACCTTGCCGATGCCGCCGAGGCCATCGATGAACTTGTCCGTCTTGTCGGCGGGCACCCGCACGTTGAGCGCGGCCTCCGCGGGATCGTCGCCGTTGCGCGGCTGTTCGGTCCTGCTGTCGATCCGCCCGCCCGCCGCACGCACCTGATCGGCGATCTTCCCGGCCGCCTCGATGGGATCGTCGGCGACGATGTCGACGCTGCCGGTGATCACCTCCTTGCGCGCCGGAGCGTTGTTGTCCTGCGCGCCTTTCCCCGCGGGGGACTGTTCACGCAACCCCGGCGGAGCGGCAGGCGCCACCGTGTAGGCGCTCGCCCGATCCGGCGCCGATGTCGAACTCTTCTCGCTACCGCAGCCAACCAGCACTGCCAGCCCCAACAGCCCGATACACACCACAGCAAGCTTTCGCATGATTCGCAGCGTAGCGGCTGCTCAGCTGGGAAAAGGCCGACATAACCCTTCTCTAGAAGCTCTCTAATACTTCCTTAAAGTTCGGTGCCGCAAGGGCGCTCGCGCATCCGATCCTCGATCGCGCGCAGCCGCCGCGACATCGGCGGATGGGTGCTGAACAGGCGATCGCGCACCGCGAGCACGCCGCTGGGTGGCGGCGGGCTGGATTCGATCCAGCGCCGTAGCGCGGCCATGAGCGCATAGCCGTATCCGAGATCGACCGCGACCAGATCGGCGGCCGATTCCTCGCGCCGCGACTGCGCGGCCCTGGCCAGTGGCTCGACGAACAGCAGGACACCGAGCACGGCGGCACCGCCGTCCCGCAGCACTGGTATCGACGCGAGGACGGCGGCTACCGCGGCGCCAACCGCCACGAGGAACCGGACGGCGGGCGCACGGTCACCCAGAAATTCCAGTAGCCGTCCGCCCCGTTCGCCCAGCCGCCGCAGGAAGACAGCCGGCATGGCGAGGCATACGTCGAACAATCGGGCTCGCGCGTCGACCACCAGATGGTGGCCGAGTTCGTGCGCGAGTATCGCCTCCAGTTGTCGCGGCGCGAGTTTCGCGATGGCCCAGCTGGTCGCGCCGACCATGCGGGCCGGCGCGGCGAAGGCGTTCAGCTCGTCGGACTGCTGCACCCACAGCGAATAGGGCCAGCCGTCCAACCCCGGCCTGCTCGTGACGTTCGCCCAGGCCGCCGCCAGCCGTTCGGTTTCCGGAGATACCGGCGCCCGCAGCCGAAAGGCCCTGCGCGCCAACCCTTTCCTATTGGGTCGGAACCAGACCCCGTTGACGACCACGGCGCCGAAATACACCCAGAGCACAGCGATCACCGCCGCCGCCCACCGGCCGACCAGCTCGCCGACGACGAAAAGGACCAGCAGGCTGAGCAGCAGTGTCGGCAGCGTCAACAGCAGCGTGGGCACCGGTGACAGATATCGGTTCTTCGGCGGCAGCGCTGGCATATCGTCGCGCTCCGGCGCACCGTCGGTTTCATAGTGAACAGGCATGGCATCAACCCCCCGGTCCGGCCTGCACCCTCGATGGTACTGCGCGAATCGCGCACCGGCTCAGCGGAAATCGCGGGACTTCGAGTCGACGCGCAGGTCCATCCGTCGCAGGTGTTCGGCGACGACGCTGACGGCGCCCTCGGCGTTCTGCACGCGGCCGCGGATGAGCAGAGCGGGGGCGCTCTGGGCGAGACGGCGGTAGCGGGCCCACAGCCCGACCGAGCAGACCACGTTCACCATGCCGGTTTCGTCTTCCAGGTTGAGAAAGGTGACACCGGCGGCGGTGGCGGGCCGCTGGCGGTGCGTGACGGCGCCACCGACCAGCACGCGGGCGCCGTCGGGGACGTCGAGCAGCCCCGACGCCGGGATGACGCCGAGGGCATCGAGTCGGCTGCGCAGGAATTCGGTCGGGTAGCTGCCGGGCGAGACGCCGGTGGACCAGACATCGGCGGCGGCCAATTCCAGTGCGCTCATACCGGGCAGTGCGGGGGCCGCGGTCGCGGCGCCGGTGCCAGGCAGGCGGTCGGGGCGTTCCCCTGCCGCCGCGCCCGCCGCCCACAGCGCCTCCCTGCGGGTGACGCCCAGACTGCCGAGCGCACCCGCGGTGGCCAGCGATTCCGCCTGCGGCACAGTGAGTTCGACGCGCCCGGTGAGATCGAGGAACGAGGTGTACGGACCGAGTTCACGCGCGGCGACGATCTGCTCGGCGAGCTCGTCGCCGATATGCCGGATCGTGGCCAATCCCAGCCGCACCTGAGCGCCGCGCGCCTCGAGGGTCGGCTCGGCGCGGCTGGCATTGATGTCGGGCCCGTGCACCAGCACCCCGTGCCTGCGGGCGTCGGCGACCAGCGACTGCGGCGAGTAGAAACCCATCGGCTGTGCCCGCAGCAGCCCGGCGCAGAAGGCCGCGGGATGGTGCAGCTTGAACCAGGCCGAATAGAACACGATCGAGGCGAAGCTCTGCGAATGGCTTTCCGGGAAGCCGAAATTCGCGAAGGCGTAGAGCTTCTCGTAGATGCGGTCGGCGACCTCGCCTTCGATACCGTGCAGATCGCGCATACCCTGGTAGAGCCGGTTTTTGAGGCGCTCCATGCGTTCCGGGGAGCGCTTCGACCCCATGGCGCGGCGCAGCTGGTCGGCCTCGGCGGCGGTGAAACCCGCGACATCGACGGCCATCTGCATGAGCTGCTCCTGGAACAGCGGAACGCCGAGGGTGCGCTCCAGCGAATTCTCCAGCGCCGGATGGTCGTAGACGGCCTTCTCCAGCTTGTTGCGCCGCCGGATGTAGGGATGCACCGAGCCGCCCTGAATCGGGCCCGGCCGGATCAGCGCCACCTCGACCACCAGGTCGTAGAAATTCCTCGGCTTCAGCCGCGGCAGCGTGGCCATCTGCGCGCGCGACTCCACCTGGAACACCCCCACCGAGTCGGCGCGCGACAGCATCTCGTAGACGGCGGCTTCCTTCAGATCGAGCGCGTGCAGCTCGACGGTCTTGCCCTCGTGCTCGCGCACCATGTCGATCATGTAGTGCAGCGCGGAGAGCATGCCGAGCCCGAGCAGATCGAACTTCACCAAACCGACTGCCGCGCAATCGTCCTTGTCCCACTGCAGCACGCTGCGGCCAGGCATCCGCGCCCACTCCACCGGGCAGACGTCGGCGATGGGGCGGTCGCAGATCACCATGCCGCCGGAGTGGATACCGAGATGCCGTGGCAGCCCCTCGATTTCGGCGGCCAGGTCGAGCACTTCGGCGGGGATGCCGGTGTCGGTTTCGCCGCCGACGCCGGTCCAGCGACTCACCTGTTTACTCCAGGCGTCCTGCTGTCCGGGCGAAAAGCCCAGTGCGCGTGCGGCATCGCGGACGGCCGACTTCCCGCGATAGGTGATCACATTGGCCACCTGGGCCGCGTATGCGCGGCCGTACTTGGCGTAGACGTGCTGGATCGCCTCCTCGCGGCGATCGGATTCGATGTCGACATCGATATCCGGCGGACCGTCGCGCTCCGGGGACAGGAACCGTTCGAACAGCAGCTGATTGGCGACCGGGTCGACATTGGTGATGCCGATGGCGTAGCAGACCGCCGAATTGGCCGCCGAGCCACGGCCCTGGCACAGGATGTCGTTGTCCTTGCAGAAGCTGACGATGTCGTGCACCACCAGGAAGTAGCCGGGGAACTTCAACTCGGTGATCACCGCGAGCTCGTGCTCGAGCTGCCGATACGCCTGCGGGTTCGCCGCGCGTGGACCATAGCGGCATGCGGCGCCCGCGAGGGTGAGCTCGCGCAGCCAGGAGTTCTCGTCGTGGCCGTCCGGCACGTCGAACGGCGGCAGTTCGGGGGCGATCAGCCGCAGATCGAAGGCGCATTCGCGGGCCAGCGCCACGCTGTTCTCGATCGCCTGCGGTATCGCGGCGAACAGCTGCGCCATCTCCGCGCCCGAGCGCAGGTGCGCACCACCGGCGGGGGCCAGCCAGCCCGCGATGTCGTCGAGACTGCGCCTGGCCCGGATCGCGGCAAGCGCCATTGCCCGGCGCCGCTGCGCCGGCGCGGCGAAATGCGCTCCGGTGGTGGCGATTACGGGTAGGCCGAGGCGCTCGGCAAGGGTGAACAGCTTGGCGTTGCGCTCATCGTCTTCCGGTATGCCGTGGTGCGTCAGCTCCACGCTCACCCGGTCGGCGCCGAACCGCTCCATCAGATCACGCAGCGCCGCCTCGGCCTCGGGCAGGCGGGCGCCGCCCGCGCGCAGATCGCGTTCGAGCGCTTGGCGCACATGGCCTTTCCGGCAGCCGGTCATGATGTGCCACTGCCCGCCCGCCGCCGCGGTGAGCGCATCCAGGTCATAGCGGAGGATGCCTTTCTCGCCCGCCGCCAGATGCGCGGCCGCGATCTCGCGGGAGAGGCGGCGGTAGCCCTCCTGACCGCGCGCGAGGACGAGCAGATGTGGCCCGGCGGGATCCGGTGAACCGGTGCGCGGGGCCGAGTCCTGCGCCGCTCCGAGCGATAGCTCCGCCCCATAGATCGTCGGCATCCGCCATTCCTTGGCCGCCTCCGCGAAGCGCACGGTGCCGTAGAAGCCGTCGTGATCGGTGAGCGCGATCGCCGCCAGGCCGAGCCGCACCGCCTCCTCCACCAGTTCCTCGGGCTGACTCGCCCCGTCGAGGAAGCTGTATGCCGAATGCGCGTGCAGTTCCGCGTAGGGCACCACCGGCCCCTCGGGCCGCCGCACCGGCTCGGCCAGGTATTCCCCGCGCTTGCGCGACCACGCCGGGCTGTCGCCGCCGTCGCCCGGATACATCGCGTCCGGATTCGTCCGGCCCGGCCGCCCGGACAGCACGCGCTCCATCTCCGCCCAGCTCGGCGGCCCATTACCCCACCCCACCACATCACCTCCTCGATCTCGAACATACATTCGAATATCCAGGATGGATACGCGGGGGGGCGGCACACTTACGCCACGGGCGCGTCGAGATGCGCGGCGACCCGTTGGAGCAGGCTCATCAGCACTTCGTAGTCCTCGGCCGAGAGGCACTCCATCATGCGCACCCGCTCCACCCCGATCCGCTCGGAAACGCGCCGGTGAACCTCCCGGCCCGCCTCGGTCAGCTCGACGACATCCGCCGCATCGATGCGGATCCAGCCGTCTTCGGCGAACCGATCGGCGTACGGCCGCATCGTCGGCTCGTCGACGGAAAGAAAGGGCGCCATCGCCTGATCGATATCGGCGACCGAAATCGGTTCGCAGGAAATGGTGTTGAGCACCTGCCAGCCACGCCGAGCCAGGCCGTCACCGGCCAGAAGGCTGCCGAAGCGCTCCTCGATGGCGCGGTCGATGTGCTTGAGCCAGTAGCCGAGCGGGCGTTGTTCGCGAACATCGGGCAGTTGCGTCATGCCTGTCACGAGAACCTCCATTACATGTATTTTTACAACAAATGTAAAATAGCATGCATGTCGCGGAGAGACCAACAGGAAGCCGTTGCCGCCGTCGAGCGGGCCATGGTGGCGATTCGGCGCAGCCAATCCCGGCGCTCGCTGAGCCGCATGGCGCCACCGGACGGCGACAAGCCGATCGACCCGACCCTGTTCGGCGTGCTCGACACCATCGAGGCCGACGACCGGCCATGCGCCGTCAACGACATCGCCGCCGCACTCGGCGTGGATCAGCCGAGGGCGAGCCGCCTGGCATTGCGCGCGGAGGAAGCGGGATTGGTGGCGCGCGAGGCCGACCCCACCGACCGGCGGCGCACCTTACTGACGCTCACCGGTCTCGGCCGCGAACAACTCGACCGCACCCATCGGATGCGCCAGGCACTCTTCGCCCAGGTGATGGCGGACTGGCCGGACGCCGATCGCACCGAATTCGCCCGGCTCATCACCACATTCGTCGCCTCGTTCACCGCGCTGACCACCGCGGCCGAATAGCGCGGCGCACAGGTCGAGCGGACCGGGGCGGGGCTCGCCGAATCGAGCTCGCCCGCCCCGGTCCCATTGCCATAAAGCCCTGAATGCGGTGCGGCCGTGACTAGTTGGTCGGCAATGGATCCGTGGAGCCGGCGGCGAGGGCGGCATCGACGTGATCGAGGCCGGAGCGGATGACCTCGCCGTAGGCATCGTCGGCGAGGATGTCGAGATGGCCGCGCGCGATGGTCAATTGCATTCTGGCCATGTCGAATTCGCCGACGCGGCGGTGACTGTCGGCCAGGTTCAGATACAGGGAGGGCAGGAAGCCGCGCATGCCCTCGTCCAGCGGGACACCGGGACCGAAGATCGCCGCGAGCGCCCGCTGATCCCAGAGCAGCGCATCGGCGGCGGCGTCCTGCACATCGGCCAGGTGATGCGCGATCACGCAGCGGTGCAACGGATCACCGCCCTCGCCGAGGTCGCGCCACAGCGTGAGCAGCGCGTCGCGCGCCGCCACCGGGTCCTCGCCGCCGAGCCGCACCGCGGCAAAGATGTCCGCCATCCGATCCTCCGCCATGCGCAGAGTATCGCACATATGTTCGAAGGATTCGAGCGCCGCTCGCCCGTTTCGCCACACTCGGCCGACCCACCCCCGACGTGACGGATCCCACTTGGCGGGTAAACTTACTTGAGAGTAAGTTCGTGTCAACTCGACCTGCAAAGGAGCAGCGATGACCGAAGGCCGCACTCGCCGCACGCGCGACCTCACCGGACGTCACGTCCTGATCACCGGCGCCTCCTCCGGCATCGGCCGGGCGGCGGCGCTGGCCGTCGCGGACAAGGGCGCCATCCTGTTCCTGCTCGCGCGGCGCGGCGACGAGCTCGCGGCCGTGGTCGAGGAGATCCGCGACGCGGGTGGCACCGCCTACGGATATCAGTGCGACGTCACCGATTCCGAATCCGTCGACGCCACCGTCAAGGCCATTCTCGACGAACACGGCCATGTCGACATGCTGGTGAACAACGCGGGCCGTTCCATCCGGCGCGCCATCCACCGCTCCACCGACCGGCTGCACGACTTCGAACGCACCATGGCGGTCAACTACTTCGGCGCGCTGCGGCTGACCCTCGCGCTGCTGCCGCAGATGCGCGAACGCAAGTTCGGCCACATCGTCAACATCTCCAGCGCGGGCGTGCAGGTGGCCACACCACGGTTCGCCGCCTACCTCGCCAGCAAGGCGGCGCTGGACAAGTTCACCGAGGTGGCCGCGGTCGAAACCATGGCCGACGGAGTCACTTTCACCACCATCCACATGCCGCTGGTGCGTACCCCGATGATCACGCCGAGCGGTGATCAGGGCCCGTCCGAATCCCCCGAATGGGCGGCCGCGACCATCGTGCGCGCACTCACCGAGCGCCCCAAGCGCATCGACGTGCCGCTCGGCACCTTCGCCGAATACGGCGCGCTACTCACCCCCAAGCTGCGCGATCGCATCCTGCACCGCTACTACCGCGCGCTGCCCGACTCACCCGCCGCCAAGGGCGAACTGGCCGACGACAGCGATGACGACGCGGAACCCCTTGCCGCGCAACCCGAGCCACGCCAGCGGTCGACCGCCCGCAGGGTCACCGGTACCGCACTGCGCCGCGCCGCACGCTGGGTTCCCGGCACTCACTGGTGAGCGCGACCGGCCGGCGTCAGCTCGGGATCCGATGCGGGTCGGGCAGGTAATGCCAAGCCTGCCTGCGTAATTGGCCGAAGGTGCGGAAGCCGGAGACCGGCGTGTTCGCCGCGACGGTCAGCTGCCGCGCCCCGAGATCGACCACGACGGGCAGTACGCCCGCACCCCACCGCGCCGTCGCGGTCACGCGCGACGGCGCCTCGGGATGCACCCGCTCGGAGACCAGCACGGCGACCGACAGCGCACCGCCGCGACCCGTGCCCGCCACCGCGCGCCTGGCGAATTCACGCACCCGGCGCGGGAAATCCTCGGCCGCCGCGAGCGTCACCCGCTCCACCGCGGCCACCGCGAGCAGCAGCTCCCGCGTCGAACCACGAGTGCCGAGCCTGACCGCACCACCGAACGCCCACAGCGGATCGATCCACAACTGCCCGGCCCGCACCTCGTCCGCCCGCAGCCGCTGCGCCACACCGTCGATGTACGCCTTCACCACCGGCCCGACCGGCGCCGAGACCGGTGCGGCACCGTAGTAATGCCATGGCGCAGTCAGAGATTGCGGCGGCAGCACCGGTGTCGTCGTCACTCGAACTCTCCCTACCCACGCGATCACGGCCCCAAGGCACCCTACCCGCGCGGCAGGGGTGCGGCAGCCCGGCCGCTAGGGCAGGAGTTGGATCGCGTCGGGGACCAGGGCGGTAACGGGTTTGGCGGCGGCGCCACAGCTGGCTTGGCGCGGCGGATAGGCGACAGTGCGTGCGGTGACGCGCCAGCGGCGGCCGTCGCGATGGGTCACCACCGCCGCGCCGGCCGCGGTGGGATCGGTGGTGACCGATTCGGGTTCGGCGCACACGACGAGATCATCGACACCAGCGGAAAGCTGTTCGCGCACAGCGAGTTCGGCGATCTGCTCCAGCGGCTTGTAGCAGCTGCGGCCGCGCAACCCGGCCAGCGAGACAGCCCCGCGGCGGGTCGCCGCGATCGCCTCGGCGATCGCCGCCGCGTCGACGCGACCATAGGTCAGTCCGGACGGCAGCAGGACGACGGCGGGCGCGAAACGGTGACCGCCGGTGTGCGAGCACTCCCAGACCTGGGGATGGTCCGCGGCGAGGGTGGCGGCGATCGGACGGCCGAGCAGCGCGCAGCACTGGTCCCGTTTTCCGTGCGCGCAGACCAGCACCACCGGATCGGCCACCGGCGCACCGATTCCCGGCGGCGGACCGGCGAGCAGATGCAGGTCGATATCGAGCAGCTGCCGCAGGTCGGTGATCTCGAGCCGCTCGCACCAGGAGCCCGCCGCCCGCGAACTCGCGAGCAGAACGGTTCTGGCGCCGGTGAATTCGTTGCGACCCGGCCGCCGGATCAGCGTCGGCCTGACATGCGCGGCCTTCGTGCGCGCCGCCAGCTCGGCGGTGATCGCCGCGCCGAGCACTTCGTCGCCGATCACATCGCGCCCCCACGCGCCCGGCTGCTCCACACACAACCACCCGGTCACATGGGTCGCGCTGCCCGGCAGCGGCTCATCGACCGCCGCCGCGGCCGCGCACGACAATCCCTCGAACGTGGTCATGGGTCAGACCGGCTTCAGCGCCGGGTGATCGAGGGCGGGCACCGTTTCACTCTAGTAATGCCTCATACGGCGAGGAAGGGCAGGACGGCGGCCTCGAATTCCCGGTAGCGGTCGCGGTGGATGCTGTGGCCGCAGGTGAAGGCGGCCACCGTGCAGTCGGGGATGGCGGTGCGCACGATCGCCAGCTTCTCCGGGTCGACCATGCCGCCGGGCCCGCCGCGCAGGACCAGCGTCGGCGCGGTGATCTCGGTCAGCCGGTCCCACCATTCCGGGTTCGGCTTGCGGAACTGCTCGAGCGCGGTGCGGGTCATGGACCGGTCGAAGGCGAGTACGGCCCGCGGATGGCGCAGCACGCTGGTCGTGGCGTGCCACAGCTCCGGAACGGTCGGAAAGCGGCGAGTCAGCTTCACTTCCTCGGCACCGGAGCGCAGCGGCAGCGGGCATTCCTCGATGACCAGGCGACGCACCAGGCCGGGACGCTCCTGGGCGACGCAGGACACGGCGTAACCACCGAGCGAATGCCCGACCAGATCCACCCGGGTGAGCCCGAGGTGATCGCAGAGGTTCAGCACGTCGGCGCCGAATTCGCCGAACAGGTAGGAGTCGGTGTGCGCGCTGCGGCCGTGTCCGCGCAGGTCGGGGACGATCACGCGGCGGCCGGTCCCGGCGAGCACGCGGGCGAAATGGTCCCAGGTGTGCCCGTCGCCGCCCATGCCGTGCACGAGCAGCACGGGGACGTCGTCACCCGTGTCACCGGTATCCCGATACGCGATCCGCACGTCGGCGAACGCGGCCCTCGCGGCAGTCAGCTCCACGATCTCCGAGGGTACTTGGCGAGTTATGCGCAGGTCTGTGAGTTGTCGGAGGAATCACTGCGTCATACGGATCACTGCGCCTGCCGAAAAACGCCTGGCGCGAGCCGACGGACGTGCACGAGACTCGGCCCCATGCCGTCTTTCGCTGACTTCGACCGCCGCAACTACCCCACCGTCGACGTCGCCACCGGATACAACGGATGGGCCCCGACCTACGAGCAGACCGTCATGGACGAGATGGACCTGGCACTGCTGGACCGGCTGCACGCCCCGGACTGGTCGCGCGTGCGGCGCGCCGCCGACCTCGGCTGCGGGACCGGCCGCACCGGCGCGTGGCTGCGCACCCGCGGCATCCCCCACATCGACGGCGTCGACCTGAGCGCGGGCATGCTCGAACGGGCACGCGAGCGCGGCACACACACCACGCTCACCGAGGGCGATGTACGCGACACCGGATTGGCAAGCGGAGCATACGATCTGGTGATCTCCTCGCTGATCGATGAGCACCTGCCCGAGCTGAAACCCTTCTACACCGAGGCATTCCGGCTCGCCGCGCCCGGCGCCACCTGCGTAATGGTCTGCTACCACCCGCAATTCATGATGGTGACCGGCATGCCGACGCACTACACCGCCGCCTCCGGCACACCGCTCGCCATCGATACCCACCTGCACTTGTTCAGCGAACACGTCTCGGCGGCAATCGCCTCCGGCTGGACCCTGGCCGAGGTGGAGGAGGCGCTGGTCGACGACACCTGGCTCGCCGCCAAGCCCAAGTGGTCCGAGCTGCGCGGCCACCCGTTCACCATGGCACTGGTCTGGACGCGCCCGTAATCAGTCGTAAATGCCTTCGGCGCGCCAGGTTTCGCCGTGATAGATGAGCAGCAGCGCGCGGGCGTCGGCGGGTTCCACATCGAGCTGGACCTGCGCACGGGCCAGCACCCCGATATCCGATTCGAGGGTCCACCAGCGTTCGTCGATCGGCCACGGGCCAGCCCATCCGGTCAGGCACCACTGTTTGCTGCCCCACCGCAGCCGCGACGGCAACGCGCTGAGCAGGCCGCGGTCGGTGACGCGAACCGGGGTGCCGTCGGCGGTGGTCAGGTGCACCTGCGGGCGGTTCACCAGGACGACGGCCGGGGCGGGTTCGGGGAGCTGGCCCGGCCACGGCAGGGTGGGGTCGGCGGCCGGAATCGGCTCGTCGCCGAGCGCGACCATGGTGATGCGCTCGGCGGGGCCGCGGCCGCCGCTGAGCACGCCCAGCTGCACCGCCTCACCGCCGAGCAGCCCCTGCACCCGGATCAGCACGCGGCGGGCGCGTTCATCGGTTTCGCCGACGCCGCCCCACAGTCCGAGCTGCAACGCGGCGGCCGCGACCACCTCCACCGGTTCCAGGCGCAGCAGGGTGATCGGCGCGGTGGGCCTGGCGCCGTCGCGCCGGGTGAGCCAGCCGTCCAGTTGCCAGCGCACCCGATCGGCGGTGCCCTCGGGGGTCAGCGGCTCCGCGCAGCGCCAGATGCGCGAGAGTTCTTCGCCCGCGGCGGTTTCCGCGACCACCGCGAGCCGGGTGCATGCCACGCCCGCCGCCGAGAGCTTGGCGTGCAACCTGGTGGCGAGCATGCGGCCGGCGAACGCGGCGGCGTCGACCCGTTCGATCGGCGGATCGCAGCTGTAGGCCACGGGCAGGTCCGGCGACGGCGGCCGCGCGGACGGCCTGCGCTCCGGTAGTGCGCGAGCACAGCGGTGCGCCAGCATCACGTCGGTGCCGAAGCGCGAGGTGACCTCGGCGGGCGAGAGCGCGGCGAAATCGCCGACCCGGCGCAAACCCAAGCGGTGCAGCAGGTTCACCAGGTCGGCGCGCTGCGGCGCGGCCAGGCTCGGCTCGACCGCGAGCTCGCTCACCGGCAGCGGCGCGAGGTACTCCGCCCCACCTCCGCGCGGCACGATCGCCCCGCGCCTTGCCGCGATCACCGCCGTCGACAACTCGTCGGCGATACCGATCTGTGCCTCGACGCCGACCGCGGCCACCGTATCGATCAACCGTTCCGCCGCCGCCTCCTCGGATCCGAAGAACCTGGCCGCACCGCGCGCGTTGAGCACGAGCAGCCCAGGCCGCAGCACCTCGACCCCGGGCACCGTCGCGTCGACGGCGAGCACCACCGGCTCGAACAGCCGCGCGTCCCGATCGGGATCGGCCTGCGCCAGAAACAGATCGGGGCATCGCGCCTGCGCCTCACGCCGCTTGAATCCGCGCCGCACCCCCTCGGCGCGCGCGAGCGCCGAACACGCGACCACCTTGTTCGCGGCGAGCACCGCCACCGGCCGCGTCGCGGGCAGTTCCGCCAGCGCGGCCGCAGCGACCGCGGGCCAATCCTGGCACCACACCGCGAGCACCCGTTGCTCCCCGAGCGCCGGGTTCGGCTTCCGGTCACGGTGCCGCACCGGGCACATAGTGCCTCACCTCGCTCACCGGATCGGCGGCCACGCTCGGCGACTGTCGCGTACCCGCCCCGGGGTGCGTGCCAAAAGCTGTCGGGCGCAATAAGATCGGCGACCGTGTACACCCACACCGAAGCACAGAGACGTGCTGCCCGACTCGACGGTCAACCCATCCGCCGAGGAGAACGGCACCATTTGGACCGGATAGCCGAGGCGAACCTGGACCGGTTCGACACCGGATCGGCACGTCAACGACCCGAATCGGGCGCGCGCCGCCGCGAACGCCACAACCTGGAGTACCTGGCGGACACCAACCCGGGCCGATACAGCACCGGCCCCGTCGCCGGACCGCCCGTCGCCGACCGGCTCGGCCGTCCATCGACCCCGGCACGCAGGCACACCACCGACCAGGACAACTGAACGTCACGAGGCCGCGCCGCTGGCGTCGAGCGGAAGTTCGGTGACCGGAGCCGCCTGTTCCACGGCAATCCACTCGACGCGGCCCGCGGTGGGGCGCAGCACTATTCGGCCGTGCCGCGGCGGCGCCGATCTGGTGCGGACCTCGACCTCGAGGCCGACGGTGCGCACCCGGCCGGAGCCGACGCCGAGGCCGCCGTATCCGGCGGTGCGCGCGGCGATGCGCATGGCCGGGTTGCTCCAGTGACCGTCGGTGACCACCAGGGTGGCGCCCCTGCTGCGGGCGCGGGCGGCGATCACCCTGGTACGCGCGGGTGCGACGGCGCCGCCGCCGAGGCCGAGCACGATCAGATCGAGGCCGTCGAGCAACACGGCGGCCACCTCCACCGGATCGGGCCCGGGATCGGCGACCACCGCAAGCCGCTCCAACTTCGCCCCCATCTCCACCGCGGCGAGCAAACCCAGCCGCGGCACCCCGACCAGGGCGGCATGCCCACCGCTCTCGGTCACCGCGGCCAGCAACCCGGCGAGCAACGAACTCGCCCCCGTGTACGCCACGACGGAACCCTTCACGAGCCCGCCTTCCGGCAATAGCCCGGCAAGCGCGGCGGGCACCGCGAGCGGCTCCCGGCGCAGCTCGGCCGACCTCGGGACCCGCGCGGCGGACAATTCGCCGCGACCGGGCACCGCGGCCATCTTCCTGCGCAGTTCATCCAGTGTCTGATGGTGCGATTCCGCATCCGAACCCATCCATACCACCCACTTCCCACGATGGACCCAGGGGCGAAGCATGCGGAGCGGCCCGACTTCCGCCAGCGCCAGCACCGATCCAGCTATCGATCCGTATCGAATATACGTTCGATACATCCTCAGTAGAAACCCACCCCCGAATTCCGTCAAGAACACCGCGCGGCAGCACCACGCCACTTGCTCACCACCGGTGTCCCCACCAGGACACTCCCAACGCACCGGCCCGAAGCCGCAGGGAGGCAGGCGAGCACAGAATCAGGCCAGCTATTACCTAATTCGGTTACCCTGCACACCATGATCGATCGCCCCCGTCCCATTGTCGGCCCGGACTATTTGGTCGCAGGCCGCTATCGCCTCCAGTCCAAGGCGGGCGGCGGCGGGATGGGCGCCGTCTGGCTCGCGCACGATCGCCTGCTCGATCGGGATGTCGCGATCAAACAGGTACTTTCCACGGCCGGACTCGCCGAAGAACAGGCGAACGAAATCCGCAACCAGATCATGCACGAGGGCCGGGTCGCGGCGAAGCTCTCGCACGAGCACGCCATCGCCGTCTACGACGTGGTGCTCGAGGCGGGCGAGCCGTGGCTGGTGATGGAGCACCTACCCTCACGCAGCGTCGCGAAGGCGTTAGCGTTGGTCGATACGCTGCCGCCGATCGAGGTGGCGCAGATCGGCGCGCAGGTCGCCGACGCGCTGGCCGCCGCGCACGCCGCGGGCATCGTGCACCGCGACATCAAACCGGGCAATATCCTTGTCGCCGACCGTGGTCCGGTCGTCGGCATGGCCAAGCTCAGCGACTTCGGCATCTCGCGCGGCGCGGGCGATGCCTCCGATGAGGAGGGTGTCATCGTCGGCACCCCCGCCTACCTGCCGCCCGAGGTGGCGCGCGGCGCACAGCCGACCAGGGCCAGCGATGTGTTCTCGCTCGGGGCGACGCTGTACACCGCGATCGAGGGCCAGCCACCGTTCGGACTGGACGACGATCAGGACGCGGTGGTCCAGCGCGCCGCGATGGCGCAGATCATTCCGCCGAGCCGCAGCGGTGTCCTCACCGCCGCGCTGCTGCACATGATGGAGCCCGCGCCGCAGCGACGGCCGACGATGGCCGAGGCCAGGGACGAGATCCTCACCGCCGCTTTCGGTCCGGGCACCGGGCCCTACATTCTCGGCGCGCCGGTGCGCACCGAGGACGGCACCATTCCGGCGTGGGCGGCGCGCAATTCCGCATCGGGCCTGCGCAGCCCGCATTCGGCCCCGCTGCCGCGGCCGCACCGCAATCATCAGCCCGCGGGCGCGGCGCCCGCACCCCAGCGCGCCAAATCCGCGCAGCCGAGCAACGCCCCGCTGGCGATCGCCATCGGCCTGCTGATCGGTTTGATCATCATCATCGGCGTCATCATCGCCGTGGTGTAGACGTTCAGAGGTAAATCATTGCGCCGCAGGGACGCTCGGGCGATCCTCAGTCGATGCGTCGGCGGTGCGCCCAGCGGGTCAGCGCGTTGCGATTGGACTGCTGGGTCTTGCGCAGCACGTTCGACGCGTGGGTTTCTACGGTTTTCACCGAAATGAACAGGGTTTCGGCGATCTCGCGGTAGGTGTAGCCGCGGGCGAGCAGGCGCAGCACCTCGAGTTCGCGCGGTGTCAGCGAATCCAGTTCGGGATCGAGCGGCGGCTCCGGCACCGGCGACTTGCCGGTGAACGAATCGAGCACGAACCCGGCGAGGCGCGGGCTGAACACCGCGTCGCCGCCCGCGACCCGGCGGATGCCATCGGCCAGTTCGGTGCCCGAGATCGTTTTGGTGACATAGCCCCGCGCACCAGCCCTGATCACCGCGATCACGTCCTCGGCGGCATCGGACACGCTCAGCGCCAGGCATACCGGCCCGTCCTCGATACCGGACAGCACCGCGACGCCACCGCCGTCGGGCATGTGCACATCGAGCAGCACCACATCGGGTTCGGCGGTATTGATTCCGGCGATCGCCTCGGCGACCCCGCCTGCCTCCCCGACCACCTCCATGTCGGCCTCGCGGCTCAGTTCCGCGCGCACCCCGGACCGGAACACGGCGTGATCATCGACGAGAAAGACCCGCACAGCCACCTTTACTTCTCCCTTCCGCCACTAAGTCACGCTACGAACCGGCGGTCGAGTGCCCTGCTGAATTCTGGACGGCTCCCGCGAGGCGCCCATGTTCGTACGAAATCAGCTGTCCGGTTCATCCTGCCGTACGGCCGCGCGCTCCGGTGCTCGCTCGGCCCATCGCGTCATCCGCCGGAACGCTCCGGCGGTACCGTCTGATGTAGTCGTTCGGTCGCCGCGTCGGGCGAATCCTGTGGCGCGCCGTGGGAATTCGGCTCGTCCCGCGCTTCCTGGTCGCCGGAGTCAGTGCGCGGCATGATGATCCGCACCTCGGTACCGCGACCGGGCGTGGACAGGATCTCCACCTTGCCGCCGCGCCGCTCGATCCGGCCGCGGATGGATTTCGCCAGGCCCTGCCGATCCTGCGGGACGGCGGCGAGGTCGAAGCCTGCACCACGGTCGCGCACGAAGACGCTCACCTGATGCGGTTCGGCCTCGGCGAACAGGTCGATCTCCGGTACACCCGCGTGTTTGGCGGCGTTGACCAGCGCCTCGCGGCTCGCGCCGAGCAGCGCGGTGAAATGCTCCTTGGGCAGGCCGGATCCGGTGTCGCCGCCGTCCATCGTGACATCGCCGACGGTCACCGGGGTCACCTTCACCCCGTGCTGATCCTCTACCTCGCCCGCGATGGTGCGCAGGGCGGCGGCCAGGCTCGACTGCGCGGGCCCGGAATCCTCGAACAGCCATCGGCGCAGTTCCCGCTCCTGGCTGCGGGCCAGGCGCGCCACCTCCTGCGGGTCATCCGCCTGGCGCTGGATGAGCGCGAGCGTCTGCAGCACCGAATCGTGCAGATGGGAGGCGATCTCCTCGCGTTCCTCGTTGCGAATGCGCGCGGCGCGTTCGGCATTCAGCGCGCGCACCGTGCGCAACCACAGCGGCACCGTCAGCAGCCCGACCCCGACCAGGGTGACCGCCACCGCGACCAGCGCCGACCCGAGCGAGCCGAAATCGATCCTGGCGAGCACGACGACGCCGAGCCCGACCACGATCAGCGTGGTGCCGCCGATGATGCGCGACCAGGTGACCACCGAGGGCTTGGCGGGCAGCCCGAGCAGCGACTTCGGTCCGTCACTGTCGTATTCGCGCCACACCAGCGCCGCGCCGACCGCGACGACGACGACCGGCGCGAGCACCCGCGCCGCGGTACCGCTGAACAGCCAGGCCACCGCGACCGCGAGGCCGAGCCCGAGCAGGGCGAGCCCGATCGCCTGACGGCGCTCCTCCCCCGTCGGTTTGGTCGCGTCGGCGCCGCCCGGGGTGAAGATCCACAGCATGCCGTAGCCGAGGATGCCCGCCCCGGCCAGCGCGGAAAGCAGCACGAACGCCATCCGCACCTTGAAGACGTCGACCCCGAGGTGGTCGGCGATCCCGCCGGCCACCCCGCCGACGACCCGGCCGCCCGAACGTCGCGTCAACCGCGAATAGGTCGACTCCTCGAGGATGTATCCCCGGGAATCGAGGGCGGGCGCGGACGGGTACATATATTCGATACTGGCACGTCGCACCGACAGGTAGCCATGGGGAATCACCCTGATCTTGCATAGGCCCCGGCCTGCCACAACTGACTCGGACACCGGCGGCGGAGCGATTGCTGGCCGATCCGACAAAGTCCGCCGTGTTCACGCGCAGCCACCGCAATCCGGATGTAGGGTCGCCGCAGCGTTTTCCGCAACGCGCTCCGACCCGGGGTTCCCTGCCCCGCGCCGTCCGGTCCGGACAAAAAATCCTCGCTGACCTGGGCGTCTCAGATAGTCCACAGAAACGGCTCGCCGTCCTGACCGGACACCGGTGAAATCCATCGCCAGTAGACCGCCTACCGGACCGGATAACTGCCCCCACCCTCATCTCCCAGCGGTTTCATCACGCCGGACCGATCTCGGCGCTCGGCCGGACCGACCTGCCCGACCTACGTTTTTGACGGGTCGAAAACGTCCCGCAAGACACCGCATCGGGGCACTCCGAGGCGGTTGCGCTCCTCCGGGAGCAAGGTTCTGGGGAGGAACTGTGAACATCAAGTCCGCACTGGCCACCATCGCCACCATGACCGGCCTCACGCTGGCAGCGGCAGCACCATTCGCCAACGCGGGGGGCATGGCGCCACACGAGAAGACCGTCACCACACCCGAGGGATTCTCGTTCACCGTCGGCCACATGGATCAGTGGTTCAACCCGATCGCACCGCTGAACGGCATGCCGACCAACCGGGAGGTGTTCCTGGACAACACCTTCTACGGCCGGGTCGACGGCTCCTCGACGGGCACGCTGAAGGCCGGGTACCTGTTCGCCTGCGGTGTCGACATCACCTCGACGGTCACCCTCGGCGCCAAGGTCGGGCTCAACGCCTCGGTCACCTTGAACACGGGCAGCAGCGGTGACTCGTCCTCGTCGAGCGCGAACGCGAGCATCGGGCCGACCTTCCAAGTCGGCGCCGGTATCGACCTGTCCATCAAGCCGGGCCAGATCCAGCGGGCCGAGGTCGGCACCAAGGAGATCGGCCCCGGCCGCTCCGGATCCTTGGTCAGCAAGGACTTCCACCTGCTGGCGAAGGATTGCGGCGGCCCGCTCACCATCAGGTCCTATGTGTCCATCGAGGCGAGGTCACCCGAGGTGACCGGCACCGACGTCGTCTACGGCGACCCGATCTTCCTGTAGGCGAGTGAAATTCGAGCGGCGATGCGGCACCGCACCGCATCGCCGCTTCCCGCGGGTCGGCATCCGCGGAAACTGCGAACCTCATCTCAGGCGGATATCAGCCACATTCCGTTAAATTGTCGCTATGTTTGTGTCGCCCAGTACGTCCGGTGGGCGCATATGCTGACCGGGGGGATCGCCGACGACGGCGCCGAAATCCGATCGCCGCGCGCGGTATTCACGCAGCGATTCGCCGAACTATATGCCGCGGCGGGCAATCCGACGCTGCGCCGCGTGGCCTCCGCCGCCGAGACGCGTATGCACGCCGCCCGCGGCGCAGGCGCAGGCGCAGGCGCCGCCTCCGCCCAGCGGATCAGCGATTGGAAGGCGGGCCGAAATGTGCCCGCCCGCTTCGAATCCCTGCTGCCGGTGGTGCTGACCCTCATCGACCTGGCCAAGAAGTCCGGCGGATCACTGCCTGCGGCGCTGCTCGATCCGCGTGAATGGCAACGGCTTTGGCAGGCATCGACCACCTGGACATCCGACGACGACACCGTCTGCCCGTATCCGGGACTCATGTCCTTCCGCGACAGCGATCAGGACTTCTTCTTCGGCAGACACCACGCCACTACCGATTTCACCGACCTGGTCCGCGATACCGTCGCGACGACCGGCGGGATCATCACCCTGGTCGGCGCCTCCGGCGCGGGTAAATCCTCGCTGCTCGCCGCCGGGCTCACCCCGGCACTCACCCGGGCGCCACACGACTGGGTGGTCGCCACCGTCACGCCCGGCGCCACCCCGCTGGCCACCCTGGCGAAGGCGCTGCGCACCGAACAGCTCGGCGAGGTGCACCCGCCCCACACATCCGACGCGGTGCCGCGGACCCGCACCGCGCGAACCGAATCCGTCGACGACACCCTGGCCGCGGTAAACGAATGGGCCGCGGGCCGACGCGCGTTGCTGATCATCGATCAGTTCGAAGAGTTGTTCACCACCTGTCCGGACGAACACGAGCGTGAAGACCTGCTCACGGTCCTGGAACGCTGCGCCACCAGCACCGAAAACATCGTCGGCGTTGTGCTCGCTCTCCGCGCCGACTTCTACGCCCAGTGCCTCGCCTACCCCGCGCTGCAGGACGCACTGGAACATCGCAACCACCTGCTCGGCCCGATGCGCATCGACGAACTCGCCCAGGCGATCACCGGCCCGGCCGAGCGCACGGGACTCAAACTCGAAGCGGGACTGGAAGAGTTGGTGATCACCGAGCTCTGCGGCCTCGGCGATCACGAGAACAAGCAGAGCTACGATCCCGGCGCGCTGCCCCTGCTCTCCCATGTCATGGCCGCGACCTGGCAGCACCGCGAGGGCCACAAGCTCACCGTCACCGGCTACCGCAAAGCCGGCGGTGTGGTCGGCTCCGTCGCGGCGACCGCCGAACAGGCGTGGAGCGAACTCACCGACCCGCAGCAGCTCACGGCCAAGGAACTGCTGCTCGGCCTGGTCACCGTCGGTCACGACTCGCGCGACACCCGGCGCACGACCACCCGCACCGAACTACTACAGCGGGTGGCCGACACCGAGTCCGCGACAACGGCTTTGGAACTGCTCGCGCGCACCCGGCTGGTCACCCTCGACGCCGACGAGGCGTACTTCTCCCACGAGATCGTGCTGGACGCCTGGCCGCGGCTGCGCACCTGGATCGACGAGGACCGCGTCGGCTACCTGGTCCGCCAGCGCTTGGAAGCCGATGCCGCGGAATGGAATTCCACCGGCCGCGACCCCTCGCTGCTGTACCGGGGCACCCGGCTGGAAACCGCACGCGTGCACGTCGATCCGCCACCGGTCGGCGGCCCGGCCCGCACCTTCCTCGATGCTTCGCTGGCCGCCAGGCAGCAGTCCACCCGCCGTTCATCGGTGACCAAGGCGCTGCTCGCACTGCTCGCCGTCGCACTGCTCCTACTCGGCGGCGCCGCCTACACCCAGACCAGAATCGCGGCGCAGCAGCGCACCGACAAGGACTTCGCCGCGGTACTGGAGCAGGCGGATCGGCTACAGACGATCGATCCCTCCCTCGCCGCACGGATGTATCTGGCCGCCGACGCGATTCAACCCCGCGCGGCGAAAACCCGCACCAGGCTGCTGAGCACGCAGAACACGCCGCTGGCCACCACCGTCACCGAGCACCCTAATGTCATCTGGCAGGTGGCTTATCGCCCGGACGGCCGCGTGCTCGCGTCGGTGGGACACGAGGGCAGTGTCCGGCTATCGGATGTCGCCGACCCCGAAAACCCGAAACCGCTCGGCCGCCCGCTCGACGGTTCCGCGCGCCGGATCACCTTCAGCCCGGATGGCTCGCTGATGGCTGTTGCGGGCCAGCAGGATTCACGATTGTGGGATGTCCGCACGCCGGAGACGCCACGGCCGCTCGGCACGCTCACCACCGCCGCCATCCCCGTGCTGCAGGCGGCATTCAGCCCCGACGGGCGGACGGTCGCGACCCAGACCCGCGACACCGTCGTGCTGTGGAATGTCGAGAACCCGGCGGCGCCGAGGCAGGGGCCGGTACTGCCGATACCCGAAAGCGGCTCGCTGCGCGGCACATTGGCGTTCAGCCCGAACGGCCGATTGCTGGCGGTACCGCTCGACGGCAGAGCGGGCGACCCCGCCGACAATGGATCGGTACAGCTGTGGGACGTCGGCAATCTCGCCGCGGTAGCACCGATCGGCCCCGCGCTCGGCGCGGTGAACAGCAGTGTCGAAGCCACCGCGTTCAGCCCGAACGGCTTGATCCTTGCCGTCGGCAGTGGTGACGGCTCACTGCGCTCGCGCGAACCGGACAGCGAAAAGAACAGCGGCACCGTCCAGCTGTGGGGCCTCGAGGATCCGGCCCGCCCGCGGCGCATCGGAACGCCGGTACCTGCCGGCGAATCGAGTTTGTCCGCAGTGGCTTTCGCACCGGATGGGCAGACACTCGTGACCTCGACCCTCGGTGAGACGAAACTCTGGAGCGTGCTCGACCCCGCCCGCCCGACGCAGATCGGCGAGCACTTCTCCGTGGAACCGACCACCTGCCGCTACCCGGATTCGACATTCCCGTGTTCCGGCGGGGCGCACTCGCTCGCCTTCGGCCCTGATGGACGCATGCTGGCCACGGGGAATTCCGATGGGAGAGTGCGGCTGTGGTCGCTGCCCTCGGCGCATACCGGCGTCTACTCCACACTGCCGCCGCTGTCCGACGCCGGTGGCGATCGAATGGTCACGAAGGCAGGCAAGGGGCGCATCCAGATCTGGGATACGCACGACCCCTGGATACCCCGCCGGGTCGGCGACGTCGACGCGGCACCGGAATACAGTCCGCTGCACCTCAGTCCCGACGGCCGCACCCTGGTGCTGTCGAGCCTCAGCGCCGACGGGGCCGCCCAGGAGACGATGCTGGTCTTCGACCTGTCCGATCCGGCGAACACCCGCAGGGTCGCGCAGTGGACGATTCCACGGAACGCCTACAGATCGGCCGAGTTCAGCCCCGACGGGCGGCGAATGGTGACGAGGGTCGACAAGGGCGCGCTCGAGGTGTGGGATATCTCGGACCGGTCCGGACCGGTGAAACTCGGTGCCTCCCCGCCGGTTTCCGGGTATCAGACCATGCGGCTCAACCCGGACGGCACGATCCTCGCGGTCAGCTCGGCGGTGCTGTCCCGTTCCGCGAGCCCGACCGCGCTGTGGAACCTGTCGGACCCCGCCAAGCCGACCCAGCTGGGACCGCCGCTGCCCGAAACGCCCGCCGGAATCAACTACATTCGGTTCTCGCCCGATCGCCGCACGATGATCCTGCAAAGCAACGAAACCTTCCAGGTCTGGGATATCGGCGATCCGGCGAGACCGAAGGCGGTCACCGAGCCGATCACCGTGCACAGCCAGTCCATCCAACCGCCCGAGTTCAGCCCGGACGGCACCACACTGGCCATCACCGGCGCGGATGGCGCGGTATGGCTCTGGGATTTCACCGACCGCACCAAGCCGCGGCGCATCGGAGACGCGATCACTCTCCAGGCCACCGGCCAGTGGTCTGCCCGATTCCATCCCCGCGGTGACTATCTCCTGGGTCAGGGCCCATACGGTGAGCTGAGGGTCTGGGACCTGAACGAACAACACGCCACCGCCCGCATCTGCGCGACCACCCGTGGCGTGCTGACCCCCGAGGTCTGGCGCCGCTACCTACCGGATGTCCCCTACCGCGCCACATGCGACTGACCGATCCCTACCAGACAGTGATCGGTGACAACACGTGCCGCAAACTCGCCTACGCTCCGCCGTGCGGCTGACCGGGTAGCACTCAGGGATCAGGTGCAGTTTCAGGGTTCCCCCCGATGCGCCTGAGCGGCGGTTCGGCCCACCATGGAAGCCATGACGAGAACGAGCTTCGGCGATCAGCTCCAGCAGATGTGGCGCACGCGCCCCGTCCGGTTGCCGCGGCGCGGGCCGATCGCGGGTGTCGCGGCGGGATTCGGCGAGCGCTATCACGTGGATCCGGTGCTGGTGCGGGTCGCGCTGGTGGTGTCGACGATCTTCGGCGGGGCAGGCATCGTGCTGTACCTGCTGGCCTGGCTGTTGCTGCACGAAGCGGGCGACGAGGCGTCGGCGGCGGAATCGCTGATCGGGCACGGACGCAGCTCGCAGTCGACCACCAAGACCGTTGTGCTCGTCGTCGCGCTCGCCATCGCGGTCAGCACCATGGGGCCGGTCGGGGTCGGGCTCGGCGGCTCCGGGCTGATCAGCATGGCGCTGCTGCTCGGCGGCTGGTGGATGCTGCACCTGCGCAATCCCGAACCGCCGCCGGGTACCGCGCAATCGAACATGTTCGGCGGGCTTTATCCGGACGGCGGCATCAACGCGACCGGATATCCGGGTGCGGTGTTCCCGATGACCATGCCGACCCGCACCGATGCGTACTCGACCAGCGTGTACTCGCCCTACACCAAGCTGCCGGACGCGTACGTACCCGACAATCCGACGACTGTCCTCCGCCCCGAAGGTGATTCGACGGCGCAGGCCGACGCCGATACCGCGGTGCTGCGCGCCGATGCTGTCTCGCAGACCGGCGAAGCGAACACCGCCGTATTGCGCAAGGACGACGAGGGCGGCGCTTCCATTCCGGTCCAATCCGCCTCCGGCACACCGACGTCCGTGATCCCGAGTGGTACACCGTCACTGAGCAAACAAGATTCGTCGCCATCGCGGGACAACGACGCCCCGCGCTCCGGAGCGACCGGCAACGACGCCGGTCCCCGGAAAGGTGAATCAGGCACAGGCGAATCAGGGTCCGGCACTGGTGGATCCGCTCCGGTCATGAACGCGCCGGCGATCCCGGCGCCCACCGGTCTCGGCACCCCGCCCTCGTGGGACCCGCTCGGCGTAGCCCCGCTCGCCTGGGACCTCCCCGAGCTGAGCCCGACCAAAACCGTTGTCGCCCCGCCACCCCCGAAACGCCCACGCTCCCGGCTGACCCCGGTGGTGATCGGCCTGGCCATCCTCGCCGCGGCGGGCGCCGGTGCGATCGCCGCCTCGGGCATCGAGTGGATGACCCCGGGCCGGATCGGCGCGGTCGCGCTGGCCGTACTCGCCCTCGGCCTGATCGCCGGTGCGTTCCTGCGCCGCGGCTACGGGCTGCTCGTGCTGACCGCGCCGCTGGCCGGGTTCGTCGTCCTCGCGTCGCTGGTCGGCCCGATCGACTTCGACAACGGCGGCGTGGGCGATCAGGCCTGGGCTCCGACCACCACGGCCGACCTGCAGGACAACTACGAGGTCGGCGCCGGATCCGCGACACTCGACCTACGGACACTGAACCTGACGCAGAGCCGGACGGTCCATGTCTCGGTCGGGCTCGGCGATGCCCGCGTCCTGCTACCGCCCAACATGCTGGTACGCACCAAGTGCGACGTCAGCTTGGGTGACCAGAAATGCCCGACCGGCCTGACCGGCGAGCAGAAGCCCGATGCGCCCGTACTCGATCTCACGGTCGAGGTCGGCGCCGGAAACGTGGAGGTGACCCGTGGCTGATCAGCCCGATACGAAGCACACCCGGCGCGGCCCCTCCTCGGCCCTGCTGATCGTCGGCCTCATCGCACTCGCCGTGAGCGTCTGGGCCATCGTCGGCCCCGCCGCCCTCCCCTCCGGCACCGTCATCCCCTTCGGCTGGATCCTCGTCTTCGCCGCCATCATCACCGGCGGCCTCCTGGTCCTCTCCGGCCGCCGCCGCTGATTTCCGATACCCGCACAGGGCCCGGCCTGCACGGCCGGGCCCTGTGTTGTTCTGCCGCCAAAGACCGATAGCCAGGTAGACTAACCCTTAGCTAAGGAGGCCCGGTGGCAGCTGAGCAGTTCAATATTCACGAAGCGAAAACACATCTCTCGCGGATCATCGACAGAGTCGAACACGGCGAAGAGATCGTCATCAGTCGTGCGGGCACCCCGGTTGCCAAGGTTGTCCCACTACATCCGACTCGCCCACGCACCGGCCGCGGCTCACTGCGCGGACATCTTGTCCTGGACCGCGATTGGGACTCGAACGAAACCAATGAGGCCATCGCCACCGACTTCTACGGCGCCGAATGAGACTGCTGCTCGACACTCATGTCGTGCTCTGGTGGCTCGCCGACGATCCGGCCCTGCCCAAGGAGATGGCAGCGATCCTGGATATCGAGCCAGAGATCTACATCAGCGCGGCGACCGTGTGGGAAATCGCGATCAAACAGAGTCTCGGCAAACTGCCGGGTCCGGAGAATCTTCCGGAGCTCGTGCGCGACAGCGAGTTCCGCCTCCTCGCGATCACCGCCGACCACGCCATTGCCGCGGCGCGGCTGCCATTGATCCATCGCGACCCCTTCGACCGGATACTCATCGCGCAAGCAAACCAGCAAGAACTTCGACTGGTGACGCATGATGCGATGATCCAGCGCTACCAGGTACCGCTGCTGCCGATCTGATGGGCCGGATTGGTCACTCCAGGTAGGCCGGGCAGTCGAGATGCTCTGTGATGCGGGCGAGTAGGCGTTGCATGCCTATTCGCTGTTGGTCTGCGGCCTTGCGGCCGAGCACGGAGAACATCAGGCGGCCGGTGGCGCCGGTCGGGAATACCTGTTGAGTCAGCCTGGCGCCCTTGGGATGTGGGGTGACCTGGCATTCGGCGCGGAAGCCGAGGGGGTTCTCGACGGTCAGGAGCGCACGGGCCCGGTCCACGTCGACTCGGATTCCCTTGGGGTGTCCGGTGATCGGGGCACGGAAATGGTTCGGGCCGCCGGTCAGCGTCATCTCCGGTTCGGGGCCTTCGGCGAGGAAGAACGCGTTGTCCGGGCCGATCGGGCCCGCGTGCACCGTGGTGAGCAGCTCGACCAGCGTCGCGTGTGGCGCCTCGACTACGCCGGTAATCGTGCAGAACGCCTTGGCCATACCCACCCCCGTGGACTCGACGACACCATCGACGCTACGCCGCCCGCGCAAAACAGCGCACCCCCCGATACAGAGTTACCTGTACCGAGGGGTGCGCTGAACAACCTTGGGCCTAGCCGCCTTCCGTCACTCCCACTCGATGGTCCCCGGCGGCTTGCTCGTCACGTCGAGCACTACCCGGTTGACCTCGGCGACCTCGTTGGTGATGCGGGTGGAGATGCGCTCGAGCACCTCGTAGGGCAGGCGGGTCCAGTCGGCGGTCATCGCGTCCTCGCTGGAGACCGGGCGCAGCACGATCGGGTGACCGTAGGTGCGGCCGTCGCCCTGCACTCCGACGCTGCGCACATCGGCGAGCAGCACCACCGGGCACTGCCAGATCTGGCGATCCAGGCCCGCGGCGGTGAGCTCCTCGCGGGCGATGGCGTCGGCCTGGCGCAGCGTGTCGAGGCGATCGCCGGTGACCTCACCGACGATGCGGATGGCAAGACCGGGGCCGGGGAACGGCTGGCGCGCAACGATTTCCTCCGGCAGCCCCAGCTCACGGCCGACCGCGCGGACCTCATCCTTGAACAACAGCCGCAGCGGCTCGACGAGCTCGAACTCGAGATCGTCGGGCAGGCCACCGACGTTGTGATGGCTCTTGATATTCGCGGTACCCGCACCGCCACCGGACTCGACGACATCCGGGTACAGCGTGCCCTGCACCAGGAACTCGACCTTCGGCGTCGCCCCGCCATCGGATTCGGCGGCGACGACCTCGGACACCGCGTCCTCGAAGGACCGGATGAACTCCCGCCCGATGATCTTGCGCTTCTCTTCCGGATCGGTGACGCCCTTCAGCTCACCGAGGAACTTGTCCACCGCGTCGACGGTCACCAGCTTGGCGCCGGTCGCGGCGACGAAGTCCTGCTGCACCTGCTCGCGCTCACCGGCCCGCAGCAGGCCGTGATCGACGAACACACAGGTCAGCCGGTCCCCGATGGCGCGCTGCACCAGCGCGGCGGCGACCGCGGAGTCGACACCGCCGGACAGCCCGCAGATCGCGTGCCCGTCACCGATCTGCGCACGCACGCTGGTGATCAGCGAGTCGGCGATATTGGCCGGGGTCCAGGTGGCCGGGATACCGGCGAGTTCGTGCAGGAATCGGCTGAGCACCTGCTGACCGTGCGGCGAGTGCAGCACCTCGGGGTGGTACTGCACGCCGGCGAGGCGCCGCGCCCTGTCCTCGAACGCCGCGACGGGCGCGCCCGCGCTGGTGCCGGTGACGTCGAAGCCGGCGGGCGCGTCGGTGACCGCGTCGCCGTGGCTCATCCACACCGGCTGGATGGTCGGCAGGCCGCCGTGTAGCAGGCCGCCGTCGATGTTCAGTTCGGTGCGGCCGTATTCGCGGGTACCGGTGTGCGCGACGGTGCCGCCGAGCGCCTGCGCCATCGCCTGGAAGCCGTAGCAGATACCGAAGACCGGCAGGCCCAGGTCGAACAGTCGCGGGTCGAGCTTCGGCGCGCCTTCGGCGTAGACGCTGGCCGGTCCGCCGGACAGGATGACCGCGAGCGGCCGCTTCTCGGCGATCTCTTCCACGGTGGTGGTGTGCGGAATCACCTCGGAGTACACACTGGACTCACGAACCCGCCTGGCAATCAATTGGGCGTATTGCGCACCGAAGTCGACGACGAGGACGGGTCTCTGGGATTCTGCCACCCGCACAGTCTAAAGAAGCAGCCCAGCGGCCTTCGTGGCGGGACCGAGCGCCCGGCGGAGCGGGTGGCAAGCCCACTGAATCCTCCATCGCGCCCCCACACCGCTGGTTATCCTCTTGCTCGTGCCATTCGCCCGCGCGATAGACGCCGACATCCACTACGAGGACAGCGGCGGCGACGGGCCGGTGGTGCTGCTTGCACACGAATTCTTCATGGACCGAACGATGTTCGCATCCCAGGTGGCCGCGCTGGCGCCGGAATTCCGGATCGTCTCCTGGGATGCCCGCGGCCACGGCCGGACCAGGGACGAAGGGTTGCCGTTCACCTACTGGACCGCCGCGCGCGACGCGCTCACCGTGCTCGACCATCTAGGCGCCGAGAGCGCCGTGGTCGGCGGCACCGCGCAAGGGGGGTTCACCGCGCTGCGCACCGCGCTGATCGCACCGGAGCGGGTGTCGGCGCTGATCCTGATCAGCACCGACGCACACGGCCCGACACCGGAGCAGTCGACCGCCACCCAGAAGTTCCTGGACGAGTGGTACGACGACGACTCCCGCGAGGCCGCGGTGGACCGCTTGGCCTCCTGGCTGATCGGCGACGACGACTGGTACCGCGAGATCTGGACCAAGCGCTGGCTGGTCCGCGACCGCCGCGGCATCGAGGTCGCCGCAGGCTGCCTGCTCGGCCGCGATTCGGTGCTGGAGCGGCTGACCGAAATCGACTGCCCCGCCTTGGTGATTCACGCCACCGATTGCGGCATCGCCCGCGACCGCGCCAAACAGCTGGCCCGCGGCATCGGCGATTCGACCTACGTGGAGATCGCGGGCGCCCGCCTCGCGGTCACCATGACCCACCCCGAACCCGTCAACCACGCTATCCAGCAGTTCCTGCGTGCACGCACCGCGCCTGCCACCTGACAGGCGAGCGCCCCGCACCGAACTCGGTGCGGGGCGCTCGAAAAGCGTTGCGGCGGCTCAGGCGCGGACGCTGAGCCCGACCTTCTGGAATTCCTTGAGGTCGGAGTAGCCCGCCTTGGCCATCGAACGGCGCAGGCCGCCAACGAGGTTCAGCGAACCGAACGGATCGTCGGACGGGCCGTAGAGCACCCGCTCCAGGCTCGGGCGGACCGGATCGCCCGCATCCTCACCGCCGAGGTCCCACGGGTCGTCCACGTGCAGCAGCGAGCCGCGCGGCACCGAGGGATGCGCCGCGGACGACGGCCAGTACCAGCCGCGGCCCGGCGCCTCGGCGGCGACGGCGAGCGGGACACCGAGGATCGCCGCGTCGGCGCCGCAGGCGATGGCCTTGGCCAGCTGACCGGAGGTGGCGATATCGCCGTCGGCGATGACGTGCACGTAGCGCCCGCCGGTCTCGTCGAGGTAGTCGCGGCGCGCGGCGGCGGCATCGGCGATCGCGGTCGCCATCGGCACGCCGATGCCGAGCACCTCACCGGTGGTCGTCGCGCCGGGGTAGGAGCCGTAGCCGACGATCACACCGGCCGCGCCGGTGCGCATCAGGTGCAGCGCGGTCTTGTGATCACTGACACCGCCGGCGACGACAGGCACGTCGAGCTCGGCGATGAAGGTCTTGAGATTCAGTGGTTCGTCCCCGCCGACGTGCTCGGCGGAGATGATGGTGCCGTGCACCACGAGTAGGTCGATCCCGGCCTGCACCAGCGCGGGCGTGAGCGCACGCGCGTTCTGCGGGCTGACCCGCACCGCCACCGTCACACCGGCGGCGCGCACCTGCGCGACCGCGGCCGCGAGCAGATCCGGCTGCATCGGCGCGGCGTGCAGTTCCTGCAGCAGCGCGACCGCACGCTCGTACCCGCCCTTGCCGACGAGCTCGAGCAGCTGATCGACCTTGGCCGCGACATCGGCGTGCCTGGCCCACAGGCCCTCGCCGTTGATCACGCCGAGGCCGCCGAGCCTGCCGAGCTCGATGGCGAACTCGGGCGACACCAGCGCGTCGGTGGGGTGCGCGAGGCACGGGATCTCGAACCGGTAGGCGTCGAGCTGCCAGGCCAGCGATACCTGCTTCGACGAACGGGTCCGCCGCGAGGGAACGATGTCGACGTCGTCCAGTTCGTAGGTACGCCGGGCGGTCCGGCCCATGCCGATCTCGACCATGTCGCGCACGTCTGTACTCCTTTGTTTGATGTGCCGCTCGTAAGACTCGCTCCGCACGGATCGGGTCGGTAGCGGGCCACGGTAGGCACGACAGGGGTACCCACGCCCGACTCGGATGAACTCGGCGCGTCGGGTCGCCGAGCCGGATCCGAGCCGACTAGCCGCGGCCAGTGTAGTTCGGCGCCTCGACCGTCATCGTGATGTCGTGCGGGTGGCTCTCCTTGAGTCCCGCGGCGGTGATCTGCACGAACTGCTTGTCCTGCAGATCGGCGATCGACTGCGACCCGGTGTAGCCCATGGCCGCGCGCAGGCCGCCGACGAGCTGGTGGATCACCTGGTTGACCGGACCGCGGAACGGCACCCTGCCCTCGATGCCCTCGGGGACCAGCTTGTCCTCGGCGAGCACGTCGTCCTGGAAGTAACGGTCCTTGGAGTAGGACTTGGCCTGGCCGCGTCCCTGCATGGCGCCGAGCGAGCCCATACCGCGGTAGCTCTTGAACTGCTTGCCGCCCACCAGGATCAGCTCGCCCGGCGATTCGGCGGTGCCCGCGAGCAGCGAGCCGAGCATCACGGTGGACGCGCCCGCGGCGATGGCCTTGGCGATATCGCCGGAGAACTGGATGCCGCCATCGGCGATCACCGGCACGCCGTGCGGCTTGCACGCGGCGACGGCCTCGAGGATCGCGGTGATCTGCGGCGCGCCGACACCGGCGACCACGCGGGTGGTGCAGATAGAGCCGGGACCGACGCCGACCTTCACCGCGTCCGCGCCCGCCTCGACCAGCGCGAGCGCGCCCGCGCGGGTGGCCACGTTGCCGCCGACGATCTGGATACGGTCACCGACCTCGGCCTTGACCTTGGTGACCATCTGCAGCACGCCGGCCTGGTGGCCGTGCGCGGTATCGACGATCAGCACGTCGACACCGGCGTCGGCCAGCGTCATGGCGCGCGACCAGGAGTCCTCGCCGACGCCGATCGCGGCGCCGACGAGCAGGCGGCCGTCGCGGTCCTTGGTGGCGAACGGGTACTGATCGGTCTTGACGAAGTCCTTGACGGTGATGAGCCCGCGCAGGCGGCCGTTGCCGTCGACGATGGGCAGCTTCTCCACCTTGTGGCGGCGCAGCAGGCCGAGCGCGGCCTCCGCGGTGACGCCCTCCTGGGCGGTGATCAGCGGCGCCTTGGTCATCACGTCGGCGACCCTGCGGTTCTGGTCGACCTCGAAGCGCATGTCGCGGTTGGTGATGATGCCGACGAGCGCGCCCGTCTCGTCCACCACCGGCAGGCCGGAGATGCGGAACCTGGCGCACATGGCATCGACCTCGGCCAGCGTGTCGGTGGGACGACAGGTCACCGGATCGGTCACCATGCCCGCCTCGGACCGCTTCACGGTCTCCACCTGCGCGGCCTGATCGGCGGCGGCGAGGTTGCGGTGCAGCACACCCATGCCGCCCGCGCGCGCCATCGAGATGGCCATCCGCGCCTCGGTCACCGTGTCCATGGCGGAGCTCACCAGTGGAGTGCGCAGCCGGATCTCGCGGGTCAGCTGGCTGGAGGTCTCCACCGAGCTCGGGATCAGATCCGAGGCGGCGGGCAGCAACAGCACATCATCGAACGTGAGGCCGAGCATGGCGATCTTGTTCGGATCGTCACCACCCGTAGGAGGGCGGACTGCGATTCGTTCGCCCGGCACGGGATTACTCATTCGGATCGACCCCTCCTGGACGTCGATAGCGACAAGACACCCGGGTCGGGTGTCGCGGCGGCTGATGGGATGGACGGTAAATGGCTCTGCGGCCTGCGCACCATGGTATCTGTCCGGCAAATCACTCGATCAAGTGAGGCCACAAGGGAAACTGGCACGCCGCATAGCTGGCGAAGACCACCCTGTTCTGCGTACCGTGGGGGTGTGCGTGACCATCTACCACCTGGCTTGCCGCCGGATCCGTTCGCCGGAGACCCCTCCGACCCGTCCGCCGCGCTCGACGCTATCGAGCCCGGCGAGCCGCTGGATCCCCACGAGCGCCTTGCGGTCGAGGAGGATCTCGCTGATCTCGCAGTCTATGAGGCCCTACTAGCGCATCGCGGCATCCGCGGGCTGGTGGTCAGCTGCGAAGATTGCAGGCAGGACCACTACCACGACTGGGACATGCTGCGCGCCAACCTGCTTCAGCTGTTGGTGGACGGCACGGTCCGCCCGCACGAGCCGGCCTACGATCCGACGCCCGAAGCGTATGTCACCTGGGACTACTGTCGGGGCTACGCGGACGCGTCGATGAACGAGGCGTTCCACGGCGACGGATTCGACGGCTTCGACAGCTGACGGGCCCCGGCACGAACATCAGCACTCCGAGCGCACTGGAGTGACGAAGACGACAAAAAGCCGACCGCCGGTCGGCGATCGGTTGTCGTCCCATGCATCTGAGAGTTGTGGTGCCGGTTACCCGCTCCGCGCGGCTATCCGCAACGACGCGGCTAGCTACCCGGAACGGTGAAACCAGGACCGACCGACCCGCTCGGTAACACGAGCGAGCCGGGTGTACTGCCCGAATTCGGCGACCGCGGCGCAGGGTGTTGCGGCTGAGTCGGCGCGCCGGTGTCCACCGTCGGCTCGACCACCGAGGAGGCCACGGTGGTCGGCGCGACAGTCGGGGGTTGGGCCGGCGTCGATGGCTCGGCAGTCGTGTTCGGCTGCGTCGTCGTCGGCACCGTCGTGGTCGGTTTGCCGCCGGTGGTGGTCGGCGGGGTGCTCGGATCCGTCGTCGGCTTGCCGGTGTCACCCGGCTGGGATGAAGGGCCGGTCGGCTCGGTTCCCGGATTCGGCTTCGGCGTGCCGGAAACCGTACCGTTGTTGCCTGTCGACGGCCGGGTATCCGTGCTCGGCTTCACCGGGGTGGTGATCGGCGCAACCTGATCGGCCACCTCCGGCGACACCTTGCGCAGCTCGGCGAGCAGCGCGTTGAAGCGGACGACCAGATCGTCCTGCTTCTGAGTGTCGTTGACCTGGGTCGCATTTCGCTTGGCACCATCCAGCTTGGCCTTGACCTGCTCGGGGCTCGCGCCCTGGTTGAGCAGCGTCTCCGCCGCGGTCAGATCGTCGTCGGTGCGTTGCACCACCGTCGTCTGCGCCTGCTCACTGAACACGACTTCCTTGACCCGCCACAGCGGATCACCCGGCTCGGCGTTGTACGAGAACGCCGTCATCCCACCGATGACCAAAGCCAGTGCGGCCGCGGTTCCGGCAATGGGACGCAGTAGCCGTAGTCGCCCACCGGTCTGCGCGTTCACCCGGACCTGTCGGGCGCCGATCTCCTGATTGACCGCTGCCACGATCGCATCGAGATCGGGCTCGTTGCGCATCGGCGGAGTGATCAACTCGGCCCGCCAGCTGGCCAGCAGCGTGGCGAGCTGATACTCCTCCACGCTGTCGGTCTGTACCGGACCGTCGCTGGCGATGGCATCGATCAGCGCATCGTCGCGGCGGACCGCTGCGATGTCGACCGGGCCGGTATCACCGGACGCCTCGGCGTAGGGACCGCTGTTGTGCGATCCACGCCGCGCCTTCCAGTCGCCCCGACCGCGCTCGCCATCCCTAGCCATACATTTCACCTGCCCTCGCCACTTGAGACTTGAGTTTCGCGAGTGCCCTGTGCTGGGCGACTCGTATCGCGCCCGCCGTACTGCCCACGGCGACCGCGGTTTCTTCCGCTGACAAACCCATGACCAAACGCAGGATCAGGATCTCTCGATGTTTTTCCGGAAGCGTGGCAAGCAGACGATTCATCTGCCGGCTTGTTTCGGATTCGAGAGCGCGCTGTTCCGGCCCCTGGTCGGTGGATATGACATCTGGTACTTCGGCCATTGCCTCCGCCTTGTTACGGGCGGCATTGCGATGAGCGTCGGCGACCTTGTGCGAAGCGATTCCGTATACGAAGGCCATGAAGGGCCTGCCCTGGTCCTGATACCGGGGCAAGGCGGTCATCACGGCCAGACAAACCTCCTGCGCAACGTCATCCGCGGAGAGCTGTCCACGCTCCGCGGCACCGATCCGCGCGCGGCAGTAACGCACCACCAGCGGGCGGATCATCTCGAGTACCTGAGCTAAAGCGGATCTGTCGCCCTGCGCAGCGGCAGCGACGGCGAGGTCCAACTCTTCGCCCGTGTGCGTCATCGTCAGAGAATTTCCTGGCGTTACAAGTGGCACGGCCGGTGATGACCAGTGCTTCCACCGGTGGGGCGGAACGGATCTAACAATAGCGATACACACCACGGAACCGGGCAACACGGTCGCCTTCTGGCGGCAACCGCTAACGGGCCTCGGGCGAACTACCAGGCATCGGCGGGTCGGAACCGGCCGCCACGACGGGCGATGATCTGCGCGCACGCCGCCGCCTCGGCGGCGGGACCGCCGTCGGAGGCCGTGTCGTCGACGGCCAGGCCGGCACGCAACATGGCACCGGCCCAGCGCAGCGGGAGCAGCTCGTGCGCGCGGCAGAGCCCCGCCACGGTGGTGGCGAGTTCCGCGGCACGATCGTGTTGTCCCGCTGCCGCGTTGGCCGCGGCGAGCAGCAGCATGGACTTGACCCGGTGCCGGAGCGATGGCGCCCGGCCTGCCAGGGCTACGGCCGTCTCGGCGGCCTCGAGCGCGGGCATACCCCCGGCGAGCGCGGTCTCGGCGGTCACCCAGTGCCACCGGATATTCGCGCGCCAGCCGATCCGGTCCCCTGCCAGCTCCTGACCACGCTTGAGCAGCCGGGCGGCCAGCGCCAGGCGACCGGTGCCGAGCGCGTCGGCGGCGAGGCCCGTGAGCGCATCGCACAGCGCGGCTGTCGAATCAGGCGGCGACGCCGGCTGATTCGCGCCCGGCTCCGTGCGATTTCCGTCAAGACGGCCGCGATCGGGTGCGGCCGCGACGAGGGGCAGGATGAGCGCGGCGGCCCTGCCGTCGTACTCGGCGGCCTTGGCGTGCCACCCGAGTTGACGCAGCAGTGAACCTTCGGTGCTGTCGGCCAGCGACCTCAACACCGGACCCGACGAATTGTTCGCGCGAATTCGCCGCAGTTCGGCACGCGCCGCGGCATAACGGCCTTGGCCACCGAGAATCACCGCCCGCAGCCAGTGATCGTGCGGATTCGCGGCCTCCGGCAACCCGGCAGCGGGGTGGCCGGGCCGGGGGCCGAAGGCCGCCTCGACGAGCGCGTCGGATCCGGAATCTGTCGGTGGAGCTGGCTCGAACACGGCCGAACTCTATCCTGCGCACACCGGACCGCCGGGCGCGCCGAATCGCCGCCACCACCCTGGCAACCACACAGCATTTCGATGCGCCGGATCATGTTTCCATCAAGTAAAACTCATTCGACAATGCGGGAGCGCCCTCGATTCGAATTCACACGCGTTTCGCGCAATTAACCTCAGCGCCCCGTTCACGCCATCTGCCGCGCCCCGAGCGATCGACGCGGTGCACCCCGCTGTGACGGACTCCACGTGGCAGCGGACGGCGCATGTACCGAACCATAGCCGAAAACCGCCGACGACCTGCGTTGATGTTCCCAGTAACGGCAAGATGAACACCCGGCGGCCGCTGGTCAACCGATCAGTATCACTGAAACCAATGCGAAAAGTAAACAGTTAGAAGGTTAAATTTGGCATCCAAAGATTTGGAAAACTGCTGCGTCGAACTATTGACGGAATTTCACGCTTGGACCTAACGTAGCTCATCGCCACGGTCGGCGCCGCGCGAAATTGCAGCGACCGCAACGGGCGAGGCCAAGGGCATCGCCGATCAGGCGTGTGGCCCCGACACTTGCAGAACAACTGCTCGACAACGCCGACGAGCTCGCATCACGAGGAGTTCACCACCATGCCCATGCCGACCCACCTTCCCGGACCGAACGCCGATGTCTGGGACTGGCAGATGCGGGGATCCTGCCGCGGTCAGGACTCCGCGGTGTTCTTCCATCCCGACGGCGAGCGCGGGCGGGCCCGCACGGCGCGCGAGATGCGCGCCAAGGAGATCTGCCGCAGCTGCCCGGTGCTGATGCAGTGCCGCAGCCACGCGCTGAAAGTGAGCGAGCCCTACGGCATCTGGGGCGGCATGTCGGAGACCGAGCGTGAGATGCACGCCAGGCGCAATCGGCGCCGCATGGCTGTCTGAAAAATCCCTTCCCATCCACACGCCGCGGCGCGCCGAATTCCTGGCAAACAACCGGCCACTGCAAGATCACCGGCCGAACCGCGGCGGGCGATCGTGCCGGGCGGTTCATATCCGACACCGGCGCGGGCATCATCCGGTCACCACCGATGCGCTCGCTGCCGCGACGGCCAGAAGCCGCGATACTGTCGGTCCGGCGTTTCGCGTGAGGCCTCGGCGTGTCACGGCGTGTCCCTCGATTGGACGCTTGGCGTGTCGAGATTTCCCGCAAAATCGCTGGGCCACAGTCGGTTTGCCGCACCCCCCAGCGGAAGGGAGGTCATCGCGCCGCGCTACGGTAGTGACCGATGACACAGAATGGAGCGTTGTGACAACGCGGCCACCGGCCGCAGAGGGCGACTCGTTCCGAAGAGATGCCTTCCCACCGAGAGTGGATTCTGCGGTCTCGGCCCGCGCCGCCGAAAGTATCGAACTCGCCGCGCTGCTCGACCGCTGCGGCCGGTCCGACCAGGAAGCCTTCGCCGAGCTGTACGACCGAACGTGTGCGCGCGTCTTCGGCCTGGTGCTACGGGTGCTACACGATCCCGGCTACGCCGAGGAGACCACGCAAGAGGTCTACCTCCAGATATGGCGCACCGCAGCGAGTTTCGACCCGGCAAAGGGGTCGGCCGTGACCTGGCTGATGACGCTCGCGCACCGCCGCGCCGTCGACCGGGTACGCGCCGAGCAGGCCCACACCACGCGCGAAGTCGCTTACGGCATACGGGTTCTCGGCAACGAATTCGACGAGGTCACCGAGGAGGTCGAGCGCAGGCTCGAACAGCAGGCCGTGCTGGAAGGCCTCTCCACACTGACCGAGACACAGCGCGAGGCGATCTCGCTCGCCTACTACGGCGGACGCACCTACGCTGAAGTAGCCCACTATCTCGGAGTAGGGTTACCGACCGTTAAGTCCCGAATTCGGGACGGATTGACACGACTGAAAAGAAGTTTGGGGGTGACGTGAGATGAACGAAGGCCAGGTCGATCTCGCGCACACCGTCGCGCTCGGATCGATCGACGACGAGGACCATCACGCGGTGCAGGAACTGCTCGACTCCGAAGACCCCGCCCTACGTGCGGCATTCATCGCGGAGGTGCGGTCGACCCGAGAGGCGCTCTCCGCACTGACCGAAACCACCGCAGCCAAGCCACCCGCCGCCCTACGCGGCCGCCTGCTGACCGCCATCGCCGCGGAACAGCCCCCGGTCGCCTCCTAATACTCAAAAGCGAAGGCCCCCGGACACATCGGTCCAGGGGCCTTCTTTCGGTCTGCGCTCAGTGCGAATGACCGCTCAGTGCGAGTGACCGTGGTGGCCGTGGTCGGCGGCCTCCTCGGCCGGCTTGTCGACCACGGCGCTCTCGGTGGTGAGCACCATGCGGGCGACCGACGCGGCGTTCACGACGGCCGAGCGGGTCACCTTGACCGGGTCGACGACACCGTCGGTGAGCAGATCGCCGTAGGTGAGGGTGGCGGCGTTGAAGCCGTCCTTGCCCTCGGTGACCTTGCTGACCACCACGGCGCCGTCCAGGCCCGCGTTGCTGGCGATCCAGTACAGCGGCGCCTGCAGCGCCAGCCGGACCACCTCGACGCCGACAGCCTCGTCGCCGGACAGCGAGTCGCGCAGCTCGACCAGCTTGGCGGCCGCCTGCACCAGCGCGGTACCACCACCGGGCACGATGCCCTCGTCGACGGCGGCCTTGGCCGCGCTCACCGCGTCCTCGACCCGGTACTTGCGCTCCTTGAGCGCCGTCTCGGTGGCCGCGCCGACCTTGATCACCGCGACGCCGCCGGACAGCTTCGCCAGCCGCTCCTCGAGCTTCTCCCGGTCCCAGTCGGAATCGGTGGCCTCGATCTCGCGGCGCAGCTGCGCGCCGCGGGCCGCGATGTCCTCGGCGGTGCCCGCACCGTCGATGATCGTGGTGTCGTCCTTGGTGACGACCACGCGACGCGCCTTGCCGAGCACGTCGATGCCCGCCTCGCGCAACGTGATACCCAGATCCGGGTTGATCACGGTGCCCGCGGTGACCACGGCCAGGTCGTCCAGGAACGCCTTGCGACGGTCACCGAAGAACGGCGCCTTCACCGCGACGGCCTTGATGGTCTTGCGGATCGAGTTGACCACCAGGGTGGACAGCGCCTCGCCCTCGACATCCTCGGCGATGATCAGCACGGCCTTGCCGGACTCGGCGATCTTCTCCAGCAGCGGCAGGAAGTCCGGCAGCGAGCTGATCTTCTCGCGGTGCAGCAGGATGAACGCGTCCTCCAGCACGGCCTGCTGGCTGTCGCCGTCGGTGACGAAGTAGGGCGAGAGGTAGCCCTTGTCGAACTGAACGCCCTCGGTGACAACGAGTTCGGTCTGCAGCGTCGAGGACTCCTCGACGGTGACGACGCCGTCCTTGCCGACGGTGGTCAGCGCCTTGCCGACCATCGCACCGATCTCCTCGTCCCGCGAGGAGACGGTGGCGACCTGGGCGATGGCCTGCTCGCCGGACACCGGGGTGGCCGCGGCGAGCAGCGCCTCGGAGACCACGTCGGCGGCCTTGGCGATGCCGGAACCGAGCACGATCGGGTTGGCGCCCGCCGCGACGTTCTTCAGGCCGCCGCGCACCAGCGCCTGGGCCAGCACGGTGGCGGTGGTCGTACCGTCGCCCGCGACATCGTTGGTCTTGGTGGCGACGCTCTTGACCAGCTGCGCGCCGAGGTTCTCGAACGGGTCTTCCAGCTCGATATCACGCGCGATGGTGACACCGTCGTTGGTCACGGTCGGGCCACCGAAGGCCTTCGCGAGCACGACGTGGCGGCCGCGCGGGCCGAGGGTGACCTTCACGGCGTCGGCGAGCTTGTCGACACCGCGCTCCAGCGCGCGACGAGCCTGCTCGTCGAACGCGATCTGCTTTGGCATGTAGTTGCTCCTGTGATTCAGCGCGAGTCCAGCGAACGCACTCCGCCCCGGGTCACGAAAGACACCGGGGCGGAACGCATGTGCCTGATCGGCTACTTGGTGACGACGGCCAGGATGTCGCGCGCCGACAGGATGAGGTACTCCTCGCCCTGGTACTTGATCTCGGTGCCGCCGTACTTGCTGTAGATGACGACGTCGCCTTCCTTGACGTCGACCGGGATGCGCTCACCCTTCTCGGTGACGCGTCCGTCGCCGACGGCGATGACGGTGCCCTCCTGCGGCTTCTCCTTCGCCGTGTCGGGGATGACCAGGCCGGAGGCCGTCGTCGTCTCGGCCTCGTTGGCCTGGACGAGGATCTTGTCCTCGAGCGGCTTGATGTTCACGCTCGCCACGTTGAGCCCTCCACTTTCAGGGGATTTCGGTCGTATGGAACTGTTGTCCCTGACCATCGGTTCGGTCATGATCTGACCCTGCGCATAGCCCCGTCGTCGCGGGTGCCGGGACCCCTGCCCAGTAGTCGAATCGCTGGCACAAGCACGTACACAGTGCCACTAGCACTCTATACACGAGAGTGCCAGCGCTCAAGGTGTGGGTGTGCCAGAGATCGGATCGGCGACCCCTCCGAGGTTACGCAAGCCACCGCCGCCGGGACGGCCGCGCAGGCGGCCAGGTTTAATTGCTGACGCCAGCGCTCGACTCGCGCACCGACAGGCCGCTGACACGCCGCAGCAAACGCGCACCCTCTTCACAAGAGATCGGTAAATCTGTAACGTTCGGATAACGGATTGTGACAGTATTGACGACGGTTGCTGTCCGGCCACCGTGTTCGTCACGAACCGGCGTCATCGGAGACCACGCATCGTCACGGAACACCGTCGTCGTAGCACTACCGCGTTGTAGCACCACTGCGTTGTAGAACCACCCGGCGCCACAGCACCTGGTCGTAGCTCTGCCGCGCCGCCGCACCACCCCCACCGCACCAACACCACAGCGTCACCCGTTTCACCGAACAGCTTCACCAGAGAGCAAGCAGCACGTGATCCAAGGCCGGTCGCCGCGACCCATCCGGACGACGGTCCGGCCGGATCCCGAGTCCGAATCGCTCGCCAACCACGCGGCGGTGCGGCAGTCCATTCGAGATGGTCGGCAACTCCAGGACCATCCGCTCGAAGGGAGGTGAACATGCGAACATCCCTCGGCATCTCGGCCGGGAGCGAGGTCGTGTGCTCGGCGCTGGTCGCCACCGCGTCCACCGGGTCACAGACCTTCGACTACCGTGTCGTCTCCGCCGACCCCGCCCACTCCGATCTCGGCGATCTCGTGGCCTCCTCCATCGAGCTGATGACCACGCAGCTGCCGACGACGCAGGCGCACGATGTCGTCCATCCGGTCGGTGCCCGCTACGCGGGTGCGCAGCCCTTCGCCGTCGAGCCGATCACCAACCGCCCGCCGACCAGCGTCGCCGTCGCCTACCGCAGCAAGGAACAGGCGCAGGCCATCCGGCTGGCCACCGGCAAGCAGCAGAACCTGAAGCTGGTCACCGAGAGCGACGCCGCACTCACCTACCTGCGCCACACCGGCCTGCTCGACCGCTACGGCACGGTCGCCGTCGTCGACCTCGGCGCGTCCGGCCTCACCGTCACCGTGGCCGATCAGGCCGACGGCACCGTCCTGCGGTGCGAGCGCACCACCACGATCAGCGGCAACGCCATCGACGATCTGATCTATCACCACCTGGTCGACCTGCACTACGCCCGCCGCGGCACTCGACCCAACCGGGGCATGCTCACCAACCGCGGCCGCGCGGCCAAGGAGCACCTGTCCGTCGCGCCCGCGGTGACCATCGACCATGTCGCCGGGCAGCCGCTCAAGCTCACCAGGGCCGATTTCGAGGAGCTCATCGCCGACCTGCTGCGCGAGACCGCGGTATTCGCCGCCTCGGTATTCGCCAGGGCGCCGAGGTTTCCGGAATCGGTGACCGTCATCGGCGGCGGCGCCAATATCCCCGCGGTGGTCACCACGCTGGGCACGCAGCTGGACGTACCGGTGCTCACCGTGCCCGACCCGGAGTCGGTCATCGCCAAAGGCGCGGCGCTGGTTGCCGATTCGGTGCAGCCCTCGGTGTTCCCGGTCGCCGCGCTGAGCGCCGATGCGCCGGTCGGCACGTTCACCAAGGTGGTCGGCACGCTGGCCGGTGCGATCGTGGTCGTCGGGCTGGTCATCGGCTACGGCGTCAAGACGTTCACGCCCACCTCCGACGATCAGATCTCCCCGGCGGGCACCACGAGCAGCACGAGGCTACCGACGCCGCCGTTGAGTGTGGTGCCGCCGACCAGTGCGGGCGCCACCAGCCCGAACCTGGAGACCGGCAGCAGGCCGACCAACAACCTGCCCTCGGTCACCCAGGATCGCGGGCAGCCGCCGGTCACCAGGACCAACCCGGCGCCGACCACCACCGCGGGCCAGCAGCCGACGCTGCGCCCCGACCCCAACCTGCCGCCGATCCCGTTCCCCGAGCTGCCCGGCCTCCTCGGCCCGCTGCTCGGCACGCCGATGGCCCCCGCCCAGGGCGGCTCCTCCGGCTCCGATCACATCGGCACCCAAAACCCCGCCCCCACCTGGACTCCCGGCCCCAACCAGGCCCCCGCCCACACCCGCATCCCCCTGCCGCCACGCACCGGCTCCTCGAACAACAGCGCGGCGCCCCCGGAACAACTCAACCAATCCGACTGAGCCGCACCGCCATCAGGTGCTCAGCGGACCTGGCTGGTGGAGACCGCGAGGCCGGGGTCGGTGGCTACGGTGAGGGCGGAGGGGGAGGCGCCGCCGCCGATGACGTGGGCGCCGAGCGCGGCGATCATGACGCCGTTGTCGGTGCACAGGCGGGGTTTCGGGACGCGAAGGCGCAGACCCGCTGCGGCACAACGCTCCTCGGCCATCGAGCGGATGCGCGAGTTGGCGGTCGCACCGCCGCCGAGCACTAGGGTGTCCACACCGACGTCCTGGGCCGCACGAATCGCCTTCATGGTGAGCACATCGGCGACGGCCTCCTGGAAGGAGGCCGCGATATCGGAGATCGGCAGATCCTCGGCGGTGAAACCGTTCTGCTGCGCCGCCTCGACGTAGCGGGCGACCGAGGTTTTCAGGCCGGAGAAGGAGAAGTCGTAGCGGGCATCGCGCGGTCCGGTCATGCCGCGTGGGAACGCGATCGCGCGCGGGTCGCCGCCCTGCGCCGCCGCGTCGAGCGCGGGACCGCCGGGAAAGCCGAGGCCGAGCAGCCTGGCCACCTTGTCGAAGGCCTCACCCGCCGCATCGTCGATGGTGCTGCCCAATTCGACGATCGGCTCGGCCAGATCGGTGACGTGCAGCAGATGCGTATGGCCGCCGGAGACCAGCAGCGCGACGCACGGCGGCATCGGACCGTGCTCGAGCGTGTCCACCGCGACGTGCCCGCCGAGATGGTTCAGCGCGTAGAATGGCACATCCCACGCCGCCGCATAGGCTTTCGCGGCCGCGACGCCGACCAGCAGCGCCCCGGCCAGGCCGGGGCCGATGGTGACGGCGAGCGCGTCGGGCTTGGCGATGTTCGCGACCGCCAGCGCGCGGCGCATCGCGGGCACGATCGCCTCGAGATGTGCGCGGGAGGCGATCTCGGGCACCACACCACCGAAGCGAGCATGCTGATCGACGCTGGAGGCGACCTCGTCGGCGAGCAGCTCACAGCTGCCGTCCGGGTTGCGCCGGACGATGCCGACTCCTGTTTCGTCGCAGGAGCTTTCGACACCCATGATGATCACGACAACACCTCGTTGGCGGCCGGAGGCCTGGAGTCGGCGGCAGCGACGGCAGCCGCGGCGGCTTGCGCGTCGCCGACCAGTGGGAAGCCCGTCAGCTCCGGCCTGCGCATGGTGTAGGCGTCGGCGCCGCTCGGCTGGTAGTAGTTCTTGCGCAGCCCGATGATGTGGAAACCGTGCTTGGCGTAGAGCGCGATCGCGGGCGTGTTGTCCGTGCGCACCTCGAGGAATACCGGCCCGCCGCGCTTGCCCGCCTCCGCGAGCAGCGCCTCCAGCAGCAGCGTGCCGATACCGCCGCGGTGACAGGTCGGGTCGACGCCGATGGTGTGCACCTCGGCCTCGGGGTGTTCGTCGTCACCGAGCAGCGCGACACCGGCGTAGCCGATCATGCGCCCGTCGTCGTCGCGGGCGGTGATGTAGCGGTTGTGCGGGCCGGCCAGCTCGGAGCGGAACGCCACCGCCTGCCACGGATCGTCCTCGGGAAACAGCAGCTGCTCCAGTTCGACGCAGCGCTCGATATCGGTGTCGGCCATCGGCTCGATCCGGATCATGACCGCACCCCCGCGTCGCGGGTGCCCTCGCGCACTACGCCCCCGTCCGGTCGAGCGTGCGGAAGCTGTTCTCCACCGCATCCGGCCTGCGCAGGTAGAGCGGCACCAGCGGTTCCGGAACGGTGAACGCGAACAGCTGGGGCGCGGCCATCTCGACCAGCCCGGCCGGGGACGGCGTCTCCACCGGCAGCACCGGCAGATCGAAGAAATCCACGTGTGAGGCGGAGCCCGCGATCACGGTGGCCTGGCCGGGATCGAGCTCGCCCGGCTTGCTGACATCGGGTCCGGCGATGCGGACACCGTCGCGGTAGCGCGCCCAGTACACCTCGCGGCGCCGGGCATCGGTGACCACGAGCAGTTCGGCGCCGTCCTTCAGATCGCCCGCCGCGTCGGCGGCAATCGCGTCGAGGCTGCAGACGCCGTACACCGGGACACCGAGCGCGTCACCGAATGCCGCGGCCGTCGCCATCCCGACCCGGAGGCCGGTGAACGGGCCTGGGCCGATGCCGACCACGACCGCCGCGATATCGCTCCTGGAACGACCTGTCTCACTGAGGCATTCGAGGATCTGCGGGGTGAGGACCTCGGCATGGGCGCGAGGATCGACCCGCACCCGGGAGGCGACGGTGCGCACCTGGGCCGGGGTGGCCTGCTCCAGTTCCACCAATCCCGCTGTAACGGCGGGTGTCGCGGTGTCGACAGCTAGTACAAGCATGATTGCCCCAACGATACCGGGTGGTAGCTGCGCCCGGTGCGGAGCTACCTGGTAGTTAATGACGGGTGGTCAGCCCACCCATTCCCAAATCGCGGTGCGCACCTCGGAGTCCGGCTCCCGCGACAACATCACCCGCAGGTGCCGATCGGCCAGATGCTCCACCACCCCGCGGCCCCATTCCACCACCACCACAGCCTGATTCAGGTCGGTGTCCAGATCGAGCGCGTCCAGCTCGTCCAGATCACCGCTGAGCCGGTAGGCGTCGACGTGCACCAGCGGCACCGCACGGCCGCCCTCACCCGCCCGATGCTGCCTGGCGATGATGAATGTCGGCGAACTCACTCGGCCCTGTACCCCTAGCCCGTCGGCGATACCGCGAGTCAGCGCGGTCTTGCCCGCGCCGAGCGGACCGTCGAGCACCACCAGATCACCGGCGGCCAACTCCGAGGCCAGCTCGCGGCCGAGCGCCTCGGTGTCGGCGACGGTGGGCAGGATTCGCTGAAAGCGCTCAGCCACCGACGACCTCCGATTCCTGTTGCGATGATTCGATCGCGCCCGCCCGCACCAGCAGCCGGTCGAGCGCGGCATTGACGATATCCGGGAACTGCAGGTGCGCCATGTGCGCCGCGTCGGCGAGCCGGACGAGTTCGCTGTTCGGCAGTGCGCGGGCCAGCGCACGGGAATTGCGGAACGGGATCACCAAATCATGCACGCCGCCGAGGACGAGCACCGGCGTATCCACCAGCGTCGGCAGCGCCGCCGATTCGTCGTGCAGTTCGAACGCCTTCAGGAATTTCACGATGGTCTCGACCGGTGTGCGGTCGATCATCAGGGTGGTGAACCGGGACAGCGTCGGGCTCACCGCGCCGTGATAGGCGCTGACATGCAGGATCGGCGTGATCACATGCCTGGACGCCGCGCGGCTCGCCTGCACCAGCGTCGGCGCGGTGTGCACCGCGACCCGGAAGCCGTCGATCGCCGGACTGCGCAGCAGCTGGGTGAGGCCCGCCGAGGTGACCTCCGCCGCGGCGGTGGACAGCAGGCCGATGCCGATCACCCGCGCCGCGAACAGTTCCGGGAACTGCGCCGCCGCCGCGAGCACCGCCATACCGCCGAGCGAATGACCGACGAGCACCACCGGCCCGGTCGGCGCCGCGGCCTCGATCACCGCGCCGAGATCGCGCCCCAGCTGAGCGACGGTACAGCTCTCGGTGCTCGGCGCACCCGAGCGGCCGTGGCCGCGCAGATCGAACAGCAGGAGCCGGACCTTTGGGCCCCAACGCTTTTCCAGGTCGCGGCGCTGAAAGTGGAAGGACTCCATGGTGTTGCAGAAGCCGTGCACGAAAACCACGGTGACCGGGGCGTTCTCGGGCCCGCACGTGCGGGTGGCGAGCTCGACGCCGTCCTCGGCGAGGACGATGCCCGAGCGGTCGCCATCGATCAGTTCGAAGTTCTCGTCCCGGTATTCGTCGCGGCGCGCGGGCCACAGCACCCTGGCGCCGATCCGGCGCAGCGCGTGCCCGCCTGCCAGCGCGGCGACCACGCCCGCGGTCGCCAGTCCCCCGCGAACCGCCGCGCGTGACCGCCGCCGCATCAGTTGTCGCCCGCCGCTTCGTCCCCGCCGATATAGCGGCGGACCACCCGGCCGCGCGGGGAGCAGACGATTTCGTAGTGGATGGTGTCGAGCAGATCGGCCCAGTCCTGGGCGTGCGGCTCGTTCGGGCCGCCGCCGAACAGGATCGCGGTATCACCCGCGGTGACGCCCGCCGCGTTGTCGCCGAGATCGACGACGAACTGATCCATGCACACCCGGCCGACATTCGGGCGCGACGCGCCACCGAGCCATACGCTGAAGCGGCCGCTGAGCGGGCGGAATACACCGTCGGCGTATCCGGCGGGGATGAGCGCGACGGTGGTGTCGTGCGGTGCGATCCACTGGTGGCCGTAGGAGACGCCCTCACCGGCGGCGACCCGCTTCACCAGCATGACCCGCGCCTGCCAGGTCATCGCCGGGCGCAACCCGAAGTCGGAGATCTCCGGCACCGGGGAGAGGCCGTACACGGCGACGCCGGGGCGGACCATATCGAAGGCCAAGTCGGGGCGGGTGAGCGTGGCGGCGGAGTTCGCCAGGTGCACCAGCTCCGGTTCCAGGCCGTGCTCCTCGGCGGTCGCGATGGCCTCGACGAACCGGTCGCGCTGCACGTCGAGCATCGGATGCCCCGGCTCGTCGGCGTGCGCCAGGTGGGAGAACACGGCGCGGAACCGCACCACCTGCTCGTCGACCAGATCGCGCAGCACCTTCAGCACGTCCGGATATTCGTCGGGGGCGATGCCGTTGCGATTGAGGCCGGTATCGACCTTGAGGCTGACCGTCGCGGTCGTACCGAGGCGACGTGCGGCCTCCTCGACCGCACGCAGATGATCGAGCGAGGAGACACCGATCTCGATATCGGCGGCGATGGCCGCGCCGAAGTCGGCGTCGGAGTTGTTGAGCCAGGTCAGAATCGGCACGGTGATCCCGGCCGCGCGCAACCGCACCGCCTCACCGACCGTGGTCACCCCGAGCTCCGCGGCCCCCGCCGCCACCGCTGCCCGGCCCACCTCGACCGCGCCGTGGTTGTATCCGTCGGCCTTCAACACCACCATCACCGCGGCGCCCCCGGCGTGCTCCCGCAGCACCCGAACGTTGTGCGCGATGGCGTCGAGATCGACAATCAGCTCGGTGCCGCCGCTGTTCGCCTTCAGGCCGGACTCGGTCCCGCGATCGTCAGCGGCCGACGGTCGCGTTCCTGGTTGAGTTTTGGGCGTACCCGATGAGTCAGCTCCCCCGCCACTCCGCGCCTTCAGGCCAGACTCGGTGCCGCGATCGTCAGCGTCGGCGGCCGGCGGTCGCGTTCCTGGTTGAGTTTTGGGCGTACCCGATGAGTTACCCATGTGCTCCCGAAATCAGTTGTCGCGTGTTTTTGGCCGAGTTCGTTCCGTCGGATTTCGTTCGAGTCTATTGGCGATGCCTGCCGCACCCGAAGTCAGTCACCCGATCGCACCCGTGAGCCGCCGCTGCGGGCAACGGCGCGGAGGGCTCGAATGCCGAGGCAGGCATGGTCGGAGTCGCCGCATCACCCGATGTCAGTGATCCACCACACAGGGCGAACCTTCCAGCGTCGACGCATGTTCGGCGGGTGCGCGTGGACACCGTGATCGGGCGGAGGTGTCGGTCATCTGATGCAGACCCGGCATCGTTCGCACCGAGCACAGGCGAGCCACCCGTTCCTGATGGATCGAGAGCTAAGCGATGGTCCGCCACTTCCTCTGGAATCGAAATCGGTGGCCCAGCACGCAAATGCTGGATCGAGGCGCAGCGAGCATCAGAGCCGTGACGGACACGTCACCGTGTCGATTGACATATGGCGGGCTCGGGCACGTAGCCGGGACTCACCACATGGGCGAGGTGGGGTCAGGGGCTAGGGCGCGGAGGGTGCGGATGGCCGGGCGGAGGTGGTGCAGGAGCGGGGAGGCGGAGATGGGGGCGGCGGCGGGGTGGGTTTCGTGGGCGGCGAGGTTGGCGGCGAGGGCATGGGCGCGGGCGGCGGCCGCGGCGGACCAGGCGGGGGCGCGGCCCGCGGCGAGGAGGGCGCCGATGATGCCGGAGAGAACGTCGCCCGCGCCCGCGGTCGCGGCCCAGGAACCGCCTGCTTCGTTGACCAGTACAGGGCGGCCCGGGGTGGCGATGAGAGTGGCTCGGCCCTTGAGCAGGACGGTGACCTGCCAGGATTCGGCCAGGTCACGGACGGCCGCGACGCGGTCGGGGCCGATTTCGTGACCGGTGAGGCGGGCGAATTCACCTGCGTGCGGGGTGAGGACGGTGGGGGCGGTGCGGGCGCGAACCAGGTCGGGGTCGGCGGCCAGCAGGGTGAGGCCGTCGGCGTCGACCACCACCGGGAGGTTGGTGGCGAGGACTTCGGCGAGCCGATTGCGTGCGTCGGTGTCGGTGCCCGCGCCGGGGCCGAAGACCCAGGACTGCACGCGGCCCGACTTCGAGATGCTCTCGGCGGCAACCACTTCCGGAAAGTTGGCGAGTACGTCCCCGGGATCGGCGCCCGCATAGCGGACCATGCCCGAGGTCGCCGCCACCGCCGCGCCCGCGCACAGCACGGCGGCGCCGGGATAGGCGGGGCTGCCCGCGAATATGCCGGTCACCCCCTGGGTGTACTTGTCGTCGGCCGGGCCGGGGACCGGCCATTCGGCGCCGATCGAGACGGGTTCCAGCGCGGCGAGATTCGGCTCCGGTAGGCGTAAACCGATGGGCACCAACTCGATTCGCCCGCAGTACGGCGCGGCAAGCACGTGCACCGGCTTGTAGGCGCCGAACGCCACCGTGACATCGGCGCGGACGGCGGGGCCGGTGACGGCGCCGGTATCCGGGTCGACACCGCTGGGCAGGTCCGCGGCGACGATCGGAACATCGAGCGCCGCAACGAGTTCCGCGGCGGCCGGGCGCAGCGGCCCGCGACCGGAGATGCCGACGATGCCGTCGATCACCACATCCGGTGCGCCGCTGTCGTCGCTGATTCGCCCGCCCGTCTTGCGCAGCGCGGCAAGACCTTTCGCATGCGCGCGCGCCGGGTTCAACAGCACCGCGGTCACCGCGACCCCGCGACGGCGCAGCATCGAACCGGCCCACAGCGCATCCCCGCCGTTGTCACCGGATCCGACGAGCAGCGTCACCGCCCGCCCGGCGATTCCACCGGTCCGCGCCCGCAACTCGGCCGCGACGACGGTCGCGAGCCCATACGCGGCCCGCTGCATCGGCACCCCGTCGGGCACCCTGGTGAACAGCTCGGCCTCCGCGGCCCGCACCTCATCGGCGGTGAAATAGCCCCGCTGCATGGACATCCCGCACTCGCCTCCATGAGTCGTTCAGCATCGCCGGCATATTTGCCGACCCCGGCTACGAGGCCGCCCGGAGCGCGGCGCGGGGTGGCGACGACTGCAGACTACGCTTGGCGATCGTGCCCATCGCCCATCGCCGTACCAGGTCCCTGCAGGTCGCCGTCGTGTCCGCGCTGGTGGGAGCGCTAGTGCTGTCCGGGTGCGGCAGTGGCGATTCCGGCTCCGGCTCGCCGACGACATCGGCGGCCGCCTCGAGTGCGGCGAAGGCGCCCGGCGACACGAAGCCGACAACGGTCACCGTGAACGTCAGCGACATGAAGTTCTCCCCCGCCGACCTCACCGTCAAAGTCGGCGACACCGTCACCTGGAAGTTCAGCGACAAAGTCCCCCACAACGTGCAGGGCATCGGCGACAAGGCCATGGGCATCAACAGCCCCATCCAGCAAAAAGGCGAGTGGAGCTACACCTTCACCGTCGCAGGCGCCTACCGCTACCTCTGCTCCCTCCACCCGGAAATGCGCGGCACCATCACCGTCGAGCAGTAGCCCGCCCACCGACCGATCCCGCGCACCGACCGCCTTGCCGCGCACGAATCTCGCGTGCATGCAGTGCGCGGCGCTGCGAAAGATGCGCGCCAGGGAGGCGCACAGGGTGGGAACCCCGCGGTCAGGCAGGGTGGTGCGCAGCGGCGTTGAGGGCTTCGACGGCGGCGACGAGGGGGGCGAGTTCGGGGTCGGCGGCGGCTTGGCCCAGGGCGCCGGCGAGGGCGGCGTCGTGGGTGGGGCGGGCCGCGTCGAGGAGTTTCGTGCCCGCGGGGGTGACGTCGGTGTAGATGCCGCGGCGATCGTCGGGGCAGAGGTAGCGGGAGAGCAGGCCGCGGTCTTCCAGGCGGGAGACCAGGCGGGTGGTGGCGCTCTGGCTCAGCACGACCGCGTCGGCGACCTGGTTCATCCGCAGGTGGCCGCCGACGCCGTCGTGCTGGCGGCCGAGCACGACCAGCAGCGAGTACTCACGCACGCTCAGGTCGTGGCTCGCTTGCAGGGCGCGTTCGATCTGCGCCTCGATGCGCGCGTACAGCAGCGATAGCGCGTACCAGCCATCCGCCAGGCCGGTCAGGGCGGCATCCGCAGTCATGTCTCCCAGGATAGCCGACGTCTGCAATAGCCCGCGCTTGCAATTAGCGCGCGTCTGCAATTATTGTTGGCGCTTGTAAAGCTCAGGCGCAACAACTTGTGGAGGCTCACGTCATGCCGCTCGCACTCCTCGCCCTGGCACTCGGGGCATTCGGGATCGGCACCACCGAATTCGTCATCGTCGGCCTGCTGCCCGACATTGCCGACACCTACGCGGTGTCCATCCCCACCGCGGGCCTGCTGGTCACCGGTTACGCACTCGGCGTGCTGGCGGGCGCACCGGTGATGACCGGCCTCGGCACCAGGGTGTCCCGCAAGCGCATGCTCCTCGGCGCACTGCTGCTGCTCATCGCGGGCAACGTATTGTCCGCTGCCGCACCCACTTTCGGGCTCATGCTGACGGGACGGGTGGTCGCCTCGCTGGCGCACGGCGCATTCTTCGGCATCGGCTCGGTCGTCGCAGGCAATCTGGTGAGCCCCGACAAGCGCGCAAGCGCCATCTCGATGATGTTCACCGGGCTCGCCGTGGCCACCATCGTCGGCGTTCCGCTCGGCACACTGCTCGGCCAGCAGTTCGGCTGGCGGCTCACCTTCCTGCTCGTCGCGCTGGTCGGGCTGATCGGTTTCGCCGGTGTCGCCGCGCTGGTGCCCGAACAGCCCGCGCCGCAGAACGCCAGGCTGCGCAATGAAATCGCCGCGCTGGCCAACCCGCAGGTACTGCTCGCCATGGCGATGACCGTGCTCGGCTTCGGCGGCGTCTTCGCCGCGATCACCTATCTCGCGCCGATGATGACCGAGGTCACCGGCTACGCGGAGTCGTCGATCACCTGGCTGCTCGTCCTGTTCGGCCTCGGGTTCTTCCTCGGCAACCTGATCGGCGGCAAGTTCGCCGATCGCCATCCGATGCCGATGCTCTACGCCTCGCTCAGCGGGCTCGCGGTGATGCTCGCCGTATTCACGGTCACCGCACACAACAAGGTGGCCGCCGCGATCACCGTCGTGCTGATCGGCGCGCTCGGCTTCGCGACCGTCCCCTCGCTACAGAAGCGGGTACTCGACCATGCGGCAGGTGCGCCGACCCTGGCGTCCGCCCTCAACATCGGCGCCTTCAACCTCGGCAACGCGATCTCCGCGTGGCTCGGCGGCGTCGTCATCGCCGCGGGCTTCGGCTACACCTCCCCCAACTGGGTCGGCTTCGGCCTGGTTCTCGTCAGCGTCGTGCTGGCGGTGATCTCCGGCGCCCTCGAACGCAACACCACCAGTCGGCCCGTCACCCAGACCGAACCCCTCGTCCCCGCCTGATCCCGAAGAAACCAAAACCCCGGAGTCCCAACGACTCCGGGGTTTGTCGTTACCTGAGTTCCTGATGTTCTCGGAGTGCAGCTGTTGCGCCGCAACCACACTGGCCGCGGCGGACAACTATTCGACGGTGACCGATTTGGCGAGGTTGCGCGGCTTGTCCACGTCGTAGCCGCGGGCCTGGGCGATCTCCGCGGCGAAGATCTGCAGCGGGACCGTGGACAGCAGCGGCTGGAACAGGGTTGGTGCCGAGGGGATCTCGATGAGATCGTCGGCGAACGGGCGCACCGTGTCGTCGCCCTCCTCGGCGATCACGATGGTGCGCGCGCCGCGGGCCTGGATCTCCCGGATATTGCTCAGCAGCTTGGAGTGCAGCACCGCGCGCCCCTTCGGCGACGGCATCACCACGATCACCGGCAGCCCGTCCTCGATCAGCGCGATCGGACCGTGCTTGAGCTCACCCGCCGCGAAACCCTCCGCGTGCATGTACGCGAGTTCCTTGAGCTTGAGCGCGCCTTCGAGCGCCACCGGGTATCCGACGTGGCGGCCGAGGAACAGGATCGTCGACTCGTGCGCCAGCTGCCTGGCGATCGCCCGCACCTGCGGTCCGGTCTCCAGCACCCGCTCCACCAGCTTGGGCATGCCCTCGAGCTCGGCGAATTCGCGCGCCACCTCGTCGGGGTACTTGGTGCCGCGCGCCTGCGCCAGCGCCAGACCGACCAGGTAGTTCGCGGCCACCTGGGCGAGGAACGCCTTGGTCGAAGCGACACCGATCTCCGGCCCGGTCCTGGTGTAGAGCACCGCGTCCGACTCGCGCGGGATCTGCGCGCCATTGGTGTTGCAGATGGCGAGCACCCGCGCCTTCTGCTCCTTCGCATGCCGCACCGCCTCGAGCGTGTCGGCGGTCTCGCCCGACTGCGAGATCGCCACCACCAGCGTCGAACGGTCCAGAACCGGGTCGCGGTAACGGAATTCGCTGGCCAGCTCCACCTCGACGGGCAGCCTGGTCCAGTGCTCGATCGCGTACTTGGCCAGCAGGCCCGCGTGATACGAACTGCCGCACGCGACGACGAACACCTTGTCGAAATCGCGCAGTTCCTGATCGGCGAGGCGCTGCTCGTCGAGCACGATCCGGCCGGAGCCGTCCTCGTCGTGGCTGAAATGCCCGATCAGCGTGTCCGCGACGGCGGCGGGCTGCTCCTCGATCTCCTTGAGCATGAAGTAGTCGTGGCCACCCTTTTCGGCGGCGGCCAGATCCCAGTCGATGGTGAACGGCCTGGTGCGCGCACCGGCGTCGTTCCCGTCGAAATCGATGACCCGGTAGCTGTCGGCGGTGATCACCACGGCCTGGTCCTGCCCGAGCTCGACGGCCTCGCGGGTGTGCTCGATGAACGCGGTGACATCGGAGGCGATGAACATCTCGCCCTTGCCGACACCGACGACCAGCGGGCTGGAGCGGCGCGCCGCCACGATCATGTCCGGGTGGTCGGCGTGGGTGAAGACCAGCGTGAACGCGCCCTCCAACCGGCGAACCACGGCGAGCACGCTCGCGGTGAAATCCCCCGCGGTCGGCCCGGCCGCATAGGCGCGCGACACCAGGTGCACCGCGGCCTCGGTATCGGTGTCGCTGCGCAGCTCGACGCCCGCGTCCTCCAGTTCACGGCGCAGCGGGATGAAGTTCTCGATGATGCCGTTGTGCACCACGGCGATTTTCAGCGCCTCGTCGCGGTGCGGGTGTGCGTTGCGGTCGGTCGGCGCGCCGTGCGTGGCCCAGCGCGTGTGGCCCATACCCGCGGTGCCGACGAAGCGTTCGGTGCCCGCTTCCGCGAGTTCGGCCTCTAGATTCAGTAGCAGTCCGGCCTTGCGTTCGACCGCCAAACCGCCCTTGCCATCCAGGATCGCCACGCCCGCGGAGTCGTATCCGCGATATTCCATGCGCCGCAACGCGTCAACCACCACGCCGAGCGCGTCCCGGTACCCGACGTAGCCAACGATTCCGCACATGGCTCCCCAGACTACTTATCGGATAACGTTCACGTCGTGTCGGCGTCTGTGAAATCACTCCTGAGCACCCTGACCAGCCGGGGCCCGCATCGGGTGCTGCGCGGGAACCTGGCCATCGCGGGTCAGCCCGGGGTGGTCTATACGCCCGAATCCGGGCTGAACCTGCCCGCTGTCGCCTTCGGGCACGGCTGGCTGACCGGCGCCGCCAACTATCGGCAGCTACTCGAGCACCTCGCATCGTGGGGTTTTGTGGCGGCCGCCCCCGATACCGAGCGCGGGCCGATTCCGTCACATCTCAACCTGGCCACCGATCTGCTCACCACCCTCGACATCTGCACCGGCGTGCGGCTCGGCGACGGCGAGATCAGCGTGCACCCGGACCGCCTCGCTCTCGCCGGGCACGGCATGGGTGCGGGCGCGGCCGTCATCGCGGCCGGGCAGCGTCGGGTCGCCGCGGTGGCGGCGCTGTTCCCCGCGCCGACCGCGCCGTCGGCGGAGGCCATCGCCCCCGATATCGACACGCCCGCGCTGATCCTGGCCGGCGGCACCGATATCGAATCGGTCAGCTCCAACGCCATCCCGCTGGCCGCCGCCTGGGGCGGGTCGATGGTGCTGCGCGAAATCGACGCCGCCTCGCACAACGGCATCGTCGAGGGCCGTCGCGCACTCGCCGCCTTCGGCGCGGGCAAGCACGAGTCGAAGACCGCGCGCACCACCCGCGCGCTGCTCACCGGCTATCTACTGAACAAACTGTTGCGCGACAAGACATATGCCCCCTTCGCCGACCCCGAAGCGGTCATCCCGCACACCACCCTCGTCGACCCGGAAGCCCCACGCGAGGAAGAAAAGCCCAAACTCTCCGTAGGCCAACTCGCCTCCCTCCTCCGCCGCTAACCCGGCGGGCGAAGGGCGTCGAGGGCCAGGTCGATGAAGCGGTGCCAGTCGCCGATGGCGTCGCGGCTGATGGTGGCCACGGCGCCGACGAGCATGTAGAGGTCGGCGACGGTGGCGTCGGAGCGGATAGTTCCTTCGGCGCGGCCACGGGAGAGGAGTTGTTCGCCGAGTTCGCCCAGCTGCGTGCGGATTTCGCCGCGCGGCTCGGTATCGCCGAGCACCGACTCGATGGCGCCGGAGAGGGCGCGGCCCCGCTCGTGCACCTCGGCGACATGAATGAGGAACTCCGCCACCGCCTGCCTGGTATCGGGATTGGGTAGGCAGGCCCGGCGAACATAGTCGAGGATTCCGGCGAAGCGCTGCTCGGCGACGGCCTCGATAAGTGCCTGCCGGGTCGGGAAGTGCCGGTAGACGGTGCCGACCCCGACGCCCGCCTCGCGCGCCACATCGGCCATCTGCACCGCACCGCCGCGCGTGGTGAACAGCGCGGTGGCGGTCTCCAGCACCTGGTCGCGATTGCGCGCCGCGTCGGTACGGAGTTTTCGGCTTGTCTCGCTCGGCATCCTCGTTCTCCGTGTCGCAATGGGTAATTCGCAGGCTACCTGGCCACCACACGGACAATGAGCCGGTTGTCGATCCAAGCCATTCCCCGCTCGACCTAAAGGTGAGAGGGTCCGAGAGAGGCCCGGCGAACCCAGGGAGACGAACCCATGAAGTACATGCTGATCTGGCGCGCGACCGACGAGTCCTACGGCGACATGGACATGGATTTCGACAAGATGCTCGAAACCATCGGCAGATACAACGACGAGATGATCCGCGCGGGCGTCCTGCTCATGGCGGAGGGACTCGAGGACGCGGCCGAGAGCGTGGTCGTCGACTTCTCCGCCGAGACGCCCGTGGTCACCGACGGTCCGTACGGCGAGACCAAGGAGCTGTTCGGCGGGTTCTACATCCTCAACGTGGCATCGAAGGAGGAGGCCGTCGAATGGGCCAAGCGGTCGCCGTTCACCGGGCCCGGCCTCAAGTCCGAAATCCGCAGGATCACAACGATCGACGAGTTTCCCCAGGACAACGAGTGGATCAAGAAGGAGCGGGTCTGGCGCGAGGCCACGGGCCAGCTCTGACCGCCGATGACCGAGACCGATCGTGAGGCCGTCGCCGCCGTCTGGCGGATCGAGTCGGCGCGGATCGTCGGCGCGCTCGCGCGCTACACCGGCGATTTCGCGCTGGCCGAGGATCTCGCCCAGGAGGCACTGGCCCAGGCACTGGTGACCTGGCCGCACGACGGCGCGCCGCGCAACCCCGCCGGATGGCTGTTCACGGTCGGCAAGCGCCGCGCGATCGATGCGTTCCGCAGGCGCGCGGCCCTCGACGAGCGGTACACCGCCCTCGCCCACGACCTGGGCGAGGGCGGCGCCTTCGCCGGGAGCGCGCCCGCCGAACCGGCCGAGGATGTGCTCTGGGATCCGGACCAGATCGATGACGACGTCCTCGCGCTGATGTTCATCTCCTGTCATCCCGTGCTGTCGCGGGAGGCGAGGGTGGCGCTCACGTTGCGGGTGGTCGGCGGCCTGACCAGCGACGAGATCGCCAAAGCGTTCCTGGTCCCGACCGCGACCGTGCAGGCCAGGATCACCAGGGCGAAGAAGACGCTCGGCGCGGCCAGGGTGCGCTTCGAGGTGCCGTCGCCCGAGGAGCGCGCCGAGCGACTCGGCTCGGTGCTCAGCGTGCTCTACCTGATCTTCACCGAAGGCTCGTCGGCCAGTTCCGGCGCCGACCTGATCCGATTCGATCTCGCGAGCGAGGCACAACGCCTCACCCGCATCGTGGCCCGGCTGATGCCGAACGAACCCGAGGTCTACGGCCTGCTCGCACTGCTAGAGCTGACGGCGGCACGCTTCCCCGCCCGCACCGGATCCGACGGCGAACCGGTGCTGCTGGAACACCAGGACCGCCGCCGCTGGGATCGCGCCGCGATCCGCCGAGGACGGGCCGCGCTCGCCCGCGCGGAACAGGTCGGCCGCGGCCTCGGCGCCTACGGTTTACAGGCCGCGATCGCCGAATGTCATGCCGTCGCACCCACTGTCGACACGACGAACTGGGAGCGCATCGTGCTCCTCTACGAGGCGCTCGGCCGACTCGCCCCGTCACCGGTGGTCGACCTCAACCGCGCCGTCGCCGTCTCCATGGCGATGGGACCGGCCGCGGCCCTACCGATCCTGGACGAGCTGACGGCCACCGAGGCCCTGGCCAACTCACACCTGCTCCCGAGCGTGCGCGGCGAACTACTCACCCGCCTCGGCCGCACCGCCGAGGCACGCACCGAATTCGAACGCGCGATCCGCATGTGCGGCAACGAACGCGAGCAAACAGTCCTGCGCCGCAAGCTCACCGACCTCGGCTGATCAGCCACCCGCCTCGACGAGCTGGCGCCCTACCAACCCACATCAGCTACCGCAGTGTGCGCGGCAACTACTCACCCGCCTCGGTCGCACCGCGAGGCACACACCGAACCGGCGCACACGATCCGGCGTCCGGCGGATGATGTGCCGCCAGGCGCCGCGATCATCGGCTACCGCGATGCGGTGCGGCAACGAACGCGAACAGCGTTGCGGTGCATGCTCTCCGACTCGACCAGCGCCGCGCCCAGATAGCCTCGAAGGTGATCGAGATCCGTCGAGCGCAGTCAAATGGTGGCTGGATACGGCGTGTCGCACCGCCATTCGACTGCGCTCGCCACCCTCTCGGCGTGTCGCGCAGCGACACAACAGGGTTCAAGGCCAGCGTGCATTGAGGTAGCAGCCACACGCACGTTACCTACACCAGTGAACGTTGATCATGGAGCTCCGGCATCGAGCGCAGTCGAATGGCCCTCGGACACGGCGTGTCGCAGGGCCATTTGACTACGCTCGACGAGCTAGCCGGATCGATGGTGCCGCACCCACTTGGACGGGGCGCCAGTTGTCAGATCAGCCAGCTCTTGCGCCGGTAGTACGCGGACTCCTCGTCCTCGTCGTCGATGGGGGCCACGTTCTCGTTGGCCTTGCGGGCGGCGATGGAGCGGGCGATCGCTTCGCGGGCTTCGGCTTCCGCCTGGGCCTTGGCTTCGGCTTCGGCTTCGGCGCGCGCGAAGGCCTCGCGAAGTTCCTTGCCTTCTTCGCTTTCCCGCTGCCTGCGCTCCTCGGTCTCCATCTGCAATTGCGATATGAAGCGACGGTTTGCGTCCATGATGGCTTCGATGTCGTCGGCGCCGCTCATCGCCTGCAATCTCCTTGCGCTGGTTCACGTTCTCTCACAGTGGTCCCGCCTCGGCGAGTTGCGCACCACTGTCGAAGGGCTTCTCGGGCTGCGTGCCCTGCGGCATCGGCTGCGGACGATGCTGGCCGTCCTCCTCGCGGCGGGTCGCCGGTGGTGCGCCCAGCGAGGTACCGGGCTGGTTCGCGGGCTGGCCGGGATTGTGCGTGGTGTCGGCCGGTTTCGGCTTCTCCGGCGCGGTATCGGGCTTGGGCACGTCCTTCGGATCGTCCATCTTGATCACGGGATTACCGTGCTGGTCGATCGCGAGCTTGAACTCGTGTGGCTTACCGTCGTCGCCCGACATCAGCAGTTTGGGCTGACCGTCCGCACCCACCTCGATCTTGAGATGCTTTCCGGCGAGATCGAATTCGGCCACCGGCTTGCTGCCCTGCGTCTTGGCGTCCTGCGGCTTGCCGTCCTTGCCCTTGTCGGCGTCGTTCGTGTGGTCGCCGGTCTTATCGGCCTGTTTCGGGTCGAGCGTGTTCTTCAGCTGTTCGATGGATTTGTCGACACCGTCTTTAATGACGCCGGTCAGTGTCGTAAGCCCTTGGGTGAGTGCGGTATTGAGGCTGCTCGCCGTGGACGACAACTGCTTTGTCACCTGGCTGAGCGCGGCGAGACCGTCCACCGACGAGGTGGTCGTTGTCGACGGTGTGGTCGTTGCCGGGGTGGTCGTCGGCGGCGGCGTCTGCACCGTGCTCGGAGTCGTCTTCGCGGGATCAGCCGTCCTGGGCGAACTGGAGGGCTCTGGGCCGGGCGTCGAGGCACCCGGTGTCGAGACGCCCGGTGTCGAGGGATTGGTCCCGAGCGCTTGATCCTTGGTCGACGGTTTCGCGGGCTGACCGGGCAGCGGCAGGTCGCCATCGCCTGGATATGCCGAGTCGCTGAGCTTGTTCAGCTCGGCGACGAGCACGCCATAGGTACCTGTGATGTCGGTCTTGGTCCGTTCGCACAGACTCAGGAAATCCGCCACGGTCTGCTCGACATGTGGGCAGAAGACATCCCGGAACCACTCATAGCTCTTCTTGTAGGTGTGATTGTCCGACTCGTCGAGCGCCAACCCCTCATCCAGGTGCAGCTTCCACTTCTTCGCCGATCCGAAGCGCAGGTCGATTTCGCTCCTGCTCGCGCCGTCGATATCCGGATTCTTGGGGTGCCAGTAGATCGACACCACAGCCGCTTTTCCAGCGACGAGCTGATGCAGGGCGCCGATCGCCGCGGACAACGCCGCTTGAACCTTCTTGACGCTGATGAGATCTTCATTGGCCCGGCCGAGCTGTTGTCCCAGCTTCCCCTTGGCGATGTCAGCGGCCTCGCCCTCCGGCCACACTTTGGCCAGCGCGCCGTTCAGCGAGATCTGTGCTTGGTACTCCGTGCCCGCTGCCTGATCGGCGCCGATGAGAGCGACCAGCAATTTCCCCAATGAAGCGAGTTCCATATCGCGTTCTTGGTCGTACTTCGCGTAGAGATACGAAGGGGAGGGCAGTTTTCCCGCACCCAATCCGAGCTCGTCATGCACCTTCTGGTACTTCGGCAGGTAGTGCTCGAAGTACTGCAACCCGCTCGCGCCGCCGTCGAGCATCTCGTTCGCAGATGCGCCCGCGGGCGCCTCGTAGCCGTACGTCATCAGAAATCCACCGCCGCGGCGATCCTGTGCACCGTCGCGTCATCGGTCTTCGTATAAGCATCGGCGCACGCGACGAACTGCGCCCCCGTCACATCCACCGCGGTCCGCCAGTTCTTCAACCACGCGCTGAGGTGGACCAGCGCATCGTGCACCTTCTGTCCCTGAGGCCCGTATTCCCTCCCCGCCTGGACGGCCCCGAAATCAACCTTCTCGATCTCCGTAGCCTGGTTCCCGAGCTTCTCGGCGGAACTACGCAACTTGCCGCCCAGCTTCTGCAAATTGACCGGATCGACCGTGACACCACTCATCGACTACACCCCTCCATCCTCGGATTCCGACGCGCGCTCGCCGAGTGTCCCCATACTCTCTTCGACGCGGTCGCGCCCCGCGCGGTTCCATCGAATCATTCCGGCGTTGAGGTTCGGCACCCCGGTGTCCAGGTTCCGCAGGTTCCAATGATCCGCACGTGTGCCGCGCGGATCATTGCAGCCTGCGGCCTATATGTCCCCTCGGAGGGGATGGCGTTCGGGGGCCGTTGCGGGACAGTCTAGTTGGCCGTGACCGGCCAGGACACTACTTGCCGAGCGTGCCCTGGTCGGTGCGGATCCATTCGGAGGTGCCGTCGGGGTGGCGGTGGAACTCCCACGCGGCGTAGTCGCCGTCCTTCTCGATGACGGTGAGGTGGTCGGCGAAGCCGTCGTGGTCGTAATCGGTCCAGACACGCAGGCCGTGGTCGTCGGAGGTGGTGATGGTGTCCAGGGTGCCGTCGCCGTCGATGTCCTGGGTCGGGTGGTGCAGTTCGACCGTTCCCATGTCATCGAGTGGAGAGGAGGCGTCGACGCCGGGTAGGTCGAGGCCGGGGAACTCGCCCGAGGTGATCATCGCTCCTCCTCGCGGTCAGCGGGTTTCGCTCCATCCTGTCACCCGCGAGTCCCCCGCGCAGCCGTGTGGTCAGTACTTCTTCGGAATGATCAGCCAAAGCACCAGGTAGATGACGAACTGCGGGCCGGGCAGCAGGCAGGAGAGCACGAAAAGCAGCCGGACGACGTTGGCGTTCCAGCCGAAGTATTCGGCGATGCCGCCACAGACACCGGCGATCCACTTGTCGCTGGTGGAGCGGGTCATTCGGCGGGTGGGGGCGGTCATTGTTTCTCCCTCGTTGGCGTGTTTCTCTACGCTTCCCACTCTGCCGAGAAACCCGCGCCACCACATCGGTCCCATGACCCATCCGCACCCTGATTTCTCCAGGCCCCGATCTCAGGGTCGAACCCTGAGCACGGCACAATCTTGCAGGTGAGTACCACTTTGCACGCGCGCGGATTGTCGGCCGGACACGGTGAGCGGACCCTGTTCGCCGATCTCGATCTGACGCTGGCGCCGGGCGATGTGATCGGCCTGGTCGGGGTGAACGGCGCGGGCAAGTCGACCCTGCTGCGAATGCTGGCCGACCGGCACGCCCCCACCGGCAGTATCACGCTGAGCCCACCGGACGCCACCATCGGCTACCTGGCGCAGGAGCCGGAGCGCGTCGCGGGCGAGACCGTACTCGAATTCCTCGGCCGCCGAACGGGTGTCGCCGCCGCACAGCAGACCATGGACGCCGCCGCTGAACGCCTCGCCGACGGCGGCGAGGACGAATATTCACCGGCACTGGAACGCTGGCTCGCACTGGGCGGCGCGGACCTGGATCAGCGCGCGCAGGAGGTGGCGGCCGACCTCGGCTTGATCGACAGCCTGCCCAACGGCATGGACACCCCGATGACCGGACTGTCCGGCGGACAGGCGGCACGCGCGGGCCTGGCCTCGGTCCTGTTGTCCCGCTTCGATATTCTGCTGCTCGACGAGCCGACGAACGACCTGGATCTGGACGGCTTGGCCCGCCTGGAACAGTTCGTCACCGGCGTGCGCGAGCCGCTGATGGTGATCAGCCACGATCGAGAGTTCTTGGCGCGCACCGTGAACCGGATCGTCGAACTCGATCTGGCGCAGCAGCAGGTCGGCGGCTACGACGGCGGCTACGAAGCTTATCTGATGGAACGCGAGATCGCCAGGCAGCACGCGCGCGAGGCATACGACGAATACGCCGACACCAAGGCGGGTTTGGAGGCGCGCGCCCAGATGCAGCGCAACTGGCTCGAACACGGCGTCCGCAACGCCAGGCGCAAGGCGAAGAACGATTCCGACAAGGCGGGCCGCAAGATGCGCGCCGAGTCCACCGAGAAGCAGGCCGCCAAGGCGCGCCAGACCCAGCGGCGCATCGAGCGCTTGGACGTGGTCGAGGAGCCGCGCAAAGAGTGGGAGCTGCGGATGACGATCGCCGCCGCGCCACGCAGCGGCTCGGTGGTCGCCACGCTCTCCAACGCGACCGTCACCCGCGGCGAGTTCACCCTGGGACCCGTTACCACCCAGGTGGATTGGGCCGACCGCATCGTGCTCACCGGAGCGAACGGTTCGGGCAAGTCGACGCTGCTCGGCCTGCTGCTCGGAAAGCTGAAGCCGGACACCGGAACCGCGGCACTCGGCTCCGGCGTGCAGATCGGCGAGGTCGACCAGGCACGCGGCCTGTTCCGCGGAGCTTGCGGAGCGGACATCGGCACCAGCAACGGAACCGCCTCGCTGGCCGACACTTTCAGCGCCGAGATGCCCGATTGGCCCGACGCCGAGGTCCGCACCCTGCTGGCCAAGTTCGGCCTGCGCGGCCCGCACGTGACCCGCCCGTGCGAAACCCTCTCCCCTGGCGAACGCACCCGCGCCGCCCTCGCCCTACTTCAGGCCCGCGGCGTCAACTTGCTCGTCCTGGACGAGCCGACCAACCACCTCGACCTGCCCGCCATCGAACAACTGGAGCAGGCCGTCGAATCCTTCACGGGCACACTGATTCTGGTCACCCACGACCGCCGCATGCTCGATTCGATCAGCGCCACCCGCCGCTGGCACATGGCGGACGGACAACTGACCGAGCACTAGCCCCCGGGGCTCAGTACCCCAATGCCGATGTGTCCCCGCCCAACTCGCCGTAGCGGTACTCCAGCGCCATGATCTCGTCCAACAGGTCTTCCTGTTTCGCGAGCAGCCGACTCGCGAGCGCGTGATCCCCGCGCTCGTTCGCCGCGGTCAACTGCTGCCCGATCTGCCGATATACCCGCCGGAGCTCGTGGATCTTCTCCAATAGACGTTCGCTCATGTCACCCCTCCTGACCTTCAGGATGACACGAACGCTCCGCTTCCGGACCAGAACCGCACGCGGTCAGACGGAGGCGACCTGCTTGGCGAGATCCTCGGCGAGTTGCTGCGCCTGCGCCGGATCGGTGGCTTCGACCATGACGCGAACCAGCTGCTCGGTTCCGCTGGGGCGCAGCAGGATTCGGCCGCTGTCGCCGAGTTCGCGCTCGGCTTCCAGCACCGCCTCCAGCACCTCGGGCGATGCGGCGACCACGGCCTTGTCGCTGACCGGAACGTTGATCAGCACCTGCGGCACCGTGCGCAGCACCGAGGCCAGATCGGCCAGGCTGCGGCGGGTCTGCGCCATCCGTGCCATCAGCTTGAGTCCGGTGAGGATGCCGTCACCGGTGGTGCCGAAGGCCGGGAAGATCATGTGCCCGGACTGTTCGCCGCCGAGCGCGTAACCGCTGCGGCGCAGTTCCTCCAGCACGTAGCGGTCACCGACGGCGGTGGTGAGCAACTTGATGCCCGCCTCGCGCATGGCGATGTGCAGTCCGAGATTGCTCATCACGGTGGCGACCAGGGTGTCCTCGATCAGGGTCCCTTCGGCCTGCATGGCGAGCGCGAGCACCGCGAGGATCCCGTCGCCGTCCACCACCGCACCGGTCGCGTCGACGGCGAGGCAGCGGTCGGCGTCACCGTCGAGGGCGAGCCCGAGGTCGGCGCCGTGCTCGAGCACCGCGGCGCGCACCTGATCCAAATGCGTAGAGCCGCAACGATCGTTGATGTTGAGGCCGTCGGGTTCGGCGTTGATGGCGATCACCGTCGCGCCCGCCTCGCGGAAGGCGGCGGGACCGACCTCGGCGGCCGCGCCGTGCGCGCAGTCGACCACGACGGTGAGTCCGGACAGATCCTGCCCGGTGGCCTCCACCAGATGTTCGACGTAGCGCTCGTGCGTGCTGGCGACGCTGTACTGCTCGGGAATGACGAGTCCGTGATCGCGCGCGCCGGAGGCGCCGAGCACCCGGCCGATACCCGCGCCGGTCGGCCGCAGCGGCGTCTCGTCGAGCAGGGCCTCGATCCGGTCCTCGATCTCGTCGTCGAGCTTGTGCCCGCCGGCGGCGAAGATCTTGATTCCGTTGTCGGGCATGGGATTGTGCGAGGCGGAGATCATCACGCCGAGGCACGCGTCGTAGAGCCCGGTGAGGTAGGCGACGGCCGGTGTCGGGAGCACGCCGACCGAGAGCACGTTCACCCCGGCCGCGGTCAGTCCCGCGATCACCGCGGCTTCCAGCATTTCGCCGCTGGCGCGTGGATCACGACCGACGACCGCGAGCGCTCGCTTCTTACCGCGACTCAGGATCTGCGCGGCGGCACCCGAAATCCGCAGCGCCAGTTCCGGACTCAGCGACTCATTGGCAAGCCCTCGGACACCGTCGGTGCCGAACAAACGTCCCATACCTCGCCCCTCATCGGTGGATCCGCGGCGTACGCGCCGGGCCCGGAGGCGACAGGGCCCGCCGAACGCCGCAGGATAAATACAGCACGAGAGCAGGCGCCAGACGTGCTGGAAGCCTGCTCTCGTACAGCTGCCGCGTCGACCGTACCGCCTCCGGCACCACCAGGGTGCCGGAAGACGGCGGCCGACGTGGCCAAAATCAGCGCTTCGAGTACTGAGGCGCCTTACGGGCCTTCTTCAGGCCGTACTTCTTACGCTCGGTCGCACGCGGGTCACGCGTGAGGAAGCCGGCCCGCTTGAGGGCGGGGCGGTCGTCCGGGGTGACCTCGATCAGCGCGCGGGCGATGGCCAGACGCAGGGCGCCTGCCTGACCCGACGGGCCGCCGCCGACGAGGCGGGCGTGGATGTCGAAGGACTCGGTGCGCTCGACGGTCACCAGTGGCGACTTGACCAGCTGCTGGTGCACCTTGTTCGGGAAGTAATCCTCGATGGTGCGGCCGTTGAGCACGAAGTTGCCGGAGCCGGGCAGCAGGCGCACGCGAACGACGGCCTCCTTGCGGCGGCCGACGGTCTGCACCGGGCGGTCGATCACGACGGGCGCGAAGGTGGCGGGCTCGGCCTCGTAGCCGTACTCCTCCTCGACGACCTCGACGGTGCCGTCGGCGTCGACGATCTCCTCGACGATGTCTTCGGTGTATTCCTCGGGAGCGGTCACTGGGCCACCTGCTTGATCTCGAACGGAACGGGCTGCTGAGCCGCGTGCGGATGGGTCGGGCCCGCGTACACCTTGAGCTTGCCGGCGATCGCGTTGCCGAGCTTGTTCTTCGGGATCATGCCCTTGACGGCCTTCTCCACGAGACGATCCGGCCGGGACTCCAACACCTGACCGACAGTGCGCGACTTGAGGCCGCCCGGGTGCCCGGAGTGGTGGTGGATGAGCTTGTCCTGCTTCTTGTTGCCGGAGATGGCAACCTTGTCAGCATTGATGATGATGACGAAGTCGCCACCATCGAAGTTCGGCGCGTAGGTCGGCTTGGTCTTGCCACGCAGCAGATTCGCTGCCTGAACGGCAAGGCGGCCGAGCACTACGTCAGTGGCGTCGATGACGTACCACTTGCGGGTCACGTCACCAGCCTTGGGGCTGTACGTAGGCACAGTGCTTCCCTGTCTGTAGTCGGTGTTGCCGGCCAAGCGTGCGGTCGAGTTCCCCGGCGGCCGGTGGAGACCCGGGGCTCGATGTCCGATCGGGCAGAAAACTGCCTGGTCGTCCACACGCCAACGAGCCACGATACCAGCCGCCTACCGCCAACCCGAAACCGGTCAGATCTCGAACGGCGGACCGGGGTCGACCACTCCCGGCTTGCCTGGCACCCGGTAGCGCAACGTGTCGATACCGGACGGCGCGCAGTCCGGCTCGGCCTCCTGCGTGCCGCGCACCTGGTCGATGCCCGGATGCTGCTCGGGGTGAGCGCGCGGGGTGAGCGGGCACGCGGCGGGCGGTGTATCCAGCGCCGTAGGCACGATCCGGTCCTGCGCGGGCAGCGCCACCGCGGCGAGCGCGACCGCGCCGATCACCGTCGGCGCACCGAACAGGTTGCCCTTCATCTTGTTCCACAGCTTGCCCTTGCGCGGCTTGCCCTCGTCGTCCTCGGGCTCCTGCGGCGCCTGGCCCGCCGGGTACGGACCGCGCGGGCCGAGCGGCGGCACCGGGCCGCCGGGCAGCGGGCCCGAGGGCGGGCCGTACTGCGGCGGGCGGCCCATGACCGTCGTCGTCTCTTCGTCGGGGTGCTGGTTCGGTGGCCGGGTGAAACGACTACCCAGTTCGGCGAGGTTCGGCGGCAGTGCGCCGCGGCCGACCCGCGCGGTCGGCTCGTCGCCCGTCGGCTGGGTGGTCGGATAGCCGGGGCCGTAGGTCACCACCGGCGCGGCCGAACGGGGTCCGGTCGACTCTGTCCGGGATGGCGGTAGGTCCGTTCGGTGCTGCGGCGCCTCGGCCTGCCGCTGCGCCGATTCGGCCTGGCGCTGCGCCGCTTCCGCCTGCCGCTGCGCCGAAACCACTTGCTGCTGAGCGGATTCCGCCTGCTGCTGGGCCGAGGCCACCTGCTGACCTGCCGGGTCCGTCCCCGGCGGCAGGTCCGCATGGACCTGATGCGCCTCCGAACGGGCCTCCGGCAGGTCCGCGTCGGGTTCCATCGCGGCGGTATCGGTGACCAGCAGATGCGCGGCGCCGAGCACCAGCGCGTGCATCGGATGGTCGGCGACCTGCAGCCGGTGCCCGAGATGATTCTGGAAGGCCAGCCGCAGCGCGTCGTTGAAACAGACATTGCCCGCGAGCAGCAGCGTCGAGGTGTCCGCGCCGATCGAGCGGGCCGCGGCCATCACCTCGATCACCACATTGTCGGCGGATCGCGCATCGCGCATCGCGTCCGGCGCCACCGGCACGTCCACCGATTCGGTCGGCTGCTCGTCGTCGCCGTGCACCGCGACGACGAGCATGGTTCTGCCGTCGGAGTACACGCCGGTGGCGCCGACGCCGTGCGGATGCCGCTCATCCGGCGCGGCGACCAGGTTGAGCGCGCGCACGTAACCCGACAGCGCGACGCTCTCGGGCAGCGGTTCCACCGTGACGTCGAGTTGCTCGACCAGCCTGCAGTAGACGTCGACCTTCTCGTCCGGCCAGCCGTCCGGGAAGGGCAGCGCCACCAGATCCGGTTTGCCGCGCAGATATTTGCCGATCGCGGCGAGGGGGTTGTACATCCTGGCGCGGAACACCAGCTCCGCGGGCCAGGTCGCACCGGCCACCACGATCTGCGGGTGCCCGAGGATGTCGCGCACGTCCGCGATCGCCATGCCGAGGTCGGGCCGCTGCCGGTCGACACCCGCGGTGTGCAACCGGCCCGACGAATCCGCCAGCAGATAGGCCGGCGGCGTATACGTGCCTTCCACCTGCACCGGACGGATCGGTGTGCCACCGCCGCCCGCCGACACGGACACCACATCCCAACCGAGATGCACTGCCCCTACTCGCACTGTCACAGGCTTAAGTCTGCCTGGTACGCGCGAGACGTGCTCGGCTGTCCACACAAGACAGGCTGCGACATGGTTCGCTCGCTCATGCGATCGCCGACTTCTTCAGCCGCAGCCTGCGCCACGTGATGATCGCCAGCACCAGCGTGATCACCAGCAGGACCGCGATGTCCAGCACCCATGTGCCCGCGGCGTGGTTCCACAGCCGATCAGGTTGCGCGTTGATGAACAGTCCGCGAAGATCCACCGTCGACGCTCCGGCGGCATAGCCCCAGCGCGCGGGGAACAGCCACGAGACCTGTTCGAGCACTACGCGTCCGGTCACCGGAATCATGCCGCCCGCCATCACCAGCTGGCACATGATCGCGACGACCAGCAGCGGCATCACCTGCTCGCTCGATTTGGCCAGCGACGACAGCAGCAGGCCGACCACCACACAGCAGACGGCGGTCAACGCGATGTCGATGTAGAGCTCGGCACTGCCCGAGGAGATCACCGCACCATCGCCGGGCCGCTTCTTCCCGGCGAGCACGATCGCGACGAGCACCGCCGACTGCAACAGCGCGGCGAGGCTGAACACCATGATCTTGGACCACAGATATGCCGAGGGCAGCAGCCCGACCGCGCGTTCGCGGTGGTAGATGGTGCGCTCACCGACCAGGTCGCGCACCGTCAGCGTCGACCCCATGAAGCAGGCGCCGAGGATCAGTACCACGAGTAGCTGCTGGGTCTCGCTGCCGCCGTTCGGCACGAAGCTGCCGTCGGGCAGCTGCGTCAATCCGCCGCGCTGGAAACCGTTCTTGCCAGGCACCACCAGCGAGAGCGCGCCGAGCACGAACGGCAGGATGAGCAGGAAGGCCAGGTAGCCGCGGTCGGCGAGGATCAGGCGAATCTGCCTGCGCGCCAGCGTGGTGAACTGTTTTCGGCCACTGGATTTCGGACCGGTGCCGGTGCCGGTCTGGCGCGGCGCCGGAGGTGGCGGCGGTGGCACGACCGCCTGTCTGGACCGGTAGGCGGCGAACGCCTGGTCCGGATTGTCCGCCACCCGCCCGAAGATCTCCGCCCAGTCGCTGGTGCCGAGCGCGGCGCCGACACCGGAGGGATGCCCGCAGTAGGCGGTCTTGCCGCCGGGTGCGAGCAGCAGCACCTGATCACACATGTCCAGATGCGCCACCGAGTGCGTCACCACGATGACGACGCGGCCCGCGTCGGCCAGCTCGCGCAGCATCACCATGACCTGACGGTCCAGCGCCGGGTCGAGGCCCGAGGTCGGCTCGTCGAGGATCAGCAGCGAGGGACCGGTGAGCAGCTCCAGCGCGACCGAGGCGCGCTTGCGCTGGCCGCCGGAGAGCCGGTCGACCCTGGTGTCGGCGTGTTCGGTGAGCGAAAGTTCTTTCAGCACACCGTCGATCACCTTCTGGCGGTCGGCCTTGGAGTTGTCCGGCGGCAGCCGCAGTTCGGCGGCGAAGCCGAGCGCCTGGCGCACGGTGAGCTGACGGTGCAGCACATCGTCCTGCGGCACCATGCCGATGCGCGAGCGCAGCGCCTCGTATTCGGCGTGCAGGTTGCGGCCCTCGAAGGTGACAACGCCGCCCGAGGGCAGGGTGGTGCCCGCGATGAGTTTGGACAGCGTCGATTTGCCCGCGCCCGACGGTCCGATCAGCGCGGTGAGCGTGCCGCGCCCTGCCTGCATGTTGACATCGACGAGCAGCTGCTTGTTGCCCTCGACGGTGAACCCGACCCCGTGCACGTGCAGGCCCTGCTCGGCGACCGGCTTCTGCCGGTGCACCAGCGTGCCCTGCTGCACGACGAAGTCGATATTGCCGATGGTGATGATGTCGCGCTCGCGCAGCACCGTCTGCTCGTGGCGGTGGCCGTTGACGAAAGTGCCGTTGGCCGAACCCAAGTCCTCGATGGCGAGGCCGTCGTTGGTGGCGATCAGGCGGGCGTGCCTGCGTGAGGCCAGCGGATCGTTGACCACGATCTGGTTGTCGGTGGTGCGGCCGATGCTGAGTCCACCGGGCGGCAGCCGGTCGGCGCGCGCGATCGGCGCGGTGGACGGCCTGGCCCGCACCGGCGGCAGCATCGAGGTGTCGGCCTTGGTGGTCATGTTGACATTCGGCGTCTGCTGGACCGGCGGCGGCGCCACCGGCGGGCGCGAAACCTGCTGCGGGCGGGGCTGTCCGGTCGACGGGCCTTGACCCGGGGACGGGCCGGGTCCGCCCGGCGAACCGTGCGGACCGGAGGACGGACCGCCCACCGGGGGGCGCTGCTGGGTCGGCGGCGCCTGCTGGGCCGGGGGTCTGCGCTGCGGCGGGGCCGCGGGCAGCAGATGCAGCAGCGGCCCGCTGATCGCGTCACCGAGCCGCACCTGCGTCGGTCTGTCGATGGACACCGGATGCGTCAGCCTGCGCGCATCCACGAAAACGCCGTTGGTGCTGCCGTTATCGGTGAGCACCCAGGCACTGCCCTGCCAGGCGAGCGTCGCGTGCACCCGTGACACCAGCGGGCTGTCGACGAACAAGGTCACTTCGGGTGCGCGGCCCATGGTGATCTGCTTGCTCGAATCGAAGACCCGTTCGGTTCCATCATGGCGCACGGTGATGGTCTGCGCCCCCGGTGAAGACATGCAGCGGATACTATTCCATCACCCGGACATCGGCGGTGCCCCCGACGCGCCCTTTAGACGCAGTCGGCGCAGCCGTCCTCAGCCTGCGCACGGCCGGAGCGAATGCGGAGGTACGCCTTTTGCCCGTTCCGGCGACCGATATGTGAGCGATGCCGGCCGACATAGGGGGAGCCTTGCCGAAACTTCGAGCGACCGTTCTCGTTACGGTCCTGCTATGCGCCGCGGCGCTGGTGACGGGCTGTACCAACCTTGTCGACGGGCGCGCGGTCTCGGTATACGACGATCCCTTCAAGGTGGCCGGGCTGCCGACGACCAACGGCCCGAGCGGCCCGCGCGGCGGCGTCCCCGACAGCTCGCTGACCGCCGTCAACGGCGACGGCAGCGCGACCGACGCGCTCGCGCTCAACGCCATCGAGGACATCCAAACCTATTGGCGCGGTGCGTTCGGCAAGGAATTCCAGGGCGAGTTCGCACCGGTCGACAAGCTCATCTCGTGGAACGCGAAGGCCCAGCGCGGCGAATCGCTCGAGTTCTGCAAGGAGTCCACCTTTCACCTGGTGAACGCCGCCTACTGCCGGCTTGACAACTCCATCGGGTGGGACCGCTCGGTGCTGCTGCCGACCATCGAGGACACCTTCGGCAAGATGTCGGTGGTCATGGTGCTCGCGCACGAGTACGGCCACGCCGTGCAGGCCATGGCCAAGATCGTCGCGCCGCGTGACCCGGTGATCGTGAAGGAACAGCAGGCCGACTGCTTCGCGGGCGCGTTCATCCGCAATGTGGCCGAAGGCAAATCGAAGCACTTCACCATCAACACCTCCGAGGGCCTCAACCAGGTGCTCGCCGCGACGGTGGCCATCCGCGATTCCAATCCGGACGATCCGGAGAGTGTGCACGGTTCGGCGTTCGAGCGGGTGACCGCGGTGCAGATCGGTTTCACCGATGGCCCGAAGGGCTGCAAGGGCATCGATATCGATGAGATCAACACCCGCCGTGGCAATCTGCCGCAGAGCTTCAACGGCGATCAGGGCCGTGGCGAATACGAGGTGACGAAGGATGTGCTCGTCGAGCTGACCAAGGCGCTCGCCTTCATCCTGCCGATCAAGCCGGAACCGACCTACACCTACAGCGGCGCGAAGATCGACTGCCGCGGCGGCAAGCCGACCCCGCCGGTCTCGTACTGCCCGACGACCAACACCATCGCCACCGACCTGCCAGAGCTGGCCAAGCGCGGCCAATCCAATGCCGACGACAGCGATCCGCTGCCGATCAAGGTGACCGGCGACTACAACGCCTACGTCGCCTTCATCGCCCGCTACACCCTCGCGGTGCAGAAGTCGCACAACCAGAGCCTGGTCGGCGCCAAGGCCGGTTTGCGTGCGGCATGTTTATCCGGCGTGGTCACCGGTAAGCTCGCGCAGCCGGGCCGCTCCCCCGCGCAGGGCGATATCTCCCTTGCCGCAGGCGATTTGGACGAGGCGGTGTCCGGGCTGCTCTCCGACGGTTTCGCCGCGAGCGATGCCGACGGTCAGACGGTGCCGAGCGGATTCTCCCGTGTCGACGCGTTCCGCGCCGGTGTGCTGAACGGCGAGAACACCTGTATGTCGCGGTACTCCTGAATGTCGTCGCGGTACTCCTGAATGTCTCAGCACTCCTGAGCTAGCGCCCGAACGGCGGCGGCGCCGCGTGCTCGAAGCGCAGCACCCGGTTGCCGATCATGATCTCGGTGCCGGGTACCAGCACCATCGGCTGGTTCGGCGCCAGGCGCACCCAGTCGCGATAGCCGGGCAGCCGAGTGCGCGTTCCGTTGGTCGATCCCCGATCCAGCACGGACACATCCCAATTCACCAGCATGATCTCCGCGTGCGCGCGGGACATGCCGCCGGAGGTGTCGTCCACCCGCAGCGGCACCAGGCCGCGCTGCGCGGGTTCGGAATTCTCGGGATCGCGGCCGAGCACGGCGTCCGCGGCCAGCATGAAGGTCATCCCGTCGTCGAGGATCAGCATGCCGAGCGGCGGCCGGACCACCTCGATGACCGCCTGCGTCTGATCCACCGGCATGCCACACACCGTGCAGAACGCCGAGCGCGGATCGCTGGGATGCGCACGCGCGCACTTGAATCCCATCACTTTGACCGTGAGCGCGGTCGCCTTCGCCGTCGCCTCCAGCCGCCGCTGCAGATCCGGGTCGGGGCGCGGAGCCGGGTTGGTTCCGGTGAGCTGGGTCTGCGCGAAGTGCGGGTCGGCGGCCTGCTGCGCCTGGGGTGAGTCGAGCATGGCGGTCGCCGCCGCCGTCCGGGCCGCGGGGCGCGATTCGGGTTCCGGCTCGGGACGGTACACGGGTTCGGAATCGATGCGCGCCGTCGGCGGCGGCACCCGCGGGGCGGCATCGGTCGCGGCATCCGGTGCGCGCTTGCGCGCGCCGACGCTCCAGACGATCGCACCGCCCGCCTGCGCGATGCCTTCGACCAGCCAGCCGACGCCGCGTTCCTCCGGTAGATCGGGTACGCGACCCTTGGCGTCGTCGACGAACAGCGCGATCGCGCGCGCCGGTGTCGCGGCGACCCGGTCGATGGTGAACGCCGCATCGCTGCCCCGATACCGCTCCACGCCGCCGTCGCTCGCGAGCACCGCGGTGACCGCGCCGTGCAGGAAGATCGCCACCCCGCCGGTCTCGGCGGGCGAAAGGATGCCGAAATCGATCGGCTCCCCCGGGCTGATCTGCTCCGCGGTCTTCATCAGCCAGCGGGTGGCCTGCCTGGCCACCAGCGCGCCGTGCCCGCTCGAATCATGTTCGGACGCATCGCGAACCAGCTCCGCCAGCGACTCCAGCGCGACGACCGCGGGCGAATCCTGGGTCGGCCTGCCCGGCCCACGGTGCGCGACCACCACGACGGCACCCGCCAACCGCGCGACCACATGGTTTCCTGAGACAACCTCGACCTGCCGATCCATCAACGCGATCGGCCTCCACGAGGAGCACGGGGCGGGGTTGTCAACACACCACAAGGGTATAGGGATGCACCCTTCAAGGGGCCCATCGCCCGGCGTCCGTCCGGTAACTTCATAGGCAATATCGGGAGGAACGAGGGGCCTGCCATGTCTTGTAGAGCACCACTTCGAATTTCACGGATTCGCCGTCGGGGCATCGTATTCGGCGCGGCCTGTGTCGCGCTCGCCGGACTGTTGACCGGTTGTGGAGCGGTAACGGGGAAACCGCTCGCCGGTGAGCTGGATGTGCGCAAATTGGAGGTCGGCATCTATCCGGTCGACAAACACAAATACGACATCGATGTCGCGAGCAACGGACCCGCGCTCGAAGGCATCCGAATGTCGGAGGCCGTGGTGCCGACGATGCGGATCGACCCGACGCTCAACGTGGGACGCTTCGCCACCGTGATGCTCACCCCCGAGGACGCGATCAAGCAGCTGTCGGATGTGTCCAAGCCGGTGCTGGAGAAGCGAAAGATGATCGTGGCCTACTCCTATGTCGGCGGCGACCAGGCCTCCAGCGGCGCCACCGAGCCAGGCAAGGACGGCACCGTCATCGGCACCGTGCTGGTCCGCTTCGCCGAGGCGAGCACCGCGAAATCCGCCGCAAAGGAGTTGGAGGACGTCGACTTCGGCGTATCGCCGGACAATCGCAGGCTGACGTCGAGCAAGTTCAAGGATGCCCTGCTCCACTGGCGTCCTGGCGTCGCAAGCATCGGCGTCTACATGCCGTACAAGGAGTTCGTCATCTCGCTGCTCATCGAGCAGCCGCGCGCGGACAGCAAGGAACTGATCGACTGGGCGGACAAGACCCTCACCGCGGCGACCGCGCAGCTGGACAAATTCCAGGCGACTCCCGCCGATAAGATCGGCGCGCTGAAGGCCGATCCCGACGAGATGCTGGCCAGGGTCGCCGTCGCGGAGCGCAAGGACCGCAAGCCGGATGCCGAGACATTCGCCTCCTACGGCCCGAATTTCCTGGTCACCGAAGCAGGCGATCAGGCGAAGTGGCAGCGCGTGCTCGACGAGACCGGCACCGACCGCTACGCCATCGCCGACACCACCTTCGTCGCGCGCACCAGGGATCGCACGACCGCGCCGGTACTGCTCAAGGAGCTGCACGCCGCCAAGAGCGATCACTACGACGCGATCGACGCGCCGCGCGATGTCCCCGGCGCCAAGTGCGAGGTGCTCAACGCCAAGGGCGATCCGAAGGAAGAGTTCAAATACCGCTGCTATGTCTCCTACGGACGCTACGTGGCAGGCGTCAACAGCGACCGCGAACCCGATGTGCGCCAACGGGTTGCGGCTCAGTACGCGCTGCTCGCCAACAGCCTCTGAACGAGCCACGATGATGTCTTGCTGACTTTTCGCTCATGTCCGGCGGCATACGATGCCGCCGGACACGAGCGATTGGGGACCACGTGTACGGCATCAGGAGATCACTCTCGGCGGGCGCGGCGTTCGCACTGCTCATCGGCGCGCTCACGGCCTGCGGCACAACGACTTCCGAGGTAGCACTCACCGAAACGAGACAACCCGAGGAAGTCGCCGCCATGCGGCTGGCCGACTATGTGGTCTCGGCCGGCGATCTCGATCCGAAGCTGATCTACGGCGTGCGGCCGAAGGTGCTGAAGCCCGGTGGCCTGACCGACATCCATGGATCCAAGGCCATCATGGAGCCGATCGCGTACAAGAACCGATTGCTGTTCGGCCTTCAGGACATCGGTTGCGCCGGTTGCCTGTTCGAGGTCGATCCCACCTCGAACTGGCTGACCGAGTCCGACTCGGCCACGACCATGGTGTCCACCGCGATCATGCAATTTCCCGACGCGACAAGCGCGCAGCGGGCGGCGGCGGAGTTCTACGCGGCCGATCTCGCCGCCAACCGGAGCCGATATCACTTCTACCCCGCGAACGAGCCTGCGCACCTGCCGAAATACACCGACGTCAAAGCACACTGGCGTCCCGGCTCCCCCTTCCTGCGAACCTTCTCCGCGCACGGCTCGTACGTGGTGAGCTTCGTCGTCTCCACCCCACGGCCCGAGCTCGACGCGCTGATCTCGTTGACCGAGAAGGCCTATGACGCCCAGCTGCCGCTACTGGATCGGCTGAAGCCACTCACCGAAGACGAAATGCGGCGACTGCCAGTCGATCCCGACAACCTGCTCGCCAAAGTCGTGAATCCCGACGGGAATACCACACCCAGCGCCGACTTCCACGGCGTACTCGGCGTGCGCGGCAGCCTGCTCTGGTCCCTCGACCGAGATTTCGCGCAGCGCCGCTTCACCGCGATGAAGGCCGACAAGGTCGCCTTCCATTCCACCGGCCTGCACCAGAACAACATGGTCGTCCGAACCAGCGACGACGCGGCCGCCAAGCAGGTGATCGCCGATCGGATCACGGTCACGCCGCGGCTGTTCGACGCGGCGGCGCCCTCCCTTGTCCCCGATTCCGCCTGCGTCGAGAACAAGGTCCGCGAAACCGAGTCCACCGATAGACGGTTCACCTGCATGGTCGCCTACCGCCGATACGTCGGATTCGCCGAAAGCGACGAACTGGCCGACGCGCAGCAGCGGGCAGTGGCCCAGTACGCGCTCTTCGCGAACAGTCAGTAAACTGCGCGGCGACAGACCTAGATCGGGGGATTCGCTGTGCAATCTATGCCGGGCCGACTATTCGGCGCGCTGGTAATCGCGGGGGCGCTCGCGGTGGGCGCGGCGTGCGGATCCGAGACGCCGCAAGCGAAAACCGAGCCGCCGGTAGATCTCGCGCAGCTGGACGTCGGGGGCTTTGCGACCCAGCCGCGTCCGCTCGGCAAAGTTCACAACCAGGACCAGGCGCGGGTGGTCGAGGCCGAGCGACTCGCCAACTTCGTGCCGTTGCCTGCGGAGATCGACCCGAGGTTCGTGGAACGGTCTCCGTTCGTCGGGGCCGTATTCCTCGATCCGCGAAGCTCGCTCGGCAAGATCATGGCGGTCGACCGGTTCGCCGAGGTCGCGCCGGATTTCGTCGCCGGATTCACCAGCACCGCGAGCACCGAGCGCGACAACATGGGCATCGACCTGCTCAACTCGATATTGATCTTCCCGGACGAGCAGAAGGCCACCGCCGCGGCCGAGGCACTGGAGCGCGCCGACTTCGAGGCGGGCGCCACCAATGAACCCGTGACGATCCCCAAATATCCCGCCGCGCACGCCCACTGGCAGCCGACCAAACAATCCATCGGATCCTTCTTCGCCACCGGCAGATACGTCATCTACACCTGGATCTACGACTACATGAAGATCTTTCTCGCGAAGGTGGATCAGCCCACGCTCACCGCGCTGGTCGAGAAGAGCCTCGACAAGATCGTCCCCGCGATCGCGAAGTTCCCTGGCACACCGGTCGACAAGCTGATGGATGCCGAACTGGACCGGGACGGCATGCTCGCCCGCAACCTGCAGCGACCGAGCGACGACAGCTTCACCGAACCGCCCGGCGCCTACGACGCCAAGGTGGCGGCACTGGTCACGACCCCATACGACAAGGTACGCAAGGCGATCGACGAGTACGGCGCCGACAAGATCTCCCTCGACGCCGTCCAGGTGTGGCGGGCACGCGATGCCGAGTCGGCGGAGAAACTGCGCGCCGATCTCGGCGGCCTCACCAAGAAGTACAGGAGCGCCCCCGGACCGAGGAACCTGCCCGCCGGCCACTGCCGGGAGTACATCGGCCGGGAGAAGCTGGCCTTCCGCTTCTACTGCTCGGTGTCCTACGGCCGCTACGCCGCCTTCTCCTGGTCACAGCAACTGACCGACGCACAGCAGCGGATCTCCGCCGAATACGTAGTGCTGGTGAACGCCAAATGAGAACTCCCATGCGCACATTCGCGGCAACACTGGCGGCTGTCGGGCTGGCCGTCACACTGACCGCCTGCGGCTCGACCGTGTCCGGTACCTCGCAACCCGCCGAGCTCGACATTCGCAAGCTCGACGTCGGCAACTACCCCACCGTGCCGCTCAACGCGCACGACGACGACTATCGCCCGGCCTTCTACAAGATGCATGAGGTCGCCGCCACCCGCCTGACCGACTACGTCACCTCGGCCTACGACATCGATCCACGCATGAAGTACGGCGGCCTGGCCACCACTCTTTCGGCAGGCGTGCTGCCCTGGGAGCTCGGGCCGGAGAGCATCATGGTGCCGGTGGCCAAGCAGAACAAGATGTTGTTCGGCTTCAAGGTGGCCGGCGGCGACAAGAGCTTCTCGATCAACGGCTACCAGCCCTGGCCCGCCAAACCGGAGCAACACAAGAACTCGACCACCGTCGCCACCACGGTCATGCAGTTCCCCGACGCCGACCGCGCGCAGCAGGCAGCAGCCCAGTTCTACGACGCCGACTTCGGTGCACTCCAAGAGGTCAACCAGCCCGCAACGCTCACGAAATACCCTCAGGTCAAAGCACATTCGCAGCCCGGCTCGCCATTCCTGCGCACCTTCCTCGCGCACGGCCCCTACGTCGTCTCCTTCCTCATCTCCACCCCCAGCGGCGATATGAGCGGGCTGACCTCCCTGGCCCAGCAGGCCTACGACACCCAGCTTCCGATGCTCGACAAGCTGAAGCCGCTCACCGAGGAAGAGGTGCTCCTGCTCCCCTGGGATCCTGACCACCTGCTGACCCGAACCCTCAACCCGCACAACTACGAAGGCCCCTACAACGGCAACGATCGAGGACTGTTCGGCCCGCAGGGCATGCTCGCGTTCGTCAACAATCGCGAGTTCACCAAGAAACAGTTCACCGCCATGAAGGCCGACAAGTTCGCCAGCCTCGAAGGCACCCTGGTCGCCCACGTTCCCGACGCGGCCACCGCCAAAAAGACTGTCGCCGAACGCATCACCCTCACCCAGATCAAACAGCCCGCGGAGGCACCACCCAACGTCCCCGACTCGGCCTGCGTCGAAAACCAGCCCGAACCCCGCGTCAAACGCTTCACCTGCGTAGTCGCCTACCGCGAATACGTCGGCTTCGTCACCAGCGACCAACTCCCCGACACCCACCAGCGCGCCGCCGCCCAGTACTCCCTCTTCGCGAACAGCCATTAGGTCGTCTCCCTTCGCGGTAGGGCTTACCCGGCAAAGGGTTTGCCTCCAGCAGTGCTGGGCACGTCGCCTGCCGTCCCCGGCGTGGCAGTCGAGCCGGGTGCATGTACTGGACTTCCAGCCGAGTCATCGGGCTGTGGCGCCGTTCTCGAGATCCAAGATCGTCGATGAATGGTGAGTGGGTGGCGGGAATCAGGCGGCCAGGACGCGAGCGTTGGAGTGGAAGGCGGAGGCACCGGCGTGGTGTGAAAAGGTGCAGTTCAGATGGGGTTTTCGCTGGACTAGGCCGGTATAGTTCGGATAGAATTCGTTCATGTGTTCGAGCGATCCGGCTGATCTTCAACGGGGTATCGCCCCGTTGAACACGGCCATGACCGGACTGCTCGACCGGGATCTGACACCACTGTCCGATGATGACGTGGTCGCGATGGTGCGCGATCTCGAACAACACAAGCGGATGGCCGTCGCGCTGGAACACCGCCTGTATGTGGAGGTTTCGGATCGCTCGATCCCCGGGCGCACCGGCGCGGGAACCTTGAAGCGGTTCCTGATCGAAACCCTGCGCCTGTCCCACACCGAAGCCGGAGCCCGGGTCGCCGCGACCACCCAGTTGGGGTCGTTCCACACCATGCACGGCGAACCGATCGAACCCCGCATGCCCGCCACCGCCACCGCGCAAACCGAAGGCGAGATCTCGGTCGAGCATGCACGAGTGATCCACAAAGTGTTGAACCGGATCCCCGGCTGCACCGACAACCCCGAATACGAAGCGGCCGAACAGATCCTGGCCACCGCGGCCCGCGACCTCGAACCCGAGAAAGTAGCCCAGGTCGGCGAGAAAATCCTGGCCTACCTCGACCCCGACGGGCAAAAAACCGATCACACCGACCGGCAACGCCGCCGCGAACTCACCCTCGGTATCCAACACTCCGACGGCATGTCAGCCATCAAAGGCATGATCACCCCACAACTACGAGCCCTGCTCGACCCCTGCATCGCCAAACTCGGCCGCCCCGGCATGAACAACCCCGACGACCCCGAAAGCCCCCGCGGCGACAGCGAACACATCGACCCCGACCTGCTCACCGCCGCCGCCAAACGCGACACCCGCACCACCGCCCAACGCACCCATGACGCGCTGCTGGCACTGCTGGCCCCCGGTGTGTCCCCCGACAACCTCGGCTCGCACCGTGGTTTGCCGGTCTCAGCGATCATCACCATGAGCATCGACCAGTTGGAAGACGCCGCTGGTGTCGCCACCACCGCCACCGGCGGCACCGTCCCCATCGAAGACGCCATCGAAATGGCCGCCACCGCGAAACCCTATCTGGCGATCATCGACCGACACGGTATGCCACTACATTTCGCGCAAGGCAAACGATTGGCCTCACCCGCACAACGACTGGCACTGATCGCCGCCGTACGCGGCTGCACCCGCCCCGGCTGCAGCGCACCCGCCAGCACCACCGCCGCCCACCACATCCGCGACCACGCCAAAGGCGGACCCACCACCATAGAAAACCTCACCCTCGCCTGCGACCACTGCCACGCCCTCATCCACGACGGCCCCGGCGGCTGGAAAACCATTGCACTAGGCAAGGATTCGAAATACCCAGGCCGAACCGGCTGGATCGCACCACCCCACATCGACCCCAACCAACAACCAAGAGTCAACCACCACCATCACCCAGGTGAGCTACTCGCCGAAACCCTCGCCAGAATCCACCACCGCGACGAACAAGACCGACAACAACACCGCAACTGGCTACAACGCATCCAGTCCCGACCAGACACGGCCTGACCACCGCTGCCCACACCAGGTCGATGCGGACGATCACGGTAACTCCACGCCGCCCACCACCACGCCCCCAATACACCCTCTTCGCGAACAGGCAGTAGCGCGTCTCCCCTGAGTCATCACCGCACGACGCCGCCCGACAGAGTGCTATCTTGCTGGGCAAGCGGGCTGGTCAGGGGCCGGGTCGAGGTAGGACTCCGCGATCAAAGGGGGAGCGTGTGCGTCTTCGCGTGAGATCGGCGCGTAGTAGAACGATGGTCGCTGTGATGGTGACCGGGGTGCTCACGGTGGGCGTCGCGTGCGGGGACAATGCGCCGGGTAGCAAGTCATCGACGACAACGGTCGATCTCGCTCAACTGGACGTGGGGAATCTGGCGACTCAGCCGAAGCCGTACGGCAAGGCCACCAGCATCGATCAGGGCCGGATCGTCGCGGCCATGCGGCTGGGCAACTATGTGCCGCTGCCGATGGAGATCGAGCCCGAAGTGGCCTACTCCCCGGCCGCGACGTCCGGGGTTCGCCTGTTCACCGACTTCGACTCGGGAGCGATCAGCGGCAGGATGACCGCGCCCGCGGCGCGTCTCAACGAGGCGGCGAAGGGATTCCTTTCGGGCTTCGTCAGCACCGGCCGATCCAGCGCCAAGCCCACGTTGTCGTACGAACTCGACAACGTGGTGATGCTGTTCGATACCGAAAAGGACGCCGGCGCTGCGGCAAACGAGCTCGCGGCCGCAGAGATCGGCACCGCCGCCGACAGTCGATCCGTGAAGATCGGGAAGTTCCCTACGGCACAGACGCAGACTCTTCCTGATAAACCCGGGCTGATTCGGTCGTGGTACTCGGTTGGCCGGTACGTGATCTTCACTTACATCTACGACAGCGTCATGGCTGAGCTCAAGGTTGTCGAAGAATCAAAGCTCGTCTCGCGCATCGAGAAGAGTATTGATCTCATCTCCCAGCGGGTGAAGGATTTCCCGGCACCTGCCCCCGACAAGCTGACGGACACCGATATCGACCTCGACGGCATGCTGGCACGGGCGCTGCCGACCGTGGTTTCCGACCAGTCCCAAATCGGCATCCCTGGTGTCTACGACCGCCACGGCGGGTTGCAGCTGTCGAGCTATCCCAGGGGTGATGTCAAGCTCTTCGAGGAGACCGGCGTGGATCGTGTTTCGTGGAAAGGCAATTTCGTCTACCGTGCCCGTGATGCGGCGGGGGCGCAGCGGATAGCCGACGAACACGGGAAGCTCAGCAGGTACTTCCGCCGAGTGGAGCCACCGAAGGGCCTGCCCTTCGCGAGCTGCCGGGAGTATCGCGGGAGCCAGGCGCAGGCAATCAAGTTCTACTGCACCGTTTCGTATGACCGATATGCCACCGAGGTGGCCGCTAACCAACTCGCAGACGCGCATCAGCGAGTATCGGCGCAGTACGCCATCCTGGCGAACAGCAAGTGAGGCGGGGCAGCCGATGAATTCACGCCGAATCCGAAAGTCGTACTGCGCGATCGCGATCGCTGCCGCAGCAATGATGCTGGCAAGCTGCGGCTCGAGCACTCCGGGAACACCCGCCGCCGGCGAGGTCGACGTCCGGAAGCTCGATGTGGGGAACTACTCCACCGCCCCATTGGACTTTCGCTTCACGTACAACCCGCGCTTGGCGACCGGCAAGCAGCTTGCGCTGATGCGCCTCGCGGATCACGTAGCAACCGGCCTGGAGATCGATGCGCGGTTCAAATACTCGAACGGCCTTGTCCCCCTCGCCGACCCCACCGCGGCGATAGAACTGCTGGCCGACGCCAATAAACCTGTGCTGGAGCGCAACGGGATGTTGTTCGGCCTCGGTGCAGGCTCCAGTGAGCGCACGCCGGGGAAAGACAACAAGCCCCCAGCTGACAGCGCCTTCTCCACGATCGTTGTCCTGCAATTTCCGACCGAGGGCGCCGCCAGACAAGCAGCCACGGAGATAGAGAACATCGATTTTTCGGTAGCCGCGGACAGGAACGAGCGCGTCCCGCTGTCGAATTACCCCCAAGCTCGGTCGCACTGGCGCCCCGGCGTCAGCACCATCGGCTCGACCATGGCCCGCGGCCACTACGTCATCAACCTTTACATCGGGCAGCCCGATGCGGATGTCAAAGGCCTCGCTGCGCTCGCAGAGAAGGCCTACGACGCGGAAGTCCCACTGTTGGACGCGTTGAAACCGCTCACCCTCGACGAGACTCTCCGGCTCGACTACGACCCCGACGGAATGCTCAGACGCACACTGAATCTCGAAGGATTCGGCACGCCAGACTTCCAGAACCAACTGATATTGGGCCAACGAGGTTTCCTACATGAAACTCTTGATCAGAATTACTGGAAACGCCTTGCGGCAGACGTAGGTTTGGACAGATACGCACTGTCCGCAAACGGCCCCCGCAACACCTCAAAAGTAGTCCGCACCCGCGACTCCGACGCGGCCAAGACACTGGCAAGCAAGATTCTCGAGCAAAACTATCCCGGTGTCGCGGATTCTCCCGCAAATGTTCCGGAGAGCAAGTGTGGCGAGGGTCGATCCGACCAGTTCGAGTACCAAGACAAGCGGTTCCGTTGCGTCGTCCGATATCGGCAATACGTCGCCACGGTGGAGAGTGCCCAGCTCACCGACGCTCATCAGCGTGCGGCGGCTCAGTACGCTCTGCTCGCCAACAACCAGTAATGGCGACGCGATTCGGCCTGGTCCGGCACAAGGGAGCCGAGTCGCCACCGTGTCGCACTCTCCCGCCGAGTGCTATCTTCTCTGCAAGCGCTGGTCCTGGTCGCGTTGGGAGTGGCATCAGGACGTACGACGACCGCTGTGCGCGGTCGGGTTGGCGACGGAGGGGTAGAACGATGCGGATTGGTCGAGGGCTGTTCATGGCCGGGCTGGTCGCCGCTTTGGCCGTGACCACGGCCTGTGGATCCGATTCGGGCGGCGCGGCACCAACACAACCAAAGGTGGATCCGAGCCAGCTGGATGTGGGAAATCTAGCGACCAAACCCAAGGAGTACGGCAAGCCGACCAGCCTCGATCAGGCGCGGGCGGTGGTGGCCATGCGGATGGGCAACTACGTGCCGCTGCCGATGGACATCATCGGCGAGGTGAAGCATCCGCCGCCCGCGACGTCCGGGGCGATCCGGCTGTTCATCGACTACGGCTCCGGCGCGATCAAGGGGCGGATGAAGGCGGACACCCAGCGCTTGTCCGACACTGCGCCCGGGTTGATTTCGGGATTCGTCAGTGCGGGCAGGTCCAGCGACAAACCGACGGTGTCCTATGAGCTCGAGAATCTGGTGATGCTGTTCAACACCGAACAGGACGCCACCCGGGCCGCCGACGCCATGGCCACGGCGGAGGCCGACACATCCCCCGACTACGAATCCGTTTCGATCGGTAAGTTCCCGGCGGCGCATGTGCTGACCACGAAGGACCAGCACTGGCAATTCCGGTCATGGGCCGCCACCGGCCGGTACGTCATCTTCACCTATATCTATGACAGCCTGCTCGGCGAGCTGAAGGAGCAGGACACGTCGAAAATGGTTGCGCGCGTGGAGAAGAGCATCGAGACGGTCTCGGCGCGCATGAAGGACTTTTCCGCACCGGCGCCCGACAAGCTGATGGATCAGGACATCGACCTCGACGGCATGCTGGCCCGTGCGCTGCCTACCGTGACCGATGACCAGGCCCAGCGCGGCATTCCCGGCGTCTACGACCGGCACGGCGGTCTCCAGCTGTCGGGAGATCCCGGAGCCGATGCCAAGCTGTTCGAGGAGACCGGCGTCGACCGCATCTCCTGGAAGGGCAATCTCCTATACCGGGCCAAGGATGCTGCCGCGGCCCAGCGGATCGCGGCCGAACACAGCAAGCCGAGCAAGCTGTTCCGTCGGGTAGAGCCGCCCAAGAACCTGCCGTTCGCGCATTGCCGGGAGTACATCGGCGGGCAGGCCGCCGCGATCAAGTACTACTGCACGGTTTCCTACGATCGCTACGCGGCCGACGTAGACGCGAATCAGCTCGCGGACGTCCATCAGCGGACGTCGGCGCAGTACGCGATCCTGGCGAACAGTAAGTAAGGCGGGGGGAATCCGATGAATGCGCGACGAATCCGGACGTTGTTCGGCGTGGTCACCGCCGTCACCACCGCGGCGGTCCTGGCCGGCTGCGGTTCGAATGCGGCGGGCACCGCCGCGCCGGGCGAGATCGACGTCAGGAAGCTGGACGTCGGCACCTATTCCACCACCCCGCTGGACATCCGGTACACCTACAACCCTCGCCTCCAATACGCGAAGCAGCTGGCGATCATGCGGCTGGCCGACAACGTGGCCGTCGGCCCGGATATCGATGCGCGGTTCAAGTACGGCACCGGCGGCATCGCGGTGACCGACAGCACCAAGGCCATCGATGTGCTGGCCGACAAGAACCGCCCGGTAGTCGAGAAGTACGACATGATGTTCGGCTACGCGACCGGCAGCAGCGAAAAGGCGCCGGACAAGAACGGCAAGACCGGGAAGGACAGCGCGTTCACCACTGTCCTCGTCATGCAGTTCCCCGACGAGAACGCCGCCAAGCAGGCCGCCGCCGAGATCGAGGAAACCGACTTCGCGATCGCGGCGGATATGAACCAGCGCGTATCGCTGCCGAAATATCCCGACGCCCACACGCACTTTCGGCCCGGCGTCTCCAGCATCGGCTCGACGATGGCTCGCGGCAGCTACGTGATCAATCTCTATCTCGGACTACCGAATGCCGATAAGGCCGGGCTGACCGATCTCGCGCAGAAGGCCTACGACGCCCAGGTTCCGCTGCTCGACGCACTGAAGCCCCTGAGCCGGGAAGACATGCTCCTGAAGCTCGACTACGACCCAGACGGCATGCTGCGGCGGACGCTGAACCCGACCGCGCTCGGCCTGCCGGATACGAATAGTCAGGCCTATTACAGTCTTCGGGGTTTCCTCTCCCGGAATCTCGACCAGGACCAGCTGAAGCGCCTGATGACCGAGGTCGGCATGGATCGCTACTCGCGTTCGGTCTCGATCAACGAGTCCGTGCTGTATCGCACCCGCGATGCCGCGGGCGCGAAGGTGCTGCTCGGCAAGCTCATCGAGGGCAGCTATGCGGCTCCCGCCGATGCGGTGCCCAATGTTCCCGGCGCCAAGTGCGGTGAGCGAGCCGCCGCGGATACCAAGCGCAAGCGATTCCGCTGCGCCGTCACCTATCGGCAGTACACCGCGACGGCGGAAAGCGATCAGCTGACCGACGCGCAGCAGCGCGCGGCCGCGCAATACGCATTGCTCGCGAACAGCCAGTAGCAGCGAGGCACGGCTCATGCGATCGTCAGGGAAGCGACCACCATCGGAGCGACGCACTATGCTCCGACAAGGCAACACGCGGCGTGTCTGCTGATGCAGGACAGGAGACAGTAGGTATGGCGATGAGTCCCGGCACCATCGTCGGTGGATACCGCGTCCAGCGGGTCCTCGGCGCCGGCGGCATGGGCACGGTCTATCTGGCCAAGCATCCGAGTCTGCCGAGGATGGATGCGCTCAAGGTGCTCAGCACCGAGCTCAGTCAGGACCGCGAGTTCCGCGCGCGTTTCGAACGCGAAGCCAATCTCGCTGCGGGCCTTGACCATCCGAATATCGTCTCCGTTTACAACCGCGGTGAAGAACACGGGCAACTGTGGATCGCCATGCAGTACGTGGATGGGATCGACGCCTCCGACGAGCTCGCCCGCGACCCGCATTCGATGAACCCGCTGCGTGCGCTGCGCATCATCAGCGAGGTCGGCAAGGGCCTGGATTACGCGCACCGCAAGGGCCTGCTGCACCGCGATGTGAAGCCGGCCAACTTCCTGCTGTCCAACGAGGACGGCGACGAAGAGCGGGTGCTGCTCACCGATTTCGGTGTCGCGAAGTCCAACGACGACACCAGCGAGCTGACGCAGACCGGCAGCTTCGTCGCCACCATCGCCTACGCGCCACCGGAGCAGCTGTCCGGCCAGCCACTCGACCACCGGGCCGATATCTACAGCCTGGCGTGCGCCTTCTTCAAGCTGCTCACGGGCCGAAACCCTTATCCCTCAACGCAACCCGCCATGGTGATGATGGGTCACCTGCACGAGCCACCGCCGTCGGCCACCGCGGTCAACCCGGGCCTGCCGCCCGCCATCGACTACGTCTTCGCCAGGGCGATGGCCAAGAACCCGGCCGAACGCTTCAGCACCTGCCGCGAATTCACCGACGCCGCCGCGAATGCCCTTGTCCCCGGGTTCAATCCGGCGCCGACGAACACCTCACCCACCTATCCCATTCAGGTCTTCGATCAGCATCGCCCGATCACCGACCCGCGCGTCGCGCTGACGGGCCCCGATCAGGTGACCACCAGGACCACCGTCGGTGCACCGCCGAAGAATCGCAAACCGCTGCTGATCGGCGCGGGTGTACTGGGTATCATCGTCGCGCTGGCCGCGGTCATCGGCATCTGGACGCAGAGCGGCGGAGACCGCGATACCCCCGCGACCACGGCCGCGCCGACCTCGAAGCTGGCGCCGCTGCCGCAGGCTCGAATCGACAACCCGGCCTTCAACGGTAAGTCCATCATGATGGTGGATGTGACCAGCGATGGACTCGCCGACTCGGGCATGGCCATCTACACCATCCCGAGTCAGCAGACGACGTTCCTCGGCGAGCTCGGGTTCGTCTACAACGTGACGTTCACCGGTAAGGACGGCGACCCGAATCCCCGCCCGGTGTCCAAGGACGACAAGTACTCGACGTTCAACAACATCACCACCGGCTACATCCTCGCCGTCCGCAGCGACCCGAAAGCCGGTGGCGGTGGCCTGCTCGGTCTTCCGTCCTCGCTGACCAGCGCCAAGGCCACGGTCATCGTGGTCGATGACCCGGCTACGGTCTCCGCGTTGCGGAACTGGTCGAACAATTCCGAGCAGACGCTGCTGGACAAGCTGGTGCCGATCCTGCGTAACCGCGTCAGGTAGGCCGCTCGGCGCCAAAAAGCCTCGCGCACAAACAAATCGGGCCCTCGACACCGAATCGCGGTGTCGGGGGCCCGATTTGGTTAGGACGCTCTGTCAGGCACCCAGCATGGAGGCGTTGGAGCCGTCCTGGGTCCGCATGGCAGCGTTGCCTTCCTGAACAGCGACACCGATCTGCTTGAGCGTTTCGTTCAGGCTGGTCGACGTGGCGTTCCACTTGGCGTGCAGCCCATCGAAAGCGCCCTGAGCCTCACCGGTCCACTCGGTACCGCTGGTCTTAGCGACCTGATCTTTCAGCTCGTCAATGGCCGAAAGAATCTTGCGGGCCGTCGCCTGCATATCCATCGAGTGGGATTCGACCTCGAGAAACCTGTGGAAAATTTCGCCATCTTGCATTGTGCTACCCCTCTCAGAAATTCGTTGGTCAGCTCAGGCCCGCGAGGGATCCGGCTTTGAGGACATCGTCCCGGTTCAGGGAGTCGGCCTTCTCCACGTTGACGGCCGACTGGGCGACCTTCTCGCCGTGGTCACGCAGGGCGCGCACCATCTGGGTCGCTTCGTCCCGGTACTGCTGGATCACGCGGTCGAAGGCCGGCCGCGCTTCCGGCGAACGCCATGCCGTCAGAAGGGCTTCCTTCTGAGCGTCGAGCGCGTTGAGCATGCCGTTGATTTCCCCCTCCTTCATGTCCATGTACTGAGACAAGCTCATTACGCCAGAGGTCTGCCTCAACTCACCCATTGCGACTCCTTTACTACGTTGTGTCTGTGGGGCTCGGTCTGCGGAGCCTCCCCGGCTCACGCTCAGCCCAAAAGCTCTACATCTAGATTGGACGACTCTTGCATCCAATCGGTTCCATCGATTGCGGAGAATTTTTCAAGAGGATGTCACGACGCGACCACCAGATGTGCCGCGAACTGTTCGCACACATGTATCGCTATGTCTCGCCCCCCTTCCAGATACTGGCAACCAAGGCTGACCTGGGTATCGCGGTCGATCGTAACATGCCACTCTACCTGCGATTTGTCTCCAGGAAGCTCGTTATAGGCGAGCCCAGGGCGCCCACCGAATACGACATCACGGCGCAGATCGGTCACCGTTCCGCTCGGTCGCTGCTTCAGTTGAGCGTCGAGATTTGCCGCCACTTGCTCATAGCCGGACCCTGAGGTCAGCGGGTTCTGAATCACGGTGATGCGCTGGCGAGTGCCGTCGTCCGGCACCAGCACGACCCGCGCATCCGCCGCCCGATCGTTGGGCCCGACCCTGTGCCAGCCGACCGGTATCTGCGCGGTGAGACGGCCGAACGTTTCCGTGGTGGGACGGTGGCTGGTCGGAGCCGGCGGTGGTGCGGCGGACACCGTCGATTCCACGACAGGGGTAGGTTGTGCCACCGCCGGAGCGTCATCTCGACGAACCGCGAAGACTATCCCGGCGGCTACGACGGCGATGGCGGCCGAGAGTGCGGCGACGGTAAGGAGGGCGGCACGCCGGTTGCGCGGTGGCTTCGTCGCGGCGGCACGTTCACGTAGCGAACCGAACCACTCCGGCGACAGCGATTCGGTGCCGCGTTCGATTCGCGCACTCGGCATCGACTCTTGGTGTGGCCCAAGCAAATCCGCACCCGCGATGGGGCGAACGTCCAACGGTAGAGGGCAGGTGGCGACGACAGCCGTCCGGATGCGCTCCAGCAGGGCTGGGTCCGAAACCCCCAGTACCAGAATGGAGTCCGCATCTCGACCATCGGCGAACAAGCGTGTGATCAGATCGGCGAACCGGTCGGGGCTCCGCTCGTCCGCGGTGAGATCGGCGCTACCGACCGTCGGCTCGTGCTCACACGCCTCGATCCAGGCCTCGTCACCGCGACAGCCGACGAGGCTCGCTGTCGTCGACAATGGGCTCACCTCGATCACCGCGATTTTTTGATGCCGAGCGCCATCACGGCCGACCATGGCCGCCCGGGTAGCGATGGTGTCCAAGACTACGTCCGGTGCGATATTCCGAGCAGCCGTACCGAGAATTTTCCGGCGCGAGGCACCCCATGACGAAGGATGCACGACAGTAATGCTCGAACACCGGTCCCAAATCCGAAGATTTGTTGACGTCGTGTAGAAGATCGCCCGCAGCGCCTCGTCGACCGTCGGCCATCGCGGCAGGAATCCGATGCGTCCCGCCGAGATCAGCCGGACCACGGATACCGCCGGTGACGGCAGCTCCAAAGGTTCACCGACGACGAGAGTTTCGCCATTGCTGCCCGGCAGGACCGAGGGAACCGTATCCCAGTGGGTGGTGCCGCTGCGCGCCCAGAGACGCGTATCGGTGATCACTACCTCGGCCGGGGAAGTCACAATTGCGGCATCCACGCGAGCTGGATGAGGCCGGTTCCACTTCTGGCAACCAACGTTCCGCGTCCCGGCGGCATCGCGCTCGGCCGAACGGTGCCGAGCAGGTTGCCTTCGTCGCGGTTACCGCTCATCACCAGGCCGGCACTGGCCAGATCACGCATCCGCGAGATGACCGGTTCGTACAGAGCGCGGGACGCGCCACCGGAGCGCCGGGCGATGATGACGTGCAGACCGATATCCCGCGCGTGCGGGAGGTAGTCGACGATGGCTGCCAACGGGTTTCCGGTCGGCGTCGCGACCAAGTCGTAGTCGTCGACGATGACGAATACTTCGGGCCCGCTCCACCACGACTTGTCGCGCAACTGTTGCGGCGTGACCGACGAATCGGGCATCCGCCGTTCCAGCACACCGGCCAGGTCGTCCATATTGGTTTGGAACATCGGCGCCGACGACGCGTACGCCGACATATTCGGATTCTCGGCGATGCCGAGTAGCGAGCGCCGGTAGTCACAGATGATCAGGCGCGCCTGCTCCGGCGTATTCGATTCGATGATGCCTTCGCAGATACTCCGCAGCAGCGTGGTCTTGCCGCATTCGGTATCGCCGAAGATCAGGAAGTGCGGGCTCTCGGTGAAATTGAGATACACCGGCGCCAGCTCGGATTCGTTGATGCCGATAGGAATCTGCAAGTTCCGCTTGCTTGTGTCGGCGGGCGGCCAGTCGCCGAGCACCTGAAGCAGGTTCTCTCGTGCCAGACGCTCCGGCAGCATGCGAACTGTCGGCGCGTGGCGCCCAGCCAAAGTCGCCGTGATCGCCTCGACCGCCGCGGCGACGCCGACGCTCAAATCGCCTGCTTCGGACACACTGTCGATGCGCGGCAATGCCGTCAGCATGTGCAGCGCGTCCGGCGTGATGCCGCGACCCGGGCGCCCCTGCGGGACCAGCCCGGCCACCCGGCGACCCAGGTCCGAGTCCATCGGGTCACCGAGCCGCAGCTCGATCCTCGTACCGATCTGGTCCTTCAGCGCCGGACGCGCCTCGGCCCAGCGTGCCAGCGCGATGACCACGTGCACGCCGTACGAAAGACCCTGCACCGCAAGGTTGGTGATCTGCTGTTCCAGCTCGTCGAAGTCCTGGCGGATGCTGCCGAAACCGTCGATCACCAGGAACACGTCACCGAACGGGTCCTGGTGCGCGCCCGCCGCGGCCGCACTGCCGGCCGGGTCGGTGGCGCGCAGCCGCCGGAATTCCGGCATCGATTCGATGCCGAGCTGCCGGAACCTGGCCTCGCGCTGCCGGATGATCGTGGTCATCTCGGCGATGGTGCGGCGTACCTTGTTCTCGTCGAGGCGGCTGGCGACCGAGCCGACATGGGGCAGGCCCTCGAGGCTGACGAGCGTGCCGCCACCGAAGTCGAGGCAGTAGAACTGCACCTGTTCGGCGGTGTGCGTCAATGACATCGCCATGATCAGCGTGCGCAGCGCGGTCGACTTGCCGGACTGCGGGCCGCCGACGACGGCGACGTTGCCGCGCGCGCCGGACAGATCGACGATCATCGGGTCGCGGCGCTGGTCGTACGGGCGGTCGACGATGCCGACAGGCGCGCGCAGCGTGGCCACCGCGTTGTATTCGCCGGTGAGGATGGAGCGCGGGATGAGCTGATCGAGGGTCGGCGCCTCGTCCAGCGGCGGCAGCCAGATCTCGTGGGCCGGGCGGCCGTAGCCGCGGATACGGGAGACCAGCATGTTGAGGTTGGAGATCTCCTCGCCCTCGGGCTGGGCCTCCGGCTCGAAGCGGGTCTCCTGCGGCAGCGGGATGCGGTCCGCGGCACGGAAATCGACGTGGCTGGCGGTGAATTCGCGTGCTTTCACGTCGATTTCGCCGGCCTGGCCCGCGACGGTGGTATCGCGCTGCGAACCGCCGCCGACGTAAGGGCCCGATACGTAGGAAGACTGGAAGCGCTGGATCTCGCCCGCGTCGGACTTGAGGTAGCCGCCGCCCGGGTTGTTCGGCAGGTTGTAGGCGTCGGGAACGCCGAGCACCTGACGGGATTCGTTGGCGGAGAAGGTTTTCAGGCCGATCCGGTAGGAGAGGTGGCTTTCCAGGCCCTTCAGCTTGCCTTCCTCCAGGCGCTGCGAGGCGAGCAGCAGGTGCACGTGCAGCGAGCGGCCGAGTCGGCCGATCATCACGAACAGTTCCGCGAAATCCGGGTGCTGGGTGAGCAGTTCGGAGAACTCGTCGAGCACGACGAACAGCGCGGGCAACGGGTCCAGGTCGGCGCCCGCGGCGCGTGCCTTCTCGTATTCGGAGACGTTGGCGAAGTTGCCCGCGGCGCGCAGCACCTCCTGGCGGCGGTTCATCTCGCCGGCCAGCGCGTCCTTCATCCGGTCGACGAGGTCGGCTTCCTCTTCCAGGTTGGTGATGATCGCGGCGACGTGTGGCACGCCGTCGAGGCCGAGAAACGTTGCGCCACCCTTGAAGTCGACGAGCACCAGGTTCAACTGGTCCGGCGAGTGGGTGGCGAGCAGGCTGAGCACCAGGGTGCGCAGGAATTCCGACTTACCGGAACCGGTGGCGCCGATGCACAGGCCGTGCGGGCCCATGCCGTTCTCGGCGGCCTCCTTGATATCGAGTTCGACCGGATGTCCGTCGGCGCCGACACCGAACGGCACCCGCAGCCGCTCCCTGCCGTAGCGGGGGCGCCAAGCGCTTTCGGGGTTGTACGCGCCGATATCGCCGAGGCTCATCAGCTGGCTCCAGGTCGAGATGACCTCGGAATCGTCGTGTTCGACATCGCTACTGCGTTGTGTCGCAGCGCGATACGGCGCGAGGCGGCGAGCGACCTGCTGCGCCTGCTCAGGGCTGATCCGATCGATCTGCGCGAAGCGCTCCTGGTTGCCGGTGGTGGTGCTGCGGCCGATGGCCTCGCCGTTCTCGACGATCACCTTGATGCCGCGCGACATCGCCAAACGCGGTGCGTAGCCGCACAAATCGAGGATGGTGACGCCCTCGTAGCCGGATTCGCGCAGCTGGTCGTCCTCGGCCTCCAGCAGACCGCCGTCGACCACGATGATGATGTGCACCATGTTCGCGTTGGCCGGTTGGTTCCTCGAGTAGCGAACGCGGTTGCCGATCAGCGGGTACAGGCCCGCGGTGGCCTCACGGATCGAGCCGTAGAACATGCGCTGGGTGCCGATGCCGTCCTGCGCGTCGGGATGCTGCGTGTGCGGGAGCCACTTGGTCCACTCCCACTCCCGCGCGGTGTCCGGGCCGCACACGATGGCGACGAGCACCTGATCGGGGGCCTGGAACATGCATAGCTGCAACAACATCGCCCGCGTCATATCGCGGGCTTGGGCGCGGTCGCCGTCGAGGGCGATGGTCGCGAAACCCTTCACCGCGACGGCGGTCGGCAGGTCGGGCACGGTGGAATGAGCGCGGACGAAGCGGCGCAGCGAGACCGCGGCGATCGGCTCCAGTTCCTCGACCGGGCCGGTCTCCGGCGCGACGAGGCGGGTCGCGAGCCGCTGCCCGCCGACGCCGATGCGGGCGTGGCAGAAGTCCTTGTCACCCGCGCGGCGTTCCCACATGCGGCTGGTGCCCGCGAGCATCCAGATCAGCGCCGGTTCGGGGTGGCTCCATTCGACCGAGGCGCGCTGCTGCGCGGCCGTCTCGTCGACATCGCGGCGGACCTGGTCGAGGTAGCGCAGATAGTCCTTGCGGTCCTCGTTCGCCTCGGCGGCGCGCGCCCCCTTGCCGCCGCCCTGACCGGCGAACATGCCGACCATGGACAGGACCATCATCATCGGGAACATCATGCTCATCGGATTGGAGGCGATGCCGCCACCCTGCGTGAAGAGCAGGGCCATCATCCCGACCATGCCGACGATCATCACGAACGGCATCAGCTTGAGCAGCAGATTGCCCGGTGTCACCCTGGGGATCTCGGGCGGCGGTTGCAGCGTGACCTCGCCACCGGGAGAGCGTGGCATCTCCCGCCGCGCGCGACGCTGGAACCTCACCGTGCTCATGAACGAAAATTCCCCCTTTTCGCAAGCTGTGATCCGGGCTCAGTGTAGAGCGCACAGCCGACATGTCGTACAGTTCGACCAGCATTCTGCTGCCCGAACGGTGGGTTCGCAAGCGCGGCCCTGCCGCTGCGAGCCCGCGGAAACCCGAGGTAGAGGACCAGTTGGGGGAAGCTTGACGCACGCGCGACTCGACCATATCGACGAAGAATCCGCGCGCGGTATCGTCCGCGCACCCGACTTGGCCAGGGTGACCATCCTGGCCAAGCACACCCAGGTGGATATGGCGATCCCGGTCGACGTACCGGTCGCCCTGGTCATCCCGAGCGTCGTCGACATGGTCGCCCAGCACAGCAGAACCAACGACTTCGACAACGAGGGCGAGCGCTACGAGCCCGCGGACTGGGTGCTCGCCCGCATCGGTCATCCCCCCTTCTCCAATTCGCTGAGCCTCGGCGAGCACGGCGTGCGCGACGGCGAGCTGCTGATGTTGGAGAGCGCCTCGCATACCGCGCCGACGCCGCTGTTCGACGACATCATGTACAACGTCGCGATCGCCGACACCGACCACTACCGGCACTGGACGCCGAAGACGGCGCGGATCACCGGTTCGGTGCTCGCCGCGGTCACCATGCTCGTCGGCTGTCTCGGGCTGTTGCTATCGCCGGATGCGCTACCCGGCTATGTGAGCGGATCGGTCGCGCTCGGCGTGACGATCCTGCTGGTCGTCGCGGGCATGGTGCTCAGCCGCATGTACGGCGACACCGCGACCGCGCTGGTGGTCGGCGGCTGCGCGCTGCCGCCCGCGTTCACCGCGGGCATGCTGATCGTGCCCGACCATTACGGCTGGGCGCATATCCTGCTCGGCTCGGTGTTGTTGGGCGCCACCGCGATTCTCGCGTGGCGGGTCACCGGCGTCGGTCTCGCGCTGTTCATCGGCGCGGCGACGCTGGCGATCTACGCGGTGCCCGCCGCGCTGGTCGGGCTGCTGACCGCGCAGCCGGAGCGGGCCATCGGGGCGGTCGCCGCCGCACTCGGACTGGCCGGACTTTCACTCGCGCCGCGGATTTCGATGCTGCTTGCCAAGCTGCCGCTGCCACCGGTGCCCTCACCGGGCACGCCGATCGACCCCACCGAGGACGATCCGGATGATCACCGCGCGCTGCCGACCATGGCGGTGCTGCGGGCGAAGTCCGAACGGGCACGGATGTATCTGGCCGGGCTCGTCGCGGCCACCACGTTTGTCACCGTGGTCGGCGCGCTCGCGGCCGCCGATCCGCAGGCGGACAGCCCGTACTGGCAGGGCATCGCGCTCGCGCTGGTCTGCGCGGCGGTGCTGATGTTCCGCAGCCGCACCTACGCGGGCGCGGAACAGGCCGTGGTGCTGATCGCGGGCGGCGCGGCGATTCTGCTGATCATGTTGGTTGGCGCGAGTTTCGCGATGGAGCAGCCGCTCGCGGTATTCGGTGCGGCGATGGTCATCCTGATCGCGGCGCTGATCTTCGGCATCATCATCCCGAACCAGTCGGCGACGCCGCCGATGCGGCGCGGTGTCGAACTGCTCGAGTACGCCTTCGTCGCCGCCGTGCTGCCGCTGGTGTTCTGGGTCGCCGACCTCTACGCCCTCGTCCGCAACCTGTGATCGGGCGGGCGACTCGCATGCGCTCGACACGACGCGAGGGTGATGCTCAGGCCAGGCAGGTGGCTCGACTGGGCTTGACCGCACATTCGAAGAGCAACGGAGTGGATTCGGCTGAGACCATCGGGCGGATGACTCGGGAAAAGCTGGCCCAGTACATGATTGGTGGTGGCCGGGTGCCTGCCCGGCGTCGAACCCAGGCCGGGATGCGTGTGGCCATCGCCGCGGTGGTCCTCGGGTTGGGCATGTCGTTCGGCGGTGGATTCGGTGTCGCACATGCCGATCGGCCGCCTGCGGTCGATCCAGGCAAGCTGCCGCCGGGTGATCCCGCGGTCCCGCCGGACAAGACCGAGATCCCGGCCAACACCAGCTGCACCAGTATCCGAACCGGTGGCGACGGACCGACCATTCCGGCCGCGCAGCGATCCCTCGATCTGGAGCACGCCTGGCAGTTCTCCCGTGGCGAAGGGCAGCTGGTGGCAGTGATCGATACCGGCGTCGCCCGCCATCCTCGGCTCCCCGGCCTGACACCGGGCGGCGATTTCGTCGCCAACGTCGGTGACGGTACGGAAGACTGCGACGGGCATGGAACGTTCGTCGCGGGCATCATCGGAGCGAGTCAGATTCCTGGACAAGGGTTCTCGGGCGTGGCACCAGGGGCGCGGATCCTCACTATCCGGCAGTCCAGCAGCAAGTTCCAAAAGGAAGGACGCTCGCGGGAGAAGTCACCGGAGGACCTTCCGGACGCCTACGGCAACGTCCGGACGATGGCGTCGGCCATCCGACGCGCCGCTGACATGGGCGCCTCAGTAATCAATATCTCCGAAGTCGCCTGCGCCCCCAAATCCACTCCGATGGACGATGGCGCGCTCGGTGCTGCGCTGCGCTATGCCGCCGTGGACAAGAACGCCGTAGTGGTGGTCGCCGCCGGGAACAGCGACAAATGCAAGGGCAGCAACCCCGTGCTCGATCCGCTGAACCCCACTGCGGATCCGTGGAGCAAGGTCGAGATGAACGTCACCCCAGCACGTTACGACGACTACGTACTTGCGGTCGGCTCGATCAATGCAAACGGCGCACCCTCGACGTTTACCGTCCCCGGGCCATGGCTGAGTGTCGCCGCGCCCGGGGAAGAGATCACCTCGCTCGACCCACTCAGTGCTGGCACCGCCATCGGCACCGCCGACAATCAGGGGAACCAACAGCCGATCAGCGGCACCAGCTTTGCCACGCCGTATGTTTCGGGTGTGGTCGCGCTGGTGCGCGCGCGCTTCCCCGAGCTGTCGGCGCTCGACGTGATCAAGCGGATTCAGGCGACCGCGCACGCGCCCGCCGAGGGGTGGAACCCGTACATCGGCTACGGCGCGGTGGATCCCATCGCCGCGCTCACCAACGAGGTGCCGAACACCCTGCCGCCGAAGAATCCGAGCGCACCGAAGAGCAAGCAGCTCGCGGTGCCCGCTCCGCCGGTCCCGCCGGACAACCGTGCCCGCAACGTGGCGCTCATCGGCACCGGAATCATCGGTGGCGCACTGATCTTGGGCTATCTCGCCTCGTTCCCGATCCGCCGCCGCTTCGGCGTGCAACCGGACGATATGTAGCAGGCCAGCTGATCCGGTGTCAGCAGTGTGCCCGGTCGATATGTAGCGTCCGATAGCCATGGGACGCTAGATAGTTACCACGCTCGATCGATACAGGTAGTTGCCCATGACCAGCCCCGAGTCGAATACCGGCGACCGCGGAATCAGTCGCAGACAGGCATGGGAGCAGGCCACCAATATCCCGATGGCGGCGCTTGCCGTCGTCTTTCTCGGCGTCTACGCATGGCATGTGCTCGACACCGGGGCATCGCCGGTACTCGACGCCTGGCTCACCCGCGTCGACGTGCTGATCTGGGTGTTGTTCGCCGGGGATTTCGCGGTGCGGCTGTGCCTGTCCAGGAATCGCTGGCAGTTCGTGCGCTCGCATCCGGTGGAGCTGCTGATCGTTGTGCTGCCGCCGTTCCGGCCGCTGCGGCTGCTGCGGGCGGCGCTGCTGCTGCTCAACGCGCTGCATCGCAAGGTGACCCGGGCCCGGCTCGCGCTGTTCGTCGGCGCCAGCTCGGTCCTGTTGCTACTGCTGTGCAGTCTGGCGTTCTTCGACGCCGAATACGGCATGCCGGACAGCAAGATTCACAATTTCGGTGACGCGCTGTGGTGGTCGATGGTCTCGGTGACCACCGTCGGCTACGGCGACGTCTACCCGGTGACCACCGAGGGCCGCCTGATCTCCCTGATCCTGATGACCTGCGGCATCGGCCTGATCAGCTTCGCCATCGGCACCACGACCAGCTGGGTGATGGACCAGCTGAAGACCGTCGAGGAGACCACCGACCGCACCGACCGCGAAATCGGCCGCCTGATCGAGGAAATCCGGAACCTGCGCGCGGAAGTCGCCGCGCTGAGGCGGGCCGATCAAGATCATCAGGAACTGAGGTAACTCGCCTCTCGCGATTTACCTACGCCAGTTCCTGATGATCTAGGACTACTTCTGGGTGTTGACTGCGGGCTGCTTGGCGGGCGAGGCGTCGGGGGCCACGCCGTCGTGGGAGACGACGGCTTCCTCACGGCCCAGGGTGGGGCCGGGGGCGAGCAGGCCGACGATCGGCCACGGCGCGGGCTCGGGGGTGACGCCCGCTTCCTTGTCCATACCCAAAGCCTTTGCCGCGTCGGCGTTCTTGATGCCGTAGCGGACGCCGGTATCGGCGATGTAGAACTGGCTGTCCTTGCGCTTGCTGTCCGGTTCGATGCCGGTGGTCTGCACGAAGGCGCCGGTGCCCGGCTTCAGGTAGACCGAATCGGCAAGCACGCCTTTGCCATCCGACTGTGCCAGCGTGACCAGCTTCGCACTGTCCGGGATCGGCAGGTTGATGCCGGTGATCAAGGACAGTTCGGCGCTGTTGCCGGAATCCTTGCCCGCCACCGTGATCGGCTTCCAGGACAGGCAGCTCACCGGCTGATCCTTGGCCTGCAGGACGGCGGGCGCGATCTCCGGGTAGCTGTCGACCTTGAGCGCGCTGGACACACTGGCCCGCGTGCGCTCGGCCTGATCGATGGTGGTGCCCGCGGACGAGGACGGGTTGGCGTTGCGGATGATGTCGGCGGTCAGCGGGGAAACGGCCTGCAGACCGTCGCGCAGCACCACATAGTTCTGGGTGGCGCCGGTCGACACCTGCACCACCGAGCCGATGCGGTGATTGCCGATCGCGTAGGACGGCACGCCGCCCGGATCCTCGATCTTCGGCGGAATGATCGGCAGCACTTCGGGAATCGCGTTCAGCAGGCCCTCACCGATGGGCCGCGGGCTGGCGCCGGTGATGTTCAGCGCGTCGGTGACGGCGCGGTCCTTCATGTCGACGCGGGCGCGCTTGTTGTCGTACAACAGGTAGGTCGCGTCCTTGCCCTGCGCGAGCAGCGCCTTGCCCTTCGGCAGCGTCGATGCCTTGGCGCCGAGGTCGAGATCGCCCGCGAGCACCGAGGTGGTGAAGCTGTTGCCGCCATCGATCTTGATCTGGTTGCAGACGGTCCACGCTCTGCCGTCGCCGTCCTTGTCGAAGCGCAGCGAACCGGGCGCGCCGGGAATGCCGATCAGCGAGCCGCGCGCCTTCTTACCGAGTTCGGACTCCTTGACGATGGCGGGCTTGTCCGCGGAGCCCGCGGCGAGCCGCGCCGAGGCGAGGTTCATCGCCGGATGCACCACATCGTCGAGCACCACATAGATCGCGCCGGAATCCTTGCCGACGAGGATCTTGTTGCTGCCGATCTTGTCCTGCGGGCGCAACAGCGCGAGCACACCGCAACCTGCCAGCACGACCAGCGCGAGCACCAGTCCCACCGCGTAGGCGCGCGACTGCGAGCGCATCGGGTCGTGCAGCATCCGCACATCCCGGCGGACCAGGGCATGTTCCATTCGGCGTACCAGGAAGCGGTAGCCGCTCACCTGCCACCGAGTGGTGGGTTTCGAAGGCATTATTCCCTCCCCGAACAGTGCTCACGTTCGCCGAACACAGTACAGTTCCCGGGGACTCTTGTTCAGCTAGGCCGACTCGAACCGGCCGACACCGGGTACTTGGGGGACCACGATGGCCGAACCTGTCGGAGCGGGACCACGACCGCTCCTCGGTCGCATCTCGATGCGGAACCTGCTGGTCGCGCAGGTCATCGGAATCCTGGCGGGCGTGGGGGCGCTGCTCGCCGGCTTGGCCGCGCTGCCCGCGCTCGGGGTGGCCGTCGTCGTCGCACTGCTGCCGCTCATCCCGATCGCCAAGCGCACGGTACTGGACTGGATCGCCACCTGGTGGCGCTACCTGACCCGCCGCGAATACGAGCTCGGCGACACCGTCGACTTCCGCGGTACCGACGGCCGCTCGCTCGGGTTGTACTGGGACGGCAGCCGGGTCGTCACCGTCGTCGAGGTGCTCGCACCGAAAGGCGGGCTGACCAGGATCGCCCGCACCACCGTGCACGCCTCGCATCTGCTGCCGCTGCCCGAACTCGCCCAATGCCTCAACCAGCACGACATCCTGCTCAGCGGCATCGACATCATCAGCCACGGCCACCGCAGCCGCTCCGGCACGCCCGCGGGCAAGATCTACGAATCGCTACTCGGGCCGCTGCCCGCCACGGCGCACCGCACGGTGTGGCTCGCGATCAGCTTCGACGCGGTCGACTGCCCGGAGGCGGCGGATCGGCGCGGCGGCGGCAACGAGGGCGCCTCGCGCGCGGTAACCATTGCGACACAACGGATCATGCGCGCACTGGAGGACGCGGACTGTAGCGCGCGCATCCTCACCGCACCGGAGATCCGTAAGGCGGTCCTGCAGATCACCGGCGGCTTCGACCCGCGTGCGCTCACCCATCGCTGGCGCTACGCCGAGATCGGCAACAGCGTGAACATCGGCAAAGCGGTCGACCCGCAGCGCCTCGGCTCCGACCTGCTCGCCCAGCTGTGGGTGCCGCCCTCGCGCGGCACCACGGTGACGGTGCGGCTGCGGCCGGGCAGTTCGGCGGAATCGGTGAGCATCGGCTCGGCGTGGCGGCTCACCGCGCGCGAGCTACCCGAGCGCAGCAAGCTCGCGGGCATGGTGTCGATGAACGGGCGGCACCGCGACGGGCTGCTCGCCCACCTGCCGCTGGCCATTCCCGGCCTGGACGACACCGTGCCGATGGCCGAATATCCGGTCGACGTGATCGGCGCGCTGCACCTGCCTTCCTCCGGCTGCGGTCAGTTGATCGGCTCGGACGACGAGGGCCAGGGCGTCGCGGTGCGCATCGTCGGCACCGGCATCTCGACCGTGTACCTGGCGGGCGAGCTGTATCTGGCGCAGCAGTTGGTGTTTCGCGCGCTCGCGGTCGGCGAGCGGATCCTGGTGCGCACCGATCGGGCGCACGCCTGGGAGAACCTGGTCACCACGATCGGCAATCCGGAGCGGCTCACCATCGCGGTCGAAACCCACCAGTCCGACGCGGGATTCACCGCGACCGTGGTCGACGGCGTCCTCGCGCCGGCGCCACACGCCGGTGTCACCACCATCTACGTCACCGGCGATCCGATGGGCTGGCCTGCCACCCGCCCCGACCTCTCGATCTACCAGCCCGGCGCCATCGGCAACCACGTCGTCCTGCGCACCGGCACCGCCCAGGTCGACCTCACCCTCGTCTCCATCCCCCGCGAAGCCACCTACATCGGTCACCCCCGCGGCCGCCGCGTCCCGGTCAACCAGTAGTTTTCAGCCGGGGTAGGGGTCTTCGGTGCGGGCGGTGCGGAGATGGCGGGCCCACCAGGCGAGTTGGCGGAGCATGCGTTCGGCGGCGTCGATGGCGGCGCCGTCCTGGGTCGCGCCCTCGGCATCGAATTGGCGTTTGGCCTGGTGGAAGCTGACGGTTTCGCGGATCGAGACCATGTGGATCTCGGCGACCACCTGACGCAGTTGCTCGACGGCGCGCAGGCCGCCGGACAGTCCGCCGTAGGAGACGAAACCTATTGGCTTGGCGCGCCATTCGCGCTTGGCGGTATCGAACGCGGTCTTGAGCGAGGCCGGGTAACCGTGGTTGTACTCGGAGGTGACGACCACGAAGGCATCCGCCGCGGCCAGCCGGGCCCGGTACGCGTCGACCTCCGGGGATTCGGTGAGATCCGCGGGCAGCGGCGTATCGATGAGATCTATGACGCCCGTATCGAATTCGGGCCGGGCCCGCACCGTCCGCAGGAACCAGTCCGCGACCACCGGAGCGAACCGCTCCGGACGCACGCTGGCCACGATGACCTCTAACCGCAGCGGAGTGTCCACCCCGCGAGCCTAACCGCGACCTCGGCGACGGTTCGGCGTGCGGCGGGGGTGATCGGCTGGAACGCTGGGGTTCATGATTCTGGTGACGGGGGCTACGGGGAATATCGGCACGGAACTGGTGCGGGCACTCAGCGAGGCGGGGCAGCGGGTGCGGGCGGTGGTCCGCGATCCGGCGAAGGCGGCACTGCCCGATGGCGTCGAGGCCGTGGCGGGTGATCTCAACAAGCCGGAGACCTTTGCTGCGGCGTTGGATGGGGTGCGGGCGATGTTCCTGCTACCCGGCTACGACAACCAGGACGATCTGCTCGACCGTGCGAAGCGGGCGGGGGTCGACCACGTGGTGCTGCTGTCGGGTGGTTCCGCGGCGCTGGAGGATCTGAACAATGCCGTCTCCAGCTATATGACACTGTCCGAGCGAACGGTGCGCGCCTCCGGGCTGTCGTGGACGTTCTTGCGGCCGCGCGCGTTCATGTCCAACGCGCTGCGCTGGCTGCCGCAGCTGGCCGAGGGGGACGTGGTGCGGCTCGACTTCCCCGAGGTGCCGCTGGCGAGTATCGATCCCGCCGATATCGCGGCCGTGGCCGCCGTTGCGCTGACGGGTGACGACCTGACCGGCCGGGTCCTCGACCTGACCGGCGGTGCGGCGCTGCTGCCCGCCGAGCAGGTCGCGATCCTCGGCGAGGTGCTCGGCCGCCCGCTCGTCGCACAGGGCCTGACCCACGAGGAGAGCCGAGCACAAATGACCGCGACCATACCGCTGAAGTACGTGGCGGCGTTCTTCAGCTTCTACGTCGACGGCGTCCTCGACGAGACCACCGTTCATCCCACCGTGTTCGAGGTGACGGGCCGCGCGCCCCGCACCTTCGAACAGTGGGCACGCACCCACGCCGAGGCGTTCACCCCGCGCTGACGTGGGCGTTGCGGCCGTGGCGCGCCGTTGCGTGACGCAGCCGTCCCCCCGCGTGCTCCCGATTTGCCGGATCATGCACGATATTCACTGGCTATCGACCGTGGAGGCATGAGGTTCGACATCGGGAGGGGCGAGGTGATCAAGGGGCGCTGGCTGTTGATCGAGACGCTCGGCCGTGCCGAAACGTGGTCGGTGGTCGCCGAGGGGACGGCGCCGCGCGAGTGGAAGTCGTTCCAGCGTTCGGTGCCGTCGCGGTTGCAGCCGCTCGTCGCCACCGCGTACACCTCCGGCGCGATCGTCGATCAGCAGATGCCGCAATCGCGCCACGCCTGGTCGGGACGGCGCGTCCAAGCCGTACCGGTGCTCGGGCCGGACGAGCGGGTACACGCGGTCAAACTGTGGCTCGGCGCCGGTGATCCGCCGCCGCAGACCGGGGTCGCGCCGTTCGTCATGGATGCCCGCACCCGGCTGATCGAGACGCTGCCCGAGGGGCTCGGCCCCGGCTTCCCGCGCGGTCCCGTGCGCTGGACGGGCGCCGAATCCTTCGCCGCCATCGAACGTTTCGACGCCGCACTGGAATTCACCGCCACCATCGCACGCTCCGCACCGGGCTCCCGCTGGATGGGCATCGCGACGATACGCGCCGCGGCGGGCCCGCGCGCGATACTGCTCGCCACCCGCAACGGGGAGACCGCCGCGACCGGCGAGCACTGGTCCGGCATCGCCGTCGACGTCACCGACACCGTTGCACCACAACAGAAGTCGTTCGAAGCGACAACCATCGACCTGCTGCGCAGCGCCCAGCCCAACCTCTATATCGCGATCGTCGACACCGCACAGTTGCGCCTGATCCGCTGGGTCACCGAGCCGGTCCCCGGCATCCGCTGGGGCGCAGGCACCGACGAGCGCACCACACCCCACCCCACCGACCACACCCGAATCCTGACCGCCCGCAACGAAATCCTCACGGGTGCGAAGCAAACCACCCTGGCCGCGATCCGTTTCGCCTCCACCCACGACAACTGGATCACCGCCGACCTCGAGATCACCCCCCTCCCCGGCGGCACCCCTGGCGCAACGACCCCCGAATTCGCCTTGGTCCAAATAGAAGTCCACAACACCCCCGGATAACCCTCCCTGAACGCACCGATTTCACCGCCGCGCGGGAGCAGCATCACGCGGCGACAGAGCAGAGTGTGGGCGAGACGCACTCGAACCCGAGGCGGCTAGCGACGGGTCAGGACGGGGCGGGGGCTGGGGTGGCGAAGGCGGGGAGGCCCTGGGTGGGGGTGGTGGCGGCGGTGAATTCGAGGGCGCGGCGGGCGCGTTCGGGGTCGGGGACGATGTGGCGGACGTCGGCGAGATTGTATTGGCCGGTGACGATGGGGGTGGGGGCGCTGCGGGCCTTCGCCATGAGGGAGGCCACTTCCCAGAGGGTGATGGGACGGCCGGTGGCGATGTTGAGCGGGACGAAACCGGGGAGGCGGCGGTCGACGGCGGCGACGGTCGCCGAGGCGGCGTCGTCGATGTGCAGGAAATCCCTTACCTGGCCGCCGTCTTCGAAGACGTGCGGCCCCTTGCCCGCGTCGAGTGCGGCGCGGAATTGCCCGACCCAGCCCGCCCGCGCACCCTCGCCGTAGACATTGGGCAGCCGCAGCGCGGTCACCGCGGCGCCCGTCGCCAAACCCCAAGCGAGCGCGTGGTTTTCCTGCGCAAGCTTGCTCGTCGCGTAGAAACCGCGCGGCCGCAACGGCGCGTCCTCCCCCACCGGTTCCCAGGTGAGCACCTCACCGGTGTGTGGCGCGCGGTGGTCGAACAGGCCGCGATCCAGATCGGCGCGGCGGCGCAGCCCGGGAAAGAACTGTCCGCCGCGCGTGCCCCGATAGCGTCCCTCGCCGTACACCGCGACCGACGACGCGAGCACCAGATGCCGCACCTTGGCCCGCGCCATGGCGTCGAGCAGCACCGCGGTGCCCACCTCGTTGTGCTGCGCGAACTCCGTCGCGCCCTTCGGCGCGGTGACGGCCGCGAAGTGGCAGACGGTGTCGACGCCGCTCAGCAGCGGCTCCACCTTGTCCGTATCACGCAGATCGATCCGCGAAACCCCTTGCGGTGGTTGCGCGTTCGGACCGTGCACCGCTTCGAGCAGCAGATCGAGGGCGATCACCTCGTGCCCGGCGGCTTCCAGGGACTTGCGCACGTTCGACCCTATGAAACCGGCGGCACCGGTAACCAGCACTCGCATGGGGATTACGGTAGCTCGAACGGCAGCGACACTCCCGCGTGGACACGGCACCTGTCGCAGGTGTCCGTTCCGGTGACCGCCGAGATCGAGCGGCGGACGAGCTCCTTGAACGGCGCGAGGTTCTTCTTGAACTCGGCGAAGACGTCGGTCGCGTGCACGCCGTCGCCCTCCTCCAGCCCCGCGTCCAGGTCGGTAACCAAAGCGACTGCGGCGTAGCACATTTCGAGCTCACGGGCGAGCACGGCCTCGGGATGACCGGTCATGTTCACCAGATCCCAGCCCTGCCCGGCGAACCAGCGGCTCTCGGCGCGGGTGGAGAAGCGCGGGCCCTGCACCACGACCATGGTGCCGTTCGGCTTCACCGGCAGCGCCGCCGCGCCCGAATCCTCGGATTTGATGACGGCGGACCGCAATTCGTCGCAGTACGGGTCGGCGAAGGAGACGTGGACGCCGCCGCCGTCGAAGTAGGTCTGCGGGCGCCCGGAGGTGCGGTCGACCAGCTGATCCGGCACCGCGACGGTGCCGGGCCCCCAGTCGGCGCGCAGGCTGCCCACCGCGCACGGCGCGATGATCCGCCGCACGCCCAGCGAGCGCAGCGCCCACATGTTCGCCTGGTACGGCAGCGTGTGCGGCGCGAATTCGTGGTTCTTGCCGTGCCGCGGCACGAACGCCACCGGCCGTCCTTCCACCTCGCCGATCGCGATCGGCGCACTCGGCGCGCCATACGGCGTCTCGACCTCGATATGGGTCGCGTCGTTGTCGAAGAAGTCATAGAAGCCACTGCCGCCGATGACGGCGAGCGCGGGCCGGGGAAGCGAGCTCATGGTCCTAGATTCTCCCCGGTTCGATCACCGTCGCGCACCCGGGTGGCCACCGTTCGGTTCGATATCACTACGGCGAACTCGCCAGCGTCTATCGGGCAACCGCCACCCATCTGGCTCCACTAGACAATAGTCAGGCATGCTCTGGATACCACCGCTCGGCGGTGCGTAGGAGATGATGGGGCGAACGAGAGCGGTGAGTGGTGGAGGTCGGGTTGTCGCGGGCTGGTGCCGGGGTGTGGTTGACGGTGTTGAGCGGGTTGTCGTTCGCCACGTCCGGGCCACTGGTGAAATCCGTACTCGCAGAGGGGTGGTCGCCGGGTGCGGCGCTGGCGGTGCGGCTGACCGGAGCGGCGGCATTGCTGCTGACGTTGGCCGTGTGCGTCGATCCACGTGGCCTGCTCGGGATCCGGCAGCACCTGCGGACCGTCGGCGCCTTCGGCGTGGTCGCGGTGGTCGGCGTGCAGGCGACGTTCTTCCTGTCGCTGCAGTATTTGCAGGTCGGCGTGACGCTGATGCTGCAGGCCTTGGCGCCGATCGTGGTGATCGGCTGGAGTTGGGCGGTCCGCGGCGACAAGCCTTCGCGTTCGGTGCTGTTCGGCACCGCGCTGGCGCTGGCCGGTGCGGCACTGGTGATCGACGTGTTCGCCGCCGGTGGCGTGAGTCTGCCAGGGGTCGGCTGGGCACTGCTGTCGATGCTGTGCAATGCCGCGTTCTTCCTGCTGTCCGAGCGCACCTCGGATTCGCTCAGCCAGGTCACACTGCTCGGCTCGGGACTCACGATCGCGGCGGCCACCGCTTGGGTGCTGGTCATCACCGGCGTGCTGCCGGGAGTGGTCGGCAGCGGCACCGCGCGCCTCGCCGACCACGACATTCCAGTGCCGTTGGCGCTGACACTGCTCGTGCTGAGCACCGTGACGGCCTATCTGGCCGGGGTCGCGGGCGCCGCGCGGATCGGTTCGACGCTGATGTCGCTCGTCCTGCTCTGCGAGGTGTTGTTCGCGGTGGTGCTGTCCTGGCTGCTCGTCGGCGAATCGGTGCGCCCGGTGCAGATGGCAGGCGGCGTGCTGGTGATCGGCGGCATCGTGTTCGCCCGGCGCGGTGCCGACGCGCCCGCGCCCGCACCGGCGCGCGCGCCCGCGCTGACCTGACAATTCACCCGGAACCATGTACCCTCGGGGGGTATTATTCGATGGACGGCGAAGGAGACAGTCGTGACCACACCCGCTCATGACCATGACGCACACGACCACTCTTCGCACGGCTACATCACCGCCAAGGACGATTACCTCAAGCGCCTGCGCCGCATCGAGGGACAGGCCCGCGGGTTGCAGCGGATGGTCGAGGAAGAGAAGTACTGCATCGACATCCTCACCCAGGTGTCCGCGATGACCAAAGCACTGCAGGCCGTGGCGATGGGTCTGCTGGAGGATCACATCAGCCACTGCGTGGTCGACGCGGCGGTCGCCGGTGGCCCCGAGGCCGAAGCCAAGATCAAAGAGGCCACCGACGCCATCGCCCGCCTGGTCCGTTCCTAGCGGGTCCAGGCGCCGCGCACATAGTCGGCGAAATCGCGTGGCGGACGGCCCAATCCACGGTCGATACCGTCGCCGACGTGCGCGTTGCGGCCGTCGAGCACCGTGGTGAACAGGTAGATGAGGAAGTCGACCAGTTCGTCGGGCAGGCCCTGCGCCCGCGCCGCCGCGGCGTAGTCCTCGGGCGAAACCTGGATGTAGTCGATCCGGCGCCCCGTCGCCGCGGCGATCTCGCCGACCGCCTCGGCGAAGGTGAGCAGCCGCGAGCCGGTCACCTCGTAGATCTGGCCCGCGTGCCGGTCCTCGGTGAGCGCGGCGACCACCAGCTCGGCGATGTCGTCGACATCGATGAACGGCTCGCGCACCTCGCCGACCGGCAGCACCAGCTGCCCGGCGGCGATCTCCGCCGCGAAGTGCCCCTCGCTGAAGTTCTGCGCGAAGAAGCTGGAGCGCACCACCGTCAGGTCGGCGCCCGTCTCGGCGAGCAACTTCTCCGCCGCCTGCGCCTCCTCCTCGCCGCGCCCGGACAGCAGTACCAGCCGCCGCACGCCCGCCGCGACCGCCGCGTCACCGAGGGCGCGCACCGCGAGCGGCGCGCCGGGCACGGCGAGGTCGGGCTGGAAGGTGATGTACGCGGCGGTCGCACCCGCCAGCGCCGCACCCCAGGTCGCGGTGTTGCCCCAATCGAACGGTGGCTCGGCCGCGCGCGAACCGGCCCGCACCGGCACTCCCCGCGCGCGCAGCCGCTGCGCCACCCGGCTGCCCGTCTTGCCGGTTCCGCCTACCACCAGCACCTTTTCGGAGATTTCCGTCATCGCGCCCTTCTCCTCATCACATTCAGCCTCATCACATTCAGCCTCATCGCACTCGCACAGCCGGGACAGCTGTCACACGAGCATCGGCAACGACGGCCGCGCGAACAATGCCGCATTGCGCAACAATCGTTTAGCTCCGCTCAACGTTTCGCCGAGCGCGAACCTCACCAGTGCCTGCGGAACAAATCACGGGACGCGGCGGTAGATACGTGGGCACCAACGAGATCGAGGAGTCGGCGTGGAGCGGTACGAGATCGAGGCGTTCCTGACGCTGGCCGAGGAACTGCATTTCGGCAGGGCCGCCGAGCAGCTGCGGGTGTCCACCGGACGGATCAGCCAGACCATCCAGAGCATCGAACGCCGGATCGGCACAGCGCTTTTCGAGCGCACCAGCCGCCGGGTGGCACTCACACCGGTCGGCGCGCGGTTCCGTGACGAGCTGCGCCCCGGCTACGACCTGATCCAGCAGGCGGTGCGCGCCGCCACCGCCGCGGGGCGCGGCGTGCCCGGTGTCGTCTCGGTCGGCTTCACCGGGCCGGGCTCGGGCAAGTTCGTACTGGACGCCGCGGCGATCCTGAGTGGTACGTACCCGGAGACCGAAGTGCAGATCCGTGAACTGCCGCTGTTCAAGGGCATTGCCGCATTGCGCGACGATCTCGTGGAGGTGGTGCTGAGCTGCGAACCGGTCGACGAGCCCGACCTGAGCGTCGGCCCCGTGCTGCGGCGACTGCCGCTCCTGCTCGCCGTCCCGAACGCGCACCCGCTCGCCCGGCGCGACGCGCTCACCATCGAAGACCTGGCCGACATCACCCTCATCGGCATCCCGAGCTCCTCCCCCGCCATCGAACTCGGGCCCCAGCACACCCAGAGCGGCAGACCGATCCGGTACGGCCGCACCGCCAAGACACTTCAGGAGGCGATCAGCCTGGTCGGCGCGGGCGAGGGCGGTTTCCTCGTCGGCGACGAGGGCCCCTGCTTTCGCACCCACCCGCACGTCACCTATGTGCCCATCGAGGACGCTCCCGACCTGGAGAGCCGCCTCATCTGGCGCACCTCCCGCGAGAACGCCCGCATCCGCGCCTTCGCCGAAGCCGCCCGCACCGCAAGCGAAACCCCCTGCCACAGCACCCGATCCGCCGCCCGCTGACCGCGCCGGCACGCGCCGCAGCGGCACAGCCCGGTTCCGGATGCCGCCGCGACGATTCGCGTGCCGCACACGAGCTGCACTGCCGCGCACTGATTTTCTGGCTATTCGATGCGCGGCGGTGAGACGCAGGCGCGGCGTCGCGGGCTCGGCCGACCCGGTGGTCAGCCGTGCCAGTTGCGGTAGACCGCGGCGGCACCAGGGTGCAGGGGTACCGGACCGGTGCTGATGAGCGAGCGGCCGTCGAGGAACTGGGTACCCGCTGCCTCGATGGGCACCAGCGAATCCGCTTGCCACACCAGGAGTTCGACGATGGCGGCCGCGGCGGCGTCGGACACCGTCGGTGCGGCGAGCAGCAGGTTGGTGACGCCGATGGTGTGTACCGCGGCGGCGCCGGGGTAGGCGGCCGCGGGGACCTCGACGCGGTCGTAGACCGGGCCGAACAGTTCACGCATGGGCGTCGCGAAATCACCGAGGTCGATCAGGCGCATCCGGTCGGGGACATCGAGCAGTGTGGTCGGCACGCCGCCCGCCCACAGCAGGGCGTCCGCGTCGCCGTTGATCACCGCCGCCACCGACTCGCGCAGCGGCCGATGCGCGACATCCACATCCCGCATCGGGTCGAGGCCCGCGGCGCGCAGGATCCGGGAACCGGTCAGCGCGGCGCCCGAGCCTTCCGCGCCGAGGTTCACCCGCGCACCGCGCAGATCGGCGACGGTACGGATCGGGCTGTCCGCGCGCACCGCCAACTGCAGATAGTTCTCGTAGACCCGCCCGAGCGCGAGCACCTGCTCCCCCGAGCGGCCCACCGAATCCGCAAGCGCCAGTGCCGCATCCACCTCACCACGGGCCAGCAGCGTCAGATTCGCCTGCGAGCCCGCCGTGGTCACCGGCTCGATCCGCACCTCACCCGATCGCTCGGCCGCGGCGGCAAGTTTGCGCCCGAACGCGTGATAGAACCCGCCGATCTCGCCGGAGGCCAGCCGCACCGTCCCCGCGCCCTCCGGACCACACCCGGCAATACCCACGGTGGCCGCCGCAGCGGCCAACCCCAAGAATCGCCGTCGATCCATCATCACCGCACCCTATTCACTGCACTGGCACGGCCGGTAGTCGGACTGTCACCGCGAGCCCCCGCGGGTCGACGGCCTCGACGGTGAGGCTGCCGCCACGGGCCTGCGCGAGCGCGGCGGCGATGGGCAGACCGAGCCCCGATCCGCCGACCGCCGCGGTGGAGCCGCGGAAGAAGCGGGTGGTGAGCTTGGCTATTTCGTCCTCGGGCACACCGGATCCGTTGTCACGCACGATGATATCGACGCAGTCGTCGTGGCGGGAGACGATGAGCTCGGTGCGTGCGCCTGCCCCGGCGTACCGGCACGAATTGCTCAGCGGCACATCGAGGATCTGGGCGAGCACATCGGCGGAGACCGCGGTCTCCGCGGTGATCACCGCCAATTCGGCGACCAGATCCATCCCGGCGTTCTCGAATGCCGAACACCAGGCGTCGAACCGGTCGGCGACCACTTGCACCGCGTCGCAGTGGTTTTCGGCGGTGGCGGTGGTGATGTCGAAGGCGGCGGGCGTCTCCGCGACGGCCAGGTTCAGCAGACCGTCGAGCAGCGCGGTGAGCCGGTCCACCTCGGCGCTGGCGCCACGGAAGGTCGACACCGCACCCTCGGGGATGTCCAACTCCAGCGAATCGAGGCGAATCGCCAGCGCGGCGAGCGGATTTCGCATGGCATGCGCGGTATCGGCGACGAGCTGACGTTGCGCGTCCACCGAATCGGCGACGGCGAGCGCCATGGCATCGAAGGATTCGGCGACCGCGCGCATCTCCGGCGGACCACCGTGACGCCGCGCGATCGAGACCGGCGCTGGCGCGTCGGCACGCGGCTTCGGCAGCGTCGCGGTGAGATCGGCGACGGCATCCGACAGCGCGGCGAGCGGGCGGAGCACCCATCGGCTGAAGAGCAGGGCGAGCGCCATGAAGAAGGCCATCGCCATGGCGGCGCCGATCGCGATGACCAGCCAGGCCCACGCGATATCGGCGCGGGCCCGCGCGGTCGACGCCTCGATCACCACGGCGCCGTTGACCTGCAACCCGGTGCCGACCGGCCGCGCGACCAGCATGGTCGGCGAACTCCACGGGGTGAGCCGATCCACCGCGTGCGGGCGTTGATTGCGCCGGGCGGCGGCCACCGCGGCGACGACGCGGGCATCGCCGACATCGGCGCCCGCGTTCACCGCGACCGCGCCCTTGGCATTGATCACCAGCACGTTCTCGCCGTACAGGTCGTGATAGCGGTTGATCTCGTCGGCCAGCGCCCGCACATCGCCCGCGGCGACCGCGGCATCGGCGAGGGTGGCGAACCGATCGGCATCACCGGATCGGCCGAGCACCAGTTCCTGGGTGCGGCTCGTCGCCACCGTCAACGACAACGGCACCGCGAACGCGAGCACGGCGATCGCGGCGAACACCGTCAGCGCGATGAGCAGCCTGCGCCGCACTGTCCGCCTCTCCGCGTATTCAGGCCGGACCGGGTGCCGCGACAGCAGCGTCGGCGGCCGGCGGTCGATACCGGTGGGGTCATTGTCCCCACCGGTATCCGTAGCCACGGATAGTGGTAATGAGCCCTGGACGATTCAGCTTGGCCCGCAGGCCGGTCATGTGGACATCAAGGGAACGCGAGACCGCGACGAACGCGTCACCCCAGATGCGGTCCATCAGCTGCTGGCGGCTCACCGCGGCGCCAGGGCGCTCGACAAGTGCCTCCACCAGCTCGAATTCCTTCTGTGTCAACGCGATCGGCACACCGCCGACCTCGACGACGCGCGCGGACAGATCCACCCGGACATCACCGGTGACCACCTCGGCGCGCGCGGGCTGTGCCGCGACCGCGGCCCGCCGCATGACGGTCTCCAGCCGGGCCATCAGCTCGGCGATACGCGGCGGCTTCACCAGATAGTCGTCCGCGCCACCGCGCAGTCCGCGCACGATGGAGCGCTCATCGCTGCGCGCGGTCAGTATCAGCACCGGGACCGCGCTCACCTCGCGCAGCTGCCGCAGCACATGCAGACCGTCCCCGTCGGGGAGCCCGAGGTCGAGGATCACCGCGTCGTAGCCGCGATGCGCGGTGAGCAGATCGGCGCCCCGGCGTTTTCGTTCCGCCTGGAACCCACGGGCGTTGAGCGCCTCGACGAGCGCATCGCCAACGCCGTCGTCATCTTCGACCACCGCCAACCGCACGCGCCGATCCTCGCACAAACGAGGATCGGCGCGTACCTGTGGGCCGTCAGCTTCGAACGGACGTGAGGTCACGTTCCGGCTCGGGCCCAGCCGCTCCGACAACGCCCCCAGTAGCGGTGTCGAGCTCGGCTTCGATGGTGGATTCGGACGAGGTCTCCCGCATGAAGAAGTAGGTGACCAGCGAGATCAGGATGCAGCCCGCGACGTACCAGAAGAACAGCGACTCGTGGCCGCGATCCTTCAGGAACAGCGCGACGTACTCGGCGGTGCCGCCGAAGATCGCCACGGTCAGCGCGTAGGGCAGGCCGACGCCGAGCGCGCGGATCTTGGTCGGGAACAGCTCCGCCTTCACGATGGCGTTGATCGAGGTGTAGCCGGTGATGATGACAAGCGCCAGCATCATCAGCGCCCAGGCGCCGATCGCGTTCTGGGTGTTCTTGAGCACCGTCATGATCGGGACGGTGGCCAGCGTGCCCGCGATACCGAAGAAGATCAGCAGCTTGCGACGGCCGATCTTGTCGGACAGCGCACCGGCCAGCGGCTGCAGGATGACGAACACGAGCAGCGCCATGAAGTTGATCCACGCCACGGTCCCCTTGGGGATGTGCGAGCTGTTGATCATGAACTTCTGCATGTAGGTGGTGTAGGTGTAGAACGCCACCGTGCCGCCGAGCGTCAGGCCGACAACGAGCAGGCATTCGCGCGGGTACTGCAGCAGCAGTCGCAGCGAACCGCGCGCCGCCTTCGGCTTCGCGGCCTCGACGCCGAGCGAGCTCATCACGTCGTTCCTGCTGTGCACCAGGTGCCCGTCGGGGCCGTCGGCCTCGGCGCTCACGGCCTCTTCGAACTGGGTCGACTCGTCCATGCTGCGCCGCAGCCACATCACGATGAGCGCGCCTGCCGCACCGATCGCGAACGGGATGCGCCAGCCCCAGTCGTTCATCTGCGCGGAGCTGAGGAACTGCTGCAGGATGATCTGCACGCCGAGGGCCGTCAGCTGGCCCGCGACCAGCGTCACGTACTGGAAGCTGGAGTAGAAGCCGCGCTTGCCCGAGGAGGCCACCTCGGACAGATACGTTGCGCTGGTGGCGTATTCACCACCGACCGAGAGTCCCTGCAGCAGCCGCGCGAGCAGCAGGACCGTCGGCGCGAGCAGGCCGATGGTCTGGTAGCCGGGCGTCACCGCGATCAGCAGCGAGCCCGCCGCCATCACGGTGACCGACAGCGTCAGCGCCGAACGGCGGCCGAACTTGTCGGCGTAGCGGCCGAGCAACCAGCCGCCGATCGGGCGCATGAGGAAGCCGACCGCGAAAACGGCAGCCGTGGAAAGCAGTTGGGCCGTCGAATCTCCCTTGGGGAAGAACGACTTCGCGAAGTACACGCTGAACGCCGCGTAGACGTACCAGTCGTACCATTCGACCAGGTTGCCGATGGAACCGCGAAGCACATTCGCGATGACCCGGCGCTCGCCCGTGGGCTGTGTCGTAGTCACTTGATCTCCTCCTTCGACGCGACGACGCGTCAACTGGAAAGAGTGTGTCTGCTGTCACAAGGTCAACGGAAGCGGGTGAAGACTTTCCTTACAGTCCCTTAGGGCGATCGAAACCGCAGGCTGGGACGTTTTCACCGCGCTAGCACAGCAGCGGGCGATCCAGCGAGAGCGCCTGCGGCACAACGTGGTTCACCCGGCTCACCGGCGCATGCTCCGCTGTCGGCGACCTCGGCTGTTCGTTCCTCCGCGGTGGCCGCTAGGCAACCTCGCGCAGCAGGGGTGCGAGCGCGCGCAGTGTCGCCTGCCCGTCGTCGTCGAGCACCTGCAGCGCGACGTGGTCGGCACCGGCACGCAGATGCCCGGCGAGGTGATCGACCACCGCGGTGGCATCGCCGTGCGCGACGAGTTCATCGTAGAAGTGGTCGCTGCCCGGCTTGGTCAGATCCTCGTCGGTGAAACCGAATTTCCGCAGGTTCGCGGTGTAGTTCTGAAGTCCAAGGTAGAAGTCGACTCGCGGCCGCGCGGTGGCACGTGCGCGCGCCGGATCGGCATCGAGGACGACCTTGTGCTCGGTCGCCAAAAGTGCTTTGTCCCCGAGGATTTCGCGCGCGCTCGCGGTGTGCGCGGCGGGCACCAGATACGGCAGCGCGCCCGCGGAGCGCCGCTCGGCGAGCTTCAGCACTCGCGGACCGAGCGCGGCGAGGGCGCGGGCCTCAGCGGGTACGCCCGCCTCATCGAGTGCATCGAGGTACTCGACCAGCGCGTCGTACGGTTTCTTGTATGCCGCGGCGATTTCCGGATGGCCCGCGCCGATACCGAGCAGGAAGCGCCCGGGGAACCGCGCTTCGATCCGATGGAACGACTCGGCCACCTTCGCGGCGGGCTCGGACCAGATGTTGACGATGCTGCTCGCCACGGTGATCGTCTCGGTAGCCGCCAAGAGTTCCTCGGCCGCGACAAGATCCCCCGGCGGGGAGCTGCCGAGCCACAGCGTGCCGTAGCCGAGCGCTTCCAGCTCCCGCGCATCCTCCGAACCGAACCCACCAAAGGGCCGCCACACACCGAACCGTCCGAGTTCCTCAAAAGCCATGATCGAAACGAACCACGTACCCCCTGCCCGTATTCCGCGGCAGCGATCCGTCAGTCGCCGCAGCAGCCCTCGGCGACGGGAACCGTTCGGACTTCGCGGGTTTCGGCGTTGCGGGCAGCCAGGTCGGCGTCGGCGGGGTAGTCGACGGCGATGAGGCTCAGGCCGTGGGCGGGGGCGACGGTGACGGAGCTGGCGCGTTCGGTTTCGTCGAGCAGAGCGGCGACCCAGTCGACGGTGCGGCGGCCCTCGCCGACCGCGAGGATGGCGCCGACCAGGCTGCGGACCATGGACCAGCAGAAGGCGTCCGCGCTGACGTAGGCGGTCAGCGCGTCACCGGAGCGCTCCCAGTCGAAGCGCTGGAGTTCACGGATGGTGGTCGCGCCCTCGCGGCGACGGCAGAAGGCGGCGAAGTTGTGCAGGCCGAGCAGCTTCCGGGATGCCGCGCGCATGGCGTCCAGATCGACGTCTGAGCGACACGGGACGATGCCGCGGGCCTGGAGTGGCTCGGCGCCGTACGGGGCCGTGGTGAGGCGATAGGCGTAGTGGCGGCGGATGGCCGAGAACCGGGCATCGAATTCGGGCGGGGCGAGCCGAGCGCCCGTGATACGCACATCCTTCGGCAGGAAGCGCGCCATCCGGTACACCAGCTTCGCGCCGTCGAACTCGCCGGTCGTATCGAAGTGCGCGACTTGGCCTTCCGCATGCACACCGGCGTCGGTGCGACCGGCGACGGTCAATTGGATCGGCTCGCGGAACACCTTGCTGAGCGACTCCTCCAGCACGCCCTGCACGGTCCGCAGCCCCGGCTGGCGCGCCCAGCCGATGAAATCCGTTCCATCGTAAGAGATGTCGAGCCGGACCCGCACCGACGGCCGGTCGGGGGCCTCGGCCGCTACCGGCACTGCTCCGAACGATTCCACCGAATCCTCCACGGTCTCAACGGTTTCTGGCGATACGAACGAGCCCGCCGACCCGGAGCGGGTGGCGGGCTCGTTCGAGAACTCCGACGTGGATGTCAGGCGTCCTTCTTGTCCTCAGCGGCCTCGTCGGCAGCCGGGGCCTCGGCCTCGGCGGTCTCGGCGACGGCCTCGTCGGCGGTCTCCTCGACAACCTCGGCGGCCTCGGCGACGGGGGCCTCTTCGACCTTCTTCGACGCGGCAACACGGCGAGCGCGATCGGCCTCGTTGGTCACGGTCTTCTCCCGGACCAGCTCGATGATCGCCATCGGCGCGTTGTCACCCTTGCGGGGCAGCGTCTTGGTGATGCGGGTGTAGCCACCCTCGCGGCCCTCGAACGAGGGACCGATCTCGGCGAAGAGACTGTGCACCACGTCCTTGTTGCGGATCACCTTGAGCACCTCGCGGCGGTCGGCGAGGGTGCCGGCCTTCGCCTTGGTGACAAGCTTCTCGGCGTAGGGGCGCAGCGCCTTGGCCTTGGCCTCGGTGGTCGAAATACGACCGTGCTCGAAGAGCGCCGTGGCCAGATTGGCGAAGATCGCCTTCTGGTGCGACGCCGACCCGCCGAAGCGGGCACCCTTCTTGGGCTTGGGCATTGTTTGTTCTCCTTGTGTGAGGCCGAGCCGGGGTGCCTACCCCAGCGGCCTAGAGCTGTTCGGTCTCGGCGTAGTCCTGCTCGCCACCGTCGGTGTCACTGAACGTGCCGCTGTCGCTCCACGTTCCAGTGCTCGCGTCGTAACCCACCACGGAAGAAGGATCGAACGACGCCGGGCTGTCCTTGAGCGAGAGGCCGAGCGCGTGCAGCTTGACCTTGACCTCGTCGATGGACTTCTGGCCGAAGTTGCGGATATCCAGCAGATCCGACTCGGTGCGGGCGACGAGCTCGCCCACCGTGTGCACACCCTCGCGCTTGAGGCAGTTGTAGGACCGGACGGTGAGGTCCAGGTCCTCGATCGGCAGACCGAACGAGGCGATGTGGTCCGCCTCGGCCGGCGAAGGGCCGATCTCGATGCCTTCGGCTTCGACGTTGAGCTCACGGGCCAGGCCGAAGAGCTCGACCAGGGTCTTGCCCGCCGAGGCGAGCGCGTCCCGGGCGCTGATGGAGTTCTTGGTCTCCACGTCCAGGATCAGACGGTCGAAGTCGGTGCGCTGCTCGACACGGGTGGCCTCGACCTTGTAGGTCACCTTGAGCACGGGCGAGTAGATCGAGTCCACCGGGATCCGGCCGATTTCCGCGCCGGACGCCTTGTTCTGCACCGCCGGGACGTAGCCGCGACCGCGCTCGACGACGAGCTCGATCTCCAGCTTGCCCTTGTCGTTCAGGGTGGCGATGTGCATATCCGGGTTGTGCACGACAACGCCGGCGGGCGGCACGATGTCACCGGCGGTGACGGTGCCCGGACCCTGCTTGCGCACGTACATCGTGACCGGCTCGTCCTCCTCCGAGGACACGACCAGGCCCTTGAGGTTCAGGATGATGTCGGTGACATCTTCCTTCACACCGGGGACGGTGGTGAACTCGTGCAGGACGCCGTCGATACGGATGCTCGTGACCGCGGCCCCCGGGATCGAGGACAGCAGGGTACGCCGCAGCGAGTTGCCGAGGGTGTAACCGAAGCCCGGCTCAAGCGGTTCGATGGTGAACTTCGAGCGGTTCTCGGCGACGACCTCTTCGGTCAGCGTCGGACGCTGTGAAATCAGCATTAGGATCTTCCTCCTCTACGGGCGACCACTATTTGACGCCCACGTTCTGGGGGTTGTGCGTGGCCGATTGGAGAACCGGCCACGCACCAGCAGCGTGAAAGCTGTTTACTTCGAGTAGTACTCGACGATCAGCTGTTCAGACAGCGGCACATCGATCTGAGCGCGCTCGGGCACCTGGTGGACCAGGATGCGCAGGCGGCCCGGGAGGACCTGGAGCCAGCCGGGGACCGGACGGTCGCCGACGGTCTCGCGAGCCACCTGGAACGGCAGCGTGCCGAGCGACTTCTCCTTGACATCGATGATGTCGTACTGGGTCACCTGGAAGCTGGGAACGTTCACGCTCTTGTTGTTCACCAGGAAGTGACCGTGGCTGACCAGCTGGCGAGCCTGACGACGGGTGCGGGCCAGACCGGCGCGGTACACCACGTTGTCCAGACGGCACTCGAGCAGACGGAGCAGGTTGTCACCGGTCTTGCCCTTGAGGCGGTTGGCCTCTTCGTAGTACCGGCGGAACTGCTTCTCCATGACGCCGTAGGAGAAGCGAGCCTTCTGCTTCTCCTGCAGCTGGAGCAGGTACTCGCTCTCCTTGATCCGCGCGCGGCCGTGCTGGCCGGGCGGGTAGGGGCGACGCTCGAACGCCTGGTCGCCGCCGACGAGGTCGACGCGCAGACGACGCGACTTGCGGGTGATGGGGCCTGTATAACGAGCCATTTGTTATCTGTTCCTTTCCCGCTAGACGCGACGACGCTTGGGCGGACGGCAGCCGTTGTGCGGCTGCGGGGTGACATCGTTGATCGTGCCCACCTCGAGGCCTGCGGCCTGCAGCGAGCGGATCGCGGTCTCGCGACCCGAACCCGGGCCCTTGACGAACACGTCGACCTTCTTGACGCCGTGCTCCTGCGCCTTGCGGGCGGCGTTCTCGGCAGCGAGCTGCGCGGCGAACGGGGTCGACTTGCGCGAACCCTTGAAGCCGACGTGGCCCGACGACGCCCAGGAGATGACGTTGCCGGTCGGGTCGGTGATCGACACGATCGTGTTGTTGAACGTGCTCTTGATGTGCGCGTGGCCGTGCGGGACGTTCTTCTTGTCCCTGCGACGCGACTTCTGGGTCTTCTTGGGGCCGGAGGCCCGACTCTTCGGAGGCATCCTTTATCCCCTACTTCTTCTTGCCGGCGACGGTGCGCTTCGGGCCCTTGCGGGTGCGCGCGTTGGTCTTGGTGCGCTGGCCACGCACGGGCAGGCCACGACGGTGGCGCAGGCCCTGGTAGCAGCCGATCTCGATCTTGCGACGGATATCGGCCTGCACCTCACGGCGCAGGTCACCTTCGACCTTGAGCTCGGGCGAGCTCTCGATGTAGTCACGCAGCTGCGTGACCTGGTCGTCGCTGAGGTCCTTGCTGCGCAGGTCCGGGCTGACGCCGGTGGCCGCGAGGATCTCCTTGGCGCGGGTACGGCCGATGCCGTAGATGTAGGTCAGCGCGATCTCCATGCGCTTTTCGCGCGGGAGATCAACGCCCATGAGACGTGCCATGTGGCAGGTTCCTTAATGTTGCGGAGGTCTGCTCCCTGTCCGTTCCCCTCGTCTTATGGGGCACCGGCCTCCGTACCGGTGGTAGGCGCACACGCCTTTCGAGCGTGAGCCCGAAATACCGCAGCGTGCGGCTGGAGCTGGGAGTTCTTCTTTATTGTGGCCAAGCCGATCTAAGCGATCAGGTGCCCGGCGGTGCTGCTGGAATCAGCCCTGACGCTGCTTGTGGCGCAGGTTGTCGCAGATCACCATGACTCGCCCGTGACGGCGAATCACCTTGCACTTCTCGCAGATCTTCTTGACGCTCGGCTGAACCTTCACGTCCGTCCAATCTTGTTGTGGTCCACAGGTGCGTGAACACAGTTTTTCCCCAGCCTGACGGCTGGGGAAGTCTCTGTAGCGGGTCTTACGACCCGAAGGCGACCGCGCGAGGCGCGATCACTTGTAGCGGTAAACGATCCGGCCGCGGCTCAGGTCGTACGGCGACAGCTCGACGACGACACGGTCCTCGGGGAGGATACGGATGTAGTGCTGCCGCATCTTCCCGCTGATGTGCGCGAGAACCTTGTGACCGTTCTCGAGCTCGATCCGGAACATCGCATTGGGCAGCGGCTCGACAACTCGACCCTCGACCTCGATGGCCCCGTCCTTCTTCGCCATGTCCTCCGCGATCCCGGTTTACGCTCAACCTGGTTTGTTTTGCTGGTAGCTGTCCGAGTGAACCAGTCAGTTGACCTGACGGGAGGCACGCGAACAGTCGGCACGTAGGTGCACCGCCGCTCCAGCTTACCGATATGCGCTCGATCAGGCAAAAATGGGCCGTCCCGAGCGGGGTGATCCGCCCCATAGCGGCGCCGAAGGATCGCGTAAACTGGCCGCTGTTCTGGTTATAGGTCGAGGAGCCTTCAAGGGGGACGCGTGAGTCGCAACAATGACGGCCTCCCTATGCTGCCGCCGTGGCTATCAGAGAGCGAAGTCACAAGCGGCTACGAAGCACCGGTGCAGAACCTCCCGCACGAGGATCTCATCGACGACACGCCCGCCCCGCGGCGCGGCCGCTTCAAGTCCCGCGGCACCGAGGGTGAGCGGCCGGAGCCCCGGCCGGAGAAGAAGCGCAAGGGTTGGCTGCGCGGCCGCGAGGAACAGGGCGGACAAGAGCAGCCCGCGCCGCAGGGACAACCACCACAGCTGGGTCCGCGCTCCTATCCGGATGCACAGGAACAGCCGCCGCAGGCGCGCACCGAGGCACCCGCGCCGCCGGTGCAGCATCCCGACAGTGCGTGGCAGTCCGGGCCGGAACGTGCCGAGGGGGCCCGCCAAGGCCTGCCGACGCGCAATCCGCGACAGCCGTCCGCGGCGTTCCAGCCGCTCGGCGCCAAACCCGCTGAGGAGCCGGCGCCGACCGAGGCCGTCGCACCGGAGCGCCCCGAGCTGCCACCGCAGCCGCCACTGCCGGATCCCCCTGCGACGCAGGCCCATTCGCCGCAGGCCCCGCCCGTCGGCGAACCACCAGCGCCGGAGCTCGACGCGTCGCCGCCGTGGCTGGCCGGTCCGCAGCACAGCTGGAACGAGACCGAATCAACTGCCGAACGTGGCCCCGTCGCGCCGCCCGCCCGGCTCGAGATTCCGCCGCCGCCAAGCGAATTCGCGGCGCGCGGCGAGGCCGAACCGGAGACCACTTCCGACGATACCGACGAGCCGGACTGGCTCGCGGGCCCACCCAAGGCCGAGCAGCCGGAAGCGCTCGAATCGGACTCGGCCGCAGCAGGTTCCGCGCCCTCCGAGGTCGGCAGTGGATCCGAGACCGCACCGGCCACCGACGACAACGGCACTGCCCCACAACGTTTGTCCGATGACGGCGGGCGTGACGCATTCCCGGACGATTCGGATCCCGAACCGGCACAACGGGATAGCGGCCCCATCACGCCGGGCTGGGTGACCTCCGGTGCGGAAAGCGGGGCACCCGGCCGGCCGACCGGCCGCCACCGCCTCCCCCCGGACTATCAGGTCAGCGAAGCCGCGGCCGCCGCATACGCCCAACTGGCCGGCGGCTCACACACACCGAGCGAACACGCCTTACCCGGCGCACCGGACGAACCGTCACGCGCGGAACTCGAAAGCTCGTCACCAGGCCAGGAGTCCCACCAGCCAGGCGATCCGCACCCGATTCCTCCCCTTCCGAGTGAATCGTCACGTGACACATCCGCATCGGAGCCGGATCTCGACGAACCCGCCGGTTTCACCGGCGCCGATCAGCCGGACCCGACCGCCCACGGACCAGCCCTCGACCAGTCGGCCGCACCCGGCTCGGGAGACAGCGAACTCCCGGACTGGGCCACAGCACCGCAAGGCGCGGCCGACCACGGACAACAGATCCCCGGCGGTCCCGGCAACGACAACACCGTTCTCTACGGACGACCGGATTGGGCCGAATCCCCCATCGCCGGACCACCCGCCCCTGGCATCGATCAGCGGCATCCGTACGCCACGGATCAGCCACCGCAGGGTGCGACAGGACCGCAGCCACCGGGCAGCAACCCGTCCGAAGCCACCATGGTCCATGGCCGAACAGCCGGACCACACGCACCCGGCCTCGACCACTCGAGCCCCTACGGTGCAGACCAGCACGCACCCTACGGCCAATCACCGCAACCCCCTGCGGATTACGGGCAACCCGGCGTCGGACCACACGCGCCGGGCTTCGACCAGCAGGGACCGCAAGGCGCAGGCCAACCACCACAGAATGTGGGCGGCTTCAGCCAGCGGGTGCCCGACTCGGCACCGCTGGGCGACGCCGGGCAGTCCGACAGCACCATGGTCTACGGGCAAGCGGGCACCGGGCCGCACGCGCAGCGCGCTGACCAGCAGAACCCCTATGGCAGCCAATCGGCGCAGGGTGCAGATGGTTTCGCACAGCAGACACCGGGCTCGGTGCCGCCCGGCGGTGATCACGCCGGTACTGGACAGTCGGACAGCACCATGGTTTACGGGCAACCCGGCGTCGGACCACACGCGCCGGGCTTCGACCAGCAGGGACCGCATGGCACAGGCCAACCACTACAGAATGTGGGCGGCTTCAGCCAGCAGGTGCCCGGCTCGAGCCAGGCTGGTCCGCACGGCCAATCACCCGAAATCCCTGGGGGTTACGGGCAACAGGTGCCTGGGGCGCCGGATAGCACCGTGGTTTACGGGCAGGCGGGCACTGGGTCGCAGGCGCCGGGCGCTGACCAGCAGAATCCCTATGGCACGGGCCAATCGGCGCAGGGTGTGGGCGGTTTCGTGCAGCAGGCACCGGACGGGGCGCACGCTCCTGGAGTAGAGCCCGGTCCGCACGGCGGGTTTACACAGATCCCTGGGGGCTACGGCCAGCAGGCGCCGGGTTCGCAATCGCCGGACGGCACCGTGGTTCATGGACAGCTGGGCGGCGGATCGTATGCGCCGGGTGCTGACCACCCAGGTGTTCATGGCCAATCGCCGCAGGGCGCTGTCGGTTACGGGCAGCCGGGGGTTGGCTCAACCGCGCCCGGCGGCGATCAGGCGGGGGCGCACGGCCAGCCGCCGGTGGGTACGACGGGCTACGGACAGCCCGGAGCCGGTTCAGCCGCGCCGGGTGGTCAGGCGCCGCAAGGGTATGGGCAGCCGGGGGTGCAGCACGGGCCGCAGGGGCCGCAGCAAATTGCTTATGGGACTGGGCAGTTGCCGCCCTGGGGGGTGCCGGGTGGGCAGCAGGCGGGGTATCGGCCGCAGCAGGGGCCGCCGCCTTCGCTGGATGATGTGCCGTTGCGGCGGGCTACCAAGGCGCCGGGGTCCGGATGGCGTAAGGCGGTGCATCATGCGTCGCGCGGGGCGATCAATCCCGGGATGTCGGCGGAGGAGCAGCGGCTGCAGGAGCTGGTCGCGCGGATCAGGCAGCCGGTGCGCGGCGACTATCGGATCGCGGTGCTCTCGCTGAAGGGTGGCGTCGGTAAGACCACCACCACCATGGGACTCGGGTCGACGTTCGCGTCCATCCGTGGCGACCGGGTGATCGCGGTGGACGCCAACCCCGACTTCGGGACGCTGTCGCAGCGGGTGCCGCTGCAGACCCGCTCGACGGTGCGCGATCTGCTGCTCGATCCGGCGATCCAGCGGTACTCGGATGTGCGCAGGCATACCTCGCAGGCCACGAGCAGGCTGGAAGTGCTTGCCAGCGAGCGGGATCCGGCGGCGTCGGAGGCGTTCAGCGAGGACGAGTACCGCGCCGTCGCGCGCGTACTGCAGCGGTTCTACAACATCATCCTCACCGACTGCGGCACCGGGCTGATGCATTCGGCGATGTCGGGCGTGCTCGACCTGGCGCATTCGCTGGTGCTGATCTCCTCCCCCGCCATCGACGGGGCACGCAGTGCCGCAGCGACTTTGGATTGGCTGTCCCTGCACGGGCACGACCATCTGGTGCGCAACGCGGTGGTGGTGATCAACTCACCGCGGGCCGGTTCGCCGAACGTCGGCATCCAGCAGCTGCGAGAGTACTTCCTGTCCCGCTGCCGCGCGGTGCACATCATCCCGTTCGATTCGCATATGTCCGAGGGCGCCGAGATCGACCTGCACCGGCTGAACAAGCAGACCAAGCGGGCCTACGTGGAGCTGGCGGCGACCGTCGCCGACGATTTCGCCACCGATCACCGCCGCTTCGACGGCCGCTAGCGACTGAGCCGTAAACGCCTCACGGCCGGTAGGAGACTGAATCTCCTACCGGCCGTGAGGTTTTCGCGCCGCGAGGGGGTCGGCGCGTCGGGCGTGACTGTTACCACTCCGGTAGGCGGCGCCTGCCCGCGAGCACATCGCGGATCAAGTCGTCGTAGGCGTCGGCCAATTCGGCGAGATGGTGCCACGCCCCGTGCAATAGGTCATCGTGCGCGTCGAGCGTCATCAGCGCGTGGTGGGCACGCACCGACGACTCGGCTAGCCGGTCGATCACCGCGCCGACGGTTTCGGTATGCAGGGTCGCACCGAGCCGGTGCCTTGGCACACTACGGGTGACCCAGTCGTCGATCGCCATCACCAATTCGATTCGGCGGCGCTCGATTTCGATGATCGCCGTCGGATCGGTGTCCACCGATCCACCCCGGCCGACCAGCCGTCTCTCATGCAACACGGCCAGATCGCGGGCGAACCAGAGCAGCGGACCACCGACGACGCGGTGCCCGCGACACGCCCGAACAAGTAGATCCGAAGTCGGAAGCAGTCCGGGACTCACGGACTGCACCTCCGAATCGACACACCTCGATGTGTCGGGGAGAGCCATTACCACCGTAGATATATCCGAACCTGCCACGTTGCCTCGCCGTCATCGCCGCACAACACCGGATCAGGACGTTCATTACAATAAACCTCTGAAGGCCCCTGTCAAGCGTTACCGGGCCGTAGGAAGTCGGAAAGAGTACACTTCGTTACCTGCACGACCAACCGAGGAGCAAGATGGCGGACGGTCCGACGTATCACCGGATCGCAGACCTCCTCCGCGAGGAGATCCGCGCAGGCAAATGGCAGCCGGGAGATCGACTGCCCAGCCACACCGAACTGGCCGATCAGATGCAGGTTTCGATCACTACCGCCCGCAACGCAATTCAGGTCTTGGTCACCGAAAATCTGGTATACACCGCCACTTCCCGCGGCACCATCGTGCGTAATCAGGAAGTGCTGGAATCCGTTGTCACCGACCCAATTAGACCGGATCGGCCGCAATCTCCGCACGATATCTTCGAAGAGATCGCGCGCGGCGCGCACCGCGAACCCGCCAAGGAGTTCAGTGCCAAGATGGAGCCGGCCAGCCCGGAGGTCGCGGTGTGGCTGGGGGTGCCCGAGGACTCGTGGGTGCTCGCCCGCACCGTGGTGCAGCTACTGGACAACGAGCCGTGGTCGTGGGAGGTGAGCTTCTATCCCCGAGACCTGGCCGAGGCCACCGGAATCGACTCGCCGCACGATATCCCGGAGGGCACCACCCGGCGGCTGGCCGACCGTGGCCATGCCGAAACCGCGCATCGAGACACGCTGGTCGCCCGGCCGGCCAGCGCAGAGGAGGCCGTCGTGCTCGGCGTCGCCACCGGCACGATCCTGCTGGACCACCTGCGGATCGGCGCCAATCATGAGCGGGTAACCCGTGCTACCAGGCATCGGTCGATCGCCAGCCGCAATCGCATCGCCTACGAGCTAGGCGACGCCGAGGGCACCTATGTCATCCGCAGCACGCTCGGCGCCTCGTACAGGCCTGGTATCTCTTTGCCATGACTACCGTGCTCCGCCAAGCGACATTCGGCGATCTCGGCCTGATCTGTCGGCTGCGGGTGCAGCGCACGGCGTGGCTCACCGCACGCGGTTCCGACCAGTGGACGGTGGCAGGCCGCGGGCTCCCGATCGAGATCTTCGCCAGGACGGTCGGCCGCTCCCTCGACGCGGGTGAGACCTGGATCGCCGAGGTGGACGGCGGGCCGGCGGGCACCATCACCGTCAACGAGCGTGCCGACCCCGGGCTGTGGTCGCCGTGGGAATTGACCGACGCGGTGATCGTGCATTTCATGATCGTCGATCTTCGCTTCGCCGGTCAGCGCGTCGGGCACCGGATGCTGGAACACGCGGGAATGCTTGCGCACCTTCATCATCGAGCCTGGGTACGACTCGATGCGTGGACCACGAATACCGATCTGCACGACTACTACCACCGCGCCGGATTTCAATTGGCGCGAATCGCCGGACCGCTGACTTCCGGCCCTTCTCGCGCGTTATTCGAACGCCGCACCGACACATGGAAATTCGATCAGGCCGCATTACAGGAAATCGAAACGCTTTCCAGCGCAAAGCAGCAACTTATCTCTTGAAAATCCCTCGACAACAGACCGCGAGTTTGCGGCACAGCGACGATACCGACCGAATAAGCGAATAGCGCTCGCGTTGCGGACTCTCGAGTTCTTGTGGCACAGTGAGTCCCGAGGCTGGCGGGAGCAGTCCGTCACCGCTGCATATGGTTTGCCCGAGGGGGGATCCTTGCGGAGTTCGATGTGTTTGCTTGCGGCCGGATTGATCGCGCTTTCGCTGACCGTGGGCTGCGGGTCCGACACTCCAACGGCACCGGAAGTCGACACCGGCCAGCTCGACGTCGGGGCCTACTCGACCAAGCCGGTGCCGTTCGCCGATCCCGATTCTCCGGACATACCACGCTATTTCGAGGCGCAGCGGCTGGCCAACCGGATGCCGGTGCCCGCCGACACCGACCCCGCGTTCAAGTTCCAGCGCGCCGGTTTCGCCTTCGTACGCACCGACGCGGAGAACTTCGACGCCGACGCCAAAGACGTGATCGCCGGTTACGCCACCACCGGACTGTCCAACGAGGACGACGACATCGCCATCGAGATGGACACCACGGTGCTGGCATTCCCGGACAGCGCGGCGGCGGCGCGCGCCGCGACCGCGCTGGCGAAGACACAGCTCACCACCAACGAGCCCGTGCCGATCGAGAAGTACCCACAGGCGAGCGCGCACTGGCGACCGTCCACTCAGCAGCTGCGAACCTGGTATGCCAGTGAACGATTCGTCATCGTCACCGAACTCACCGACAACGCGAAGCGGCAGCTGAAGACGAGGGATGTGCCCGCGCTCGCCCGGCTGACGGAGCGCAACATCGACACCGTCGCGCGCAGGCTCGCCGGCTATCAGCCGACCGCACTCGACAAGCTGGGCACCGTGCCCTTGGATCCGGATCGCGTGCTCGAGTACGCGGTCGGCCGCCTGGAGTCGGTCAATCGCACGGGCAAGGAGAAGTGGTTCGGCGGGCGCGGCGTGTACGACGGCCCGGCCGTGTACGACGGCAAGGGCGGCCTGCATCTCGTCGGCGATTCGGCCAGCGGGCGAACGATGTTCGAGGAGAACGGGATCGATCGCGTCGCGTACAACGGCGGCTACCTGTTCCGCGCCAAGGACGCGGCGGCCGCGCTGCGGGCCCGTGACTGGAACGCGGAGCTCGGCAAGGACTACAAAACCGCCGAAGCCCCGAGGAACCTGCCCGCGGCCCGCTGCAAGCAGAGCCGAAAGACGTCGCGTTCCGCCAGTGTTCGCTACATCTGCGTGGTCGCGCACGGCCGGTTCGCGGCGTCCGCGGTCGCACCGCAGCTGATCGACGCCCAGCAGCGGATCTCGGCGCAGTACGCCCTTCTGGGCGCCATCGAGTAGGGGGACACTTGATTACACGACGCATGGGGCTGCTGGCGGCCACTGCGGCCGTAGCGCTGACGGGCTGCGCCGCTCCGCTGCCCGGCGATCCGCACGCGGGCGAAATCGATGTGCGCACACTCGATATCGGCAACTACTCCACCGAACCGCTCGATCTGCGCACCCGGTACAAGCACAACCCGACGAACGGCAAACAGCTCGCCGCCATGCGCCTGGCCGACCATGTGGTGACGGGCAGCGATATCGACCCCGACATCGGGTACCAGTTGCGGTGGAGCGGTGTCGGTTCGGCATGGGGCGCGGTGCTGTACGAGGACCTGCTCCCCAAGGGCGCCGAGGAGGTGCTCGACCGCAACGGCATGCTGTTCGGGTTCAGCTCGGCGGCGACCGCCGAGATCTCGGGCAAGACAGGAGAACTCGACTTCCACCCCGAACAGCAGCACGCCGCCAAACGCGCCAGGGTCGCGGTTCTGCAATTCCCCGACGAGGATTCGGCCCGGCGCGCGGCCACCGAGTTGGATGTCGCCGACTTCGCGGCGGACGCCGACCAGAATCAGCCGGTCACGCTACCCAACTACCCTGGCGCGCTGGCACATTGGCGCCCGGACTGGCCGAGCATCGGTACCACCATGGCGCACGGCCGCTACGCCGTCAGCATCCAGTTGCGGCTGAGCACGCCCGACCTGGCCGGCCTCACCGCACAGGCGGAGAAGGCATACGCCGCACAACTACCGCTGCTGGATTCGCTGAAGCCGCTGAGTGCCGAGGAGGTGCTCCTGCTCGACTACGACCCGCAGGGCATCCTGCGCCGCAGCTTGAACGTGAACGGCGAGAGCAGGCCGGCCACAACGGAACACGCGGCCTTCGGATTACAGGGCTATCTGCACACCAGGCCCGACCGCAGCGTCAAGGCGATGTACGCGAAGGCGGGCGCCGACGTCTTCGGCATCAACCGCCTCCCCGGCAGTGGAGATCAGATGACCACCATCCGCACCCGCGACGACGAAGCGGCGAAGGGTCTGGCGCGCGATATTTTCGCCGCGCCAGGACTGAAGGTGATCGAGCCACCGGCGAACATTCCGGACGCCACCTGCGTCGACGACAGCCCGCCCGGTGAGAAGTCCTGGCCCAAGTACGTCTGCGTGGTGCGTTACCGCCGCTACGTGGCGCACGTGTTCAGCAACCAGGTGAACGACGCACGGCAGCGCGCGGCGGCGCAGTACGCGCTGTTCGCGAACAGCCAGTAGCGGTTCGCGAACAGCGACAGGCGATTACAGCGGCGGGAGATAGGCGAGCTGCACCATCTCCTGGCCGTGCGACCGCGAGACCAGCGTGCCTCGGCCGGGTGGCAGCTTCGACGGGCGAATATCGCCGAGCACCCTGCCCTCGTCCTTGGGACCGCTCATGAGCAGTGCGTCGACCGACATATCCTTCATGCCGCCGAGCACATGGTCGTACAGCGCGCGGGTGACACCGCCCATGCGCCGGGTGACGATCAGGTGCAGCCCGACATCCCTTGCCTGTGGCAGGAATTCGACCAGCGGCAGCAGCGGGTTGGAGGTACCGGTGCCGAGCATGTCGTAGTCGTCGACGAGGACATAGATATCCGGGCCCGTCCACCAGCTGCGTTCGCGCAGCTGCTGCGGGGTGATATCGGAAGGCGGAATCCGCTTGGCCATGAACCGCGCCAGCTCGTTCATCATCGAACCGGACGTCTGCGAGGAGGTCGAGTAGCCGCCGAGGCGGTCCGGGTCGACCACACCGAGCATGGTGCGCCGGTAGTCGATCAGGATGATCTTGGCCTGCTCCGGGGTCGAGTTCTCGGCGATGCCCATCGCGATGTTGCGCAGCAGCGTTGTCTTGCCGCACTCGACGTCGGCGAAGGCCATGAAGTGCGGTTCGGTGTTGAAATCGATGATGAACGGCGACAATTCGTTCTCGCCGAGGCCGACGAGCGCCTGGTTGGGGCCGAGCTCGATATCGCGTTCGGCCGCGATCGCCCGTACCTCGTCGCGGGTGATCTGCAGCGGCAGCATGCGCACGACGGGCGCGCGCCGCTCTCCGTACAGTTCGGTCAGCTGGGTCCTCGCCTCCGATACGCCGTCCATCAGCGTCGCGGTATCGGAGTTGGAGTCCATCCGCGGCAGCGCGATGAGCATGTGCAGCTCGTCCGGGGTCAGACCGCGTCCCGGTCGCCCGACCGGCACCAGAGCCGCGGTGCGCCTGCCCATTTCGGAATCCGACGGGTCGCCGAGGCGCAGTTCGAGCCTGGTGCCGATCTGATCCTTGATCGCGGGCCGGATCTCGGCCCAGCGCGAGGCACCGAGGATCACGTGGATGCCGAACGAAAGGCCCTGTGCACCAAGGGCATTGATCTGCGGCTCCAGTGCCTCGAACTCCTCGCGCACGACCGCCCAGCCGTCGATCACCAGGAACACGTCGCCGTATTGGTCCGCGGCGAGCGGATCGTCGGGCGCGGCGTCGGTGCCGTTGATCAGCCTCGCCTCCAGCTGGGCGTACTTGCGCCGCCGGAAGTCGGTCATGGATTCGATGCCCAGCTGGCCGAAACGCTCCTCACGCTGGCGCATCAGCGTGGTCAGCTCGGCGATGGTGCGCCGCACCCGGTCGCTGTCCAGACGACCGGCGACCGAGCCGACGTGGGGCACGCCGTTGAGACTGGTCAAGCTACCACCGCCGAAGTCGAGGCAGTAGAACTGCACCTGCTCCGGTGTATGGGTGGCCGCGGCGGCCATGATGATGGTGCGGATCGTCGTCGACTTACCCGACTGCGGACCGCCGACCACGGCGATATTGCCCTGGGCACCGGCCAAATGGATGGTCAGCACATCACGGCGCTGCTCGTAGGGCTTGTCGATGATGCCGATCGGCATCCACAGCTGGCCGTGCCGGTTGACCGGGGAACGCCAATCCGGATCGGGCAGCAACATATCCACCGTCGGCGACTCGTCCAAGGGCGGCAGCCACACCTCGTGCGCCGGGCGGCCGTGTCCGGTAAGGCGTTTCACCACCACCTCGAGCAGCGAGTCGGGAATGCCCTCGGCCTCGCTGCCCGCAGCGCCGGGCGGCGGCGGCAGATCGGGCAGGGCTGGTCGCACCGGCTCGGGCAGTTCGGGACGTTCCGGAATCGCGACCGGGCCCGCGGTGAACTCGGCCGGCGCCTGGCCGCCGACCAGGCGGCCGTCGACCTTCCTGGTGCCGGTCGGCGAAACATACGGCCCGGAAACATAGGTGGTGTTGAACCGCAGCGGATCGTCCGCGTCGCTCTTGAGGTAGCCCGAACCGGGGATGCCGGGCAGGTGGTAGGCATCGGTGATGCCGAGCACGGCACGAGATTCGTTGGCGGAGAAGGTACGCAGGCCGATCCGGTAGGACAGGTGCGAATCCAGGCCGCGCAGCTTGTTCTCCTCCAGCCGCTGCGAGGCGAGCAACAGGTGCACGTGCAGCGACCGGCCGAGGCGGCCGATCATCACGAACAGATCCGCGAAATCCGGTTTCTGCGAAAGGAGTTCGGAGAACTCGTCGACGATCACGAACAGTGCGGGCAGCGGATCGAGCGCGACGCCCGCGGCGCGCGCCTTCTCGTAATCGGTGACGTTGGCGTAGTTTCCGGCCGCGCGAAGCAGCTCCTGGCGGCGGTTCATCTCGCCGGCCAGCGCGTCCTTCATGCGGTCCACCATCGAGAGTTCTTCCTCGAGGTTGGTGATGACCGCCGCGACGTGCGGCAGCGGGTCGAGGCCGAGGAAGGTCGCGCCGCCCTTGAAGTCGACGAGCACCAGGTTCAGCGCATCCGGCGAATGCGTGGTCACCATCGAAAGCACCAGCGTGCGCAGGAACTCCGACTTACCCGAACCGGTCGCGCCGATGCACAATCCGTGCGGACCCATGCCGTACTCGGCGGATTCCTTGATGTCGATCTCGACCGGCGTGCCGTCGGGGGTGGTGCCGATCGGCACCCGCAGCCGCTCACGCGCGGTACGCGGGCGCCACACCTTGGCCGGATCGATCTGCGCGGCGTCCGGAATCTTCAGCAGCGCCATCAGGCCGGGATCGGCGCGGGTGTCGTCGCCGAGGCTGACGATCTGGGCCGCGGTAGCGATCCGGAACCTGGCCAGGCTCCTGGCGAACGATTCGCCTTCGGCGATGCTGACTTCGTCCGCGGTAGCGAACTTTTCGACACCGGTGGCACTGCGCGCGCTCACCTCGCCGTTGCCGACCACAAGCTGCAGGCCGCGGCGCGCGGCGAGGCCGTTCTCCGGCGCGGTGAGGTCGAGCACGGTGACCGAGTCGAGGCCGGACTCGCTGATCAGTCGCTCGGTGCCGTTGACGTAACCGTCATCGATGACGACGACAAGATGCAGCCTGCCCTGGGTCGGCTGTGGGTTGCGCATGAACCGGCCGCGCTCGAGCAGCTCCGAGGACAGCGCGGTCTCCAGCTCGGCCAGCGAGCCGTACATCATTCTGGCCGAACCCATTCCGTCTCGGACCGTCGGATGTTGCAGGTGCGGCAGCCATTTCGCCCAGGCCCAGGCCGGATCGTCCGGTTCGGCACAGACGATGGCCACCGCGACATGGTCGGGCCCGTGAAAGGCGGTGAGCTCCATCAGCATCGCGCGTGCCAGCATCCTGGCCTCGGTGCTGTCGCCGCCGAGGTTGATCGCCGGGAAGGCGCGCAGCGATACCGCGGTGGGCAGGTCGTGCACCACCGAGTGGGTGCGCACGAAGCGGCGCAGCGCGACGGTGGAGACCGGCTCGAGGTCTTCCAGCGGCCCGGTCTCCGGCCTGGCCAGCTTGGTGGCCAGGCGATGACTGCCGACCCCGACGCGCACATGTCCGAAGTCCGGGTCGTTCGGGCGCCGCTCCCACATCCGGCGGGTGCCGATCACCGAGGGCAGATCGATCGGTTCCGGATGACTCCAGGTGAGCGCCTCCAGCTGCTTGTTTCCGGTGCGCCGCACCTCTTTTCGCATCTGATCGAGGTAGCGGAAGTAGTCCTTGCGTTCCTCGTTGAGCTCGGCGGCGCCCTTGGGGCCCATGCCGCGCATGCCCATCATCATGCCGCCCATGGACATGAGCATCATCATCGGAAACATCATGCTGAACGGGTTCTGCAGCAGGCTGCGCCCCATCATCACCATGAACGCGATCATGCCGACGACCGCGACCACCATCACGACGGGCATCAGCTTCATCAGCAGCGGCGCGGGCATCGCCCGCTGGATCTCCGGCGGCGCGTTCAAGGCCACCTCACCGCCAGGCGCACGGGGCGGGGCGATGCGGGGACGGCGCACGAAACCTTCGGTAACCATTGATCCTCTATCGATCTGTCGCGTCGGATTCGAGATCGTCGACGGCGTAGCGACGCTGCCGCCGGAATGGAACAGTCAGCGCCGCACCGATTCCGAGCGCCGCGAGACAGGTGAGCGAGCCGATGACCGCGACCCGGCGCGGCAGCGGATCCGGTCCGGGCGGCGTCACCGGCGCGGCGATGGGGCGGCCACGATCGGCCCCCGCGGTCGGCGGCTTGTCCGGCAGTTGCGCGGTCAGCGCGGCGACCGGGTCGATCAGTCCGGCGCCGACCTTGTCGTCACGTCCGGCGCCCTGGGCGTGCGCGGTACGCACGATGCGGTCGATCACCTGGGCCGCGTTCAATTCTGGGAACCTGGCGCGCAGCAGGGCGGCCAGCCCGGCGACATAGGGCGCGGCAAAGCTGGTGCCCTCGATCGGGCGCAGCCCCTCCTGGGTCGGAATACCGTCGACCAGACCGACCCCGCCGGGTTTCGTGTCCAACGAGACGATCTGCCTGCCGATGGCGGCGACCCCGACCCACGGCCCGTTCAGCGACAGCTGTGATACCGAGCCACCGGGATCAATCGAACCGACGGCGAGCACATACGGCGTGAACCACGCCGGGCTGGCGATCGTCGATACCGAGGACCAGCCGCTGCGTTCGTTCTGTGTCTGGCAGGCGCCGTCGGACTGCAGGTTGCCCGCGGCCGCCACCACCACGACATTGCGGTCGTAGGCATATTTCACCGCGGCGCCGAGCGTCGCGTCGGCGGTATCGGATCCGGCCGTGCTGCAGGCGACTTCGGAGATATTGATGACGGTGGCGCCCATATCGACGGCGCGCACCACCGCACCGGCCAGCGTGAGCACGTTGCCGTAACCGGAGCTGACGATCGAGCCGGGCGTCTGCCCGTTCTGGCGCTGCCGATCCTTGGGTTCGTATGCCAGGCTCAACTGCCTGATGGTGAGGATCTCGGCATCGGGCGCGACGCCGGCGAACGCGTCGTCCTGGCTCTGCCGCGCCGCGATGATCCCCGCGACGATGGTGCCGTGCCCATCGCAGTCGACGGTGCCGTCGGTATCGGAGACGTAGTCACCGCCCGGTTGCAGCAGGGGCAGCCGCGGATGCCGGGCGACGCCGGTATCGATGACCGCGACCTTCTGGCCCGCGCCTCTGCTGAACTGCCATGCCGTCGGTAGATCGAGCACCTTCTGCGCCAGCGGCGGCTCGGCTGGATTGCCCTTGGTGAGCACCGGTTCCGCGCAGACGACGCGCTGCTCGGTCGGTTCGAGCGGTGCGGGCTTTCCGCTGAGACCCTGCGCGGCACCGAGCGCGCCGGGATCGATGGTCGGCGGCGGGATGGCTCCGGCCGGCGCCTGCCCACCGAGTAGGGCGGCACCGGCGAACCAGGCGGCGCACACCATCGCGGTGCCGCGCCACCTCCCGGGCCGCGACGCCCGAGCGGTCATATGTTCCTGGCCATCGCATACACACCCATCAGCCAGAGCACCAGCGGGATGATCGAGACGATCAGCAGGTACTCGGCGATTTCCATGATTCGCCTGGTCACCGGCGTCACCTCCAGATGCGGTCCGATCACCCCGAAGGCGACGACCACCACCGCGAATCCGAGCAGCAGCCCGGCCGCGAGCAAGGAGAGGTCGGCATCGCCCAGCGCGAGTCCGGTCACCAGCCCGAGGACGATGGCCGCGCCCGCGCCGATCAGCGTGGCCGCCTGCGCGAGATCGGCGAACGAACGCCCGCGCGTGCAGAGAATGATCGCGGTGACGACGGCGAGCACGGTGCCCTGCCACTTGGCCTCGCCGAACGGGTCGGCCGCGCCGAGCGCGCCGACCACCGCGGCGATGGCGGAGCCGATGAGCATGCCGGTTTGGTATTGGTTTGCCGCACGGGCCCGTTCGCCGAGTCCGGCGGCCGACGGCAGTGCGGTGGCGCCGATCGCGCCGATGCCCTCGATGGTCGGCCGCGGTTCGTGATCGGCCGGGTCGATCGCCGCGCCCGCGGTCGGCACCGGCGGCACCGGCAGCCTGGCGAGCACCGCGGCCAGCCGCGGCACCAGTGAGATCAGGATGATGGCCGCGACGATCAGCGCCGCCGCGATCTTCGCCGGATCCGAATCCCAGATCATGCGCACGGCCGCGCTGATCCCGCCGAACAGCGCGATGGTGACGGCCGCAGCGCACAGCGCGGCTCCGGTCGCGGTGGCGCGGTAGGCGACGACCGCCGCCACCAGCAGCACCGAAAAGCCGAGCAGCAGATGGGGACTACCGAGCTCGCGCGGCACGAACAGGGCGGCGCCGCCGAAGAACAGCAGTAGCCCGCATAGCGAAAGCCAGGTCGCGGTCAGCGTATCGGCGTATTTGCGCGCGGCGATCGCCGCCGCGACGGTGATTCCGATCGCGACGCCGGTGACCATGAACGGCGCGATCAACGTGTCCGACTGTGCGCGGTCGCGCACCAGCATCGCCAGCGCGAGCACGACCGCGGCGACCGCGGCGAGCAGCCCGGTCCAGCGGGCCGAAACCGCCGACCAGCCACGGAAGTCCACGGAGGTGAGCCGCGATACCGCATCGATCACGTCGTCGAACAGCGCGGGCGATTCCTTCGCGGTCACCGACCGCAGCACGAGCAGCTCGCCGTCGTACACGTCGGATTCGGTGAGCGTGCGACTCGGCGCGATGGCATCGCGGCCGAGTCTGGCCAGCGTCCAATGCTCGGTCTGCAGCGGTGTTCCGCCGTCGTCGCTCTCCACCACATCGGGGTTACGAGAGGCGATGAGGGACACCAGATCACCGATGAAGGTGGCGATGGGCACCGTCGCGGGCAACCCGACATCGAGCTGGGTGTTCCCCCCGATGACGGATACTCGGCACAGTTCGGGTTCGGCGGCACCCAAGCCGCCGCTACTCAGCGACTCCGTCAACACGATCCTGACACTTGATGAAGCAACCTACCTGTCGAAACCACTACGACTTCGGCTTACTCGCGCCGTTTACGCTCGTCGGCGCACGTGGCACGTGGCGGCCGCATGCGTAGCGACCGTCCGACAGCGAAACCAATCTATCGGACATACCGTGCGACCGCGATCGCAACCGATGTACCTTCGCATTCCCTTAAGACGCCAGCCCCTCGAGTCGCGCACCCCTATAAGCTGGCCGGAAGATGAACGCACGCAATAGCTCACACGATGACTTCTAGGGATCGACTCCAATGACCGGCAATCGCCAAGCACAGCGCGCCTTCGACGCCGGGATCCTCTCGCTCGGTCTGACCATCGATGGACAGGAATCCGCGCGCGATCTCGACTATGCGAAGTTGGCCTTCCAACGCGCGACCGAATGGGACCCGACCATGTGCGACGCGTGGCTCGGCCGGGCCGCCGCGGGCGAGGTCACCCGCGAGGTGCTCTACAACCTCTACAAGACCAGCGGCACTTCGCTGTTCCGCGAACAGCGCAGGCTCGGCTTGCAGCCGCGCTCGCTGGGCGGGCGCTTCCTCGCCGGGCTCTACATCGATTACCCGCTCGCCAGCCACACCGAGATCTGGCTGGCCCAGGCGGCACAGCTGATGCAGGACAAGGAGTACGACGAGGCCGAGCGGGTGCTCGACGAACTCGCCGCGCACCGGCGCAGCATGCTGTCGGATCCCGACCGCGAGGCCGACGATCGAATCAGCGCGTATATCCGTGGCGTACTGCACTTCACGACCCAGCGCTGGCCGGATGTGATGGCCGTGCTGAACGGTTCGGCCGAGTGGGACGACGCCTATCTGGCGGCGGGCGCGCACGTGATGGTCGGTTCGGCCTGTGCGCAGCTCGGGCTGTTCGGCGAGGCGATCCGCCGGATGCAGCAGGCGGAGAACGGCCCCATCCCGGCGGCGCGGACGACGGCCATGTTCTGCCGCGGCCTGTGCCTGCGCGAGACCGGCAACGAGGAAGAGGCGCAGGCGCTTTTCGAGAAGGTGTATTCGCAGGCACCGGATTTCGCCGCGAACACCACCGCCATGCGTGATCGCGGCTACCGGATCACGGTGACCACCAGGGAATCCATCGACGCGCGCACCGATCGCTGGGATCCGGCCACCGCACCGTCGGTGGACGCGATGCAGCAGGAAGAGGCCGAGGACCGCGCCAAGAAGATCCTCGCCGAGGCACGCGCCGAACTGGACAAGCAGGTCGGCCTCGCCGCGGTGAAGACGCAGGTGGCCAAGCTCCAGGCGACCGCGCAGCTGGCCAAGATCCGCGCCGAGAAGGGGATGACCAATGTGGCGCGCGGCAACCACCTCGCGTTCACCGGCCCGCCCGGCACCGGCAAGACCACCATCGCGCGCGTGGTCGCCAAGATCTATTGCGGCGTCGGCCTGCTCAAGACCGACAAGGTGGTCGAGGCCAAGCGGATGGACTTCGTCGGCCAGCACCTGGGCAGCACCGCGATCAAGACGGACAAGCTGATCGATACCGCGATGGACGGCGTGCTGTTCATCGACGAGGCGTACACGCTGATCCAGACCGGCCTGTCCGGCGGCGACGCGTTCGGCCGCGAAGCCGTCGACACGCTGCTGGCCAGGATGGAGAACGACCGCGACCGGCTCGTCGTGATCATCGCGGGCTACGACGGCGAGATCGATCGGCTGCTCGCCGCCAACGACGGTCTGGCCTCCCGTTTCGCCAAGCGGCTGCAGTTCCCGTCCTACACCCCGGACGAGCTCGGGCAGATCGGCGAGATCATCGCCAACTCACGCGATTCCGAACTGTCCGAGGACGCCAAGCGACTGCTGATCGAGGCCTGTGGTCGGCTGTACAACACCGAGAGCGTGGATCAGAGTGGTTCGCCGCGCCGCGGTGTCGACCTGGCAGGCAACGGACGTTTCGTGCGCAATGTGATCGAATCCGCCGAGGAGGAGCGCGAGTTCCGTTTGGCCACCGACGATTCGCTGGATCTGAGCGTGGTGGACGCCGCGGTGCTGATGCGGATCGAGGCGCCCGATATGCAGGCCGCGCTGAGCGGCGTACTCACCTCGCTCGGCGTCTGACCCGCCCCCTGCCCACGGGCTACTTACCCGTGGGCAGGATGTCGTGGCTGATCAGTGCCTCGCCCTTGGACAGCGTCGGGCCGGGGACCAGCTGACCGACGATGGCCCACGGGGCCAGCTTGGGTGCGGCGGTCATGCCGAGGATCTGGGCGGTTTCCAGGTCGGGAATTCCGTAGCGAATCCCGTTGTCCGCCACATAGAACAGCCCGTCGCGGCGGGGGCTGCCCGCATCCATCCCGGTGATACGGACGAACTCGCCGGTGGTCGGCGGGATGTAGGCGGCGTCCACCCGGTCACCGACGCCGTCCGCCGTGGCCAGGACGACCGGCTTGGCCGCATTGGTCAGCGGCATTCGCGCCCCGGCGAGCAGGCTCACCTGAGCACGATCGGTCGGGCCGTCGGCGACGCCGCCGCTCTGCTGGGTCTTGGCCCAGGCGACGCAGGCGACGGGCGCGTCCTCGGCGGTCAGGATCTTCGGCGTGCTCGCCGGGAAGTGATCGAGCGGAAGCTGGTGCAGCACCGGCATATTGGTCAGCACGTCCGGCGGCACCGACTTGATCTCGCGCATGTTCTGCGAGTTCGCCGTGCGCAACACCTGCGCGGCGAAATCGCTGACCCGCTGCACACCGTCGGCCAGCACCACATACAGCTCGGGATGATCGGTGCGCCCCATGGCCGCCACCGCGATCACGCCGCCGATCGGTACATCGGACAGCCTGCCCGGCCCGGGCTGACCCGCCTGCGGTATCTCCGGCGCGACCAGCGGCGGCACCGCCGAGGCGGCGTTGAGCAGCGCGGGCCCGACCGGACGTGGTTTGGCCGCACCGAGATTCAGCGCCCTGGCGAGCACCGAGTTACCCGGGTCGAATTCCGCGCGCTTGCCGTCATAGATCAGATAGGTCTTGTCCGACCGGCGCACCAGCAGCGCCTCCACCGGGTCGGTGGTCCGAACGCGTTCGTTCAGCTCGGGTTTGCCCGCGATCACGGTGGTGACCACGCCCGCGGCCGAGGCGGCGCTGCCGGTGCTCGACAGCATCACCGTCTCGCAGAGCGACCAGTCCGACCGTCCGCCCTGCGCCGAACCGGGCAGTGCGGCCGGTGCGCCGGGAATGCCGAGCAGCGGGCCGCGCGGCAGCCCGGAAAGCTTGCTCTCCTTCACCGAATTCGGCGATTCGCCGCTGCCGCTGATCAGCCGCGCGGAAGCCAGATTGAGCACCGGATGCAGCGTGGTGTTCTTCTCCTCGTCCTGCACCACGACGTAGAGGGCGCCGCTGTCCTTGCCCATCACGATCTTCGATTCGCCGACCGAGCCCTGCGGGCGCAGGAACGACAGGATGGCCGCGCCCGCCACCACCAGAATGCCGAGCACCGCGCCGACGACCATCGAGCGCGACTGCGAGCGCATGGGATCGTGCAGCATGCGCACGTCGCGGCGGACCAGCGCGTGATCGAGCCTGCGCAGCAGGAATCGGTAGCCATTGACCTGAGCCTTGGTGGTCAACTGAGCCGGCACGTGATCTCCATCGGGTTGCGGCGTGTCGCCGGATCGGCGGTCCGGAATTACCGTATCTGGCTGGCCGCCGGTGTCAATCGGACGCTTGCGCCGGACCCCGCGAACACCGTTGCGGCGCGGTACTGTTAGCGCAGACAAAACCCGGCGCCCACGGTAACCGGCGCCCGGTATTTCGATCCTGACGAATAAGCGTGAACGAGGCTGTGAACGAAACGGAAAACTCCGAGAACACCACGCTGCGCGATCCCGAATTCTGGCTGTTCCGCCAGATTCCCCTGCGGCTCATGATTCCGCTCGGGCTGCTCGCGGCCCTTGCCGCCTGGATTGCTGTCGCGTTGCGCGCACCGCTCTGGGCCGTGATCCTCAGTGGCGCCGCCGTCCTGCTCCTCGGTGCGGTGCCGGTGCGTAAGCGCTACCCGCGCAACCTCGTCGGCATGGTCGCCCGCGCGCTGGCCTACCGCTGGCGGCGCACCAAACCCGGCCCGGGCGACGCGGGCCCCGCGGCCTTCGATGTGCCGCTGCCCGAGGGCGGCAGCTACGGCATGCGCTGGGACGGCGGGATGCTGATCACCATGCTGCGCGTCGACACCCCGCCGGACGGGCTGACGCTGCTACGCCCCGGCGCGCTGAGCACCGATCAGGTCATTCCGCTCACCGAAATCGCCAAGTGCCTCGGCCAATTCGATCTGGCGCTCGCCTCCATCGATGTGATCAGCACCGGCGCGCGCACCGTCGGTGACAGCTCGGTGGCCCAGCTCTACGGCCGCATTCTCGGACCGCTGCCCGCCATCGCGCACCGCACGGTGTGGCTCGTGCTCCGGCTGGATCCGCTGGCCAATGCCGAGGCCGTCGACAACCGCGGCGGCGGCGGCACCGGCGCGCTGCGCGCCGCCATCATCGCCACCAGGCGGGTGGCCAATCGGCTTGCCGCACGCGATATCTCGGTTTCGGTGCTGACCGCGGGCGAGATGAACAGCGCGGTGCGTGAGCTCACCCGCGGCATCGCGCTGGAGGATTTCACCGAGACTCCGAAATCTCTTGTGCACGACGGCGTCCACCTCACCAGCTATGAGATCGGCCCGGAACTGGTCGGCGAGCGCGGCTTCGCGGATATCTGGGCGACGCCGAGCCTCGGCACCACGGTGACGGTACGGCTGCGGCCCGGCCGCGGCAACAGCCGCGACACCGCGGCGCAACCACCGATCACGGTGGGCGCGCTGGTGCGTTTCGACACCCGCGAGGTACCCGAGATACCGCCGGTGCCCGGCCTGCGCCCGCTGCCGGGCAGGCAGTACCGAGCCCTGCTCGACTGCCTGCCGACCCGGGCGGGCGGTGGCGAGGTGGAAAGCGCGGGCAACTACCACGGGCCGCTCTCGGCGCTCGCCGGCATCGAACTGCCCACCGCAGGGTGCGGGCAGTTGATCGGCGCCGACAACGCGGGCCAGGGTATCGCGGTGCCGCTGATCGGTGAGGGCACAAGGCATCTCGAGGTGATCGGCAAGCTGGACCTGGCCCAGCAGGTGATCCTGCGTGCCATCGCGCTCGGCGCGCACACCATCGTGCACACCGATCGCCCCGAGGCGTGGAACTCCATGGTGGCCAATGTCGACTCGGCGCATTCGCTCTCGCTCGCACCGCGTTTCGCGGGCGCACCGCAGGGACCACCCGCACCGCCCACCGCCGCCCACCGCAACAGCGCGACCGTGGTGGTGTTCGACGGCATCGCGCCCGCCACGCTGACCGGCGGCGCGACCATCGTGCACATCCGCGCGCCGGAGGAGCCGCGCGGTCAGTTCGGCGCCGATATCGTGCTGACCCAGGATCCGGCCGCACCGAACCTGATCACCGTGCGCACCCCGAACGCCAGCGCGACGGTCAACATGGTCACCACGCCGGACGAGATGTGGTACATCGGCGAATCACTCACCGCGGTCAGGTAGTCGACGGGAATCGAAAAGGGCCGGTCGGAGCGATTTCGCTCCGACCGGCCCTTTCGTCAGATCGACACGGCCATACGGCCTTTGCCGATCATCTCATGCGTACATCGAGAAGCCGTCGCCGACTTTGACGTCGGTGCTGATGGCGCGGCGCAGCGCGCCCTCCACCGCCGCGGCGACCGCGTTCAAGGTCTTCAGCGTGTCGCTGAACTCGTTATCCCACTTGGCGTGCACCTTGCGGAACTCGCCGAGCGAGCCTTCGTTGTCCGCCCAAGCGTGTTCCATCTTCTTCGCCGCGGTCTGCATGTCGTGGCCCTGCGCGACCAGCGTCTTGAAGTGGTCGTGCAGCTCGGTGTACAGCGGTTCGATGTACGTGGGGTCATACTGCATATCAGCCATGATTGCTCCTTCGTGTGGCTTCGTTACCAGTCGGCTCGGCAGTCGGTGCCGGTGTCAGTAGATGTTGAGCGCGTTCTCGTTCTCGCTTTCCATGTCCTGGAACTGCTTGGTGCCATGGCCCACCTGCAGGGTGATCTCGTCGAGGACCTTCTTCAAGCGCTCGGCCTCGTTGTGCCAGTTGTTGGCCGTCGTGTTGAACGCCGCGAACGCATCACCCCGCCAGCCGGGCCGGGCCGCGTCGACCGCGGTCTCGATGCGCTGAATGGTGGCGCGGATGTGGTCCACCGCGAGGCCCATGTCGTTCTTCGCGGTGGTGACGAGGGCTTCATTCTGAGTTGCACCAGCCATGCCGATACACCTTCCTTCTCGATTGTCGCTGTATCAGAAGGTGATGCCGATACGGCATCACCCGAGTTCGAGGTAACTTCGTCGGATTCGTCATCGGATTACTGCGGCAGCCACCTTCCCTCGGGCAGCATCTCGATCAGTGCCGAAATCGCCTGCGCGATCCGGTGATCGGTGCCCGATGTCACCGTGGACCAGGCACGCTGATCCGCAGCCATCCCGGGCGCGGCGACGATGCGACCGCGACCGGTGTCATAGACCGCGACCGCGCCGTGCGGCCGGGTGGTCGATCCGTCGAGGTGGGCGTAGGCCACGATCTCGGCGTAGGCATGGCAGGAGGCGAAGGCCATCCCGTAGGCGATGGCGTCGCGATCGGCGACGCCGAGCGCGTAGACCGCGTCGGTGTAGTCGGCGGAGGTCTCGGCCGCGGCGAGGCGTTCGCTCAGCTCGTCCGAGGGCGCGCTGAAATTCACCACGTCGGCGGGCTCGCACCGGCCGAGCGCGGCGACCAGCGGCCGGATCAGCGCGGCGCCGGAGCCGTCGGCCCACACGGCGCCGATCTCGAAGTCGTCACCGGTGCGCACGGCGAGCGCGTGCTCGTTACCACGGCGCGCCAGGCAGATTCGAACCGGCGGGCCGCCGGTGAAGACCCGGGCGACCAGCTCACGATCCGGCTGCGCCAGCGTATGCATGGCCAGCGCGAGCGCGTGCTCGACCTCGCCCTCGTCGTCCAGCACGCCGGAGGCACGCAGCGCCGACACCGCGCGCCGCTGCGCCGCGGTCCACTCGTCGAACGAATCCTGTTGCGGGCCGACCGAAAGCACCAGCGGCAGGGTCTGTACGCCGAGCCGCTCGGCGACGGCGAGCAGTCCGTCGTTGGTCATGGTGGTCACGAACCACCCCCGGCCGCGACCGGACCGCTCGGTGCGGCCGGTTCCGGCGCACCGAGCACGGCGGGCGCGGAGACCACGCCGAGTTCCTGACCGAAGGTATCCATTTCGACGACCGCGGCACGGGTTTGGTATTCCTCGTCCTGTGTCGCGCCCGCGGCGGATCCGAGCGCGCCGACCGGCGCGAACGGGGTTCCGGCCGCGGCTGTTGCCGCGGTGGCCGTGGTAACCGGCTGCGGGACAATCGTTTCGGTCGTTTCCACCGACTGCGCGACCATTTGCGGCCGATACGACCCCAGTGGTCGCACAAACGCGACCGGGCCGAGCATGCCGGGCATCGCGACACCGGGCATGCCCGCGGTCAGGGCGGACTGCGTCGACTCGGCCGCCTGCGCGGTGGCCTGCTCGGCCGCCAGCGCATCACCCGGCGCTATCGTCGGCGGTTGTTCGTGCGGCCACGGCGTGGCCAGCGGCTCGGTCGATGCCTCATAGCTCTGCATCACCCGCGCCGCGGCGGCCTTGGCCAGGTCGTCCTCCGCATCGGTATGCGCGGCAACGGCTCTGATCGGTGCGCCGAGCATGGCCGAGATCCGCTCCAGCGCGCGCTGCGCCTCCTGGATGGCGGCGATATCGACCGAGTTCGGCATGGTCAGCCGGGCGAGCTGGTATGCGGCGGCCTGCTTCTCGGCGCGCAGCGCGTTCTCCGCCGCCGCCTTGGCTGCCTCGGTGAGCCACTCGCGCAGCAGCGAGATCTTGTCCAGCACAGCACGACTGGTATCCGAATCCCATGCCGTGCCGAGCGCGGCGACGATCTGCTGATACTCGAGCACCGCCGTACCGAAGGCCGCGGCCAGTTTCGTCCAGGCCACACCCGCCTCGGCCATCGGTATCGCACCCGGCCCGGTGGACAGTTCGCGCGTCAGCCGCTCCGGCTCACGCGCGTTCCAGACCACCCCGGTGAAGCCGGGTCGCGGTGGTTCGATCATCGCAGCTCCGTGTATCGGATAACGGGATCAGGCCGAGCCGACGCCGCCGAGCGCATCGACACTCTCCGATTCCGCGTTGCCGAACTGGATCGCCTGCGACCGCAGCGACGCGGCCAGCTTCCTGAGCTCGAGCGTGCCCGCCGACGCGCTCTCCGAATACGACACGGCGACATCGGTCATCGTCGCCGCCGCGCGCAGCGAGACCTCGTCGATACCGGCGGGTGCCACTCGCAACGCGGGCTCGCCCGCGCTCAGCTCGCGTTCCAGCCGCTCCGCCAGGCCGTCGAGCCGCGCGGCGGCATCGCGCGCCGCCGCTGGATCGAATTGCACACCACCGAAAGCCACACCACTGTTTGCCATGACGACCTCCTCAGAGGGTGAGTTCCTTGTCCGGCGGTGGTTCGGTCACGTGTTCAGCCGCGCCGACCACCGGCAGCGAGACTCCATCGAGATTGCCGACAACTTCGTCGCCGTGTTGCGCGTTGACCAGGAATTCGGGATGGGCTCCCGCATCGCCCGCGGCCCGCGCGCCGAGCAGACCGCCGCCGGCGCCGCCGATGGGCATCATGCCCGGGCTCGCCGACGAGCCGACCGGGGCCGACCGCATCATCGTGGGTTCCACCGCGGGGGATCCCTGCCCCATCGAGGCGGCGCCGGGCAGCGAACCGGCGGCCCTGGTACCCGACCACGGGCTCAGCGGCGCCTGCGCGGGAGCGATCCCGCCGACGGCGCCGACACCGCCGAGCTTGCCGCCGACACCACCCTTGGCATCGTGCTCGAGCCCGTTCCGCTCCCGCTCGCGATCTTCCTTTTCCTTGGTTTCCCTGTCCTTGTCCCTTGCCGCCTGCTCCTTCGCGAGCATGGCCTGGCTCTGGGCCAGCTGAGTCGCCGACTGAACACCGGTCTGCGCCATGGTCATCAGCGGCGTGAGCATCTGCATCAGCTGCTGCATGCCCTGATCCGCGCCGCCACCGGCGAGGCCCTTCGGCGGCTTGGTCACGGGAACCTTGCGACCCGTCGCGGTCATGTTGGCCGAGTGCCCGGTCAGTTCGATGCGGGTCTTGGCCACCGTCGCGAGCGCCTCGGTGATGGTCTCGGCGGTCGCGGCCACGATGAACAGCTGGCCACCCGGCGCGCCTGCCATCGGCGCCGCGATGGCCATCTGCGTCATGTATTTGGCGACGATCGCCGCCATCAGCGCGGCGCCGACGCCGACCGAGGTGGCCGCGCCGCCGAGGACGGCTTTCTCACCCACGCTCTGGGTGGCGAGGTCGGCGCCGTTGGCCGCCGCCTGTCCCGCCTTGCCCGCGGCCTGATTCGCGCCCATGCCCTGCCACAGCGACATCAGCACCTGAAGGGCGCTGGTGCCCACCGTCATCGCGGTTTGCAGTGCCTGGGTGATACCGGTCAGCGCCTGAGTGGGGTCGACGGGGGCGCCGCCCGCCCCCGGATTGGCGTTGGCGCTCGTATTGAGCACGCCGGTGCCGAAACTGCTCGCCAGATCCGTGATCGGCCGGGTGAGCGCGGCCAGGTCGATGACCGGCAGCGGCGGCATATCCGGCAGTGGCGGCAGGCCGTTGATCTGCGGGAGCTGCGGCAGCCCCATATCTTTCAGGATGTCGTTGACCGGACGATCGATCAGCGGCGCGAGCGCACTGCCGCGCAGCAGGTCGACGATCGACGGGTCGACCTGCGCGTTCATGCCTGCTTATGTGTGTTGTAGAACTCGGTGCCCGAGGTCATATCGGTGCTCTCGTATGTCCCGGCACTCTGGTGCGCGGTGAGTGCCGTGGCCGCGTACACGTTGGCCAGTTCGAGAACCGATGCCGCATGGTTGCCCTGGGCAACGGCGAAAGCGAAGAGGAAGTCCTGGCCGATCAGGCCGAACACGGGTGCGGCGGCCGCCATGGTCGCGGTCTGGTCGAAGGCGCCTGCCGCGGCGACACCGGTCGCCATCGCCACTGCGGCGTCTCCGTACGCGCGAATCGCATCAGGTGCTGCTACGAGTTCGCTCATCGAAATCCCCGATCCTGTAATGCATTTGATCAACTGTGGTGAACATACCAACCGATTTGCGACGTCGGGTAGGCAGTTTGCAGAAACTTAAGGTTTCCCTGACGAAATACTGATGTGCTCTGGTAAACGATCGATGTCTACTCGGCGACCTCCTCGTTGAAGGCGGTGATCAGCTCGCCACGCGCGGTGAACGCGCGCCGGGCGGCGCCATGGGTCGCGGCCAGTAGCGCCTGCTCGAACTGCTCCGGCGTCATCTTCGAAACAGCCTGGGAGAACTCGAGATTCAGCAGCGCACCGTTGCCGTCCACCTCGGCGGTGATCGAATCGTCCGGTGCGGACTCGCGCGCGGTGACGGCGGCCATGTCATCGGCGAGATCACGCATCCGATACAGCCGTTTCTGCACGCTGGCCACCAGGTCGTCCATGGTTTCGTACATCGGGCTCAGCCCTCTCCGCTCCGGTCCTATACCGAGCGCAACCAGCTGCGCGGCTCGGTGTCGTATTCTTCCTCTTCCGCGATCTCCTGGCGAGCCACCTCTTCTCGGGTCGGTAACCCCATCAAGGTCAGCATGTCGCCGGTCATGCCCGCGGCGGCCAATTCTTCCCGCTTGGCCAGCCCGGCGCGATTCGCCGCCTGCTTACACAGCCGCAGCACCTCGGCCGCCAGCGCCTGTGGATCGCGGCGCAACTCGGATGGCTCGATCGAGATGCCAAGAGGCAGACCCTGATCCGTGGTCCGCACCGAGATCGACCCCGATAGCGAGGCCGCGGTCCACTCGGACAACCCCGCGGGCTGCTTGCCTGCCTGTTCCGCGTCCATATCCATCAGCTCCACTTCATCGCCGCCACTCAGGCCCATTCGTCCTTGATCGCCCTGACGACGGTAGCGATCTCGGTATTGATCATCGCTACCAGACGCCTGGCGTCGACGCCGCTCGCCACCCGCGGGCTGCCCGGCGGGACGGCGTAGCGGCCGTCGTCGACGACATCCCACCAGCCGATCTGCTGCCGGAGCATGCCGCGGGGCCCGAATCTCGATCTGCCCTGGCCGATCTCGATCGCCCCCCTGGTGGCGGCAGGCCTGGCGAGGAACTGCTCGGCCCGGCTGGTCACCGAATCCTCGAACGTATCCCACACATCCGAGTTGCCATAGGAGTAGTCCGGCTCGCCCGCACCGGATTCCGGCGGCGCGACAAGCAGCACATCGGCGTCCCTACCCGCCATCGCCTCGGGCAGCGCCGCGACGACGGCCTCGGCCAAACCGAGCGCGTCGCCGCGCGTGATCTCGAATCCCGCACTGTGCCAGATGGTTTTGCCAGGAAGCTGGCGCACGACATACCCTCGGTCGCCTTTGCGCGCGCCATGCATCCGAATACGCCCGTCCGGCTTCTCCGGTTCGGCGGCGTCCCAGCCGTACACCGCGACGCGGATATCGGCGTTCGCGAGATCGTCCATCAGCTCCGCGAGTGCGTAATCGCGCCGCGGGCGCAACGCGTCTCGCGCCGCGTTCTTGGCCGCGTCGAGCACATCCCAGTCGGGTGCGTCGCTGGCGAAGGTGAGCGGAAGCGGGAGGAAATCATCGTTGATCTCCTCCCAGAGCACCAGGAACTCCAGGTCGGTCAATGTCCAGGCCGAACTCATGTTTCTTTCTCTACGACAGGCTTGACGACCTTCGGCGCCTCGCCGATCGCCTGCTCGAGCGCCTCACTGGATTCCAGATAGTCGGCGCGCTTGTACTCCCGGTTCTGCCCGTGCCCGGCACCGTGCGCGGCGGGCCCCATCGCACCCGGCGCGCCCGGCGCACCCGCCGTCGCGGCCAGGCCGGTGCGTGCCGACGCCGCAAGCACATCGGTGGGCAGCCCTGCCCGCGGGAACAGCTTGGCGGCCTGTGCCGCCTCGCGCGAGAGCTGCGACAGCGGCGAGCCAGCTCCGGGGCCAGGGCCGGGACCCGCGCTGAGCCCCTTGGCCGCGGCGGTGGTCAAGTTGGGTGGGATGCCGAGCCCCTTCGCCAGGTCCTTCGCCTGATCCGTCAAACCCTTCTGCATGGCCTGCTGGGCCGCCTGCATACCTTGCTGCGCCGCCTGCTGGGCCGCCTGTTGGGCGGCTTGCGCGGCCTGCTGCGCGGTTTGCTGTTGTGCGCGTTGCTGTTCCGCGACGCGCTGCTCCTGCGCCCGGTCCTCCGCGGCCTTCTGCTGCTCGATGGCGCGCTGCTGATTATCGGCCGCCTGCTTGCGCAAGAGCTCCTGCTGCTGGTCGAGCGCCTGCTGCTGATTGCGCAGCACCTGCGCGGTATTGCCGGTGTTCTTGCCAGGAGTACCCGGGGTGCCGGGAGTGCCCTGTGGGTCGTCCGGCGGCGGCTTCGGCGGATCGGGCTTCTGCACCACCGGGTTCTTCGGCGGGGTGAGTACGGTCAGCGCATTGGAGGCGGTTTCGATACCGGTCTTGTACGAGGTGTCGATCGCGGCGATCGCGTTGTTGCGCGCGGCCGTATCGTCGATCTCCTTACCCTCCGATTTATAGGTGCCGTTTTTCTCCGTCGTGGTCCACGACATATGGTTCAGCGCCGAGCCGACATCACCGATCGCACAGGCCATCTGATGGCCCACCCAACCCAAAGTGTTACCGACCCAGTCCATTTCGGTCGTCAACTGAGTGATTTCCCCGGCATAGGCCGCACTCGATGCCACCGCGGCTTCCTTGCCGAAGCCGGACCATTGACTACTCGCCGTCGTCAATTCGTTGCCGAAATCGGTGAACGACCTGTTCAATTCGCCCGCCAGCCAGCTCCAGAGCATGGCCTTCAACTGGTGCTTCTGATCGCCTTTGTAGTTATAGAAGGTTTGGAACTCGCTCATCCAACCGAGGGTGCTGCCCGGTTCCGGCTTTGCCGGGCGCGGATCCTTCGCCCGCCCCTGCTGATCGGCGGCGGAAGGCGGGCTGTCCATCTTCATCTTCTTCGGATCTCGCTCCCAATCCTGCCAATCCTGGCCCGGGATCCGCTGCCCGACCTCCGGTTTGGGGACGAAGAACTTCTCCCCCACGTGTCGGCCCATATTGTCCTTGACCACGCGGTTCGCCGTCGCCGACCGCGCGATCCCGTCGAAGACGCCCGCCGCTTGATCGTCCTGGCCGTGATAGCTCTTGTCGGCGAGGACGAACGCCTCCCCGAGATCGGTGAGTATCTTGACGTGATCGCCGAGTATCCGGTCGAGTTCCTGGCCGCGGGTGCTGAACTTTTCCGCGAGCGCCGAACCCGATGGCAGGCTGCTGATCGGTTCCAGCGCATTGAGTTTGTTGTCGACCACCTGCTTGCGTGCCGATACGACGGCGGCGAGCAGCGTCGCGCACACATTGGCGAGCTTGTTCCCGACGCCGTCCGGCAAGGTCAGCGGGTCGGTGGCATTCGTCGCGTAACCCCGCAGGGCCTGCCCCAGATTCGGTTGGTCGTTCTCACCCACCGCGAATCCTCCTCCTCGGATCGCTGCCGTCGGCAGCCCGTCCCCCAGGTGTCATCCTGACACGTTTCGTCCCTTGGTAATTGAACATGCGATGTCTGAAATGTGAACCACCGTGCCAGATTCGCCTTGCCGCCATCGCACGTCACCAACCACCCGAGCGCTCCGCGTAGTAATCGCGCACCGCGGTCAACCGGAGCCGGGAGAATCGCCCGGGTTCGCTCTCGTAGACGGCACGGCCGTCGAGCGAGGTAAATGCCTCGGGCGGGACCGATTCGGCGCCGGGCGGGATGAACTTGAGCACTTCCTCCAGCGCGGCGAGTGCGGTGGCCAGCGCATGACGGGCGGTACGCCTCGCCTGTTCGTCGAGCCCGGCGTGGTCCATCGGGACCTGCTTCGCGGCGACCTCCGAATACCACAGCCACACACCGGGATCGATCAGCTGCGAGGGCTCGTCGGCGCCGAAGCGGACCGAAGCGGCGGGCGGCGGTATCTCGTCGGGCAGCCGGAATTCGTAGACGCGCTCGGTGCCGCAGCGTGCGCAGGTACCCGTGTAGCGGCTGGCGAGCACATCATCGACGTAGACGACCGAACTCTTGAACCGGCACCGGGTTTCGCCGCAGTTCGGGCACGGCTGCAGGTCGAGAAACAGATGCGCCTCGGCGTTGGTGCGCGCCAGCGGCAAGGTGATCGGCACAGCGTGATCCTTCATCTCGAGGACTGATTGCGCAGTTCGGGGTACTGGTCGCGTTCCCAGCCTGCCAGCGCGCTGACCGCGAGCTCGCCCCGGCCGTCGCAGACCGGGCACACCCGTGCGCCGTGGCATTCGCGGCACTGCTCGCGGCTGCCGCTCGCGCCGAGAATCCAGCCGCGGCTGCGGCACAGCGGGCACCAGCCGAGGCCGACGCACTCGTAGCACAGCAGATGCCCGTCGCTCACCGTCTCGGCGATCTTCACCGGTACCGGCGGCACGAACTCCTCGAGTTCGTACAGCGGCCTGGTCGCGGTGTCGCCGGTGTAGAGCACCCCGCCGAAGCCCTGCTGGATGCGCACGCTGATTTCGAATCCGTCGCGGATACCGGTGGCATGTAGCAGCGGTGTGCGGCCCTTGCGCTCGATCGTGCCCCGCTCGACGGTCCAGCCCGCGGCCGTCAGCCAGGCGGCGGCCCGGTCGATGAGTTCGGGGGTGTTCAGCTCGGCGGACCGGTCGACGGTCACCGTCACCTTGTCCTTGTACTGCAACTGCTCCTGCCAGTCGGCGACGACCGGATCACGTTCCGGCAGGTCCGGCACCTGCTCGGGGGTGATCTCGGCGGCCAGCTCGCGGATCTGCGCACGCAGCCACGCGCCGTCGCGCGCCAACTGTTCCCGCGCCCCAGGAATCTCGTCAGCCATTAGTTCGTCCCTCCGGCTCGTACTCGATCACCATACGGTGATCCGGTCGTGGCGGGATGAAACGTGCCATCGCGGCGGCATCCATGGTGTTCCGCGAGCCGGTGTCGATGGTGTAGTCGTAATCCTTGTTTCCTTCCGCGCTGAACAGGGTGTACTCGCGTATCCGGAATTGGCCGGGCAGGTCATCGGGCAGTTCCTGCAGCGCATCCCAGAGCTGGGGGCCGGTGATGTGGCCGCGGTTACCGCGCTCGCCACCCGCGTCTTCCGGCTTCATATCCCACTGCACCTCGATCCGGCCGCCCGGCGCCAGGATGCGTGGCAGCCGTTCGGCGAGTGCGGTGTAGTACGGGTCCGCCGGGTGCGCGCTGACATTGTTGATATACAGGCGCGCGACCGCGCCCTTCGTGCCATCACCCAGGACGGCGCCGTGCTCGAGCAGATCGCCGAACACCATGACGCTGCCCGCCTCGGTGAGCGGGCCGGGATCGAGGATGCCGAAGCCGCGGCGGCGCTGAGCGCGCAGCACCAGGTCGTCCACGAGTTCGGTCTTGATGATCAGGCCACCGCCCGCGCGGTCGGCGGTCGGTGTCATCTCCACCGCGAAGGCGCCGCGGCCGACACCGACATCGATGGTGTGCCCGCCCGCGCGGGCCGCCGGGACCGAATCGCGCATGCGATGCTCCAGCGGCTGGTCGACCGTGTCGAAGACATTCTGCTCGATCGGCAGCCGATGCGCGGGCCGCGGGCGCGACCAGACCTCGACAGCGGACCGGCCTTCCACCGGGTTGTGCAGCACCACGGCGTATTCCACGTTGATGCCGTGGTCGGCGGCGCCGCGGTTGGCACCGTCGATGTCGTGCAGGAAATCGTGGAAGCTCTGCTGCCGGTCGCCGAGCGACATGCGACCGGTGGCGTGGTCGAGCACACCGGCGTGCGGCGCCGGCCCGTGCGCCAATACCTCTGCGGCGGTGTGCATCCGGGCGAATCCGTCACCGAAGGCCGCATGGAACTCCGGTGGCATGCTCGCGCGGAACTGGTCGACAGCGCTGTGCAGCCCCCGCGGCGTCGGGCGGGGATGATTGATCGCGTCGTTGAGCGGATCCAGCGCCGAGAGCAGCTCGCCCATGCCGACCGTGCGGCGCGCCGCCGCCAGGTCACCGTCGGTGAACAGCGGATCGAAAACCCTGCGCGACAGCTCTTCACGCATCCGGCCGGACAGCGCCGCGGACTCCGCGCGCAGCAGATCGGGTGCGTACGCGCCGGTCAATTCCCGCGCCAGGCGCCCGAGGTGCTCGGCGGCGGCCTCCTGGAATCCGGTGGTACTGAGGTCACGGTCGAAAACCGGTCGCGCACCGAGCAGTCCGTCCTCGCCCATGCCGAGCTCCAGCCGATGCGCAAGCACCGGAGCATGCGACGCGAGCAGGTCCCACTCCGGGGTCCCCGGCCCGTCGCCGAGGCCGAGATGATCGAGCAGGTCCGCCAGATCCCTGCGCAGCGTCGTCGATTGGCCGGCCCGCGCGGGATCGAACGTCGAGCGATCGACGTGCGCGGTGAGCACCTCCGCCTCGGCATAGCGGCCACCGAGGTGATCGGTCAGCGCCGCGGGTCGCTCGCTGACCGGGTCGCGTACGACCCCCGGTTCGCCGTCGAGCCGGATCTCGGTGAGCTCGTGCGCCACCGCGCGGGCCACATCGTGATCGCGCGCCCGGGGCGAGACGAGCACGTCGTAGCCGGAATGGTCACTGCGCTCGGTGAATTCGGCGACCGCACGCTCGAGCGGGTGCTCTGCGACCCGCACCTCGACGGTGCCACCGCCGGGTAGCACCCAGTGGCCCTGCTCCGGGTTCCACGCCATATCCTTCGGCGTGATCAAGCGCAGGTTGTCCCGAATCTCGCCGGCGAGGCGATCCGGGGACAGGTCCTGCACGCTGTCGCGGGCATCGCCGCGAAATTCGCCGAGGTTGCCCGCCGTGCCGCGATGCGGTTCGCCGGGCCCGTGCTCGGCGGGAGGTTCGTAGGCGATCACCATCCGGTGCTGCGGGCGCGGCGGATTGAAGCCGGCGACGTCGTCCGGGTTCACCCGGTTCTTGGAGGCCGCGTCGATCGTGTAGTTGTAATCCCGGCCGACCGGGTAGCCGGGGTCCTGGATCTCGAAGAACCGCTGTGCCCGACCCTGATCCATCTCCTGAATCGCATCCCACAGCAGATCGCCGCGGATGTGCCCGCGATTGCCCTCCTGGCCCCCTTCCTTCTCCTGGGGGCTCATATCCCACTGCAGCTCGATCCGGCCGCCGGGGGCGAGCAGGCCGGGCAGTCGCTCGGCCAGTGGAAGATAGTGGTGCGGTTCGAGTTTGGCGCTGACGTTGTTCACGTAGTACCGAGCCACGCCGCCCAGCTCGCCGTCACCGAGCAGGTGACCTTGGGACAAGAGGTCGGCGAACACCATGACGCTGCCCGGCTCGGTCAGCGGGCCAGGATCCAAAAAGCCCATATCCCTGCGCCGCTGGCTCTTCTGGACCAGTTCGTCGGCCAGCTCCGTCTTCAGAATCAAGCCGCCGTTCGACCTGTCGGCCCGCGGGGTGAGCTCGACCCCGAAAGCGCCGCGGCCGACGCCGACGTCGACGACGTGCCCGCCACGGGCAGCGGCGGGCACGGATTCGAGTGGTCGCAGCGGAATAGCCTCGTTCGCCGGACCGAATACGGTGTCCGCCAGCGGAAGCCGGTGCCGCGGTTGCGGCCGCGGCATCACCTCGACGATCGACCTGCCGCCCACCTCCGTGTGCACCACCGCGGTGTACTCGACGTTCAGGTTGTGTTCGGCGGCACCGCGATTGGCACGGTCGATGGCGTGCAGGAACTCCGGCAGCGACATTCGCTCGCCGCCGATCTCCACCTGCCTGCTCGCGTAGTCGAGCAGACCGGTGGCCGGCGCGCGTTCGGCGCCGAAAGCATCGGCCGCCGTGCGCATCCGGTCCAGCCCGCCGTCGCGGCCGAGCGCATCCCAGAACTCCGCGGGCAGCGCCGTACGCAGGCCATCGATGGCGGCGCGCACCGCCGCCGCCCGCTGTCCCGGGGTATACCCCGGATGGTTGATCGCCTCGTTGATCGGGTCGAGCGCGTCGAACAGACCCGCGCCACCGGCCCTGCGCACCGCACGCGACCCGGGTTCGCTGAAGATCGGATCGAAGACCCGCCGTGCCAGCTCCTCGCGCATCCGTGCCTGCAGCCCGAGGGATTCCGCGCGCAGGACGTCCGCGCGCGAGGCTTCGGGCAGGTGCGCGCCGAGCTCGGCCAAGTGGGCCGACGTTGCCGCGTCGAATGCGTCCGGTGTCAGCGCCGACTCGAAGGTCGGCCGGTGTCCGAGCGGCCCGTCCGCGCCGAGGCCGAACTTCAACCGGACCGCCAGCTCGGGTTCGTGTGCTTCGAACCTCGCCCATTCGGGGGTGCCTTCGTGCAGGCCGAGGGTGTCGACCAGGTCGGCCAGATCCTTGCGCAGGCTCGGCAGCTTCTCCGCGGCGTACGGATCGAATATCGCGCGGTCGATGTGGTCGGCGACGACCCGCACCTCGGCGTAGCGGCCACCGAGGTGATCGGTCGTCACCGCGGGATTTTCGGCCTTCGGATCGATGGCGACCGCCGGATCGTGTGCCATGCCGATCTCGGTGAGTACGTGCGCCACCGCCCGCGCGGCATCCTGCCCGCGGGCGAATTTCGACACCGTGATCTCGTATCCGTGCTCAGCGGGCCCGAATTCGGCGACCCCGCCGCGCCCCGGCAGCTCACCGAGCTCGACCGTGACCTCGGCGCGCGGCGCGCCGGGGTGCTGCTCGGGCAGTACGAAGACCCCGCGCTCCGGATTCCATGCCACCCCCTTGGGCGTGACGAGTGCGACGTTGTCGGTGACCTCGGTCAGCAGATCGTTATCCGACATCCGCAGTGGCTTACCCGCCTCGCCCTGCAATGCGTCACCGCGGAAGTCACCGAGATCCGCTGCGATGCCGCGATGTTCGCGCCCCTCCAGCTCGGGGCGGACGGCTCCCGGCGGGTCGTAGATGATCACCATCTGATCGGACGGCCGCGGCGGCACCACCGCGGCCATCGTCCTCGGATCCATCTCGTTGTTGCGCCCGGCGTTGATGGAGTAGTCGTATTCGACCACGCCCGTCGGCTCTTCGATCCGGAATCGGGCCCGGATCTCGGGCCCCTGCCGTTCGAAGGCCTCCAGCAGCGCGTCGCCGGTGACGTGCCCGCGGTCGCCGGGCCTGCCGCCGACCTTGCGCTCCGAGGACATATCCCACTGCACCTCGATGCGGGCGCCCGGCGCGAGCAGCTCGGGCAGCCGCTCGGCGATCATGTCGTAGACCGGATCCTTGAGGTGGGCACTCAGGTTGTTGATATAGATCCGCGCGATCGAACCCTCGCCGAGGAAGTTCCCCTCGAGCAGCATGTCGCCGTAGAACATCAGCGAACCGGAGTCGGTGAGCGGCCCTGCGTCCAGCATCCCCAGCTTGCGCTGGCGCTGTGCGGGCACGGCGTAACTGTCGGTCAGCTCGGTCTTGAGGATCATCAGATGGTCGCGGTCGCCGCGTGGCGTCAGCTCCTCCGCGAATGCGCTCCGGCCGGTGCCGATATCGAGGACATACTTGCCGGTGGTGTGCGGCATCTCGTCGAGCGGCCGCAGCGGAATCGGCGCGTGATCATCGCCGAACCGCAACTGCCCCAACGGAAGCCGATGCTGCGGGCGGGGGCGCGACATCACCTCGAGCACCGAACTGCCGTCCAGCTCTTTGTAGCGCACCGGGAAGTACTCGACACTGACGCCGTTCTCCGCGGCGGCGCGATTCGCGTGGTCGATGCCCTTCAGGAAGTCGTGGATCGGCATGCGCTCGCCGACCCGTGGTTCACCCGGCAGCAGCTCACCCGGCCGTTGCCCGGTGATCCGCACTTCGCCTGTCGCGTGGTCGATCTCGGCGGTGACCCGGCCGTTGCCGATATCCCTCGCCGCCTCGTGCATCAACTCGATCCGGTCCGGACCGAAGGCGTCACGGAACTCCTGCGGCATGCTTCGGTAGAACTCCTCGATGCCCGCGCGCACCTCGCGCACGCGCTGTGCCTCGGTGAGTCCCGGCCGGTTCAGCGCTTCGTTGATCGGGTTCAGCGCGCTGTTGAGCTGCCGCTTGAATGCCTCGGCCGGTCCGCGCACCGCGGGATCGTTGAACATGCTCTCGTAGATCGGATCGAAAATCCGGCGCGCCAGTTCCTCGCGCATCCTGGCGTTGAGCGACATCGATTCGGCGCGCACCATCTCGTTCGCGTGCGCGCCCGTCAGCTGGTTGTCCAGCCGCCCAAGGTGCGCCGTCGCCTCGTTTTCGAACTCCCCCGGCCGCAATTCCTGATGGAATACGGGGGGCTCCACCACGATCGGGTCGCCCTCCAGACCGAGCCGCCTTGCCAGCACTGGATCGCGATCGATCAGCCACTGTTTTCGCTGGGCGCCCTCCTCGGTATCCAGCTGCAACCGATTGAGCAGATCCGCGAGATCCTTACGGCGCCCTGGCAATTCCTGCGCGCGGGCCGGATCGTAGGTCGCCGCGTCGATCTGTGCCCGCAGCACCTTCAGTTCGGCGTAGCGGCCGCCGAGATGTGCGGTGAACTGCGAGGGGCGATCGTTGGCCTGGTCGACCGCCAGCGACGAGTCGCGCGTCATCAGGTCGATCTCGGTGAGCTCGTGTGCCACCGCGCGCGCCACGTCCTCATCCCGTGCCCGCGGCGAGATCTCGACGACGAAACCGTTGGCCCGCTCGATGATCTCGGCGACCTTGTTGCGCAATACGGTCGCGGCCACCTTGACCGTGACCGTGCGCCCATCGGGCAGGACGAAGACCCGCCGCTCCGGATTCCACGACAGGTCCTTCGGTGTGATCAGCCGCAGGTTGGCATCCATCTCGCGCTGCACGACGAGCTGGGTGAGATCCTCGATGCCCTTGCGGGAATTGCCGCCGAACTCACCGACGTTGCCGGCCGCACCACGGTGCTGTTCCGCGCCGACGAGCTCGGCGGCGCGCGGGTCAGGCTGCGCGGCGCGGGAATTCGACTCGACGAGCTGCGCCGTGGGTTCGGTCGGACGCGGCGCGGCACCCCGGGAATCGGGCCCGGCGCCGCGCTGCTCGGGGGCGGACACCCGCGGCGCCTCGGCGGCCTCGCGACGCACGGGAGCCGGTTGCTCCTGGTGCGCGGCATTGACGGTGGCGCCGCGGTCGGCAACCTCGGTGCCACTCGCCTTGGCCAGCGGCCGCTCGGTGGTGATCGGCTCCTGCGCGACCGGCTTCGATTCGGTGGCGGTGCGATCGCCAGGGGCGGGCTTCGCCCCCGTCTCCGTCGGCTTGCCGCCCGATTCGGCGGGCCGCACACCGGAGTCGCCCGGCTTCACGCCCGATTCCGCCGGTCGGCCGCCCTGATCTGCCGACTTGATGCCGTGGTCGGACGGCTTGACACCGTGGTCGGACGCCGCGACGACCGATTCCGTTGGCTTGATGCCGCTTTCGATCCCGGCGCGGGACGGCTCGGGTGTGCTGCGCGTGTTCTCGCTGACCTCGGCGACCTTGCCGTTGTGGGTGTCCCCCTTGCCGCCCGAGGTGGCGTCGCTCTGCGTTTGATCGGTTCGCAGGTCCTGCGGCCGCTCGCGCTGCGTACCCGCCTGCTGGTTCGCGGGATTGGCTTCGCCGGCGAGATCCTTGGCCGTGGACTTTCCGTCGGCCAGCGGATCCGCCTTGGCCACATCGGGTTTCGGCGCGGTGCCGTCGAGCGAACCGGCGGACCTGGTCGCGGGCGCCTCAGTGGTGTGCGCGAGCCCGCGTGCCTGCTCGACGCCGCCTTTGAGCCCGTGCGACGCACCGAGACCGACACCGGCGGCGAGCAGTTGCACGTGGAAGGTCTTGTCGACCTTGCCCCAGTCGACGGTGCCGGTTGTGGCGTACTGCGTACCGGCCTGCCAGCCGAGGCCTGCACCGTACATGCCGACACCACCCGCGGCACCGCCGAGCGTCCCGCTGAACAACCCGTTGAGCTGCGGGCTGAGCCCCATCTTGGTGAAGAGCCGGTTCGCGCCCATCCCCACCGGTGCGCCGATCAATCCGCCCGCGCCCCACTCGAATCCGGTCCGCAGGTTCTGGGTGAGGTCGAAACCCTTGTCGCGATGACCGGCGGCGAGCTGATAGCCCTGGATTCCGCCGTCGAGGGCCATACCGGACAGCCCCGCCTTGACCCCGGTGATGGCGATCTGCTTGAGATAGGGCTTCAGCAGGTTCTTCAGGCCGACCTTGCCCGCCTCCATGGCCAGGGCGCCCGCACCTTTCGTGGCGGCCTGACCGACCGCTACCCGGCCTGCGCCCAGCGCGAACGGCACCCCCGCCGAACCCCACGGCCACGCCGCGAGCAGCTGGTAGACCGCGTACGCGGTGATACCGGCGAAGGTGGCCTCCATGATCTTGGTGTATTCCATCTCGGTGCCGCCGCCGCGGGTGTACTCACCGAGTTCCTTCAGCCCGGCCGCGTTCTCCTTGACCGAGGCCGGACCGCTGAACAGCTTGCCGAACTCCTCGTGCGCCTTGGTCGATCCCTCACCGGTGTAGTACTTCAGCGTCAGGTCGGTGACCCGCTTCAGCTCCGGTTCCAGCGCGGCCAGATCCTTGGCGGCCTGCTTCCAGGCATCACCGAGATCGAACAGATGGTCCTCATCACCTTCGGGATACTCGGCGCCGAAATTGAGTGCCGAGAGGATCCAGCCCGGAATCCACTCCCACAGTCCGGTGATACTCATAGGCCGCGTCTCGCTCCGCTCTCACCAGCCGGATTCGGCGATATCCGATGGCGTGGCGGCGGACGAATCCCGGCGCCACCGCTCGACATCGACGTACTCCATCGGCGCGGGCACGTCATCGGCAATCGCCAGACGCGGCTTGACCTGCGGTGGTTCCAGCGACGCCGCCGGCGCGGTCGGCATCATGTCCTGCACATCGGGCATACCGGGGAGGAACTCCGACAGCCGAGGCAGGCGCATGTTGTCCTGGCGGACCGTGTCGACCAGTTCCTGCGTCTTCTTCCGCATCTGCAGCGCGGCATCCTGCGCGGCCGCGGTGAACGCCTGCGCCATCTCCTCGAGCGTCAGATCCTGTGCACCGGAACCGAGTTTGGTCTCAACGACCACCCCGTCGGCATTGACCGTCACGGTCACCCGCCGGTTCGCGGCGGTCGCTGTCGCCGTTGCCCGTGCGTGCGTGCGCTGTGCGCGCGCGATCGAATCCATGCCGGCACGTACCGATTCCATCAGTTCGACCAGGCGCGCCTTCGCCGCTTCGTTCGCCATCGCGCCGGTGTCAGACTTGGAGATCGCGCCGGTTGTCGTCCTCCATGCCATCGAGCACCCGCGCGCCCTCACGCAGGCCGCCCGAATAGGAGTGCAACAGTGCCACTTTGGATCCGACGGCACCGTCGAGGTTCTCGTCCGATTTGATGTAGCCGTTGCCGCCGGAGAAGTGGCCACCGAATTCGTCCGCGCCCCAACTACCCCAGGCCGCGGTGCGCGCGGCCGCCAGGGTGTTCAGCACCGCCTGCACCTTGCGCGCGACCTCATCCAGATCGTCGGCGACACCACGCAATTCAGCTGAAGTCACCTGCACCTTGTCGGCCATGCCACAACCTCACGTCCATCCCCACCATTCGAGGTGATGATCGCATGTCCGACTATCGACCGGGAAGCAAACCACGGTTGAATCGTGAAATTTACAATCAGGGCCGGCACTCTGTGCCCCTATTTCCAGGGGCGCAGAGTGCCTGTGCGATCAGCCGGTGCGCTGGACGCCCCAGTCCTGCTGCCCGAAATCGGTGTTCGCCCTGCCCTCTTCGTCCTTGATCGCCCGGACGACCGCGGCGATGCGGTTGTTGACCATGGTGGTCAGCCGTTTCGCATCGGCGCCGATCGCGACCGGCGGGTTCTGATCATCGATGACGTAGCGGCCGTCGTCCACGAGATCGCGCAGCTCGAGCTCATGCTCAGTACGCCCGCGCGGACCGTACGCCGACTGCCCCTGGATGATCTCGATGGCGCCGACCCGTTCGGCCGCGGTCTCCCGGAGGTACCTGCTCCGCTCCACATTCGAGTCCTGGAACGAGTCGAGCACCTGCGACCGGACGAACGAGTAGTCCATCTCCTCCTCGGTGCGCGAAGGCAGCACCGTATCGGGCAGCCGCCCCGGCTCGGCCTCCGGTAGCGCCGCGACGATCCGATCGCCCAATTCCAGCGCTGCGCATTCGGTGACGATGAAATCGCCGCTGTGCCAGAAGGTTTCCCCTGGCAACTGGGTGATCAGATAGCCGCGGTCCTCGCGCCGCACACCAAGGACCCTGGTGAGCCGATCCGTCCTGCGCCAGTCCGCGCCGTCCCAGGCCCGTGCCGTCACTCGCAGGTCCGGCCTGGCCACGACCTGCAGCACCTCCGCGAATCCGGGGTCGAGCCTGCGCCGCAGGTCCTCCCTGGCCTTGACCTGCTGCGCGTCATATTTCATGCCGTCCGCGGTCCGCACGGTGTAATAGAACGGCTCGGGCAGGCTCTCCGCTATATCGCTGAGGAGAACGACGAATTCGATATCGGTGAAACGCCAGCTGCGGCTCACTGATCCACCACCGGTCGCGAAACCACCGGCGGCTCACCGAACGCCTCTTCCAGGTGCTCGTCGGAATCGAGGTACTGCGCCCGCTTGTGCTCCTTGTTGTTGTTCTGGCCCGCGCCGTGCCCCGGAGAGCCCGCCGCACCGGGGCTGCCCGGCATGCCGGGCGTCGCGCCCACCAAACCCGCACGGGCGATACCGGCTTCGGCCCCGGAAAGGCGAGGGAACAGCTTGCTCGCGGCCAGCGCGTCCTTGGACAGCGGCGAACCACCGAGACCGGCGCCGGGGCCGGGGCCACCACCGAGGCCCTTGCCCTTGAGCGCGTCGGCCAGTGAATTCAGCCCGCCCGGCTGGTTTTTCAGCTTGTCCTGCAGGCCGTTCAATGCGTCCTTGCCGAGCGCCTGCTGAGCGGCCGAGGCCGCCTGCATGGCCTTCTGCGCCGGATCGCCCGCGCTACCAGGCTTATTCGGATCGTTCGGTCCGCCGGGCCGGTTCGGATCATTCGGCCCACCAGGCCTATTGGGATCGTTCGGTCCGCCAGGCCGGTTCGGATCATTCGGCCCACCAGGCCTATTGGGATCATTCGGCCCACCAGGCCGGTTCGGATCATTCGGCCCACCAGGCCTATTGGGATCATTCGGCCCACCAGGCCGGTTCGGATCATTCGGTCCGCCGGGCCGGTTCGGATCATCAATGTTCGGTGGCACTCGCGGAAAGTTCGGCATTCCGCCGCCGGGGCCGGGGCCGGGGCCACCGCCACCCGGCAAGCCGACACCGCCGGGCAAGCCGCCACCGCCGCCGCCCGAACCGATGCCGCCGCCGGAACCAGCGCCGCCACCCGCGCCACCACCCGCGCCACCCTGCGGGATGTCATCGGGATTCAGCGTGCCGTATGGCTGCGGCAGCAGCGGGATGGCGTTGCTCGCCGTCTCGACGCCGGGCCGGTACCACTGGCCGAATCCCTCCCTGGCGGTACGGAGCGCCCGTACGTACTGCTTTTCCTCCTGTGGATCCGTAAACGTGTACGTTTTCGGATCCTTCGTAGGGAGGTAATAGGTGAAGTTGTTCAGCCAGCCCGAGGCTTCCTGGAGGTTGACGCCGACCACCGACGCGGCCTCACCGAGCTGAGAGCCGTTCTCCTTGTATTTGGTCACCATCGTGCGCGCCGTGTCCGCGCCGTGGCCCTCCCACCGTTCCTTCAGCAGGGTCGTGAATTTCTGGTCGAACGTGGTGAACGCCTTCTTGAGGTTCGTACCGATCCCGTACCACGTCGAGCCGTCGTTCCAGATCATCGAGTTGCCGTTCGCGATCAGCAACTTGGCGTTGTACGCGGTATCCAACGCCAGCCAGTTCTGGTCCTCCGGATGTACCGGAACCAGTCCGGGTGCTTCGTTCTCCTTGGCGAACTTGGCCAGGCCCGGCGACACCGAATACGAGACGGGGGTGTCCCAAGCCGGCTTCGACGGCTTGGTCTCGAAGGAAATCCCCGCGCGCTCCTTCTTACGCAGGCGATCGAAAGCGGCCTTCGCCGTTTCGTCGTCGTTCTGGTAGGCCTTGCCCGAACGCAGGAACATCACGCCCATGTCCTGCAGCACCGACTGGTGGCCGGTGAGAATGCCGTCCAGTGCCACCGCGACGTCGGCGAACTTTCCCGCGAGATCGCCCGAGGAGGGAATCGCGGACGAGGGGAATCCGGCGACCTTCTTGACCGTCGCGACCCGCGCTCTGACGTGGTCGATCACATAGAGCAGGTCGGCAGCCAAACTCGCTGCCTCCCCGGGGATCTCGCCATCCAGCTGGAGCACACCGCTGAGCGGGGTGAAGGCCGTCGGCTCCCGCTTGGTGGTCTCGGCCGGCGACTCTTGCGTCGTCGTGCTGGGTTTCTGCGGATGCGGGTTATCCGGATCTGCCATTGCTGTTCTCCCTGACTAGTTCTTGGAATCGTCTGTGCGCGCAAGGGATTTACCGCTATGGCGGGTCGGGACGATTCCGTGTTCGGTATCTGCGTCGCGTCACTGGTCCTCCAGCCATGGGGGCGACTGGTAGCGCGCGGCTCGTCTGCGAGCGGCCACATCGCGCAGTATTCGCATCAGCCGCCGGTGCAACACCTGCTGTGCCGTGCTTATTCGGTCGCTATACAGCGTGGCGGCCACGCTCGCCTCCGAGTACGCGCGCCGCAGTACGAGATTCCGATCGGCGTCGAAGCTGTCGCCGCTGAGACCGGCATGCAGCCATTCCTGGAACGGTTGCCGCGCACCGGATTCGCCCCACGCGTCCATCAGCTCGTTCATCGCGGCGAGGTAGTCGGCCCGCTCGACCTCAGCGGAACTGCGCAGTCCCGCAGTGTGTTGCATGCCGTTGAACACCTCGTACAGGGTGTCCGTCACCACCGGATGCGCAGGATCTCCCGCGATCTTTCCCTCCGATATCAGCCGAATCATCGTCTGCTGATGGGCCTCCGGGTTGATCGCGACCTGCTCGCCGAGGGTGATGCGCAGAATCTCGATGCTGCCGTCGGCGGCCGTCATCAGCTGGGTGCTCATGCGGACACCGTCCGGCAGCGGCCCGACCACCGCCTCGACCGGCTTGTAACCCGGGTCGTGCCAACCCATGTCCTTGATCGTCTCCACGAAGGCGACGACCGGTTCATCACGCACACCGGGGATAGTGAGACCCGCGGTGCGAATGCCGAGGGCGTGCAGGCCTTCACCGAGCTCGACCCGCGCCGCACTGTCGGCCGGATCCTCAGGTACCGGGGTGCGCGGCTCGTAAGCGGTGCGGCGATGCCATCTTTCGGCTTGCTCGTCGAGTACCCGACTCAGCAACCGATGTCCGGCGGTAGTCTCTCGGCCGCTGTGCACCGCGGCGAACGACCGCACCAACGCCTCGCGAACGAGCAGCCGATGGTGCGGATCGAGGCAGTCGGTACCGAAATTCCGTTCCAGCCACTTGGTGAACATCGGACCTTCGGCCGGGCCGAAGTTCGCCTCGTAGTGTGCGCGCAACGTCGGCATCGCCGCCGCCTCGGCCCGCCAGCGCCCAGCGAGGACCTTCGCGACACCGAGCGCCCGCATCGTGGCGTCGTACGCCCGCGCGGGCTCCTTACCGGCGAACAGGTCGGAGTTGACGATGGCTCCCCGCACGAACAGCGCCGCGTCGTGCTCGGTCCCCCTGGTGCCGAGCACCACGTCGTACTCGGCCTTGCCGATCGGCCAAATGTCCGAGCGCTCCATATCGATCTGGGGATTCGCCGTCAGGCCGTCGTACAGGGCCTGCACGTGCGCATGCAGCGAAGGTAGTTCCAGCCCATCGCGATCGAGCCCGAGCACTTCCATGCCGAGTTTCTCCGCCGCCGCGGCTCGGAGCTCGGGCACTGTCGGGTACTGATCCGCGCGCCAGCGTTCCTGGCGATCGACCGTCGATCCCGCGTCGCCGTGTTCCGCTGTGGGCCGCGGTTCAGGTTGTGCGGCATCGACTTCCGGCGAGCGGATATCGAGTTCGGTTCGGACACCCTGATACAGCGCGGTGATATCGCCATTCGCGCCGGGGAAGACGGATTCGGCGACCAGGCCTGGACCGACGAGGCGGAAGCCCTGTTCGATCTCGTACAGCGTGTGGTCGTGCGGGAGCATGAACGCGACAGCGGCGGACTGGAAGTCGCGCCGTGACACCCCGCGCGGCGCGATGATGTCGAACATCTTCATCCAGCGCGCGGCGGTGCCGGAGGGGCCTGCCGTGATCGGGATGCCGCGTTCCACCGCTAGCTGACGGAAGTAGTCGCTCTCCGGCACGAAATCGACGAGTGCCTCGCCGCGCCGCCAAGTCAGCGGCACCGCATAACGATTCGGATCGAGGCCGAGCGCGGTCCGGATATCCACCGGTCCGGCGTCGCGGTACACCAGCACCTTCTCCACCACCGCATTCCCGGACCCATCAACTATGCGGTGACCGTAGTCGTCGTAGATGTACAGCGGCAGAACATTTTTCGTCGTGCTGTCGGCGCCGCGCAGCTGGTGTTCCAGTGCGGTCACATCGACGCGACCGCGCGCGTCGCGCGGGAGGGGGTGCTCCGATTCGAGCTGGTCGATCCGGTAGGCGCGCAGTTCACCTCGTACCGCGGCCAATTCCCGCTCCGACAGCGGCTGCCCGAGCAGCGCGAAATCCTGCACGGTCAGGTGCTTGCGCACCATATCGTCGCCGCGGCTGCGGGTGGCGCCGTTCCTGCTGTGGTATTCGGCGAAAACGGGCGAGTCCTTGACCGAGGGCAGTACCAGGTGTCCCACATCACGCAGCTGCGCACCGCTGATCGGGACACCGGGATGGGCCTCGTGCACCGACGCGCGAATCGCGGCCAGCGCGTGCGTGTTCAGCCCGAGCCGGCCCGCCTCTTCGGCCCAGTCCGACCGGTTGAGCAGGCGAGCCAAACCCTCGTTCAGCGTGGTGCCGACGGCATTCTCCGGGACCTCCGCGTTGCGCACGGCCGCATTCAGGCCCGCCGCCATCAGCTCGCGCAGATTCCCGTCCGCGCGTAGCTCTTCCAGTGGCGTCGAAGGCAGCACCATGCCGCCCCACAGCTCGTTGCCGTCGGCGAACAGCGACAGCCGGATCTGCTCCGGCGTCGCTTCGGGGAACAGGTGCCGCGCGACCTCGAGCTGCCGGTCCAGCATCGCCAGCGCGGCCCGCCTGACCTCGGGCCGGTGGTAGAGCTCCCGTCCGATCTCGACCTCGGACATCCGCAGCACCCGCCAGCCGGGCCCACCCGGTTCACCGCCGGCGGTCGAATCAGGCGGCGGCACTTGGCCGTCCGACGATCCCACGTGATCGGGTACACCCTCTGACTCGCCAGGTTCCGGCATCGATTCCGCGACATCTTGTTCCGCAGCAGCATGTTCCGTCGGGTGCTGCGCGCTCGGCGCGTGCAGTTTCCTCGACTCGACAGGGCCCAGCTCGGCGTAGCCGAAGTCGTAGGTGTCGAAGATCTCGATCACCCGGCCGGGGAAGTAGTCCACGAGGGCGGTTTCGATCATCGTGTCGATGGTGGCGAAGCCGGGTTGGCGGACGTCGGGCTTGTCGTAGCCGAGGAAGACGTGGACGAGGTTCTCCTCGTCGAGTTCGCGATAGCGGATATCGCAGCTCACCGTGTAGCCGTCGCTGGTGATCTCGACCAGGCGGTGCCCGCCGGCAGCCTCGAACAGGTCCTGGTGGTTCGCGCCCCACGCATGCACCGCGTCCAGCTCGAGCGCGCCGTTGTTCCAGCGCGCGCCCGTCACGACGCCAGCGGTCGAATCCGTCACCACGACTGGAACATTCGTCTCCAGCGGATGCGCGACGAGCTTTCCGGTCGGCCGCACTCCACCCTGGCCCGGCGACATATCGTTCGCCCGCTGATCGAGTCGGTAGAGCCGGGCATCCAGTGCGCGATAGCGCGCATCCGCCACGTGATAGTCGTGGGCCTTCGCCAGCAGTGCCCCCAATTCCCGATACCGATCGGCGGTCACGATCCCGCGCTCGACCTGCTCGGCGGACATCGTGTCGCGCACGCGAGCGAACACCGATGGCGACTCCTCCGAGCGCAGACGCCAGATCGCCTCCTCATCGAGGAATTTCGTCAGTTCCGCACGCAGATCGGCGTGTTCGGCCCGCAACCGCGCCAACTCCGGTCGCCCGTCCGCCAGTTCCGCCAGACGCATCGGCGGGTGCAGCGAATCGGCCGCCTGCCGCAGCGACGCCGCCGCTTGATCCTGACGGGCACGGGCGCGCTCCAGCACCCCTGCGCGCCTATCCAACTCGCCCGATCCGGTACCCGTCGATCCGGCACCGGGGTCAGCGGGCACGCCGCCACTGCCCGACGACCTGCGTGGCCCGGGGGCGGAACTGGTGCCGTCGGGGCCGAACATGTATTCCTGGCCGAGCTCACCCGCACGACGGCGCGCCGATCGCGGTGTGTCGTGCCCGTCGAGCGCCTGGGTGATATCCGGCCGGGGGCCGGGTTGCTCGCCTGCCGCGGCCGCTTCGATCTCGTTGCGGAACGTCCGCTGCCGCACCGGGCGAGCCAGGGTTTGATCGGGCCGCGGCGGCGGCTCCGGGTACGGGGCGAAGACGTTGAACGGGATGTGGCGAGCGAAGCGCCCCAGCCGATCACGCACCGACGGCCCTTGCGGCGGCGCCTGGTCCAGCAGGCGGAGGTCGTGGATATCGATCGATCCGTCGAGCAGAATCTGGGCGAGCCGGTCCGTCAGCTCCGTGGGGTTCGCGCCACGCATGCCTTTGAACCGCTGGGCAAGCACATCAGAGGCGGTGCCCTCGGCGGTGGGTGGCGGAACCTGCCAGCCCCCTGCACCGTCGTGCTGCAACCAGATGTCGAAGCTGAACCTCGGCAGCGCGATCCGACTTCGGAGGTACTGCGATGTCGGCCGATCGATGGCGGGCCCCTCCGTACCCGGCAGCGGGATCTGGCGGGTGTAGAGCCGATACGCATCGACAGCCGGGTTCGGCTCGACGAGCGTCTTGTCGTTCTCGTAGCGCTCGAATCCTGTTCTGAGGAAGCCATCCTGGAGGGAGCCGGCTCTGCTCTCGGTCGACTCGAAGAATGCTTTCGCACCGAAATGACCGATCCATTCGTCGATTCCCTCGCGCGTCATGGCCCGCGAGCGGTAGTCGAGCGAGCGGCCGAGTAGATGGGCCAAGGCCTCGTCGAAGCTCGGGTAGCGGAACGGCCCCTCGGCACGATCCGGCGCGATCTGCCACATCTGCCGGGCACCGTCCGGCCGCAGATCGACCTGCTGGTATTCGATACCGTGCTCGCCCCGCCACATCACACCGAGGTATTCCGGGAACGTCAATTGCAGATCGCCGAGGGCGTCGAGGTGCCCGCCCGGTGCGGCCGCGATCACGAGATCCTCGATGTGGTGTGACTGCGTCGGCGGAAATGCGACGACCTGAGGGGTCAGTCGACGTCCGGCCTGACCGGTTCTCTTCTCTCGCGCGCTGACGTACACGTCGAGTTCCGTCTCGACAACCCCATTGTCGGCCAGCGGCCGCGCATTACCTGAGTTCAGCTCGGCCACAGCGCGTTTCGCCTCGTCGGCAGCGGGCCGCTCCCACGGTTCGATCCACCGCTCGCCCGCGGAACGGGCGAAATCGACCTCGATCTCGGACAGCTCCAGCCCCGCCCTTTTCACCTCCGCCAGGTCCTGCTCGGCCCTCTTCAGCTCGGCCTTGTCCCGCGCGGCCACCACCCGTTCGGCATGTTTCAGCCTGGCCTTCTCCTGCTTCGCCTGTTCCTGCTCGAGCTTTTCCCGCTCGGCCCGCTCCCGCCTGGCCTGCGCCAGCTCGGCCTTCTTCCGTTCGACCTCTTCCGGTTCGGCGTTTTTCAGCTCGGCCTTTTCCCGCTTGACCAGTTCCGCATCGGCCTTCTTGCGCTCGGCTTCCCGCTGCTTGACCCGTTCCAGCGCCTCCTTCTTCCGCTCGGCCTTTTGCCACTCGGCATGTTCCAGTTGGCGCTTTTTCCGATCGGCCTGCTCCAACGCGGCCTTTTCCAGATGGCGCAGGATCGCCGCACGCCCGGCCGCGCTCGCCCGCCGCACGCGGACGGCTTCCGGGTCGGCGGCCAGCGCGGCCCTGACGGAGTGCTTGTCGTACGCCGCGGCATAGGCCTGCGCGTACGCCCATTCCGCCGGGGCGACAGGCACATACCGTCCCATTTCCCGCAGGCCGGCCAGCGCTTCGACCGCGCGCGCGTGGATCTCGCGCCGCACCGGGGTGTCGAGTGGCCGCACGAGGTCGGCGCCGAGCGCGGCGGTGGAACCGATCCCGTTCGGTGACTCCGTACCGCGCGCACGGTCCCATTCCGCCCGATAGAACTGCCCATGATCGACGCCGTCGATCAGCGGGCCGAGATCGACCAGATTGGCGCGCACCACCCGCGCGGCGGCCAGATGGGCCGCGCGATCGACAGCCGAGGCGTGATCGGTCGCGAGCTCTTTGAAGGCGAGCCGCACTGTCGACTGAGCGCTGCGGAAAGCATCGATGTAGGCGCCACCGAGTGGATCCTCCAGACCGATCCGGTGCCCGGTCACCGTATCCGGCAGGTTGAAACCCCGCGCGCGCTTCGCGCCAGGCCGGTTCACCTCTTCGAAGTGGTAGAAATGGCGAGCGAAACCGTCGGCGTGCCGGTCGAGCATGATCCGCTCGTACTCCTCGCGCGAGAACTTCAGCGGGTCGATCGGACCGGCGTCGTGTACTCGCTCCGCCAGCGTCGCCACCTCGGTCAGCTTCCCCGCGTGCGCCTCGGCGCTCGATCGGCTGTCGAGCACGACGGAATTGGTCACGGGATCGTAGATTCCCGCTCGCGGAACGGACTTCCGGCCGGTGGCCGGATCCACGGTAACCGCGACAGCGGCGTCGAACCGCACCCGCACCTCGAGCCGATCGAGGGTGCGCAGCGCCCACCGGCCCGCATCGGTCTTGCGCAGCGCGTCGCGCACCGGTCCGGCCGCCTCGGCCGGTATATCCATCGCGGGCGGCGCGGGCTCCTCTTCGGCAGGTGGCAGCTCCGGCTGGACGGGATCCGGCGGGGGCGTCTTCGCTGGCGTTCGCTCCGCAACCAGATCTGGTCTGCGAAGGTCTTCGGGCAAATCGCTGTCATCGAGATAACGCAGCCGCGCGGTACCGTCGGAACCCGGTGTCGCCTCCATGAACACCAGCATGTGGCGCCGATGCGCGCCCGCGTACTTCGGAGCAAGCAGCTCCAGCTGGGACACCACGGCGCGATGGCCTCCCGGCTCGGCGACGATCAGGATCTCGACGGTGCCGATCTCGCTCGGGCGCAAGATGTTCGGACGGGTGAACACCGTGATGTGGTCGTTCAGCCGTTCCGTGCCCCACCCGGCGTGGCTGGGCCATCCTTGTATCTGCTCATCGGTCGCCCGCCGGATGGTCGCGCTGTCGAACGATGGATGTGCGGGAGCCGCGGCCGACTCGGTCGCACCCTCAGGTTCCGACATCGGTTCGGCGGCAGCGAGTTCCGCGGTGTGCTCACCGGATGTCTCGTACGGGATGGTCGCGATGGTGACCACGCGGTTGTTCTCGATGACGAATCGGCCGTCCATCACCGGCGCCGCGGGCTCCGCCACGATCGCGGCATCGGCCCGCACCTGCACGCTGAAGGTGCCCCTGATGTGGCCGCTGCTGAGCGAACTCGCCTCGACGTCGAAGGCGATGACGGACTGTTTCAGTTTCAAGCCCTGTCCGGTCAGCTGGTAATACGCCTTGTACGCGCTTTCCTTGGCCGAGCCCCACAGTTGATCCCACGGCACCTCGGGAGCGCTGTCGAACATCGAGTCCAACCAGGCCCGCTCCTGCTCCCCCGCGATGTGCCGACTGTCCAACGCCCGCACGTTGGTCGCCTCGGCATCGATGCCAACGGATCGGAACCGCTGCGCGGGAGCCACGACCGCGGCGGCGTAACCCTTGGTATGGGTGATGCTGCCGATGAGGCCCTCCGGCCACCGCGGCAGCTTCCCGTCGCGCAGCACCGGGGTATCGGGATAGCCGACCGCGGCGAGCGCCCGATGGGCCGACGCGCGCCCATTGGTGAAGTCCTGCACCCGCTTCGCCTGCCACTGCTCCTCGATCAGCGCCCGTTCCTCGGGCAGCAACGAAGTACTGGGCTGATTCCCGATGGACTCACCGGTCGACAGCGCCGGATTCAGTTGTCCGACGGTGGATTCGGCGGCGTCCGACGGAATCGCGATGGCAGGCAGCGGGTCCGGTGTCGTGGGCTCGTGCGCCGCAGGTGAATCCGACGTCGGTTCAGCCGGGCGCGCGGCAGGCACGGTGGGTTCATGCGCTCGCTCCGGCTGACCTGAATCCTGGACCGGCTGGCGTGCCTGCGAATCCGGCTGCGGCACGACCGCGGAGGTGAGCGCGCGCTGACCTTCGACGGTGAAACATCCCTGGGCGCGGGCTATTTCGGCCGCGGCCGGGTGATCGACCAGCAGTTCGGCGCGGAAGGTGCCGGTGTGCGGGGCCTCGAGGTCGACGTCGAAGGTGATCCGGACTTCCTTGAAGTCGGGCAGCCGCCCGAGCAGCGGGTACGCGGCCTTCATGACGCTCTCCTTGGCGGAGAACAGGACTCGGCCCCAGTGCACATCACCGTGCGTGCCGATATCGGCGGCCCAGGCCAGTTCGTCCGCGAGCGCGACGACGCGCAGCGTGTTCCGGCTCGGCATGGGCTTGTTGTCCTCGGCATCGATGCCGATCGAGAGGACCTCACCGGCGTCGGCGACCACCGCCGCGAAGTAGCCTGCCCTGTCGGGCGCGGTGAGATCGATCTTGTGGGTGATGCTGCCGACCACGCCGTCCGGCCACAGCGGCGCGCCGCCCGCATCGCGGAGCACCGGGCTTTCCGGATGGCCGAGCGCGGCGAGCGCCCGGTGCGCGACCGTACGACCGTGCGTCAACTCCAGCAGCGGAAGCTCGCCCATATCCGGTTTCACCAGTCGCGCGGCTTCTTCGGGCAGCAACGCCGCCGCCGGATCACGACCGACGATCTCGGCCGCGCCGAGATCAGGCAGCAGTCGTTCGACGAGCGGCTCGCCCTGGCGCGAACTCCGCACGGGCTCCGGCATGCCCGGCTGCCCCGCATAGCCGGAATCCTCTGTGCCGAAACGGTTTACCGTGCCGAGATCACTGGCAACCGCACGTGTCGAGCGCGGCCGACGGCGCACATCCAGCGCGTCCTCCACGCTGGGCGCCATCCCCGCGCCGCGGCGCTCACCGCGCCGGGGCGGTTCGGATTCGGCCCGCGCATTCGGTGCGGGATCGACGTCGCGCACCGGCTCGATGGCCGGACGGCCTTCCTGTCGCGGGACCAGCCATTCGCGGTGCCCCGTGCCCGCGTTCTCCACGGCGCCGCGGAGCGCGCGCACGATCCCGGTGTATACCGGCCGGGATGACGGAAGCGTCGAGGCCGCAGCGGATCTCGGGTTCGCCCAGGAGGAACCGGTGAGCGCTGGCTCACCGGCGTGCTTCACGTTCACGGTGATCGATGCGCTGACCTTGCCGTCGGCGTCGACCTCGGTGGTGATGGACGCCAGCACTGACTCGTCCAGCTGTGCGACGTCCACCGCGCGGACGACGAGGTTCTCGCTCGTGCCACGCAGATATTCGACCGCCTCCGCGAGTTGGCGGGTGGTTTCGACGGCTGCCGTGTCGAATCCGGTGACATCGACCTCGTATCGACCCGACAGCGCGGTCGCGACCTCGGCCTGGGTCCGCATGGTGCGGAACATCCCACTGTCGTATGGATTCTCACGGACCGCGACGGCGCTGCCCGCGCTCTCGGCCGCACGTGCGTCGGCGATCAGGTTCCACAGGTGATCATGCAGGGCACGCTGGGCGGCGTTGGCGTGGTCGGGATATAGCTGCACCGCCGCATCGGCCTCGATATTCGCCAGCTCGAGATCGAACACCCCGCGTCGGTCGAAGCTGTTCCTGGTCAGCTGTGTATACAACCAGCGATCGAAGCCGCCGGGTTCGGGGTTCTCGAGGTACGTGGCCTCGAGCACGTCCAGCGCCTCTTGCCGTACCGCTTCTTTGAGCGACGGCCAATTGTGGTGATTCACCTCTAGGTGCTGCTGCCTGACCAACTCTCGGAGCAGCTCCCCGTAGACCGGAGCGTCCGGGAAACCAATTCTGGTATGGCTCAGCATGTCCTGGGTCACCCGCTGGACGTACCCCTCGAGGTTCAGCACATTTCGTATGTTCAGCCGGACGAACTTCAGATAGACCTTGCCATCCTCGTCCACCCCCCAGTGGGTGTCGGAGCGCTGATTCTCATCGAGCATCGGCTCCACGGCGACCACATCGACGTGGCTGCGCGGATCGCGCGCGTACGCGACACGGAGGGCCTGCTCGATCTGCCGTGCCGTGTCCACCGTCAGATCGCGCCATTCGAGTCCGATGATCGTGACGCCGAGATCGGCCTTCACCGACGCACCGATGCCTTGCTTGGTTGCCAGGTCCGCAGCCAGTTCGGGCGTCATCTCCGGATACGGCGCGGGATCGTAGAGGTTCCAGTCCACCGCCTCGGCCACCACCAAGTCGTGCAGCGCGGTATCGATGGCCGTCCCGCGCCCCAGCTTCACCTTGACGAACGCCTCGACCAGCGCCTTGCGCACATCCAGATCGCCTGTCGGATGGAAGAACTCGGGGTCGAACCAGGCGTGCAGCCACGCGCCGAAATCCGAGGCGGGCATCGGCGCGCCTGGAGCTTCGTGCAATCCGCGCAACAGGTCGAGTGCCTTGAATTCCGCGTGCCACTGACCCGTCACGACCATCGCGTCGGCGAACGCGCGCACCGTCGCCTCATAGGTCCTCCCCGGGTGGACGGTGAGATCGGTGGCGAACTCCGCACGCATCGCCAGCGCATGCGGATACGCCACCCAGCCTTGCAAATTCAAGAGTTTCAGCCGCATCTCCACGTCCGGAACACCGCTTCGCGGTGCTGCGTACGGGTTCTCGCTCGGCATACCGCCTTCGCGCACATAGACATACGGATGCGCTTCGAGCATGTCGTGCAGCGCCTGCGTATGTTCGCGAGCCTGCATGAGGTTCGCGCGCTCCAGCCTCGGGAGTTCGATGCCCAGATTCGCTTGGGTGATCAGGGCGAGATCCTCGCCGGTCAGATATAACTGCGGATCGAATCGCTCACGCACCACCGAGCCGTCGCCATCCACGACCATGTCCGATGCGCGGGTGCCGCGTTCGGTCTCCAGCTCATCGAGCATGCTCAGTTGACGTGCGTGCTCGGCACGCTCGGATTCGGTGGGCGCGAGATCCATTTCCACGGCGACGAACGCCGCCGCGCTCTCGGCGTCACCCACCGTATGGGCCAGTGCCCTGCCGAATTCTCCGGTGATGACCGAGGCCACCGGCCGATCCGGATCGCCGCGCAGCGCGCCCGATTCGATCTGCGCACGGACGGTGCGGCGCAATAGTTCCGGCGTGCCGACGTACTCGGCGTTGAGCACGAGGGCCTTGACGTAGAAACGGTCGTATACCGGATCGTAGCCAAGGTCGAGCTTGGCCACCCTGCCCGTGTGGCTTCCGGTGAACCGCTCCACGCCCAGTCCGGGCATATCGACCTTCGAGTGTACGTCGAGCAGATGGTCGAGCGTGTCCGTGACCTCCGCGGCCAAGTCGTGCTCCACAGCGGCGAAATCCTTCTGCACCGCAATGTCTTTCCGTGCACCGAACGCCCGGCCGGGGTCGGCGGCGGAAGCGCCTCGGTTGGCGCCGGGCGCCCGTGGCCCGAACGCGTGACTCGTCTCGTCACCGTGCGGATTGTTCGCGGTGACCATCCCCGGGTCGAACCGCCCGGACGGATTCGGATTCGCGACAGCCGGATTCGGAATGTTTCGGCCGCTGCGCCGCGGCGGCTGCTCGTGCGTCGCCGGTTGTTTGTGCGGAATCACACCTTCGGTCGGCACTTCGGCCGCTGCCGGTCGGAGGGTGGCCTGCGCTACGGAAGGCGCGCTTTCGTGTGGCACGAGGACCGTGGTGATGACGAAATCGCCCTCGATGAGGAACCGGCCGAACATCGTGGTCACCGGCAAGCCGTCGTGCCCCGGGTGGTCGCCGAACACCTGCACGTCGAAAATGCCCTGGAACGTTCCGTCGTACATATCGGGCTCGATCTCGAAGGTGAGCCACGACTCGCGCACCTTGATGCGCTCTCCGGTGAGCTGGTAGTAGGCCTTGTACACGCTTTCCTTGCCCGAGGCCCACAGCGAACCCCACGGCATGCCGGGAACGCGCTCGAGCATGTCGCGCACCCAGTACTTCTCCGCATCGCGCCCACCGACCATATCGGCGACCGGAATGTGGCGATTCGCCTCCGCATCGATGCCGACGGCACGCGCATCCTCGGCGCGGACCACCACGGCGGCGGCGTAGCCATTGGTATGTGTGATGCTGCCGTGCAAGCCATTCGGCCACCGCGGCAACCGTCCGTCACGCAGCACCGGGAAGTCGCTGACGCCGTGCATGGCCAATGCTCGATGAGCGGCGACGCGTCCGTTGACGAAGTCCTGCACGGTACGCGGCGGTGAGACGGGGTTGATCAGCGCGCGCTCTTCGGGAAACAGTGAGGTGATCTGCTCCCGGCCGACAACCTCGGCGGCGGACATCCCCGGCATCAATCGCTCGACGACAGAACCGGTTTCCGCTTCGGGCACAGTAGCTGTGGTGGTCGGCGCTGTCGCGTCGTGGTCGGGTACCTCGAGTACGCCTGGCTCGTTCGCGACCGTGACCGCGGTCAGAATACGACCATCCTCGACGAGGAAGCGACCCCTCAATTCCGCCACCGGGGGACCGGAGTGCGGCGTGTGCTGCACGAGAATCCGTGCGTGGAAGGTGCCGTTCTGGAGGTCGAAGGTGATGTGTGATTCGTGCTCACTGAGGTTGCGACCGGTCAGCGAGGACCACACCCTTTGCACACTTTCCTTGGCGGAGAACACCACCCGGGTCCACTCCACGCCGTCGCCACGTTGTCCGGCCTCGTGCAACCACTCCTTCTCCCGCGGCACCAGCTCTTCTGCGTCGGCGTACATCGCCTCGTTGGGGGCGACGTCGACGCCGAGGGCCCGAACCTGATCCGCGGGGACAACGACCGCGACCGCATAACCGGGAATACTGGCGATGGCGCCGTCGAATCGGCCCGGCCACCGCAGCACCGACTTTTCGCCGAGTACCGGTTTGCCGGTGACTCCGAGTTGTTCGAGTGCTCGGCGAGCAGCTTCCCGCTCGTTGGCTATCCGGTGCAGGTGGCTCGGCGTCTCGCTACCTGTGACCAGTTCCCAGTACTCCTCGGGACGGAGCACTGCGACGGGATCCTGGCCGGCGACCTCGGCGGAGTGCAGCTCCGGCAACAGCCGTCCGATACTGGTGTCTCGATCTTCGGGCACAGGTAGCACCGCACTCGGTGCGAGCGTCCGATCGGCGTCCAGGAACGCGGATTCGTGGACCGGCTTCAGGCCCTGGTCCAGAATCCGTTGCAGTGCGGGCTCATTGGACGCAGTGGCGGACCAATAGTGCCCGGTCTTGTTGTTCCGCGCGACAACCCGTCCATGGATCGCCCGCACCTCACCGGCATCGGCGACCGGTTCCCCGCGCAGGAAAGACGAATGATGTAGGCGCGGCTCCCCCGGCACCGCACTGGTGTCGCCGTACATATTGCCGCTGCTGTCCACCACATACATCGCCCAGTGGGCCGACGAGCCATCCCAAACAGTCTGGGAGCCGTCGAACGCTTTGCCGTTCGCCGCGCTGTACAAGCGCCCGTCCGGCCCGGCGAACAGTCGGCTTGCCGCCAACTCCGCCGGTGACATGTAGTGGACCCAGGACTGGCTCGACGGATCGCGGTCGTTCTCACCGCGATAACGCTCGTGCATCACATGATTCGCGGGCAGATCGCGCCCCGACAGCGGCGGCGGGATCCGGTCGAGCGGGACATCCTGCGGCACCGCACGCCAATACCCGTCACGGTCCTGCCAGTACGTCAGCTCGGTCCCTTGCCAGTACCCGGATTCGATCACGGCCTGCCGCAGCGCCCGCGGAGACTGCTCGATCAGCTGAACCCGCCCTTGGTGGTCCAGTGACGCTGTCACGTACTGATATTCCGCCCCCGGCCTGGTAAGTGCCATCGCGAGTTCGGGAGATCGATCGAGCGCCTCGGTCAGCGCGCTGTCGTGGTCCGCACCGCGCCAATCGACGACGACCACGCGAGCCCGTTGCCCGTCGACAAGCCCGATCCGGCTGGTTTGCGCCTGGCCGCCCATCCCTTCGATGTGGGTGCGAGCAGCCGTATCCAACTCCGTCGCCAACCTGGGGTCGGCGTTCTCCGGCGCGAAATCTATTGCGCGCGGCGCGGGTTGACGCACCGATTCTGGACGTACGGCGCCTTCACCTGACGCGTCGGGTGCAGCGCCGGCGGTAGGCGCCGCGTGATCGGAAGACTCCGGAAGCGCTTGCCGCTCATGCTCGCCCGGCGGATCGGGTCGTTCACTGGGTTCGGTCGTGGACAGTACCGTTTCGGGTGCGTTGCGCTCGATCATCGCGTCGAGGTCGGCGATCTGGCCCCGCAACTCCTGGATGGCGTCGGCCATGTCGGGCGCGTCGGCGAGCTGATCGAGCAGTGCCTGTGCGCCTCTTCTTGCCTGAGCCAACTGCCGGGCTCGGTCCTGGGCGATCTCGGCACGCTCCGCGGGGGTCACGTGGGTCGGAACCGGCTCCCGCCCAGGGCGGAACAGCACGAGCGGCTCGCCGCCTCGACCATATCGATCCATCAGTTCGACGTACCTGTTCCAGGCACTCTCGGACTGCGGATTCGATTGCGCCAGCGGCGAATGCCGCACCACCGGTGCGCCATCGCGCCCCTGATCGATGAGCAGGAAATTCTCGTGCGGCGCCAACCGGCTGCCGTCCGCGTGCCTGACATCGAACAATTCGTGGTCGAGCACCGTGCTCGATTCGGGCGGACGGGCATAGACCAGCAGATCATTGCGATCCGCGTAATCCTGCAGAGCTCGCCTGCGCTGCTCCGGAATGGCAACGATCGCACTCGCGGGTTCGGCCGATCCCGGCTCGCTCGATGGATGCAACTCCCGCTCCACGTGCGGCGAGGCATCGCCGTAGTCGTGGATATCGGTGACGCCGATGACCGCACCGGGGAACCGATCGCGCAGCGCGGCATCGATCGACTCGGCGATTTCAGCGTGCCTGACATCGTTCACGTCGGGCTGTTTGTAGATGACGAAGGCGTGCGCCTTGCCGTTGCCCGCGACGCTGTAGCGGATCTGGACGTCCGCCGCATAACCATCACGTTCGATGCGGACCGTTTCGGGAGCGCCGGTCGCCTCGTACAACGCCCGGTGTTCCAGCACCCGCCCCTCGACCGCGTGCAGCACCACCGCCTGGCCGCTCTCTACAGCCGACACAATGCCCTTGAGCTGGTCGTTGTTTCGGCCGCCCATATCACTGTGCTGGCGCACGACCATCGTCCCTGACCTGTCCGACACCGCTTCGGGTGCGGCTTCGGGCTCGATAGGCGCAGGTGGTTCCGGAAGATGTTGCCGCTCGGGTGCAGGCAGCGGGGGAAGTTTGCGAACCGTGGAGTACGAATTGCCGCCGATGCCGTTCTCGTACGTCACATGCAGGCTGATCGCCCGGCCCGGGAACCGGTCACGCAAGGCGGCTTCGATCATCCCTTGGACGTTGGCGAAGTCCGGATGGCGGGGGTTGTCACGATCGAAAGAAACCAGCGCCTCGATCAACCCATCGTCGTATTCGCGGTACTGGATGTGCGCCTGCACCCTGAAGCCGTTGCTCTCGATGGGGAGCATGAACGGGTAAGGGATTCCGATAGCCGTCGCCAGATCACCATGCCCCGGTCCCCAGGCGTCGGTCGCACGCAGTACCAGCGATGCGGTGTATTCGTTTTTCCCGTCCTCGGTGACAACCTCTTCCGGATTGGTTCGACTCGCCGGGTCGATGGCTGTGACCAATCCGGCCATTGTCTCGGGATATTTGCCGCCGACCTGGACGACCTCGGAGGTGATGGATCCTGATAGCGCGACGGGTGTATTCGCGGTATCCACCAGTGGTTCCGGCTGCGCCGCAGGAGTTTCGGCCGGTTCCGGCAGCTCCGGCACACGCTGATCCGCAACGGGTTGTTCGGCCGTCTCGGTACTTTCGCGCTGACCTTCGAGCAACGCCGCATGGCCGTCGGCAGGCGGCTCGGCGTGCGGCGCCTGCTGGGTGACGAACCATCTCGACTGGCCGCCTGCGCGTTTGGTAATACCCGCCGAATCCGATACGGCCCCGGCGATCCGGCCGTCACGGCTGGTGTCGATCACCTCGACGAGCAGCGTCTGCGCCTGTGGTTTGCCGAACTGCCAGATCCGTACCCGCACCCGGTCACCGGTGGCATCCAGCGCGGTGGTCGTGTACTCCGCCGTATTGCGCTGCACAGTGTCGACCAGATCTTGCTCATGCCAGCCGGATTCGCGCAGCTGCTCACCCAGCCAGCGCTGGGCGACCTCCGCGTCGCGTGCACGCTCCTGCGATGGCATCGGCCGCCCGTCCGGCCCGGGTTTGCCAACCGTCAGATCCGCGGGTTCACCCCTGCCACCGATGAATCGGACATTCGTTTCCGTCAGCCACGGCTCGAGCGTCTCGTGGAACTCTCGGAGTGCTGCGGCCACTCTCGGCGCCGCCGGACCCAACGCGCCGACCTCGAAATGTGCGGTGTTGGCGCCATTGTCGCGCCCGAACACCACGGCCGCGTGGCCGGACTCGGCACCGACCGGATGGACTGCGAACGAGATCGCCAACCGATCCGGCGCCGATTCGGTCGCCGTGACCTCGATCCGGAAGTCCTTGGTTCCGCCGTTGAACAGTGACTCCGCGACCGCGGCACCACCGTCGAGCAATTCCCCGAGGGCAGGGACTGCTGTCGACGCTTCGGGCGACCATAGCCCGTTCCGCGGACTCACATCCGAACCAGGTACTCGGTTCGGGCGATCGCCCGGTTGCCCGCCGTAGCCTGAATCCTCTGTGCCGTACCTGTTTACGGTGCCGAGGCGGCTACCACGCGCACGCGCGGATGACTTCCGTTCCGGCAGGTCCAGTGCGTCCGCGAGCCGCGGCTCCATCCCTGCGCCTCGTCCGGCTGAGGTGCCATGCGCCACGGCGGAATTCGGGCGTTCCACCGGGCTCTCGATGGTTCGACTCGGAGCCGAACCACCCGGCGCGACGGTGTCCGGCGTCGCGGGGGTCGCGAACTCGTCGGCGAGCAGGTGCTTCAGCGACTTGATCGAGCTCCGCTGCCTGGCACGGAGCGCGCCCTCGGAAAGGCTCAGTTCGAACCTCAGCTCGTCGGACGTGTGGCCCCGATAGAACCAGGGCTCGAAAAGCTCGCGTTCCGAAGGAGTCAGGAGGCGCACCGCGCGATGCAGCGCGGTGTGGTTGGTCTCGTACAGCGCGACGAATGGCACCAGCTCGGGATCGCGAATCGGCCCTCGGACATATTCCGGCGGCTGCGTGGGCTCCCACGAGCCCAACGTCGCCCGTCCACCCTCGACCAGCGGTTCGCTGTGCCCGGTCGGCGGCTCGGGACGACTCGGGGACTCGGCAGGCTCCTTGGTGACAAGGTCGCCCAGACCCGGGACGAGCCCATTCAGCACCTGGCGAAATGTGTTATGCGCCAACAAGTCGACAGCGGACGCAGACCGGCCCACGACCGCTGCCACCTCGGCGGTCGGCTGGTTTTCCAGTACCCGCAGCGTGATGATCCGCTGCTCATCACGCCCCAGCTCGCGAGTGGCCGCAAACCAATCGTGCTGGGTCACTCTGTTCAACGCGAGATGTTCCGGGCCGAATTCGGCGACCGTCCCCGAACGCAGAACCGCGACGACCAGCCGGTGCCGGAGCTGGACGAATCCCAATTCATCCCCAGAGCTCAGTGCCTCGACCTCGACCTTGCCCTCGGCGATCGGGCGCAACGCCTCGTTGGCAGCGTCCGACAGCGATTCCTGCTGGGACGGAACCGATTCGCTCGAATTGTCGAGCCGCACCCGTCGCATCTCCTCGAGGAAGCGGATCATCCCGCTGCGCAACTGTGCCCGCACCGCATCCTCGGTGCGGTGCGACGCCTTCGCGATCTCCGCGGGCGAAAGCCCGAGCACTACCCCGAGTTCAATGGATTCCTGCTGCCCCTCGGTGAGTTTGTCCATCGCCGCCCGCGTGTGCGCCCGCGCCTGCGCCGAGTTGTCGTTCAGCGCGGCCTGGACCAAGGCCAGCCGCTGATCCGGCGTGATCCGCCCGGCACCCGACAAATCCGCGACCAGCTGGTGCACGGCCCGATACCTGAGCGAGGCAAGCCCACGTGGATCCAGTCCGCCCATCCGCGCTGCGATCTCGTCTGGAAGCGCCTTCTCCAAGAAGTGCATTCGGTTGTAATCACCCGTCTTGCCGGGCATCTCAGCGATCAACGTGTCCACCGCTTCGCGCGAACTCTCGCGCGCGTCTTCGACAATCCGGTCCGCCGTGCTGTGCGCGGGCCGCCCGCCTATCTCCCGTTCCCCGGTGAGAATCTCGGCCAGCCTGCGGAACGCGCGCGACTTCACGGTCCGCCAATACTTGTCGTCGCGCTCCGCGGTCACGAACTCGTCGATCGACCTGCCGCTCAGCAGCAGGGCTTCGCTCAGCTCTCGCTGGCCAGGCGGCAGTTCGGTGAGGGCCACCAGCAAGTCGTCCCGACGTCGGCGCAGCGCGTCGGAGATCACGACCTCGCTGTCGGTAGGCGGCAATATCCTGGCGGGCGCGCTGATTTCACGCTCTCCGGTAAGGAATTGCGCCATCGTGCGATACGCGCGCGACTTCACGGTCCGCCAGTACTTGCTGTCGCGCTCCGCGGTGACGAACTCGTCGATCGTCCTACCGTTCAGCAGCAGATCTCGGGCCAGCGCACCCTGCACATCCGGCAATTTCTTCAACGCCTGCAACAGCATCGGGCGGTGGTTGTTCAATGCATCGAGAACGACTTCTTCGCTGGCCGACCCTGACGCACCCCGCTTGTGCGGCTTACCCGGCTCGGCGCTCTGTCCGTCCGGGCCGAAGCGGAATTCCGTGCCCAACCCTGGCACTCGACCGCGTGTGGTTTGCCGCTTTTCGGGACCATCTACCGCCGTGGTGATATCGGGCCTCGGTCCCGGCGCGGACTCATGGCGGCCAGCAGCCGCCTGTTGTGCCTGCGCCCCTGGATCTTTCAATACGACGACCGTGGTCAGGAGTCGATCGGCGTCAAAACTGAAGCGGCCGCGCAGTTCTGTCACCGGTGGGCCCGCGTCGAGGCGGATCCCGGTGGACAGCCGGACGCGCAATGTACGCGTGCCGATGTCGGGGATTACCTGCAGATTGTCGAAGCGGATCTGCCGGATGAGGAACGGCTCCAACGCTTGGTTGACCGCGACCTTGGCAGATCGAATCAGCTGATCCAGGTGCACGGCGGGCGAGCCTGCGCCAGGAGCCGAGTGGCTCAGCCACTCCAGCTCCTCCGGACGCAGCGCGACGTCGCGGGTGGTGCTCGGCAGCGCGGTATTCGGTCGGGCGTCGATGCCGAGCGCACGCACAAGTTTGGCGTCGCCGAGCACGACGGCGGTGTAGTCGCCGGTCTGCGCTATGCGCCCGAGCACGTCCGAGTGCCACACCGGTAGACCGAGGTCGTCCTTCGTGATCGCGAAGTTGCCATATCCGACTTCGGGCAGCACCGACTCGGCGACAGACCAGATGTTGTCCACCCGGCGCGCGTGCGCTTCCGCAGGCGTAAGCGGCTCGGACAGTGCGCGATCGACCAGTTCTCCAGCGCGCAGCTCTGGCAGCAGCCTGCCGATCGCCGAGTCCTGCCCCAACGCCACCGGTACCGTGTCGGGCTCCCAGGAGCGCCACACCGCGACATCGGCGGCGGCGGTGACCACCGCGTCGAGATCTGGATACCGGTCGGCCAGCTCGGCCAGCCGCGCCGCGTCCGGCGATGTATCCGCGTACACCTCGCGCAGCCGCGACATCACCTGCGACTGTTCGGTTTTGAGCCATTTCGCCAGCGCCGCACCGACCTGCTCGTGCTCGGTGCGTAGCTCAGCCAATCGCGGCGCGCCCGGAAGCACCTCGGCCGCGGATAAACCGAGATCCTTGGCGATTACATTCAGATCCGCGACCGCGCGATCGAGTTGTGCGCGCGCGTGCGCGGCATCGGCGGCCCCATGGCTTTCACCGTCATACGCGGTCACCCGGCCCGGGTCGAATCCGCCTGGTGGCGTGGCGAAGGGTGAACGGGTTTCGCCCGAAACCTTGCGTCCCGAAGGAAGATCCAGTGCGTCAGCCACATTCACCTGTTCCACCGGCCCCGGTCCCAGCGGCCGGGCTGGAGACGCAAGTGGCTGTGCGCCCGGCTCTGCGGGTTGCGGATTTGCCGCGGCCCAGTCGGCACGCCGTTGCCGGAGGTCCGCGACGATCGCGTCGGTGAGGTCACCGAGCGGAACCGTCCGATCATTTCGGCCGGTCAGTTCCAATGCGCGCATGCCATCGCGGAAGTCCTGATCCCAGAACGCGTAGACGGTGAGTTCCGCTCTGCTGTCACCGGTTCGGACCTGTACGACCGTGCCTTCGACGCCATCCAGGAAGTTGTGCAGCCGACCGCGATTGATGCGGGCCGCATGGCGGAGCCCCGCCTCGACATTCTCCGCGGCCACCTCGGGGGTGGCACCGAATGGACGAAACGGTGCGAGCGCCTTGGCCAGCTGCGGGAGCCGCTTGGAATCGACCGCGATGGCCACCTCACCCGGCACATACACAGGCACATGCCGGATCGGCGCGATCGCCTCGGCCAACCATGGTGGCGGCCGGTTCGATTCGCTCAGCTCGACGACGGCGTCACCGACCGTCGCACGCAACTGCCGATCACCTGGCGTGCCCGTCTCGTCCAGGACGACACGGACCTCACCGTTGTGGTTCTCCATCGCCGCCGCGACGCGATCGGCGACCTCCAGCCCGGCATCGTCGATCTTCTCGGTCGGCCAATCCGGCAGCCGTTCCGTCAACCAATCCCAAGCACGGCCAGCCGCATTCAGCGCGTCGAGCTCGGTCCGCTGACCCCCTTCAGATCCGCGAATCACCAGTTCCGAGTGCCGCGCCGAATCCGGTTGAACAGCCGGTTCCGCCGCGCGTCGCTCCCCCTCGGCAGGGCCCGGCGTCGCGCTGCTCTCCTGCGGCGGCAGTTCATCGAACGGGTCGGCGAACGTGGCCAGGAGCGCGTCCTCGTCGAAATCGACCTGGCCGTCCTCGTCCACCGGCGTACCCGGCTGCGGATCCTCTGGCGGTGCCGGTTCGGTACCGAGACCGTCGGATTCACGGACGACGAACCATCTCGACTTGCCGACGGCCAGCTTGGCGAAACCGGTTGCGTCGGACTGATCTCCGACGATCTGGCCACCCCGGCCACGCACGGTGAGTTCAGCGACTTTCGCGTCCCGTTCCGCCGGCGACAAGGTGTCCCACTGCTCACCGTCCAGCGCCTCGACCTTGACCGAAGCCGGAATAGAGTTGTCGGTGTCGAGCGCCTCGATCAGCACCGTTTGATCGCCGGGCGGGCCGAATCTGGAGACCCGCGCACGGACCGGGCCGCGAGTCGGGGCGTCCAATGCGTTGGCGACGTACTCCGAGAGGTTGAGTTTCGTGTCGTAGATCAGATCTCCGTCACGCCAGCCGTAGCCATGCAGCTGGTCAGCCAGCCATTCGCGGGCCACCCCGGCATCGCGCCTGCGCTCCCAATCCGGCAGGGACAGATCGGTGCCCAAGGTCAGCTCGGCCTGCTCACCGGTGGCGCCGACGAACGAGACGTTCGAATCCGCCAGCCACGGCGTCACCATCGTGCGCAGTTCCCGCAATCCGGCGCCGACCCGCACCGGCTCCACGCCGAGGTCGATACCCGTGAAATAGGTTGTGATGGCTCCGTTCTCGCGCTGGATCACCCAGGTGAACCGGCCCGGCTCGCCGCGCACCGGGTTGATCGTCGCCGACACCTCGACGCGCCCCGGCGCGGACTCGACGCCGATGACCTCCACCCACATGTTCTTGCTCGCGCCGGTCAGCATCCACTTCATGGGCGCACCACCATGATTGATGACGTCACCGACGGTGAGCAGGCGCGTCTCGGGCAACCAGAGCCCACCCTGGGACGGATACACGAACCTTGTTGTCTCCGAATCCACTCCGAGCCTGTCTGCCTCGGCGAGTAGCTGAGCGTGGTATTTCGGACTGCTCGCCGCGGCCGAGAACGGCGCGGCGCCGGTGCTCATCCACTCGGGACGGCCGTTGGCGTCCAAGACGGCAACCCCGAATGCCGATGGCCCCTGTGCCGTGTTCCGGTAGGTCTGCAGCAGGTCCTTGTGCTCGGTCTTACTGCTGACGGGCGTCACCCGAATATCACCGGGCTCGGCACCGAACAGGATGAGGTCGCCGACCGACGGATCGGCACTGCGGTACGGCCGACCGTTCGGAGCGTAGAACGCTCCATCCCGCCCCGTGAGACGGGTGTATTCGATTCGCGCCGAACCCGGCCGGAACATGGCCGGATCATTCGGCGGCGCTACCTCGTACTTCGCCCGGCTCGGCACGGGCTGATCCCGGGCGGCCTGGTCTGCCGGCACAGCAGGATCGACAGCGCCGGAACCGTGGTCCGGTGCCGCGGCTTCGCTCGCATGCTCCTGGTCGGGTGCTGGCCCCGAGGTTCGCGGCGTGCTCTCCTGCGCGCCGCGGCCGCGCGATCCGTCCGCATGTGCCGAACCGTCGAGGTTGGAGTCGTGGGCATACAGCGCGCCCATGTCGGGCCTGCGTCCGGCCAAACGGCCGACCGACGGGTCACCGAAGTCGCGTGACCGCCTCGGGGACATGTCCAGGGCCGCCGCAGGATCCACGGACGGGCCCTGGAAGCCGGCCGCTCGCCGTGCGGCGGAGTCATTTCCGGTTCGCTGTGTGCCTGCGGGATCCGGTCGCGCGGCCGGGCTCTGCTCAGGCGCAACAGGATCCGGCCGTGTTGCGGTTTGCCCGGGCGCCAAGCCTGCTCGGCGCTCAGGTACGGGCAGTTGACGGGCGGGAGCCTCCTCCAGTGACCAAGCTGGTTCCGGCAGTTGGCGTGGCGTAGTGCCAGGTTCCGCCGGTTCGGCGTAGGTGCGGTTGTAGTGGTCGGCCAGTTGCTCGAGTACGGCGGCTTCGGCGGCGCGCTGGCGGATCTCCTCGCGGTACTGCCTGACGATCGCCTCGAGTTCGGCGGGAGTGCGGATGCCGAGCTGTTCGAGCTTGCCCGCCTTCACCTTTCCGAATGCGGCCTGGTACGCCTTGGCGGCCTTCGAATCGGTGTCGATCTTCTCGGGCGCGAGTTCAGTACCGGCGAACCGCTGCCAAAGCTCCGACGGCTCCGGGATCTCGGTGACCTCGACGGTGTCGCCACGGCCTGCGACAGCCGTGAGGAAATCATCGATCCGATCGCCGACGACCTCGCGCACGAAGGCGACGCCGGTGGGATCCTGGGCGGGCAGCGGTCCCTCGACGACGCGCGGATCGCTCAGCGCGGCAGCGGGATCCGGTTGCAACCCCTTGGTGAAAGGGTCGACAGCGCCGATTGCCCTGGCGTAGTCGGTGAGCGCCTCGACGACCTGCGCGGGATCGCCCGCGGTGCGCATCCGCTTGACGAGCGCCTTGTCGAGCTTCTTCGGATCGATCTTGGATTCGTCGGCGACGTATTTCAGCTTCTTGGTCTCGGGCTGGGTGGTGTACTTCTCCGGCGTCAGGCCACTCGTCGCCCGCCCCGGCTCGGACGGCACACCGAGCCGCTCCTCCAACAGCTTTCGTGCCGCGTCGACCGCCTTCGGGTCGGTGGCGCGCAGCTTGTTGGCGTAGTCGGTGAGTCCCTCGATCTGCCGCAGCCGGTTCCCGCCGGACTGCGCGCGATCGGTGATGGCGCCCGCCACCCGCTCCGGCGTCAAATCCTTCGGCTCGACGCCGACGCGCTCGGCCAGTTCGGTACGGACGTCGTTCAGCGCGTGGAAGGCGTGGAACTTGTCGATATCGAGCAGATTCCGCGCATGGTCGTGCAGCGCTTCCAGCTTCGCCGCGTCGGCGCCGCGCTCGACCCACAGCCGCTCGGTCGTCGGGCCGAGTTTGCCCGGCGCCAGATCGGCCCGCTCGACGCCGAGCCGCCCCGCCAGATGATCGATGGCGGCCTCGATTTGGGGGCGCGACAGCTCACCGAGCGGGGTCGCGGGCGTACCAGGTTCCGGCACAGCGACATCCGATGGCACCGGGTCCGTGACCGGGCGCCATGGCCCCTCGCCCTCGCGCACCACGGTCACCGGCACCGGCTCGCCGTGAACCTCTTTCGTGGTGTGCCGAACCTGGATCGGATCGAGATCGGCTACGTGCACGCCCGTTTCGTCGGCATACACCATCTTGCGCTCGACGACGCCGTCGACCTCGCCGCGCGCCAATGCCTGTGCCACATCGTCATTGCGCGCCAGGAAGTCGGCGAGCCGCCGCGCATGCTTGCCACCGTTGTCGATGACCACCAGCCGCATCGGATTCTCGCCGAACACGCCAACGCCCGGCGTCCGCTGATCGAGCACCGCGCCGCCCTCGGCCTCGATCCAGGCAGCGGCAGCGTCCTCGGCCTTCACCTCGGCGACGACGCCGAATTCCTCGTCGGCGTCGCGATATTCGGCAGCCTTGCGCTCGAACGCCTCCGCGGTCTCGGCCATTTCCCGCGCCTTGGCGCGGACGGTATCGAGATCGATCGATGCCGGATCGGACGCGTCGACGCCGAGCACCTCGGCGGCGTTGGCAGGCTCCTTCACCAGTTCGTAACGGCGCACATTGTTTTCGAAGTTCTTGCGTGCCGTCGGATGGTCCTGGTGGCCGAGGTCGTACCACCGGGTGCCCGGCTGGCTCCGGTTGTTGACGCCGTCCTGCCGCAGCACGATGGGGTCCTTGACCTTGCCCAGATTCGCGGCGTGCTGGCGCGCGACCTCCATCTCGGTGCGCGCCAGCGGGTCCGGCGCGAGCAGGTTCTCCGGCTCGCTGTACGCCATCCGATTGTGCTCGGCGGCAAGCCTGAGCTGCGCTGCCCCCAGGTCCTCCGCCATGACCGCTTGCCGCACCGCCAGGTGCTTGAACTGCTCGGTGGCCTCGCGCACCGACTCGGGGCTCAGATCCCGCAGCGGCACATTGTTTTCGTCGGCCATCTTGTAGAGGGCCGTGCCCGCGTCGTGGCGCGCTCGCGCCGGGGCGACGAGATCGTCGCCCCACGCGTCGAGACCGGCATTGCGTTCGGCGCCGGGCCGCTCACCCGCGGGGGCCGGACGCGCGACGGGCTCGCCCGCCGGATCGAAGCGGTCGGTCAGTCCGAGGTCGGCCAGTTCTTGCAGTGCGGCCGGATCGCGTGCGTCGGTGCGCCAGTAGGCGTATTCCTCGCCCGCCTGATTCACCGGCATCGGCTCGCCGCCGATATGGAATCTGCGCAGGATGGTGTCGACCAGCTGCTGGCGCGCCTTCCACAGCGTCACGATCTCGCGGATCGTGATCAGCGGACTTGCCTTGTGCGCCTTGGAATCCGGTGTGTACATGTGCTCGAACCCGAGCGCGTCGACACCGGTGATCTCGGCGATCGACGCGCTGAGCCACGCCTGCCCGGACGGCACCATCTCCGACGGCGGATGCACCGGATTCACCTTGTGCCTGCCGATCATGTCGCGCAGCCACCGCGGCAGCTTGGTCGGCTTCTCGGCGACCGCGGGCACGGCGGCTGGTGTCGCAGCCGGAACAGCCTTCGGCGCAACGGCTTCCACCGCGACCGGCACATGCTCCTGCACACGCCAGTTGCCGTCGGCACCGCGTACGAGATCGACCGGCACCTGCTGCTCGCCGTTCACCTCGACGTCGACGACCACGCGTTCGCCGGACCTGCCCGGTTCGGCAGGCTCACCGGCCGCGTGCGGCGCCGGCGGCTTGGACGGCGGGCCCTGCGGGGGCGCTGCCGCCCCCGCACCCGGTTCCTCCGGCCCCTCGTCGGGATGGTTCAGCGCTTCCTCGGCCCGCTCCCTGGCCCGCTCCGCCGCTGCCTCTCCGGCCTCGGCCTCGTGCACATCCCTGGCCGCCGCCTCGAGCGCGTCGATGCGCCGATGCCAATCCTGTTGTTCCCCGACGAGTTTGGTGCGGCTGCGCAGGTAGTCGAGCGTTTCGTCCAGCGTCCGGACATCTTCCGGATCACCGGGCCGCCGCTGCGGACCGAGTTCGTCGGCATTGACCGGCAGGCCACGGCGCGCGGTATCGAGCGCCTCGCGAGCCGCGGCGGCCTGCTCACGCGCATCGGCCAACCGCTCGAGCGCCGCTGCCCGCTGCTCGGCCAATCGTTCCAGCTCGGCCGAGCGCTGCTGGGCCGCACGAACTTCCGCTGCGGCGGCATCGATGGCCCGCTGCTCCGCGGCACGAACCTCGGCCGCGCGCACCGCATCACCGTTGCGTTCATGCCACAGCTGTTCGAACGCGTCGAGATCGGCGGCGCCGCGATACACCTCTTCGCGCAGCTGCTTCGCTACCGGGAGCAGGGCCGCCCTGGAGGTCAGCTGATCGAAAAGTGTTCCGGCCCGCAGCTTTCCCGCCTGCTCATTGCGGTCCGCGGCGGCCTTTTCCGGGGTCGATGCCGCGGGCTTTTCGACGGGCTCACCCCCGACGATCCGCAACCAGTCGCGGTCGTGCGGCGCGACAACACCCTCGTTCGCCTCGCGCAGCGCGTGCACCGCGGCACGGAATTTCTCAGGGTCACCCACCACGTCGAGGAGACGGCGGATCGCGTTGTAGCGCGGAACGGGCAGCTGATGGTCGGCGGTGATGCGCGGATCCCACTGCTCGGTGAGATGGTCGAGGCCGGGCAGTTCCTTGATCAGCTTTTCCAGCGCACCGATGTCCTTGGCCTTTCCTGGGTGCGCGTTCGCCGGGAACTGCTTCTTCAACGCCGCGATGGTCGCGTCCGGATCCGCCCGCAGTGCGCCCAGATCGACGTCGAGGTTGTGCAGGTAGTGGTAGAGATCGATATCGATGGCGTGGCGCGCACGGTCGAGCTCGAGTTCGAGCCGCACCAGGCGCAGCGCATTCGCCGTCCGCAGTGGCTCGACGGCTTCAGCGAGCCGAACCGGGTCGGCGCCGATCTTCGTCAAGTCGAGCCCCAAGCGCGTCGCGAGCTCTTCCAGCGGCGCGGCCGGAGCCGCGGGACGTCCAGCGGCGGGGTTCGCGTCCACCTCCACCGATCGCCACGGCGTCCCTTCGCCGTCGCGCACCAGCGTGACATCGGCCGGGCGGCCGTTCACCTCGCCGGTGACATGGTGGACCTGCGGCGTGGCGACCGGCTCCGCGTACACCTTGCCGCGGTCGGCAGCAGGGTGACCCGCCTGGTCGACCTCGGGCGCGAAGTAGGGCCTGCGGAATTCGAGCTCGGCCTCGCCGGAGTTCAGCTGTTCCGCCACGTGCGCATTGCGCCGGTCGCCCAGCGCCTTCGCCAGCGTCCCTTCATGATTGCGCCCACCGTCGAGCACGACAACCCGGACCTGGTCGCCGGTGCGGACCACCCCCACCATCGGCGCGCCCTCGAGTGGCGTCGCGCCTTCGCCGCCGAACCACTCCTCGCCCGCCAGGCGGGTCATGCGGTCCGCGATCTGCTCCAGCTCGGTGTTCACCGCACGGAACTGCCGTGCCCGATTGCCGAAATCCGTTGCCGCATCGGCGAGTTCGCGGCCTCGACCGGCAAGCTCGCCGAGCGTGCCACCCAGGTTCTCCGGCCGTGCCTGCACTCGGTCGAGCCCGTAGAACTGCCCGGCGGTATTGAGTGCGTACCTGGTCCGCTCACGAATCAGCGCGGTGTCGTAGATCTCCCCCGCTTGATTCCACCATCGGGCAAGCGGATTGGGGTTGTTCTGCATGTGCACGACGCGCTCGGAATCCAGCCGCTCGGGATCCTTGCCGAGCTGCTGGTGCATCTCCTTGGCCAGGTGCTCGTACGGGTTCGGATTGACGACGTCGCGGCGCCATTCGTTGATGCCGAGCCGCGCGTTCTCGGCGTTGTATCGATCCGCCGCCTCTTTGAACGTGAACTGGCCCGCCTCGTCGCGCAGGGTGAGGTACGTGAACCGCATCTCCGCGCGGTTCACCGACCGCACGCTCAGATCAGGCAGCGCGACGTTGTGCCCCGCCGCGGCATCGGCAAGGCCGCGCGCCTGCTCCGCCCACCGGCGTGCGGCGTCGTCGAACAGGCCCTTCTGCTCGAACAGCTCGACACGCGCGGCCTCGGACGGCTCGTGCGGACGCGCCTCGGCTCCGGCGCTCTCCGGTTCGGTACGCACCGGCTCTAGCTCGGGATGGGTGTTCTCGGGGCGTTCGAGTTCGGGCGCCGCATGCGCACCGGCGGGTTCGCCGCGAGTCGCGGCCTCACCGAATTTGTGGTCGAGTCCGAGCCGCTCCCACTCCCGCTGCAGCGCCTGCACCACCGAGCGGGGCGCCTCGTCGAATTCCGGGATGTGCCAGGTGCCATCGGACGCGCGAACGCCCGGCAGCGTCGTGACATGCTCTCCCCACGCACTTTTCAACGTGTTGCGCATGAACGGGGTGCCGTCGAGCAGCTTGCTGCTCTGCAGCAGCGTGAAGAACGGGTCGGGCAGATCCCATTCCTTGTTCGGCGCGCCGAGCGGCAGACCGGGATCGTCCACGACGTGCTGCCCGAGCATCTCACGTGCGTTGTGCGCCAACAGGTTGTGGGTGAGTGAGTTGAAGCTGGAGCCGAGCGGGTATTGAATGCTCGCCCACTTGTACTTGGCCGGCGGCTTCGGCTGTTTGGCCGGTTGTGGCTCGACGACAGCCGGCGCCGGTAGCCGCTCAGCGGGCGCCGGGCGCAGCACGCCGTCGGCATCGGGCACGAAACGCACCGGCAGCCGCTCGCCGCCCACCTCGACCATCACCACGTGCCCCGCCGCACCCGCCTGCGCCGATTGCGGCCGCGCCGCCTGCACCGTATGGGCGAGATCGGAGACAGCGACGGCTCGATCCAGGGCGCCGCGACGCAACTGGGTGACGATCTCGTCGACCGGCCGCTGCGCCAGCTCCGCCTGCGGCACACCGAGGATCTCGGCGAGCGCGTTCCGATCGGGCGCGTAGTAAAGCCGCTCGCGCGCATTCCTGGCATCGGCATGCCGTTCGGCCGCGACACGGAAGGCCTCGACGGCCCGCGCGCGATCCAGGGCGCGCTCCCGCTGTTCGGCAACGGTTTTCGGCAGCTGCTCTTCGGTGAGCCGTCCGGCCGGGACCTCCAGGTCTCCGGCGAGCCGGTCCCTGGTCGACTCGACCGACTCGAGCCGCGGTTCGGCATCGGGACGAACGCTTTCGGGCAGCTTCGGAGCGATCCGATCGCCGAATGCCCTCGGATCGGCCTGGAATGCGGCCTCGCCCTGTTCGGCCAACTCACGCAACGGATCTCGCGATGCACCGAGCTTGCCGCCGAGACCGAGCTCGTCGTCGAGCGCCCAGGCGTAGTCGCGCTCCGGTCCCGTCGACGGCTCGTTGCCGCGGTTCACGTTCCCCGGCTCGGTGGCTGGTTCGAGTGCCGCCGCACCGTTTCGCTCGGGCTGCGCGGTCGCTTCGGAGGCAGCCGCCTTTTCGGGTGCGCGTTCGGTCTCGGCGATCGGCGCGACCTCCCCCGCACGCTCGGATTGCGCTGGGGTAGAGGATGATTCGCCGTTGCCCGCCTCCGGACCGCGCGCTGGCCGGTTGTTCGCATGACCCGCACCGTCACCCGACGGATCGTGGGCATACACCCGGCCGGGATCGAATCCGCCCTGCGCCGGTGCGAACGGCGAGAACGGCGCATCCGCGGAGCGACGACCGCGCGGCAGATCGAGCGCGTCGGCGAAGCTGTCCGGCGTACCCGGTGCCGGCCGGGCGGCATCGGACGGCGCGCGAACAGGCCGCTGCGGCGCCGCATTCGAGGTCTGTTGCGGCGCGGGCTCGTTGAGCGCCGCCTCCAGCCTGGCCTGCTCGGCCTCGGCGCGCTGCAAGTGCTGGCCCGCGTCCTCGAGCGCGGTGACCCGGTCGCTCCAATTCTGCTGTTCCGCGAGCGGTTTCCCGCGGCCACCGAGATCGGCGAGCGCCTCCTCGAGTGCCCGGACCTGCTCCGGGGAACGCGGGCCGCTCCGCGGAACGAACTCGTCCACGTTGACCGGCAGTTTCCGTGCCGCGTCGACCACTGCCGCACGCGCGGCGTCGGCCTCTTGGCGTGCCTCGTTCAGCCGTTCGAGCCCGGCCGCGCGCGCCTCCTCCGCCAGTTCAGGCAGCGTCCGCGCTGCAGGCTGCTCGGGCACTCCCGCACGGGGCTGCTCGGCGCGGTTCTCCGGCTGCGTCCCGGTTTCGGGCTGCATCCCAGGCTCCGACTGTGCCCCGGGCTCTTGCTGCGTCCCGGGCTCAGGCTGAGTCGCGGCCTCCGGCTGAGTCGCGGGCTCGCCCTGCGCGGAATTGCGCTCGTGCCACTGCTCTTCGAAGGCCGTGATGTCCGCGGCCCGCTGCTGCACCTCGGCCCGCAACTTCCCGACTACCGCATCGAGTTTGGCCGGGGTGTTGAGCTTTTCGAAGAGCGTGTTCGCGCGCAGCGCCTTCGCGGCTGCCGCGGCATCCTTGGCGACCTGCTCCGGCGTCCGTCCAACAGGCGGGCTGACCGGGTCGCCACCGACCAACCGCAACCAGTCCTGATCCAGCGGTGCGACCGTACCGGCGGCCGCCTCGCGCATGGCCCGCACCGCATCATGGAATTGCGCTGGGTCACCGACGAGTTCGAGCACCCGGTTGACCGCGTCGTGGGCGGGCAGCGGCAGACCGTAGTCCTCGACGACCCGCGGGTCCCAGCCCGAATGCAGATCCTCCAGCGTTCCGCGCTCGCGGACCGAGGTGGCCAGCGCGTCGATGACCTTCGACTTACCCGGCTGCTGCTTCTTCAGGTCCGCGATGACCTGCTCCGGATTCTCGCGCAGCGCGTCGACGTCGACACCGAGCTTGTGGATGTTCTCGAAGAGCTCGATATCGTTCTCCGCGCGCAACCGGTCCGCCTCGAGTTCGAGACGCAGCGCACGCAACGCGTTCTCGTTTCGCAATCGAGAGGTGTTCTCGGCCAAGCGATTCGGATCAGTTCCGAGATCGTCCAACCGCACCTTCAATCGGTCGGCGAGCTCCTCGAGCGACGGTCGTGGCGCGGGTTCGCGCGCGGGCGCGGGGAGGTTGTCCGGCACGGCGTGCCACGGTGTGGCCTCGCCATCGCGAACGAGCGTGACCGCGACCGGCCTGCCCGCCGCCTCCCCGGTGACCTGACGCACCTGCGGCGTTCCCGCCGGTTCGGCATAGACCTGTCCGTGCTCGGCCGACGACTTGCTGAACACCGCGTCCGGTGCGAAGTAGGGCCTGCGGAATTCGAGATCGGCCCGCCCCGAGGACAGGGCCTCGGCCAGCCGTGCGTTGCGCGGGTCGGCCAACGCGTCGGCCAGGATCCGCTCGTGCGCGGACCCGCCGTCGAGCACCACCACGCGCAGCCGGTCGCCCTCGCGGATCAACCCGATCTTCGGTGCGCCCTCGAGCGGTTTACCGCCCTCCAGCCGAAGCCATTCGGCCCCCGCCTGCTCCGACATCCGCTCGGCGATCGACTCGAGCTCACGGCCCGCCTCGCGCATGCCGCGCACATGTCCTTCGAAATCGGTTGCGGCGCGGTCGAGTTCGCGCCCCTTCCCGGCCAGCCCGTGCATCGTGTCCGGTAGGGTCCTCGGGTTCAGTTGCTCCGGGTCCAGGCCGTAGTCCCGCGCCGATCGCGCGACCGCGAGCCGGGTGCGTTCACGGTAGAGCACCTTGTCGTACATCGCCGGATCGCTGTCCCAGGCCCGGCGCGCGGGATTCGGGTTGTTGTTGACGTTGACGACACGTTCGCTGTTCAGCTGCTCGGGGTCGAAACCGAGCTTCTGGTGCATCTCCTGGGCGTACGACTCGTTCGGGCTCGGATTGACATGGCTGCGCCGCGGCTCGATGAAGCCGACCCGCTCGTCCTCGCCGTTGTAGCGGTTCGCGTCCTCCTGCAGGGTGGTCAGCGACGCTTCGTCGCGCAGATCGCGGTACCGCATGCCTGCGGCGGCACGGTCCATCGCGCGCTCGCTCAGATCGGGCAGCGCGACGTTGTTCTGCTCGGCGATGGCGACCGCCGCGTCGGCGTGCTCGCCCCACCGCTGCGCCGCATCCTCGAATTTGTCGCGCAGCTCGAAGAGTTGGTCACGCACCGGCGCGGGCGGCTCATGCGGCGAGGCCCCCTCGGCCGCTCGATCCAGCTCGGTGCGTCCGTGCTCCGGCTGGGGATCGCGGACCTCGGCGACGGGCGTGCCGACGGGCTCGACGGTCGCCACCGGTTGCGCCGACTGCTGTTCGCGCCCTGGGTATCCGGCCTCTTCCAACTGCTTCCACCGCTGGGGCGAGACCTCGTCGACCTCCGCGACATACGGCGTGCCATCGGCGCGCACGGGCCGAGGCGAGGTCACCAGGTTCTTACCCCAGGTGCCCAGCACCATCTTGTAGAAGGACTGGCGGCCCCTGAACAGTTTGAGCGCCTGCAAAGAGGTGAAGAACGGGTCCGGAATCTCGATTTCCCCTGCCGGGGGCGCGCTGACATGCGGCTGCGTATCGATGGCGGTCGGCTCGTGCTGCTGGCCCAGCTCAGGCAGGTTGTGCAGCAACGAGTTGTGCAGCTCGGCGTTGAATCCGGAACCGAGCGGGTACTGGATGCTCCAGCGATGCAGCGGTTGCTTCTCCAGCAGCCGCTTCCACCAGCCCGGTTTCGCGACCGGAGCGGGCGCGGCGGTCGGGCTCGGTGCGGCGACCGCGGGCAGGCGTTCGGCCGGGACGAGCAGCGGACGGCCCTGCGGGTCGACCGTCAGGCGCATCGGCAATCGGTTTCCGTCGACCTCGACGACGATCTGATGCACCTCGCCCGCGCTCGAACCGGTCGGCTCCGGCCTGCTGGCCTGTGTCGCATGTCCCAGATCGGAAACGGCGGTGGCGCGATCGAGCGTGCCGAGGCGCAGCTGGTTCACCACATCCTCGATCGGCTGATTCGCCAGCCGCTCCTTCGGCACACCGAGGATCTCGGCGAGCGCGTCCCGCTCCGACGCATAGATCAGGCGAGCGACCGGATCGGTTTCCCGCGCATGGCGATTCGCCGCGGCGTCGAACGCCTCGACCAGCGCGGCGCGATCCAGGGTGCGCTGCCGCTGCTCCTCGATGGTCTTCGGCAGTTCCGCTTCGGTGAGCCGCTCGGCGGGCACGCCCAGCTCGGCGGCCAGTCGATTCCGGGTTTCCTCGACCGACTCGATCCGTCCGGCGCCGGAGCGGTTCCGCTCCGGCAGCGGTGCGCCGACCCGCTCTCCGGCGGCACGCGGGTCCGCGCGGAAGGCCGCCTCGCCCTGCTCCGCCAGCTGGCGCATCGGGTCAGGGGACTCGGCGAGCCTGCCACCGAGCCCGAGCTCCGCGTCGAGCGCGCGTGCGTAATCGCGTTGCGGGCCTGCCGCGGTCACCGGCCCGTCGGGGCGGGCGAGGGCGCCGGTCGGTTCCTGCGCTTCGCCCGCGCGCGACGCGGGAGTGCTGCCCGCATTGCGATTGGCATGCCCCGCACCGTTTCCCGCGGGATCATCGGCGTAGACCCGGCCCGGATCGAACCTGTTCGACGCGGGGGCGGACGGCGAGAAGGGCGCGTCGGCCGAGGCACGGCCGCGCGGCAGGTCGAATGCGTCAGCGAACGCGTCCTGGGACGACGGGGCGGGAGCGGACGGCGGCGCGTCACGGCGTTCGGGCCGCGAGGCCGAGCCGTCGACGCCGCGTCCCTCCGGCGGTCGACCGGCGTTGGCGCGTGGGCCCTTCGCGTCGCTGCCCGCCTCCGGTCCGGCATTGGGAGTAGTTGTCGCAGTGGGGTTTTGCGGGGTGCCAGTGAGCGCGGGCGTCGCGGAACCCGGTGCGGGCGTGGCCGCCCCAGGCGCGGGGGTGCTGGCACCAGGCGCGGGTACCGCGGAACCCGGTGCGGGAGCGGTGGAACCGGGCGCGGGCACCACGGGAGCGGGCGTTGGTGTGACGGAACCTGGTGCGGGCGTGGCGGAACCCGGTGCGGGCGTGACAGAACCGGGGGCGGGCGCCACCGGGGCAGGCGTCGTAGGCGCAGGGGCCACCGGGGCCTGCGGCGCCGGAGCAGGCGGCGCCGGAGCAGGCGGCGCCGGAGCAGGCGGCGCCGGAGCAACGGGAGCGGGCGGCGCGGGTGTGGGGGGATCCAGCACAATTGGTCCACGCCCCGGCGGCAACACCTCTGCCTCGGCTCCACCATTGGCCGGAGCGGGCGGATCGAGCACGATCGGCTCACGCTTCGGCGGCACGGCGGGCGACTCGGGCCCGGCACCAGGCGTACCGGTCCGGTCCGCGGCATTCGGACCGCTCGTCGGCTGCGCGGTCGGCGACTGAGCGCCGGTGGCAGGCGAACTCGGCGGGTCCATCACGATCGGCCCACGTCCAGGCGGCAACACACTCGCCTCACCGCCGGAAGCGGCCGGAGCGGGCGGACCCATCACGATCGGCTCACGCGTCGCGGGCGCGGTCGGCGACTCAGGTGCGGCACCAGGCGAACTCGGCGGGTCCATCGCGATCGGCCCACGCCCGGACGGCAACACACCAGCCTCGCCACCGGAATCGACCGGAGTCGACGGAGCAGGCGGGTCCATCGCAATCGGACCACGTCCGGATGGCAGCACACTCGCCTCCGCCCCGGAATCGACCGGAGTCGGCGGAACAGGCGGGTCCATCGCAATCGGCCCGCGCCCGGACGGCAACACGCTCGCCTCGCCACCAGCATCAGCGCCGTCGCGATGTTCTGCTTGGATGCCCCCTGGCTGAGCCGAGTCGCCATCGGCGGCGCCGGCCCGCTTCGCCGGGTCCGCACCGGCCTGCGCCGAGCCTCCACTGGAACCCGTTGGCTTACTTGCGCTTTCACCGGAAGGTGGCACAACGATGGGTGAACGCGGTCCGCCACCGGCGGGTGCCGCGCCCGCGCCCGCCGACGCACCACCTGCTGGCACACCTCCAGCCGGAGCACCTCCGGACGCACCTCCAGCCGACGCGCCACCAGCGGGCGTGCCCGGGGCAGATCCGCCGCTGGGAGCCGATGCGGCGGCATGTCCGCCGGACTCCGCGCCCGATGCCCCGGCCGGGGCAGGCGTCGGTCCGGCGTCGAAACTCTCCCGCAGGGCCCGCATCTCGGCCACCCGCTCGAAGTGGGTCATCGGATCGCTGGTGCCTGCTTTATAGACAGCGTGGTCCGAGGCAAGTTCCGACGCGCGCTTGTAGGTGTCCTCGTATCGCTGCTTCTCTGCCGGATCCATCACCTGGTCCGGGTGACTGTCCCGCATCAGCTTCCGGCCGATGTCCTTGGTCTCGGCCCGTACGGCCTGTTCCATCGGCTTCCATGGCGCGTGGCCGTCGCCCCCGCCCCCGCCGCGCAACACCACCTCGCTGCCACCGTGCCAGGTGGGCCGCCGCAGGCCCTGGGCGACGCCCATGCCCAAACCGGCCGCGATCATCTGACCGGTGAACGGCGAAATCTCCTGGCCGGTGGCGGCCTGGTAGGCCACCGTGGTTCCGTACATGCCGCCCGCGCCGGCCAGGCCGCCTGCCATCGCCGTGATCACCCGCTGCGTGGTGGGCGCCACCAGCGCTCGAGTCGCCGCGTTCACCGTCTCCGGAGCGCGCTTCGCCACGCCCTCCGCGTACTTGCCCAACCCCTTGGCCACGCCGAATCCGGCGGCACCACCGAAGGCGCCACCGGCACCCCAGAACAGGGCGTTCTCACCGATCTTCTTGAGGTTGAAGCCTTCATCGTTGTAACCGGCGGCGATCTGGAGGCCTTCGATGCCACCCTCGATCAGCGCGCCGTGCAGTGCTCCGGTGGCGGTGGCCCGAACAACCGTACGAACAAGGGACTTCTCGGCCCACTTGTCCAACGCCTTCGAGACGATGGGAACGACGATCGGCTCGACCAACGGCGTGATCGCGGTCCGCAGGCCCTTCACCGCCGCCATCTCGGCCATGCGCTCGGCGAAGCGCCGCGCCGCGATCGCCAATCCCTCGCGACCGATCAATCCCAGCGCCGCGGCCATCGCCGTCCCCCACGGCCACTGCCAAATCAGCATGATGATGGATCGGGCCATCATGCCCGCGAAGACGGCCTCCAGCATCTTCTCCGCCTGAATCGCGGTGCCGCCGCCGCGGATCGCGCCGCCTGCGTCATGCAGTGCCGCGGCGATCTCCGCGATCGAGGTCTTCCCCGAGATGAGCTTCTCGATCGCCTCCTGGCCCTCTACTGCGCCCGCGCCCTTCGGGTAGTACTTCTGGTAGAGCGCGACCGCCGCCTGCATCTCGGGCTCGAGCAGCGCCACCTCCTTGGCGAGCTCGATGACGGCATCGCCCCAATCGAAGACGGCGCCCTCGTCGCCTTCGGGGTAGTGCATGCCGAAATTGAGCATCTCGAGGATCGGTGTGGGAATCCATTCCCACATCGCGGTAATCCAGGTGGACATCAGCAGACAGCCATCACGCGCAGACTCTGACTACCAACCGGTTTCGGCCACGCCGGAGCGCTTCGGCTCGGCCCGCTGCTCGACACGATCGAATTCCATCGATGTGTCCTCGGTGCTGTCCCTGCGGGACCGGGCGCCGGGCGGCGCGAGCGAGACCTCCGGCGGCTCGGGCAGCAGATCCTCGGGTTCGGGCATCCCGGGGACGATGTCGGAGAACTTCGGCAGGCGCAGCCGTGCGTCCGATTCCTGCAGCGACGCGATGATCTCCCTGGTCTTGCGCTCCACCTGAGCGGCCGCGTCCTGCGCCGCGGTAGTGACCGCGGCCGCGATCTCTTCATAGGTGAGATCGCGGACTTCCGGGGAGAATCGGGTCTGAATGACGACACCACGGGCATTGACGACGACGGTGACCCGCTTACCGGCCGCGGTGGCGGTGCCGGTCATCTGGGCCTGCTTGCGCTGCGCGTCCATCATCGACTTCACGCTGGACTGCAGCGATTCCATCGCGTCCAGGAAGCGCGCCTTCGTCATGTCGTCGGCCACCGAAACTCTCCTAACTCACCCCCACCCGCATAGATCCCCTGCCGACCGACCGGCGGCTAAACGCTCTGGTCGTTCTCGTTCTGGTGCTCCATCCCCGTCAGCTCGACACCGGCATTGCTCGCCATGACCGCGCGATTGCGCACCCGGATGATGGCGTTGCTCAACAGCACCTCACCGTTGGATACCGAGTTGTAGAAGCCGTGCTCCCCCAGGGCGACGTTGCGGCCGGGTTCGTCGCTCCCTTCGACGCCCTTGTAGCTCGCCGACAACCCCTTCATCTTCGCGTGCAGCATGTCGAACTTCCGGGCGACCTTTTCCATCGCGTCCCTGACCTCGTCCAGCTTCTCCGGTGTTACCTCGACGCCGTCCGCCATGTCGAACCTCCTCGAAAACGTTCAACTACAACGCGATTCGATGATCGCATATATACCGACTGGCCGGTACTTTAGATGATTCGGCCGATTGCCCGGCGCCGTTCTCCGCGATGACCAGCTTCGCGGCGGACAACTCGCGCAGCGCGCCGCCGATATCGTGGCCCGCACCGAAGGCTTCCAACACCAGCGGACGGGTCACCCTTCCACGCTCGGCGGCCGTCAGCAGCCGCGTCACCGCGACCCGCCCGACCAGATCCGGCTCGCCCGTGAGCAGCTGCACCACCGTCTCGACCACGCTGCTCGCCGTCCAGATCGGCGGCAGCGCGGCACCGCATTGCTGCACCTCCGGCGATTCCCCGCTGTACCAATAGGTTCCGTCCCACCAGAAGCAGAACGAGAGCAGGCCGACCGCGGCGCGCGGGTTCAATACCGCGTTGGTCACCCAATCCGGGGCTCCGGCATAGAGATTCGGCAGATCGACGCCGCCGTTGTATGCCGCGTTGAGCGCCGGTGCGTTCCACACGCCACCCGAGAGCACCGCGCGACCGTCCGGCAGCAGGTACAGCGAGGAGCCGCTGCTTCCGTTGCGCGCGCTCTCGAACCAGCCGGTCGACGGCACGATCCGCGGACCCGGCTCCGCGCCGGCCGCGGCGCAGGCCGCCGCGAGCACTGCCCAGCGCGCCCACAGCCGTGGCAGCGACGGAAAGTTCTCGTCGACCACGGTGAGGCCGATGCCGCCGCGGCCACCGCGACCCGCGCGTGCCGACACCGCGGCCCGGCGCGCGGTGCGCGACTGCCTGCCATCGTGATGCATGTAGGCGGCCAGCCACACCGGCACCCGCGGACGCGGGTAGGCCGCGAGATCCGCGCGATAAGCCTCCGGCCGGAACAGGTGCTCGCCGGGAAAGGGCTCGTCGCCGTAGTCGTATTCGACCTCGACCTCGCCGGATGCGCCGACCTGCAGCACCAGTCGCCACCACGGACCCGCCCCGGTCCAGATGGCATGCGCGCGCTGCTCGCGGGCCAGTTCGAGCACCGGCTCCGGCGCGGCGACGCGCACCTGCCGATCGGCGACGGTGTAGACGATGTGCGCGGCTTCGGCGGCGACCGTGATCGCGAACTCCGCCCGCAGTTCCCGCCAGCCCGCGGGACCGAGCTCCGCGAGTTCCCCGGCGAGGCTATCGATCAGCGATCCGGGACGCGTCACGACCGCGAGTTCGTCAGCACCGGTGGCGCTTTCGAATGTCGCATCGTTCATCGCATGTTCCCGTTCTTGTCGACGGAGAGACCCCGCACAGGCTATGTCCAGATCCTGACATGTGATGCGCCACTCGCGCTGGCCGGTGGCCGGGGAATTGCTCAAGGGACTGTTAAGAATTCGAGCCGCTGGTCAAAGGTGGTTCACGTGACGTAAGACCTGGGGTAGGCGGACACACGCTCTCAGTGAACATATCGCCATTGAGCACGCATCGAACCTTGCGGTTTGCAAGGATCGGCGCGTGCGTGTTGCGGTTGTCGAAGACGATGAGGGAGTTGGTGAGGCGCTTGTCGCCGCGCTCACGACGCGGGGATACCTGGTCGACCGCAAACGCAGAGGCGCCGATCTGCTCGCCTCGCACCGCGAATACGACGCGGTGATCCTCGATCTCGGGCTACCCGATATGGACGGGCTGGAGGTGCTGCGCCTGCTCCGCGAGGTCAGTTCGGTGCCGGTGCTGATCCTGACCGCGCGGGCGGGTGAGCGGTCAGTGGTCAATGGGCTGCGCAGCGGCGCGGACGACTACCTGGTGAAGCCTCCGCGCATCGCGGAGCTGGTCGCGCGGTTGGAGACGGTGACCCGGCGGATGATGCCCGCCGTGCCCGCGCAGACCGTTGTCACCAGGGATGTCCGCGTCGATCTGGTGGCCAGGCAGGTCGAGGTCGGCGGCGTGGCGATCACCCTCACCCCCACCGAATTCCACCTGGTCCGGATACTGGTGGAGCAATCGGGCTCCGCGGTCAGCCGTCAGCAGCTCATGGACCGCATCTGGGGTGACTCGTCCACATCGGTGTCGCGCGCGCTCGACGTGCACATGGCGGGTCTGCGCGCCAAACTCGATCGCCAGGGACTGATCACCACCATCCGCGGCTTCGGCTACCGGTGGGAGATGTGAACCAGCCCGCGATCGGGCCGGGTCACACCGCCACCGACCGATTGCGTTCCTGGAAGCGCAGTTCGAAATCGGCGATGTACACCGAAGGCGCCACCGACGACGAAGACTGTTCCAGCACACCGTCATCGCCGACATAGAAGAGCGCGCGGCCGATCGCGATCTCGCCCGGCTCGGTCGGCGGGTAAACCATCCAGCCGACGCTGAACCGGTCGGCGGTCAGGTTTTCCAGTGGGTAGTTGCCGGTGTCGATGCCTTGTTCGAGGACGTGCTCGCGCACCTGGGCGATCGCGTCGTCCGCCGGAATCGGTTCGGGCAGTACCATCGTCACGCCGGCCAGCGTGAGTTGATAGAAGGCACTGTCGATGTCGTAGGTGTCATCGTCACCGAATACGCCGCGCAACGTGTCCCGGGTGACGACGCCGACCTCGGCCGCCGATACCAGGGTGGCGACCGCTTGCCGTTCCTCGTCGGTCGGGTTTTCGGAGAGCACACTCGAGATCACGTCGACCACTGTCTCGGTGGTCCAGACGCCGGGCACGGCGTCACTGAGCAGATCCGAGGTCGGCGACTCACCGCGATACCACCGGCCGCGCTCCCACCAGTAGCAGAACGACAGCAGCCCGTTCGCCGCACGGGGATTCAGCACGGAATTGGCCACCCACTCCGGCGCGCCCGCGAACAGCGCGGGCATCGGTGCGCCACCGTTGTAGCTCGCGGCCAGCTCCGGTGCGTTCCACACCCCGCCGGAGAGCACCGCGCGACCACCAGGCAGCGCGTACAACGTCGAGCCGCTGCGCTTGGACCCCTCGAACCAGTTCAGCGCGGGCAGCACCCTTGGGCCCCACTGTGATTCGGCGGCGACGAACACGGCCGAGATCACCGCCCAGCGCGCGGCCATCACCGGGAACGGCGGAAATTCGGTGTCCGACAGCACCGGCCGCACCCCGGCCGCCCGATCCGCGCGCGCCTCGGCGGCCGCGAGCTGCGGTGGGCGCGACTGCCGGTCGCCGTGACCGATGTAGGCGGCGAGCCACACCGGCAGCGTCTGGCGCGGATACGCCTCCAGGTCGGCGCGGTAGACCTCGGCGGGGAACAGCTGGTCGTCCGGGAACGGCTCGTCACCGTAGTCGTAGTCGACGTCTATCGCGCCCGCGCTGGTCAGGCTCAGCAACAGGCGCCACCACGGGCCGTCGCTGAGTTGCGCTGAGGCGTCGCGATGTTCGCGGACGAGTTCGAGTATCTCGGGCGGCGGCTGCAGGCGAAGCGAACGCTGCTCGTCGTCCGCGTAGACGATCGCACCCCATTCGGCGGCCGTGGTCAGCGCGAAGACCGCCTCCAATCGCTTCCAGCCCTCGGGCCCGATGGCCGCCAATTCCCGTGCGATGCGATGGCTGAGCTCTTTGGCCCGCTCGGCGACGTCGACCGTCGGCTCCTCGGCAAGCAGGCTGAAGCCGACATCCGGCTCGACCTCGTTCGCCGCGAATGCCTGCATGAATTGCTGCATGAAATCGGCTTCGGCGCCGAGGGTCGGGGCTGGATCGCCCGCTTCCGCCGGCGTATCCGCCTCGGCGGGTTCGGGTTCGGGTTCGGGTTCGGGTTCGGCCGTCGCCGTTGCGGTGGGCTGATCGGGCTCGGCAGCCGATTCGTCCTCGGCCCGGTCGCCGGATTCGTCGCCTGGTCTGGTCACTTCGCCGCAATCTCCTCACCTGTGCACCGACACGCGGCGCCGAGCTGATTTACCGCCCCATCCTGACACAGCTGCCGACCGGACGGCCGATGAACAAAATGGTGCAAACGGCGTTGACGCAGGAGCGCGCGGCACGATATTCGCCATGTGCGTTCCCAGTGACGAACAGCTGATCCTCCGCTTGATCCAGGCCTTCTCCGTCGCGGTGGAACGCGGTCTCCCCCACGAGATCGCCGCCCTGATGTGCGCCGACGAGGCCGAAGCGTTTCTGGACGATATCGCCGACCTCGACGGCGACGAACCCGTCGACCCGATCGAGGAACCCGCCATCGCGGTCGCGCTTGTGCGAGTCTTCGGTGACCTTGCCATGGCGTATGTCACCCATCCCGGCGGCGTCGAGGGGCAGCTCTTCTTCCGGCGCGAGGAGCGGCGGTGGACGGTCTGTGCCGATGCCGAGGACGAACTGTCACTGGAACAGCTGGAAGACAACGTCTGGCCCGCGGTGCCCGCCGAGGTGAGCGGGCTGGTGTGGACCGTGCATGAACTGCGCCGCAAGCCGTGCGGCAGTCTGAGCATCGAGGATCTGCGGCTGCTGTTGCGACAGGGTGAAGGCGTCGGCGTGCTGCTGCCGAGGGCGTCGAACCAGCTCCAGTGGAATCCGCTGGCCGAGGGCGACTTCTTTCCCGGTGATCTGCTCGTCGCGACATTGCAACTGGGACGGGAACATTGGGCGCGAGATCCGGTGTCGCTGACCCGCATTCGGATCGCCATCGACAGGCTCGCCGAACTGGGTGACCTGACCACGCACGGCGCGCCCCACCACCAGATCTGGTCGGAGATCAGCCGGTTCCAACAGCTGGATTCCACACGGCGATAACGCTTTTCGGTTAGGCAGATCGCATGGCCGAACCGTGCGCGATATCGTCGACGAAGCGCTCCACGCAGGTCAGCGCGGACTTCGCCTCCGGCAGGAAGCGGTGGCCGACCTGGAAAACGTGGAACATGCCAGGAGATATCTGGACCTCACAGCGGCCGCCGGCGGCGCGCTGTGCCCGGCCGTAGTGCTCGGCATCGGCGCTGAGCATTTCGCTACCGCCCGCCTGGAGCAGCATCGGCGGCAGATCGGGACCGACCCCGCCGAGGACATTCAGCCGCGGGTCGTCGAAATGCTTTGTGCCGGTGTAGAGACCGGTCATCTTGGTGGCGAGGCCGAGCGACATGAAGGCATCCCACACCTGTTCGCCGCGCGCGGCGGCAAGGCTCCAGGTGGCATCGACCAGTGGCGAGAACGCGACGACTCCCCTCGGCTGCGGCAGTTTCAGCGCACGCAGCTGACCGCAGAGGCCGAGCGCCATGTGGCCGCCCGCCGAATCGCCCATCACCACAATGTCTTCGGCGGCGTGGCCCTGCTCGAGCAGCCAGCGATAGCCGTTGAGTGCGTCGACATGCGCTGCGGGGAAACGGTATTCCGGAGCGAGCCGGTAGCGCAGCGTGAAAGCCGGGCGCTCCAGCCTGCGCGACAGCTCCGACACCAGGCCGCGGTGGGTGGCCGGGCTACAGCCGACATAGCCGCTGCCGTGCAGGTAGTAGATCAACGGTGTACCTGGCCGTGGCGGCTCGCCGACCCACTCCCCCGCCGTGCGCCCCCGTGGACCGCGCTCGTCGACGAGATGATGCGGCAGCTTCTCGTCCATCCAGATCTGGCAGGACGCGGCCAATCCGAGCCGGGCCGCGGCGACACCGAGCCGATTCGCGGGCAGCAGCGTACCGAGCGGGCGCAATGTCGCGTTCAGCGCGAGAATCGCACCGCGACTGGGTAGGGAAACACTGTGATCACCGTTGACCATCCCTCGATTGAAACAACCCGGCACGGGCGCTTGCAATAGCAAGCATTTGGTTTCGTCGCACAGCACAACGGGGCGGGGTTCGCATTGGGCCAACTGCGCTAACCGGCGAAGATCCGCATGCGCCGTTCGGGATCGGCGAGAACGTCACGGATCAGCAGACCGAGATCGATATCGGGGGTCACGAAGCGATAGCGGGCATCACACAGCAGGGTGCCGCCGGCAGTCAGCTGGAAGCGGGCCACCTTGTCGTCGACCAGCTCCCACTCGGCGCCGACATACGGTGCATCTAGGTCGATCACCTGATCGCCCGCGCGCATCATCAAGTGGACACCATCGCGATAGAACACCACCGGCAGATCACCCAGTTCGCCGTAGACACCACCTGTCCTGCCGACACCGAGCGGCACGCCCTCCAGCCTCCCCGTCGCCGGATCGAACGTGGCGAGCTCGCCGAATCCGGTATGCGAGCGCACGACAATGCCTGCGGCACTTCGTGTTCCGTAACCGGGCTGAGCATTCCCACTCGACGCGGATGCCCGGGGGAAGGACTGGGACCTGCGCGCGGGCGTGGTCTGCGATGCCATCGGCGGAATCGGCGGCATCGCTTGCGCGCCACTGCCGTTGGGCCCTGTCAACGACGACACCGGTTGGTCGCCAGACTGCGGTGAGCGAAGCCATGGCGCATGTGAATCACCGGATGTCCCTTGCCCGTCGGTGTCGGACCCGCCGGTTGCGCTTGCCGGCTCGAGCGCGTGCGCAGACTCGGGCGGTCGGGGAGACTCGGGCGGGCTCGAAGACTCAGGCACGGTTGCGGACTCGGGCGAGTCAGGCAGCTCTGGCCTGCTCGGTGGCCGAGGTGCGTCCGGCGGCTCATAGCGCGCCGGAGAAACCGGAACCTCCCGTGCGCTGGGCGCTTCGGGCCTTTCGGGTGATGTGACGCGGCCCTGAGACTCCGGGCGGTCCTGCGACGCGGACCGCTGCGGCGGCTCGAACGAGGTCGGCGACTCCGGTGGCCCGGCGAATCTCGGCAGGTGCGACATCGGAACCCCCGGTGCTCTCGGCACCCCCGGCAGCTCGGGTCGGCCCGGTGGCTCGGGGAGATTCGGCAGCTCGGGTACCCCGAACGGTTCGGGCAGCCTCGGCGGCTTCGGAAGTCCCGGCAACTCCGGAAGCCCCGGCGTGCCGGGCGGCCACGGAGTGCTCGGAAACCCTGGGAGTTTCGGCAGCTCAGGGGGTTTCGGAATCGCGGGCGGTTGCGGAAGCTCGGGCAGCTCAGGCACCTTCGGCGGCACCGGCGGCTGCGGCACTACCGGCTGCGTCGGCTGCGTCGGCTGCGTCGGCTGCGTCGGCTGCGTCGGCTGCGGCCAGGGTTGCGGAATTCGCGGCGGGTCGACCGCGATATCCGGCAGTTCGGGGTCGTAGTCGTGCGGCGGATGCGGAAGGTGCGACCGCAGCACCGCACCCGACAACGGCGGCCGCCGCCCTTCGTCCGCGCCGGACTCCGGCCGGTCGGGCGGTGTCGTCCCAGCGTCCCCACGATCACCATCCGGACGCCAAGCACTTCCAGCCGGTTCCTGTGCCCGTTCACCGTCCGATTGCGTCGCACCTTCCTGAGTCGAGCCATCGTCCCCCAGGTTCGGGCGTACCTCTCCCTCGGACGGCGTTGGGCCCTCGCCCAGGACGCGATACGTCTCCCCGTCACCCGACTTCGGATCTGCTCCGCGCTGGAGCGGTATCGACGTCCTCGACGCACCATCTCGACCACCCTGCGGGCGCGTCTCCTCGACCGAGGCCGCGTCTCCAGCGTCACCGCCCTCCGAGCGCGGCTCGACCTGCGGCGTAGCGGACCTCGCCAGCTCGGCGTCAGCGCCTGGCTCCGCCTCCTCGCCTTGGTCGGGCGGCGCGATCCGCCCCAGCTCACCCGATTCGACCTCTGCCCCTGACCGCTGCGCCACCGGCAGCGCATCCTCCTTCCACGGCATCAACCCAAGCGTCGGCTCCTCCGAATCACCACCTGGCACCGGCGGTTTCGTCAGTGGTCTGTCCGAACCACCACCAGAACCCGAAGGTTTCGACTCAGCCAACTTCTGCCGAGCCTCCTCGGTACGACGCTCCATCTCCCGCGACGCTTCCGCGTAGCGCTCATCGTTACGCCGCTGTGCCGCATCGTGATCGGCCGCGATCTCGCGTCTGGTCTGCTCGTGCCGCTCCGCGCTCCGCTGTTGGATGGCGTCGAAGTCGGCGTCGGTCTGCCGTGCCGATTGGGCGTGCTGTGCGGCGAGATCCCGTCGCAGCGTGTCGAAGTCGGTGGCGATCGGGCGGTCGGCGTCACCAGCGCGCGGGGCCTGATCCTGTCGAACTGCTTGGTCGGCGGAGTCGATCGGCCGGACCTGTGAGTCGTCCGCACCCAACGACCGGTTCCTGGACGAGCGCTCCTGCGCTTCGGCCCCCGGCCCTTCGGGTGGACGGCCTGCACCTTCGGGCGTTCGGGACGTGCCGTCGCGCAGCGAAAGAGTGTCGCCAGGTCGGCTTCGGTGCTGCGGGTTCGGGGTTGGCGGGACCTCGGAGGTGCCGTGGGCAGGCGATGTAGCGTCCGGGGGTACCACTGTTGCCCGCAGCAGCCAGTGGTCGCCGCCCAAGTTACGAACCGCGTCGACCCGGTAGTGCAGGTCGCGGCCTAGCAGCATCTCAGCAAAGCCGATTCCGAACGGGGACAGGGCATCTCCGGTGAACAGGGCCGCCGTGCCCCTGGGGACAACCAGCTCCATTTGGAAGACGAGCCCGGCCATCGACGGGAACTCGCCGAGCAGCACCGCCGGATAGCCCGGCAGGCGGCCGGTCGTTCCCGGTGTCGCCTGCGCCGGATCGAACAGCGGCACGTCGCGAGCGAAGGTCACCATGACCGTCTCGGGGAGCGGATTGCGGCTGAGCACGTCGTCGATGACGGCGACGATCCTCGCCAGTTCCGGTGTGAGCGGCTGCTCTCCGCGCAGCGCGGCATCGACCAGCGGTGCCATGGACTCCGCACCGGTGCGCTGCCCCGCCATGTAGTCGCGCAGTACCTGCTGCTCGTCCTCGGTCAACCCGCGCAGAACTTCATCCCAAACCTGGTGCGCGTACCGGGTTCTGTCCTCCATCGAGACGAACTTCTCGGGACCGTCGCGCAGGAACCGAACCCGCTCCTCCGGATCACCTCCCGCCCGGGGCTGCTCGGCCGTCGGCACCTCATCAGCACTCGGCGCCAACTCCACCGTGATCTCACGGGGCAATTCGACCGTTGGCCCCTCGGAACCGACCGGCTTCCGCGAGTCGACCGCACCGTCTTCTCCGCTGATGGGCGGCGGCAACTGAACCGTCGGCTCCTCGGAACCGAACGGCTTCCGCGGATTCGCGCCGGTGTCCTCCCCGGTGATGGGCGGAGGCAATTGGACCGTTGGGTCCTCGGAGCCCGGAGGTTTGGCGGGTGGGGGCAGTTCGACGGTTGCTTCGCTGTCCGGGTGTTTGGGAAGTTCGACGGTGGGGGTGTCGGGGTCGGAGTGCGGGCGTGGACCTTCCAGTTGGCCGCGAGGTGGGGCGGGAGGGAGGGCGAGATCGGAGGTGACCGGCCGTGGGGCGTAGGGGATCTTGGCGCGCCAGTCGGTGAGCGGGGGGCGTTTGGCGTTCCAGTCGAAGCCGAGTTTGACGGCGTACTGGTTGGCGTCGTGCCAGGTGCGAGTCGGGTTGGCACGCAGATGATTCGACTCGACCAGGGCGTCTTGGACGAGCAGGATGTCGGCGGGGAGCAACTTGCCCTCGGGCAGCGGCTCGCCGCCCATCAGGCGGTTCCATGCCTCGGCGACATCGGCCACCGCGTCGAGCGGCATCCGGCGCAGCGTGCCGTCGTACGGGTCCTCCACCAGGTACCGCTCGCGCATCAGATGGTCTTTGACCTGTGCGATCTGCTCGCGGGTGAACGGAATGTCGTTGTCGGCGAGCCGATCGGTGAGCATCTTGGTCGCGGCGCCGCGGTCCGCGGTGCTCGGCAGTTGCATCCTGTCCCGGACGTCGGACACCAACTTCGCTGCGTCACCGGGCTTTTCATCGCGAAGCCGCCCCGTCAGCTCGCCGGTGACCGCATCGGTGTCGCCGCGAATGATCCGGTCGACGAGTTCGGCCGCGCGCACCTTGCCCGCTGCGCCCTTGGCATCAGGATGTGCGGCAAGGTGATCGGTGATCCTGTCGATATCGCTGTCGTCGCCGCGGAACCGGCGGTACTCGGTATCGGCCCAGCGCTGCACCTCGGCCCATTTGTCCTGCTGCCGAAGCTGGCGCTGAGTGAAGCCCGCATCGATCTCACCGCGATCGTGCACATGATCGGTTCGGTTGTATTCGCGGACCATCGGCTGGATATCAGGCCGCTTGGCGCGGAACCACGGGTGTCCCTTGAATCCCGGACTGATCCGGCCGGGATGCTCCTTATCGCTGAACCAGGTGAAGCCGAACAGCTTCGCGGGCTCCAGCGTGAGCCGCATGAAGTTGTAGAACAGCCCGGGATAGGGGCCTTCGAACGTGGGTATGCCCGGATCCGCCGGATCCCCACCGGGAATCCGCGGCAGCAGTTCCTCGTCGATCGCCCCGGGGGGCGTATCGATGAACGGATCGACCACCGATGCTTGGAACGGGTCGGTGGCCCAACCACTCACGCCCTCGGGCAGATCGCGTGGCTTGAATTCGCCCGGTACCGCGGGCCCGTCGCGGTTGGTGCGCCAGCTCGACCGTTCGGGATTCACCGCATGCCAGGCGCCGTCGCCGTCTTGCCAACGGACCATATGCATTCCGCGCTCGCCGATCGGCCCGGGAGCGGTCAGGTACTCGCGCCGCGGCGCCGTCATGGGCTCGATCCGGACCGGCTGGCCGCGGTCCGCGACGATCCGGTGGTACTCGATCCGCGCCTCCGGCCGAGTGATCGCCTGCGCCACAGCGGGATTGCGCCGGATCGCCTCCTGTAGCGCCGCATCGTGCGCCGCCCTCGGATGCTCCAGCGTGCCACGCGGCGCGACCACGATGATGCGCGGCCGCTCCCCTTCGACCAACCCGACCCGATCGCCGACCTGCCGCACGTCCGCGCCGTGCAACAGCGGATGCGCGGCACCGGCGAGCTCGGCCATGCGGTCCTGGATCCGATGAATCCTGTTCTCCGCCTGATTGACCCGATCGGCGGCCTCGTGCAGCAACCGCAGCTGGCGCTCGTCGGGACGCACCGGCCGGTCCGCCGCGTCGCGCAGCGCTGGTTCGAGCCGATCGGGTCCGAGATCGTCGGTATCGACGTGCAATCGCTGCGCCAGATCGTCACGCATCAACCGCCACGGTTTGGCGGCGAGCACCTCGTTGGCGCGTTCGCGGGCCAATCGATCCAGTTCGGCGCGCACCTCATCCGACAGCGGCGTGTGCCCCTCCGGGCCCCCGAGTGCGGCGATTCGCCGATCCAGTTCGGCCAGCGCCTGATCCGCCTCGTTGAACCGCTCGGCGGCGTCTTGCAGCTTGAACACCTGATCTCGGCGGTGCGCGAGCTCATCGCGGCCGACCGGTTCATGGGTCTGGGTCGCCGCCTCGTCACCGGTGCCGCCCACCGCACGCGTGCCGACGACGCCGTCTTCCAACGCCTCCAGCGTCCTGGTGAGATTGCCTTGGTTCAGCGCCTCATCGGCATCGCGGAACGGCAGCCGCTCAGTGTCGAAGCGGGAGAACCGATCGTCGCGCTTGGCGCGCCAGAACTCCCGTTCCGCCGCAAGTTCCGCGCGATCCCTGGCCAACGCCGCGGGAGTGTCCTGTTCCCCCTCGTGTACCGAGGGCAGGTGCTCGCCTGTCGATGCTTGATCCTCCTCGCGCACTGCAGGTTCCGACGCTTCGGTGGAATCGCGGCGGACGACCTCCCCCTCCTGCCCGCCTTCGCCAGTCCTCGCCGACGACTCCAGCGGCCGGGTCCGCGCAGCATCGTACTCACCGTTCTGCGTCGGCTCACGGGGTGGTGCCAGCGTGTCGGGCCAGCCAGGAGGTCTCGATTCGGCGAGCAGCTGCCTGGATTCCTCGGCGCTGCGCTCGATCTCGCGGAGCACCTCCGCGTAGCGCTCCTCGTTGCGCCGCTGCGCCGCCTCGAAATCGGCCTGGGACTGGCGCAGGATCTGCTCGTGCCGCTCCGCGCTGCGCCTGCGGATGGCATCGAATTCCGCGTCGGTCCGCCGTGTCGATTCGGCGTGGCGCTCCGCGATGTCCTGTCGCAGTGCGTCGAAGTCGGTGGCGATCGGACGATCGGGGTTTCCGGCGCGCGGGGTGTGATCCGGTCGACCGGCCGGGTCGGCGGGGCCATTCGGCTGGTTCGGGTCCTGTGGCGGCAGTGGGCCTTCCGGACCGAAATCGGTGCGCCGATGGGTGATTCGGCCGTCGTCACCGTAGGTGATCTCGACGTGCCATACCACCACATCCGGGCGCGCGAGTAGCGGGCGCAGCTGCGGATGATCGGCCGCGAGCTGGGCGCGAACATCACCGGGCGTATTCCAGCCGACCACAACGATGCGCGGCGGCTCGCCATCGACGATCCCGACGCCGTCGTGGTCGTCCAGTCGGTGCGCGCCCTCGACCGCGACAGCCTCGCGTTCCATCGCCCGCGATACCGCATGGTCCAGGATCTCCAGGTTGGACTCGGCCTCATTGAAGCGAATTGCCGCGTCCCGCAATGCCTGAACGCGCTCCTGATGACCGGCTTGCTCATCGACCCGCATGGTCTGGGTCGCCAACCGCTCGATCGTTCCGTCCAGTGCCCGCTCGATGAGCTCGCTCTCGTCGACCCGCAGACCACGCATGGCCTCCGCGCGCTCAGCCCGAGCCGCATCCAATTCCCGGACCGCTGCGGCATTCTCGGAAGCGAGTCGGTTGGTCACCCGGCGCGCCAAGTCCGCGTCGACTCCAGGACGATCCGTCGATCCGGCAGGATCGTGATGCGGTGTTCCGCCCGCTCCGGCGCTCTCCGAGCCGCCGTTCCCGTCGGAGGGATCCGGAACAGCATTGCGCGCGGGCGGATCCGACGGCGGTTTACCCGAACCGCTCCCGGCCGCACCCTTTTCGGGGCCGGGCTCCGACTCGCCGGGGACAGACGACTGGGTCGGCTGCTCCTTCGACCGGGCATTCCCCGGGTCGACCACTTCTTGGGACCCCTCCGGGATCTTCTTCGCGGCGCCGCCCGATGTCGGCTTGTTCGGATCGGACGGGTTCAGCGGGCGCGGGCCGCCGCTCTCCTCGGGCGGGGGTATGCCGGGGTCGTCGCCGAGTCGGCGGGGCGGTTCGGCCGGGGGCAGGTGTTCTGGATCCGGTGTGCCGTAGAGCTCTTTCAGCAGGGCGTCGAGTTTCCGGATCTGCCCGGCGCGCCTGCGGATCTCGTCGCGAATCTTGGCGTGCTCCTTGGCCAGATCCTCCGCGCTGAGACCTTCGTGCTTTTCGATCTTGCCGTCGCGGTAGGCCTCGTAGATCTTGCGGAATTGCGCGTCGTCGGCTCCGGAGATGTCGACACCGATCAGGCGCGCCCAGTCGCGGTTCGGCTCGGGGCGCCACCCCTGCCTCGGCTCGTCGCGGGTCCACGCGCCGTTGCCGGACGGCCGGTTGGGATGCTCGGCCAAGGTACGCCCGAAATCGAGCGGGTCTCCGGACGGCACTGCGTCACCGATGATTTCGCGCAGGAAATGGATGGCGTCGCGGTCGTGGATCCGGGGTTCGCCCGCGATCCGCGGATCGTTGGTCAGATCTCCCCGCGCCACCTCGGAATACGGATCCGCCTTGATCAAGCCCTCCGCGTACCGCGTGAACGCCTTCTGGAGTTCGTCGCGCGCACCGGCCCGTTCCAGCTTCGCCGCGATTCTGCGCAACTTCTTCGCATCCAGCGCGTTCTTGTCGATCGGGTGCTCGATCTTGCCGCTCTCGGGGTCGACCTTCGTCTTCTCCGGGTGCACACCGTCGAACTTGACCTCGTGCTGCTTCGCGAGTTCCTCGAGCCGCTTCACCAACCGGTTGCGCGCGTCATCGGCCGCACCGGAATCGATGGCGCGCACCTGCTTGTCGTAGTTGGCCAGATCCTTGATCTGCTGCGCGCGCAACGCATTTCGATGCTTGGGGTTGGTGAGCTCCTTGCCGATCAGCTCCGGAGTCAGCTTCTCCTCCGGTATACGCAGCCGCGCCGCCAGCTGGCTGCGCGCCTTGCCGACATCGTGGAACGACTCGATGTCGTTCATCGAGCGCGCGAAATCGACCAGGGCTTCGAGTTGCCCGGCGCGAAGAGCATTGTCCAGCTTCAAATCTCGGATCAGCTCCGCGAATCGATCCTGGTGCAGTGCGTCGGGCGCCACATTCCCCATGTCGCGCACCAGATCAACCAGCTCGCGCAGGACTTCGGCCCTCGGCCGCGGCGCCGATGGGGCTGCCTCACCACCGGGCGCATCCACGTGCGGCGTCTCGGCGGGCGTCGCCACCGGGTGCCACTCACCGTCGCTGCCGCGCAGCAGGGTCACCTTCAGCTCACGACCATTGACCGTCTCGGTCTGGTGACGCACCTCCGGTGTCTCGATCGGATCGAGATGGATGCGGCCCGAACGATCTTCGCGCGCCACCCGGAAATCGACCTCGACATCACCGCGATTCACCGCCCTGGCGAGTGCCGGATCGCCCGCGAGCGCCGAGGCCAGCGCCTCCGCGCGCGAGCGCGGACCGTCGACCACGATCAACCGATCCGGCTGCCCCGCACCGACCGGGATGCGCACGACCTGATCACCGTGCGGCGTACCGATCGGCGTCTGGTCACCGCCATCGGGATACAACCGCGTGCCCGCGGCGTCGGCGAACTCGCGAAGACGTTCGGCGCGCGCCGCATTCGCCTCGCGCAAACCATTCAGGGCATCCTCGAAATGGCCCGCGGCCAGCGCGTCGAGCACGCGCGGGGTCAGCTTGTTCAGATCGATGCCGAACATCTGCGCCCAGTTGGACAATTCGTCGCGCAATTGATCACGCCGCAGCGCGTGTTCGAAGAAGGCACGCCGTCCCTGGTCGCGGCCCAGTTCGCTGTCCGGATGGATATCACCCCATTCCTTCAGCGGATCCGCGCCATTGCCGACCGGAATGTATTTCTGCACACCGGGATCGCCGTCGAAAGCCCGGTTGATCTCCTGAAGGAAGCGGCCCATCGGGTTTTCATCGAAGAAGCTGACTTCACTGCCGTACGGCACCGGACGACCGGTCGGATCAGGTTCACCGCGCCGGATCTTCGGTGTCGCGTCCTGGTCCTCGTCATCGTCATCGTCATAGAAGAGGTCGTCGTCCTCCTCGTCGCGGCGATGAGCTTGCGGCTCCTCGAGTTCCGGCTTGGTCTCGGGCCCGTCGAGCTCAGTGCGGCGCGTGCCCAGGTCTTCGTGGACGAACGGCCTCGACCGTTCCTCGTTGACCCGTCGGGCGGCATCGGCGAGACCTTCGATCGCCGCCGCCTCGCGCAGCGTCCGCTGCTCCTGCTCGTCGATGACCCGGCGCACGGTCAGCGGATCTTCATCGGGCAGATGGAAGCCGAGCCGGTCCGCCATATCCGTCAGCGACTCGCCCTCCGGCGGCGGACCATCCAGCTCCGGATGTGGCTGCGCCGCATGCGGTTCCTGCTCGAGCCCCCTGGCCTCCTCATCGCTGACGAGGCCGAGGCGCTCCATATCGTCGATGATCCGCTGGCGCTGAGCGGGATCCGCGACGGCGAGGGTGTCCTCGAGTACCGCTCTGGCCTCTTCGGGGCTGATCCGCCGCACCTCGAACAGATCGGTGATGGTCTGCCGCACCAGGTCCGGGTCGGCGTCGCTGACCCAGAACCGGTATTCGGAACCGTCCGGCGTGCGCGGCACCACATAGTCACCGACGGAGTCGGGTACCCGGCCGGACAACTTGCCGAAGATCGGCAGATGCTCCCGGTTCTTCCAGACCGTCGCCCCTTCCTTCAGGATTCGGGCGACGTTCGGCGCTTTGTCCGACGAATCGGGCGGCGCATCGATGTGCGGCGTATTCGATGGCGGATGCGCGGGCGGCGGTGGCACATGGTTGAACAGGTCGGGCGCGTGCGCGGCGCCGTCGCGCAGCGCGGTCTGCCCGCGCCCGTCCTCGCCCGAACCGGACGGATACTTCGGGTAGTCGCCGATGTAGCCGCGCACCCGCAGCGCATCCCGGATCCGCTCCCACACGCGACCCATTCGAGACGGCTTGTGCGGCTCCACTTCTCCGGCTCCACCGGGGCGAATCTGCGGTCCGTCGCCCGCGATACCGACAACCCGCCAGCCATTCGCGCCATCCGGCTCGATGATCAACGGCACCCGCTCACCGTCGACATCGATGTCTACCCGCCAGGTGCCATCCGGCCGCAGCACCGGATCGAGTTCGGCGGGCGGTAGCGGCAGCATCGACGACTCGGCGGGATCGCGCGGGACCGGCAATGCCGAATCCCTCGACTGCTCCTGTGTCTTCGAACGCGCAGACTCGGGCTGCGTGGTCGACGGTTCGGGGGTACCCGCTGGTTGCCGCGTATCCGCGTCGGATTCCCTAGGTGGCGACGTATCTTGCCGCGCCGCCTCCTCGGTCCGCGACCGCGAACCTGCCTCCGAGGGCGGCACCTCGGACTTCGCATCCGCGATGGCGGGGCGTCGCACCTCCTCCGTGTGTGGGACGCTCTCCGGCTTCGCGGCTCCCCGCGCTGTATCGGCGGGGCCGGTCGGCGGGGCCGGTTCCTGGTGCGGCAGCGCACCATCCGGACCGAAATCGGTGCGGCGGTGCACGATTCGGCCATCATCGCCGTAGGTGATCTCCAGGTGGCTGACCACGACCTCGGGCCGGTGCAGCAGCGGGCCGAGGCCGGGGTGCTCGGCGGCGAGTTGTGCCCGGACATCACCGGGGGTGTTCCAGCCGACCACGACGAGCCGCGGCGGATCGCCGTCGACGATGCCGATACCGTCGTCGGTGCGGCGCGCGCCCTCCGCGGCCAGCGCCTCGCGCTCCATCGCCTGCGCGAGCACCTCATCGAGATACGCCAGCTTGGCCTCGGCCTCGTCGACACGTCGCGCCACTTCGTGCAGCGCGGCCTCGTCGACAGTCAGCCCACGCATTGCCTCGGCGCGCGCCTGGCGCGCGGCGTCCAGTTCATCTGCTGCCGTGGCATTCTCGGCCGCGAGCCGGTTGGTCTCTCGCCGCGCGAGATCGGCATCCACCCGCGGACCAGGCCCGTCGGGCTCCGGCGAATCACCAGTAAGCGCCGGAGGTTTCGATGGTGGCTCTCCCGAACCACCGTCGGCAGCACCCAACTCGGGCTCGGCCGCCGGTTCACTGTCACCGGGCAACGTCGGCTTGGGCGGCAACTCGGCTTCACCCGAGGGCTCCGGCTTCGGCGGCAACTTGCGCTCGCCCGAATCCTCCGCGCGTGCCGGAGGTGTCGATGGCGGCCGCTTCGAGTCACCGCCATCGGAAGCAGGCGGTGGCGCATCCCCTTGTCGTGAATGGTCCTCGCGTACAACCGGGTTCGACGGCTCCGCAGGACGCGTGCCGGAGCGTGTTTCCGCGCCGGACGATGCAGGAGCGGACTCGGACGGCCACAGCTTCACATCCACCGGCTGCGCCCGATAGATGTATTTGCCCGTGCTCGAATGGCCCGCCTCGGCCTCCTCCATCAGCAGCCGGTGCAGTGCCTTCGCGGGGGCGGATGCGTTGTCCCCGTACCGTTCTACCTCGCGGTACGCATCCGCGAGCGCCTCACCCGGGTCCAGCCTGTCGCCGTTGAAGCTGTACTCGGTGAGCTGATCGGTCCAGGCCCGGAATCCCTCTTCGGTCGGATTCTCCGTGGTAGCCAGGTATTCCGCTCGCAGAGCCTCGAGCACTCGTCGCTGTGCGCGCCCCTGTCCGGCGTATTCCAGCACATGCCCGAGTTCGTGCACGATGACCTCGTATACAGGCCGCTCCGCACCGACGACTCTGGTTCCGTCGCGACTGGTCTTCGAGGCCACCGTATCCTCGGCGTGCCCCCATGCCTGCCCGACGGCCGATTCCGCGAGCATGATGATTGTCGGCCGAACCATGCGAAGGCGTTCGGCCAGTGGGGCATCCGGGCCCACTCGCGGACTGGTGTCGGTGTAGGCGACACCACCCTGCGGATGGTTCGGGCCCGCGGGTTCGATGCGTATCCCGGCCAGGGGCATGCCGGGGAATTTGCGCATCGTGTCATCGATCGCGCGCGCGATCTCGCGCACGACTTCCGGATCGACGCCGCGGAGATGGAAACCCGCCACCTCGATCGAATACCGTCTGGCCAGCTCACGGGCGACTTGCTTGGGGTTGCGCGAGGTCCACTCGTCGACGATGCGCTCCGAGCCCGGCGGCGCCTCTCCCAACGCGCGCGGCTCGCCACCGTCCGTCGCGGCGCCACCATGAAGGCGCTCGGAAATCCACTGCCGCAACCTCTTCCGTGGACGCTCGCCGGATTCCGGGCGAGGATCCTCGTTCGAGGGGGTCGCGCGTTCAGATGGGTCGTCACCGGGTCGCGTCGGCGTGCCGACGCGTGCTTCGAGGTCGGTGAGCCGGTAGCCGTGCTCGTCGAAGGCATCGGGAACGCGCAGGATCAACTCGCGCAGTCGTGGATCCATCGGTCGTACCGGCTTGCCCTCGGCGTCGAACACGATCGCGTAGTGCCGCGCGACTTCCCGCGGGACGAGCGGCGGAAAGTCGTGCACCGAACCGGTACTCGGGTCGCGGACGGTGATCCTGCCGCCCTCGTTGACCAGTGCGTACGCATGTGCGCCGACACCGTGTTCATCGGCCGCGCCCTTGTACGCGTCGACGACCAGCGCGGTCGCGCCGTCACCGAGTTCGAGCAGCCTCTTGCGAATATCGTTGTGGCCGTCGAACTCACGCATGTGACCGCCCGCGGCCGCCTGCACTTCGGCCGCGGACATACCGTCCAGCCCGACGCGCCGTGTCGGCAGGAGTATCCCGTCGTTGCCGGTGATGCTGCGCAGCAGCCGCAACGTCAGCTCCGCGCATCGGCCCCGGTTGCGTTCACCCAACGGCCGCTGCACATCGTCGGTGCGGTGCGCGGCGTCGCCACGATCACGCGTCGACTCCGCGTCCCGCCGTTGGCTTTCCCCCGCACTGTCACGACGCGTGACCGGGCCTTCATCCCCGCCGACCGTCCGCGTGGATCGCGCCGCGGCGCCATCGTTGGCCGGTGGCACGAAAGCGGCGTCGGGTGATTGCGCTGCGCGACGCCGTGGCTGAACGGCCTCACCACCACGGTTCGCTCGAGCGCCAGCATCCGAATCAACCGCCAACCGCTGATCCGCAGGCCGACGCTCAGGCATCCTGCTGTTGTGCTGCCCGGAATCCGCGTGCACCCCATCGGAATTCACCGGCCGACGTTGCCCGTCGCCCTCCCCGGCGCGCTGCCCCTCCGACTGCGGGACCGCCCGCACCGGCCGCTCCACATCCGGGCGCGGACGAGTGCCGTCGCCGCCGGTGTCCCCCGGCCGAGCCGTACGCCCCTCGCCCGCTTGACGCCCATCGGACCGTGACTGAGCAACATCCGGGTGCGGCCGAACCACATCGCCCGGGTCAGCAACACGTCCGTCAGTGGACGGGCGCGCATCCGGCCTGGACCGCTCGGCATCCGGGTGCGGGCGAGCCGCGTCACGAGAGGTGTCACCCGGCCTCGGAGCACGACTGTCATCCGAGAGGCGCGTATCGGACCTGGGCCGCTCGGATTCCGGATGCGGCCGGACGGTGTCTCGGGGAGTATCGCCCGGTCTCGTCTGGGCGGTATCCGGCCGCACGCGCTCGGCATCCGGATATGAGCGGGCTGGCTCCGAAGTCGGCGCGCTGGCGTGCTGGGGTCGATCGGAAGGACGTTCGGTTGCTGCCGGATCGGCGTCGGCGGCGCGAACGACCGAGTCAGCCTGCGGATGCCGTACTTCGCCGGTCCGAGCGGCGGAATCCGGTGAATCTGTGCGTGTGTGCTGCGGCTCGTCGGTGCCACCGGCGCGGACCGCGTCGCGGTGGGGTGAGCTGGTACGAGACTCGGCCGTATCGGGCGCGGGTCGGGTCGCGGGTTCCAGGTTCGCCGCACGGACAGGATCGGCGTTCGGATGCGGTTCGGCGTTGTCGCCGGTCCGCGTGGCGGCGTCCGGTATGCCTGCGCGGGTGTGCTGCGGCTTGTCGGCGGTGCCTGCGCGAGTCGTATCGGTGTGGGGTGGGTTGGCAGCGGTGTCAGCCCCGGATCGCATCTCGGCGGTGTTGCGGTTGTCCGTACCGAGGCGGGGTTCCGGCGTTGCGGTGCGCTGGGCGTCGGGCTTCGATTCCGCGCGCGATGGGTCGGTTCGCGGGGTGTCGGTGGTCCGAGGCCGGGTATCGCCGGGGGCGTCCGGGCGTGGCGTGGATGTGGATGCGCTGTTGCGTGTTTCGGCGGTGGGGCGGGCGTCGGCAGTGCCGTGTGGCGGGGTGGACGCGGTGGTGGGCGGGCCCGCGACCGTCGGCGGGGTCTGCGCGGGTGCGGAATCAGCCAGTGGGCGGGCGCCATTCTCGCCGGGTATTCGGCTGGAATCGCTGTTCAGTGCATCCAGGCGAGTGCCGGGCTCTGGAACGGCGCCTGGGGTATACGCCGGGCGCAGTGTCCCGTGATCGGCGTTCTCGCCAGGCCGGACACCGTCGCGTGTGGCCGCCGCATCGTGCGGTTGAGCTGAATCAGAGTGCGGTGCAGCGGTATCCGTGGCAGCGGTACCCGCGGCGTGCGGGCGAAGACCGTTGTCCGGACCGCCATGTGCCGCCGCGGTGTCCCGCACCGGCGCGGTGTCGCCGCCGCTACTGTCCGCGACAGCATGCGCCGGGCCTTCGGGCGAGGCAGCTCGGGTTGCCGGAGCGGTATCGCCGCCGTCGCCCGCCGGGCTGACATGTGCCTGCTCATCGGCTGCGGCGGTTCGCGTTTGATGCGTATCGCCCGCTGCGAGGTCCGCGGACGAATCGAGTTCGGCCACGGGCGTGCTTTCGGCGCGTGCCGCGGCTTCAGGCGCGATGACATGGGACGGGTCGTCCGGTGCGGCGCCGGCGTGCGGTGTCGCGGTCTCCCCGGTGCGCCCGGCATTGTGATCGGGCGGCGAATCCAGATGCGTATCACGGGTATTCGAGCCACCGGCATTCGTGTCCCTGGCGCTATGGTCGGCGCCACCGGGTGCGTCCGGTTCGCCTGCGCTCCGGGTGCCCGAGTGATCTCCCGCGTTCGACGCGTCACCCGCGCGCGGCGCGGGCGCGGAATCATGGTGCCCAGCACCGGTATTCGCCGAATCGCCGACTCCCCTTCCGGTGCCCGCCGAGTCGCCCCCGCCGCGGCCGTTCGCCGACGCATCTCCGGCACGACTGTGCGGCTGGTCGGTGCCGCGGCTCCCCGCGGCGGTGTCCCCTGCCCCGCGCACACCGCCGCCGGGACCGTCGCCCCGGCCCGACGGGCCCGAGCCGGTCGCGGGTGGCGCGCCGTTTCGAGCCATGCTGTCGCCGGAAGTCGATGCCGGAGCACCGTTTCGAACCATCGCGTCGGAGCCGGTGCGCGCGGGGGCGGTATCCGGTGGCTGATAGCCGATACGCGGCCCCGCGGGCTCCGTCGCGCGGTACCAGTCGGGATGGCGATTGTGATAGAAGTGGTCGGCCCGGCCCCGGCTGAAGCCCGATGCCGCGCCGTTCGTCGCGCCCGCGCTGATCATGCGCCAGTCGAAGTCGACGTTCGTCTTGTCGGCGCCCTTCTTGAAATCCCAGTTCCCGTTGCCCTGATAGGAATTGACGCCGAACTGATAGCCGACCGCGGCCGCGTACCCACCCGTCGCGCCCACCGTGCCCGCGACCAGGCCGGTGATCGCGCCGTTCGTCCCCGGCCCGAACCGCGGTACCCGCGGCCCGTCGCCGACCTTCTTGGTCAGGCTCTTGCCGATCAGATGCCCAGCGCCACTGCCTGTTAGCGCGCCGACCGCCGAGCTGACCGCCGTGGTCGCCAGCTGAGTCGTGTCGACATTCTTCCGGTGTTTCGCCTCTACCTGATACTTCTGGATCGCCCAGTCCTGCCCGGTGCCGATGGCGGTATCGATCGCGATATGGCGCACCAGGAAGTTCGCGAGCTTCTTCCCGAGCACCTTGCTGAGCAGGCTGACGATCCGGTTCATCAATCGCTGGGCGATCAGCCGGACCGTGGCTCTGGTGCCGATGATGGCCAGCGCTTCCTCCGCGGGCGCGGTCGGCGGGAAGAGCCAGAAGATCGCGATCTCGGCCACCAGGATGGCGATCGAGGTGATCACCATGATCTGGGCGTATTCGATTTCGGTGCCGACACCATCGGCCGCGTCGGCCAGCGACTCGAAGTCCTTGATCAGCAACTCGAGCGACTGCTCACCGCCCTTGCCGTAGACGGCGAGGTCCTTGATCATCGCGTCGACGCCCTCGCCCTGCGGATACGCGTTGCGCGTCGCGGTCTTCGCGGCCTCGATATCGTCGAGGATCTTCTTCAGTTCACCCGCGGCGGTGCGCCAATCGCCCGCCAGCGCCCACATACCGTCCGGATCGCCCTCGGGGTACTCCGAACCGGCGACGACCTCCAGCATCCACTGGAGCGCCCCGGGGATATCAACCATCAGAGATCAGCGCCACTCACCACACGGAATCGGTGACTCCACGGTCGTGATTCGGAACCATCGCCTCGACGTCACGGAATTCCATTGCCGTGCTGTCGTTCTCATCACCCGCGGCACCCGTCGGCAATAGCGGAACCGGCGGCGACTTCGGGGCCTCGGCGCCGAAGTCGGGTAGACCGTCGATGAGTTCGGACAGCTTCGGCAGTCGCGCCCGGCGATCGTGCAGCGGCGCCATCAGTTCCTGGTTCTTGCGAGCGACCTCGGCACTGGCCTGTTGCGCCGCCGCCGTCACCGCTCGGGCGATCTCGGGAAAGCTCAATTCCTCGATGCCGGAACCGAATTTGGTCTCGATGATCGTGCCCTCGGCATTGACCGTCACGGTGACGCGCTTACGCACGGTCGCGCTGGCGGTGAGCTGCACGCGCGCCTGCTGCACCTGGGCGATCGAGCGGAACTGCTGCTTGACCTCCGAAAGCACGCTGGCCAGTTCGGCCTTCGCGAAGTCGTTGGTCATGCTCAACCCCCGAAGGAGTAGGCGTTGGCCTGGTTCATCTGCGCGAGCAGGTCGGCAGACTTGATCTGCCCCTTCTCATAGTTGTCGTAGCTCGTCGCGGCGTTCTTCACGTTGGTTTGCGCGTTCGCGCGGCCGACGCCGTAGCCCTGCGCACCGTTGTAGAACTGGTGCCCGATCTTGTCGTCACCCCATGGCCTGCCCCGGCCGGCCAGTGCGGCATCCAGGTTCGTCAGTACACCCTTGAGACGATCACGTACATGTGCCGTCTTGAGCTGCGCGGCCTTGCGCAGTAGATCAGGATCGTTCTCGACGCCGTCCGCCATGACCGTTCGCTCCTCGGGTGCTCTCGCGGTCACCCGCGCCGTTCACTTCGGATACTCCGGACTCGACGATGACAGTCGAGAGCAACTCACCCATTGACCGAACGTGAACGAAAAGTGCAGTGCCAGTTACGCACCGGCCTATCCGTTCGCCCGGCGTTCACCAGCCGCGGTCGGTCACACCGCCACCGCGCGGGACGACCTGCTCGATATTCGTGAAATCCGGTGCTGCTTCCTCGAATCCGCGACGGCCTCGGGGTTGCTCGGTCGATACCGTTGGCTCGTGCGGGATCCGATCACGCAGATCCGGCATCCCTTCGACCAAGTCGTGCAGCTTGGGCATCCGCTCCCGCTGGGCCAGCAAGGGCGCCATGACTTCCTGCTCCTGTCGCGTAGCGTCGGCGACGGCAAGCTGCGCCGCCTCTGTCATCGCCTTGGCGATCTCGCCGTAGCTCAGGTCCGCGATATCGGTACCGAACCTGGTGTCGATGACCGTGCCGTCCACGTTGACGGTGACGGTCACCCGCTGCCCGCGCACCGTCGCACGACCGGTGATCATCGCGCGCTGCCGCTGAACCCGCGCGATCATGCCCATCTGCTGATCGAAATCCGCCAGCAACTCGGCCAATTGCTCCTTGGCACCCTCATTCGTCATCCGACCTCCTGATATGTCCACGCGGGGTCTGCTCATGCCCCGGGTCCGACGACCGCGTGCGGTCCGGCGAGTGCACAGGTATCGAGTCCGGCCGGGTTGGTTCGAGAACCGGTGTCGGTTCAAGCGAAAGAGTCGGCGCGGACCTCGGATCCCGAGTTGAAGTGGGTACCGGGTCCGATGTGTGCATGGACTCCGACACGAGCGCGGATATGGGCTCCGACACGTGCGCGGACCCGGGGTCCGGCACAGGCGCGGGCATGGGCTCCGACACGAGCACAGGTATGGGGTCCGGCCGCTGCGCCGGTTCCAGTCTCGGCATGGGGCTGGGTTCCAGCGTCGAGATAGGCGTCGACGCCGAGGTAGACATGGGGCGCGGAGTCGGGAGGTGACTCGGCGCCAGGATGGACCTGGAATCCGGCGTCGGCGCAGGTGTGGGCGTCGGCCCGGAGTCCGGAGTCGGCGTCGAGTCCGGAGTCGGAATCGGCGTCGGGGTAAGCGTCGGCTCCGGAGTCGGCGACGGCACCGAAGTCGGGGTGGGCGACGTCGGGATGTGCGTCGGGGTGGGCGACGTCGGGATGTGCGTCGGCGTCGGCGTCGGCGTCGGCGTCGGCGTCGGCGTCGGCGTCGGCGTCGGCGTCGGCGTAGGGATGCTGCTCGGCGTCGGGGTGGGCCTGGAATCCGGTGGCGACGTCGGGTCCGGAGCAGGTCTGGAACTCGGCATCGAGGGTGAGGTACGCCCGGGGCTCGGTGTCGGGAAGGGGCTGGGTTCCGGTACCGGCGCGGGAGTCGGTTTCGCGCTCGGCGTGGGAGCAGGGGGCTGAATCGGCTTTTGGGTCGGCTCAGGCGCGGGAGGTGGGGCCGGTTGGGGGTGGGGATTGTGGTTCCAGGTGCTGTCGGGAGCAGGTGCGGGCGCTTCGTACGCCGGAATCGGCGGCAGCGCGAAATATCTTGGGGTGTACGGGATCTGCGATGCCGTCTCCGGCGCTTCGGGCTTGGCCGGGGTCGCAGGGGCCGGTTCGGGTGCAGAGGTGGCGCCGTCGGGGTCGAGATCGGGGCGCGGCGCTGGGATCGCGCCGTCCGGATCGGGAGTGGTGCGCGGCGAGGTCGCCGGATCAGCGGTGTGCCGGTCCGGTGCCGATTCGTGGCCGAATTCGCTTGCGCTCCGCGAGTTCTGGCGGTCGATCTCCTCGTTCAACTGTCGCTCGGCCTCGGCAAAACGCTGCCTCATGCGCTGCTCGGCCTTGTCGAAGTCGGCGTCGCGCCTGCGGTCCGCCTCGTCGAAACTCTCGTTCCTGCGACGATCGCTCTCGTCGAAACGCTGGTCCGCACGGCGTGCGGCGTCGTCGAAACGCTCGTCGATGCGCCGCTGCAACTCGTCGAAACGGGTTGTCGCCGTGTCGGAGTCCGCCGCGCGGCGTGCCTGTAGCGGCTCGCCGGTCGCTCCATGATCACGTGCCGCGCCCGGTCGCTCGGGCACACCGGCTCGATTCTCCGCCCCTGCGGAATGACCCTCATTTCCCGCCGGTTGACCTTCGATACCCGCTGAGCGCCGCGGGTCGGGCCCGGCACCCGCCGGATCGACAGCCTTGGGTGGCGCGGCCGACGGGGAATGGGTGCCGTCGCCCACAGACCGTCTTTCACCCGATGTGGCAGCCGGTCGCTCTGGGCGGCCTCCGGTTTGGCCACGCACCGCCGCACCGTTCGCCGCCGGAGCCGCAGGACGCGAACCACTTCCCGTTGGATCGTGTGCCGTACTGCCGTCGCCGCCGCCCCGACCGGCGTACGCCGCGGCTTCAGGTGCGCTGAACCCCGTTGCGCCAGGACCATGTACGGCCACCCCGTGCCGGAATCCCTTGGCGCCACCGACGAGACCGCCGAAAGACGCACCGCTGGTGGCGACCCGGGGATCCCAGGTCAGCGGATTCCAGTTCGTCAATGAGCCGTCAACCAGGCCGCCGATGGCGTATGCCGCCTCGCCGCCGATGACGCCCGCGCTCGCGCCGACCACGGCCCCTCTGGCCGCGCCGGTCCAGCCGTTGGTTCGCATGGGTATCGCATGGGCTGCCTTGCCGAGCAGCGCGCCTGCCCCGCCACCGAACAGACCGCCGACACCACCGGCCATGGCGGTCATTCCGGCCCGCTCCGAGTCCATCTCGGTGCGTCGCCCGACGGTCCGCTGATAGCCCTGGATGGCGAGATCCTGCGCACTGGCGATACCCGCGCTCAGAATGACGTTCTGCGCCAACCACTTCGCCACCTTGCCGAGCGCCGCCCTGGTCACATAATCACGAATGGCGGCGACCGCGCGCTGGCCGATGATCCGGCACGCGACACGGGACGACGCGATGGCCACCGCATGCCCCGCCCCCGGAAACAAGGCCGCGAAGGCGAGTTCTGCGGCGAGCATTGCGAGCGTGCTGTAGACCAGGATCTTGGTGTACTCGATCTCGGTGCCGAGCGCGTCCGCGGATGCGGCGACCGTGGCGAGGATATCGGCCAAATGCTCGATGGATTGGTCCTGTTCGGAGCCGTCCCCGTATTCGAGCGCCCGCAGCCGCGTCTTGATGGCTTCGACGCCGTCACCCCACGGGTACGCGTCGGCGGTCGCCTTTGTCGCATGGGCGAGGTCCGGCAGCAACTTCATCAGCTCATCGCTGGCCGTGCGCCAATCGTCGGCGATGCCCCACATCTCGTCTTCGTCGCCCAGCGGCCACGCCGAACCGGCGACGTAGCCGAGCCAATGCAGCGAACTGGGCAGGTAGATCGACAATGTCGTGCCGCTACATGTGATCCTGGTCTTTGAACATCCTTGCCGTCTTGCGTTGCCCGGACGCGTAGGAGCCCAGTGTCTTCGCGACGTTGCCCATGCCCTCGGTCAGGTTCGCCCGCGCCTTCACGTAACCGTTGTCCCCCGCGGCGAAAGTATTGCCGTAGCTGTCGTCACCCCATGCCTCACCCCTGGCCCGCAGCGATGCCTCCAGCTTCGCCAGGATGCCGTCCACCTTGACCTGCAACATCTCCATCTCGCCTGCCGCACCCAGCAATCGCGCAGGACTGATCTCGATCTTGCTCGCCATCCCGAACACCTTTCGCCACGCTCCAACCGGATCCGACGATCGCATGCGCGCCGAGTCCCCGAACAGCCTGCGGAAGCGGAATTTACGACGCCCTGATAGTGGCTGCCGGACAAGGGAAATCGGCCAGACACCCGCCATGCTCCATCACGGCAGGTCCCGCTCGCTCCCGCACCAGACTCGGGGCTCAGCCCGCGTCAGCGGTATTGACGACTCTTTGACGGAGCCTCTGCCGAGCGGACACTTTTCCGACCCCCGAGGCAGATTCCGGTCGAATCCACCGAAAACTGTCCGCGCAGCAGAGATCCGCCGAGCACGACGGTTACGAAGCTCGTGGCGGAACAGCTGGATCCGGTCGCGACGGCGGATCCGGCGGGCATGGATCCGGCTCCGCAGGCGGCACCGGACGGCACGGATCCGCGGGCGGATGCGGATGCGGATGCGGTGAAACAGGTTTGGGCGGCTCGGGTCGCGGCGGAGCAGGCTTGGGCGGCTCAGGCCGAGGCGGAACAGGTTGGGGAGGTTCAGGCCGAGGCGGAACAGGTTGGGGAGGTTCGGGCTGAGGCGGAACAGGCTTGGGCGGCTCAGGTCGCGGATCCGGTTGGGGCGCAGGCGACCACATCTCTGGCGGTGCGGGCGCCTCATACGTATCGATCGGCGGCACACCGAAGTACCTCGGTGTGTACGGCAATTCGGATGTCGGTTCCCGCAGTGGCCTTTTCGGCGGCGCCTGCGGGGTCGCCGCCGGAGATGTCGCCGCGGGCGCGTGCCCCTGACCGGCCGATCCCGACTGCGATGCGGGTGTATTGGGCGTCGACCAACCACCATCCACCGAGGACGACCATGATGTCTGGGATCGGCCACCGGGCGTGGTTGCCGCGGCACCGGGCTGCCCGCTCATCGTGTCCGGCGCCGTCGCGTAGGTCCCCGAATCCGACAGTGAGCCCTCCGCCGTGTGGAACGACCCCGACTCCGAGCCTGTCGATCCGGATGATCGAGCATCGGAGCCGTGCGCCGAGGAGATGTCCTGGCGCACCGGACCTTCGCTCGCACCGACATGCGCTGCCGGTTGGTGACCGTCACCGCCGGGGCCGGTCTGCGCCGCCCCCGCACCGGGCCGAGGCCCGGATGTCGTTGCCGACGTGGCGGATTGGGACCGCACGTCACCGGCGGTCGGGCGCGCCTCGCCGACAGTTCCTGAGCTCCCGCCGCGCGCCGCACCGACATCGGGTCCGCTCGAGGATGTTACGGATCCACCGGACGACGCGGCCGCGTGTTGCACCGGCGCAGCGGCGCCACTGTTCGACCCGGAACTCCCGGCGGCGACGTGCCCTCCCGCACTGGGACCAACACCCGATGCCCCCGATGGCTGCGACCGGCCGTCCTGTGAATGACCACCAGCTTGACCATGCCCACCGCCGCTGGCCCTCGAATCCGCCGCACCGTGCTGTGAGGCGCCACCAATGTGTTGGGACCCTGCGGAATTCGACGATCCCGATGCTGTCGCCCTGTCCGGCCTGGAAGAAGCCACTACGTCGCGATTCGTACCGGCACCACCAGATTGGTGGCTGTCATTACCGGTCGCCGAGGTCGCTTGGCTGTGACTCGAAACGGGTGCGCGAGACGACGGTTGATCGCGATCGGCCGAGCTGGTGCTGGTCTGACCGGCGCCCCGACCGTCGGCTGGAGTGCGGCCGCTGGTGCCGACACCTGTGCCGCCGTTACCGACCGAGGTCGAATGCTGAGTACCCGCCCCTTCACCGGACGCATGACTCGGAGTATTGGTACGGATCGGGGCCGAGCCGTCGCCGAAAGTGCGGGCGGCGACTCGGCCCGCACCGGGTGCGGTGAATTGTCCTGCGGTGGGCAGCTTTCGGAAGGTATCGCGAAACCCCTTGCTGCCACCCGTCAACGCACCCATCGAGGCACCACTGACCAGTGCCATCGGGTCGACGGGGAAGACCGGGCCACCGGTAATGGCCGCGCCGACCGTCCAAGAGGTGAGCGCGCCCGCGACACCGGCCCCCGCGCCGACGACGATGCCCTTGCCGGTGTGCACTGCGACCGATTGCCATGAGCTCCGGCCGACAACAGTCGGCATGAGACGCCAGCTTGCCGGGGCCTTCCCGATCGCCCACGTGCCGAACTTGTTGAGGCCACTGCCGGCGAAGCCGCCGACCACACCACCCGCCGCGCCGGTGGCCGCGGTGATGCCGACCCGCTTCCAGTCCACCCCGGTGCGGTGACCAGCGATGTTCTGCCCCACCTGGATGGCAAGATCCTGTCCGGCCCCCAACCCGGCACTGACCGCGGCACTGCGGAACGCCTGCGGCATGAACTTCCGCACGATGAACCTGGCCACCGTCGGTCCGGCCAGCTTGGTGATGACCCGTTCGATGGCGGTGGCCATCCGACCGGCGATCAACCGCATCGTGCCGCGCGTCGCGGCGACAGCCGCCGCTTCCGCCGCGGCCGCGGTCGGTGGAAACAGCCACGCCATCGCGATTTCGATGAGCAGCATGACCAGCGACGTGATGACCAGGAGCTTGGTGTACTCGATCTCGGTAGCGAGCGCGTCGGCGGATTCGCCTACGCTGCCCAGTAATTCGGCTAGGTGCGCGACGGATTGGTCACCGGCGGTGAGCTTATGGAGCGCGTCGCGCATCTGCTCGACCCCGTCGCCGCCCGGGTAGGCCGCCAGCGTCGCATCGGCCGCGACGTCGAGATCGGCCAGCAAGGCACGCAATGCCCGGCTGGCCTCGTTCCAGTCGTCGCGGATGCCCCACATCGTGTCCTCGTCGCCCTTCGGCCATGCCGAACCGGCGACCCAGCCGAGCCACTGCAATTCATCGGGCATGTAGATCGACACCGAACACCCTCCGCACGATGGGCCCAGTCAGCCCGTTCCACAGCGGAATTCAACACGTCCCCGCGGGTCGATTTCGATGTCCCTGACGACTCCTTGACGGTGAACCGAGCGCCGATCCCCCGGGTCGTCAGGTGCGCAGCTGCGCGTCCCGGGTATTGAGGGCTTCCTGACCGTCCAAGTTGTGTGCCGCGTCCCGCTGCCCCGTCGCGAGCTCGCCGAACGTCTTCGCCATGCTCTGGCTGCCGAGGAAAAGACTGTCGCGCGCGGCGATGTACCCCTTCTCGCCTTTGGCGAACTTGTCACCGAAACCATCTGCTCCCCAAGGAGATCCGGCCGAGTTGAGCTTAGTCTCCAAATTGGCGAGTGTGGTCTTCATCTGGTCGTGGATCGCCGCCGACTTGTTCGCGGCCGACCGCAATTTGACCGGATCCACCGTAACCGTGTCAGCCATTCCTGTTACTCCTGTCTGTTTCGTTGTCGCGCCGCTCCTGGCGACTGTCCGCGCTCAACTGGAATGCCACATCGACATCCGCCGCGTCACCCGCCCGCGGCTTATGCCCCGGCGGGCAATAACCGTGTCCCGGATCAGGTTTCGGCGGCGGCCCAGGATTCGGGCTCGGGCTCGGACTCGGATTCGGGCTCGGACTCGGACTCGGACTCGGATTCGGGCTCGGGCCCGGATTCGGGCTCGGACTCGGACTCGGGCTCGGGCTCGGGCTCGGGTTTGGATTCGGCCCAGGTGCCGGGCCTGGGTTCGGTGCCGGGCCAGGGCCAGGGCCAGGGCCAGGGCCAGGGCCAGGGCCAGGGCCAGGGCCAGGGCCAGGGCCAGGGCCAGGGCCAGGGCCAGGAGGATGATCGCCGTTGCCTGGATCAGGTTTCGGTGGATTCGGCCCGGGCACGGGTCCTTGGCCCGGATTCCGTGTGCGCCCGGGATCGTCCATGTGGTCAGGTAGCCAATCACCGGCACTCGGCGCCGGTGGCGCCTCGAATTTCCCGGGCAGCGGCCCCCAGTCGACAATGACCTTCGGCCGCGTCTTCGCCTTCAGATCCTTGCCAGGTCCGAGGAATGGCCGCTCGCTCACCTCCGTACCCGCGGCCACGAACCGCTCCGCCGCCGGTGCCGGTGCCGGTGCCGGTGCCGGTGCCGGTGCCGGTGCCGGTGCCGGTGCGGCAGCTCTAGCGGGCTCATTGGCGTCCACCGACGACCCCCATGAGGTCGGCGCCCCACCACCGACGCGCGGCGCTGCGTGCCCCGTCCCCCCACTCGACGCCACAGGACCCGAGGCCACACTCGACGCCGCGGAGCCCGCGGCAGTGGACGCCCCGGCACCGCCTGTGCTGCCATGGGCCATCGCACCCGACACGCTCGACCCGATGGAACTACGTGCCGTCACAAATGAATTCGAGTTCCTGGTGCCCGAGCTGTTCGACGACATCGTCGAGCGCGCATCGTGGAAGGACTGGCCGAGCGAATCGCGAGTGCGCGCCGAAGACCCGTCACCGCCTGCGGGCGCGTCAGCCGAATTCCCGTGCTGTGCACCGCGATTTCCGATACCGCCCGCCGCTGTCCGCGCACCCTGGTTCTCATGCATCGACGGCGCGCGCACAGACTGATTCCCGTTGACCGACGGCGCACGCACACCCTGGTTGTCATGCGCCGACGGCGCACGCACTCCCTGGTTCCCATCCACCGATGGCGCACGCACACTCTGATTCGCATTCGCGTCCGCCGACGGCGCACGCACCGACCCGTGGGATCCGCCACTCTGCACGGCCCCGGCCCCGGCCCCGGCTACGGCCCCGGCCCCGGCCCCGGCCCCGGCTACGGCCCCGGCCCCGGCTACGGACTGCGGCACCTCGCCGTTGACCGATCCCGCACGCGAACCGCCTTGCCGCGTCTGCACACTCGGCACGGGCGCGGCCGGTGCGGGCGCGGATCCGTCCGAAGGCTTGCTGGCCCAGGCGAACCGGCGAATGTCGCGGCTCGACACCGATCGCATCGTGAACGCGCCACGCGCCGCACCGACGGTCGCCCCTCTGGACGCGCCACCGACCCAGCCGGCCGGTGAGCCGAACGAATCCCACGATCCCGTCGTCACACCGACGGCCAAGTTGCCCATCGCCGTGCTGATCACACCCGACCCCGCACCGATAAGCGCCCCGCGGAGCGCAGGGACCCCGGTCTTACCCGCAATCCGATTGCTGATCAGCTTGTCCAGCCCGAAACCCGCGTAGCGCGCGAACTCTCGTCCCGGGATGGTGCCCGCCAGCGAGGACAACAGCGAGATTCCCAGCTGCCGCCCGTCGAACGCCCTGCGATGTCCCGCCCGGAGCTGCCCGACCTGCACGCTCGCGTCCAATGCCATCGACGTGAGGCCGGACTCCAAGAACTTCACGCCGTACACGCCCCACCCTTTCGCGGTGGGCAGCACGAACTTCCCCTGGGTGATGGTCTTGAAGAAGTAGCGCTTCTCGGCGGACGCGCCGAGTTTCCGCGCGATGTTCTCGATCCACTTGGCCAGCTTGTCCTCGACCACCCGGAGGATAGAGCGGGTGGTGGTGATGGCCGCCTTTTCGGCGGCGGGCGCGGTCACCGGAAACACCCAAGCCCAGATGATTTCCAGCAGCAGCCAGACCAGCGACACAATGATGTTGATCTTGGTCGCTTCCAGCTCGGTACCGAGGTCGAAGGCGGAATCGGAAATGGCCGCGAACAGCTTCGCCAGCGTCTCGACCGAATGATCGCCGGTCAGCAGCTGATCGAACCTGGCGCCCATCTGCGTACGGGCCTGCCCCTCCGAATACGCGTCCATAGTGGCGGATTTGGCTCCGGCGACCGCCTCCAGCAGCACCTTCAGTTCGCCGCTCGCGTCCTTCCACGCATCGGCGACCGCCCACATCTTGGTCTCATCGCCCGCAGGCCACTTCGATCCGGCGATCCAGGCGAGACCCTGCAACCCGTCGGGAAGCTCGAGGCCCATTGTCCGTCCCTGCTCACCAGTCGGAATCCACGATGACCGAGCGCCGCGAGAGCTCGACGGTATCGCTGAACATCGGTCCGCCCGCCTGCTTTTCGACGCGTTCGGGCGACCCGGGCGGTGCGAGTGAGGCCGGTGGCGCAACCGGGATCACCGCGTCGAGGTCCGGCGCACCCTCCACCAGCGAGGACAACGGCGGCAGCTTCGATTTACGTTCCAGCAGCGGCGCCATCAGCTCGTGGTTCTGCCGCGCCACATCGGCGGCCGCCTCCTGGACGGCGCTGGTCATCGCGCTCGCGATCTCGTCGAAGGTGAGGTCCCCGATATCGTCGGCGAACCTGGTTTCGACAAGCACCCCGTCGGCGTTCACGGTGACCGAGATGCGTTTGTCACACGCGACCGCGCTGCCGGTGAGCATGGCGCGCCGCTGCTGGATCTGCGCGAGCCCGCTCAGCTGTTCCTGCAGACCTTCCAGCATGGTCGCCATATCGGCCTTAGCTCGCTCGTTGGTCATCGCCACTCCACGGTTCACCGGTCATCGGATCTCCACGACACCGCACAGCGGTGAATTCCCGATGTCGCGCAACAGAATTCGGTTTCCGAATCCATCACCCGCGGATCAGCGAACCATCATCGGCCCCGCCGCTGACCGGACCACCCGCCGATGCCACCGGCGGGCAGGGCATGATCCACCGATGTGCGAATCCTGCTGCAACGAGTAACCATGGCCACGGTATCCGTCGACGATGAGATCGTCGGCCGGATCGACCCCGCCGCACACGGTGCACCGCACGGGTTGCTCGCGCTTGTCGGCGTGACCCATGACGACACCGAGGCGACGGCAAAAGCCTTGGCGGACAAGCTCTGGCGGCTGCGCGTCCTGGACGGCGAACGCTCCGCCGCCGATCTCGACGCCCCGATTCTGGTGGTCAGCCAATTCACCCTCTACGCCGACACCGCCAAGGGCCGCCGCCCCTCCTGGTCGGCGGCCGCCCCCGGCGCGATCGCCGAACCACTGGTCGACGCCTTCGCGCAGGCGCTGCGCGACCTCGGCGCCACCGTCGCCACCGGACGGTTCGGCGCGCACATGCACATCGAGCTGATCAACGACGGCCCGGTAACCCTGCTCCTCGAAGGCTGACCGGACCGCCGATGCTGCCGTTGATCAGCGATCACCACCCGGCGCTCGCCGACCGGTTCCTTTCCCGAAGAGAGTCTGAATCCCCTGCTTCCCAGTGTGTTTCGAGTCGTTCGACCATTTCTCCGATCGCCTCGTCGATCATCTCGATCAGCCTGCGCGCTTTGACGCCCGCCGCAACCGGATTGACGCCGACCGGAATCACATAGCGGCCGTCGTCGGACAGGTCACGCCAGCCCAGCGCCCGCGACCCCATCCCGCGCGGCCCGAACTTCGACCTGCCCTGGCAGACCGTGATCATGCCGATGGATGTGGTCGGCGCGCCGAGGAACCGCGTGCTGCGTTCCAGCGAAGCATCGCCCTCATCGGCCACGATCGACCTGGTCTGATGGAAGGAGCTGTCGGGCTCGGGCCCCTCCACGATGGTCACGTTGCCCCACTGGCCCGGCGGGGTCTCGGGCAGTGCGGCAACGATCGCCGCCGCGATACCGCGTGGCTGAATGTCGGCGATCGTGAATCCGCCACTGTGCCAGATGGTTTCACCGGGCAGCTGGGTTACCACATAGGCGCTCGAGCCCGCGCGCGCGGCATGCACCCGGATCCGACCGGCCGGATTCTCCCAATCCGCGGGATCCCAGCCGTCCACCGCAACGTAAACGTCGGGGAGGTGCAGAGTCTGGACCATCTGGGCCAGGAATCCATCGGCGCGCAACTGCTGCCACACCTGATGCACCTCGCGCTCGTAATCCTCCCGGCATGGGGTGCGACTCATGAAGGTGAACGGCGTCGGCAGCCGCTCGCCGGTATACCGCTCCCACACCGCACTGAATTCGAGATCTGTCAGCGTTCTCGTCACGGCGACGGCTCGATCACTGGCTTCATCGCGGGAGGCAACGGGCCGAATCCTTCCTCGAGATGTTCTTTGGAATCCAGATACTTGGCGCGCTTGTGCTCCCCCTTGCCCTGGTTGGCCGCGCCCGGTGCACCCGCACCCGGAGCGCCGGGCGGCATGCCGGCGCCCGCGCCCGACATGCCTGGCCCCGCGGCGCCCGCGCCCACCGGTAGGCCCGCGGCGGCGCCCGGAAGTGCCACGCGCGGGAAAAGTTTCGAGGACTGCGAAGCACCGGGGGCGGACGGCCCCGCGCCGGGACCGCCACCGATCGCGCCCGCGCGACTACCAGGTCCGCCCGGTCCGCCCGATCCACTCGTCCCGTCCAGCCTCGGTACCCCGGGCAGTCCAGCCATCGCCTTGGCTGCCTGATCCGCCTTGGCGGCCGCGTCGGCGGCACGCATCCGCTCCGCGGCCTGCGCCTGCGCGGCTTGGCTCGCGGCATTGGCGGCTTGGCTCGCGGCATCCTTTGCCTCCGATCCCGGGCCGTTCCCGGAACCCGGCGCGCCATCGCGGGATGACGGTCCACCAATGGTGGGCAGACCGGGAACGGATGGGCTCGACACGGGCGGCGTGTACTCGGGTAGCGGGCCCGAGCGGGCCGAGGGCGGCGGCGGAATATCGACATCCGGCATCGGACCTCCGATTGTCGGCGGTGGGATGTCCAGACTCGGCGGTGGTGGAACACCCGCGCCCGACGGCATCGGAACGTCCGCGCTCGACGGTGACGGGATATCCACGTTCGGCGGCGGCGGGACATCCACGTTCGGCGGCGGCGGGACATCCACATCCGGAACGCCCGACCCGCCGCCGATATCTCCGCCCCCATCGGGAAAGAGCGTCTTCAGCAAATCGCTCAGGTCGGGCTTTTCGTCACCACCGCTCTTGTCGACATCGATGTCATTGTCACCATTTTTGCTGTCACCGGGTTTGTTGTCGTCTTTATTGCCGCCACCCCCTATAGCGGGCGGCGCGACAAGACTGACGAACTCCTTCTTACTATTGTCTATACCGTCGGCGTAGTGCACCTTGAAATTTTCCTGATACCCGGGAAGCTTCCGCGCCTCATCGACGATATAAACGCCGTCACCCCTGCCTTCATGATCACCGGGCCGATTGCTGTTGTTCCAGTGAACGTACTTCTCTTTCGGCGGGTCGGGATACGGCTTGGTCGGCATGGAAAGTCGCGTAGTATGCAGCCATTCCGATGTGTACTTCAAATTGGCCGCCATGATCTTCATACCTTCGGCCAAATTGTTCACCGTGACACTGTATTTGCTCACCGCGCTGGCGGCCGCCGTCGCCCCCGGGCCCTCCCACTTGTCGGCCTTCGCGGTCACCAGATGCTTGTCGAGTTCCGTAACGGACGCGGTGATCGTCTCGTGCCCCCACTTCCAAGCGCCGCCCGCCTCTGCGGCCAATTGCGCTTTCGAAGGTGTCCCACCCAGCTCCTGCCCAAGCTTGTAGAGCTTGTTCCATTCTTGAGCACTCGGCGTTTCGGTCGCGAAGGTTATCGTTTCCGATCCATTGTTCGAGTCATGTTTCGGGACGGAGTCGGAAGGCGGCTTGTATTTCTGCGGCGTATAGACCACATTCGGCGCCGGATCTTTCGTGATCTTCATGCCGTCCAGGTACTTCATCGTGTCGGCCGACTTTCCGTCGGCATCACCATATGCCCGTCCGGCATCGCGAAATGCCTCACCCATCGCAGTGAGCAGCGCGACATGCGATTCCAGGATCTTGACCAGGTTTTCCGCTTTGTCGTTGAACGCCTTGGTCAGAAAGAATCCCGAATCCATCGACCCGAGCTGGGGTAGGGTAGCGGCCTTCTTGCTGATCTCGTTTTTGATGGCCAGCAGCATGCCGATCATCACATTGCAACCGTCGGCGCACTCCTTGGCGGCGCTGGGCTGGAACTTGAGTTCTCGATCGGCGACCTGCTTCTGGATCTGGCCTATGGTCAGCTCAGGCGGGTTAGCGGGCTTGTCCGGGGGCGTGGGCGGTTTCTGGGGATCGTCAGCCACCGTATCGCCTTCCCGCTATCGAATCGCCTGTTTCCCAATGGGTTTCGAGTCGATCCACCATCAGATCGATCGCCTCGTCCAGCACTCCGATCAGTCGCTGAGTTCCGGTCCCCACAGCGATCGGGTCGTCATCGTGGACGATCACATAGCGGCCGTCGTCGGGCAGGTCGCGCCAGCTCAGCACCTGCTCGAGGATGCCGCGCGGACCGAACTTCGACCGGCCCTGCCGGACGATGATCTCCCCGGTGGTCGTTGCGGGCAGCTCCAGAAACCGCCTGCTGTTGACCTCACGGGAGTCGTCACCGTCGAGCAGCAGCGGGCCGCGGTACTCACCGTCGTCGTCGGCCTCCGGCTCGGCCACGATCGGCACATTGGATCGTCTACCGGCCGGAACCGCGGGCAGGGCCGCGACCACCGTCGCGCCGAGGCCGCGCGCATCACATTCCGCGATGGTGTAACCACCACTGTGCCCTACGGTCTCGCCGGGCAGCTGGCTGAGCACATAGCCGGATGCGGCGGAGCGCGCGGCGACGATTCGGATCCGTTTGCCCGGGTTATCCATATCGTCTGCACACCAGCCCCGAGCGCTCACGAATACGTCAGGCCGACATACCGTTTCGATCGCACCGACAACCTCGGTCGGCACGCTGTCGCGCAACCGTTCCCACACCTGCACTTTCGCCCGCTCGTACTCGTTGTGCCCGGTGTATCGGCAGGTGTAGGTGAACGGATAAGGCAGCGGAAGGTCGGTGTTCCGCTCCCACAGCACCATGAAGTCGAGATCGCTGAACGACCAGGTCGCGGACATCAGTCGAGCACCGGTTTGACCGCGGCGGGTTCGATGCCGAATTCCTCCAGGAACTCCTGCTCCACCGGCTTGTTGCGCCGATCGGCCGAATGCCCGCCGGTACCAGTGGATCCCGGCGCGCCAGCGCCCGCCGCACCGGGGCCCCAGCTGCCAGGCGGCGCGAGTACTTGACCATCTGGGGCCGGAAGTGCCGCTCGCGGAAAAAGTTTCGATGCCTGCGGCGGCGTGACCGAGGGCACCTCAGCTGCCAACGGCAATACCTGACCACCCCCCTTCGGACCGGGAATGCCCGCACCCGGAACACCACCGAGCTCCGGCACCTTCAGCCCGGCGGCAAGGTTGGCGGTATGGATCTGCACAGCCGCCTGCGCGATCTGCCCCACGGTCTGCCCCACGGCCTGAATCCCTTGGGAGAATGCGCTGATCAGCGGGCCGATGATGTTCTGGTTCGCCGATCCGGGGTCCGGAGCAGGCCGCGGCGATCCACCGGGGTTGCCGGGCTTGGGATCACCCGGTTTCGGATCACCCGGTTTCGGATCACCCGGCTTGGGATCACCCGGTTTCGGATCACCCGGCTTGGGATCACCCGGTTTCGGATCACCCGGCTTGGGATCACCCGGTTTCGGATCGTCCGGCTTCGACGTCCCCGGGGCCGAGCCACCACCTGACCCGCCACCGCTGCCTGGGCCACTCCCACCTGGCGAACTCTCGCCGCCTGGCCCCTTGTCTCCAGGTCCCTTGTCCGCGGGCGACTTATCTTTGGGCCCATTGTTCGCGGGCGACTTATCTTTGGGCCCATTGTCCGTGGGCGACTTATCTTTGGGCCCATTGTCCGTGGGCGACTTATCTTTGGGCCCATTGTCCGTGGGCGGCTTATCCGCCCCTGCCGGTTCGGGCAGTCGCGGAAACAGCTGATCGGAATTCTGCAGACCCTCGCGGAATACCTTGTCATAGATCTCGCGATATGCCGCGAGCGTTTTCTCGTCCTCCTGCGCGGGCATGACTCCCAACTGAGTCCACGTCGCATTCAGCCAGTCCGCGGTATATTGAGCATTGTCGATGACTATTTTCATGGTGTCGCGCAGCTCTTGCACCGACGAGTAATATTGACCGACCGCCTTGTGCGCCGCGGCAGCAGCCTTGCCCGTCCAGCGGTTCTCTTTTATCTCTTTGAACTTGTCCTGCAGCTTGCCCGCATCATCGACATACTCTTTGGCCGTCGTCTCCCAGACATACTTCAATGTCATCATGGTGTTCACATCGATCGACTGCGCAAGGCTGTACAGCATGGACCATGACATACTGCTCGCCGGATCCGGATCAATGGTGGCTTTATCCATCCCGGCGCCAAACTTAGGAATAGTCGGCTTGTTCGGTTTGGCTCCCCCTGGATGCGTCTTATCGGTCGAGGGAATGAGTATCACATTCGGCGGGGATGGTTTGAAAGATATGTCGTCGAGTGATTTGAACCAGTCAGCCGAATCATGTTCGTTCGCGGCGAAAGCCTTGCCCGCGGCAACGAAGGTCTCACCCATATCGGTGAGCACCGTGAGATGCTTGCCGAGCACGGCGCCGAGCTGGACAGTCTTGTCGTCGAATTTCTTCGCGAGCGCCTTGCCCGAATCCCGATTCCCGATTCCGACGACCTTCGGCGTCTGACCGACCCAATTCTTGAAGCGTTCGGTCCGGGTGATCAGTTCCGCAATAGCCTTCGCAACATCCAGCGCGACACCCGGGTCGAGCTGGAGGTACTTGTCCTTCGCCTGCTGTTCGAAATAGGACCACGAACCCGGTTGGCTGACCACCGCTACTCCCGTCGACAATCTCTGCACACTGCGATCTCGGACCACCACGCCACTGAGAGCAGCCGTCGCGCACTAGAATTGAACACCCGGGTCGCTCATCGGCGGATCATCGTGAGCTCATCGCCGGATCACCGAGCGCTATCGGCCCGAGTGGACCTCATTTCGCCGTCATTCATGCATCATCGCCGCGGGAAAGCGCAGGATATCCAGGCGCGCAACGACTTCGAGGGCGCTTACGCCCGATGGTTCATGGGTAACGTTGCCACATGATGCCGCATGTGCGCCGCATTACCGCAAATCCGGATGCCGCAGGAGAAAGTCATGGCGAACGAAGCGGCGAAATCGGATCTCGCCGACCTGATCGATACCGTTCAGGCTCACGTGCGCTCGCTCGCGAGCGCCCATGAGCAGCGAGCTCAGCTCACCGCGAGCGCCACCGCATGCGATAAGCGAATCCGCGTCACGGTCAACGCCGATGGTGTACTGATCGACACCACCTTCGCCGACGACATCGCCGACCTGACCTACGACGAGATCGCCGCGGCCATGACCGAGGCGGCGCAGTCCGCGGCGGCAAAGGTGAAAGCCGAAGCCGAACAGCTGTTTCAGCCGCTGCAGAAGCAGCGGTCACGGCTGCCCAGCCTGTCCGAGATGGTGCCAGGACTGCCGGATCTGCGCGATTCGAGTCTCCAACCGCGCACCGCGCCGACCACGCCACCCGGCCATCCGGATCGACAGCGGGACAATGTCACCCAGTTCGATGATGTCGTGCCGCAACCCGTGCACCGGTCGGTCGTCGCCGACGCCGATTGGTAGTCGATGACGGTCACGATTCCCTCCTGGCTGGAGTGGACCAGCTGGATCGCGGGTTCGGCCTGGCCGGAGGGCGACGAAACTCAACTGTTCGAGATCGACCAGGAATGGAAGGCCGCCGCGCGGGAACTGCGCGCGATCATTCCAGAGTTGCAGGACGCCACCAGAACAACGCTGATGTCCTACTCCGGCGACGGGGCCGAGGCGATGCGCACCGAGTTCGCGGGCCTGTTCGCCGGTGATACCTCGATCGAAGCGATGGCCAAGCGCCTCCACGAATTCGGCGAGTACGCCAGAGATGGCGGCGCCCAGATCGAGTACAGCAAGCTACAGATCCTCACCACACTGGTCATCGTCGCCATCGAAATCGCCTGGGCCCTGTCGACATTGTTCGGCGCCGCGACGATCGGCGCGATCGAGACAGCGGGACAGGCCGCGACACGCGTCGCCGCCACCACGCTATTGAGTCGTCTCGCCGCCATGGGCACCCGGCAGGCCCTCGTCTCGTTCGCGAAGAAGGCGGCCATCGGTGTCGCGTTCGGCACCGCCACCGGTGCCGCGCAGGAGCTGGTGGTTCAGGGCATTCAGATCGGACGCGGACATCGCGATTCCATCGACTGGGCACAGGTCGGCATCACCACCGCCATCTCGGGCATCAGCGCGCTCGTTGCCTTCCCGGTGGGTTACGCGTTCGCGGGCGCGATGACCGCACCGAAGAGCGCGTGGGGTGCCGCGTGGCGAGCAGGTGCGAGCGCCATCGTCGCGGGGACCGCGGGCATGGGTGCGGGCTATGCCGCCGGTGGACTCATGACCGGCAACTGGGATTTCGATCTCGCCATGGTCGTCGGCGGGATGGCGGGCGCGTTGAGCGGCAGCGTGGAGGGGGTCAAGAGTCACTTCACGCCGCACAAACTGAACCCGTCCGCCCCGCTCCCGGCTATCGACGGCAGCCTGCCACACCCGTCCGGCTCGGGCGATGCGACGGTCAGCGCCAAACCGGGCTCGAGCGACGCGAACGTCCGGCCGAACCCGGCCGCCGGCGCCAAGCCGAACCCGGGCGAGACAGTCTCGCGCGCGACTACCCCCGACAAGGCAGCGACCGACCGCAAGCCGACCGTCGACCAGAGTTCGGCGTCATCGAAAGGCAGTCCCCAACAGTCGAATTCGCCGCAGCAACGCGGTGAATCACGGCCGCGCACCGACGGCTCCAGCCCCCGCGCGAGCATCGATTCCTCCAGTCCGGCCGGCACGGGGAAGCCCGGTTCTGTCACGGCGCCGCACACCGGACCGGCCAAGCCGACCAGCGTCGAGCACAACCCCGCGCCGGGACAGCGCAGCGGTTCGCCCTCCACCACTGGCGAATCCACGACCAAACCCACGATCCCACCGCAGCGCGGCGCGGGTCTATCCGGCAGCACCGAAGCCACGTCCGGCGGCAGTAGGCCGGTGCAGCGCAGTGGATTGCCGGGCGGCACCGTGGAGAACAGCAACAGCAGGTCGGCGCAGCAAAGTGGATCATCCTCGGTCAGTAAGGAATCCGCGACGACCAACGACAGGTCGGCATCGCGGTCTGCCCTCCCCGGCACCGCACGCGAATCCGGTGATCGGGCCGAGGCGGACACCGCACGGTCGACCGGGATCGCCGCGCGCTCCGGACAGTCCTTCGATGTACCCCTCACCGCGGCGGTAACAGAACCGATCTCGACGACCGAGCCGACCACCACCCACGCACTGTCGAACACCGAACACGCCATCGCTTCGGACGGCTTCGAACCCATCCCGCAGTGGGTGCTGGATGATGTCGTCCTGGTAACGGAGCCCGACCTCACCAATGTTCCCGCGCCGCAGGGCTATCAGTGGGAGAGCATGGTCCGCAACGGCAACTGCCTCCTGCAAGCGCTCGCTCTCGCCGAAAGGGTGCCGGGCCGCACCCCTGCTCAACTCGACGCCCGCATCCGAGAGCTGCGCCGCGATCTCGCCGATTCGATAGCCACCAACTTCGAGACGAATCCCGAACGCTATCTGGGGATCTCCCTCGAAGAGTTCCCGGCCCAGCTCGAGCAACTGCGCGGCAACGAGTTCTACACCAACGACCTCTATGACTTCATGGTGTACGAAGCCGCGCCGCACCTCGGCATGAATCTCGAAGTCCATCGGGCGGGTGGTGCGGAGCCGCGAACACAGGGCGTGGATTACCTCGAGCGCGACGGCAACCGACACCATGACCGCCCGCCGAACTGGCAGCCCGATGCCACGTTGCTACTGATCGGCAATCATTACTTCCTCGCAGTGGCAGACCCTGCCGCAGCGCCCCATCACACGGCACAGGGGCCGCACACAGGACGAACACAGTCGCACACTCCGCCCGACACGTCGGCAGTGCCCGACGCTGATCAGGCACATACCGCCATCCCGCCGCAGACGTCGCCCCTACCCCATACCTACGACGCGGCTGCCCCGGTCCCACCACGGCCCTCCGCCCCGCCACCGCCCGAGACCGCCACCACCACAACCGAAGTCGCGCCCAAACCGGCAACCACAACAGACCCCGCGGTACACGGCGACGAAACGCAACTCCAGCACGGAGCGGATCGACCGCAAGATCCAGCACCACAACACCTTTCGCCCGACAGCCAGCGAGCGAATCCGGATGCCGCGCACCCGCTCACCTCCGCGCTCACACCGGACGCGCTCACCGATCTGCGTACGAGGTGGGACTCGTTGCTCGGCGGAATACCCGAGGAGCGGATTCACACCGAAACCGCCGATGCGATCGTCGCCGCGAAACAGAAGGCCGACAACGCCTTCCGTGCGTGGTCCGACCTGAGCCAGGCCGAACGCACCGCCCTGACCTGGAGCGAACCACATCGAGTCGGACGGACCGAGGGTCTCCCCGCGGGCGATCGCGACCTGGCGAACCGGACCGCGATCCATCGGGACTACAGCGCACTGAAGGACCGCGCCGCAGCCGGTGAGCGTTTGACAAAGGTCGAACAGCGGGCACTGACCAACCTCCGCGACACGATCCACCAGCTGAACGAATTCACCGATGCTGCAAGAGAATTGGTCGATATCCGCGGTACAGAGAACCCCTGGCCGCACGACGCACCGCCGAAGGTGCACGTACTGAGCTACGACGCCGCCGCGTATAACGGCCGGGGCCGCATCGTCCTCGCGATCGGCGATGTCGACACCGCGCATTCGGTCTCGTGGCATGTCGGTGGCGTCGGCACCAACCTGCTCAGGCTCGACTACAAGTTCAAAGCGGCGAGCAACCACTTCCTGGAGACCATCCGCTGGCTGGACAACGACAAGACCGCCGCATCGGTCGTCTGGATCGGTTACGAGGCCCCGCAGAGCACGATCAAGCCCGGCAACATCGTCAAGACGATCAAGAGCATCGTCACCCCCACCCTCGCACAGCAGGGCGGCGCGCGGCTGGCGCACGACATCGCGGTATTCAATGAAGTACGGCGTCTGCGCACATCAGCCGACTCAGCCGCGAATTCGCTGCCGCTCAACTACATCTTCAGCCACAGCTACGGCAGCGTCGCCACCTCCTACGCCGGACAGGGCGGGCGACTGAAGAGCGAGGTCAGCGCCATCACTCTGCTGGGGTCGCCAGGTGCGGGACCGCTGGCTCGATCGGCGGAATTCGGCCTGCCACCGAACAAGGTATTCGTGGCGTCCTCCGGCCGTGACCCGATCACCCAACTGGGTACCAGCAGGCAAGGCACCCGCAACCAACTCGTCGTCGCCGGGCTCGGCGTCGACCCGTCCACCAGAGACTTCGGCGCCACGCGATTGCAAACCGGTTTTCCTCGCGACTTCGGCAACCCGCATGGCGCCCACTCCAACTACTACCGATTCGAGGGCAGCGATCGCGCGAACGCCGGGAAGGCGTTGCGTTCCTTCGCCCGGATAGCGGCCGATCGCCCGCCCCTCGACGTCAAACCACCGCGCCGCAGTGGCACGTCGGTATACAGCGACATCGCTCGTCTGTGGGACCGAATCACCTCCGGCAATCCCTCGACAGCGCCCGGCAGCGAGGGCACCGCACCACATCAGCACCAGCCAACCACCCAGCACTCGGAGGCGACGCGCGCCACCGAGCCGCAACATCCCACCGCTGGAACACGACCGGACATTCGACCACGCACCTCATCGCGCCCTACCGCGAACGAGGCCCGCCCCGTCATCCCGCCACGCACCGACGGAACGCGACCGCACATACCGCCGCGCACCTCATCGCTACCCACGCATACCACGAGTCGCACAGCCGAAGCCGCACCGGCGACAGCCGAAGCCGCATCGCCACACGCACTCGAATCGACAACGAGCCCGGCGCACGGCGAAGAACCGCGCGACCACATCGGTGGCGTGTATCCGCCATCTGGCCGCTGGAAAGCCATGCCGCGCAACGGCGACGGCATGTTCCACGCCCTCGCCCACACCCTGGGCATGACCGACGCCGACGCACCCGGCGACCTGCGCGCCCACGTGGCCGGAACACTCATGGCCAACCGCGATGAGTACCTACCGTTCTTCGCCCCCGACTCGTTCGCCGAACGTCAACGCGCAGAGGACACTCGCCGCGCCACCTTCGACAGCGAAGACCATGACGAGGCCGCGCAAGCCACCGAACGCACCCGCCGCGCCGACTTCGACAAGGCGCGCGCGGACGAATACGATCGCCAGGTCGAAATCCTGCTCCTGACCGGCAAATTCAACAACGAGGTAGCAGACTTCGTACTGCCCGCCGCCGCCCGCGCCTTACAACTCAACCTGGTCGTGCTCCACCCCGGCGGTCACCGAACCCCACTGCTGCACGGAATTCCAGGCCAATCCACCCACTTCCTCTTCCGCGAGAACACCGAACAGGGCGCCTATCACGTCGCCGTCCACCGCGACGGCACCGTGGTCACCGACAACCCCGCACCGCGAAAAGCGGGTGGAGAATTCACCCCTGACCACGGTGAGACCTACTTCGGCGACGACCTGCTCGGCAAGCTGAATACCGAACCGTCCGCAAACACCCCGCGCCACACCAGCAACGTCCACACACAGCAACTTTCCGTATCGACACCCACCGCCACACCGATCAGCGTCGAAGCCGCCTCCCCCAGCCGTGCGCCGATCTCGGTCGTGGATCCGGCCCCCTCGGCGCCGCCCGACATGAGTCACCGCAACCTGACGTCCAGCATCGATGGCGTCGAGGCACCGAAAGGCCATGTGTGGGAACGAATTACGGATCTGACCGACTTCCTGTATCGAGTCGACCACATGGCGAAGACCCCCGACCCCGACGGTCGGACGCTGGCGATGGATACCCTGCGGCGGACCGTCGCGGCCGCGCTCGAGCATGAACGCGCGGCGATCTCGGATCAGCTGAGCACGGACAGCGCGAAGCAGCGCGACGCGCGCCCCAACGAGAGAATCGCACTGGGGCTGCGCATCGCTGGAGCGCGGCAGAGCATCCGACAGCTCAATGATCAGCTGCGAGAGCTACGAACGCCGTCGGGGCCCTTCGGTGGAACGCATGCCGATCCCCTCCTGCGGAAGGCCGCCGCCGCGACGTCGGCCCATGTCGAGATACGCAGTTGGAGCGGCATCGAACATCTCGGCACAGCCAAGCCGGGCAGCACGCACCCGGTACTCCTGCAGACCGATGATCACTACTATTTGGCGGTCGAGGCCCACGGGCTGAGTGCACCCCAGGGCACCGCCCCAGCGCTGGCACGGCAACCCGCGGCCGCGGTCAAGGTCCCGAACGAAGGCCTGATCCTCGTCGGCACGGATGGCACGACAATCCGGCTCCCCCGCACACAGACAGACCTCATCATGACGCCGATCCCCGGCGATAACGTCCATTTCTCTGTGCGTTACAACGACAAGGCAGTAGTTCTGCCGCGATCGATACTCGAAGCAGGCTTCAACGGCAATAGATGGCTCGGTAAAAGTGGCGGTATCCGATATACCGACCCATGGGGGCAACCGATCGAACTCGCGAACGGTGCCACCATCGCGGTCAAGCATGGTGAAGGTGATACCAAGTGGATCAGGGATCCGAGAGCCACCGAAGAGGAAAAGTGGATCCCGATCCGCGACACCGATTCGGCGCTACAGATACCAACGATAGAAGATCGAACGGATGCACCGGTTTTCCTCAGGAAGCCGGAGCCGTACACCGACCAACTGTGGATAACACCGGACGATGTCCGTCAGGGCGCACTCGGCGACTGCTATCTGTTCACCCCCCTCAAGGCCCTCGGCGGACGACCGGATCTGCTCCGGGAAATGATTCGTGAATATCCGGACGGCACGGTGGCCATACGATTCTTCGAGAACGGCGAACCCGACTGGACTCGCGTCGACAAGAATATCTACGTCCACTCGGAAACCCGACAAGGCCATTACGCCGGGCATGCTCCCGCGGACGGCCACCCGCCACTGGTCCCGGTGTACCGAGAAGCACTGTGGCCCACGCTCGTCCAGAAAGCGTACGCCGCGCGCTTCGGCGGCGAGAACGGCTACCAAGGCATAGATGGCGGCGGTCACGCCGGTATCACGGCGAATCGCCTCGGCCTCGGTTCCACCCTTCCGGACGGCAGCATCAACCGCACCGCGCGCTCGATCGATACCGGCTTTTATCTACACCCGATGCGATTCGCGCCGACAACGTTGGCAAAACAATTCGGGATACCATTAGAGCTGGCGCGACACGTCGTCGACTCCACCGATTCAATTCTCCATGAGCTCAATTCGATCGTTAAGCACCGAGAATTGCAGAAGGTGCATGGTAACGACATAGCCGCTTTGGACCGAGAGTACTCGGCGTTTGTTCGCGACGACTTTCAGGCGTTGCTCGACAAAATTTTCGGAGATCAATTCCGTGACGAAAAGAATCGCCTCACCGACTTTGTGAATTCCGTTTATTCGGAAGCCGGGCCAGATCGAAACATCCGCCACTTCGAACATATGAACAGGGCGGTAGCCGACACATTAGCCTCCGCACTGCGCAGCGATACAGCAGTCTTTCTGGGCACCCATACACTCGGGTCGGGAGCGGAGAACACCACCGCCGTCCCTGGCCTGGTCGGCCAACACTCGTACCTGCTGCTGGACATCGAAAGAGATGCGAACGGGCAACCCGTTCGGCTCATTGTGGAGAATCCCTGGAGTAATCAGCCGCGGGAAACCAATCCGACGCGACAAATCGCGCTGCTCGACAGACAAATCGCCGAGAAAAGTGCCGAGCTCGGGCCGACTATCGCCATGATGCGGCGAACGATCTCCGTTGCCGAAGAGCAGATCGCCACCTCGACGTCACAGCTCGATCAGCTGCGGCACGAGGCCAAGCGGCACCTGCCCACCGCACTCACCGGGCCCGATGAGGCAAAAGCAGCGGCCGTTCGGAATATCGCCGACTTGAACGAACGCATAAACTTGCTACGTCCAGAGATCGAAGACCTGCAAATTCTGGTCGATGACCATAAAACGCGGCTCGCTTCCCTGGAGCAACCCATCAGCGTCCTCGAGCTGCAGCGGGATACCGTGCTGCGCTGGCAAGCAGCCGGGGCAAAACCGTTCGATGTCTACCCGGACCCGGTACCCGGGATCGAGTACCGCATGTATGGCCCGAGCAACGTTCACGAGACACGCCGCGCGCGGGGAATCATCGCGATCGATCTGGAACATCTGCCCAAGTTCACCACGCTCTCCATGAGCGACCGCACCGCCAACGTCCCCCACGGATCAGCGCAGTCCCAACCCCCCATCGACCCGATGTCCTTACACGGCCCGGCCGTCGCCTCCGCCGACCCGGCGCACACAACCACCCCCACTGCCACTGCGGCACAGCACCCGGTCCATCCGACCGAAGTCACACCACCGCAACTCCCGCCCGAGCCAACCGTCGCCGCGATCGGGGCGACGGTCGTCGGCGAACGCCCTCACCCGGGTGGCGACATCCACGACCGCATCAACGGCGTCTACCCACCCGAGGGTCGCTGGATTTCCATGCCGGGTGAGCGGGACGGCGTATTCCATGCGATCGCCCGCGCATTGGGACGTACCGAAGCCGACGCACCTTCGGTGTTACGCGCTCTGGCAATCGACGAGCTGACCCGCAACCGGGAACTGTACCTCGGCAGGTTCCTTCCCGACGATCTCGCAGAACGGCAACTGACCGAGCAGCGCCGCCGTGTTGCCTTTGTGAACTCGACAAACAACCGCATCATCCAAGAACGCGAGCACACGCGGCGTCGCGAATTCGATACCTTGTTCGAACAGAACCGGAATTCCGCATACCACCGCCAGCTCGAACTCCTGCGCACGACAGGCACATTCGACCACACCGCGACCGACCAACTACTTCCGCTGGCAGCCCGTGCCGCAGGGCTCGAGCTGGATGTCGTCCAGTCCACCGACGGTCAGACACTCGCGCTACTACGCCGACCGGCGGCACCCGCCACACACGGACGGCTGACAACGCCCTCTGCGTACGTCCTACTCAGCGACGAAACCGCCAGTGGCCGATACCATCTCGCCGTCAGCGACAACGGCACCGCCGTCACCGTCAACCCGGACCACTACCGCAGGCGCGAATGGTTCGTGCCCGAACTGCACGAAACCTATTTCGGCAACTACACCGACGACATCGTGCGGGCGCCTGCGGAACCATCGGCGGTGACCCCGACTCCGCCTGCACATGTTCGAGTAGACGATGGACAGCTCGTACTGATCGACGCGGACGGGAAGGTGTTTCAGCCGACAAAGGAGTATTTGTGGTTCGTCCAGTCGTCAGATGAGCACCACCTCACCATTTCGGTGCAGGACGAGTCGGTTCGGCTACCCAGGTCGCTTCTGCAAGACAACTTCATCGTGGCAACCATCTTCGACGGTATGACAGTCCTCTCGTGGGACGGCAGCGGCGGTGGTATTCGATATGTCGACCCGCTCGGCACGGTGGTCCGGCTATCGAACAGCACACCGATCATCGCCCTGCCGGGCGAAGGGAACAGCCTGTCGATCCGGAGCCCCCAGAACCGCGACCCGTCGGCATGGCTCGAGGTTCAGGATCCGGCCGGAGCGTTGCGCATGCCGACGTTGGCCGATCGCAGCGGCGAACCGCTGTTCGGACCGGACGGGCCGCATCCTGACGATGCCGTACAGGGCGGGGTCGGCGACTGTTTCCTGATCGCCGCCATGAAAAACCTTGCCGAGCACAATCCGAACGCCATCATCGAGATGTTTCACGACTACGGTGACGGCACCGTCGGCGTCCGATTCTTCTACGACAACAGACCGCACTGGGTCCGCGTCGATCAGCAAATCTATGTCGATCCGCACAACGGGTACGGCTACTACGCGGACCATCGGCCTGGAGAGCCGCTATGGGCCGCGCTGGTCGAGAAGGCGTACACGATCGCCTTCGGCGATGAAAATGGCTATCACAGCATCGATTCCGGCTATTCCGCCCTTGCCAGTTCTCGATTGAGCAACGATTTCTACGACACCGATCATTGGCTGCTGCAGAATCCTTGGCGCGCGACAACCGACGAAATGTTCCTGTCCCCCATGCGATTCGACGCGGACACATTGCAGCGACAGTTCAGCGAGACGATCCGCCAGCGGATCGCCCGCGACCTGCGCGCGCAGATCACACAGACCATCGCGAGCATCAGCACGATCGAGAGAGGTAGCGAATATTCGCGCGAGCGGATCATCCAAAACCTTCGTAACGGTTTTGCCGAACTCAGAGCGGAGTTCCAGGGCACACAGAACCTGCCTGCCGTGTCCGCACTCATCGATAGGATGGGCGCGCAAACCGCCGATATCATGCGCCAGAAGCTCCCGCCCCTCATCATCGGCCGGAATTTCACCGCCGCTGAGCGACTCCAACTCGCCGCAGCCTTGCACAACCAGCTCGAGACCGATCTCCATCAGCGGGTCACCGAGGCTGTCCAGCACAGCGGGATCCGCAGTGATATCGCGTTCGCTCGCAGGCTGATCGACGCCGAATCCGCTTGGCAGCAACACTATGCGGATCGGACGGCGGAGAAACAAGCAGAGCTATGGACGGCTCCGGTCGAGGAGTTCCTCCAGTACTCGATCGAGAAACCCAGAGTCTGGACCGAGTTCTATCATGCGCAGTTCAATGATTTCCTCGGACAGCACTTCGGGGAGTGGCCGCTGGAGATCCGTGCCGCGACCGAGTACATCCAGGCCGTCTACCCCAAGCCCGATACGCCCGCCAACCTGACCGATTTCCCGATCCTCACCCAGGCGGTCGGACACCAGATCGCACAAGCGTTGGCGCGCGGTACCGCGGTGACCGTAGGCACTCATAAACCCGACACGGGTCCGCTAGTGGGCAATCACGTGTACTCGGTCATCGGCATCGAACGGGATGACCATGGCAATCCCGCTCGAGTCATCCTGGAGAACCCTTGGAACTATCGGCTGCCCGGCGCTCTGCTTCCACCGAGTTCGCCGGATCCAGTCCCCGGCATCGAATACCGCAGGGGCGACCAACACGCCCCGGGCGGGTCACGTCGTGGGCCCGGGATCATTGCGGTGGATCTGACGCATGTCGTCAAGTTCGCCGCACTGCAACTGTCCGGCAGTGGTGAAGTTCATCGGCTCGGGCACGACGTCGTTCCTGCACGGGAACCGGCCGGCCCCGCACTCCCGCCGGTGGCGGCCGAACCGCAGACCGCGCAGCAGCCCGACCATTCCAGCGAAACAGACCGGCGTGCATCGCATCTGGAAGTGGAGGAATTTCCGGAACCAGGCAACCCCGTCCCGGTTCCCGTCAAAGTGCTTGGGCGCGAACTGATACTGGTCGCCGAGGACGGCAAGGTCGTCCCTCTGCGCGAGGCGAAGCCGTTGCCCGGCCGGTTCACCGATGACGACCACTACGCGATGGAAATCCCTGCCGGACCGATACGAGTGCACACCTCGCTCCTGGAGCAGGATTTCATCACCGATCCCGCCACCGGAACCCTGCACTGGCAAGGAAACGAAGGCGGCATTCGATTCATCGACGGCCTCGGAAATCCGGTGCTGCTGCGCAGTGACCAGGCGATCGTGGCAGTGGCCGAGCAAGGCACGAACAAACTGATCCGCGACCCGCGAGAGCCGAATTCCGCTGCATGGATTCGGATCGACGATCCGGACAGCGCACTGTCCCTGCCCGAGCTCGTCGATCGCCGTGACGACCCCCTGTACCCGCCGAGCGGCCTGCCCCGCCCCTTCGACGCCTGGCAAGGCAACGTAGGCGACTGCTACCTGATCGCCACGCTGAAAAGCACTGCCGAGCAAAACCCGCGTGCGATCACCGACATGATCCACGACTACGGCAACGGCTTCGTCGCCATCCGGTTCTTCGACGAGGGTGACGAGGTGTGGGCCGTCACCGACAAGCACATCTACGTCGACCCGAGCACGCAGGACGGCTATTTCGCATGGCACCGCACCGGCGAACCGCTGTGGCCCGCCCTGATCGAGAAGGCTTATGCCTTGGCGTTCGGTGACGGTAACGGGTATCAGGGCATAGACGGCGGCAACGCGGGTACGGTCGCGGCGCGATTGATTCCCGATGTCGACGATCGCGGGTGGCGGCCGCAGCCGGTCCGCACCATCGAGGACCAAGAATTCCTGTCGCCCATGCGTTTCGACCTCGACACGCTGCATGCGCAAGTCACTGAACTGGTGCGCAAAGCCGACAGCGGGGCTGCCGCGGACATCGAGTTCTCCCGCCGACTTCTCGCCTCGGAACGCGTATGGGATCGGTATCACGACAACGGCACTCACGGGGCGTGGTACCGGCTATCCGACGACGAGCGGTCGGCACTGCAGCACGACACGAATGCGATGAGAAATTTCTGGCGCGACTACTTCGCCACACGCTTCCAGGAGTTTCTCGAGCGCCGATTCACGCAGTGGCCCACCGAGACCGCCGCGCTCCAGGGCTACATAGAGGACATATACGGCTTACCCGGTCACGAGGCCGGACGATCCGACTTCTCGGTGCTGGCTCGAGCGGTCGCACATCGGATCGACTACGCGTTGCAGCGTGGCACCGTCGTCACGGTCGGTACGCACGAATTCGGTACGGACACCGACACCGCCTCCGGACTGGATGGCACCCATGTCTACTCGGTCACCGGCGTGCGGAAGTCCGCGGATGGATCGCCCACACACATCCACTTGGCGGATCCGAACCAAGACGGTTCCCGATTCCTGGCAGTCGAACTGCGACACCTGGCCAAATTCACGATTCTCGACCTCACCGGCGCAGGCGCCCACGGTCTCTACGGACCGGATACCGAACAATCGCCCCGATTCGCGGTGCAGCACAAGGTATCTGCCCACCACACACCGGATAGCCCGGCGCTATCCGCCGTTGCCGAAGAGGTACCCGCACCCCATGGCGAAGTGCGGGAAGCCGTGGCTCGCAACAACGGCGACATCCGCGATCACATCAACGGCATCTACCCACCCGAGGGTCGCTGGGAAGCCATGGCGGCCAATGGTGATGGCGCTTTCCACGCTATCGCTCGCATCATCCGGACAGGGAGCGACAGCACCGCGACCGCCGATTCCGTGCGGGCCGAGGTTGTCCGAGAGTTGGTCGCCAACCGTGAGCACCATCTCGAGGCCGGACGGTTCGCCGCACTCGAAAGCGCGGAGCACTTCCGACGAGAAGTCTTCGATCTCGATGAGCACGACCCCGTTGCGAGCCGGGCCGAGACGGCTCGACGCTCTCTCTTCGATCAGACCTTCGACCAGTTGCTCGCAGCGCAGTACCAGCAGCACCTCGAAACTCTGCGCACGACTGGACCTTTGGAATCCACTGAGGTACGTCCACTACTCCCCGGTGTGGCACGTGCGTTGCGGCTGAACCTCGACATCGTCGACTCGACAGGCGAGACAACGTCATTGCGGCATGGAGCGCCCAATTTGCCGGCACATGTCCTGTTCCACGACGCCGACAGCGGGCACTACCACCTGGCTGTACAGCGCGACGGCAGACCTGCCCGCACAAACCCGCGGGGACAGGGTGACTGGTTCGCCCGCGACCTCGACGAAACCTTCTTCGGCGACCATCTCCTCGCGCAGCTGGAGTTCGAGCCCTTCCAGGAACCGAACCTCCCGACGCCCACGGCCGCATCGAAGCTCGCTGTGCCACCGCCGATCCCGTATCGCGTACACAGGGACGACCTCGTGTTGGTCGGCTCCGACGGCGGAATCGTCCGACTGAGCAGGAACAAGCCGGTCGTGGCCGCGACCTTCCTCAACGGCCACTACGAGGTGGTCACCTCGCACGGGAAGGCACGACTACCAGAAGCGCTCGTCGAAGAGGTCCTGGGGGTGCGCCGTAAGATCGGCGGCGGCCCGAGCTCCGTCGTCTTGAAGTGGGAAGGGACAAACGGCGGCATCCGGTTCATCGATCAAGGCAGACAGGTGGTGTATCTACCGCACACCGAGCCTGCTGTCCTGAAACCCCCGTCGGGGGACCAGGTCGGATGGTCGATCAGGGATCCGAAGAACCGCGCTGAGAATGCCTGGATTGCGGTCAAGGACCCCAGCGAAGTACTGCACATTCCGGTGTACGTCGACCGCAGCACCGACCCATTGTTCGGATCCGGCAACCAGCCACATCCTGACGATGTCGGCCAGGGGCGCGCAGGCACCTGTTACTTGCACTCCGTTCTCCAAAATCTGGCCACCCATCGCCCGGAAGCGCTCCGCGAGGTATTCCACGAATACGGAGACAACACCATAGGTGTCCGACTCATTGTCGACGGCGACGTGCGATGGGTCCGGGTGGACAAGCACATATATATCGATCCGCAGACCCGCGAGGGCTACTACGCCAAACATGCGCCGGGTGAACCACTGTGGGCCGCGTTGTTCGACAAGGCGTATGTGGCAGAATTCTGCGGCGGCAATGGTTATGCCGGCATCCGCGGTGGTTACCCCCATGAAGTCGCCCAGCGCCTGCACAAGGGTTTCTACCTGGCAGGCGATGAGAGCGTGCAGCGGCCCGTGCTCAGCGTCAAAGACGGCTCGCCACTGTCACCTATGCGATTCGGCGAGGAGGCGTTGCACGAGCAGATCGGCGTGATCATGCGCTCGGCACTCGAAAAGGAATTGCTCCAGCAATTCGATAGAGCGTTCACAGATTTCGCCGAGACCGGCGGACCTCTCGACACCGACCTGGCACAAGGCAACCTGACTACCGCATTACGTCGCGCAAGCACGAGAACTCTCTTGGAATGGTTCTCGTCGAACCCCACCGAATCCGAACGAAATCTCATGGAAGACCTGAACGGCCGGATCGCCCGGAGCGTGCGTGAGCATATTTCCGCCGTGGTTGTCGAGCTCAACACCACACTCGAATCCCAGGCAAAATATGATGCGGTCACCAATCTTGCCGACCGCTTGGTTTCCGATACCAAGAATTTCGTCGGCGACAACATCAAGGCCGATATGGAGTTCGTCCGCCGACTGTTGAGCGAGGATCGCGCCTGGCACGGCCACCACGAAACCGAGCTCGCACGACGAGCGCAGCAACTCACTCCCACAGAGCGGTCACGATACAGAGCTGATCCATCAGCGATGGAAGAGCTCTATCGCGAACACTATCGCGACACCTTCCTGACGTTTCTCGAGAGAGACCAGTTCAGCGATTGGCCGCGAGAAAGAGCGTCCCTCGGGGCCTACATGCGGGCCGTGTACGGCGATGATGCCTCCGCCGACGCATCGGCCGCGTTCACTGTCCTGCCCCAAGCGCTGGCCCGCCGAATCGAGGAGGCCTTGGCTCGTGGCACTTCGGTGAACCTGGGTACATTCCGGTTCGGGCCGGGTCGGGAGAATGTCACCGCGCAGCCCGGATTGATCGGCGGCCACGCCTATTCGGTGATCGGCGTCGAATCAGGCACGGACGGACGGCCAGCGCGCATCATCCTCGAACAGCCGTGGAACCACCGGCTGCCGCAGCATGACCTCATACGACGCCAGCCGGAACCGCTGGCAGGCGTCGAGTACCGCACACAAGACACAGTGAACCCCGGTGGCCTTCGCACCGGGCCGGGCGTGATCGCGGTCGATCTCCATCATCTGACCATGTTTCGCGACTTGTACATGGTTGGCCCCGGCGCGCCGAATCTGCCCGAGGCGAAACGACCGGCCGACCTGCTGGCCCCCGCTGCCACGCCGACCGTGCCATCGCCCACGCCGCCGACCGCATCCATACCGGATCATTCGGATGCCGGCATCGAGTCGCCGTATCCCAGCCCGCAGGAAACCACAGCTGCCCCCGAAAACGCTCCGCTGATTCCGCCCACACCACCGCTGGTCGACCACGGCATGCCGTCCGCGGACGCCTGGCCGACTGGAGCCGACGAGCCCTACCTGGGCAGCCTCCTCGATACGCTGGCGACCGGCGAACCCGCTTCTGCGGCACCGGTTTCGCACACGGCGGTTCCGGTCCACGCGCCGAAGGGTGAGCTCACCCTCATCGGCGCCGACGGTAGGTACTTACATCTGCAATCGGCCATGACGTTCTCGGCTGTGCCAGTCGGCGACCACTACGAAGTACCGGTCAAAGCCGGGGCGCTACCGGCGGTACACCTGCCGAAGTCGATCGCGGGACGCGACTTCACCTTCGATCCCACCACCCAGACCCTGCACTGGAACGGAACCGGCGCGGGTATCCGATTCGTCGACCCGCTCGGCAACCCCACACACCTCGCAAACAACCAACCCGTCCTGCTCGTGCACGACGGCGAGGCCATGCGAGTCCACGACCCACGCAATAGGCATCCACTGTTCCGGGATCAGGCCGCTTGGCTCCGAATCGACGTGCCTGCCGAACTGCTGCCCGACTACTACCGACTCGGCCTGCGCGCACCTGCCGTTACCCCGAAACTCGCACCACCCACGATGGTTTCGGTCCACGCACCGGCAGGCGAACTCGTCCTCATCGGCGCCGACAACAAGGTCCTGCACCTGACACAGGCACAACGCGACCAGCCACTGCAGGCTCGTGTGGTCGGCGACGAGCTCGAGGTATCGACGCCACACGGTCCGGTGCGAGTGCCGAAATCGTTGAGCGGGAACGACTTCAGCCACGACCCGACCGCCGGAACGCTCACGTGGAAGGGCACCGGCGGCGGCGTTCGATTCGTCGACCCGCTCGACCGGGCAGTGCTCCTGTCGAATACCGAACCTGTTGTCGCAGTGCATGACACCGGAACGACGAAGTGGATTCACGACCCACGCAACCAGGACCACGCGGGATGGCTCCGGGTAGACGACACGATCAACGCGCTACCCATCCCCGATGGATACGAACGCGGCCTGCAAGCGCCAGCGGTCACACCGCAAGTGGAAAAGCCTCCGCTGGTTCGGGTATCGCCCCCAAGGGACAAGCTCGTCCTGATCGATGTCCACGGCAAGATCGTGCACCTGGGGCCAGGCGACAAGCTCCAGATCGACACCAGCACCGCCTTGTACGACAACTTCCCGGTGCTCGTGGACGGCCGAACGCGGCTGATTCCACCATCGCTTGTGGCAAGCGATTTCACCTTCGATCCCGACGCCCAGACCCTGACATGGGACGGGAACGGTAGCGGGATCCGATTTGTCGATCAACTGAAGCTGCCGGTGCTGCTGTCATCGGATCAGATAGCGGTGGCAGCGCAGGCCGAGGGAACGAAAGCACGAATCCGCGGCCAGCACAACCAGGATCCAACAGCGTGGCGTGAGGTCGACGACCCGGACCGGGTGTTGCAGCTGCCCGTCTATGCCGACCGCAGCGGCGAATCGCTGTTCGGGGCGGATGGGCGACCACATCCAGACGATGCCGCGCAAGGCAAAACAGGCGATTGCTACCTGATCGCGCCGCTGAAGCACCTCGCCCGATTCAACCCGGGCGCGATCCTCGAAATGATCCACGACAACAGTGACGGTACGGTCAGTGTCCGCTTCTTCGTCGATGGCGAGCCGCGGTGGATCGCCGTCAGCAAACACCTCTACGCCGACCCGGTAACCGGGCACGCCTACTACGCCAGGCATCACCCCGGTGATCCGCTGTGGCCCGCGCTCGTCGAGAAGGCATACACCGCGCTGTTCGGCAACGAAAACGGATACCAGGGCATCTGGGGCGGGATCCCCGCCGAGGCCGCCGAGCAATTGCGCGCGAATTTCCACCAGGCCGTCGGCGGCGGGCTGCAGCAGCCCGTGCGCGCCGTAAGCGATGCGACGTTCCTGTCCCCGTTGCAGTTCGACGCCCACACGCTGCACCAGCAGGTCACCGACACCATGCGGCGACGGCTTGCCGAGCAACTGCACTTCACGACCACAGACATTCTCGACGGTCTTCACGACGAGATATCGCCGTCCCGGCGTGCCGAGATGTTCTCGAGGCAGCTGTTCGATGCGTTACCCACCAGGATCAGCCGAACCCTCGACAGGTGGACTGCTGCCGGCACTGCCTCGATCATCGGCGATCTCCACGAAGAAGTCGCCCTCGCCTTCGCGCACTTCCCAGGATCGTCCAACCTGGCCGACCTCCTCGCCGCGCGCCCCGTGATCACGGAATCCGGGCTCGCGCTCAGTGATGTCGCGCGCCGCGCGATCACCGATCGGTTCGAGCACCCGATCAGCGCCCTGCACCTCCAGGCCGTGAGCACGCTGCTGGAAGTACTCGGCGATGACCGGAACGGAGTCAACACACCACAGCAGATAAGTGACGCGTTGCGCCCAGGGTTCGCCCGAACGCTGTCCTCCGCCGGTATTCCGCCGGATGTCGCCAACCGGCTCATAGCCGCCCTTGATCGTGCGGTCGTAGAGACCACGCAACGCCAGCTCACGGATACCCCTGATCGGCGCGCCCTCCTGGACGTCATCGACGCGCTCGATCAGCAGATCGCCGCTACCGTGCGACAGGAATTCACCCAGGCTGTGGACGCGGAAATCCAAGCCGTGCGCACCGTTATCACGGAGACCATCACCGAGCTGTTCGACCGCAGCACAGCGCAACTCGACACCAGCGCGCAACGCGGACGTACCGTCGAGCGGCTGCACGCGGAGTTCATCCGAATTCTCGGCGAGCACTTCTCAGCGGATCATCCACAATCCAGTACCGCCAGTCATCTCATCGAGGGATTGGACGCGCTCCGACCAGAGGTCGAGGGGGCAGTGCGCACACTCATCCCGGACGAGCCCCTCACAGACACCGTGCGTCAGCAGCTCACGAATACCGTCCGCCAGCAGCTCCCGGGCGCCTTCGCGGACATCACCGATATCGTGCGCGATGCCATCGAAAGCAAGCTCGACCGCCAATTCGACAACCTGTCCGCTGAGTGCGCGCAAACAATCGCAGGCCACTTCGACCATGGCCTGCTGCCACAGCACGCGCGCACTGTACGAAATCAACTGAGCGAGGCGCTGAGCGAGCAATTCGCTCGAAGGCTGGGTAGTTGGTTCCCGGGTGACACCCACCGGGACGCCCACACTCGGCTCATCAACGCCGTCGATACGCAGGTCCGCGCGATCCTGCGCACGCACATCCCGGACGGTCCCGGTCCGATGGCCGCCGACGCTGGCCAGCGGCTCACCAGAGCAGTCACGCGGCAGGCGACCGACATCGGGCGAAAGGCACTGTTCGCGGCCGTGGACAACGACATTCGAACCTTGCGCACCGATTTCACCGACACCATCTCCGAATACCTGAACCGCGCCCCTGCTGCGCGATCGCACGCTGATCTCCGTGCACAGCTGACCGCCGCACTGGACGCACGGCTCACCCGAACCCAGGGCCGATGGCTATCCGTCGACCCGGATGAGAACACCTTTGCCCACCTCATCGAGTCCCTCGATCGACGGGTCACCGCGACCGTCCGCGCGGGCTTGCCGGACGATATCAGCCCGCACAACATCAAATCCGTGTTCGGGAGTCTGCGTTCTGGCCTCGAACACGAGATCGCCGACATCGTGGACGGACACATTCACGGCGATTTCGAGTTCGCCCGCCGACTCAGCGACCCGGCTCTCAGGCGCGAGTGGCTCGACCGCTACGAACGTCACTATGGTGCGAAATGGGCGCAGCTGTCGACCGACGAACAAGTTCGGTACAACTCCCACGGCGACTTGAAAGCCGAGTTCCGGCGCGCGACCGAGCGCGAGGTGTTCCAAGATATTCTCGCCAGCCATTTCACGCCGTGGCGGCACGAAGTTTCCAGCATCACTTCATATCTGGATGCCGCGTACACGATGGCAAACGACTTCGCCGACTTCCCCATCCTCGCCGAGGCGGTCGGTCACCGGATCGAGTACGCGCTCAGGCGAGGCGACACTGTGTCGCTGAGCACCCGTTCCTTCGGCCAGGACCGTCAGACAACCAGATTCCCCGGGCTGGTCGGCAATCACGCCTACTCGGTGATCGGTATCGAGCCAGGGCCTCCCGCACGCGTGATCCTGGAGAATCCGCACGACTACCGGCTCGATGGGGCAGCCCTCCGAGCGCGCCACCCCGCCCCCATCGACGGCGTCGAATACCGTGAGGGCTCAATCGAACCAGGTGAACCACACCGTGGCCCGGGAATCATCGCCGTCGAGCTGAGCCAGCTGACCAAGTTCGGCTACCTCGATATCACCGGTGCGGGCGCCTACGGTCTACACGGACCGGCTCACCCGACTATCGAAGGGCCGCCGCGAATCGCGGTCCAGCACGAGGTAGCCGCTAGCCCCGCACCGGATGGTTACGTGTGGGATCCCTTGGCGCACAACGGTGCAGAGATGCCAATCAATGGCGACTCTTTGGTACACGCACTGGCCCGAATCGACAGCGAACGCGGCCGGGAGACTCCCGATCTCACGTCTCGCGTACCCGAACTGCGACAGGAGATCGCCGATTCGATGGCCGCCAACTACGCGGCCTACCGCCCCGAGTACAGCCGTGAGATCTCCGATGAGGAATTCCGGGCCTACGCCGAGGACCTACGAACGAGCCTGGCCTACAACAACGACGCGCAGGACCCCCTACTCCGCGAGGCCGCCCGCTATCTCGGCTTGAACCTGGAAATACACACCCAGGAAGAAATCCACTACGTCACCTCGGGCGGCACGCGACACACGGGAGCACCGGCGAACTGGCGACGTGACGCCGCACTGCTGCTGGACCGCGGCCAGTATCAGCTCGCCGTCCCCGAGACGCCGCTGTCCGGCGACACCAGCGCCTACGGCGATCACCTGCTGTCGCTTCTCGAGTACGAGCTCCCCGGCGATTCCATCGATGACCTACCGCTGAGAGGCTCCCGCGCGGACGACGCACCGCCCGCACCCACCGTCGCACCGCCCCCGCGAACGGCTCCACCGGTTCCGGTTCGTGTACCGAAAGACACGCTCGTGCTGATCGGCTCCGACGGCAAGGTCATCCGGCTGGCCACTGGGCATCGACTCGAAATCGCCATCACTACGGATGGTCACCATGCCGTTCGGGCGAACAACGAGATCGTCCGGGTACCGAAGTCATTGTTGGCGAACGACTTCGTCGTCGAGGCCATGCAGCTGCGTTGGACGGGGAACGGCGGCGGAATCCGGTTCGCCGATGCGCACAACAACCCGGTGATCATGGCGCATGATCAACCGGTCGTCGCAACACATGTTCCGGGGACCCACAGCGCGAAGATGATCAAAGACCCGTCCAATCCGGTTGCGACAGCGACGCTTCGGATCGATGACCGCGCTGGTGCGCTGCCGATGCCTGGTTATGTCGATCGTGCGAACCATCCGCTTTTCGGGGTCGACGGCCCACATCCCGACGATGTGGGACAAGGCGCGATCGGCGACTGCTATCTGATCGCACCGCTCAAAAGCCTTGCCCTCCATGACCCATGGGCCATCACCGAGATGCTGCACGACTACGGAGACGGCACCGTCGGAGTCCGATTCTTTGCCGACGGAGCGTACGAATGGATCCGCGTTGACAAGCAGATCTATGTAGACCCGCGCACCGGCGACGGCCACTTCGTCAAACATCTTCCCGGAGAACCGATGTGGGCCGTCCTCATCGAAAAGGCCTACGCGGCCCGATTCGGTGGTGAGAACGGATATCACGCGATCGACCGCGGGATTACGTATCAGGCCGCCAGACGATTGGGCAAGGGCTTCTACCTGGACGAGCACGGCGTGATCCGCCAGCCGACCCGCAGCAATGCCGACACCCGTTTCCTGTCTCCTATGCGGTTCAGCCTCGATGCGCTGCATGAACAGATCACCCACACCATGCGGTCACGACTCGCAGGAGGGCTGAACCACGCCATCCGCCTGGCCTTGATAGTCCAGCAGGAGCCCACCGCGCACAATCTGGACGTCGACGGCATGCACGCGCAGATGACCGCGGACCTGCGACGAGAGGTTGACACGGCGATAGGTGAATGGTCCTCGACCGCCATCACTCCCGCGCACCAGCGGATTGTCGACACCCTCCATCAGCAGCTCGCCGAGACCATGCGCACACATATCACGCGCTTCGCAGAACAGTTCAAAGCCGAAACCCTGCTCGAAGGCGTCCTCGAAGCCCTCGACGCGGCACAAGTCGACGCGACCGTACGTGCCCACATCACGGAGATCGAGCGGTTCACCACCGAGCCCAGCGCCGATGACATCCTGGCAACGCTCGACGAACGCGGCCCTGCATACGCAGCCACCTTGATCCGAAGGGCGCTCGAGGACTATGAGCCGACCATCCAGATCCACGACGCCCTGGGCGAACATGTCACCGAGTTCGCGCAGAAGTACACCACCGGTGATATCGAATTCGCACGCAAAGTCCTTGCCGCAAAAAGCCAGTGGGACAATCATTTCCGCGCCGCACACAAGATGGAATTCGATCCGCTACCGAAGGAGATCCGGGATCGGACAAGAGACGAGTTCATCCGCAAACAGTTCGCGGAGTTTCTCACTGCCACACAGTTCACGGACTGGCCACGCGAGGTCGATGCCCTCAACGCGTACATGGACGGCGCTTTCGGCGGAAAGGGGGATCTCGCCGAGTTTCCGATCCTGGCCCGCGAAACGGCCAGCCGGATCGAGTACGCGCTGGCACATCGTGACGTCGTGGTCCTCGGCACCCGCCGTCTAGGCGACGGCGAGGAGAACGCTACCGCCTTTCCCGGGCTGGTCGGCACCCACGCTTATACGGTTATCGGCATCGAGCGCGACGCAGCCAACCAGCCGGTCCGGATCATCTTGGAGAACCCCTGGACCTACCGGAACGCCGAAACGGCCGACGCGCTGAACCACCCGAGGCCGAGCGATGGCATCGAGTACCGTTCACACGGCCTGGCCGCTCCGGGCGAACTCCGCCGCGCGGCCGGTGTCATCGCCGTCGATATCAAGCTCCTGCCCAAGTTCCACGCCCTGCATATCAGCGGCGCTGGCGCGCATGGACTCTACGGACCGGAGGCGGTATCGCCGCGACGTGTCGCGCCCCCCAAAGGGCCGCCACCTCCACCGCCGATCACACCGGTGCCACCCCGCCCGAAGGGACCACCACCTCCGCTACCGGTCACCCCGGCACCACGACGCCCGCCGGGCCCGCCGCCCCCGCTCCCTGCCACACCGGCGCCAGCACTACCGCCGAGCGGACCACAGCGCCGAGCGGCCATCCCGCCACTCCCAACGACCGTCGCAGAGCCGACCCATGTCATCGACGACTTGATCGAAACCGGCTCACAGGTACCGCAACTCACCGAGGCGACTGCTGGATCGGCCGCCCTCGAAGGCCGTGTGCTGGAACCCATCAACGACTTCTTCGATTTCCTGCACCGCGCTGTCCATCCGCGACCGAGTGACGGGCCTGCCACGCGTACCGCCGAGATCAATGGACTACGCAGCAAGGTGGCGAGGCGACTGGACCAGCAGCGCAGGGCGCTCCGCATCGAACTCCGCCAGGGCCACCTGCCGGACAGCCCGGCACTCCAGCGGCAAACCAGTCCACTCGAGAGCCGAATCCGCACACTCGACGACCAGATCGCAGCGTTGCTGGATACGCGCAGTCCCTTCGCGGGCCGGATCGACTCGGATCTGTTCGAAGCGGCGGCCGCGGCGACGGGGCTGCGCTTCGGACAAGACGGGGTTCCTGTTCAACGCCTGGGGACCGATTACTACCTGGCCGCTCCCGAACACGGTCTGCGGGCTCCGGAGCATCGACCGGCCTTGGCCACGACACCACCGATACCGACGAACCCCCCGGGCGGGCATCTCGTCCTGATCGGCGGGAACGGCGAGGCCATCGCGCTGATACCGGGCGAGTCGGAGCAGCTTCGAATAAACCATGCATATCACAGTGACACTCATATCGAGGTGCAATACCGCGGCGAGTGGGTGGAGCTTCCCGCATCGATGGTGTCGACTGGATTCCAGCCGGATAAGGACCGGCTCCACCTGAATTGGGATAACGAGCACACCGGACTCCGGTTCGTCGACGCCAACGGAAAGTTGGTCGCGCTATCCGGTGACAATCCTTTCATGGTCGAATCAGCCGGCGCCGACCGCAGTTGGATCTGGGATCCCGCCGAATCGGACCGTCGCTCACGAGTACTGATCATCGACCGATACGACGTACTGTCTATGCCGATACTGGAATCCGCGGACGATTCTCCCCTGTTCGATCGCCGGGGACCGAGCACCGATGACGTATCCCAAGGCAGAGTCAATGATTGCTATCTGATCGTTCATCTCAAAAACCTGGCACTGCGCCCAGGTCTGCTCCGCTCGATGATTCACGACTACGGCGACGGCACCGTCGCCGTACGATTCCTTGCCGAAGGCGTACCGGAGTGGGTTCGAGTGGATAAGAGAATCTATTACAACTCATGGACTTCCAGCGGTCAGGCGGTAATGCACATACCAGGTATGGCGCTGTGGCCCGCACTGATCGAGAAGGCATACGCGGCGAGATTCGGCGGCGCGCAGGGGTATCACGGTATTGATTACGGATTATCGGCCGATGCTGCCGACCGCCTCGGCATCGGCTCGATACTGTCGTACGGCAGCGAGTGGGGTCCGCTCCATTCCGGCGTCGAGAACACGGTCTTTTTACATCCAATAAACTTCACGGCGGAAACCTTACGCAGACAATTCGGCGCACCGCACGAGTGGGCGTCGATATTCACCGGCGCGAAGGAACGCTTGCGAAAGCATCTCGACGACTGGGGGGATGCGGAAGCCCAGGCGAAAAAGGACAATCCCGACGACCGCGATGCGCCCGTTCGCATCTCGCGCGAGTTCGTTCGTCGCGATTTCCGGGCGGTGGCGAAGGAGCTTTCGCAGGGTAAATGGGCCGACCAGGTGGAGGCGCTCGACCGCTACATGGCGGACGCGTACGACCCGGACGGCCGGACCGCGAATATCCAGAACTACCCGCAGGTGTTCGGCGCCATCGCCACCACCATTCAGGCGGCACTGAGCAAAGGCACGACGGTAACGCTCGGCAGCGCCGTGCTCGGGCACAACCAGGAGGGCGCGCGACAGGTTCCCGGTCTTTTCGGAGGCCACGAATACCTTGTGCGCGGTATCGAGATGGACTCCAGCGGGCAGCCCATCAAAATTGTCCTGGAGGACCCGGGGAGTACTCCGTACATGGAGCCGGATCCAGAGCGTGCGGGAGAGCGGCGCTTTCCCACTCCGGTCGACGGTATCGAATACCGCATGTATGGCCCACGCAACAGATTCGAGCTGCCGCGGGCAGGCGGCGTCGTCGCGATCGGCCTCGAGCACCTGCCGAAATTCACTGTGCTGTGCTACAGCAACCAGTCCGACGACCTCGTACACGCGCCTACTCCAATGCACGATGAGGACGGCCCTGCCGCCGCCGCTATACCGACCTCCACCGTCGATGATGTCGGCGCGCCACCCGGCTACCTCTGGAAAGCCATGCCCCGCAACAGGAATCGCCTCTTCTCTGCGCTGCTCGACGCTGAGCCGCGCAACGCCGCGCTACTCGACGCTCTCCCTGCGCCGGACGGGATGGCCCCCGAGTCCGCCGCGGACCCGCTCGCGAAGCTGCGGCGGCTGACGTTGAGGCAGCTCGCCGTCGATGTCGAGCGCTACTCACCGATGTTCGCCCACCGCGTCGACTTGCTGCGGGACGAGCACCACAAACGCCTCGAGGTCATGCGCGACGGCGGCAGCGCGATCGACTATTCCGGCGTGGACGCATTCGGATTCGACGCCGACTATCGATTCCTGAGAAATATCGAATTCGAAAGACGGCTAAGGGATTTCGCGGATGCCGGCCTGTATGCCGACAGTTTTGTCGAGGTGTTGGCGCGCGGAGCAGCCGACGTACTGGGGATTCAGCTCGTACTGCACGCGGACGACGGAGTGGTGCAGCGATTCGGACCCGAAAATGGTCCGTTGGCCACTCTGCTGGTCCGCGACGAGCGAGTGTACGCCGCCGTTCCGGAGGCTGCGATGCCCACGGCCCGCACCTCGCCCGACCCCAAGCCCGAGTTCCCTCGGCCGTTGCCGCACCGGGAGATCGGCTCGGTTTATGCTTCTGGTCCGCAAGGCACGGAGTTCGGCGAAAGCCACCTTGCCCGAGCAAGAGAAGAGCTCCCCGACCGGACCTACCTAGCAGCGGTTCGGTACACGCTGTTTCCAGAGGTCGATAGTCAACTGGCCGACCCAGCCCACATCCGACGACTGGCCACCGACCGCTACGCCGCCTACCGACTGCAATCACTCTATGCCGAGCACCTGGAGCGCACGACCGCACCCGACGACTTGGTCGCCCCGCACCAGGACGACCTACATAGGCTTGCGGTAGCACTCGATCTCGGACCGGACGCAGACCATCGGGAGAAGGACTACTTCGCGGTCGATCAGGAAACGCATTCGCGCGAATTCGATCGCAGGCTGATCGCGCACCTGGCCGCGGATCCTACCCGCGTGGGCAAGATCGTCGCGCTTGGCGAGCAATATCTCACGACCTTCGACGGGTACGATTTTCTCAATCTGGGCAAGTCCGAGTCGATCTTGAACGCGGCGCCGCGAATCATCACCGAGTCCACGAGCGTGCGGCACCTGGAAACACTGCTGCGGGAGCGGCATGACCATTTCGTCCAGCATCTCGATCATGCCTTCACACAGCAAGATCGAGCCCAGTCGCTGTCATACAGCGTGCTGGCGATCAAAAAGGCGCCGACGCTCGAGCGGATACTGCAACGGCAATCAGGCGACCTCGGGCTGCCCGGGACCATAGCGGGCCGAGTGGCGAATCTGGCTGGTGAACGCGACAGGATCGGGCTCGCTGTCGCGCTCACCACCGAACTCCGCGGTCGGATTGTCACCGAACCCCGGTATCTGGCTGCCACACTCGGCAACGAGCTGATTCACACGATCGATACTCCATTCGTGCTCGAGCTCATCGTGCCCGCGGGCACCGAGGCGCTGTGGCTCGGAAAGGAAAGCACTCACCCGACAGCACCCGAACTGCTGCTGCGGCGCGGGAGCAGCTACCGGATCCTGCATGTGCGGGCCCAGGTGGACGGTGGGCATCTTCGCTACATCGTCCGCGCCGACGTCGTCCCCGCCGAGGCCGCCTCGCCGCAGCGGAACTCGCTGGAGCCGCGCACAGCAGATCGGTCACTGAACTTGCCGGGCAACCAATTCATCGGCCATATCGACGGCGTCATCACCCCTGCCGGGCACGTCTGGGAACGGGTGGCGCGCAACGGAGATCACCTGGTGGATGCCCTTCGGCGGGCGATGCCCGACCGCTTCGCGACTGTCGAGCCCGCGCCCACCGGCGAACAGTCGCGGCGCCGAGTCGCCGCCGTGCTGCATGCTCAGCGTGACGACTACCTGCCCCGATTCAAAACCACCCGCTATCTCGAAGCGGTCGGCAACCTCAACCAGTCGCAGCGTGATGTGAACTGGGCCCCAGCGAATCTCGCCCACGAATGGGCGGCACTGGAGCATTGGCGCGCTGTCGAATTCGATCGCCAGCTGATCGAATTCGTGCGTTCCGGGTCCCACCTCGGCGACATCGGTCTGTTTGCCGCCATGGTGTACGCCGAACAATTCCACCTCCGCTTCTCGTTCAACGACACCCGGGGAAACCTCCACGCCATCGGTCCGGTCACCGGCCACCGCGTCGATCTGCTCATGGTCGACGACATCTTCTACCTGGCCGTCCGCGATCCGAACCCGGCACCGCCGGCACCAGTACACCGGCCGCCATCCCCGCCACTCGACCCCCGACCGCAGAAGAAGCAACGAACAGGAGCACACAATGCCTGAACCCATTCGCATCGAAACCCGTGGATTGCGTACCGGCTCAGCCGGACTCGAGCACGTCGGGGAGCGCGTCGACGCGATCCTGGCCAAGCTGATGGCCTCCGCCGCGATGCGTGGCACCCCATGGGGCACCGACAAGCCGGGCAAACAGTTCGCCGAGGGCAACCAGGGGTATATCACCGGGCGCAGCAACCTGTTCGGCTCGTTGAAGGCCAATGCCGAGCGCATGCAGGACCAGGCGAAGGGGTTGCGCGAGACCGCGGTCGCCTTCGAGGTGACCGAAGCCGAGAACAAGCGTCAGCTGTGAACGTGCGGACATCGTGGTCGCCGGGTGGTCACCGGGGCGGGCGGTGCACCGATACCGTAGCGGCGGATCGGCAACCGTGACAGACTCGGTGGCCAGGCGGATGCGGTGGCGGTACGCGGAGGATCATGCGGGAAACGAGGGTCGCGATGGACGTGGATGCGATCGAGCGCCGGATCGCCGCGGATCGGTACGCGGCGACCGATCGGACGATGGAGCACGAACTCCAACTCGCCACCTCACTGTGCGATTTCGCGAAAGCCTTGCTCGCCACCGGGGTCGGCGGTCGGCGCGATCGCACACGCGAGGCGCTCGGACCTGCGGAGGAAGCGGTCGCCATCCGGCTGCGCTGGCTGGCGGCCGGACAGGTTTCGGCGCGGTTTGCCGGTGACGTGAACGAGGCGCTGCGACTGTTCGAGCAGTCGGCCCGCAACGGCGGCAGGCGCGATCTCACGGTCCGCACGATCCGGCGCGCCTGCGACACCTATCGTCAAGTGGCACAGACATATCCCACCGCCGCGGGCATGTGCGCCGACGGCCTCTCGAAGTGCGGCGTGTGGCTCGGCAGGCTCGATCAGGACGCGGCGGTATCGGCCACCGAGGACGCGGCGCAGATCCGCAGCATGATCGCCGCGGCGCAGCCGGAGCTGTCGGGCAAGTACCTGCAGAGCCTGAGCACCCTGCTGCGCACGCTCATGGTCGGCCGCTCGCGCAAGCAGGCCATCGCGATGTACCGCGAACGCTATGCGGCGATGACCTCGACGAATATGTCGATCCGCTTGCGCGCGTGCGGTATTCGCGATCTCGACCTCACTCCCAAGGCGCTCAACGCGCTGACCGAGCTGAACTGCCGCACGCTCGAACAGGCCGGGCACCTGACCCAGCAGCAGATCCTCTATCGGACCTCGGGCGATCTGTCGACGGTCGAGGAGATCAACTGGCGGCTCGCCCTCGTCGGATTGCGACCGCTCGCGCCCGGCGCCGAACCGGATCCGCCGGCACACCCGGTACAGATGGGCAGCACCTTCGGTGCGCTCTGTGTGCGGCTGCCCGGTCGCAATGCCGCGGCGATGCTGCGTGCGGCGATCATCGCCGCCTACGGCACCGACGACGTCTACCCGATCGATCGCGCCACCTATCTCGGATCCGACGAAAAGCGGCCGGAGATCACCGATCCCGAGCTCAACACCGCGGACACGCTCGGTGACGACGTGGTGCTGATCGATACGCCGTCCGGCGGCTGGGTCACCGTGATGAGCATGAACTGGGAGTTGGCCCCGCTCGGGAAACACCCACTGGCACTGCGGCTTTCCACCGACTGGCCGGTGATCAGCGTGACCCAGACCGCCGACGTCGCCTACGAACTGTGCTGGTACGAGAACGGTGTCGCCACCCAGTACGCGGGCCTCGGCAGGCCGAGCGGGCAGGCGCCGCTGGATACCCCGTTGCGGCCGTTGGACTTCGGCATCCTTGCCGAATACGGGGCGGGCCATGCGACCGAGGCGAAACTGCGTGCCGCGTTCGGCAACAACCAGATGTTCACCAAGCTGAGCGGTTTACCCGACAGCGGGCTGCGCCAGGTCGGCGCCGCGGGTATCGATCACGGCACGCATGTGCTGTATTTCGGCAAGACCGCGCCGTGATCGTTCCCGTTCGGGCTAACCCATGACTTCCCAGTGTGTTTCGAGCCGGGACAGGATGCCTGCGATCATCGTGTCGACCTTCGTCATCAGCTGCCCGGCACCCATGCCGATCGCCATCGGCGCATCGTCGAGCTCGATGACGTAGCGCCCGTCATCGGGTAGATCGCGCCACACCAGGGTCTGTTTGAGGATGCCGCGCCTACCGAACTTCGAATGTCCCTGGCGGACATTGATGACACCGGTCCGATCGGCCGGGGTATCGAAGAACCGTTCGGTGGGGCCGATGGTCGGCCGGTTCACCCGCTCTGTCACCAGACCGCGCGCGACCGGCTCCGCCTCCTCCTTCGGCCCGACATCGAGCGGAAAACTCTTCTGCTTGCCCGCGCCGACGTTCGGCAGTGTCGCGACGATCGCATCGGCCAGGCCGTGCGGGCCACACTCGGTGATCGTGAAACCACCGCTGTGCCAGGCCGTTTCACCGGGACGCTGCGTCAGGATGTAACCGCTGGCCCCGGAGCGCACGGCACGCGCCCTGATCCACTTCTGCGGATCCTCCTCGTTGCGGTCGTACCAGCCCATCGCCTGCACCAGCACCTCGGGACGCGCGATGACCTCGAGCACCTCGGCGATCGAGCCGTCCAGCGTATCCCGCAGCCGCTGCCTGATCTCCCAAGCGTTGCGCGCGTAATCGCTCTGGAACTCGAACCGGCTGGTGTAGGTCATCGGTTTCGGCGGCAGGTCGCCGCCGGTGTACTGCTCCCACAGCACGTCGAACTCGTCGTCGGTGAACTCCCACACCCGGGTCACGAATCAGCCGCCACGGTATGCCCACCCCGGGAATCCGCTTGGACCGCAACAGGTTCGGTGCCGGAGGCGAGGCCGGGCAGACCGGCCCATGATGGTGCGCCCGCGGCGGCGCCCGCCCCGATCCCTGGCAGCTGCACCACTGACGGTTGCGCCGCGGGCACGGAACCGATCACCCCGGTCAAGAACTCTTCGAGGCTTGGTAGCCGTGGTTGCGGCGCGAACCACGGAACGGACGCGCGCGGAAACAGTTTCGACGCACCGGTGGGTGTCGTCTGCGGCAACCCACCCGCGGGCACCGGCCGCGCCTCGGTCGGGACGATCTGACCGGGGACGGGCTCCTTGGGCGGGATGTGCATGAAGTCGGCCAGCGGCCGCAATTCCGGATTGGTCGCGATCATGTCGCGGATCTGCGGGAACTGCTCGAAGAACTTGTTGAAATCCGGAAACGGGTGCAGCGCCTGGAACTGTGCGATCGCCTGCGCCAGATTCGGAATGGCCTCCAGCCCCTTGGTCAGCGCGGTCACCAGCGGCGTGAGCACATCCGGGACGTTGCCGTTCCCATTTCCGTTACCGTTGTTGCCGTTACCGTTACCGTTACCATTCCCGTTGCCGCCGGGCTTATCTTTGTCGCCGGGCTTATCCTTGTCACCGGGCTTATCCTTGTCACCGGGCTTATCCTTGTCACCGGGCTTATCCTTGTCACCGGGCTTATCCTTATCACCCGGCTTATCCTTATCACCCGGCTTATCCTTACCGCCGGGCTTATCCTTGTCACCGGGCTTCTCTTTGCCATAACCGGGGTCAGGATCGTTCGGAAGCGGCGGCACCTTGGGCTTGCCCGCACCGCCAGGCTGCCCCTTGCCCCCACCACCGGGCAGGCCCCCACCACCGCCGGGCGAGCCCCCACCACCGCCGGGCTTCTCCGCACCACCGGGCGCACCAGGACCACCGGGCTTCTCCGCACCACCGGGCGCACCAGGACCACCGGGCTTCTCCGCACCACCGGGCGCACCAGGACCTCCCGGCTTCTCCGCACCGCCAGGCGCACCAGGACCACCGGGCTTCTCCGCACCGCCAGGCTTGCCAGGCGGGATAGCCTGGAGGTTCCCCGGCGGCGCGGGCGCATCCGTCAGCGGTGGGAATGCCGCGTCCGAGTGCTGCAGTCCGAATACGTAATGGTCACGGAATGCCCACCGGAATTCATCCTGATCGCGCATGTGGGCAAAGTTGCCGAAGAACCCGCCGACACCATTCGAAGGCATGAGGCTCTCGGTCATGGCCAGCCACCGCGCAACGTATTTCAGATTCTCACCGACGTGCGCCACCTGGCCGCCCAATGACTTGAAATTATCGTTGTACCCGGCAATGGCCTTGACGGCCTGCTCCCCGCCATAACCTTGCCAATTGTCTTTGGTCAGTGCGGCAACCTTTTTGTGCATCGCTTCGCCCGCCTCGCCGAGCTTATCCGCCACGTCGACCAATACCACCCCGGCCTGTCCCGCGGTTTCGTGGTAGATGTGCTCTTTGAGGAAATTGAGCCGGGCTATCGATATGCCCTTCCAGTTCTCCACCTCGATCGTCGGCGCGTCCATGCCGGTGATACTCGGGCCGACCTCCCCGGACTTGGGTCTGAACGCCGGCAGCTTCTTCTTGGCTTGCTCGTCGAGCGTGCCGTCCGCCGACGTCTTCATCCAGTCCGGACGTTTGGCGGGACCGTCGGAGTTGTATTTCTCGTACCAGCTATCCGTATCCGGATCCTCGTTGTATTTCGGCGGCTTGTACTTCAGGTCGCCCAGGCCTGGACTCGAGGAAATGTCGGCGAGTTCCTTGGTCGCATCACGGTATTTGCTGAGATCGTCCGCCGAAAGACCGTCCTGCGCAATATAATTGGCACCAGCGGTCTTGAACGTCTCGACGAGGTCGGCGAGATTCTGCTCGTGCTTCGCCAGGTTCTCTTTCAGCTGCGTGGTCTTCTTGTTGAACTTCTCGGCCAGGTCTTTCCCGGAACTCAGACCGCCGAAGTGGCTGACATCCTTGATATGCGCATCATCAGCGGCGCCGCTGAAAAGCTTGATCTGCCTGATCATCTCGGAACAGGCACTGGCGCAGTCGAGCGCCGCCTTCGGATTCACGTAGATGTTCCCCTGCTTCGCCTGATCTTTCAGACCGGCCCAGGGTGACGGACCACTTGCCATGTCGACGCTCCTTCGACGCCAACACGGCGCCCATACCTCATCAGCAACCTCGGCCGAGTCTAGGTCATGTGGGCGAAAGTTGACCGCCTCGAGCGTCGTTCGAGGTGGCCGGCGCCAATTCCTTACCAACTCCTAACATCCCGCCGGCAAGAATTCAGCGATGTAATGCCGTCCGGCAACCGTTGCGTCAACGACCCCGTGGCAGAACCATCATCACGCGGCGGGTGTGTGCGGAGCTGCTTGAATGGCGGAGTTACGGCCCCAGATGAACCAGACCAGCGGGCCGAGGAACGGGAAGGCCAGCATGAGCAGGATCCAGATGGCCTTACCGCCCGTCGCATAGTTGCGAGAGCGTAGCGCGCTGACCAAACCGGCGACGAAGAGAATGATCCCGCCGAGAGCGATGGCGATAGCGAAGACGGCGAGGGCGATCGAACCGGCGGTTTCACCGGCATCAGCCAGGTTGGATGCGGAAGCGAGGGCGATCGTTGTCATGCCATCCACGGTAGATGGGCGCATACCGACCGCGCATCGGTAATTAACCCTGAAGTTGCTTGCTCGATATCAGCCCTCGGGCGTACGACTCGAGGACTATCCGGCGTGGATCACCCACCTGACCGGCCGAGTCGCCACGTCCGCCGGACCGCGCATCGCGCGCACCCCACGCCCCGCCGCCGATCGCTTGATCGGATGCGCAATCCTGCGATCGCAAACGCGAATCTTGTTCCGCCCGAGATATTTTCACGTGAACTAATCGAACGGAATGTTTCGGCCCCTAACGGGCGATGCTCTACTGGAAGACGCGCCTTGACGGTGCCGATGTGGCGAGGCTCGGCGCGGCACCACTACTTCTATGCGAGTCGAGGCCCCACTCATGGACCAACTGGCGTTCGCCGATACACCGACGTCTCGGTGCGCCTTCTACCGACACACCTGTGGCCTGCCCGCCGGGATTCATCCGGAGATCGGGCGGATCGTCGTCAAGGCGGGAGCCGTCGGCGCGATCACCATGCCGGCCACCTTAGGTCAACGCGTTCGCGACGACTTATTACATAAACGCATCGCGTTGGGACCGATCATCTCTCATGCTCGGTCCGGTCGGTGGACGTTCCTGGTCCGTCCGGATGTCCGCGACGACGTGCAGGTGTTCGGCGAGTTGTTCCGGCTCAACGTGTCGATCGTGCCGATCGGCGGCGAGATCGCGCTCCCCTCCCCCGACGACGCGCGCACCGGCTACCGCCAGTGGGTGGTGCCGCCGCGGGACAATGCCCGCCCGTCCGGCCTGGATATCGTCGCCGCCGTCCGTTCCTGCGCCGAGCGTGCCAACTCCACCGATCGCCGAACCTCCCGACCCGCCGCCACGGTCTCCGCCTGACGGCGTCCGGCGCATGGTGTGCCGCCGTACCCCTCACCCGCGGCACACCATGCGGCCCGGCACCCCGGCCGTAGGGTTGACGTATGCGGAAATCGAATGACGAACGCGGCCTGCGCGCCAGACGGGCCAGGTCATTCGGCCCGCATGCCGCCGACTACGCGGAACATCGCCCGGACTATCCGGCCGCCGGAATCCGGTGGGCGCTGGAACCGGTTGCGAGCGAGCACATCCCGACCGTGCTCGATCTCGGCGCAGGCACCGGCAAGCTGACCGAGGGCCTGCTCGCGGTCGGCGCGTCGGTGCTCGCGGTCGAACCGGACGAGGCGATGCGCGCCGAACTGCTGCGCCGCCATCCGGAGGTCACCGCGCATCCCGGCACGGCGGAGGCGATTCCACTGCCCGACGCGTCGGTGGACGCGGTGCTGGCCGGGCAGGCCTTCCACTGGTTCGACCCGGAGCGCGCCTTCCCGGAAATCGCCCGCGTGCTGCGCACGGGCGGGGTGTTCGCGGCGCTCTGGAACGAGAACGACGTCAGGGTCGCCTGGGTCGCCGGTCTCAACCGCCTCACCCAGACGGCGGCATCGGTGCCCGGGATCCAAGGCGCCGACACCTTGCCGCCCCACCCCCTGTTCCCGAGCTTCGATCGTGCGGTGTTCGCGCATTCGCAGCGGCGCACCGCGGAATCCCTCGCGGCGACCATCGGCACCCACTCGCACACGCTGGTCATCCCGGAGCGCGATCGCACGGTCCTACTCGACCGAATCACCGCCTACCTGCGCACAACTCCGGAGACCGCGCGGGGCGAATTCGATCTGCCCCTGGTGACATCGGTGATTCGCGCGGTCCTGTAGCTCCGCCCGGACCCCGGACGCAAGCGTAATCGGTACCGAATTCGACCAGAACTACGCACACACTGCGTAGGTATTCCGCGTGGCCGCAACATGATTCGAGTAGTTGCCTACTCGGGCTCGACCACCCACCCCGGGCATACGGTTATCCCATCGTAGAAATCGGAAAGTGAAATACGAAGGGAGACAGCACCATACGCCCCTCGGCACCTGGAATGGTCAGGCGCACAAGGCGCGGGTGGAAGGAACGACGTCACCGATCCAGCGGCGGAGCTGGGTATCGCTCGGCAGCAACGTTGCCGTAGCGAGATCGACCAGGATGCGGGCCCGGCCCGCGGCGGCGTCGGTGCGACTCGGTTCCTCGCCGCACAGTGTGACCCGACCCGGAGTGTCGACCAGCCGTCAGCGACCGGATGCGTGCAGCCAGTCGGCGATATCGTCGATCACCTCGCGGTCGACATGCTGTGGGCGTTCGAGATCCGCGGGCAGAGGTACCCCGCTGCCTCGGTAGAACATGTGGTCCTCGCCGGGGTAGATCCGAATCGTCACCTCCGGCTTGTCGCCGAGGCCCGCCTGCCAGCCCGCCAGATCGTCGGCGACCGTCACGTTGTAGTCGCGGCCGCCCTGCAGGATGAGCATGGGTGTGTTCAGTGCCGCCGCGGTGGCGACCGGATCGTAGTCGCGCAGGTCGAGCCAGTAGGAGCCCGGCGCGCCGAAGGGTAGGTCGGACGGCGGAGTCGACACCGAAAGTTCGTGGCTGTCCACCAGTTTCGCCTGTTCGATCATGGTCTCGATGGGCGGAAGCGCGGCGAGCGTATCCGGCGCGATCTCGGCGAGCAACCGGGCCACCCGCACCATTGCCCACTGCATCGGCACGGTGTCGCCGGCCAGGATCACCACTCCCGCGACGGACGGCGCGGCCTCGGCCACCCGCGGCGCGAACTTGCCACCCATGCTGTGCCCGGCCACGAAGATCCGATCCGAATCGACCGCGGGCTCCGCACGCAGCAGCTCGATCGCCGAAACACCGTACGGCACATATTCATCGGCCGCGACGACACCGGGCGTGCCCCAGAACTCCGCGGCGTGCGTGAAGCTCGCCTTGTCGAACCGCAGCACCGCGATGCCACGACTCGCCAGCCCCCACGCGAGATCCTTGAGCGTCTTGTTCGGCCCGACCGTCGCATCGCGGTCGAACGGGCCGCCGCCACTGAGCAGAACCGCGGCCGGATGCGGCCCGGCGCCGCGCGGGATGCTCAGCGACGCGGCCACCGGCAGCGCACCCACATCCAGCGTCACCTCCCGCTCCTCGAAGGTCGTCACGTCCATGTACGCCGCGGGCTGCCACGTCGCCACATCGATCTGTCCCATTGCGGTCCTCCTGCGAAGCAATCATTCTCGACTTTGAGAACGTTATCAGTTGTGAGAACATTCGTAAATGGACACGATGGAGCTGCTGGTGCACCCGGTGCGACTGCGGATCGTGCACGCCATGTCGGGCGAGCAGATCCTCACCACCGCACAGTTGTGCGCCCGTCTGCCCGATGTCTCCAAGGCCACCGTGTACCGGCACGTCGAACTGCTCGCCGCCAACGGCGTGCTCGAGGTCGCCGACGAACAACGGATCCGCGGCGCGGTGGAGCGTCACTACCGGCTGCGCCGCGACCGCGCGGTGATCGATCCCGAACTGGCCGCGACCGCGACCACCGCCGACCACCGGCATATCTTCGCCTCGGCCATGGCCACCCTGCTCGCCGAGTTCAACGCCTATCTCGATACCGAAAACGCCGACCCGGCAGCCGATCTCGTCGGCTACCGGCAGCACTCGATCTGGCTCAGCCGCGACGAGCTCACCGCGCTGATCGACGATCTTCGCGCGGCCATCATCCCCCGCCTGGCCAATGCGGCCGCGCCGGACCGCAGACAGTACCTGCTCAGCCCGATTCAGTTCCCGATCGGGCAGCCGCAGGCCGAACCCGGCGCATAGCAAAGCGCCCGGTACCGAAGTACCGGGCGCTCAACGTTTTTCGGGCTCTATTCGTCACGCAGGGTGAGGATGCGCGGGCCGTCCTCGGTGACCGCGACGGTGTGCTCCCAGTGCGCGGCCCTGGTGCCGTCCAGCGTCACCACGGTCCAGTCGTCGTCGAGCACCTTGGTCTGGCTGGTGCCGAGAGTCAGCATCGGCTCGATCGCGAGCACCGAACCGACAACGAGCTTCGGGCCCTTGCCCGGATCGCCCTCGTTCGCCAGGAACGGATCCATGTGCATCTCGCGGCCGATGGCGTGGCCACCGTAGCCGTCGACGATGCCGTAGGCGCGGCCGTGCAACTCCTCCGCCGCGCGGGTGCCGAGTTCGATGGCGTGCGAGACATCGGTGAGCCGGTTGCCCGGCAGCATCGCCGCGATACCGGCCTCCATGGACAGCTTGGTGGCCTCGCTGAGCAGCCGGTCGGCCTCGATGATGGCGCCGACGCCGAAGGTCCAGGCCGAATCACCGTGCCAGCCATCGAGAATCGCGCCGCAGTCGATGGACACCAGATCGCCCTCGGTGAGGATTTCGGCGGCGGTCGGAATGCCGTGCACCACACGGTCGTTCACCGACGAGCAGATCGACCCGGGGAAGCCGTGGTACCCCTTGAAGGAAGGCACGGCCCCCGCATCGCGGATCACCTGCTCGGCGACCTCGTCCAGCTCCAGGGTGGACACACCCGGCTTGGCGGCAGCGCGCACCGCGACCAGGGCGCGGCCGACGATCGCGCCGGCCGCCGCCATGGCATCGAGTTCTCCGGCGGTGCGAAAAGGCACCACCTTCTTGGACTTACGCCCGAAGACCATACGGCCTCAGTGTCCCAGCGCTCGCAACGCGCGCGCGTTGACGTCGTCGACCTCGCCGACGCCGTCCACCGTGACCACCAGCCCGTCGTAGTGCTCGAGCAGCGGTTCGGTCTCGTCGCGGTACACCCGGAGCCGGTTGCGGATGACGTCCTCGTTGTCATCGGCGCGGCCACGCGCGAGCATCCGCTCGACCACGGTGTCCTCGGGCACGACGAAGCACAGGACGGCGTCCAGCTTCTTGTCCATATCGGCGAGGATCTTCTCCAGCGCGTCGGCCTGGTCGACCGTGCGCGGGTAGCCGTCCAGCACGAAGCCGTTCACGGCATCGGGCTCGCCGACGCGCGCCTCGACCATCCGGTTGGTCACGTCGCTGGGGACGAGATCGCCGTTGTCCATGTACTTCTGGGCCTCGCGGCCCAGCGGGGTCTGCTGGCTGATGTTCGCGCGGAACAAGTCCCCGGTGGAGATGTGCGGGACGCCCAGCTTTTCGGACAGCAGGACGGCCTGGGTGCCCTTGCCGGCACCCGGCGGACCGAGCAGAACAACTCTCACTTGAGGAACCCTTCGTAATTTCGATTCATCAGCTGGCTCTCGATCTGCTTCACGGTGTCGAGACCGACGCTCACCATGATCAGCACCGCGGTGCCGCCGAATGGGAGGTTCTGATTCTGACCGCCACCGATATCCAGGAACAGATTCGGTAGTACCGCGACGAGACCGAGGTAGATCGAGCCGGGGAGGGTGATTCGGCTCAGCACATAGTTCAGGTAGTCGGCGGTCGGCTTACCGGGACGATACCCCGGAATGAAGCCGCCGTACTTCTTCATCTCGTCGGCGCGTTCCTCCGGGTTGAAGGTGATCGCGACGTAGAAGTAGGTGAAGAACACGATCATCGCGAAGTAGATCGTGATGTAGACCGGGTTGCCCGGATTCACCAGGTACTTCTGGATGATCTCCTGCCACCAACTCGGATTCGTATTGTTGCGCGAGGAGGTCAGCTGCGCGATCAGGTTCGGCAGATACAGCAGCGAGGACGCGAAGATCACCGGGATGACACCGGCCTGATTGACCTTCAGCGGCAGATAGGTCGAGGAGCCGCCGTACATCTTCCGGCCGACCACACGCTTGGCGTACTGCACCGGAATTCGGCGCTGGCCCTGCTCGACATAGATGACGACCGCGATGATCGCCAGCGCGGCGACACACACCAGCCCGAAGACCAGGCCGCCGCGGTTGTCCAGAATGTTCTTGCCCTCGGAGGGAATTCGCGCCGCGATACCCGCGAAGATCAGCAGCGACATGCCGTTGCCGATACCGCGCTCGGTGATCTGCTCACCGAACCACATGACCAGGGCGGCGCCCGCGGTCATGACGAGCACGATGATGATCATGCCGAAAATGCCGGTGTCCGCGAGGATGTCCTTCTGGCAGCCCTGCAGCAGCTGACCGCGCGCCGCTAGCGCGACAAGGCCGGTGGCTTGCAGGATCGCCAGCGCGATCGACAGGTATCTGGTGTACTGCGTCATCTTGGTCTGGCCGGCTTGGCCTTCCTTGCGCAGTTCCTCGAACCGCGGGATGACGACAGTGAGCAGCTGAATGATGATGCTCGCGGTGATGTAGGGCATGATGCCGATCGCGAAGACCGACAGCTGTAGCAGCGCACCACCCGAGAACAGGTTGATCAGCTGATAGATACCGGCGGAATCACCGCCGGAGACCAGAGCGATACAGTCCTGCACCGCTTTGTAGTCGACGCCGGGAGACGGCAGCGAGGCACCCATCCGGTACAGCGCGAGCAGCCCCAGCGTGAAGAGAATCTTCCGCCGTAAGTCCGGAGTCCGGAAGGCCGATACGAAGGCGGAAAGCACAGATCCTCCTGGCGAACGACATGGTCATGCCATGGAATATTTCCCCACGGCGAGTCTTGGCAGACGACAACAATTGAACTCTAACAGTGGCACCGGACGAGCATTCACTCGTCCGGTGCCACTAATTGCAGAGTACCGTCAGCCCAGCTCGGTGACGGTGCCACCGGCCGCGGTGATCTTCTCCTTCGCGGCACCGGTGACCTTGTCGACGGTCACCTGGACGGCAACGCCGATCTCGCCATCGCCGAGGACCTTGACCAGCTGGTTCTTGCGAACCGCACCGGCGGCGACCAGCTCGGCCTTGCCGATCTGGCCACCCTCGGGGAACAGCTCGGCGATCTTGCCGATGTTCACAACCTGGTATTCCGTGCGGAACCGGTTCGTGAAGCCCTTGAGCTTGGGCAGCCGCATGTGAATCGGCATCTGCCCACCCTCGAAGGCGGCGGGGACGTTCTTGCGAGCCTTGGTGCCCTTGGTACCACGGCCCGCGGTCTTACCCTTGGAGCCCTCACCGCGACCCACACGGGTCTTCTCGGTCTTGGAGCCAGGGGCCGGACGCAGGTGATGCAACTTGATGGTCATGTCAGACCTCCTCAACTGTTACGAGGTGGCGCACGACGTTGATCAGCCCACGGTTCTGAGGATTGTCCTCACGAACCACGGTCTGGCGGATCTTGCGCAGGCCGAGCGTACGAAGGCTCTCCCGCTGGTTCGCCTTGGCGCCGATCGACGACTTGATCTGGGTCACCTTGAGATCTGCCATTTACCTGGCACCTCCCGCTGCCTGGGCGCGTGCGCGCAGCATGCCCGCGGGGGCGACGTCCTCGAGGGGCAGACCACGACGGGCCGCGACCTCTTCCGGACGCTGCAGCATCTTGAGCGCCGCAACCGTCGCGTGCACGACGTTGATGGCGTTGTCGCTACCGAGCGACTTCGCCAGAATGTCATGGATGCCAGCGCATTCCAGCACGGCGCGAGCCGCACCACCGGCGATCACACCGGTACCGGGCGAGGCCGGACGCAGCATGACCACACCGGCCGCCGCCTCACCCTGAACCGGGTGGGTGATGGTGGAGCCGATCATCGGAACGCGGAAGAAGTTCTTGCGAGCTTCCTCGACACCCTTCTGGATGGCCGCGGGAACTTCCTTGGCCTTGCCGTAGCCGACGCCGACCAGACCGTTGCCGTCACCGACGATCACGAGGGCGGTGAAGCTGAAGCGACGACCACCCTTCACGACCTTGGAGACGCGGTTGATCGCAACGACGCGCTCGAGCTGGTTCTTCTCCGCGGCGTTGTCGCGACGGTTGTCACCGCCACCACGACGATCGCGGCCACCGCCACGGCCGTCGCGGTTGTCGCCACCCGCGGCACCATTCTGTCCGGCGGGTCCGTTGCCGCCGTCACGCCTCTGACGTCCCGGCATCAGACGTTCCTTCCGTAAATGTTTGCAGTCATCAGAACTTCAACCCCGCTTCGCGAGCAGCGTCCGCAAGCGCGGCGATCCGGCCGTGGTAGTCGTGGCCACCACGGTCGAACACGACGGCCTCGACACCGGCGGCCTTGGCACGAGCGGCCAGCAGTTCGCCGACCTTCTTGCCCTTGGCCGACTTGTCGCCGTCGAGCGCGCGCACATCGGCCTCGATGGAGGACGCGGCGGCAATGGTCTTGCCGATCGAGTCGTCCACCAGCTGTGCGTGCAGGTGACGCGAAGAGCGGTTGACCACCAGGCGCGGACGCTCGGTGGTGCCGACGACCTTCTTGCGCAGACGGAAGTGACGGCGCGTCTTGGACAGACGACGCGCGGTCGACACGTCCTTGCCGCGCGGGATGCGCTTGGCCTTCTGGTTTTCGGTTTGCGCCATGATCACTTACCCGTCTTTCCGACCTTGCGGCGAACGACCTCGCCGGCGTAGCGGATGCCCTTGCCCTTGTACGGGTCGGGCTTACGCAGTCCGTGGATGACAGCGGAGATCTGGCCGACCTTCTGCTTGTCGATTCCGGACACGGAGAACTTGGTGGGCGATTCCACCGCGAAGGTGATGCCCTCGGGGGCGTCGATCGGCACCGGGTGCGAGTAGCCCAGAGCGAACTCCAGGTTCGAACCCTTGGCGGCGACACGGTAACCGACGCCGAAGATTTCCATCTTCTTCTCGTAGCCCTTGGTCACGCCTTCGACCATGTTGGCGACGAGGGTGCGGGTCAGGCCGTGCAGCGAGCGGTTCTGGCGCTCGTCGTTCGGGCGGACCACCTCGAGCTGGCCGTCTTCACCCTTGGCGACGGTGATCGGCTCGGCGACAACGTGGGTCAGGGTGCCCTTGGGGCCCTTGACCGACACGGTCTGGCCGTCGATGGTCACCTCGACGCCGGCGGGAATTGCGATGGGCTTCTTACCAATACGCGACATTAGTCCCTACCTCCCTTACCAGACGTAGGCGAGGACTTCGCCGCCCACGCCCTGCTTGGCCGCCTGACGATCGGTGAGCAGGCCGGTCGACGTGGAGATGATCGCCACGCCGAGGCCGCCCAGGACCTTGGGCAGGTTGGTGGATTTCGCGTACACGCGCAGACCGGGCTTGGAGACACGGCGCACGCCGGCAAGGCTGCGCTCGCGGCTCGGGCCGTACTTGAGGTCGACGATGAGCGTCTTGCCCACGGCCGCGTCCTCGGTCCGGTAGTCGGCGATGTAACCCTCGCGCTTGAGGATCTCGGCGATGTTCGCCTTGATCTTCGAGTGCGGAGCCTTCACCTGATCGTGGTACGCCGAGTTGGCGTTGCGCAGACGCGTCAGGAAGTCTGCGATCGGGTCAGTCATGGTCATGGATAGACCTCGACACCTTTCTCGCTGCGGTTCCCATGCAGCGCCGATCTCCGTGGAGATCGACCGTGGGCCTACAGCAATACGGCGGTCCGGCCGACACTTGCCGACCGGATGAGTTCTCATTACGAGTTCTCAGCGCCCGGGCCGCCCGCACGCCGATACAGTCACTGCATCAGGGATATGCGGACATAGAGGTGCCCAAGCAACCGGTCTAGTGTAGACAAGCCCCAGCTAGCCGCCAAATCCGCCCCCGATCCGCGCCCCCGTCGGCGGTCCCCGGGCCCTCGCCCCATGCTAGCTTCGCACCGTGCACGCCACCCCTGAACAAATGCACATGACAGCAACCCAGATGTCCGCGCAGGCAGACGGGTTCTGGCGGGACATCGAGGCGTTATCCAAGGAAGCCGAGACGCTCATGTCCAGCGACTGGGTCGGCGAAGCGGCCGAAACGCACGCGGTGCTGTGGACCGAGTGGGTGGATTCCGCCAAGAAGGTCGCCGCCGCCCTGAGCGAGGATGCGACGTTGATCCATCGGGCCGCCGACGCCTACTCGAGAACCGACTGCGACACCTCGGACGCCATCGCAGGCATCAGCATCGTCGGTTTGTGATGTCGGGTTACGTTGCCGACACCGAGCAGATCCTGGCCCTCGTCGAAAAGGCCCGACAAATCGGGCAGAAGATAGAGCAGCGCATCACCGACGTCGAACGCGACATCGCCGCGCTGCACATCGATTGGGCCGGCCAGGCCGCCGAAGTGCATCGAGCCAAGCATGACATCTGGCAAAACGAGATGAGCGATATGAGATCGGCGCTGGCCGATCTCGAATCCGCCGCCAAAGCCGCGCGCGATCGGTATCTGGCCAACGTCGCGCACAACAAGGGCATGTGGCCCTGATGGCGCCCATCACCATGAACCCGAGCGTCCTTTACGGTGCCGCGACGCTGTACGAAACGGCGCGCAACAACACCGAGGGCGTCATCAAGACCCTCGCCGCGGCACTCGACAAAGACTGGGGCTGTGCGGGCAGCGACAGCGCAGGACGCACTTGGTCGGGCAGTTACGACCCGGCCGCGTTCAACGGTATCGCCGCAGGTACGAATGTCGTCAATGGATTCGGCAAGCTACACGACCTGCTTGCCTTCACCGCGATCAATCACGTCAATACCGAGAAACTCAACAAGAAGCCGCCAGAGGTACCCGATCCGGCCCCTGCGGTGCTCAGCACCGCGACCGCGCCGACGTTCAAGGGCGCATTCGGTGGTGACACCGATCCCCCATTCGGCTGGGAGATGATCAGCAGCTGGCTCCAGGGACATACCTGGCCGAATGGGGATCCGGACAAGCTACGCAGACTCGCCACCGCGTGGCGGACCGCAGCCAAAGGTTTGCGCGATGCCAACAACGGCACCGAACAGGCGTGGCTGGATCTCGAGGAACTCGGTTCCGAGGAAATCCCGCAGGCCCTGGCACAAATGGACGCAGCGTTCACAGCCGCCGAGACAGTCGCAACGCAGTACGAGAATTTCGGCAGCTCGTGTGACGACTGGGCGCAGCAGATCGAGGACGTACACCGCAAGATCCTCGCCATTCTTGCCGGAGCGATCGGCATAGGCCTGATCGCAGGTGTCGTCGTCGGATTCTTCACCGCGGGAACAGGAGCCGTGGCGACCACCGCTGGCACCGGCAGCGCCGCGGGTGCCGCCGTCGTGACCATCCTCGTCGCATTCGACGCCGCAGCGGCACTCGCGACCGGGGCCACGGTCGCCGCCGGTGTCGCCGCAGTCGGTGTGGCGACGGATCTGCAACCCCTGCTGGAAGCCAATCCCACACAGTTCAACGCGAGCACGAGCGGGGGCGGAAACAATCACAGCTATGTCCCACCGCCAAAGGGCGGGTTATCCGGATTCCCGAAAGCGCGCCCGGTCAAGAAGATTGGACCACGGTATCGGCAGCGCTGGGAGGACGGTGACGGCAACACATACGAGTGGGACTACCAACATGGCACCGTAGAGAAGTACGGCAAGAACGGCAGGCACCTGGGCGAGTACGACCCGAACACCGGCGCGCAGACGAAGCCGCCGGAGCCCGGCCGCAAACCGGGGCGGTAAGTCATGGAAGGAGATCAAGTGAACTACCTGGAAGCCTACGACAAAAAGTCCGGACTGCTCGTTGTCGAATATCCGCTGATCGGCCTCGACCTGCCTGCGCTGAAGAAGCTGCTGAATATCGACGAAGGCATCGAGATATACGGGTTCGACGTGACCCCGGCACAGGTACGAGAGCTGGCTCGATACATCAGTGGTCCGTTCACGGCGGACGACACATGCGACTACCAGGTCGGCTTCTATCGCGAGTAGCCGGGCCAGTACCCGAGTCAGCCGATCATCAGGGAGTCGTCATGGATTATCTGGATCAATGGAACGAAGAGCAGCGCCGAGTGGCCGCCACATGGCGGCACAAGAATCACGCCTTACGGCAGGCGCTCGATCAGGTCACGGTCCGCGCAAGCTCTCGCAACGGCGAGTTGGGCGTCACGGTGAACGCCGAAGGCGGAGTCACCGATCTGCGACTTACAGGACAGGCACTGCGACTTGGGGAAGTGCAACTCGGACGGGTACTGCTGGAAACGATCCAGCGCGCGCAAGCCGACGCGCGACGCCAAGCCGAAGCCACCGCACGGCCGTACACCGATGATCCCGATGCCGCCGCCGCGCTGCGGTTCATCCGCGAGACGCTGGAGTAGCGACCTACCGCGGTGCCACGGCGAAAATCAGGGAGAAATCAGGGGGTGGGACGGTGGCGACCGGGGGCGTGGGACGCCACACTGGAGCGCGTGAATCACATGCCACTCGAGGTGGCACCGACGGGGAGGACGGGGGGTTATGACGACGCTTGCCCGGGGTGAGAATCGGCCCGCGCCTGCGGCACAGTTGACGGCGACCGTGACGTGCGCCGCGCCGGTCGACGTTTCCGCGCTGCTGCTCGGGACCGACGGGAAAGTCAGATCCGACGGCGATTTCGTGTTCTTCAACAATCCGGTCGGACCGGGTGTCACCTATCGGCACGGGCGCGGGCAGGGCGACATGGTGGATGTGAACACCGCCGGGCTGCCCCGCGACGTCGACCGGGTGGTGGTGACCGCCAGCCTGGACGGGTCGGGCCCGCCGACCTTCGCCGGTGCCGGATCGCTGGTCGCCTCGATCGGATCCGCCTCCGGGGCAATGACTTTCCAGATGACCGGGCTGACCACCGAGACCGCGGTGGTGTGCGTCGAGATCTACCGGCGCGGTGACCAGTGGAAGGTGCGTGCGGTCGGGCAGGGGTACGACGACGGGTTGGCCGGTATCGCGCGGGCGTTCGGTGTCAACGTCGACGACGAGCCCGCGGCGCCCACCCCGCCACCTGCCGCGAGGCAATCGCCTCCGCCTGCCCCGCCCGTCTATCAGCAGCCCGCCCCTGGATACCGGCAACCTCCGGCGCCGCCGGCCTATGCGCCCGCGCCGCAGCCTCCCGGATATCAGCAGCCGCCCGCGCAAGCTCCGTACCCGCCCGGCCAGCAGTCGTATCCGCCTGCGGCAGCCCAGCATTCGACACCCAGCTACCAGCCTTCATCTCAGCAAGGAGCGCTGCCCATGCAGAGCGAACTGTTCGACGCCAGCCACGCCGAGGTCAACGGTGTCGGCATCCAGAAGCAGGGCGGCAAGATGATCAAGGTCGCCGTCAACGGGGAGACCATGGCGCGCGCCGGATCCATGGTCGCCTACCAGGGTGACCTGCACTTCCAGGCGCTCGGCTCCGGCGGCATCGGCCGCGCCATCCAGGCGCGGCTCACCGGCGAGGGCGTGCCGTTGATGAAGGTGTCCGGCCGCGGCGATCTGTTCCTTGCCAATGCCGCCTCCGATGTGCACATCGTCGACCTCGACGGCAGCGACGGCCTCACCGTCAACGGCGCCAACGTGCTCGCCTTCGACCCCTCACTGCGCTACGACATCAAACGGGTGCAGGGCGCCGCCGGTCTCGCCAGCAACGCGGGCCTGTTCAACTGCGTCTTCACCGGACGCGGTCGCATCGCCATCACCACCGAGGGCTCGCCGGTGGTGTTGAACGTCGACCAGCCGACCTACGCCGACCCGCAGGCGGCGGTGGCCTGGTCGTCCAGCCTCCAGACCGGCATCAAGCGCAACGACTCCTTCGGCCTCGGCAGGCTCATCGGCCGCAGCACCGGCGAGGGGCTCACCCTGTCTTTCTCCGGCCGCGGATTCGTCATCGTGCAACCCTCCGAACTCCCCCCGGGCGGCTTCCTCGGCGGCACCGGCGGCGGCCAGGAAGCGGGCCAGAGCGGCGGCGTACTCGGCGGTCTTTTCGGCTGAGACCTCGTCGAGCGCAGTCATATGGCCCCTGTATACGGCGTGTCGTACGGCCGTTCGACTGCGCTCGGCGCACGCACCGGACCTGATAGCGCCGCGATCCGTCTGGGTGGATGAATCACAGTGCGATAAGGGAATTCGCGTGATCGCACCGGCGCGTTCGTCCATCGCGTTGTTGGTGAGCCCGGATATTCAGGCCCGGACCGACCTGCGGTGGCGCCATGGATGAAAGTCACGTTGCGTGATTCGAAAATCCGCCTTACCGTGCGAAGAGTTCGTCTTGTTGACCAGCCGGGGATGGCCCCGGGATAGACCCTCGAGTCCGATGCCGACGTAAGGCGGTAGCTCGTTGACCGACAGTCGATCGACGTTTCGAACCTGGTGGCGCGACCGGGTCGATTACGGCTGGCTGGTCGAGACCTTGCAATCGCACGGGGCACTCGGCCGATTCAAATTCATGCTCGGGGCCGGCGGCATCGTCATGCTGGTGATCGCGGTGCTGGCGATGCTGGCCCAGGCCGATGTGGCGGGACCGCCGGGGCCGGTGCAAGGCGGTATCGAGGCAGCCGTCGCCGGTGTGTGGACCGTGCGCTGGTGGTTCTTTCCATGGCCGCGGGAAACCGAGTCGCTGATCTGGATCGCGCTGTTCGATCTCGATGCCGCCGCCAACACCGTGCTGGTCCACGATCGAGTAATCGGCGTGCTCGGGATCGTGCTGCTGATGGCGATGGGCGGATATGTCACCGTGTTCCACGGTCCGCGCGTGCTTGCACTGCACGTCGGCTGGTCGCTTATGGCCAGCGTGCTGTTGGCGGGCCTGATCGCTATCGGCGTCCTGCCCGATAACGAACGCGGCAACGGACATTGGCGTGAGGATCTCGCCCTCGGCCTTGCCATCGTGCTGGTCATGCTTGTGGTGGTCGGCGTCATCCTCCCCTTCGTGCAGTACTGCAACTGGGTCCTGCGGGTGGACGCATTGACCGACCCGTTGACCAAACTGCTCAACCGCCGCGGCCTCGACTCCTACCTGCCCGCGCGCATCCGCCGCTGCCGCGGCCGCACCGCCTATGTCGCCACCCTCGACCTGGACCGGTTCAAGGCGGTCAACGACACCTTCGGCCATCCACTCGGCGACGAGGTGCTGGTCAAAACGGCCCAGCGGCTGCGCGAAGCGGGCGACCCCGGCGCGCTCATCGCCCGCACCGGCGGCGAGGAATTCGTGGTCGTCGGTTATCTGCGCGATGACCCCGCCACCGTCGGCGAGCGACTACGCCACGCCATCGAAACCATGCCCGATGTCCCCACCGCCATCACCGCCAGCGTCGGCATCTCGGTTCACGACACCTCGCGCTCCGCCATCAAATTCACCGAGGCCGCCTACCGCGACCTGATCCGCGGCTCCGACTCCGCCATGTACCGCGCAAAACACCTGGGCGGCAACACCGTCGTGATCGCCGACCAAACCGAACCCCCGTCAACCCCCTCCGGCCCCCTACCAACCGCCGTCCCCATCGGCAACTGATCGAATTCCCCACTAGGGACTCGCCCCACCCGCTGGACGCAACACTGACCGGCACCCAACTACCGAGCTTACGATTGGTTCATGGCGAGTCCGCGCATCGAACGGCCCGACCTTCCCGAACACATGACATGGGAGGAACTCGAGCAGCTGCCCGACGAGATTGCCGGGCAGATCGAACTGTGGGATGGGCGGGTTGTCTGGGTATGGCGCGGCCCTGCCGAACATCAGGAATTCACCAACCTCCTGTGGAGCGGCCTGCGTCGATGCGCTCGCGAACACATGTCCGCAGACCCGGAGCAGTGCTGGCGGGTCCACACGGAAACGAATATCTTCTTCGGCACATCCGGAAAGTCCGATTTCGTTACGCCGGACTTCCTGGTGCACCGTTGCCTGCCCGCCCCCTACCAAGATGTTCGCGCTGACGACGTCCTACTGGTTGGTGAGGTCTTGTCACCCTCGAACACGCAGACCGACATCGACGAAAAGAAGGCACGCTACGCCAAGGCAGGCATTCCTTGGTACTGGGAGGTGGCACTCGAACGCGAGAAGAGCGCGATCGCCATGGTTCGCGCCTTCGCACTCGAAGCCACCCACGGGGAACTCCCGGCAGGAGTACACCCGCTGTACCCGGCCAACTATCTGCTGATCGGAAAATGGACACCGCGCAATACCCCGTCGATCGATATCGACTTCCCGTTCCCCATCACGATCCCTTGGACCGAACTCGAATTCTGAACGCCGCCATCCGATGTCATGGCTGATTCGCTGCGCGGCGGTGAAAACGATGCGCGCCAGCGGGATTCGCGCGCGCCAGGCGGGTGAACAGGACAGGGACCCCGGCCGGAGCTGGGGTCCCTGTCTTGGTGTTCAGTTGGGTGCGCTCACGAGGAGCGCGGGCTCACCAGGAGCTCTTGTGCACGCCCGGGAGTTCGCCGCGGTGGGCCATCTCGCGCAGGCAGACACGGCACAGGCCGAACTTGCGGTAGACGGCGTGCGGGCGACCGCACCGCTGGCAGCGGGTGTAGGCGCGAACCGCGAACTTCGGCTTGGCGTTGGCCTTGTTGACCAGTGCTTTCTTGGCCATGTGCTCAGTTCTCCTTGAACGGGAAGCCGAGGTGCTTGAGCAGCGCGCGGCCTTCTTCGTTGTTGGTCGCGGTGGTGACCACGGTGATGTCCATACCACGCGGACGGTCGATGGAGTCCACGTCGATCTCGTGGAACATCGACTGCTCGCTCAGGCCGAACGTGTAGTTGCCGTTGCCGTCGAACTGCTTCGGCGACAGGCCGCGGAAGTCGCGGATACGGGGCAGCGCGATGGAGACCAGGCGGTCCAGGAACTCCCACATGCGGTCGCCGCGCAGGGTGACCTTCGCGCCGATCGGCATGCCCTCGCGCAGCTTGAACTGCGCGATCGACTTGGTGGCCTTGCGGATCTCGGGCTTCTGACCGGTGATCAGTTCCAGATCCTTGACGGCGCCGTTGATCAGCTTCGCGTCACGGGCGGCGTCGCCGACACCCATGTTCACGACAACCTTGACCACGCCCGGGATCTGCATCACGTTGGCGTAGTCGAACTCGCTGTTCAGCGCGTCCTTGATCTCGGCACGGTAGCGCGCCTTCAGACGCGGCTGGGTCTTGTTCTCAGTCGTGGTCATGATCAGATGTCCTTCCCGTTCTTACGGGAGATCCGGACCCGCTTGCCGTTCTCGTCGGTCCGGTAGCCGATACGGGTCGGCTTGCCATCGGAATCGACGACCATGACGTTCGACGCCTGGATCGGGGCTTCCTGGGTCACGATGCCACCCGAGGAGGCGCCGCGCTGGTTCGCGGAGTTCGCGACGTGCTTCTTGATCCGGTTCACGCCCTCGACCAGGACCTTGCCGGTCGCGGGGTAGGCCTGGATGACCTTGCCCTTCGCGCCCTTGTCCTTACCCGAGATGACGAGCACGGTATCGCCCTTGTGCACCTTCATGGTCAGAGCACCTCCGGGGCCAGCGAGACGATCTTCATGAACTTCTTCTCGCGCAGCTCGCGGCCGACCGGGCCGAAGATACGAGTGCCACGCGGGTCGTTGTCCGCCTTGATGATGACGGCGGCGTTCTCATCGAACTTGATGTACGAACCGTCGGCGCGACGGCGCTCCTTGACGGTGCGCACGACGACGGCCTTGACGACCTCGCCCTTCTTGACGTTGCCGCCGGGGACGGCGTCCTTGACGGTGGCGACGATGATGTCACCGATTCCGGCATAGCGACGCGACGAACCACCGAGAACGCGGATGCAAAGGATTTCCTTCGCGCCCGTGTTGTCGGCGACGCGCAGTCGCGACTCCTGCTGAATCACTTCAGCCTCCTTGACCTGGATGTATACGCACGCCGGATTGCCGACCCGACGGGCATGGTCCATTGCCCTCCGAACGCGCGCCTGCCAGCGGTTTTCCTGGATCTGACCGACCCAACCACTGGGGGTTCGCTGCCGAAGTGCGGGCACAGCTCCCGCAGGCAACCGGTTCAGTGTAGGGGAATCCCCAGGTCATTCCCAAATCGGGGTCGGGGGCGCCGCCACCGCAGGCGCTCGGACCGCGAGATTCAGCTATCACTCAGTCTCCGTCAGTAGCGTGCCACGGGCGACTCATGAGATTCACCAGTGCAACCGCCTAGGAGACCATGTGACAGCCGATCGTCTTTTCTCGCCCGACCGCCGCACCTTCCTGACCGCACTCGGACTGCTGCCCGCGGCAGCGGTGCTGGCATCGTGTGGAAGCAAGGATTCGACGGCGAAGACGCTCACTGGGCCGGATATGTCGGGTTCGGATCCGGCGATCCGCCCACAGGACGACCTCTACCGCCACATCAACGGCACCTGGCTCCGGGACTACCGGCTGCCGCCGGACAAATCTTCCTACGGCACATTCGCCGAAGTCCGGGCACGCGTCGAGCGGCAATTGCGCGACATCGTCGACGGCATCCACAACCCGCGAGCGAATACGCCGGAACAGCAGATCCGCGACATGTACGACGCCTACCTCGATGTCGACGAGATCGAGAAGCTGGGCATGACGCCGCTGCAGGGATACTTCACCAAGATCGACGCCGCGGCGACCAAGGCCGACCTGGCTCGGACAATGGGAGAACTACCCATCCCCGGGCTGATCGGGCTCGAGGTCACCACCGACGACAAGAACTCCAGTCGGCATATCGCGAGCATCAGCCAATCCGGCATCGGACTGGACGAGCAGTACTACCGCAAACCCGAATACGCCGAGAAGCTCGCCGCCTATCGCACATATCTCGAACGACTATCCGCCGCAGCGGGTTTCGCCGACTCCGCGGCGACGGCCGGACGGGTTTTCGACCTCGAACGCCGGATCGCCGCCGGGTTCTGGGACAGCGTACGCATGCGAGACCCGCAGGCTCTGTACAACATTCGCTCCTGGAGTGAATTGGCCGCGCTGGCGCCGGGATTCGATTGGAACGCCTGGCTCGCGGGCCGGACCGATCGGCCGCTGAACCTGTTCGACCAGGTCCTGGTGCGCCAGCCCTCGTTCGTCGGCGGTGCCGGACAGCTGTGGGCCGAGGTCGACCTGCCCACCTGGCGTGACTACCTGCGCCTCAGCCTGGTCCGCACCTACGCGCAGTACCTGAAGAAGGACATCGCCACCGCCGATTTCGATTTCACCGGCAAGGTGATGCAGGGTCTGCAGCAGCAGCCGGAGCGCTGGAAGGCGGCCATCGACACCGTCAACAAGAAGGTGGGCCCGCCGCTCGGCAAACTGTATGTGGCCCAGCACTTTCCCCCGGCCGCGAAGCAACTCGCCGAGGAAATGGTCCGCGATCTGATGGCCGTGTACCGGGAGAGCTTCACCAACTCGGCCTGGATGTCCGCACCGACCAAAGCCGCGGCCATCGCCAAACTGGAGAAGATCGCCCCCAAGATCGGCTACCCGGACCAGTGGGAGGACTACTCCGGGCTCCGCATCTTGCGCGGCCGATTGGTCGAATCGCTGTTCACGGTCGACGCATTCGACCGTAAGCGGATGTTCGACCGGCTCGGCACCCCGGTCGACAGGTCACGGTGGGAACTACCGCCACAGACGGTCAACGCCTTCTACGAACCGGTCCGCAACGAGATCATGTTCCCGGCGGGCATTCTGCAGGCGCCGTTCTTCGACAAGGACGCCGAACCCGCGGTGAACTACGGCGGTGGCGGCGCGGTGATCGGCCACGAGATCGGGCACGGCTTCGACGATCAGGGCGCCCAGTACGACGGCGACGGCAACCTGCACGACTGGTGGACCCCCGCGGACAAGGCCGCGTTCGAGGCCAAGACCAAAGCCCTTATCGCGCAATACGATGCGCTGATCCCCGAGGGCTTGCCATCGGGCGCACACGTCAACGGCGCACTCACCGTCGGCGAGAACCTCGCCGACCTGCGCGGCCTCGACATCGCATTGAGCGCCTACCAGCTCGTCTCGAAGCGCAAAGGCACCGAAAACCCCGACTACAAGCCGATGTTCGAATCATGGGGCCGAATCTGGCGCATCAAACAGACCGATCAGACACTGGAAAGCCAACTGGCCCAAGACCCCCACTCCCCCGGCCAATTCCGCTGCAACCAGGTAGTGCGCAACCTGCCTCAGTACTACTCGACCTTCGACGTGAAGGAGGGCGACAAGATGTATCTACCGCCCGACCAGCGCGTCAGCCTGTGATCGGGTAACCAGGCACACTGATCGTGAATCCCGAACGCCCGGAACGAACTACCCGGGCGTTCGGGACCACTCGTCAGGCGTTCGCGGCGATCGGCTCCAGGCTCCAGGGGCCGGTGCCGTCGAGCTCCAGCTTCTGGGTGTGGTGCTGGTCGACGGTGCTGCGGTGCGCCACGCTGATCACCATGGTGTCGGGCAATTCGGTGCGGATCAGCTTGTACAGGGTGTACTCCAAGCCCTCGTCAACCGCGGAGGTTGCCTCATCGAGGAAGACAACCTTCGGCTTCAACAGCAGAATTCGGCCGAACGCCAACCGCTGTTGCTCACCCGGGGACAGGATCTTGGCCCAGTCGGCCTCCTCGTCGAGACGGTCGACGATATGGCCGAGATGCACCTTTTCCAGCACCTCCCGAAGCGCATCGTCGCTGATGTCCTCAGGCTTGCCCGGGTACTCGGCCGCGGTACGCAAGTCACCGAGCGGCAGGTAGGGGATCTGCGACAGGAACATGGTGTCGTCACCAGTCGGTCGACCGATCTCGCCTTCGGTGTACGGCCACATCTCCGCCAGCGCCCGCAGCAGCGTTGTCTTGCCGCTGCCCGACGGCCCCTTGACGACCAGTGCGTCACCAGGGCTCAGCCGCAGGGTCAGGTCGTCGATGAGCAGTTCACCGTCCGGCTTGCGCACGTCGACCTTGTCGAGCCGTACCGCATTGTCCAGCTCGGCGGCGGCGATCTTCGGCAGATCGCGCGATTCGCGACTGGCGATCTGCAGGCCGTCCAAACGCATGAGCGACGCACGCCAGGCGGCGAAGTCATCGTAGGAATTGCGGAAGAACGACAGCGAGTCGCTGATCTCGTTGAATGCCGACGCGGTCTGGTTCACGCCGCCCAGCGTCACCTGCCCGCTGAAGAATCGCGGTGCCTGAAGGACGTAAGGGAAGACGAGCGACAGCTGACTGACCAAAAGGTTCCAGCCTTGGAAATAGGTGTTCTGGCGAACGTAGCGCCAAAACACTTGAATCACCGCGGCGAAGCGGGCCACGATACCGCGGTGCTCCACTTCCTCGCCCCGGTAGAAGGCAACGCTCTCCGCGCTGTCGCGCAGACGCACCAGGGCGTAGCGGAAGTTCGCCGTCGCGCGCTCGTACAAGAAGTTCAACCGGATCAGCGGGCGGCCGATCCCGATCGCGATCACCGTGCTGATAAGCACGTACATGAGGACGATGAACACCATCGCCCGAGGGATGTCGGCACCCAATACCGTCATCGGACCGGACAGATCCCACAAAATCTTGGTGAATGAGACAACCGCAACGACCGCTCCGATGCCGCCGCCCGTACTGCCGCCACCCACAGCCAGACTGCGCGCGGTTTGCACGAAGGTCGTGATGTCCTGCTGTATACGCTGATCCGGATTATCGATGGTGTTGTCGATGAACCGGCCGCGGTAAAAGGCGCGGTCCTGCAACCAGTCCCCCGCGATGTTGTCGGTGAGCCACACCCGCCACCGGATGTCGTAGGCGTAGGCGAAGTAGAACGACGCCATCGACCGGATGACGTGGATGACACCCAGCACCGCCCACAGCACCATCGCGTTCCGGAAGGCTTCGAGCGCCTCATCTTTGGCCGCGTCGTCCTTGGCGACCAGCGCCTGCCCGCCTGCCTGCAAGGACGTGAAGAGGTCGTTACCCCAGTACGAGAAGAGCACGCTGACGCGCACGCCCGAAACCGCGAAGAAGATCACCAACAGGGTGAAGAGCCAGGTCCGCCATGCGCCCGGACCCCAGAAATAGCCCCCGCTAGCCCGCCAGAACTGGCGACCCCACGTCGTTGTCCGCAGCAACACCGCCATGATCAGCACGAACACGACGACGGTGATCGAGGTCGCGATAAGCAGCCACTTCAGCGACTCGTACCACTCGATACTCCAGTCCCTTGACGTTTTCACACGCAGGCTCCCGATTCCCAATCCCAGCAAAGCTGGCGAAGTCTAACCCGACCTGCCCCAACACGCGGCCCGACGCGGCAACCCCGTCACCGCTCGGTAATACTGCGCACCCGCGGCCATTCGCGCGCCAGTTCGAGCAGGTCACGCAAATCGGTTGCGGCATCGCGGGTTCCACCGAGCAACAACGTCGCGCGCGGCCAACCGCAGCCGCCGCGAGGCCCTTGCGGCCTACGCCATCGACAGCGCGTAGGCGCCGACCGCAGTAAAGCCGGGAGTCGAGCGGAGTCGGATTGCTGCTCCGTCGGCGTATCAAACCGCAAAGTGACTACGCTCGACGACCAGGTCAGCGCACAACGGCGTCGGGGTGGCGGCGTAGTGCTCGGCGGATGGGTTCGGTGAAGTGTTCGGGGTGGTGGTAGACGTCGGTGGCGGTGGTGTGCAGGAGGGTCCAGCCTTGGGCGGTCAGCCAGTTGTGCCGCGTGCGATCGCGGGTGGCGGCCTCCTCACCCGAATGCCATGAGGTGCTGTCGTATTCCAATCCGATCCGCCAGGCTCGCCAACCCAGGTCGATGCGGCGTCGGCCATCAGGTGTGTCGACCTCTAGTTGCGGCTCCGGCGCGGGCAGCCCGGCGTCGATACATCGCAGCCTGGCACGCGACTCCATCGGCGATTCGGCTCGGCCGTCCGCCAGTGGGATCAGTTCGATCGCCTGCCTGCGCCCACGGCGTCCTCGACAGCGCAGAAGTTCGACAGCCAACTCGTCCGGCGAAACACCTTGCCGAACCGCTGCGTCCAGTGTCGCCATGGCATCCATCCGCTTCAGCGTGCGCGCCAGGTCGACAGCGGTCCGCGCCGGACTGGTGGCCAACGTTTCTCGAACCAGCACGAGTTCCTCCAGCGCGACCCGATCCTGATGCACCACCAACCCACCCGGCCGTCGCTTCTGGATACCGAGCACATGGGTCACCGCATCCACTAGCACCGAAAACCCATGCAATTCGGCGGCCGTCTCGTAACAGGCAGGCATGCAGGCCGCCCCCGTCGACAATCGTGCCGCCTCGACCCGCATCTCCGGCGACGGAAAGCTCTCGACCGCGCGGTAGACCCCATAGAACACCCGAATCCACTCACCGCGGTCGATCCGAGCACGCATCTCCGCCGGGGAGTACGCCACCAGCGCCTGCCGTGCCGTGAACGCCCCGAACTGCTCATCTCGCAATTGCTTCAACCCGGTCCGCATCCCAGCAGCTTCTCCCCCGCCCGCCCCGCACCGCTTCGCCCCACCAGCACAAACACTCCACCTGTGGACAACCTCTCCCTGTGGAAACCCCGCCGAGCGTAGTCACATTGCGGCCCAGCCCGGCGTATCACACCGCAATCTGACTACGCTCGCCGCCCACCACATTACGAATTGGGGCTGTTTCTCTTTTTTGGTGAAACGGCGGCTGCCAGCGTGCGTATATCCGCTTATCCACGGATTCGAATCGGTGGATCTGGGAGTCGCCCACTCGCGACGAGGCGAGTGCTCCCTTCGGCAGAGGTGTGCGTCATGGCTCTTATCTGTACTCAGATTTCCGAATGGATCGAGGAAGAGGTTTCCAAACCTGTCGAGGAATGGGAGGAACGGCAGGAGAAGAAGTGTAAGGACTATCCGTGGTACGACCCGCGCGGCTGGGTGTGCTGGTTCGTCACGTATTTCGTCAAGGTGATCCGGTGGGTGATCGTCAAGGTCGGCAAGTGGGTCGTGCGGACCGTATGCAAGCTGGTCGGGGTGTTCTGGGGCATCATCACCGACGTCGCGGGCGGCCTGTGGGACGTGGTCGCCGGGATATTCACCCTCGATTGGCGGCGCATCCTCGACGGGCTCCTCGATATCTTGATCGGTATCGTGCTCGGCGTGATCCGGCTCGGCCGCATCATATTTCTCGGCGACCTCATCGCCTACATCATCGAGGAGATCAACCGCTGGCGGCTGCGGGATTATGTACGCGGACTGCTCGTAATGAAATACAGCGGAACGACACTGGATCAGATCAAGGAAGCCATTCGGCTCGACCATGGTGCGTTCGGATTGCGCATGGACGCGACGGCCTATCGCACCGTACTCGATTCCGAGGCGCCGTCACCGACCGACGCGACCGCACCGAACCTGGTCGTGCTGCACGAGACCGGCGCCATCAACCTGCGCGCGCTGTGCGGATTCGAATTCGATGAGGGCTTCTGGAATCGCAAGAGCTACAAGACATTGAAGAAGGAGATTGTCGTCGGCGGCGGCGGGGGCGGGGAATTCGATAATCCGATCTCCGAGGACGAACTCGACACCTACCTGTCCTCGCGCGGGCAGCAGGGTCCGCCGTTCATCGTGCTGCCGATGCGCGATGGCTCCCTCGACGAACGGGTGAGTATCGCGGAGGAGAAGGGCCGCGAGCTCAGCCTGATGATGAGCTTCAGCACCGATCGGGTGCTGGTCACCCAGGCGGGCCATATCGTCCACCACGGCTTCGACACCAATGACTACGACCCCGCGCTGGTCAGCTTCCTGATCGACAAGATCGGACGGATCGACAAGTCGACGTCGTCGACCGGTCGGACCGGCGCGGACCATCAACTGTGCCATCCGGTCGTGGTCGGCATCTTCCGATACACCGACACCCTGCGCGGCCTCACCGCCACCTTGGAACCCACCAAGTGTGGCCTGTCCGGCCACAATGCCTCCGGAGCGACGTTCATCGACAACCGGCCCGACCAGATCTGGAAGTACGTGCCGATCCACGAACTCGGCCACTACTTCGGGCTCTGCCACACCGATGGCGTCAACCGAATCATGTACTCCAACAGGCACAACAGTTGGTGGAACTGGTGGCTGGTGCCGGATATCTATCTCACCGGCGAACCGAGTTTCGTCTTCGACGAGGCCAAGGCGGCCTGGGACTACATCGTCGCCCACTTCCCGCCCGAATGCCTCGGCGCCGAGCCGATGGCCCCGCCCGTTGGCTGACCAGCAGGCCCTGCGCGCCGAGATCGATCGGCTCGGCCGCGAGTGCGGTTGCGGCACCGGCACTGTCGCCGCCGCACTCGCGGGTCTGTGCTACCCGCTCGCGCTGATCGCGGGCTGGACGCCGCCGGGCCACGGTTCGATCCCGGGCACAGTCGCCGGCGTGCTGGGCACTGTCCTACTGGGCGCGCTCCTCGGCAAGGCCTTCGGCATCGCCGCCGCCCGCTACCGCCGATCCCGCCTGATCCGGCAACTCAGGTCGCGCCCCTGAACCACACCCTCACTCGGCCGCCTACCTCGAGTTTTGTCGAGTGTAAGTTAGCCTAGGCTGACCTACGTTCAAGGCTCGGAGGAGTCGTTCGCGGAAGAAGGGTGCGGGAATGAAGTCGGTTCGATCGGGACGCTGGTGGACGCGAGCGGCGGTGGCCGCTGTGGCCGGCGCGTTGACGCTGGGGGTGGCCGCTTGCGGATCGTCGGGCGACGACACAGGATCGGGCGGCGAGCCGGTCACCATTTCCCACGCACGCGGCTCTACCACCGTCAACGGCACCCCGAAGAAGGTTGTCACGCTGGGTAATCAGTGGATGGATTCGGCGCTGGCGCTCGGCGTGACGCCGGTCGGCTACATCGACAATGTCGGCGTGGCGACGCAGAGCATGCCCGCGTGGGAGCCCGAGACGCTGAAGTCGGCGAAGGCGCTCAACACCAGCGGCAATATCGCCGAGCAGGTAGCGGCGCTCGAGCCGGATCTGATTCTGGCGGACGGATTCATCGCCGATCAGAAAACCTACGACGAACTGTCCAAGGTCGCACCGGTGCTGCCCGCGCTCGGCAAGGAGGCGGTCACCCCGTGGCAGGACCAGGTGACAACGCTCGGCAAGGTGCTGCGCAAGCAGGATGAGGCGAGCAAGGTGATCGCGAACGTCGACAAGAAGACCGAGGCGCTGATCCAGGCGAACCCGGGGATCAAGGGCAAAACGTTCGTCAGCACCTGGCTGGCCAGTGCCGCCCAGTTGATGGTGCTGACCGACCCGAACGACGGCTCGAGCAAGATCTTCACTCAGCTCGGCATGACCATCCCCAAGAACCTCACCGATTTGCCCGCCAACCAGGGCAGGCTCGCCCTCTCGCCGGAACGCGTCGACGAACTGAAGGCCGACCTGCTGCTGGCGGGCTACTCCCCCGGCTTCGACGAAAAGTACCGCCAGCTACCGGGTTACAACGATCTGCCCGCGGTGCGGAAGGGTTCGGTCGTCTTCCTGAACCGCCAGGAGATCAGCGCCGTCAACCAGCCGACCGCCCTCTCGGTGCCCTACATCCTGGACAAGATCACCCCCGCGATCGCCGCCGCGGCGAAGTAGGTTCAGTTCGCCGAGAAGGCCGCGCGCGCGGCAATCACACGTGTGCGCGGCCATTCGTCGGCCAGCGCGAGCAAGAAGCGGAGGGCGGCCGTCTGATCGGACATGCCGGATCGGGCTTCACCCTGCGGAATCGGCGGTCGGGTGACACCACGCGATTTCTCTTGTGCCGCATGGGCGATCGCCGTGGCCAAGCGAGCGGGGTCGCTCTCCTGGCCGGTGATATCCGCATGCGGCCCAGCCAGATAGGGGCGCAGGTGGAGCAGGGCATCCCAGATCTCGACCGTCATCCGGTAGAGGCGAAGGGCCGAGGCGTCCCGGCCGTAACGTCGTTGATCCAGGACGACTTCCGGTACCGCGGCCGTCAGATCGCGCCATAGCGGCCGCAGCCGGCGAATGTGCCGGCCCGACCGATCCAGGCCCGAACGCGTGAGCAACGCGGCGGCCAGCGGCAAGGAGATCAGCATGGCGATGAGCGCGAGGTTGATGTAAGCCGCTGTCGCCCAGATCGGTCCGGGGTTCTCGGGCCGCCAGCCGCGGGTGATCCGCACGGCCGATACGGCCGCGCTGACGAGCCAATACGTGGTCACCGCGAGCAGCGCGAGGTAGGCAAGCCGTTCCTGCAGGCCCAAACCGCGGACCCTGAGCTCTCGCGCGCAGGCTCGCACACCCCGCAGCGCGGACACCATGATCCACAGCTCCGACGCGTCCCAGATGATCCGATCCCAATGCAGCCACTGAATCAGCGGCACACCAACGCCTTCGGCGGCGGTGAACAGCAGCAGGGAGAGCCCGGCCATCGCCGCGACACGGTTGTACCCGCGTTGCCGTCCGGCCGCACGGCCGGGATCGCCGTCATCGAGCAGCCGGGTCCAGCCGTAGACGTTGGCCAATGCCATGAGGCCACCGCAGAGGAACAGCCGGGGCCCGAGGTCGGCGGCGCCGAGCAGCACAGCGCCGCCGAGCAGCGCGAGGCCGCAGATATCCCAGGTCAACGCCTGGTTGATCAGGCGGTCGTTGATCGCGTCGTTGAGCAGCCACCACCGGCCGGCGAGGATGATCACCACGAGCACGATGCACGTCGCCACGAGCGGCGCGGGGGCAGTGTTCACCGAGCGGTACCGGTCCGCTCTCGGGCATGCGGCCAAGCACGAGCGAGCTCGAGCAGGGTGCGCAACTCGGTCGTGCGATCGCGGACGTCGGCGTGCACACCGCCCGGTGCGGGCACCACCCGCGGCAGGTCGCCCGCTGTCTTCGCCTGTGCCGCTTGCGCCATCGCCAGGGCGAAGCCGGGGACATCCTCGGGATCGGCGGCCGGATCGGGAGTGTACTGCCGCAGATGCAGCAGGGCGTCCCAGATTTCGACGGTCATCCGGTACAGCCGCGAGGCCGACTGTTCCTCGGGCGAATGCCCCTGCCGCAGGACGACTTCCGGTACCGCGGTGGTGAGATCGCGCCACAGCGGCCGCAAACGGCGGCAGTTGCGGCCGGTGCCGTCCAGCTCGGTGCGCGCGAGCACCGCGGTGACCAGCGGGACGGTGATCAGCGCGGCGAGCAGCAGCAGGCTGATGAAGGTGAGCGTCGCCCACAGCAGGCCGAAATCGCCGGGCAGTTCCCCGAAAACGATACGCACGATGGCGATGGCCGCGGCGGTGATCCAATAGGCGGACAGCAGCAGCAGCGCCGTATCCGCCAGCCGTTCCTTGGGCGTCGCGTCGGCGAAACGCAGTTCGTGCACGCAAGCGCGCGCGATCAGCAACCCCGACAGCATGATCAGCACCTCGGACCCGAGCCAGCTGAGCTGTTCCCACCAGCGCAGCGGGTCATCGGGCATGCCGAGAGCGACGAACGCGCTGCCGATCAGCAGCACGCTGGTCACCACGACGGCCACGGTGTTGTATCGCCGTTGGCGTACTCCTGCCCGGTCCGGCGGCGCACCGCCGAGCAGCCGCGCGATGCCGTAGACATGGGCGATCGCCATGGTTCCGCAACAGATGAACAGTCGCATCGCGACGTCGCTGCGACCTGATGTCTGTGCGCCGCTGTACAAGAGCAGGCCGACGACATCCCAGATCAGCGCCCGGTTGATGAGCCGATCGATCGTCGTGTCGTTGACAACGAGCCAGCGGCCACCGATGACCAGCGCGACGAAGACGGCGAGCGACGCCACGATCGGCGCGGGTACAGCGTTCATCGGGAGACCGGCAGGGTGTTCATCGTCCTCGACAGTAGAACCCCGCCGGTCTCCCGGACAACCACCCGCTCAGCGCACGACCGCCGGCACCGGCGGGTGCGCCAGCTCGTCGGCCTCGGCGAGTTCGGCCTGCTCGTCGTGCATGTACTTGTCGCCGGCGAAGTACGAGGCGATCGCGGCGAGCAGCATCATCACGGCCGCGGTGACGAAGACCACGATCAGTCCGGTGTGGAACGGCCCGGTCAGCAGGTTCGGGAAGAATTCCTGTCCGGTGAGCATGTCCGCGTTGACGCCGGGTTTGGCCAATTCACCGGTGGGGCCGAGCAGTTCCTGGATCGGGTTGAAACCGAGGAAGGCGGCGAAGAGGCTGGCCACCGGCGGCATATTCGCCAGCTCGCCCGCGGCGTGCGCCGAAACACCTTGCGCCTGCAGCCCGGAATTCAGCGCGGCGGGCAGGTTGGCGGCGAGGCCGACGACCATCAGGGAGAAGAAGATGCCCATCGACAGCGCGTTGCCGCCATTGAACAGGGTGCCACGCATACCGGATGCCGCGCCGCGCTGGGCGGCCGGGACGCTGGACATGATCGCCGCGGTGTTCGGCGAGAAGAACAGGCCGCTGCCGATGCCGTTGAGCAGGATGACGAACGCGAAGACCCAGTAGTTGAAATCGACCGGGATCAGCAGCAACAGCAGGAATGTCGCGCCGGTCAGCAACGCGCCGCCGGTGGTGAACCGGCGCGAGCCGTAACGGTCCGACAGCCAGCCCGAGATCGGGCCCGCCGCAAGGAATCCCACGGTCAGCGGCAGCAGATAGATACCGGCCCACAGCGGTGTGGATTCGAAACTGTAGCCGTGCAATGGAAGCCAGATGCCCTGCAGCCAGATGATCAGCATGAACTGCATGCCGCCGCGGCCGATCGAGACCATCAGGTTGGCGAAGTTGCCGAGGCCGAAGGCGCGGTTGCGGAACAGGGCGAGCTGGAACATCGGTTCCGCCACTTTCGATTCGACCACGCAGAACACGCCGAGCAATGCGATGCCGCCGATCACCGAGGAGAGCACGAACGGGCTGGACCAGCCGGTGGCGTGCCCGCCGTAGGGCTGGATGCCGTAGGTGATGCCGGTGAGCAGCGCGGTGAGCCCGAGGCCGAAAGTCAGCGTTCCCCACCAGTCGACGCGGCCCGTGGAACGAATGCCGACCTCGTGCAGTGAACGGTAGGACCAGATCGCACCGAGCAGGCCGAGCGGCACGCTCACCCAGAACACCGCGCGCCAGTCCCATTCCGACAGCACGCCGCCGATCAGCAGGCCGAGGAACGAACCGGCAACGGCGGCAACCATATTGATGCCGAGCGCGGTACCTCGCTGTTTCGCCGGGAAGGCATCGGTGAGGATGGCGGCCGAGTTGGCGGTCAGCATGGCGCCGCCGATGCCCTGGATCACCCGCCAGATGATGATCCACATCGCGCCCGCGCCGCCGTGGAACGGATCGAAGGACAGGGCGACGGCCGTGAACGCGAAGACCGCGAAGCCGAGGTTGTAGATCTTCACACGGCCGTAGATATCGCCGAGCCTGCCGAACATCACCACCAGCACCGCGGTGGCGAGCAGATAGCCCATCAGCATCCACAGGAGGTAGCCGACATTGCCCGCGGCCAGTGGATCGAGCCCGACGCCGCGAAAGATCGCGGGCAGCGAGATCAGCACGATCGAGGAGTTGATCGTGCTGAGCAGGATGCCGAGCGTGGTGTTGGTCAGGACGATCCACTTGTAATGCGGATGGTCCTTGTCATAGCGCTGACGGCGGCGGATGGTCTGGACATCACCCAGATCGAGATCGGCGGATGGATTCGTCACGGCGGCCCCTTGGCTTAACTATTACCTCAGCAAACTATATAGTTAGCCGATGCAACGATCAAGTCGGAGTCTGACGCCGCAACCCTGGGGCTTGCGGCGTCAGGTCTCGGCGGTTCCGATCAGCGGAGCCCGACGGCGGCGACTACCGCGGCGACGGCACGCTGCCAGAGCTCGGCGAAGTGATCTATGCGGTCGGTGTCGAAGATCGCATCGCTCCACCGGAGCAGGGTCGCCAGCCGGGGTCCGTCCGTACCCGGGTACACCGCGGTGACCAAGTCGAGGGCGTAGCGCAGCGGCATCTCCGGTTCGGGGGCGATCGGCAGGCGCTGATGCAGGGCGAGATCCGGGATCGGCGCCCAGTCGGCCGGGCCTGTCGCGGACAGATCGAGCCTGCCGATGTAGTCGAGCATGATCTGCGGATCACGCGCGAGTTCCGGCGCGACGCCGCCGTAACGGAGCAGGCCGAAGTCCAGGCCGTTGTTCGGCACGCTGTCGACCTGCGCCGCAACGGCTTTCAGCAGATCGGCGACGGCGGACGGATCCGCCTCGGCACGGGCGATATCCAGCGGTGCGCCCACGCCGACCCGGATCGGATAAACGGTGGTGAACCAGCCGACGGTGCGCGAGGTGTCGACACCGCCGACGATCGCGTCCTCGCGGCCGTGGCCTTCCAGTGCGACCAGTGCGCCGCCCGCGGGGTTCTGGCCGCGTTCGGAGCGCCAGGTGGACAGCGCGATCGACAGTGCGGTGAGCAGGAACTCGTGCATGCCGAGGTCCTTGCCGATGCCGTCGAGTAGTCGCCGCGTTGTCTCGGCGGTGGTGAACGACGGCGTGATCCGGTACGAATCCCAAGTGTCCGCCACCGGATTCGGGTGGCGCAGGCCGAGCTCGGGGTCGTCGCCGGCGAGCTGGTCGGCCCAGAAGTCGCGCTGTGCGGCAACTTCCGGCGCCGTACGGCGGTCGTCGAGCACGGTGGCCCACCGGCGGTAGTCGGTGAACTCCATGGTGAGAGCTGGGGTCCGACCGGTGCGCATCGCCGCCCAGGCGTCGGCCAGGTCGGACAGGATGATCTGCCACGACACCGGATCCACCGCGAGGTGGTGGATCGACAGCAGCAGGACGTCGGCCTCGCCGGGTCGGGCGAAGCGCACCGCCTGCAGCATCGCGCCGGTGGCCGGGTCGATGCGATCGATGGCCGCGCGCGCGGAATCGGCAAGGGCCGTCTCGAAATCGCCGTGCACCTCGGCCAGCACATCGGTGGCGCGGACGCTGCCGGGTTCCCGGATGCTCAGTTGTCCGGTTTCGAGCCGGGCGCGCAGCATGGGATGGTTGTCGAGCACTGCCTGCAGTACCGATTCGAGTCCCGCGCGATCGAGATCGGCGGGCAGCGAGATCAGCGTCGACAGTGCCAGCCTGCGGAAGCCGCCGTGCTCGTACATCCAGGACATGATCGGCGTCGGCGTCACATCACCGTATTCGACGACTCGACCGTCGGCCGAATCGGCCTGCGCCACTGAGGCATCGATGGCGGCGGCCAGGTCGCGCACCGTGGGGTTGGCGAGCACCATGGCAGGGCTGAGCGACAATCCGGCCTTGCGCGCGGTATTGACGAGAGAGATGGCCACGATGCTGTCCATGCCGAGCGCGACGAAATCGTCGTCGATGCCTGGGGCACTGCCGCCGAGCGAGTCAGCGAGCGCGGCGCACAGCGCACGCTCGGTTTCGTTGCGTGGCAACGCCTTCTCGGCCGAGCCCGAACTGTCGAGCGCTTCATTGCCGAGCGCGTCGAGCGCGCGGACATCGAGCTTGCCGTTCGGGGTGACAGGTAGCGCGTCCAGCGAAATGATCCGCGCCGGAACCATGTACGCGGGCAGCCGCTCGGCCAGCCCGGCGCGCAGCGTAGCGGTATCGGGTGAGCCCACCGCGAATGCGACGAGGGCGGAGCCGCTCGGCCGCTGCACGACGAGCACCGCGCCCGCGCGCACTTGTGGCAGCTGCAGCAAAGCCGTTTCGATATCGCCGATTTCGATCCGGTAGCCGCGGATCTTCACCTGGTCGTCGGCGCGGCCGAGATAGGACAGACCACCGTGTGGCAACTGCCGCACCAGGTCTCCGGTGCGGTACATGCGCTGGCCGGGACGCGACGGGTCGGCGACGAATCGGTCCGCGGTGGTCGCGGGCTTGCCGGCGTAGCCGCGCGCGACCTGGGCACCGGACAGGTACAGCTCGCCGACGGCACCGCGCGGCACCGGACGTAGCCAGGAGTCGAAGACATACGCCGACATGCGATCGACGGCGGTGCCGATGGTCGGCTGAGCGGCGTTGGCCGACAGCTCGTTTCGGCCGGTGTTCACGGTCGCGACGACCGCCTCGACGGTGGTCTCGGTGGGTCCGTAGCAGTTGTAGACCGCCGTGCCCGGCAGTGCGCGCAGTTGCTCCCACATCGGCGCACCGATCGCCTCGCCGCCGAGCGCGAGCACCGTGAGCCGCTCACCGTCGACCAGGCCGGCGGCATAGAGCTGGGTGAACATCGACGGTGAGGTGTCGATCATGTCGATCCGATGCCGAACGATGCCGTCCACCAGGCCGTGCGCGTCACGCATCTCGATCTCGTCGAACAGGTGCACGGCATGGCCGTCGAGCAGGCCGATCATCGGCTGCCACGATGCGTCGAAGCTCAGCGACCAGGCGTGCGCGATCCGCAGCGGGCGGCCACCGAGACGGGCGACGGCCGGGCGGTACACACGGTCGCGATGATCGGTGAAGTAACTGGCCAGGGCGGCGTGGGTGCCCATGACGCCCTTGGGTTCCCCGGTCGAGCCGGATGTGAAGATCAGGTAGGCGCACGACTGCGGATGTGCGGCACGCGGGGCCGCGATCGCGCGGGCGGCGATGCGCTCGGCGGCGTCGTCGAGCACCAAGGTCGGGTAGTCCCACGGCGCCGCGTACCCGCGCACCGTCACGACGAGGCTCGGAGCCGCCTGCCGCAGGATCGATTCGATGCGTGCTGTCGGTGCCGAAATATCCACCGGCACATAGGCTCCCCCGGCTTCGAGTACCGCGAGCATGGCGATGATCGACCGGTCGGATCGCGGCAGTGCCAGCGCGACAACCGATTCCGCGCCGATACCGTGCTCGATGAGCTCGCTCGCGAGGCGGCCCGCCGCCTCGCGCAGTTCGCGGTAGGTGTAGCGCGCGGTGCCGGTGCTCAGCGCGATCGCGTCCGGTGTCAGCTCCACCTGTCGCAGGAACAGCTCGGTGACCGTGGCGTTCGGCTCGGCTTCCGCCGCGGCCGAAGCGATTCGCTCGGCAGGCAGCAACACATCGAGCGCGTCCGGGGTGGCGTCACCATGGTCGGGCAATTGACGCAGCACCGCGAGGATGCGCTCACCGATCTCGGCGACCGGGAAGTGCGGCAGCGCCTCGGCGACGGCCTCCAGCATCACCACCAGTACGCCATCGGTCAGATGCGACACCACCGAAAGCGGGTAGTGCACCAGGCTTTCCATGGCGACAGGCAGAAACCGGGTGCCGTTGCCGGTGACGATGGGATCGGTGGCCGCGCCGATGGGTGCGTTCTCGAAGACGAAAAGCACGTCGAACAGCCCACCGTGCCCGGCCGCCCGCTGAATGGCGGACAGGCTGACGTGCCCGGCATCGCGCATGGCCGCCGATTCCCGTTGCATCCCAGCGCATTGCTGCACGATCGAGCGCACCGGGTCGAGCAGTACGCGGGCGGGCACGGTATTGATGAACAGCCCGAGCATCGATTCCACGCCGGGCAGCGAATCCGGGCGGCCGGAGATGGTGGTGCCGAACACCACGTCGCGGCGGTCGGTGAGCCTGCCGAGCACCACGGCCCAGGCGAATTGGACGACGGTGCTCATGGTGAGACCGTTCGCCCGCGCCCAGCGCACCAGGCGCGAGGTCTCCGTGCTGTCGAGGCTCAGCCGGGTGCGGCGCGGAATCGCCGCGCCGATCTCGATGGCGGTGCCGTCCGCGAGCATGAGCGGGCCGCTGAGTTCGGCCAGATATTCGGTCCACGCGCGGGTCGCCGCGTCGGCGTCCTGCGCGGCGAGCCAGCCGATGTAGTCGCGGTATGGGCGCGCCGGAGGAAGCGAATCGGCCTGTCCGCCAGCCTCGTACACGGCGATCAGCTCGCGGAAGAAGATCGCGACCGCCCAGCCGTCCATCAGGATGTGGTGTGCGGTGACGATCATCCTGCGACGCTCGTCCGGTAGCGAGACCAGCGTGATCCGTAGTGCGGGGCCGCGACTCAGATCGAATCGCCGTTGCCGGTCGGCCGCCGCGATCGCGTCGAATTCCGCCGGCCGCGCGGCTACTTCGAGCCACGGCAGGTCCACCCAGGTCGGCACGATCTGCACGGGCTTGGGCAGGTCGGTGTCCCAGAACGACACACGCAGATTCGCATGCCGCTCCAGGATCGCCTCCGCGCTGCGGCGCAGCAGCGCGACGTCGATCGGACCGCCGATGTCGATGACGAACTGCATCGTGTACAGATCCACGCCGTCAACGGCCAGGCGGGCAAGTGAGAACAACCCCTCCTGCAGCGGGCTCAGCGCCAGCACATCCTCGATCTCGGCGGGCAGGCTGCGATCGACCGTCATCGGGCCGCCTTCCACGCGGCACCGAGCGCCGACAGCGCATCGCTGCTCAGGCCGGACACACTCATCGCCGCGTGCTCGTGCGCTGGTTCCCGAATAGGGGCGACCGTTTCGGGCTTGTCGGCGACAGCGACCGCGCCGCCGAAGGTTTCGTCGATGGTCGCGGTCACTCCCGCGGCAATCGCCTCGTCCACCGCGGCGGCGAGTTCGGCGATGGTGAGATGTTCGAACACCAGCTGTGGTGACAGCGGGAGCCCGATCTGGTTGGCACGCGCCGACCACTGGATGGAGATGACGCTGTCGCCGCCGAGGGCGAAGAAGCCGTCGTCGGAGGCCACATCCTCGATCTCGAGCAGTTCCTCGAGTATGGCGATCAGCTGCCGCTCGGTAGCCGTTTCGGCACCCGTCGCACCGGATTCCCCACTCGCGGCGGCCTTTTCACCTGCCGGGGGCGTGATGATCAGGTAACCGGCAGTGTTCCACCTGGCGCGAGCGCCGGTGCGCAGCAGTCGCTGTCCCTTGACGAAGGGATCCTCGACGCTTTCGGCAGCGTCGACGAGCCCGGCTCCACCTATGTACACCTCACCCTCTACTCCCGGCGCCGTCGCGCGCAGTGCCGCGTCCAGCACCAGCACCTTGGCGCCTGGCACCGGCCGCGCGCGCCCGGTGCCGTCGAGCGGGCCGCGCGCCACAGTGCCCGCGTACTCCGAGATGCCGTAGCCGAAGGTGGCCACCGAACCCGCCGACAGCGCGGGCAGCAGATCGGGCAGCGCGGCGGGCCAATGGAATCCGGTGACGTCCCAGCGCCGCACCGTCGGCAGCATCGAGACGCCGGTCTGGACGAAACGCGCCAGCGTGTACGGTTCGGCGACCACATGGGTCACGCCGTGCGCGCCGATCAGCTCGACCAGCGCGGCCGGATCCTCCCGCTGCGCCTCGGTGGCGACGATCAACTCGGCGCCGTCGGCGAGTGCCGCGAGCAATTCGACATCGACCTGTCTGCCGGTCCACGATGCGGCGAGGAGTCGGACGTCGGCCCAACCTGCTACGGGGTCGGCGCTTTCGGCACGCCGGTCGGCCGCGACGGCACGCCGGTCCGCGACCGCGACCGACATGGCCGCCGCATCCGGTGTCGCGGCGAGCGTGCCGAGCCGTCGCACCATCCCGGCGACCGAAGCGCCGGGATCCGTGGCCTCGCCGGACTGTCCGGCCAGTCGCTCGAACAGCGCACCGTAGGTGAGCGATTCGGCCCCGCATCGCACCGCGACCCGCTGTGCGGGTACGGTCCGGGCCCGGCTGATCAGCTGCGCGATGCTCGGCGCGCCGGGAACCTCGACGCCGGTGGCCCATTCGTGGGTCACCCGCTCGCGCTCGCAGGCGGGCAGCACGTCGAGTTCGCCCACCGTGCTGTCGGGGGTCTCCGCGAAGGCGGTCAGGACACGAAGCATCCGCTGCGCGAACAGATTTCCGGTCGCCGGTTCGTAGAGGTCGGTGTTGACGATGACGCTCGCGTCGAAGCCGCCGTCGGCGCCCGCGAAGAAGTTGATGCTCAGATCGAGCAGCGAGGTGTCGAAGTCCATCGGCAGCACCGACATCGCGATGCCCGCGTCCAGGCCGTGGTCGGCCGCGTCCCAGTTCTCCTCGCGGAAATGCATCATGGCCTGGAACAGCGGGTTCCTGGCACGGGACCGCGCCGGATTCAGCGCGTCCACCAGCCGCTCGATCGGGATGTCCTGGTTGCCGTACGCGCCGAGCGCCACATCGCGGGCGCGCTCGAGTACCGTGCGCAGCGTTGGATCGCCGGACAGGTCGTTGCGCAGCACCACCATATTGGCGAGCAGGCCGACGAGATCGGCGGCGGCCGGGTCCACTCGGCCCGCGATCGGGGTGCCGAGCGGAATATCGGTGCCCGCGCCGAGTTTGTGCAGCAGCGTCACCACCGCGGACTGGTAGAGCATGAACTCGCTGGCCCCGGCCGACTCGGCCAGCGCAGCCAGCTTGCCCCGCAGTGCGGCGGGTACCGCGAACGACGCGACGTGGCCGTTCTTGCCGAGCACGGCGGGACGCGGATGGTCCAGTGCGGCATTGATCTCGTCGGGCAGCCCGGCGAGCGCGTCACGCCAGTAATCGATCTGGTGGCCGAGCGATTCGACCACGTCGTGCTGCCACAGTGCGAAGTCGGCGTACTGGACTTCCAGCGGCGACCAGTCCGGCGCCGCGGCCGCGGCGCGGCTGCGGTAGGCGGTGGTGAGGTCGTCGATGATGGTCCGGAACGACCAGTGGTCGGCGACCAGGTGATGCACGAGCAGCGACAGCACATGAGTCTTGCTGTCCAGCACGAAGATTCGCGGCCGAATCAGCAGCTCGCCGTCCAGCGCGAAGCAGTGGCGCCCCGCCTCGGCCAGCTCCGTGCGCAGCCGCTCCGGATCGTCGAGCACGGTGACCGGCACGTCGAGCGGGCCCGCGGCGCGCACCGACTGATACGGCACACCATCGCTTTCCGGGAACACGGTGCGCAGCGCCTCGTGGCGGGCCACGACATCGCCGATGGCGGCGGTCAGCGCGTCCACGTCGAGCGCGCCGTGCAACCGGACCGCGAAGGGGATATTCCCGATCGCGCTCGGCCCTTCCAACTTGCGCTGGAACCACAGCGCGAGCTGCGAGTACGACAGCGGAACACGCTCGGGCCGTTGCCGTTTCGCCAGCGCGGGCACCACCGTTTCGGCGGAGGCGGGGGTGGCCTCGATCAACGAGGCCAGCCCGGCGACAGTCGGGGTGTCGAACGGTGCGCGCACATCGATCGCTACGCCGAATTCGGCGCGGATACGCACCACGAGCCGGGTGGCGAGCAGCGAGTGCCCGCCGAGCTCGAAGAAGGAGCTGTCGGCGCCGATCCGGTCGCGGCCGAAGATCTCGCCGAACAGGGCGGCGACCCGAACCTCGGTGGCGGTGGCCGGTTCCCGGTACCGATTCGCGACGGCGCGCTCGGGCGCGGGCAGGGCCCGCCGGTCCAGCTTGCCATGCACGGTCAGCGGGATCTCGTCGATCACCGCGAACGCGGTGGGCACCATGTACTCCGGCAAGGCGGCCGCAGCGTGCGCGCGCAGCTCGTCGATATCCACGGCGGCTTCCGAAAGTCCGCTCGCCGGAACGACATACGCGGCGAGCATCGCGCCGATGGCCCGATCGGCCACCGCGATGGCGACGCAGTGCCCCACCGCGGAGTGCGCGGCGATGACGGCCTCGACCTCACCGAGCTCGATCCGGAATCCGCGCACTTTGACCTGCTCGTCGGCCCGGCCGACGAACTCGATCTCGCCGTTCGCGTTGCGCCGCGCCAGATCTCCGGTGCGGTACAGCCGCGAACCCGGCGCGAAAGGATCGGCGACGAACCGTTCCGCGGTCAGCCCACGCCGGTTCAGGTAGCCACGCGCCAATTGCGCGCCACCCAGATAGATTTCGCCGACGACGCCGGACGGCACCAGCCGCAGCGCCTCGTCGAGCAGGTACACGGTGACGTTCTCGTTCGGCAGCCCGATCGGCACGGTCCTGGTGCCCTGCGGTCCGTCGACCGACATATGCGTGGCACACACCACGGCCTCGGTCGGCCCGTAGTGGTTGCGCAGCTCGGCGTCGAAGACGCCGGCGAACTTGTCCGCGACCTCGCCGGGCAGCGCCTCACCGCCGACCGGAACATGCCGCAGCGCCCGCCATTCGCTCACCTCGGGCAGCAGCAGGAAGGTGCTCAGCATGGACGGCACCATGTGCAACACCGTGACGCCGCAGCGGGTGATCAGCTCAGCGATGTACGGAATATCCCGGAACGCATCGGGTTTCGGGATGACGAGCCGGGCGCCGTTGGCGAAGGTGACGAAGATGTCGAGTAGCGAGGCGTCGAAACTCACCGAAGACGACTGCAGCAGCCGGTCTTCGGCCGTCATGCTCCATTCCGCGACGAATCCGGCGAGGTGCTCGGCGATGGCGGCATGGGATACCGGAACGCCCTTGGGCTTTCCGGTGGAACCGGAGGTGTAGATCACGTAGGCGAGGTTGTCCGCCAGCAGCGGCCGCATCCGGTCCGCGTCGACCGGAGCGCGGTCGGGCAGCTCCGCGGCGGCGGTTTCGGCGACATCCAGTTCCACGCGGCCGAGGACCATCCGTGGCGCGGCGTCGGCGACGAGGTAGTCAATGCGGTCGTCCGGGTAGGCCGGATCGATCGGCAGGTAGGCCGCGCCCGCCTTGAGCACGCCGAGTACCGCGACGACGAACTCCACCGAATTCGACAGCCGCAGGCCGACGATGTCCTCGCTGCCGAGCCCGTGCCCGATCAGCCAGTGCGCCAGTCGATTCGCGCGCCGGTCCAGCTGGAGGTAACTGAGTTCGGTGTCGGCGGTGCCGGGTTCGCCCGGCGCGACGATCGCCAGTGCGTCCGGCACGGCGGCGACCTGCGCCTCGAACAGCGCCACCATGGTGCTCGGCGCCCGCTCGACGAGCGCACCATGCGACCGCGCGAGAATCTGCGCGTGGTCGTCGGCGCCGAGCATGTCGATATCGCCGAGCCTGCGGCCTGGGGCGTCCAGCGCACTGTCGAGCAGCTGCACGTAGTGCCCGAGCAGCTGCTCGACGAGAACGCGGTCCAAGTCGTCTACGCGGTACTCCGCCTCCAGGTGAGCGCCGTCGTTGTCGAGCACGACGGTGAGGCCGAGCGGTACCTGTGACACCGGGCTGCCCAGCTCGAGCTGCGTCGCGGTGATGCCGTCGAGCGCGAATCCCTGGGCGCTCTTGCGCACGCTGAAGCCGAGCCGCACCAGCTGCTCCAGGCCGTCACGGCCGCCGATGCGGTCCGGATTCGCCTCGCGGACCACGCGATCTATGCCGACGTTCTGGTGGGCGAAAGCGCCGAGGCAGGTATCGCGGATGGCTTCGGTGAAGCCGGCGAAGGTATCCCCCGCACCGACGGTGGCGCGCAGGAGCAGGGTGTTGCCGAAGTAGCCGATCAGTGACGCCGCTACCGCGTTCGGGCGCACAGTGATCGGTACCGAAACCAGGAAATCCGTTGCGGCGGTGTAGCGATGGATCACCGCGTCGTAGGCGGCGAGCCAGACCATGAACGGAGTCGCGTTGTGCGCGCGGGCGAATGCCTCGACGCGCCCGACGAGCTCGGGCGCTACCGCGAGGGTACAGCGCTCGGCCTGTTTGGACGGCACCGCCGCGATCGCGGTCGGGCCTGGCAGTTCCAGCGGCTCGGGCAGCGGCCGCAGCGCGGCGCGCCAGTAGTCGACCTCGGACGGCTCTTCGGCATGCGCGCCGAATACCGCGACATCGACGAACTGCCCACCGGGCTCGGCCGGCGCGGGTAGGTCACCATAGGCGGCATTGAGTTCGGCGAAGAACACCCCCCAGGAATCGTCGTCCCAGCCGATGTGGTGCACGACCAGGATCAGCGCGAATTCCTCGATCCCGGTGCGCACCAGGCTGACCCGCAGCGGCGCCTCGGTGGCCAGATCGAACGGACGCCCGAACTCACGACGGGCGAGCACCTCCAGCCTGCGCGACCTGCTCACTTCCGCCAGCTCGGTCAAATCGTGCGACTGCCAGGACAGTTCGAGGTCTGTGCGCACGAGCTGATACGGCTCGCCGTCGTCACCCAGCCCGTATACGGTGCGCAGCACGTCGTGCCTGGCGACTACCGAGCCGACCGCGGCGCGCAGGCGCGCATCGTTCAGCGGGCCGGTGAGCCTATAGGCGACGCAGATGTTCAGCGTCGTATCCGCCGGGTCGCGGGTCTGCAAAAACCACAACCTGCGCTGCCCGGCCGAGAGCGGTTGCCGCTCACCGGCCTTCGCCCTACGCGCCGCCGCAGGCTCGGCGGGCGCGGTGGTCACGCCGCTCTCGGCCAGCTTCTGGCGCAGCAGTGCCTTCCGGCGTTCCAGCACGCTCGTGAGTTCGTTGTTCGACATGAATTTCCCTCGCTAGACGTTGCTGCCGGCCATCAGGCGCACGACGTCGTCCAGCGACGCGCCGCCCAGGATGGCCGCCACCGGAAGATCGCGGTTCAGTTCGGCTTGCACACGCTTGCGGAAATCCAAGGCCTGCAGTGAATCCAGGCCGAGCGCCACCAGCGGCACCGTGCTGTCGATGCTCGCGACGCCATCGGCGCCCATCACCTTGCCCAATTCGCGACGCACCTGGTCGGTCAGCGTCACGCCCGTCGGCGTGCTTTCGGTCGCGACGACCGCCGCCGCGACGGCGGCGGGCACATTCGCCGTGGCGTGCCGCGGCGTGCCACGCTCGACCTGCCGCAGCACCTCCGAGAGCACCGGGCCGAAACCGACCGCCGACATCAGCGCGTGCACCTGCGACCAATCCGCCGCCGCGACAAGCCGGTTGCCTGAGCGCCCCGCATCGACGTGTTCGGCGAAGCCGACGGTCAACGCCGCATCGGCGTCCATCGGCACCACACCCGCCGCGGTCACCCGATCCAGGCCGACGGCGTGCAGCGGTCCCGTCAGATCCCAGATGCCCCACTGCATCGACACCGCGTCGCGACCGCCGGCGCGCAGTCGCTCGGCGAGGGCATCGAGCATCCGGTTCACCGTGGCGTAGAGGATCTGGCCCCGGCCACCGAACGTCGCCGCCGCCGAGGAGCACAGCACGATCCGGCAGCCGTCGGTCATCGGCAACCACCGCAGCGCCAGATCGGTGCCGAAGATCTTGGAACCGGCCATCTCCCGCACCTTTTCCGGGGTGACCTCGGCAAGTTCGGCACCGACATAGTTGACCGCCGCATGGACGAGCAGGCTCACCGGCGCGTCCACCGCCGCGGCGAACGCCCGTACCGCGGCCTCGTCACTGACATCGCACGCGACGACAACGACCTCGGCCGCGCCGATCTCCCGAATCGCACGCAGCCGCGACGCGACGGCATCCGTCTCCCCCGAACGGCTCAGCAGGGTGATCCGACGCGCGCCGCGCCCGGCGTAGTACTCACCGAATTTCAAGCCCAAGGTGCCGGTGCCGCCGATGATCACGACGTGGTCGAGGTTCGATGGCACGCCGGAATCGGCGGCGGGCGGCGAATCGACCTCGAGCCGTTTGGCGTACAGCCCGCCGTCGCGCAGTGCGAGCTGTGGCTCGCCCTTGGTATGCAGCGCGCGGACGATGGCCGCGGCCTGCGCCGCATCCTGCCCGGCGAGGTCGAGGTGCCGGAACGCGGTGCCGATGTGTTCCATACCGAGGCAACGGAATCCGGCCGAGACCGCGCCGTGGAACAGCTGCGGTGCCGGATCGCCCGCCACCACGGACTCGCCGCCGACGGTGACCAGCCAGCAGTCGGTGACCGTCGAGTCGATCTCGGGCAGCGACAGCGACTCGTAGAAGTCGACGACTTCGTCGAGCGCGACGGGCGCCGCCATATCCGCCAGGTCGGGCAGCAGCACTACCACGACGTCGTAATCCGCTACGGCGGTGGGCTGTTCGGTGTCGAACACCGTCATGTTCCCGCCGTGGTTGTATGCCGCGGTACGCAATGCGTCGACCAATTCCGCACGGCCCGTGCGATCGACGAGCAGCAGGGTGCGTGGTGCGACCAGCGAGCGGCGGTCGAGCCGAATCCACTTCTCGGACAATCGGGTCGGGTAATGGTCCTCGTCGATCGGCGCGTCGATCTCGGCGACCACCGCCGCCTGGTATCCGGCCCACAGCTTCTGCGGATTCAGCACGGTGTTCGGGAAGTCACGCAGCGGCGGCCTGACCGCGGAGTCGGTGACCACACGCAACGCGGACCAGTCATAGTTCAGGTCGTGCACGGCTACCGTAACCAAATTCCGGGTGAACTCGGCCAGGCCGGTCGCGGTGCGCAGCGAAGTGCCGAGCACACGGAATTCGCGCGGTGGCAGCGTCGGATCCTGTGGCACCAGGCCGAGATTCTCCTGCACGGCCAGCTGCAGCATCGGATGCTCGGACACCTCGACGAAGGTGTCGATGCCGTCGGTCGCCGCGGCGACGATGGCCCGGTCGAACCGGACCCGATTGCGCAGGTTCCAGTACCAGTACTCCTCGTGCCGCAGATCGGGCGTGATCGCCGCGCCGAGTGTCGCTCCGTAGCAAGGGATTTCGCTCGACATGAAGGTCGGGGCGCTCATCTCGTCACCGAGGAAGGCGATGAAGTCCTCGCGCAGTTCGGCCACGATCGAGGTGTGCGCCGGATAGGCCACCCGGATCTCCCTGGCGAATCGGCCTTGCGCCGACGCGGCGCCCACCATCTCGACGATGGTGTCGCGGTCGCCTGAAATGGCCAGGATGTGCGGCGAATTGACGACCGAGAGCTCGGCCCAGCCGGAGTTCCTGGCCAGCATGGCCTCGCAGGTCTCGCGATCCATCCCGAGCACGGCCATCGAATATCCACGCGGCGAGATCTGCTCGACCAGCCGCGCCCGGTGCGTCACGGCAAGCACCGCGTCGCGGCGAGTCATCACGGCCGAGACCGCACCGGCCGCGAGTTCGCCCTGGCTGTGACCGATCGTCGCGGCGGGCGCGATGCCCGCCGCGCGCCACATGGCGGCCAGCCCCGCCATGTGAAACATCAACGCAGGCTGCACTTCCCACACCGCGTCGGCGTACTCGCCCTCGTGGCCGAGAAGATAGTGCAACGGGCTGGTGTGCCCGAAACGCTCCTGGTGGATCATCGCGCAGGCGTCGACCTCGGCGCGATAGGCCGCGGACGCCTCGTAATACAGCGAGCCCATGCCGGGCCGCTGGCTGCCCTGCCCGGGGAAGATGAATCCGATCCGCCGCGGCGCGGCGACGCCGACGGTCGCCACCACCGCGGGATGTTCAATCTCGGCGGCGATCGCGCGCAGCGCGTCGAGCAGCTCATCACGGGTGGTGACCATCGCGACCGCGCGGCGCCGCCGGGCGATCCTGGTGCGGAACAGCATGTCCGCCACCTGCTCCGGGGTAACCCGCGGCCGCGCCTCCAGGTAAGCCAGGATCGCCACGGCCTCGCCGCGCAGCCCCTCCGTGGTGTCCGAGGACAGCAGCACCGGGACGGTGCCGTCCGGCAGTAGGTAGTCAGGCATCGATCTCCTCCAGCTCCGGCATCGCCAGGATCGCGTGCGCGTTGGTGCCCGCGACGCCGAACGACGAGACGGCGCCGTAGCGCACGCCGCCGCGCGCCGCCCACGGTTCGAGTTCGGTGGCCAGCCGCAAACTGGTGGCGTTCCAATCGATTTCGGTGGTCGGCCGGTCTGCGTGCAGGCTCGGTGCGATCTGCCCGTTCGCGCCGCACAGCAGCACCTTGATCAGCCCGAGCATCCCCGAACCGGCCTGTGCGTGACCGAGATTGGACTTGACCGAGCCGAGTCGCGCGCCCTGCTCGCGCTCGATGGCGCCGTATGCCTGCGCGAGCGCGGCGAGTTCGAGCGGATCGCCCACCGGCGTACCGGTGCCGTGACCTTCGATCAGGTCGATCTGATCCGCGCTGATTCCGGCCGCGGACAGGGTTTTGCCGATCAGCCGCTGCTGCGCGGCCGCGCTCGGTACCGCGATCGGCGCGCCCTTGCCGTTGTGATTGACCCGGGTGGCGAGCAGCCTGCCGTAGATCCGATGGCCGAGTTCGTATGCCCTCGACTCGCGTTCGAGCACGACAACGCCCGCACCCTCGCCCCATAGCGTGCCGGTGGCGTCGGCGGCATAGGGACGGCAGTGCCCGTCGGCGGCAAGCGCGTTGTTCTTGGAGAACTCGAAAAAGGCGGCGGGCGAACCCATGACGCACACCCCGCCGGCCAAGGCCCAGTCGCACTCGCCCGCACGCACCGCGTTGGCGGCCAGATGCACCGCGGTGAGTGACGAGGCGCAGGCGGTGTCGGTGGTCAACGAAGGCCCGGTAAGCCCGAGACCGTGCGAGATTCGCCCGGCCACGGCACCGAGCGCCGTCCCGGTAACCCGGTAGCCGCTGTACTCGGTCACCATGCCCGAGGACGGGCCGTATTCGTTGACCGAAGCGCCCATGAAGACGCCGACCTCGGCGCCGTCCAGTTCGCCCGGGTTGATGCCCGCGTTTTCCAGCGCCCGCCACGCCACCCGCATCGCGACCCGCTGCTGCGGATCCATCGCGACCGCCTCGCGCGGCGTGATGCCGAAGAACATCGGATCGAATTCCGTTGCTCCGGTGAGGAACCCGCCCGCATCGGCGACTTTGCTCCAGCCCTGAGTGCGATGCAGCGACAGCAGCTGATCGATCGGCCATTCGCGATCGCGTGGGAACGGGCCGATCATTTCACGCGATTCGGCGAGCGCCGACCAGAATTCGGACAGTGTTTCGATTCCGCCGGGCGCCTCGACGGCCATTCCGGCGATGACGATCGGATCCATATCGACGCTCATGCGACGTGATTCAATTCCGGCGCAAGCAATTCCGCGATCCCAGCGGCATTGTCATTCAAATAGAAGTGGCCGCCGTCGAATACGGTCACCTCGAGTTCCTGCTCGCTGTGGTCCGCCCACCCGTACAGCAGCCGCGGCGTGATGAAGTGATCCTCGGCGCCGCCGAGTGCGTGAATCTTGGCCCGCACCTTCACCTCCGGCGGGCAGGCGTAATCGTCGTAAGCACGGTAGTCGGCCTTTACCACCGGCAGCGCCATGCGCATGACCTCGCGGCTGGCCAGCACGGCCGCACCGGTGCCTTCCAGCGCGGACAGGTGATCGAGGATCTGCTCGTCCTCGCTGGGATGCGGCGGCAGGTCGACGGCCCGGCCCGGCGAGATGGCCGCCGACGGTGCGAGCAGGCGCACTTCGACGCCGGCCGCCTCGGCGGCCCGCACCAGCTCGAACGCCACCATCGCGCCCATACTGTGGCCGAACACGGTGATCGGCAGCCCCCGATTATGTTCGGAGACGCGGAATTCCGCGAACGCTCCCGCCGCGATCTCCGGCAGGGTGGTCAGCGCCGCCTCTCTGGCCCGGTCCTGGCGGCCCGGATATTGGAAGATCAGCACATCGAAGTGCTCGCTCATGATCTTCGAGAACGCCCGGTAGGCGGATGCGCCCGCGCCCGCGTGCGGACAGATCAGCAGCGGCGGCAATGCACCGGAGCTGGGCTTGTGGAATTGCCGGATCCATCCGAGATTTGCTGGCATTTCTTGACTCCTGCGCTTCCGCCGAACCCTCACGGCGCGACTGATCGCGCCGCGAGGGGTTGGGTAAATCGGCGGCGTACAACACACCCCGCTTGCTGCACTATCTGGTTAGGTCTGAAAATCGTTCGCCCGATATTAGCGTAGGCTACCCTTATCAGTCCACTTGTGCAGTGGGGATCACTCGCCGCCCGGCAGCGTTCGAAGCGATTTCACTGGTCGGTCAAATACCCACCGCGGGCGAAGAATTCGGCCCCTGCGCGCTCGACGCCGTCCGCGGTCCGCACCCGGCCGATGACCAGGCCGTGGTTACCCCCACGATGGGCGTCCGAGCCCGTCACCACCGCGCCGCCGCCCTCCTGCACGATCACTCGACCGGGCGTGCCACCGTAGCGAGCCTCCGACACGCTCGCTTCGAGCACCTCGATCCGCTCACCGCGATAGAAGGTGAACGCCCGCGGATACGGCTCCGACAGCGCGCGCACGAAACGCTCGAGATCCGTCGCCGACCAGGTCCAGTCGATGCGACTGTCCCGATCGGAGCGCTTGTGGAAGTAGGTGCGCTCGGCCTTGTTCTGCGGACGCCATGCGGCGGTGCCGGATTCGAGGGCGGCCAGCGCCTCGCGCACCGCATCGGGGATGAGTTCCATTCCGCGCAGCACCAATTCGGTGCCGGTATCGCGCGGCCCGATCGGCAGCGCGCGCTGCACCAGGATGTCGCCGGTGTCCAGCCCCTCGTCCATGCGATGCACGGTGAGGCCGGTCTCGGACTCACCGCTGATCAGCGCCCAGAGCACCGGGGAGAACCCGGTGAACTTCGGCAGCAGCGAATCGTGCAGGTTCAGCGTGCCGTGCGGCGGCAGGTTGTACAGCTCGGCGGGCATCCAGGTGTACCAGCTGTTCACCACGATGACGTCCGGTTCGGCCCGCTTCACCAGATCGATGGTCGCCTCGTCGGCCCGCTCGGTGAGATGGACCGGGATGCCGTGCTCGCGCGCCAGCTCCTCGACCGAATCGGACCAGATCGCCTTGTACGACGACTCACTGGCCGGATGCGTCACCGCCAGCACGACCTCGTGCTCCGAATCGATCAGAGCCTGCAGGGTTTTGCGACCCCAAGTCTGGAAGCCGAACGACACGATACGCATGGACCACCTCACCTCGAATGAACTTCAGGTAGCTTAGCCTACCCTTATTCACGCCGAATCAGCCTATGCGAGAAGCGGCGCCACGGCGTGCGCCCGAGCCGTGCGCGGTCACGGGCGTGCGCAGCATGCGATCCGAAAGTTCGCCCAGGCAACTGAGATTCGGAAAGCCGGGCCCCTGCGCGACGGCCGCCATGTTCGGCAGGTAGAGCTTCGCGTCCAGCCCCGACACCGCGAGGTCGTAGCCGATGGACGCCTCCAGCCTGGCCTGGGTCAACGGGCCGCCGACCGCGAGCTCGAGCAGATCGGCCGCGTTCGCGTCGAACATATCGAGGAACCACAGCGGCTGACCACCGGTCGCGTCGACCACCAGATCGAAGGTGTGCACCTGATCGGTCCGGTTGTCGTTGCGCAGCGTCATCGTCACGGCATCGCCCTGCTCGCCGACCCGGACCACGCGGCCCTGGAGGTGGTGCACCCGATTGTCGCCGATCAGGCTCTCCTGCACGCGGACCGAGAACACACCGCGGTCGGTACGCCGGATGACGTCGCGGCGTTCGTCGACGCTCAGCGCGTTCCACTTCGTCGGATCGCTGAAAAGCGCGTTCTCGAAGTAGCTTTCGCCACGGGTGTACAGCGTCGCCTTGGGTGAGACAACCGAGATGGTGAGCATGTCGTGGCGGACGAGTTCGTCCAGCGCGGAGCCCGCGGTCTCACCACCGCCGATCACCGCGGCGCGCGAAGCGGGCGGCAATCCACGCCTGCCCGCGAGATCCCAGAACTCGGCGATGCTCAACACGCGCGGATGCTTGGCAAGCGCCTGACCACTGTGACCGGGCCCGGTGATCATCAGCGCGTCGGCGTCGATCTGACTGGCCCCGCCGTCGGCGTCGGTGACCGAGACCAACCAGCCATCGGCGGCCGCGGCCACCGAGGACACCGTGCCGTGCACGATGTCGAGATCGATCTTGCGGGCCACCCACTGCAGGTATTTGGCCCAGACGTGATGCTGTGGATTGGGACGGCCGCGATCGATCCACTCGGCATAGGTGCCGTGTTCGATCAGGAACGAGGTCCAGCTGAATGCCGTCATGGCCTCGTCGATGGCCCGATTGTGGCCGCGCGCCCAGGTCGAGTGGTACGGGAAGCCGATGTCCTTCTCCGGGCTGGTGCCGAGCCGGTGCCTGCCGTCGGTCCAGCCGCCGCTGGGTAGCCAGTTACCACCCACCGCGTGCGCCTCGACGACAACGACGCGGGGCGCCGGGAGGCCCAGTTCCCGCAGCACATGCGATTTCGCCGCTACCGCAAGGGCTTTCGGCCCAGCTCCGACAACCAGAAGCGTTTCCACTCGGCATCCCACTCTCTCGCGCGCTGTGCTTACGGTCTCACCCACCCCGGCAATATTTGCATAGGCTTACCTTATATTGCACTGTAGTGCCAGTCCCCGACACAGGCGCATTCGTGCACCGAAACGATTGGATGACCCAGATGAGACGCATGACCACCGCGATGCTGTCGCTGTCCGCCGCCGCGCTGATCGGCGCGTTCGGCGCCGTCGCGCCCGCGACCGCCGCGCCGCTGACGCCGATGCACACCAGCGCGCCCGGTACAGGTGAGCTGAAGTCCAAGCTGCAGCTCGCGCTGAACACCGGCGCCGCCCGCTCCGCGCGCGCCAACGAACTGGAGGCGGGCGAGGCCGGAATCGGCCTGGTCGACCAGGTCGGCACCGTGATGGCCGCCGCGCCGCCGAGCTTCAAGTGGAACATCGTCGGCCCGGTCAACGTCTCAGGCGATACCCTCACCGCACAGCTGACCACCTCCGTAGACGGTTGGGATCCATGGTTTTTCGATGTGTCCTGGAAGCAGATCGACGGCACCTGGAAGCTGACCCGCCAGGGCGAGTGCACCGTCGCAAGCGTCGCGATGCTGCCCTGCAACCTCTGATCGACGCACTTGCGACAACGGCCCCGGATCGGCGCGATGCGCGCTCCGGGGCCGTTTCCTTCCCTGCCATGCCCAAAATAGTGTGTTTAGGCTAACCTTATCTTCATGGGCAGAGGATTCAACGGCGTCATGGTCAAGGCGTGGGGCGGTCAGGACTACCGGCTCACGGTCACATCGACCGAGCTCGTCACCGAAAAGTACGTGCGACTCGGCTTCACCACGGGCGGATTGCTCGCGGATCATCCGGTGCATCCCACGCAATTCATCCGCGCGTGGATCCCGGAGGCGGACAGCGACAAGCTGCACCATCGGGCCTATACCCTGATCGACCAGGATCCGGCGGATGACCGCTGCACGATCGAATTCGCCCTGCACGACGGGCCAGGCACCCGATGGGCGCGCGACGCCGTCGTCGGTGACCAGCTCGACGCGACCGTGCTCGGCTCCAAATTCGAACTGCCGGAGCAGACCCCGAGCGAGTACGTCATCTTCGGTGACACCGCTTCACTGCCCGCGATCAATTCACTGCTCGATGCCATCGGCGATACTCCGGCCCGCGTCTGGCTGGAATGGCAGTACGAATCCGATCAGACGCTGCCGCTGCGCAGCAAGCCCCACCACAGGGTCACCTGGCTGCAGCGCATCGACGACGGACGGCTGATGCGCGAGGCGGCGCACGAAATGACCTGCGCCGACAACGCGTTCGCTTGGGTCGCCTGCTGCGGCAATACCACCCGCTCGATTGTCAAGACGCTGAAGCAGGAGCACAACCTGCCCAAGACAGCGTTGAAATATCAGGCCTACTGGAAGTAGTACCTCCTGGTCATCCAGCCGGATGACCACATCGCGACCTGCTGCCGACGCGCGCGAACCCGTCCTCCGGGAGGCTGGTGTACGGAATTTGCCACCGGTCTCGGCACCGGTGGTCCGTGGAGGGAGGCGCGGCCCATGTCGCTCATCGATGTCCTGGTACCGGCGGCGGTCATCGTATTCGCGGTGGCCGCACTGGGTTTCGGGCGGATCGTGCATCGGATCGCCCCCTATGCGCTGGCCGCCATCGTCATCGGCTGCGTCGCACAGGTGGTGGTGGAGCGCTTCTACTGGCAGTTCGTCCCGACCTATGTGCTGATCGCCGCCGTCGGGGGTTTCGTACTGGCACGACGACGACCGCGGGAACGTCGCCGCAGGATCATCGGGATCGCCGCGCGTGGCGGCGTCGGGCTGCTCGTGCTGCTCGCCGCGATCGCCTGGCTTGTCGTTCCGGTGCCCCGGCTACCCAAGCCGACCGGGCCGTATCCGGTGGGCACGCAGACTTTCCGCTGGGTCGACCAGCAACGGCCGGAGACGGCAACCGATTCCGCCGATGATCGCCGCAATGTCGTTGTCCAGGCCTGGTATCCGGCCGATCCGTCGGCCTCGGGTGACGGATCGGCCTATATCGATGGGCTCGGCCATCTGCCACGTCAGGTGTCGGCACTGCCGAGTTTCCTGATGCGTGGCTACGGCGATATCGCGACGCACGCCCGGCGCGCCGTACCCGTCAACACCGATCGGGCCCGCTGGCCCGTGGTGCTGTTCTCCCCCGGATACGGTGCGCCCCGGGCCTTTTACACCGGTCTCATCGCCGACCTGGCCAGCCGCGGCGTCATCGTGCTCGCCGTCGACCACCCCTACGAGGTGGCGGTGACCGAACTCGCCGACGGCACCATCGCGACGCCGATCGAACGGTTCCTCGACGACGATCCGGACGGGGACCGATACATGAACGGCAGGCTCGACACCCGTGTCGCCGACCTGCGATTCGTCCTCGACCAGCTCGAGCGCCCCGGCAGTCTCGGCACTGGACTGAGCGGCAGGCTCGACACCGATCACGTTGCCGCCATCGGACATTCGTTCGGCGGCGCCGCCGCGACCACGGCGCTCGCCACCGATCCGCGGCTTCGGGCGGCCGCCGATATCGACGGCACGCTGTACGGTACGGTGCCGCGGCAATCGCTGACCAAGCCGTTCCTGCTGTTGGAGAGCGATCACGCGGAGACCAAACATTCGCAGATCTACAACGACCGCATCCGCAGCCTGCTCGAGCACCTGGGCGCGGGCGGCTATCGCTACGAGATACTGCGCGCCAACCACTTCAGCTTCACCGACGTACCGCGATATCTCGCCACGCCAGGCCGGTTCCTGCTCGCCCATGCCATCGGCGGGAGCCGAGGACCGCGCGAGACCCAGCGCGCGACCAACGACATCCTGATGGCCTTCCTGCAGCAGCCGCTCGGCGGCGCGGCCGCCGACGTGCCCGCCGCGGCCCGGCACTATCCGGACGTGCGCGGCGGGCCGGTCGTCCGCTAAGCCCGTCCGTCGCCCGACCGCCACCCCTCATCGAGGCGCTACGCGCCGCTGGCCTCATAGGCCGGTTCGAGCCGCCAGCCCGCGGCGCGGGAGCGTTCGTTCCAGAAGTCGGCGTAGCGCCCGCCGAGCGCCAAAAGCTCGTCGTGCGTACCGCATTCGAGAATGCGGCCGCCGTCGACGAACAGGATCTGGTCGGCGTGCGCGATGGTCGCGAGCCGATGCGCGACGACGATGACCGTCTTGCCCTTGGTCACCTCGTGCACACCGCGCACCACCACGGCCTCGCTGTGCGGATCCAGCGCGCTGGTCGCCTCGTCGAGCAGCACGATCGGCGCGTCCTTGAGCAGCGCCCGCGCCACCGAAACCCGTTGGCGCTCACCGCCGGACAGCGCCGCACCGCCCTCGCCGACCAGCGAGTCGTAGCCGTCGGGCAGCCGGTCGACGATCTCGTCGACCCTGGCCGCCTCGGCCGCGCGACGCACTTCCTCGTCGGTGGCGTCGGGCTTGCCGATCCGGATGTTGTCCGCGACAGAGCGATTGAACAGGTAGACGTTCTGGAACACCAGCGACACCTGGTTCAGCAGCGTCTCCGACGGCTGCGCGCGCACATCGTGGCCACCGACCTCGACCCGGCCCGCATCGACATCGTGGAATCGGGCCGCCAACCGCAGCAGAGTGGTCTTGCCCGCTCCACTCGGGCCGACGATCGCGGTGGTCGTCCCCGCGGGGACGGTGAACGAAAGGTCGGACAGCACCGGCGCATCGGGCTGATACCCGAAACTCACCTTGTCGAAGACGATCGCCGGCGCGCCGGGAGTGACCGCCGTATCCGCCTCCGGCAGAGTGGGTTCGGCGAGTAGTCCGGTGATGCGGTCGGCGGCGGCAGCGGCCGACCGCAGCGCGTTGCCGAGCTGTGCCGCCTGATTGACCGGTTCGATGAACCGCGCGCTCACCGCAATCAGCGCGATCGCGGCGGCGGCCGAGATGGCGCCGCCGGTCACCCGGCCCACCGCGACATAAACCAGCACCAGCAGGACGGCCTGCACGAACAGCGAGAACACGATCAAGCCCGGCACCGAGGCGAACATCATCGAGAGAACGGCCGAACGCTGTTGCGCCAATGCGCCGTCCAGCGCCTTGTTGCCCGCGCCCACCGCACCGAAGGCGCGCAGCACCGGCTGCGCCTGCGCGAATTCCACCACCCGCGAATCGGCTTCGGCCGCGGCCTGATGCATCCGCTCGTCGGAACGGGTGTAGGCGCGGTTGGCCACGCCGTTGACCAGGAACAGCACCGGCGCGGCCAGCAGCATGGCCAGCGAGATCCGCCAGTCGACGAACAGCATGCCGACCGCGACACCGAGCGGAACGATGATACTGGTGAGCACCTTGGCGAGCAGATAGGCGACGAGCCCCTGCATTTCGCGCACGTTCTCCACGGCGATCCGTGAAATAGGCCCGGCGTCACGGGTTTCGAACCAGCCGAGTGGCAGTGCGTTCAGGTGATCGCCGATCCGGGTCTGCAGCCCGCGCTGCATGCCGATACCGATGCGCAGCCCGAGCACGGCCTGCCGGTAGCCGAAGATCACCACGATCGCGACGGCGAGCACCATCCACAGCGTCCAGAACCAGGCGCGGCCGAGGTCATCGTCGAAGAACGCCTCCAGCACCGGCACCAGCAGCAGATAGGCAGCCGCCTGGGCCAACGCCTGCAGCACGATCGCGAAGAACAGCTGCGGTGTCAGACGGCTGAACTCGTCCGGGACGAGCCCGAGCACCTTGCGAATCATCGGGCGGCCTCCGCACTTGCCACGGTCGCGAGCACATCGAGCGCGGCCTCGTTGATCTCGAACAGCTGTTGGTAGGTGCCGCCCGCATGCCGCAGGCTCGCATGGTCGCCCTGTTCGACCACGGCGCCGTTGTCCAACACCAGAATTCGGTCGACACCGGTGATGGTGTGCAACCGGTGCGCGATCACCAGCACCGTGCGGCCGGCAACCAGGGTCGCGAGCGCGTCCTGCACGGCGGCCTCCGACTCCGGATCCGCGAACGCGGTCGCCTCGTCGAGCACGAGCACCGGGGTATCGGCCAGCAGCGCGCGGGCGATCGAAAGCCGTTGCGCCTCACCGCCGGAGAGCTTGGCATCGACGCCGATCTCGGAGTCGTAACCGCGCGGAAGCAGCATGATCCGGTCGTGGATCTGGGCGGCCCGCGTCGCCCGCTCCAGCGCGACATCGTCGGCGTCGGTGCGGGCGAGCAGCAGATTGTCCCTGATGGAGCCGCGGATCAGGCGCACGTCCTGGAAGACGAATCCGACGGTGCGATAGAGCTCTTCGGTCGAATAGTCCCGAACGTCGCGGCCCGCGATGGTGATCCGGCCCGCATCGACGTCGTAGAACCGGGGCAGCAGTTTGGCCAGCGTCGATTTTCCGGATCCGCTCGGGCCGACCAGCGCGGTGATGGTGCCCGGTGCCAGCTCCAGCTCGACACCGCGCAGCACCTGGCGATCCGCGCGGTAGCCGAACGAAACGCCTTCGAAGCGGACCTCGCCCTGATTCGCCGCTTCGGCCCCGCCGGAATCCGCTGCACCCGAGACCAACTCGGGTGTCGCCTGTAGCTCGTGCAGCCGCAGCGCCGCGGCACCCGCGGTCCGCAGCGCTTGACCGCTGTAGCTCAGGCCGAGCAGCGAACTACCGAGGCCGAGCCCGACGAGCAGAAAGGGCAGCACATCAAGCGGTGCGAGCCAGTCGAGACCGACCGCACCCAGTCCGGCCGCGACGACGACCACCATTACGAAGACCGGCGCGACCACGATGTCGGAGGCCGACTGCACCCGCAGAATCGGCATCTTCATCCGATGTACGCTGCGCGCCAGCCCGTCGACCGCTTCCTGGAAGGCACTGTGCGCCTTACCCGCCTGACCGAACGCGCGCACTACCTGGATGCCGTCGACGAATTCGATGGCCGCCTCCTGGGTGCGCCGCTCCCAACGGTTGTATACCGCCATTCGATCGCGGCCATCCTGGTCGAGCATCCTGCTGAACAGCACCGCGTAGGCAATCAGCGGCAGCAGTAGCACCAGCGAAAGCCGCCAGTCGACGGAGAAGAGGTAGCCGAGGGTGACCAATGGCACGACGAGCGCGCCGACGAACTCCAGCCGCGCGTGCGCCACCAGGTAGTGCAGCGCCTCCACGTCATCCTGGAGGTACTTCTTCACCTCGGCCGAGGTGCGCTCGCCGAACCAGCCGAGCGGCACCCGGGTCAGCTTGCTCGCGAGCGCCCGCCGCACGGTCAGCTGATACCCCGCGTCGACCAGGTGTGACCAGGTCAGCGCGGTCGCCTGGAGCAGGCCGCGCAGCACGAGCACGAGGACCGCGATCGTGAGCAGCCGCCACACCCGATCGGTGTCGATCGGCGTCGCGAGCAGCTCGCGGCAGGCCTCGACGATCAGGATGAACGGCACCACCGCGCAGACGGAGGCGACCGCGAACACGATGCTCGCCGCGGTCAGTGCCCCCTGCACCGGCGCGAGAATTTCCTTGCGCGCCGCCGCCTCTTGTTTCTTCCCCGCCTTCGCCGCGGTACGCGGTTGCCGGTTCCCCGTCTCCGCCGCGGGCAGCGGCGCGACCTCCACCGTCATATGTTCTCGCCTCTCGACCCTCGTGGGCTGTCCAGCCGGAATCGGCCCTTCGCACACACAGAGGGCCGCGACAGTAGGTAAGGCTAACTTACTTTGGCGCCGGATGGCGGGGACGGTCAGCTCGGCATCGCCCTTCGGTGGCGCGCCCGGTCCCGGGGACGGCCGCGCGACGATCGTCGGCGCGCGACCACGTCGACTATTCCGCGCACCGAACACGGGCACGAATCGTCGGCCCACCGCACTGAAACATCGCCATTTAGTTCATCGGCGAAACCCATTCCGTATCCGCCGTTTTCGGCTTACCGACGAGGCAACGAAGCTTGTGTGAACGGCGAGCAATCCCACCGATGAGCACGCGCGAAGGTAACTAGTTTGCTCCATACCGAAGGCGACCGGACTTCACCGAATTCGTTGCGGTCGCGAATAACCCGATGCTGGAGTCGCGAAATGTTTGTCACTTCCATTATTTCGGCGATCACCGATTGTCGTACCGATCCCGGTGAACTGACCCGCGAACAAGCCCATCGCGCCATGCAGGTGCATCTCTACTGCAGCGTCGAGGTGTGCAAAGTGCGCCGCCGTGCCCGGCAGATTCTGGTCGAGGCCAGGCTGATGGTGCTGGACGAACGGGCCGAACCCTGAGATTCGCGCCGAGTGGAATCTACGTCACACCGCCCGCGTTGTTCAGAGGCATGACAACCACGGCATCCGATCGATCCGCAACGCCAGTCGTCGACCCCGACACCGAACTCGGCGCCAAGGTCGCCGAACGCCTCGAACGCGAACAAGTCATCTGGCTGACAACGGTCGGCTCCACCGGAACACCGCAACCCAACCCCGTCTGGTTCCAATGGCGCGACGGCGAATTCCTGCTGTTCAGCCAGGCCGACAAGCCCAAACTCCGCAACCTGACCCGCAACCCCCGGGTCTCGCTCAACCTCAACAGCACCGAGCACGGCGGTGAAGTCGCCATACTCACCGGAACAGCGCGCATCGATGAGAACGGTGCGAGCGCCGACGAAATCGCCGCGTACACCGAGAAATACAGCAGGGGCATGGTGGATATCTCGATGACGGCGGAACAGTTCTACGCCGAATACTCGGTCGCCGTGCGCATCACCCCCGATCGCCTGCGCGGTTTCTGAGGCAGCCCTGCCACGACAGCTCATCGGCGGCGACTAGGGTCGTTGCCGATGAGACGACGGCAGCAACCGCCGCTGCCGAAGCGGCACGGACTCGACCCAGCCCGGCTCCGGCTACCGGAGGACGGGCAGTGGGCGACCATTCGCGACCATCTGGTCGAGCGGCTGCCCAGGGTGCCCGCCGCCCGCATCGACGAACTGCTGCGCGACGGCGGCATCGTCGACCTGGCCGGACCGATCGCACCGGACGCGCCGTATGTCCCCGGCGGCGCGGTGTGGTTCCACCGCGACCTGCCCGACGAACAGATAGTGCCCTTCGAGATCACCATCGTGCACCGCGACGACGATCTGCTCGTCGTCGACAAACCGCACTTCCTCGCCACCATTCCGCGCGGACAGCACATACTGCAGACCGCGCTGGTGCGGCTGCGCCGCGAACTCGACCTGCCCGATCTCATCCCCGCGCACCGGCTCGACCGGGTGACCGCGGGCCTGGTGCTGTTCATCGTCAACCCTGCCCGCCGCGGCGCCTACCAGACGATGTTCCACAAGCGGACCGTGCGCAAGGAGTACGAGGCCATCGCGCCGTTCGATCCGGAGCTGACGCTGCAGCGCACCGTGCGCAGCCGGATCATCAAGGAAAAACATGTACTCGCCGCGCAGGAGGTGCCCGGCGAACCCAACGCGGAAACCGAGGTCGAACTGCTCGAACACCGCGACGGGCTCGGGCGCTATCGGCTGCGGCCGCACACCGGGCGCACCCATCAGCTGCGGCTGCATATGAACAGCCTCGGCATCCCGATCCTCGGTGACGACTTCTACCCGGTGCTCACCGACAAATCCGTGAACGACTACACACGGCCGCTGCAATTGCTTGCCGCGTCACTCGAATTCGTCGATCCGATCAGCCGCGAACCTCGGCGCTTCGAGACCACCCGCACCCTGCAGGCGTGGACCGACCACGCAGGGTGGGCAGGTTGACCACCAGGGGTGCGTTCTCGCGCGGGCGATAGCGGGCAAGACTGAAAAGGCGAACACCCCAGTAGACCGACCAGGAACGGGTACGCCGAGAACAATGAGCACAATCACGACAGCGCGCAGCGATTCGATGAGTGGTGGTCAGGCGATGGGTTGGCCGATCCGAGCCAACCACCCGTTACCGGCGGCGCCGATCCGTACACTGGGCCGGGTGCTTGCCCAGGACCCCATCGACCCGGCCCCGTCGCGCCCCAAATTCCACGCGTACCTCGATGTGGCCGTCGTCGTTGTCGTCCTGGCCGGCACCAATCTGATCGCCCACTTCACCACCGCGTGGGCCAGCATCGTCACCGTGCCGGTCGCGGCGCTCGTGCTGCTGGCACTGGTGCGCAGGCGCGGACTCGGCTGGTCGGAGCTGGGACTTTCGCCGCGACACTGGCGGCGCGGGACGCTGTACGCGCTCGCCGCGGTAGGCCTGGTGCTCGGCGTTGTCGCCATCGGCGCCGCATTGCCGATCACGCGGCCGTTCTTCCTCGCCGACCGGTACGCGACCATCTCCGGTGCGCTGATCGCCTCGATGATCGTGATCCCGCTGCAAACGGTGATTCCGGAGGAACTGGCGTTCCGCGGCGTTCTGCACGGCACGCTGGACCGCGCCTACGGCGCCCGCGGCGTATTCGCCGTCGGCTCGCTGCTTTTCGGACTGTGGCACGTGGCCTCGTCGCTCGGCCTCACCACCACCAATCGCGGACTCAGCGGATTCCTCGGCGGTGGCTCGCTCGGACAGATCCTCGGCATCATGCTCGCCGTGGTGGCCACCGCGGGCGCGGGCGTCATCTTCACCTGGCTGCGCCACCGCAGCGGCAGCCTGCTCGCACCGATCGCACTGCACTGGTCGATCAACGGTATGGGCGCCCTCGCCGCCGCCATCGTCTGGCACACCACTCTCTCCTGAGCGCAAACGCCTGATCGGCGCCCGGCAATTCATAGCTGAGCCCGAAATGTAGTGTCACAGAACACATTTCTGTCGGTGGCTCGTGCCAAGGTTGCGGTCATGTCGCCAAGCACCGAACACGAAGCACCGATCGAGCTCTTGCGCAACAACCCCGGACTCGCCGCAACACTGTTGTCCGGCACCCCTATCGACGTCCCCGCCGATGGCACCGCGAGCCGGTGGTCCGGCTTGCCGATGCCGTGGTCATCCTGCACGAGGGGGCGCGCAGACTAGCCGTGGTCGTCGAATCCCAAAGCGACCCGCCGCGTCCAGAGAAGCGCAGAGCGTGGGCCTCCTATGTCGCACTCGCCCATTCCGAACACTGTTGTGACGCAGTGCTGGTGGTCATCGCCCCGAATCGCAGCACCGCCCGCAGCTGCCGACAAACCGTTCGAACCGGCCACCCCGGCTTCAATCTCAACCCGATCGTCGTCGGCCCTGACTCCACGCCGGACCCCACCGACCCGGACCTCGCCTCACCTGAACTAACCGTCCTGGCCGCCCTAACCGGCGCACTCGACATGCGAGACCCGGACACTCAGCGCGAGGTTCTCGACACCATCCGCACAATCGACCCCGACCTGCGCTCCACGTACACTCACTTCATCCGCATAGCGACGCCAGCCGACGCCCTGCGCTCCCTGGAGGATCTCATGGCCAGCACCTTCAAAGACGAATTCATCGACTCCTTCATCAACAAGGGGCGAGAGGAAGGGCGCGCAATAGGCCGCGCGGAAGGGCGCAGCGAAGGAGAGGCGCGGTTCCTGATCCACGCGCTCACTAAACACGGCTTGGCAGTGTCCACCGAAGTACAAGAACGCATTACATCCTGCACCGATACCGAACAGCTCGCAGTGTGGTTCGACCGCGCGCTGACCGCCACCTCCATCGAGGAGGTGTTCAACGACTGATGACCTCCACTTTCGACGAGTTCACCGGCCCTGTCGTCGACAAAGCTCGAGCGGAAGCTTGGGAAATCGGCCACGCACAAGGCCAGCTCAAAGGCTGGCGGCGAGCATTGATGATCGTGCTCGAGGCACGCGGCTTGGCGGTGACCGATGAGGTGCGTGAGCGGATTTCATCGTGTACAGACATCGAGCGGATCGGGACCTGGACAGATCGGGCAGTCGAGATCGACTGGGTCGAGGCCGTGTTCGGCGAGTGAAATAGCAGCACCCAGGCCCGCCCACTCGGACGTTCCGGGTGGGCGGGTTCGGTTTGGTTGACGTGGTTGTTGGCGGTTGGCGTTGACCTCGGGGCTTGGGCGGTTTAGTCTCACTGCGATCACACATATGTTCGAGCAAACGTGCGTTCGAATTTGCGTGGCTGTTCGGGCGTGCAAGGGCTCGAGTGTGCTGAGCGCGGTACCACACTGCTCCAGGGAAGGCTCGCGATGGTCGACCGACAGTCGCACGGTAGTTCCGAGATCAGCGCGCTGGCGCAGCGGGTCGCGGTGGCGCGCGGGAAGCTGCCGCTGCAGCACGATGCGGCACTGTTCGAGGTGATGTCCGAGGCCGAGATCGAGGCGGAACGCGAACTCGCGGAATGGGTCAGGGCGCAGCGGCGCGGGCAGCGGCGGCGCGCGGTACGGGACGAACTCACCACGGAGCAGCGCGATCGCAAGTCGGCGGCCGCTATTCGACGGGCCGACGACGCCGACGCACGCTGGCATCGGCGGGCGCTGGCGGCGCGGCGGCGGGTGGCCAATCAGGATGCGCGGCTGGCGCAGCTGTATCGGCGTGCGGAATGGTCCTCGCGCGCGCTCATCGCGGTCGTGGTGCTCGGCATGGTGTGGGCCGGGGTGAACGTGCAGCACAATCTGGTGCCGAGCGGCGACATGTCCGATCCGCTGTACTGGCTGAGTTACGGCATCGAGGCGATGATCTCGATACCGATCATCACCATCATGGTGGTCACCACCACCGCCGCGCGCTGGGGCCGTGAGGTATCCCGCGGCAAGGTGATCTTCTTCGAAACCGCGTTGCTCGGCACCACCATCGCGCTCAACGCGGGCCCGCACCTGGCCGCGGGCGAACCGGGCCGGGCCGCCGAATACGCGATCGCACCGGTGATGGTCGGCGTGGTGATCTGGTTGCACGCCTGGGTTTCCGCACGATACGCGCTGCTCATCGATAGCGTCCCGATCGTCGACGACGCACCGGGCGTACTGACCGGCGAACTCGTCGACACACCACTGCCCACCCACCTCCCGGAGCCCGCCGACCGCCGAGAGCTCCTCGCCGCCAACCGAATCGACCCGGCCTCCGCCTTCTTCGCACCCGAAACCACGCAGCCGAGGCGCCCCGGCGACGGCACCATCCCGGTAGCCCGCTTCGAGCAGATGGAAACCGTTGTACACCACGCCCAACGAGTAACCCGGTCCACCAACGCCCCCATCACCTCACCGATCACGACCGTTGATTCCCCACGGCCACAACGCGATTCCGAGACACCGCCGGATGCGCCCGACACGGCGAGCGCGCTGACCCAACCGCACCGCGGCACCGCGGCCCCCTCCCCGATCGCGTCCGATTGGCACACCCCCACCGCAACCACCAACACGCGCGCCGCGCGGCCACACACAATGCCCGAAGCTCAGCCCAAGGCCGAATACCCAACGGATTCCGGCCACACCACTCGGACCACAAGCGGTCCGAGTTCGCTGAACCCCCATGCCGGGCCGCGGATCAACACTCACGCCACATCGCGAATCGATGCACGGCCGACGGACGACACCGTCGGCCAGCTCGAACTGCAGGTCGACACCGACACCAACGGCGCCGAGCACCTGACCACCGGCCCGGTTCGCACCACAACCGGAACCACCGAGGCGCCGACTGCCGAGTCCGACTCCACCACACGCGAATCCGCACACCCAGCGAATCCCCGGCCCAGGTCCGGCCCCGCTCCACAAGCGACAACCGAGCCCAGCGGCACCGCAATCGATACACCCACTCACCTGTCGTCGACGGCACGTACCGAGACGGACGAAACCCTCCGGGCGACAGCCGAGTTCACACACACCGTACGGGGCGGATCCACACACGCCCCGGCAGGAACCCTTCCCGAGGCGGACAAGACTCTCCGCGCCACGGCAAAGCCCACCCACGTCACGAACGACGAATCCACTCGACCGGCGGCAGCGAATCCAGAGACCGACGAAACTCTCAGGGCAACGGCTGAACCGATCCACACCGCGCACGACGAGCCCACCCGGCCAGCGGCCGCACAAACCGGGGACGACGAAACCCGCCGGGCCACCGCCGAATCGGCACCACCTCAACGCGGGACCCAGGAGACTCTGCGAGCAATGGCCGAGTTCACTCGCGCCGCGATCGATGAGTCCACACGCACCGCGAGCGCGGCTGCTCCGGTACGGACCGATAGGACACTGCGGGCGTTGGCCGAATCCACCCGCACCGCGAGCGACGACCCGGCACCCGTGGCCGCGACCGAGCGCCCGCTTCATGCGGCAGGCGAGTCGGTTCGGCGCGCGGTGCGGGAAACGACCGAATCGCAGGCGGAGACCGGTGCCGCGGACGCCATCCGCGCGGACACCGACGACACCCACCGCGCCACCCGCACGCTGCGCCCGGCGCCGGAGCCGATCGATGACGTGCCGGTGAACTTCTCGCCCGAGGATCTGCTCAGTGACGACGTGGAGGACAACGAGGTGTGGGCGGTGGCGCGGGTCATCGCGGGGCGGCGTCAGTCGCCGATGCCGGTGGAGCAGGTCGCGGAGATTCTGACGCTCGCCGACCAGTCGTGGTCCCCGGCCGGTATCGCGGGCGAGGTCGGGTTGGCGCGGGCCACCGTGGTGCAGATATTGGACGCCGCCAGGAAGGTTTATCGCCCGTACGCCGTCGGCTGACCGTTCTCACGACGCGCGCGACCAGCGCGGGGACATTATTCTGTCCCTCGAAACGGGAGCTGGGGAATCATGAGCCACAACGAGATCGGCCGACCGGATCAGGACGTGCCGCTACGACTGCTGTCGGATGAGTTCCACGACCTGATCGACGCCGCGCTGTTCGCGGTGCGCATGGTCGAAGAGGCATGGCCGATCCGCGATTTCGACGGACTGCTCGAAACGTGGATCCGCGAAACACTCGACTACGAGCGCGACTCGATCGTTTCCGCGGATTCGCAATTGGATGTGTCCGACGATGTGTCCACCGTGATCGCCTTGGCCTTTCATTACACCGAACTGCGCCGCGAACTGTTCTCCGATATGCACCACTACCGGCCGGAGCCGCCGTGGCGCCCGGTCGGCGATCCGTTCCGCCGCCAGTTCGCGGTGCGTGCGGCCTCGCAGGCGCGCGCGGCACAGCCGATGTTCGCGCTGCGGCAGATCAGTTCCGAACAGTGGGAATTCCTCGTCACCGCCGTCGATAAGCACTTGCCCGCGACGGTTTTCGCGCTGCGGATCACCGGCCATGAACCCGAGCACGGGCGAATCGCCGTCTGTTATCCGGACGAGCTCGCGATCCATCCGCTCTGGATAGACCAACTCTGTTATGGCTTCCACGCCCTCGGCTACACCGCGCACGTTTTCCCCGAATCACCGAGATAGGCCGAAGGCCGCCCCCGGATAAGTCCCAGGGACGGCCCTTTTCGTGTCGGCGGCACTCAGTTCACTGACGCACGTACTGCGGCTGCCACCGCGCGTACTGATCCGCGCCACCGCCGGACCCGTTCGGCTTCCGATCACCGTGCCCAGGCCACCATGCCCGGTGCCCCATCAGCGCGGTCACCGCGGGCGTGAAGAACATCGCCATGACGAAGGCCGCGATACCGATGCCGACCGAGATGGCGAACCCCATCTGTGTCAGGACGTTGTTGCCCGCCAGCATCATCGAGGCGAAGGTGCCCGCCAGGATGACGCCCGCCGCGGCGATGGTCGGGCCGGTATGCCGGAATGCCAGCGCGGCGGCCTGTTTCGGCTCGTTGCCCGCCCGCGATTCCTCACGCAACCGCGCGACCATCAGGATGTTGTAGTCCGTGCCGAGCGCGACGACGAACAGGTACATGATCACCGGCAGCGTGAAGATCAGCCCGGATTCGCCCTGGAGCCGCTGGAAGACCAGCACCGCACCGCCGAGTGTCGCCGCGAAGCCCAGGAATACCGAGGCCATCAGGTACCACGGCGCGACCAGGCTGCGCAGCAGCAGAGCGAGCACGATCATGATCAGGATCGCGGCCACCGGGAACACGATCGTGTAGTCGTGCGTCATCGCGTCCTGGAAGTCGGCGAATACCGCGGTCACCCCACCGACCACCGCGGTACTGCCCGCCGGTGCCGCCTGATGCGCGGCGTCGCGCAGCGGACCGCGCACCGTATCGATCGCGGCGTCGGATTCCGGCACCGAGTCCAGGGTGACCCGGAACCCCGCCACCACCTTGTCGCCGGACACCAGCGGTTCCGACACCTGCCCGACCCCCGCCACGGCGGCCAGCGCGCCGCGGAAAGTGGCGAGTTGCTCGCTGGTCAGCTCGTTCGGCGAGCGCAGCAGCACGTCGGTCGGCTGCGTGGTGCCCGCAGGCAGGCCCTTGAGCAGTTCCTTGCTGTAGACGGTGGATTCGGACGCCGACGAGGTGGAGCCCGAGCTGAGATCGAAGGTCGGGTTGAACCCGAACGCGAACACGCCGAGCGCCACGAGCAGGCCGCCCGATACCACCGCGAACGCACCGGGCCGCCGGCCGAGCGCGGCGCCGATCGCCGCGAACCGCGCACCCTTCGGCTCCGCCCGCCACGCCTTCGACGGCCAGAACACCTTGGTGCCCAACAGCGAAACGATCGCCGGGACCAGCGTGAGCCCCGCGAGCAGCGCCACCGCCACCGCGACGGCCAGTGCCGGGCCGAGCGCGCGGAACATACCGAGCGAGGACAGCACCAGCGCCATGAAGGCGATGATCACCGCGGCCGCGGCGGAGGTGATGGCCTCGCCGACCTTGGCGACCGCGCTGACCATGGCGGTCTTCGGATCCTCACCCGCGCGCAGCCGTTCCCGGTACCGGAACATCAGGAACAGGATGTAATCGGTGCCGACGCCGAACAGCACGACGAGCAGGATGGCGTTCACCGAGCTGTCGATCTGCAGGTCGAATGCCTTGGCCAGCATGGCGATCAGGCCGAAGACGGTGCTGGAGATCGCGCCGATGACGACGATGGGCAGCACCGCGATCACCGGACTGCGGAAGATGATCAGCAGTAGCGCGAGGATCAGCACGATGGTGGCGATCATGATGATCGCCATCCCCTTGGCGCTCGATTCCTGCTGATCGAGCAGCTGTGCCGCCTGACCCGTGACGCCCGCCTTCAGGCCGGTGCCGTCGACCTGCCTGTCCACCGCGGCGCGCAGCGCCTTGACCGCGTCGCCCTGGGTGGTGTCCTCCACGCTGGTCGCCTTGGTCATCTGCGCCGCGATGATCTGGATCAGCCGGTTGTCCGAGGGCGGGCCGGTCTGTAATCCGGTGACGTCCTTGATGTTCGCGTCGGTCAGCGTGGCGCCGATCGCCGCGATGGCCGCCGAATCACTCTCGGTGAGCGGCGCGCCGTCGGCGCGTTCGAAGACGACGATCGCCGCGGGCGCCGCACTCTGCGGAAAGGCCTTCTGCTGCAGCTCTATTGCCTGAACAGACTCGTAATGTGAAGGCAGGAAGGCGGATTGATCGGTGGTCGCGGTGAGTTTCGGCGCCGAGGCCACCACCGCGACGGCAATGAACAGCCACAGGCCGATCACTTTCCACGGGTGGTGCACGACCAGCGCGCCGAGTCGGGAAAACATTGGGGAATAAGTCCTTTCGAGGAGCAGTGCCCGCTCAGATGTCCAAGTCCTGCGTGCTCGGCTCTTCCATTAGGTAGACGAGGGGCCGGTAGATCCGCTCCGGAATTCGGTCGCGCAGTTCCTGGGGCGAGTCCGCGACCTCGAGGGTGAAATCGCCCCACTCCGGTGCGCGGTCGGCGAGACCGAGCCACTGCTTCCAGTCGGACCAGTCGGACCAGTCGACCTGTGCCGCATGGTCCTTCCACGAGGAGTGCTGCCGGTGCACCACGTACTTGCCCTTGCGGCTCAGGTAGACGCGGGTCAGATCGGTGCCCGCCTTGGTGTATTCGCGCTGCTCGCCGACCAGGCGACCAACGAAGCGCTGCTTACGCACGCCACCGGGGCCGACCTTGAGCACGATCTCGTGCAGGTCGCCGGCGTCGGCCTCGCCAACGCCCTGGTCGGTTGGCGCCTTACCGAGGTCGATGCCATCTCCCGACTGCTCGTCGACATCGGTGCTGCTCGGAAGGTTCGGATCATTAGTCATGAGCTTCTCGATTCATGAGTGAATGCGCATATAGGCATGGAACTACCAGCAGCGGGCCCCCTCTTCCGGTCCGCTGTCGCTCGGTAGATCTTCAGTTGTGCGGCAACCCGGGCAATCTCAGCGCCCGGCTTCTCCGTCGAGAACCACTATAAGTAGACGTATACGTATAGCGCAAGACCTGACTGGACCGGCCCCGACCACCTCTCGATTTACGGGTGCGCGGGCGGAGCCGTTCGAGCACGGCCGCCCAGACCGAGCAGCAGATAGATCAGGCCGACCGCACCGCCGGCGACGAATCCGCCGAGGTGCCCCTGCCATGACGCGAAGGGCGCGGAGATGACGAGCCAGACCACAAAGTAGATGAGCAGATTCCTGGCGTCCGCGCGTTCCATCCCCATCCGGCGGCTCAGCACGAAGTACGCGGCGGCCAGGCCGTAGATCGCACCGGATGCGCCGATCGCACTGGTGTCGGGCGCCAGCTGGTACACGAGTACACCGCCGCCGAGCGCGGAAAGCAGATACAGCAGCGCGAACCACACGCGCCCGAGCGCGGGCTCGAGCATCCGGCCGAACATGAACAGCCACATCATGTTGAACACGACGTGCAGGACACCGAACCCGGCCGACGGCTCCTGATGCAGGAAGCTACCGGTGATCAGCCGATACCACTCGCCCTGATCGATGCCGACCAGCTCGAAGCCGGGATGCGCCTTGCCGTCGTAGACGTAGAGCTGCCCATCCTTCATCAGCCCGCGCCCCAGCGTGCTGAATTGATCGACGATGCGCGGATAAGCGATCTCCGCGAGATAGACCAGCGCATTGACGGCGATGAGCACATACGTGACGATCGGCACCGCGGCACGCGACCGCACCTGATTCTCGGGATGCACCTTGTCCACTCCACTTTCGCCGATCGGTCCGCCATCCAGCCTAAATGGCGCTGTCGGCTTTGCCGCCCACAGCTCGCGCACGGCCGCAGCGAATGCGGAGGTACGCAGCGGAGGCTGATGATCAGTAGGATCGGCTCCCCGTGGGCACGGAACAGGCGCTGGCGGTAATCCCGGCGGGCACGGCGACGCTCTCGGACCGCCGAACCCAGCGGTCGTGGACGGTCGATCTCGCGCCGTACGAAATCGGCGCGTATCCCGTGACCCGGTCGCGGTACGCACAGGTCACCGGCCTCGCGCCGGGTAGCGCCAGTGATGCTCGGCTGCCCGCCGAGAGCGTGTCGTGGTTCGATGCCATCGAGTTCTGCAACGCCCTGTCCCGCGTCGAGGGATTGACGCCCGTCTACCGTCTCGACGCGGAGGTCGGGTGGGACACCTCGGCCGATGGATACCGGCTGCCGACCGAGGCGGAATGGGAATTCGCCTGCCGCGCAGGCACTACCGGACCGCGCTACGGGGAACTCGACGACATCGGTTGGCACCGTGGCAATTCGGGCGAGCGGGTGCACGAGGTCGGCGGCAAACTGCCGAATGCGTTCGGGCTCTACGACATGCTGGGCAATGTCTGGGAATGGTGCTGGGATATCTACGATCCCGAGGTCTACGGGTCCTATCGGGTGCTGCGCGGCGGCGGCTGGTTCGACGAGCGCTGGAGCTGTCGCGCGTCGGTGCGCCGCCGCTCGCACCCCACTCTCGCTCTCGACGACGTCGGCTTCCGCATCGCGCGCGGCACAGCGAATTATGCGGCCGACGCGTCGACCAGCTGAGCGGCGCTGCGGCGCTTGGCCGTTGCGGTGACCAGGAACGTCAGGCCGAGGCCCAGGCCGATACCGAGCAGGGCGGACGCGCCGAAACCCACCCGGTAGCCGCCGATATCGATGGCGATGCCCGCCATGGTGGCGCCGACGCCGTTACCGAGCGTCATCGCGGCGCCGTGCCAGCCCATCGCCTCGCCGCGGCCGCCCTCCGGCACGATCCGGCTCAGCTGATCGACGGAGGCGACAAGCGTTGGCGCACAGAACAACCCGGCGACGAATCCCGCCGCGCCGAGGAAGACCGGCCCGCTCGCGAACGCCATCGGAAGGGTGACGACACCGAGCCCGGCCAGCAGTACGAACGTCGAAATGCGCCGGTGCAGCGCACCGTAGATGAGACCACCGACCAGCGAACCGAGCCCCCAGAGCGCCAGGACCAGGCCGAGCCACGGCAGCGCGTCGAAATCCCTGAGCGCGGCAACGAAGGTCAGATCGCAGGCCGCGAGCACCGCGATGGCCATATTCGCGCCGACGCACAGCGCGACGAACTCCACCCGGAACCAACTGCGGCGCGATGCCGGACCCGCGGTGTCCTGGCCCGCGTCGGACCGCAGCGGCGGATCGAGCAGCCACACCAGCCCACCGGCGAGCACCAGGCACATCTGGATGGCGAACAGGACCATCGTCGTCGACCAGAGGGTGGCGGCGGCGACGCCGACCACCGGCCCGATCATGAACGACACCTCGACCGATACCGACTCCAAAGCGAGCGCGGACTGGCGGTTCTGTTCCGTCGACGCCGCGATGATGGCCTGGCGCACCACGGAGAACACCGGGATGTCGAAGATTCCGGCGATGGCGGCCAAGATGAGCAGCGGCACGTAGTCGACGAACGGCGCGATCGACCAGCAGACCGCACCGACCACGATGGACGGCAGGATCGTGCGCCGCAGCCCGAATCGGTCGAGCAACCTGCCCCGCCATGGACCGCTCGCCGCGATGCAGAGGGTGACCGCCGTGCTCAGCACACCCGCTTGCACATACGAACCGTGCAGGGTCTGCACCACATGCAAGGCCAGCAGCACCGATCCGGCGAAGAACGGAATCCGCACCAATATCCCGAGCAACAGCACATTTCGCACCGCCGAACTGGACAGCACCTCCCGATACGACCGCACCTACCGAGAATCCCATCCCCGGGCCACTCACCGCCAGCGATTAGTCCCATGAATCCATCGCAGGCCGAAATCCCCAGCGCGCCGCCACCTTTCACCCCCACACCCACTCCCGGACGGTCGATCATCAGGAACTGAGGTCACTCGCCTCTCGCACGATGCCGCCGTCAGTTCCTGATGATCATGCGTCCAGCTGCACTACGGCGTGTCGGATGGGTGTGTCGGGGCGATTCCGGCGCGGGCGAGCAGATAGGCGGTCAGCGGGAGGTAGTGCTCCGGGCGGAGTCCATCGTCGAGCGGGACGGTAACGGCGATCTTGCCCTCCGCGTGGCCCGCGAACAGCGCGGGATCGTTGCAGTCGGCGAAACCGACGGTCTCGATGCCCGCTTCGCCGGCGGCGCCCGCCCATCCGTGGTCGGCGATCACGAAATCCGGCCAGGCGCTGTCGAGTTCGCGCAGCATCACCTGCATCGGCTGCGGATCGTGGGTGTGCTCGAGGCGCCCGTCCTTACTCATCAGCGCGGCAACCCCTGAGGTGTAGGTGATTTCGCGATACTTGGGGCCCGACGAGCCCGGCACGTGATAGGACCACCCGGCGGCCGGGGTCAGCACCGCACAACCCGCCGCGCGCAGCCCGTCCTCGACCGCGCGGTAGACACCCATCAGCCGCTCCGGATGTCCGGTCGCCAGCAGCACCGTCGCCTGTCGCCGCGCCGCCGCCGCGATCCGATCAGCCATGGCATCGAGCGCGTCGAGGGTGCGATCGGGATCGATGGTGTCGATACCCCACGCGTGCCGCGGATCCGGATTCACCCCGCACAACCGCGCCATCATCGCCAAGGTCTCGTCGAACGTCCAATCCTTCAGCTTCAACCCGAATTGGTACCCAGGATCCTTGGCCACCATCCGCCGATAGTGCAGCAGATTCCCCTCACGCGGCGTCGCGACCTCCCCCGCGATCCGCACGCGTATCAGCTGCTCCCGCAGCGCTTCTCGCCGATCCGGACCATCCGATCGCAGTTCGTTCCCCACCACGACACCTCCACTTCGAACCGCGGGCCCCTCCGGACCCACACCCCACCCAACCAGACACTGCCCCACCCGGTCACCCACCGACTCCGTATCCCACCGATCCGATCGATCGCGCTCCGGCACAGGTAGTCACCGCGCCCGTCTAGTCCCTGGGCTTCGCGGGTGCGGATGTCGGCCCGCTGAAATACCGGTCCTATCCGACTGGGAGTGCGGCGCAGTTACCCACGAGCGCTTGGTTGTTGAAGCGGGCGGACAGGAAGCTCGCCGCTTCGGTGAGGAATGGGCGGACGGCCGCGGAGTGGTCCACTCCCTGGTATTCCGAGTACTGGATCGTGGCGCCGCGGCGGCAGTAGTCGCGGGCGAGGTCGCGGACATCGGCGGCCACCACCGTGCCGTCGCCGGTGCCGTCGGAGTTGCCGACGGCGAGCAGCAGCGGCGTGCGCGGTGTCGCGGTATGGCCCATGATCAACTGGCCGAGCAGTGCGTCGAGCGCGGGAACCGTTGTGTAGTCCTGGTATTCGGGGGCGAGCAGCTGCCGGATGCCGATCGGCGGGCGCAGGCCGCTCGGATTGCCGCAGTAATCGGCGGCCGCGCGGATGATCTGCGCGCCTTCCGCGGACAGGTACCGCATCAGATCCAGGCCGTCGGCGTGCGCCATCCCGAGCAGCACCCGCGGAATGAGTACGGAGCTGTCGGGATTGCCGTCCAGATAGGGCAGCAGATGTCCGGCGTTCACCGGAACACCGCCCGCGGCGGCGCCCGCGATGGTCAACTCGGGCGCGTAATCGGGCGCCAGCTCGGCGGCGAACTCGGTCGCGATGGCGCCACCGGAGTAGCCGATCATCCCGACCGGCGTGCTCGCGGGCAGATTCAGCGCCCGCTGCGCGGCACGGATACCGTCGAGCGTGCCGTATCCGGCCTCGCGACCGGCGCCGAAATCGAACGTCGGCCCTTCGTAATCGGACATCACCAGGGTGTATCCGGCCGCGAGCAGCGGCCCGATGATCGCGGCCTCCCCCGAATTCGACACGGTGTCCCGAATCGTGCGCGACGGGGTGCACGGCCAGCCCACCGAGTCGTAAGCCGCCTGGTACGACACGATTTTGGGAACCGGCGTCGGCTGTGCGGGCCGGACGATCGTCGCCACCGTCGCCGAGGCTTTCCCCCGCTCATTGGTGGTGCGGTACAGCACCTGCGTCGCATCGATCGGCGCCGACCCGGCCCGCGGGATCGACACCGTCCGCTGCCGTAGCACCGCTCCGGGCTCCACCCCGGCCAACGACCCGTCCGGCTGATAGAACGGATCGTCCGCCATCGCGATCGGCGGATCGAACACCTTGCGCGACTCCACCTGATCCGCCCGACCGCACCCGGCCACCACCAGGAGACCGACAATCAGGGCGCACCACTTCGAACCCCGCATCGCCATGAGCACCTCTCCACCAACACCGAACGGCCCTGCCTTCGAACCTAGCGCGGCGCGGACACGTATCCGCAACGACCATCCGCACCCCTTGGCACACGAGCGCCCGTGCCGCCCAGCATCTCGTGGACGACCCCGCCAGCATTCGGTACTCATCTGACCGCCTCCGGAAACGACGAAGGCCCGCTTCCCCATCCGGGGAGCGGGCCTTCGGTTTACGACTTGCCGCCGTGGAGCAGGCTTACTTGGCCTTCTCCAGGACCTCGACCAGACGCCAGCGCTTGGTGGCCGACAGCGGGCGGGTCTCCATCAGCTGAACGCGGTCGCCGATGCCGGCGATCTCGTTCTCGTCATGCGCCTTCACCTTGGAGGTGGTGCGGATGATCTTGCCGTAGAGCTTGTGCTTCACGCGGTCCTCGAGCTCGACCACGATCGTCTTCGTCATCTTGTCCGAGACAACGTAGCCGATCCGCACCTTGCGGCTGCCGCGCTGCTCTTCCACTTTCTCGCTCATGCCGCATCTCCCTTGCCAGCGGGTCCGGTGGCCAGGCCGAGCTCACGCTCGCGCATGACCGTGTAGATGCGCGCGATCTCGTGACGGACGACGCGCAGCCGACGGTTGTTGTCCAGCTGACCCGTCGCCATCTGGAAGCGCAGGTTGAACAGCTCTTCCTTCGACTCACGCAGGCGGCCGACGAGCTCTTCTTCGGTGAGCTCGCGGAGCTCTGCGGCCGGTGTTCCGGTAGCCATCAGAACTGCTCCTCCCTGGTCACGATCCTGCACTTCATCGGGAGCTTGTGCATCGCGCGGCGCAGGGCCTCACGAGCGGTCTCCTCATTGGGGTAAGACATTTCGAACATCACGCGACCGGGCTTGACGTTCGCGATCCACCACTCCGGCGAACCCTTACCGGAACCCATGCGGGTTTCGGCAGGCTTCTTGGTGAGCGGGCGATCCGGGTAGATGTTGATCCAGATCTTGCCGCCACGCTTGATGTGGCGGGTCATCGCGATACGCGCCGACTCGATCTGCCGGTTGGTCACGTACGCCGGCTCCAGCGCCTGGATGCCGTACTCGCCGAACGCCACCGAGGTGCCGCCCTTGGCCATGCCGGAACGACTCGGGTGATGCTGCTTGCGGTGCTTGACCTTGCGAGGCATCAGCATTGCGTCAGCCCTCCTGTGTCTCTGCCGGTGCCTCCGCCACAGCAGTGGCGGCGCGCCCGGCCTCGGTGCTGGTCGCCGTGGTGCCGGCGGAGCCGGACCGACGCGGGCGGCTCGGACGCTCGCGGCGCGGACGATCACGATCGCCTGCCGGAGCGGCCGCGGCGGTCAGCTCACGCTTACCACCGACGATGTCGCCCTTGTAGATCCAGACCTTCACGCCGATGCGACCGAAGGTGGTCTTGGCCTCGTAGAGGCCGTAGTCGATGTCCGCGCGCAGCGTGTGCAGCGGGACGCGACCCTCACGGTAGAACTCCGAGCGCGACATTTCGGCGCCACCGAGGCGGCCCGAGCACTGCACGCGGATGCCCTTGACGTTCGGCGAACGCATGGCCGACTGGATGGCCTTGCGCATCGCGCGACGGAACGCCACACGGTTGGACAGCTGCTCGGCCACACCCTGGGCGACGAGCTGCGCATCGGACTCGGGGTTCTTGACCTCGAGGATGTTCAGCTGCACCTGCTTGCCGGTGAGCTTCTCCAGCTCGGCGCGGATGCGGTCGGCCTCGGCGCCGCGGCGGCCGATCACGATGCCGGGACGCGCGGTGTGGATATCCACACGGACGCGATCACGGGTGCGCTCGATCTCGACCTTCGAGATGCCTGCCCGCTCCATGCCGGTGGCGAGGAGCTTGCGGATCTGGACGTCTTCCTTCACGTATTCCGCGTACTGCTTGTCCGCGTACCAACGCGACTTCCAGTCGGTGGTGATACCGAGGCGGAAGCCATGGGGATTGATCTTCTGTCCCATTTACTTTGCCCCTCCCTTCCGGCGGTTACGAGTGGATCCACCGGCGGTGGGGATGCTCTCGACCTCGATGGTGATGTGGCTGGTGCGCTTGCGGATGCGGAACGCACGGCCCTGGGCACGCGGCTGGAACCGCTTCAGGGTGGCACCCTCGTCGACGTAGGCCGTCGAGATGACCAGGGTGGCCGGGTTCAGGCCGAGGTTGTTCTCGGCGTTCGCCGCGGCGCTGGCCACGACCTTGGCAACCGGTTCGCTCGCGGCCTGGGGCGCGAACTTCAGGATCGCCAGGGCGTCCTCGACCCGCTTGCCGCGGACCAGGTCCACGACACGGCGAGCCTTCATCGGGGTCACGCGAACGTGCTTGGCCGTCGCGCGTGCAGTCTGATTCTGAGTCTCAGTCGTCATCGCCGCTTGCTCTTCCGGTCTTCCTTGACGTGGCTCTTGAACGTCCTGGTCGGCGCGAACTCACCGAGCTTGTGCCCAACCATGTTGTCCGAGACGAACACCGGCACATGCTTGCGACCGTCGTGGACGGCGAAGGTGTGGCCGATGAAATCGGGGATGATGGTCGAACGACGCGACCAGGTCTTGATGACCTGCTTCGTGCCCTTCTCGTTCTGCACGTCCACCTTCGCGAGGAGGTGGTCGTCGACGAACGGGCCCTTCTTGAGGCTGCGTGGCATTTCTTACCTCCTCCTTCAGCGCTTGTTCTTGCCGGACTTGCGGCGGCGGACGATGAGCTTGTCGCTCGGGCGGTTGGGCTTGCGGGTGCGGCCTTCCGGCTGACCCCACGGCGAGACCGGGTGGCGACCACCGGAGGTCTTGCCTTCACCACCACCGTGCGGGTGGTCGACCGGGTTCATCACGACACCACGGACCGTGGGGCGACGACCCTTCCAGCGCATACGGCCGGCCTTGCCCCAGTTGATGTTCGACTGCTCGGCGTTGCCGACCTCGCCGACGGTGGCGCGGCAGCGCACGTCGACGCGGCGGATTTCACCGGAGGGCATACGCAGCGTGGCGTAGGGGCCTTCCTTACCGAGCAGCTGGATGCTCATACCGGCCGAGCGGGCCAGCTTGGCGCCGCCGCCCGGACGCAGCTCCACCGCGTGGATGGTGGTACCCGTCGGGATGTTGCGCAGCGGCAGGTTGTTACCCGGCTTGATGTCGGCCGTGGGGCCGGACTCGATCGGGGTGCCCTGTGCGATGCCCTTGGGCGCGATGATGTATCGCTTCTCGCCGTCCACGAAGTGGAGCAGCGCGATGTTCGCGGTGCGGTTGGGGTCGTACTCGATGTGCGCGACCTTGGCCGGGATGCCGTCCTTGTCCAGTCGACGGAAGTCGATCAAACGGTAGGCACGCTTGTGGCCGCCACCGCGGTGACGAGTGGTGATACGACCGTGCGCGTTGCGGCCACCCTTGCTGTGCAGCGGGCGGATCAGCGACTTCTCGGGCGTCGACCGGGTGATCTCGGCGAAGTCGGAAACGCTGGAGCCACGACGGCCCGGCGTAGTCGGCTTGTACTTACGAATTGCCATGAGTTCTTCTCTACTTTCTGGATTCCCAGGCGCTTACGCGACCGGGCCTCCGAAGATCTCGATGGGCTTGCTGTCGGCCGAGATGGTCACGAGCGCGCGCTTGGTGTCCTTGCGCTTGCCGTAACCGAAGCGGGTCCGCTTGCGCTTGCCCTGACGGTTGGCGGTGTTGACGCTGGTGACCTTCACACCGAAGACCTTCTCGACGGCGATCTTGATCTGCGTCTTGTTGGAATCCGGGTGCACGATGAACGTGTAGGTGCCGTCTTCGATCAGTCCGTAGGACTTCTCCGAGATGACCGGCGCCAGCAGGATGTCGCGGGGGTCGGCGATCGTGGTCACTTGCTCTCCTCCTGTGCTGCCTCGGCGGGGCCGTGCACAAAGGTGTTCAAGGCCTCGACACTGAACACCACGTCGTCGCTGTTCAGGACGTCGTAGGTGTTGAGCTGGTCCGGTGCGATCGGCTGCACGTTCTGCAGGTTCGCCACGCTCTTCCACGCGGCCAGATCCGCGCGGCCGACGACGACCAGGAGCTTCTTGCGGTCCGAAATCTCGGCCAGGAAGTTCTTGGCGGTCTTGGTCGACGGGGTCTGCCCGCTGACCAGCTCGGTGATCACGTGGATGCGCTCGTTGCGCGCCCGGTCCGACAGGGCGCCACGCAGTGCGGCGGCCTTCATCTTCTTGGGGGTGCGCTGGCTGTAGTCACGCGGCTGCGGGCCGTGGACGGTGCCACCACCGGCGAACTGCGGCGCGCGGGTCGAGCCCTGACGGGCGCGGCCGGTGCCCTTCTGCCGGTACGGCTTCTTGCCACCACCGGACACCTCGCCACGAGTCTTCGTGGAGTGGGTGCCCTGGCGAGCGGCGGCCAGCTGCGCGATGACGACCTGGTGCATCAGCGCGATGTTGGCGGTCACGTCGAAGATCTCCGCGGGGAGTTCGACGGTGCCCTCGGTCTTGCCGCCCGGTGCCTTCACCGGCAGCGTCAGGTTGGCCTTTTTCTCGAGGCTGGTCATGCGTGCGCACCACCCTTCACGGCGCTCTTGACGATCACGACGTTGCCGCGACGACCCGGGATCGCTCCCTTGATCAGCAGCAGGCCGTTCTCGGCGTCGACCTTGTGAACCGAAAGGTTCTGCGTGGTGACGCGGTCGTTACCCATACGACCCGACATGCGCATGCCCTTGAACACGCGGCCGGGAGTGGCACAGCCACCGATGGAACCCGGGCGACGGTGCACAGCCTGCGCACCGTGCGAGGCGCCCTGACCGGCGAAGCCGTGACGCTTCATGGTGCCGGCGAAGCCCTTGCCCTTGCTGGTTCCGGTCACGTCGACGTAGGCGCCCTCTTCGAACACGTCGGCGTTGATCTCCTGGCCGACCTCGAAAGTGGACGCGTCGGCGACGCGGATCTCGGCGACGTGGCGGCGCGGGGTGACACCGGCCTTGGCGAACTGGCCGGAAGTCGGCTTGTTCACCTTGCGCGGGTCGATGGCGCCGAAAGCGACCTGGACGGCGCTGTAGCCGTCGCGCTCCACGGTGCGGATCTGGGTGATGACGTTCGGTCCGGCCTTGATGACGGTCACGGGAACGACGCGGTTCTTGTCGTCGAACACCTGGGTCATACCGAGCTTGGTGCCCAGGATGCCCGCCGCAGGCCTGTTCTTGTTATCAGTCATGATTCGAGTCCCCGTCACTGAATGTTGACGTCGACGCTGGCCGGGAGGTCGATGCGCATAAGCGCGTCAACCGTCTTCGGCGTGGGGTCGAGGATGTCGATCAGCCGCTTGTGCGTCCGCATCTCGAAGTGCTCGCGCGAGTCCTTGTACTTGTGCGGCGAACGGATGACGCAGTACACGTTCTTTTCAGTGGGCAACGGCACAGGGCCGACCACACGGGCACCGGTACGGGTCACCGTCTCGACGATCTTGCGAGCAGATGCGTCGATCGCCTCGTGGTCATAGGCCTTGAGCCTGATGCGGATCTTTTGTCCCGCCACGCTAAGTGTCCTTTTCTCCGCTTTCCTTCGTGATCCGGAAGCTGGCTTCCGTACCACCCTCATTTGCACAGCCCGAACACACGAAGACGTCTCTCGAATCGAGACCGCGACCGGGGCACGCCCGATCCTCGCCGCTGTTCATCTGTCATGGTTCTCCGGTCCACGCGGTCGGGCGTGTCGCCCGTCTGCTCATTCCTCGGCCCCGGATGAAATCCTTGTCAGGCCTGGAACGTCTGTCCCGGACGTACCCTCGCTGGAACTCCAGCCGGGTACTAGATGGGTACTGCTCGCCTCGCCGGTTCACGCCCTGTCTCATAGGAGATAGGCATGGCCCGTGGCAAGGCAACCCGAACAGTATGCCCGAAGGCCTCTGACACTTCAAATCCGCCCCCCGCTCCCCCGTCCGACCCGGCGATGTGGGCCGACACGACCGTCCGACGTGCGACTATGGCCTCGAACTTACTTTTGAGTAAGATACGGGCATGACGAAAGAGACCGCGACCTACCGCGGCTGGAAGAAGCTGCCGGACAACCGCCTGGGGCACACCCTGTTCTCGCTGGGCATGGTCGCGCGGGTGCCGTACTTCGGCACGGTGCTGCCGAGCGTGGTGCGGCTGGAGCCCGGACTGTGCGAGGTGACCTCGCCGAAGTGGTTCGGCATCCACAACCACCTCGGCACCTACCACGCGATCGCGGCGTGCAACCTGGCCGAGGTGGCGATGGGCATGCTCAGCGAGGCGACCGTGCCCGCGACGCATCGCTGGATTCCGAAGGCGATGAACGTGCAGTACCTGGCCAAGGCCGAGACCGGCCTGCGCGCGGTGGCCAAGCTGCCGGAGATCCCCGACTTCGCCGCGATCACCGAGGGGCAGGACCTGATCGTGCCGGTCTCGGTCTACGACAAGCACGGGCTCGAGGTCGTGCACGCCGACATCACCACCTGGGTGACCCCGAAATAACGTAGGACGTCGAATGTCGATGCGGCGCGGCGCGATACACCGCGCGGTTGGTTGCATCGGCACCGACCGACAGATTTGAATGCCTCTATGAAGAGTGCGGGCCGGGAATTCGATCTCTGCGTGGTCGGGTTGGGTCCGACGGGGCGGGCGCTCGCGCATCGGGCCGTGGCCGCCGGGCTGACCGTCGCCGCGGTCGATCCGCGCCCCGATCGCCTGTGGCATCCCACCTATTCCTGCTGGGTGGACGAACTGCCGCAGTGGTTACCGTCCAGCGCGATCGCCATCCGCATCGAATCGCCGACCGTGTGGACCAAGGCAGAGCACCGCATCGCGCGCCCCTACTGCGTGCTCTCCAAGCCCGGCCTGCACGCGGCACTGCCGCTGGACGACGCGACCGTGGTGACCGGACGGGCCGCCCGCGTCGACGCGCACGAGGTCGAGCTGACCGACGGGACAATCCTCACTGCCGCAACGGTTTTCGACACCCGCGGCCTGCCGGCGCTCGGGCAGCGGCGGGCGGCGAGCGCGCACGGCATCTTCGTCGACGAGCGGACCGCGGCACCGATGATCGCGGACGGTGAAGGGCTGCTGCTCGACTGGCGTCCCGAGAACGGCGCGGGCCCGGACGCACCACCGTCGTTCCTCTACGCGGTGCCGGTCGGCGACGGCACGGTGATCTTCGAGGAGACCAGCCTCGGCCTGCGCGCCGGTATGCCGCAGCACGAACTGCGCAGGCGAACGCTGAACCGGCTGGCCGCGCACGGCATCCGGCTCACCGGCGGCGAACCCACCGAGGCCGCGCACTACCCGCTCGATCAGCCGCCGCCGAAAAGCGGCATCGCGCGGCCGATTCCATTCGGCTCCCGCGGCGGCATGATGCACCCCTGCACCGGATACAGCGTCGCCGACTCGCTCGCCCTGGTCGATACCGCGCTCGCCGCCGTGCGGGACGGCCGTGACCCGATCGCCGAACTGTGGCCCGTACGCGCGCGATTGACCTATTGGATGCGGATGCGCGGCCTGTGGGGCCTCGGCAGGCTGACCACCGATCAGTCGATCGCCATGTTCGACGCCTTCTTCACCGAATCACCGCGCGGACAGCGCGCGCTGCTGTCCGCGCACGACGACTACACCGCGCTCGGCGCCGTGCTGTTCAACACCGTCGCGCACACCTGGCCGTTCCGGTGGCGCTTCGACCTGGTCGGCTGGACCAACCGGAACCGCTGGCTCGGCTACGACTTCGATCACGCGCCGGTTTCGGCGGCCCGCCGGTAGCCGCGCACCGCGGGCCAGGTGAACACGACGATCGCGGCGACGATCCACGCCAGCGTCTTCAGCAGCGGCTCGGCCACCGGACCGCCGTAGGACAGCCCGCGCATCGCCTCCACCGCACAGCTCATCGGCTGGTTGGCCACCACGTCCTGCAGCCAGATCGGATAGGCGACCTTGGGCACGAAGCCGGTGTTGAAGAACATCAGCAGTGTGTTCACCAAACCGACGACGTGCACGACCATGACGCCCTCGGACACCGTCGCCAGCGCGGTGACGAACACCGCGAACGCGGTGCCGAACAGCACCGGGATGCCGACCAGCGCGAGCGCGGCCAGCGGGCCCTGTTCGAACCGGAAGCCGATGGCGTAGCCGACCGCGAGGACGAACAGCGTGGTCACCAGCACGCGAATGGCCTCGGCGAGCACCCGCCCGGTCAGTCCGGCGGCACGGTGGATCGGCATGGTCCAGAATCGGCCGAGCAGTCCGGTGGCCTTCTCGGTTTTGAGTCCGAAGGCGCTCACCACCGCGCCGGTCATGGCCGCGATCAGCGTGATCATCGGGACGGTGCCGAAGACGCTTGGCTTACCGGTGGCCGCGGAGATCGAGTCGCCGAGCACGATGCGGAACATCAGCAGCGTCAGCGCCGGATAGAGCAGCGTCTGAATGGTGGTCGCCGGATCGCGCGCCCACACCATCAGCAGTCGTTTGCACTGCAGCATGCTGTGCAGGACCAGCGTGGACACCGCGCCCTCCGACCGGTGCCGCGCCACGGGCAGCGGTTCGTTGTCGGTGTAGGGGCGCTCCAGCGTCGCCTCGACAGAATTCATGACCGCCTCACGCTCGCCCAGATCGCCAGCGGCGTGAACACGACCGCGAGGCCGCACACCCACACCAGCGGCACCCACAACACCTGCCAGCTCACCCCGTCCGCGGCCATATCGCGCAGTGCGAAGGAGAACTGGGAGATCGGCTGATTGCGCACGAACGGCCGAATCCATTCCGGGAAGCTGCGTTCCGGGACGAAACCGCACGACATCATGCCGAAGATCAGGGTCGGCAGGGTGAGCGCCTGGCTCAAACCCTCCGGGCTCTTGGTGAGGCTGCCGAGCGCGTCGGCGCCGAGCGCGAGCACCGTGCCGATCGCCAGCGCGGAGACGCAGAACAACACCGCCTGACCCCAGCCCGCGACGAACCGGAAGCCGATCACGTGACCGAACGCGAGCGCCGCGATCAGCGAGGTGACCGAGCGGACCAACCCTGCCGCGATCCGCGAGGTCAGTGGCACCAGCGCGCCGATGGGCATGGTCTGCATCCGGGTGCTCAACCCGGTCAGCGCCTCGAACGCGGCGAGCTGCGCATTCGACATCATGGTGAACGACATGGTCTGCAGCACGATGATCGGCATGACGAACTGCGCGTAGTCGATGCCCTGGAACTTCATCACGAAGCGCAGCGGCAGATAGAAACCGAGCGTGAACACCAGCGGCGTGACGATCGCGACGATCAGCTCGCCCTTGGTCACCATCGTCCGGACGATCCGCGCGGTGAGCGCCTGCCACTGGGCGAAGGAGGACAGCTTGGAAACCGGCAGTTCGGCGAACAGCTTCGTCGCGTCGGCACCGGGAGCCAGGGAAGTACTCACTGCCCGCCACCCGAATGCCCGGTGATGGAAAGGAACACATCGTCGAGCGACGGCCTGCGCAGCGCGATATCGGCGAGATCGACGCCGGCGCTGTCGAGCCTGCGCAGCGCCTCGGTCAGTGTGACGGCGCCCTCCGGCGCCGGGATGGATAGGCGGTCGGACGAGTCGAGTTCGGCAATCACCGCGGCGGGCACCAGATCGCCGAGCGCGTAGGCGGCGGTGCGCACCTGCTTCGGATCCAGCGGCACCACCTCGCAGTAGCTGCCGCCGGTCTTCTCCTTGAGCTCGTCGGCGGTGCCCTCGGCGATCACCGTGCCCTTGTCGATGACGATGATGTTGTCGCTGAGCACATCGGCCTCTTCGAGGTACTGCGTGGTCAGCAGGACCGTGATGCCCTGGTTCTTCAACGCGGTCACCAGATCCCACACGCCCTGGCGGCTGCGCGGATCGAGTCCGGTGGTCGGCTCGTCGAGGAAGACCACCTCGGGCCGGACCACCAGGCCGCAGGCGATGTCGACGCGGCGGCGCATACCGCCCGAGTAGTGGCGCACTGCGCGGCGGCCCGCGCTGACCAGGTCGAACTCCTCGAGCAGGGTGTCGGCGCGCTTGCGGGCCGCCGACTTGCTCAGACCCATCAGGCGTCCGAACAGTTCCAGGTTCTCGCGACCGGAGAGGTTTTCGTCGAGCGCGGCGTATTGGCCGGTCATCATGATCGAGCGGCGCACGCCCGCCGGGTCGCGCAGCACGTCGTACCCCGCGACAACGGCGGTGCCGGAATCGGGACGCAGCAGGGTCGACAGGATCTTCACCATGGTCGTCTTGCCCGCACCGTTGGGGCCGAGGATGCCGAGCACGCTGGCCCGTTCGGCGCGGAAGCTCACGCCCTGCAACGCGTGCACGTCGCCGAACGACTTCCGGACATCCGCTACCCAGACCGCGGCGTCTGTCGCGTGCGAATCCGCTTGGTTCAAGCTCGGCATCAACAACTCTCCACTAGTGGCGTGATTGGGCGACCATGTGAGTGATCCGCGGCGCCTGGCGTGATGTTACCGGGCCACGGGTTTTCCACCGGGCTCGCGCACTGTACCCAGCTGAACGCCGACTAATTGTGTCCTTACTCACATTTCGCCCGCGGTATCGCTTCCACCTCGAAATAGCCGCTGGTCGACAAGCCCAGTGGCAGCGATGGGGCGGTGCCGGTGCCTTGTCGGGCCGCCGTGCCGACCATAGTCTGCTCTTCGGGGGACACACTCACTCGTCTGCGGCAGAGCGGCTTTCGCGAAAGCCGCCTGCGCTGGTTCGACATTCGAGAGGTGACCATGGCCGAATCGGCGCAGCCGCACCTGGCGGCGCATGCGGGAGGATCGGGCCGTCCGAACGTGCTCACCTCCTATGATCCGCGCACCGGCGAGATCGTCGGCAACTACGCCGTGATGGGCTCCAACGAGCTCAACCGCACTGTGCGCGCCGCGCGCTCGGCCGAAAAATGGTGGGCCGAACTAGGTTTCAGTGCGCGCAAGCGCTGGTTACTCGACTGGAAGCACAGCATCGCCCGCCGCGCAGGCGAATTGGTGGAGATCCTGTGCGAGGAAACCGGAAAACCGGAGGCGGACGCGGCGATCGAGGTAATGCTCGCGGTCGAGAACCTGGATTGGGCCGCGCGTAACGCGGGCAAGGCGCTGGACCGGCGCAGGCTCGGCTCCACCTGGCTGACCCGCAACCAGCGCGCGTCGGTGGGCTATCTGCCGCTCGGCGTCGTCGGCGTGGTCGGACCGTGGCACAACCCGGTGTTCACCCCGATGGGTTCGATCGCGTACGCGATGGCGGCGGGCAACGCGGTGGTCTTCAAACCGCATGAACTCACCACGGGTGTCGGGGTATGGCTGGCCGAGAGCTGGGCCAGGCTGGCCCCGAATCAGCCGGTGCTGCAAGTGGTTACCGGCGATTCCGGCACCGCGGCCACGCTCTGTCGCGGCCGGGTCGACAAGATCGCCTACGCCGGTTCCGACGCGGGCGCGCGCGAGGTCATCGCGCTGTGTGCGCAGACCATGACGCCGGTGGTGGTCGAGCGAAACGGCAAGGGCACCATGGTCGTTCACGTCGACGCCAAACTCGACGACGCCGCGGAGGCCGCGGTGTTCGGCGCGATGGCCAACGCGGGCCAGAACTCGACCGGCATCCAGCGCGCCTACGTCGCCGATTCGGTCTTCGACCGATTCCTGGAGCTGGTCATCGAGCAGGCGCGAAAGCTGCGGCCCGGCGCGGACAAACGCGCCTCCTACGGTCCGATGATCCTGGAGTCACAGGTCGACGTGGTGCGCAAACAGGTGCGCGATGCGCTGGCCCGCGGCGGCAAGGCGGTGGTCGGCGGGCTCGACTCGATCCGCGAACCCTATATCGAGCCGATCGTGCTCTCGGAGGTGCCCGAGGAGAGCCTGGCCGTCACCGGCGAGGCCATCGGGCCGGTGCTGATCGTGAACCGGGTGGCGAATATGGACGAGGCGGTACTCCGGATCAACGCGACCGGCAACGGCGTCGCGGTCTCGGTCTTCACCCGCGACGTGCACAGCGTCGAGGCGTTCGCCGAACAGCTGCGGGTCGGTGTCGTCACCATCAACTCCTCCACCGCCTACGCGGGCATTCCCGCGCTGCCGGTCGGCGGCGTCGGCGAATACGGCCAGGGGCACCACCACGGCGAGCAGGGATTCAAGGAGTTCAGCCGCACCCTGGCCATCGCGCGCAAGCGGTATCAAGCGCCGGTGAACCTGTCCACCTTCGACCGCCGCCCCCGTCACCTGCGCACCGCGACAACCATTTTCCGGCTCCGCCACGGACGCTGGGGCTGAATCGGCCCGCTTAGTCCAAGAACAAGCTCAGACCCAGTTCTCGATCCAGTACTTCCAGATGAGCGGGGCGTAGGCGGCCAGCGGCGGGACCTTGATATCGGTGCCCGCGAGCGCGGCGGTGGTGCGGCGGCAGTCGAACCAGCAGGTGAACTCGCTGTGCTCCAGCACATCCAGCGGCACTCCGACGCGCGGCAGCACCCAGCCCGCACCCGGCACCTTCAGCATCATGTCGAGGGTGCGCTTGGGCATCAGCTCCATCAGGTGCGGTGCGCCCGCCTCGTCGGCGAACAGGTTGAGCGCGTCCACCGCGCTCTGCCTGCGCGGGTCGACCAGGTGGTAGGTGGTGTTGGGTGAACCAGGCTGGTGGGCAAGATAATCCAGCGCGCGGGCGACGAAATCGACCGGCACCATATTGGTTTCGCCCAGCTTCGGCACCAGCACCGGAAGGATCCGCGGCAGCTGCGCGCCCATGCGCAGCAGCCGGAAGAAGTAGTAGGGGCCGTCGATTCGGTCGATCTCGCCGGTTCTCGAATGCCCGATGACGATCGACGGCCGATAGATGCGCCACGGCAGGGTCGCGTCGCGCACGATGCGCTCCGCCTCGAACTTGGCCCGCTGATACGGGGTGGCGAGCACCTGGCCGCGATCGAACATGTCCTCGGTGTAGAGGCCCTCGGAGGTGCCTGCCACCTCCACCGTCGAAACATGGTGCAGCATCCCGGCTTCCAGCGATTCAGCGACGTCGACCACGTGCCTGGTGCCGCCGCCGCGCTCGGTCAGGTCGTAGCCGGAGGCCAGATGGATGACATGGTCGATCGACCCGCGATGTTCGGCGAGCCAGCTCGCCTCGACACCGAGACCGGGCACACCGAGGTCGCCGCGGACCGGCCGCACCCGATCACCGCCCGCCCATTCGTGCGCGCAGCAGGTGAACCGGTCGGCCGAATCCGCGCCCGGCCGCACCAGCACATGGATGGTGCCCGGACGTTTGAGCAGCTCGGGGATGAGGAACCTACCGACGAACCCCGTCGCCCCGGTTACCAGGTAACTCATAGCCAGACAACATAATGGGTAGCGCGCGACATTACTCCCCCGCCTCACCGCAAACTTCGGGCCGGACCGAAACGGTCGGCGCCGATGGCCGGTGGGGCGTACGGACGAATCAGTCCGCGAAGATGGGCTTGCGCTTCGTGAGCATGGCGGCGGCGCCCTCGAAGAAGTCCGGGGAGCCCAAAAGTTCGGTCTGGCCCGCCTTTTCCGCCGCGAGGGCGGGCTCGAGGGCGGTCAGGGTGGCTTGATTGAGTGCCTTCTTGGTGAGTTCGAGGGCGCGGCGGGGGCCACTGGCGATTTTGGCGGCGGCGGCTTCGACCTTGGCGTCCAGCTCGTCGACGGGGACGACGGCGGTGAACAGTCCTGCCTGCTTGGCGGCGAGGGCGGGCAGACGCTCGCCGAGCAGGGCCATCTCGGCGGCGAGTGGACGGCCCGCGGCGGCGGCGACCATGGCCGCGGCGCCACCGTCGGGCATCAGGCCGATATTGATGAAGGCGAGCAGCAGGTAGGCGTCCTCGCTGGCGTAGACCAGATCGGCGGCCAGCGCCATGCCGACGGCGACGCCCGCGGCCGCGCCCCGCACTCGCGCGATAACCGGAATCGGCGCGTCCACAATGCTTTTCACCAGGCGGTTGGCCACATCCATGGTCATCTCGGCGGTGATGCCGCGCGCGGCCTCCTCGGGGGTGGCCGCCAGATCGGCGCCGGTGCAGAAGTCGCCGCCCTCACCGGTCAGCACGATCACGCGCACCGAGCGGTCCTCGGCGGCGGCGAGGAAGGTGTCGCCGAGCCCGACCATGGTGTCGTAATCGACCGCATTCTTGCGCTTGGGCTTCGTGATGGTGACCCGCAGCACCTTGCCGTCGCGAACGGCGGAGAAGCCCGCAGTACTCGTCGATGAATCGGGATTGCTCATCTGTGCTCCTGGTGTGCGGTTCGACGGGTCCCACGCGATGAATGGTGGTTAACTTTGCGAATTGTGGTTAACTTAGGTTGACTTGTCGGGCGCTGTCAACAAGCGGCGCCATCTCAGAACGGAGAGCTACATGGTCGCGGATCGCAGCGAGGTCCCCCTCGCTCCCGCGCGGCCTGATGCCGGCCAGTCGGTGCGGCGGCGTCCCAAGGATCGCAAGGTACAGATCATCAGGGCGGCCGCACGCGCGTTCAGCGAGCGCGGGTACTACCCGGTCGGCGTCGACGAGATCGCCGCCGAGGTCGGCATCTCGGGGCCCGCGCTGTATCGGCATTTCACCAACAAATACGCGCTGTTGGTCGCCGCCGCCGAAGAAGGCGCCAAACATCTCGTCGTCGTCGCCAAGGCCGCCGACGATCCTGCCGCGACACCCGAAAAGCGGCTCGACGCACTGATCAAGGCGATCGGCGAGCACACCGTCGAGATCAGGCGCGAAGCCGGGCTGTACCGCTGGGAGCGCCGGTATCTGGAGACCGAGGATCGGCTCCGCATCCGCAAGATCTACGACACGCTCAACGCGACCGTCGCCGCGCCGATCGCACTGCTGCGTCCCACCGCGCCGCCCGAGGATGTCGCGATGCTCGCGGCCTCGGTGCTCAGCACCATCGCCAGCGTCTCCGCGCATCGCACCGCGCTGTCCAGTTCGCGGTTGCAGCCGCTCCTGCACGACATGTGCTGGGCGGTGCTGCGCGCCGAGCTGCCGCCCGCACCGCCGCCGCCGGAACCGGGACCGGTCGTGCGCGGCCTTCCGGTCACCTCGAAGCGCGAACAGCTGCTCACCGAGGCGATCAGGATCTTCGGCAGGCAGGGCTATCACGAGGCGAGCATCGAGGAGATCGGCGCCGCGGTCGGCATCAACGCCTCCAGCGTCTACCGCTACTTCACCAGCAAATCCGATCTGCTCGCCGCGGCCTTCCACCGCACCGGCGACCGGGTGGCCGTCGCGATCACCGAGGCGCTCGCCGAGGCGACCAGCCGCGCCGACGCCGTCTCCCGGATCGCCGCACGCCAAGCCAGGCTGACCTTTTCGATGCCGGAGATCATGCCGGTCTACTACGCCGAGTTCAGCAACCTGCCGCAGGCCGAACAGCACAAGCTGCGCACCATCCAGCGCCAGAACGTGCTCGAGTGGGCCAACCTGCTCGACGGCGATCCGGTCGAGGCCCGCTTCCGCGTCCACGCCGCCATCGCCCAGGTAATCGACGTCGGCCGCCTCACCAAATTCGACGCGCGCCCCGAACAGGTCGCCCGTGTCCACGCCCTCATGCTCGCCGTCCTCCTCGGCCCACCCACAGCCTCGAACTGACACCGATCGAGCCGCCGCGCACGAGATCTACCGCGCGGCAGCACAATCCACGCGTAGCGGCACAACTCACGCGCGGCGGATCAGCACGCTGGCGCCATAAGACCCGCTATGTCGGCCGCGACGAGGTGTCGCCGAGCGCAGTCGAATGGCCCACTGTTACGGCGTGTCGGAGGGCCATTCGACTGCGCTCGCGGGGGGCGGGTCAGCCGGTGATGGTGAGGTAGATGAGGGCTACGTTGAGGACCGAGATGATGGCGGCCACCAGCCAGGCGAGGGCAGTGGTGACGCGGTGGTTGACGTCGGCGCCCATGAGTGCGCGGTCGCTGGTGAAGCGGACCAGCGGGATCAGGGCGAAGGGGATGCCGAAAGACAGGACCACCTGCGAAATGATCAGTGCGCGTGTGGGATCGATGCCCGCGGCCAGGATCGCCAGGGCGGGCACCAGGGTGATGACGCGGCGGACGAGCAGCGGGATGTGGCGGCGCAGCAGGCCCTGCATGATCATCGCGCCCGCGTAGGCGCCGACCGAGGTGGAGGCGAGGCCGGAGGCGAGCAGGCCGATGGCGAGCAGCAGGGCGGCGATCGGGCCGAGCGCATCGCCGACGGCGGCGTGCGCGTCCTCCAGCGTCTCGATTTCCTTGCCACGCAACGTATTGGCGGCCATCAGCAGCATGGCCATGTTGACGGTGCCCGCGAGCACCATGGCGATGCCGACGTCGTAGCGGGTGACGCGCAGCAGCCGGGTGCGCAACGGCCCGGCTTCCGGATGCCCGTGCCGGTCCCTGGCGAGGCCGGAATGCAGGTACACCGCGTGCGGCATGACGGTCGCGCCGATCATGGCGGCGGCGAGCAGCACGCTCTCGGTGCCGTCGAACTTCGGCAGCAGGCCGCCGATGGTGCCCGCGGCCGACGGCGGGGAGATCACCACGCTGGCCACGAAGCCGACGGCGATAATGGCGAGCAGCCCGATGATGACCCGCTCGAACGGCTTCTGGCCGCCCCGGTCCTGCACCAGCAGCAGACCCATCGACACGACACCGGTGATGACACCGCCGACAAGCAGCGGCAGCCCGAACAGCAGGTTGAGCGCGATCGCACCGCCCATCACCTCGGCCAGATCCGTTGCCATGGCGACGGTTTCGGCCTGCCCCCAGTAGGCGAGCCGGACCGGGCGGCTCGCCTTGTCCCGCACGGCTTCCGGCAGCGACATGCCGGTGACCAGGCCGAGCTTCGCGGACAGGAACTGCACGAGCCCGGCCATCACGTTGGCCATCACGATGACCCAGACGAGCAGATAGCCGAACTGCGCTCCCGCGCTGATATTCGAGGCGACATTGCCGGGGTCGACATAGGCGATGGCGGCCACGAACGCCGGGCCGAGCAACAAGCTCGCCGCCTTCGCCCGCTGGGTCGTTGATCTGGCGGACTCGGCCAAGCTCGTACTCACGAAACAAGATTTTACGGGTTCCCGAACTTTTTGGTTAGCCCTACCCCCAAAAAAAGAACCGCCCCGTCCGCACTCGAGGTGCGACCGGGGCGGTCGTTGGTTATCGTCCGGCTTATCCAACCAGGTCAGAGACCCAAGCCCTTGGCAAGGACCGGCCACGAGCTCTGGAACTCGTCGCGCCAGTAGCCCCACGAGTGGGTGCCCGACTCACGGAACTTGAAGGTGGCCGGGATGCCGAGCTGGCCCAGCTTGGTCTGCAGGTTGTGGGTGCAGAAGTTGGTGCCCGCCTCGATCACGCCGCCGATCAGGATCTGATTGGCCAGGCCGTAGGCGCCGGGCAGCGCGTACTGACCGTTCATCGTGTCGTACTGGCCGGGCAGGCCGTTGCCCGAGGAGATGTAGAGATCCATGCCGCGCAGGCCCTCGGCGTTCACATACGGATCGTTGGCCACCCAGTCGGGCGAACCCTGCGGGCCCCACATGTTGTCGGTGTTGCCGCCGCCCCAGGTCTCCACGGTGAGCTTCACGAATTCGGAGCCGACCGGATCACTGGTCTGCGCGCAGCCACTGTAGGCGGCGGCCGCCTTGAACAGGCCGGGCTTGGCGATCGGCAGCGCGAGCACGGTGGTGCCCGAGGTGGACAGGCCGGAGATCGCGTTCACGCCGTTGGTGCCGAGCGCGCCGTCGACCAGTGGCGGCAGCTCCTCGGTGAAGAAGGTCTTCCACTTGTTGCGGCCGAGCGTCGGATCGTCCTTGATCCAGTCGGTGTAGTAGCTCCACTTGCCGCCGACCGGCTGGATGACGTTGACGTTCTTGTCCGACAGGAACTTCAGCGCGTCGGTCTTGGCCTGCCACGAGGCGTCGTCCTCACCGCCGCCCGCACCGTTGAGCAGGTACAGGCTCGGGCGCGGCACCGAGGCGTCGGCCGGGCGCTGCACGTCGATGATGACCTTCTGGTCCATCGCCGCCGAGTACACGTACAGGCGGATGTTGCGCGAATCCTTGACCTCGGCCTTGGTGATGCGCGAACCGTCCGGCGCGGTGGGGTTGGCCAGCAGTGCCTTCGAGTCGATGATCGGATCGGCCGAGGCGGTGGTGGCGCCGGTTCCGGAGAAGACAGCCGCGAGCACTGCGGTTGCCGCGATCATCGCCCCGGCACGAGTGCCGCGACGCCGGGTGAGTCGACGCATAAAATTCACACCTTCGCTTCGTATCGAGATTTCGACTGCCGTACCCCCACGGGGAGTGCCGTGGCACCTCGCCCGACCATACGGGTTATGTAGTCGTCACAACAGGGGACACCGTTACTGCATCGTGGCCTGAATCATGCCTTAACCGCGCACCTCAGGCTACGGCCGCCCCTGTTCCCACGACCGATCCGGGCGCGCGGGACCGAGCAGTCCGGTGAGCCGGGGACCGATCTCGTTGAGCGCTTCCGGCGAGGTCATCTGGTCGTGCGCGGCCGTCGTCGAATGTTCGTTGACCGGTCCGTCGACGTAGGGCCGCCACTCGGCCGCGGCCCCGGCGTGACCTTGCGCACTGAAGTACTCCAGCTTGCCGCGGAACATCCCCGGCCGGTGTTCGGCGCTGAGCTCGGCGGAGCGGACGGCGCTGCGATAGGTCCTGCGCAACCGGTCAGGGGTGAGCACCGCCATCGCGGCCGGGATGCTGGCGTGCAGCGCGGCGAGCCCCTGCTCGCTCAGCTCACGCACGTCTCCGTCGCCGAGCAGGACGGCCGCTTCCACGGCACCGATACCGAGTTCGGCCAGTGCGGTGTGGATCACCGCGCGGAAATCGGTGATGTCGATACGCGGGCTGCTGTCCAGCATCACCAGCAGGGCCACCTCGTGTCCGTCGGCCTGCAGCTCGACGGCCACCGCGTGGGCGAGGACACCGCCGAGCGACCAGCCGAGCAGCCGATACGGCCCCTCCGGCTGCACCGAGCGGATCTCGGCGGCGTAGCGGCGTGCCATCCCAGCCAGCGAATCGGGCAGGTAGTTCTCCTCCGACAGCGCGGGCGACTGCAATCCGAGGATCGGCCGCTCCGGCGGCACGTATCGGGTGAGCGCGGCGTAGGTCCAGGACAGTCCGCCCATCGGATGCAGGCAGAACAGCGGTGCGGCGGGCTCGATTTCGTGCGGCACCCTGGTCCGGATCGGCAGCAGCACGCCGAGCGCGGAATTCGAGTCGAGGTCGTAATCGTGGCCTGCGGCCAGCGCCGCGAGTATCCGCTCGCTCATGGCCGCGACGGTGGCTTCGGTGAAGAACCACTGCACCCTGACCTCGGCGCCGGTGAGCAGGCGCAGTCTGCCCGTCGCGCGCGCCGCGGTCAGCGAGTTGCCGCCGAGGGCGAAGAAATCGGTATCCAGCCCCACCGTGGCCGCGTCGGCGCCGACCATCTCGGCGAACACCTCGGCGATGGTGCGCTCCAGCGGCGTGCCCGGCGCGCGGTACGGCCCGCTCGGATGTTCCGGACTCGAGCCGCGAACATCGTTGCGGCCCAGGTACTCCAGGGCGCCGTCGTGCCAGCGGACCAGATCACCGGTGCGGAAGGAGCGCGCACCTTCCCCGTGTGCGACGAAGCGGGTCGCGGTGAGCTCGGGATCGTCGAGGTAGCCGCGCGCCAATTGCGCACCGGCGACATACAGTTCGCCGACCGTGCCGGGCGGGACCTGGCGCAGCTGCCGGTCGAGCACGAAGACGCCGGTGTTGGCGGCGGGGGTGCCGATCGGAATCGACTCGGCCGCCACGGCATACGCCGGATAACCGGTGGCGACGGCCGTCTCCGCGCTGCCGTACCAGTTGATCAGCTCGGCGCCGGGCACCGCGACGGCGAAGGCCGCCGCGGACTCGCCGGACAGCGGCGCCCCCGTCGCGAACACCCGCCGCAGCGACGGGTACTCCCCCGCACCGTGCCCGAGGAACGCGTCGAGCATCGGCGGCGCGAAATGCACCGTGCTGACCCGGTATTCGCGGATCGTCCGGGCCAGGTAGGCCGGATCGCGATGCCCGTCCTGTTCGGCGAGCACGAGGGCGGCGCCGGTCTGCAAGGGCCAGAACAACTCCCACGCGGCGGCGCCGCAGCCGATCGGCGTGTGGTGCAGCACCACGTCACCGGCGCCGTGCGGATACATGCGCTGGGCCCAGCGGGCATGGTTGGCCAGCTGCCGATGGGTGAGCACGACACCGCCGGTGCCTCCCGAGGGGTAGCCGACATAGGCGACGCCGTCGGGGTGCACGGCGATGGTCCGCGGCGCGTTACCGTCGAGCGGCAGGTAGAGGGTGTCCACCGCGACCACCGGCGCGCCGGTTTCGGTGCCGAAATCGTCACGGGTGGTGGTCAATACGCATACCGGCGCGGCCGAGGACAGCACGTACTCGCTGCGCTCGGCGGGCTGGTCCGGATCGATCGGCACATAGCCGCCACCCGCGCGCAGCACCGCGTAGAGCGCGACCACCAGATCGATACCGCGCCGCATGGCAACGGCCACCAGTGATTCCGGGCCGACGCCCCACCGGGTCAGCTCGGCGGCGAGCGCGCCGGAGCGAGCGTCGAGATCGGCATAGCTCAGCACGGCGCCGCCGTGGCGCACCGCGGGCGCGTGCGGAGTGCGCGCCGCCTGCGCTACGAACAGCGACACCAGGGTCGCCCCATCGAGCAGCTGCGGCACCTCGGTGTCGTTGGCGGCGGCGAGCGCGGCGCGCTCGTCGGCCAGCAGCACATCGATATCGGCCACCCGCGCCTGGGGCCCGGTGACGAAGCGGTCGATGATCGCCGAAAGCCGTTGCGCGAGTGCGGCCGCCGTCGGCTCGTCGAACAGGTCGCGCAGGTATTTCAGCGAAACCCGCAGCTGGTTACCGAGCACGACGACCACGGTCAGCGGATAGTGGCTGCCCGAAATCGCGTCGAAGCCGGTGACCCGCATCCCGTCGACGGTGCCCGCCTTGGCCAGGCCGTCCCGGCCGACCGGGAACGATTCCAGGACGACGAGGGCGTCGAAAAGCCCTGTCATGCCGATGGTTTCCTGGATATCACCGACGCCGAGGTAGTGATGGTCGAGCAGGGCGGCCTGTTCGGCCTGCAGCTGGCGCAGCAGCCCGCCGAGCGTCTCGGTCGCGCCGAGACGCATCCGCACCGGGATCGCGTTGCGGAACAATCCGACCATGTCCTCGACGCCGTCCAGGCCGGGCGGCCTGCCGGAGACGGTGACGCCGAACACCACATCGTCGCGGCCGGTGCCACGCCCGATCAGCAGGCCGAGTGCCGCCTGCACGATGGTGTTCACCGTGACGCCGAGCCCGGCGGCGAGCCTGGTCAGCGCGGTGGTGGCGGCCTGCGTCAGCTCGAAGCCGATATCGCCGATGCCCGAGGTGATTTCACGGGCCGGATCGACCGTCGCGAGCGGCGTCGGCGCGGTGAGGCCGGCCAGCGCGGTGCGCCACGCCTGCCGGGCCGCGACGTCGTCCTGCGCCGCAAGCCAGGTCAGGTAGTCCCGATACGGCGCGACCCGCGGCAGCCTGCGCGAATGGCCGCCGAGCGCGTAGAGGGTGAGCAGATCCTTCATCAGCAGCGGCATCGACCAGCCGTCGAGCAGGACGCGATGGCTCGTCACGACGAGGCGGTAGGTTTCGCTCGCCGAGCGGATCAGCGCGAACCGCAGCAGCGGCGCCTTGCTCATATCGAAGTGCGCGGCCAGGTCGGCGGCGGCGAGCCGGTCGGTCTCGGCGGCGGCCTGCGCCGGGGCCAGCCTGCTCAGATCGACGAAACGCCAAGGCACCTGGAGCGAATCCTGGACCAGTGCGACGGTAGCGCCGTCGGCGGCGCCCGCGAAGGCCACCCGCAGGTTGTCGTGCCGGTCGAGCACGGACTGTGCGGCCGAACGCATCCGGCCGACATCCACCGTCCCGCCCAGATGCAGGACGAACTGGGTGGTGTAGACGTCGATCGACGATTCGGCGAGCAGTGCGTGGAACAGCATGCCCGCCTGCGGCGCCGTCACCGGCCACACGTCACGCAGGTTCGGATAAGTGCGGGCGAAGCGGTCGATATCGGACTGCCGCAGCCGCACCAACGGAAAATCCGACGGCGTGAAACCACCGGCATCCGGGCGCAGGCCGTGTTCGGCGAGCCCGCCGAGCGCCCGAATCCAGTGCTCGGCGAAGGTTTTCACGTCGTCGCCGGTGAATACCGCCGCGGCATAGTCGAATCGGGCGAGCAGGCCGTCGTCGGTGGCGTCGACGACCAGGTCGAGCAGCAGGTCGTCGACCGGTGCGTCGGTGTGCACCCGGGCCGGGCGCAGGTCGCGGTAGCGCAGCGCGAACCGGCCGAGGCCGTACCCGGCCAGCGTGTCGCCGGTCTCCCGATTCAGGTAGCGCAGGACGCCATAACCGACGCCGTGCGCCGGCACCGCCCGGTGCAACTCCTTGACCTGCGCCAGCGCCGCGCCAGCGGCGGGACCACCGAGTAGTGCGTCGGCGACGTCGATTCCGTTGAGCCGCAACGCGAGCGGGTAGTCGATGACGAAACCGCCGACCATGCTGTCCGCGTCGGCCTTGCTCGCCGCGCGGCCGTCCGCGCAGAGCCGGACCACCGAACCGACGGCGGCGGCGACCGTCTCACCCGCCGAGGTACGCAGCGCCAGCGCCACCGCGGTCAGCAGCACCTCGTCGACGGTGGCGTGATAGGCATGGGCCGCCTTGGCGACGGCCGCGGTGCCCTCGGTGGTGATGGCCAGTGAAACCCGGTTCCGCACAGCGAGATCGCGATCACCGGGCTCGGCGCTGTCGGCCGAGGCCTCGAGTGCCTGCTCCCACCACGGCATTTCGGCGAGGGTGGCCGGATCCTGCGCGCGGGCGGACAGTGCGCGGATCAGGTCGCCGAGCCCGGATTCCGGTGCGGCGGGCGCCGCGTGGCGGCCGCGATTCCACGCGGCGGTCAGCTGGTCGATGATGCTGCGCCAGGAAATGTCGTCCACCACAAGACCGTTCGCGACGACGATCAGCGTCGCGCGCGCCTCGGGCGCGCCGGTCAGCACGAAGTGGATATTGCGGCCCTCTTCGGGGTCGAGGGCGGCCGCCGCCGCGCGCACGACATCGTCGATGGGCAGCGTGGTCTCCCCGCGCTGCGGATCGAGGCGGCGGAAGGCGTGGCCGGTGCGCTCGGCCACGGCCGGGATGCGCAGCATCGGCGCCCGCCCCGCCGTCTCCAGCACCACCCACAGCATCGGATGGGTGGTGAGCACGGTGGCCACCGCCTCCTCGACCGCCTCGGCCGGGCAGGTCTCCGCGACATCGAGCGCGATGGCGCGCACCTCGACCTTGGCGGCGAGCAGCCGTGCGGCGTTCGGGGTCAGCGGCAGCTCACCGGATTCGTCACCCGGCGCGCCTTCGACGGTGGCGGCGCGGGCCAGCGCGGACACCGTGGCGGACTCGAAAACGTCGCGCGGCGTGAGCAGTACGCCGCGCTCACCCGCACGCGACACCAGCTGGATGGCGCCGAAGCTCTCGCCGCCGAGCGCGAAGAAGCCGTCGTCGAGGCCGACCCGGTCGGCGCCGACCAGCTCCCCGATCACCTCGGCGAGCACGGTTTCCACCTCGGACTGCGGTGCCCGATAGACGTGCGGCGGCTCGACGGTCGCGATCTCGCGGGGCACCTCGACCTGGGAGTCGTTGCGGCCGAGGAACTCCAGCGCGTGCTGCTCGCCCGCGCCGCGGCGCCAGCGCACCACGTCGCCGGTGCGGTACAGCCGCTCACCCGGCGCGCCGTACGGGTCGGCGACGAAGCGGGAGGCGGTCAGCGCGGGCCGCCCGTGGTAGCCGCGTGCCAGTTGGCTGCCGCCCAGATACAGTTCGCCCGCAACGCCTTCGGGCACCGGGCGCATCCTGGCGTCGAGCACCAGCGCGCGCATACCGCGAATCGGACCGCCGATCCCGGCCGGATCGCCCGGCCGCAGTGGGCCGGTCCGGTTGCTGACGACGGTGGCCTCGGTCGGGCCGTACACGAGATGGAACTGCCTGTCCGCCATCGGCGTCCACGCCGCGGCCAGCTCGGCGGAGACCGCCTCGCCGCCGACGACGATGACGCGCAAGCCCGACAGCGCGTGCGAATCAAGGCCGGACAGCGCCGACGCGGCGCAGAAGGCGTGCGTGACGCCCTCGATCCGGATCACCTCGATGAGCTCCGCGCCGCCGGAGATCGACGGCGGCGCGAGCACAAGCGCACCGGCGCCGCCGAGCGCGAGCAGCAGCTCGAGCACCGACGCGTCGAACGACGGCGAGGCGAAACCCAGTGCGCGCGTCGTTCGGTCGAGGCCGTAGCGCGCCACCTGCTCCGCGCAGAGGTTCGTCAGCCCCGCGTGGGTGATGACGACACCCACGGACGCGTCGGTGGCGCCGGAGACATAGCTGACGTAGGCGGCGTTCGCCGGGCGGATCGGGCCGCGCCGTTCGGCCAGCGTGAGCGGCCGGTCCGAGCGGGTGGCCACCTCGACGGTGAATTCCCGGTCGTCCAGCGCGACCCAGCCGCCGTCGGCCAGCTCGGGCAGATCGACGATCTCGCCCGCCGTCGTCACGCCGAGTGCCACACCGGAATCGGTGACCATCCGCGCGATCCGGTCCGCCGGGTAGGTCGGGTCGATCGGCAGGAAGGCGGCGCCGGTCTTGGCGACCGCCCACACCGCGAGCACCGATTCCACCGAGCGGCGCAGCGCGATCGCGACCAGCATGTCGGGGCCTGCGCCCCGGTCGACCAGTGCGCGCGCCAATTGCGAAGAGGCGGCGTCGAGTTCGGCGTAGCTGAAGGAGCGTCCGCCGACGATCAGCGCCGCGCCGCGCGGATTGGCGGCCGCTGCGGCGGTCATCAGCTCGGGCAGCGTGCGCGGCGGCACCGCGGGCCCGCCGGACCTGGCGATCAGGTCGGCATGCTCCGAATCGTCGAGTAGCTCCAGATCGCCGACCGCGGCGGCCGGATCGCGCACCACCTCGGCGAGCAGCCGCCGGAACCGGCGACCGAAATCGGCCACCGTCGGCTCGTCGAAAAGGTCACGGGCGTAATTGATTTCCACCGCGAGCCCGGCTTCGGCGCCGTCGCCGTCGCGCTGCTCGCGCAGGGTGAAACGCAGATCGAACTCGGCGGTGTGCGCGGCCGGATCGAGCGCGGCGACGCTGAGTCCGGGCAACTCGACACCGGTCGCGGCGCGATTCTCGAAGACGAGCGCCACCTGGAACAGTGGGTGCGCGCGCAGGGATCGCGCAGGCGCGAGCGCCTCGACCAGCCGCTCGAACGGCAGGTCCGCGTTGGCGAATGCCAGCAGATCGGTCCGCCGGTGCGCGGCGAGCAGCTCGGTGAAGCCGCGCTCGGGCCCGACCTGGGTGCGCAGCACGAGGGTGGTGCCGAACGCTCCGATCAGATCCACGAGTTCGGCCTCACCCCGGCCCGCGACGGGTGCGCCGATGACGATGTCCTCGGCGCCCGACATGCGGGCCAGGAAGACCGCGAGCGCGGTGTGCGCCACCATGAACATGGTTGCCTCGTGCCGGCGCGCGAGTTCGGCCAGCGCCGTGTGAATTCCGGCGTCGACGACGAAGGTCGAGGTACCGCCCGCGAAGGAACGCACCGGCGGACGCGGCCGGTCGGTAGGCAGGTTCAGCGTCTCGGGCAGTGCGGCCAGCGACTTCAGATACGACAGCCGTTGCCCGGCAGCCGATTCCGCATCGCTGTGCAGTTCACGCTGCCACAGCGCGAAATCGGCGTACTGCACCGGCAGCGGCGCCCAGGTCGGCGCCGTACCGCCGCAGCGGGCGGTGTAGGCGAGCATCAGATCGCGGATGAGCGGGCCGATCGACCAGCCGTCGGCGCTGATCCGGTGCGCGACGAACACCAGCACGTACTCGCCCGCCGCGACGCGGAAAAGCCTGGTGCGGAACGGAATCTCGCCGGTCACGTCGAATCCGGCCGCGACGATGCGGGCCACCTCGTGCGCGACCCGCTCCTCACCGATCTGCGCGGGCGCCAGCTCCACCGGCACCTCGTGCGGCGCGAGGACGCGCTGCACCGGCCCCTCCGGCGTGTGCGGATAGACGGTGCGCAGAATCTCGTGGCGGGCCACCAGGTCGGCGACGGCATCGCGCAGCGCGTCGGTGTCCAGGTCACCGGACAGCCGGATGGCCACCGGAAGGTTGTAGACCGCCGCATCGGTGTCGAACTGGTTGCGGAACCACATGCCGCGCTGCGCGAACGACAGCGGAAGCCGTTCAGGGCGGCGACGGACGGTCAGCGGCACGCGCCGGTGGCCGCCGGCGGACCGCTGGACCGCGCGAGCGAATCCCGCGACGGTTGGCGCCTCGAACAGCGCGCGCACCGGCACCTCGGCTGCCAGCGCGGCGCCGATGCGGGCGACCACCCGCATGGCGAGCAGCGAGTCACCGCCGAGGGCGAAGAAGTCGTCCTCGGCACCGGCCCTGGCCAGCCCGAGCACCTCGGCGTAGACCGCGGCGACGACCTCCTCGATCGGTGTCGACGGCGTGCGCAACCCGCTGGCCGGGAAATCGGGGGCGGGCAACGCCTTTCGATCCACCGCGCCGTCGGCCGTGCGCGGCAACTCGGAGACGATCACGAACGCGCTCGGCATCATGTGCGACGGCAGTCCGGCGGCAAGCGCCGCCTTCACCCGCAGCACATCCAGCTCGTCGTCCGAGGCCACCAGGTAGGCGATCAGGCGATCGCCGATACGCTGGTCGGACTCCGCGACCACGACGGCCTGCGCCACACCGGGCGCCACGAGCAGCACCGCCTCGATCTCGCCGAGTTCGACGCGCAAGCCGCGGATACGCACCTGCTGATCCGTGCGGCCGCGATAGACCAACTCGCCGTTGCCATTCCAGACCACCAGGTCACCGGTGCGGTACATCCTGGCGCCGGGCTCGAACGGGTTGGCCACGAAGCGTTCCGCGGTCAGATTCGACTGGACGAAGTAGCCGCGCGCCAATTGCGCACCGGAGACGTACAACTCGCCAGAGACGCCGACCGGAACCGGGCGCAACCGCGAATCCAGTACGTACACCCTGCTGTTCCACCCCGGAACGCCGATCGGCACCGGTGCCTGATCGGCATCGGTCACCGCGTGACCGGTGACGGAGACCGCCGCCTCGGCGGGACCGTACAGGTTGTGCAGCGCCACACCGGGATTCGCGGCGCGGAAGCGCTGCGCCGAAGCGGCCGAGAGCGTCTCGCCGATCGTCAGCACGCGCCGCAGCGGGCGCGGCCCGTCGGGCGCGGTGACGGAGTGCACGAGCGCGGCGTCCAGCGTGGACAGCACCGTATGCAGTGTGGTCACCGACTCCCGCTGCACCAGATCGTTCAAATAGGCCAGATCGCGGTGCCCGTCCGGGGTGGCGACGACGAGCCTGCCGCCGCAGGCGATCGCCGACCAGAACTCCCACACCGAAAGATCGACGGTCGGCGCGGTGCGCAACAGCACCGCGTCCTCGGCGGTCATCCCGAATTCGGCGGTCTTCCACAGCAGTTGGTTCACGATCGCCGCGTGCGGCACCGCGACGCCCTTCGGCCTGCCGGTCGAACCGGAGGTGAAGAGCACGTAGGCGGTATGCGCGGCGTTCAGCGGTGCGACCCGGTCGGCGTCGGTGATCGGGCTCGCGGACAGCGCCGCCCAATTCAGCTCCTCCAGCCGGACGACCGGCGCGGTATCGGTGACGAATGCCCTTGCACCATTGGTCAATACGCAGACCGGTGCCGCCGTCTCCAAGATGTAGGCCGTCCGCTCGGCGGCCTGATCCGGATCGACCGGCACATACGCGCCGCCCGCCCTGGCAACCGCGTACATCGCGATCACCAGATCGGCCGAGCGGCGCATGGCGAGCGCCACCCGCGACTCCGGGCCGACACCCCGCGACATCAAGAATCTGGCCAGCCGGTTCACCCGGCGATCCAGGTCGGCGTAGCGCACCGCCTCGCGGCCGCCGTCGGCGAGATCGGCGACCAGCGCCACCGCGTCCGGTGCCGCCGCGACCGCACGATCGAGCAGGGCGGCGAGGGTGGCGTCGGCATCCACCTGATGTGCGGTGTCGTTCCATGCCGCAAGCACATTGGCGCGCTCGGAGGCGCCGAGGATGTCGATGTCACCGACCGCGGTGGCCGGATCGACGGCAACGGCGCTCAGTATGCGCGACAGCCGCGCGGCGAAGCGCTGCACGGTCGCGGCGTCGAAAAGATCGGTGGCATAGGTGAGGAAGCCGCCGATGCCCGCGGGCGCACCGGCGCCGTCGTAGTTGTCCGCGACCGTGAGGTGCAGGTCGTAGGGCGAGACAGCAAGGTGGGCATCGACTCCCGCGATGGCGAGGCCGGGTAACCGCAGCGTTGGGCGCACCGCGTCCTGGAACGCCATGCCCACCTGGAACAGCGGGTGGTGCGCGGTCGAGCGGCGCGGGCCGAGTGCCGCGACCAGGTGCGCGAACGGGAGATCGGCGTTCGCGAAGGCGCGCAGATCGGTATCGCGCTGCCTGGCAAGGGCATCGGTGAACGCCTCGCCGCCGTCCACCCGGGTGCGCAGCACCACGACGTTGTCGAGCAGGCCGACGAGATCCTCGAATTCGGGTTCGTGCCTGCCGGTCACGGCGGCGCCGATGGCGATATCGGCCGCGCCGGACAGCCGGGCGAGCAGCACCGCGAGCGCGGTGTGCACGACGGTGAACAGTGTGGTGCCGTGCGCGCGGGCCAGCTCGACCAGCCCGGCGTGTGTTGTCGCGTCGATCCGTACGTCGACGCGCGCGCCCGCCGACGACGCCATCGCGGGGCGGGGCCGATCGGTGGGCAGGTCGAGTAGCTCCGGCAGGCCGGTGAGCTGCTCGCGCCAGAACGCGAGCTGCTGTGCCGCAAGCGATTCCGGCTCGACGAGCGCGCCGAGCTCCGCTTGCTGCCAGAGTGTGTAGTCGGCGTACTGGACGGGCAGCGGCTGCCAGCGCGGTGGGCCACCCGCCGTGCGCGCGGCGTAGGCGGCGAGTACATCGCGCACCAGCAGATCCATCGATGCCGTATCCGCGGCCACCCGGTGCACCACCATCGCGAGCACATACTCGGTCGGCGGACCGGAGGCCATATCGCCGATCTCGAGCACCATGGCCCTGATCGGCGCCTCGTCCGCCAGCCCGAACGGCAGCGCGGCCAGCCCGGCCACCTCGTCCGCGACCTCGGACGAAAGCACCTGCCGCTCTTCGACATCCAGCCGCACCAGATCCGCGGCCAGAATCACCTGCGCGGGCCCATCCGCCGCTTCCGGATAGACCGTCCGCAACACCTCGTGCCTGGCGACCACATCGTGCAGCGCGGCACGCAGCGCCGCCGCGTCGAGCACACCGTGCAGCCGCAACACGAACGACAAATGCTCCGCCGCCGACCCCGGCTCCCCCGCCGCGGGCCGATGGAACTGCTCGAGGAACCAGGTCCGCCGCTGCGCCGCCGACAACGGCAGCACCTCCGGCCGCTCGGCACTCCCCGGCTCGACAACCCGAGGCCGCCTGACAGGCACGCCGACCGGCTCCGCGACTCGGGCCGAATCAGCGCCTTGTCCGGCCCCCACACCGGCAGTCAGACGCACAGGCGGCAAGCCCGCCTCGTAGTCCGCGTCATCGGCCCCCAGGTCCGCCTCGGACCCTGCTCCGTCAACAGCGCCCGCCCCTGTCAACGCAGGCGCACCGGACCTGGCCGTGCCACGCCCAGCCTCGCGCACGTCCGCATCAGCGGCAGCCAGGCCAGGCACAGCCCAAGACCCCGTCACCTCGGACGCCGCTTCCGCCCCGGGCCCGGTCATAGCGGGCCCCGCTACTCGCGGCACCCCGGCCTCAGAGATCGGCACGGCCCAACTCGGCACGCCCGCGGCAGTTCCGGCAACCTCGGCCGTCTCCCCGGCAACACCAGGCCCGGTCATCCCGGATCCAGCAGCACCAGGCACCCACCCCTCGGCGTCTACTCCGGCCGAACCGCGCACCGCGACACCCTCTTCGGCCGCCACAGGCACCGCCGGACCGAACACACCCGTATCCGAGCCAACCGCGCCGGGCACGCCCATCGCGGATCCGACCGCTTCGGGTTCGGTCGCCCTGGTCATCGCCACACCGAACCCAGCGTCAGCCGGTTCAACCGCTCGAACCGTGGCAGCGTCGAGGTCGGCTCCAGCACGCGAAGCCTCATCGATCCCGGCCACTTCCGACGAGGCGGCGGCAGACTCGGCGGCACCACGCTCGATCACAGCAGACTCAGCCGGTTCGGGATCGCGCATCCATGGCGCATACGCGGTTGCCGCAGCGTCGTCGGCGTCGGGTACTCGTGGTTCAAACCCGGTGGACGCCGGTGCCGCGGGCACAGCAGCGCCGAGTATGGCTGAGCTCGCTGTGGGCGTGGCAGTTTCGGGCCGTTCGGACTCGGCCACGCGAGGAATGCGTCCGGCAGGCGCGGCCGCACCGGGCTCGGTTGTGCGAGGGGCGCGGCTGGTGGGCGTGGACGCACCGGTGGCCGTTGTTCGAGGCACGAAACCGGTGGAGGGCATGGCGGCGCCCGGCATCGCGGCACCACTCGTGGTCGAACCTGGTGTAGCCGAAGGTGTTTCGGCCATGGTGCGAGGAACGCGGCCGAGGGGCAGAGCCGTGTCGGGGCCGACAATTCGGTGCGGCAAGCCGACCGGAGCAGCTACGGAAGCACTGGGTGTGGCCACGCCGCTCGCAGTCGAACCGGGCGCGCTCACGTCGGGCATCGCCGTATCGAGTGCCGCCGCACCAGCGACGGCCGCAGCGGGCTCGGTTACCGGCGACGCCTCGGAATCAGCGGAATCCTCCGCGGATCCAGCCGAACCCGAAACAGCAGCAGCATCCGCAGCTTCGGGCACAGCCGCATAGGAAAGGCGCACGCCACGCGCAGGCGGATCAGCAGCGATCACAGCAGGCTCGGTCAACCGCAATGCCTCGGCACCGCCCAAGTCCTTCGCCGATGCAGCCGAATCCGAAACAGCCGCACCAACTTCCGCCGCGTCAGGCGCGGACGTGCGGGAAAGGCGTACGCCACGCACGGGCAGATCTGCGGCGGTCGCAGTGGGTTCAGTGAACTGAGGCGGAAGGGAAGCGGAGGGGGTTTCGGCCGGTGCGGCCGAACTCGGTACAGCTGCCGCAGGCTCTGCCGCTTCAGGGGCGGCTGTGTACGGGGGGCGCGCGGCGCGTACAGGAGAATCGGCGGCAGCCCTGGTGGGCAGGGCCACCTGGGGAAGCCCGGGATCGGAGGCCGGATTTTGCGGCACGGCCGAAGGTGTTGTGGGTGCGGCGGTTCCGGTTGCTTCGGGGTCGGCTGCGCGCCCAAGGCGCGCGAAAGGCGCAGGCAGATCGGCAGCGGTCGTGGCGGGTTCGGCTACCGGAGGCGGAACGGGGTCGGAGGCCGTTTCGGCGGACGATGCTGCCGGAGGCGATGGGGGCGCGGCGGTTTCGACAGGATCGGGCCCGTTCGGGTGCGGAATGTTCCCGCCGTGGAGTCGCGCTTCGCGCGCGGCTGTGTCGGATGCGGCTGTTGGAGGCACGATTCCGGTTGGCACAGCCGGGGACGTAACGGGGGTGGGTGCAGCGGAGTCGGGTGCCTCGGAGGCGGCCGGGTGCGGGGTGCTCGCGTTGGGCTTGGGGAAGGTGGCTGGAGGGAATGGTGGCGGGGTTGCGGGGACGACGGGCATGACCATCGTCGGCATCTCCGGCGGAGTGAAAAGGCTTGGGCGGCTTGTCGGTTGCGCCGCTGCGGGACCGGAGGTCGGGGTGGTGGCGCGGTCGAACCGGGGCGCCGGTGGGAGGTCCGGGGTTGGCGTGGCGCGATCGATCGGAGGCTCCGCGCCGATCGAGTCCCCGTCGTCGACCGGGGCTTCGCGATCGAGCGAGGGCTGCTCGTCGACCGGGGACTCAGGGGCGACCTGGTCCTGCTGGTCGTCGGAAGTCTCGGAGGTGAGCTGAATCTGCTGGTCAGCTGAGGTCTCGCGGGTGAGCTGAGCCTGCCGGTCAGCGAAGGTCTCGGGGGCGAGCTGAGCCTGCCGATCAGCGAACGTCCCGGCGGCGAGCTGCGTCTGCTGGTCAGCTGAGGTCTCGCGGGTGAGCTGAGCCTGCCGGTCAGCGAAGGTCTCGGGGGCGAGCTGAGCCTGCCGATCAGCGAACGTCCCGGCGGCGAGCTGCGTCTGCTGGTCAGCTGAGGTCTCGGAGGCGAGCTGAGACTGCCGGTCAGCTGAGGTCTCGCGGGTGAGCTGAGACTGCCGGTCAGCGAAGGTCTCGGGGGTGAGCTGAGGCTCCTGGGCGACGGAGACTTCAGCGGCGATCCAGGGCTCGCGGTCGATCGGGTCTTCCAGCGATGGCTCTTCGGAAGGGGTGCGGCCGTGGTAGTCGAGGATGCCGGTGCCGGTGGGGTTGGTGTGCCAGGCGGCCAGGTCGCCGGTGCGGAGCATGCGGGCGCCTGGTTCGAAGGGGTTGGCGAGGAAGCGGGTTGCGGTGCGGGCGGGGTGGCGGAGGTAGCCGTCGGCCAGTTGGGCGCCTGCGAGGTAGAGCTCGCCGGTGACGCCGGCGGGGACGGGGCGCAACCAGGAGTCGAGGACGTAGACGTGGGTGTTCCACTGGGGCTTGCCGATCGGCACCGGGTGGCCGGTCGCGGTGGCGCTCGACAAGTAGATTGCCGAAAGGGCGGTCTCCAAGGGGCCGTACAGGTTGTGCACGGTCGCCGCCGAGACGGCGCGCAGGGTGGTGAGTGTTTCCGGAGGCAGGACCGCACCGGTGACGAATACTTCGCGCAGCGAGGGGACGGCGCCCCTGGTGGTGTCGGCGGCGAAGTCCGCCAGGGCGGCGGGCGTGGTGCTGGTGACCGTGATCCGGTGTGCCGCAATGGTCGCGGCGATATCGGCGGGGGCATCGCTGGTGGCGACGACAAGTTTCGCGCCAGCGCGCAACGGCATGAGGTAGCCGAGCAGCGAGGCGGCGGAGGTCGCCGCGGTCTGCTGGAGAAACACCTCCCCCGGGCCGAGCGGGTACTTGGCGAGGATCCAGGCGATGTTGTTGTGCAGCGCCTGATGGGAGAGGGCAACGCCCTTGGGCCTGCCCGTGGCGCCCGCGGTGAAGCCGAGGTAGGCCGGATGCTGCGCGTGCAGCGGTCGCACTAGTTCGTCCCTGCGCACCGGATCGCCGGAAAAGGCCTGCGCGTCAACGGTGTCGATGGCCAGGGTGGCCAGGCCCGCGGGCAATGCCGTGCCACTCGCCGCGGTGGTGAGCACCAAAACCGGCCGGGCAGTGGCCAAGCGACGCTCATCGGGTTCATCGGGATCGAGCGCGACGATCGCACCACCCGCGGTCAGCACCGCGTACATGCCGACGACGAAGTCCACGGACCGCGGAATGGCAAGGCCGACCGCCGTTTCCGCGCCGACGCCACGGGAGATCAGGACCCGGGCGAGCCGATTGACCCGCTCGTCGAATTCTCGATACGTCAGCTCGACACCGTCGCCGACCACCGCGGTCGCGGCGGGATGCAGGGCGGCGAACCGCCGATACCCGTCGAGCAGCGGCTCGGGCACCACCCGGCGCTCGGTGTTGTTCCAGGCGATCAGGATTCGCGACCGCTCGGCGTAGGACAGCAGATCGATCGCGCCGACCTGCTGCTCCGGATCGGCGCCGACCGCGGCGAGCAGCCAGGTCAGCCGGAGCGCGAACTCGGCGATGGTCGACTTGTCGAACAGGTCCGTCGCGTAGGTGAGGGTCGCCGACAGCCCGCCGCGATCGCGCGGCACCACGGTCAACCGCAGGTCGGCGGCGAGTACCCCGCCGTCGAATTCCATAGCGGCGGCGGTCAATCCGGGCAGTTCGACCCGCGCCGGGTTCGGCGCCTGGAAGACGAGCTCCACCTGGAACAGCGGATGACGCGCCTGCGAGCGCACCGGATCGAGCAGCTCGACCACCCGCTCGAACGGCAGCTCGGCATGGGCGAACGCCGCGAGATCGGCCTCCTTGGCCGCCGCGAGCAGCGCGAGGAACGACGCGTGCTGGTCAATCGTGGTGCGCAGCACAAGCGTATTGACGAACGCGCCGATCAGGTCGTCGAGTTCGCCCTCGCCGCGGCCCGCCACCGGCGTGCCGATGGTGATGTCGTCGGTTCCGGCGAGCCTGCCCAGCAGGACCGCGAGCGCGCAGTGCACCACCATGAATTCCGAAGCGCCCGCACGCTGAGCCACCTCGGCCAGGCGCGCGTGCACATCGGCGCCGATCTCGAAGGTGTACCTGCGGCCGCGACCCGAACCGATATCGGGGCGCGGGCGGTCAGCGGGCAGTTCGAGCCGGTCCGGTATACCCGCCAAAGCCGTTCGCCAGTAGGCGATCTGGGCGGCGGCGAGCGAATCGGCGTCGTCCTCGGCGCCGAGCAGTTCGCGCTGCCACAGCGTGTAATCGGCGTACTGCACCGGCAGCGGCGCCATAGCGGGCTTGGCCCGGTTGCGCCGGGACAGGAAGGCGCGCAACAGGTCACGCACGAACGGCCGCACCGACGCGCCGTCGGCGGCGATGCCGTGCGCGACGATGGCGAGCATATGCCTGGTCGGCGCGAGCTCGACGAGCGCGATCCGTAGCGGCACCGCGGCGGCGACATCGAACTCCGCCAGCGCGAATCCGCGCAGCTGCTCGTCGAGTTCGAGCTCGTCGACGGATTGCGCCGTCAGCTCGGGCATCACCTGTTCGGCGGTCAGGATCAGCTGATGCCCGGCACCGTCACCGGCCGGGTAGACGGTGCGCAGTGTCTCGTGCCGTTCGATGACGTCGCCGAGCGCCGCCTGCAACGCCTCGATATCCAGCGCGCCCTTGAACCGGATCGCGAAGCAGACGTGGTGCGCCACCGACGCCTGATCGAATTGGTTCTGCGACCACATCCGTTGCTGCGCGGGCGATAACGGGATGATCTCCGGGCGCCGCGATAGCCCGAGCCCAGCGCCGGAGCCTTTCAGCGATTCGAGCCGCTCGGCCAGCCGCATCGGCGTCGGCGCCTCGAAGATCAGCCGGGCGGGCACCGGCGCGGAGATCGCGGCGCCGAGCTGGGTGGCCGCCTGGGTCGCGATCGCGGAATTGCCACCGGCGGAGAAGAAGTCGTCGTCCGCGCCGATCGGGTCCAGGCTGCCGAGCAGTTCGGCGAATACCTCGGCGACCAGCTGTTCGAGCGGTCCGACCGGTGGACGGAACGGCGTGGTGCGCAGTCGCGGCGTCGGCAGCGCGGCCCGATCGAGCTCGCCGTCCTCGGTCAGCGGAATCTCGTCGAGCACCATGATCGCGGTCGGCACCAGGTCGGCGGGCAGATGCCGGTCGAGGTAGGCGAACAGCTCCTGGGTGTCCACCGAGCGGCCCGGCGCCTCGTGCACATACGAGGCGAGAATCGTTGCCCCGCCGGTCTGTAGGTAGCCGATGGTCACCGCGAAGTCGATATCGTCGTGCGCGGTGAGCACCGCGTCGGTGGTAACCGGCGCATCGGACGGAATCGAGGCCTCTAGATCGAATTCACCGCCCGCCTCGAACTCACCGCCCGCCTCGAACTCGGTGGCAGACTCGAACTCCGCCGCGGCCCCGAGCTCGGACACACGCTCGAACGCCGCCATCGACTCGAAGTCGTCGGCGGATTCGAAATCCGCCGAATCCTCGAACACCACACCTGATTCGAAGTCATCGGCAGACTCGAATCCGCTGGACCCGAATCCGTCGGCGGAACCGTACGCCGCCGAATCCTCGAGCACCGCATCCGGCTCGAAGGCCGCATCCGACTCGAACTCATCGGCCGCCTCGACGGTGTCGGCACCGTCGAACTCCACCGCGGATTCGCCGACCTCGGGCGCACGCTCGAGTTCCACCACCGCCCTGACCTCGTACTCGGTCATCGGCGGTGAATCATTGCGCCCCAGGTACTCCAGCGCTCCCGAAGCCACCCGGCTCACCAGATCCCCGGTCCGGAACAGCCTGGCCCCGGTGGCGTCGAACGGATCGGCCACGAAATACGTGGCGGTCAGGCCGGGCCGAGACAGATATCCGCGTGCCAGCTGCGGCCCGCCGAGGTAGAGCTCGCCGACCATCGCGTCGAGCACCGGCGTCAGCGCACCGTCAAGCACGTATTCGGTGACACCGCGCACCGGCGCGCCGATGACCACCGGATCCTCCGGCGCCAACGGCCCACTCACGTGGGTCATCACGGTCGCCTCGGCAGGCCCGTAGGCCTGGAAGATCTCCCTGGTCCGCCCGTCCGAGACCGGAACGACCCAGCGGCGCAACAACTCCGGCGCGCCACCCGCGGCGCCGGTCACCACCACCCTGAGCTCGCCGAGCGGGCCCGGATCGACAGCGGCGAGTGCCGACGGTGCGAGCAGCGCGTGCGTGACCCCTTCGCGACGCAGCACCCCGGCCAGTTCGGCGCCACCGGCGACGGTCGGCGGCACCAGCACCATCGTCGCGGCGCCACCCAGCGCGAGCAGCAGCTCGAGCACCGAGGCGTCCAGCGCGGGCGAGGCGAAATGCAGGGTGCGCGAGTCGATGGCGACCCCGTACCGTTCGCGTTGCTCGTCGGAGAAGTTCGAGAGCCCGGCCTGGGTGACCACCACACCGTTCGTGGTTCCGGCCGGGTAGCGCACGTACGCCGGATGATCGGCGCGCAGCAGCCGTACCCGGTCGGCGTAGGTCACCGGGTCGGTCGGGTACCGCTCGAGTACGCGCCGCTGGTCCGCCGTATCGAGGACGACCCAGTCCAGCGCGGGCAGCTCGGGCGCCGTGTCGGCCACGCTCAGGCCGAGCACCGCGCCCGAATCCGCAAGCATGTACGCCACCCGCTCCGGCTGATCGGCCGGATCGATGGGCAGGAATGCCGCGCCCGCCTTGGCGATCGCCCACACCGCGACGACCGAGTGCACCGAGCGCGGGACGGCCACGGCCACCACATCTTCGGGCCCGACCCCGCGATCGATCAGCAACCAGGCAAGCCTGGTCGAGCGCTCATCGAGTTCGGCATAGCTCAGCTGCGATAATCGCGCCGACGCGTCGGCGAGCACCACCGCGACACCGCTCGGATTGGCCTCGACCGCGGCGACCAGCAACTGCGGAAGGGTACGCACGCGTTGCCGCTTGGTCCGGACCGGACGCACTCGCGCGGGCCGTGTCATGCCCGTACCGCCTGCCGCGCAACACTATTCCGAACTCGCGCCACCCGGAGCATGAAGCCGCCTCACCTGCCTATCGATCACATCAGCTACGCCGTGCCACACCAACGCGGTGATCGACCGGGTGGGTGCGCACTGTTACGGCGCGAGGATGTCCGCACGCGGTGCGCGGGCATCTATCCGGCGATCATGCACCATTCTGCGGGCGGATGACACATTTGACCTATCGGGGTGCAAACCGGGCAGGAACCGCGTCGCCTGCGCTATCGGTGGAACACGTTGTCCCCGTGTCGCGGTCGTGCCAGAATCGGGCCGTATATCTGCGGGTCGGGAAACTCGAACAACCTGGAGGGTTGATGCTTCGCACTGCTGGATTTCTTGGAGCCGCCGCGGCCGCGGCCATGATCTCGGTGCTCGCACCAGGGACCGCACATGCGGCGGTCGGCTCCGTCGCGGTCGGGCCCAAGTTCATCGTCAACCCGTCGGGTTGCGTCAACACCGAGGGCAGCTCGCTGCTGCCCTCGCCGCTCGGTAACTACACCGATCAGGTCGTCACCGTGTACACGGGCCGGGACTGCACCGGCACCGTCGCGCAGACCATCCAGCCCGATGGCATCGGTACCGCGGCGGCCGCGGGCAGCTTCTCCGTGAACTAACCGGTTCCTCCTGACGAAAAACGGCCGCGTGGCGAACTATTCGCCACGCGGCCGTTTTTGTCGGCACCGAGGAGCGCTAGCGCCGCAGGAACTCCTCGAGCAACGGACCGATGACCGCGAGCGCATCGGGCTGGGCCATCAGCTCGTGCCTGGTCGGCACCGGATGGTCGACCACCTCGGCCGCGTACGGCCGCCAGCGCGCGATGACATCGTGCGTGCGCCGGTCATCGGCCGCGGCGCGGAAGAACTGCACCGTGCCGTCGAACTCCTGCGGGACGTAGGTCTGGGTGAATTCGACCGACCGCATCGCGCTGGCGTAGATCCTGCGCATCCGGTCCTGGGTCAGCACGACCATTTCCGCCGGGATGACCTCGTGCAGCTTCACGAAGTCCTCTTCGCTCAGCTCGCCGATCTGCTCCGGATCGACACCTTCGATACCGAATTCGGCGAGCACCTCCCGGATGCTCTCACGGAACGAACCGAGTTCGAATCCGTAATCGCTGTCCATCAGGGCGAGCAGCCCGACCTCGCGCCCCGCCGCCCGCAGCTGCACCGCGACCTCGTGTGCGAGCAGACCGCCGAGCGACCAGCCGAGCACCTGGTACGGCCCCTCCGGCTGCACCGAGATGATCTCCTCGACATAACGTGCCGCCATCTCCTCCAGCGAGGCGGGCGGGTCGACATCTTCCGACAGCGCGGCGGCCTGCACGCCGTAGATGGGCTGTTCCGCATCGAGATAGCTGGTCAGCGGGCTGTAGCACCAGGAGAGGCCGATCATCGGGTGCATGCAGAACAGCGGCGCCCTGCTTCCCGTCGCGCGGATCGGCAGCAGCAGCCCGAGTGCGCTGTCGTTGCTGGAGTCGTAGTCGTGGCCGGATTCCAGTGCCTCGATGATCCGCTTCGAGATGCCGTCGACCGTGGAATCGAGGAAGAACCACTGCACGCGCAGCTGGGCTCCGGTCATCCGGCGCAGGCGGTGCACCGCCTGGCTGGCGACCAGGCTGGTACCGCCGAGTGCGAAGAAGTCGTCGTCGAGACCGACCCGCTCGACCCCGAGCACCTCGCTGAACACATCGGCGACCGCGCGCTGTAGCGGCCAGACCGGCGGCCGGTATGGGCGCGTGGTGAACTCGGGCACGGGCAATGCCTTGCGGTCGAGCTTTCCGCTCGCGTTCAGCGGCATTTCCGGCAGCGTCACGATCGTCGACGGCACCATGTACGCGGGCAGTCCGCGCCTGGCGTGCTCGCGCAGCGCTGTCTCGGCGACCGAGGCACCCGGCGCCGCGACGACATAGCCGACGAGGCGATCCGGTTCCGGCACCAGCACGACGGCCGCGTGCGCGACCGAATCGTGTTCCAGCAGCACCGATTCGATCTCGCCGAGCTCGATGCGCTGACCGCGCAGCTTGACCTGGAAATCGGCGCGGCCGAGGTATTCCAGTCCGCGATCACCGAGCCGGACCACGTCACCGGTGCGGTAGAGCCTGGCGCCGGGCTCGTACGGGTTGGCGACGAAGCGTTCGGCGGTGAGCGCGGGCGCGTCGAGATAGCCGCGCGCCAATTGCACACCGGCGACGTACAACTCGCCGACGGCGCCGACCGGCACCTGCCGCAGCTGACGGTCGAGCACGAACACCCTGGTGTTGGCCACCGGATCGCCGATCGGCGCCGCGGTGCGCACGTCGTCGGCACCGGTGCCCGCCGCGGTCACCACCGTGGCCTCGGCGGGGCCGTACCAGTTGTGCAGCTCACCCGACAGTGCCGCGTGGAACGCGGAAACCGTTGTGCCGCTGAGCGCCTCACCGGCCGCGAAGACCCGGCGCGGCAGGTCGGCGGGCAGCTCGCCCAGTTCCAGGTAGGCATCGAGCATCGATGGCACGAAGTGCACCGTGCTCACCGCTTCCCGCTCGATCACCGCGGCGAGGTAGTTCGGATCGCGATGCCCGTCCGGTTCGGCGATCACCACGCGCGCGCCGGTCTGCAACGGCCAGAACAACTCCCACGTCGAGATGTCGAAGGTGATCGGGGTCTTGTGCAGCACGACATCGTTCGCGTCGTGCGGATGGGTGAGCTGGGCCCAGCGGAACTGGTTCACCATCTGCCGGTGCGTGATCATCACGCCCTTCGGGCGCCCGGTGGAGCCCGAGGTGTAGATGACGTAGGCGACGTTGTCCGGGCGCGGCGCGGGCAGCGCGACCCGGCCGGTGATCGGCACCGGCGCCGTGGCTTCCAGCTCCTCGATATCGAGCACCGTTGTCGCGGTGTCGGTTTCGAAGCCGTCGGCGGCCGTGGTCAGCACGCACAGCGGCGCGGATCCGGTCAGCACGTAATCGTTGCGCTCCGCGGGATGATCCGGGTCGACCGGCACATAGGCCGCACCGGTTTCCAGCACCGCGTAGATCGCGACCACCAGCTCCAGCGAGCGCCGCATCGCGACGGCGACCCTGGTCTCCGGGCCGGCGCCGCGCCGCAGCAGTTGCCCGGCAAGGCGATTCGCCCGCGCACGCAGTTCCGCGTAGCTCAGCGTCTCGTCACCGAAGCTCACCGCCGACGCATGCGGAGTCCGCTCGACCTGCGCGTGGAACAGCGAGACGAGTGTCTCGTCGTCCAGCAATTCCGGTGTGACAGTGTCGTTCACCGCGGCGAGCTCGGCCTGTTCGGTATCGAGCAGCAGATCGAGCGCGGCGAGGCTGCGGCGCGGTGCGGCGACGAATTCGCCGATCAGCTTGCGCAGCCGGTCGGTAACCGCCTGTGCGGCCGCACCGTCGACGATCTCGCGCTGGTACAGCACCTTGACCCACAGCCGCGAATCCAGGTTCACCAGCACCGTCAGCGGGTAGTGGGTGAAGTTCACCGCCTGCAGGTTCGACACTGACATACCGTCGATGGTGCTGGCCTGCGCGATCCCCTCCGTGTCGATCGGATAGGACTCGAAGGCGATCAGCGAGTCGAACAGCGCGTCGACGCCGAGCGCGTGCTGGATCTCGGCCAGGCCGAGATAGTGCCGGTCCAGCAGTGCCGCCTGCTCGGATTGCAGGTGGCTCAGCATGTCTCGCACCGTCCACTGCGGCTCGAAGCGCACGCGCACCGGAATGGTGTTGACGAACAGGCCGATCATCTCGTCGATGCCGTCGAGCTGCGGCGGGCGGCCGGAGACGGCGGCGCCGAAGACCACGTCGTCGCGATCGGTGCCCGACGCGATCACCAGCCCCCACGCGGCCTGCACGATGGTGTTGACCGTGACACCGGTTTCGGCGGCGACCGCCGTCAGTGCCGCGGTCTGCTCCGGTGACAGGTCGAACTCGAGGGTGCCGATACCGTCCTGCCGTTGCGCGGGTTCGGCCAGCGCGGGTGCCAACGGTGTCGGCTCCAGGCCGGCGAGCGCCCCCGTCCACGCCGTGAGCGCACCCTCGTGATCCTGGCGCGACAGCCACGCGAGGTAGTCGCGATACGGCCGCACCCGCGGCAGCAGCGACGCATCACCGTTTGTCGCGTAGAGGACGAGCAGATCCTTCATCAGCAGCGGCATGGACCAGCCGTCGAGCAGGATGTGATGCGTGGTCAGCACCAGGTGGTTGACCCCGGATGTGGTGCGGTACACCGCGAATCGCACCAGCGGGGCGACCGAGGGATCGAACCGGCGCCGCTGATCGGCGGTGAGCAGCGCGGGCAGCTCCGCGTCCGGCACGTTCTCGACGAGCTGCCACGGCACCTGCACCGCGTCGGCGACCAACTGCACCGGCGTGCCGTCGGCGGCGGTGACGAAGGCGGTCCGCAGATTCGCGTGCCTGTCCAAAGCCGTTTGCGCGCAACGGTGCAACCGCGCCACATCGACGTCGCCGGACAGTTCGACCGCGAACTGCATGACGTAGTCGTCGACGTCCGAGGCGGCCTGCAGTTCGGTGAGGAACAGCAGACCCGACTGCAGCGGCGAGAGCGGCAGCGCGTCGACGAGACCGGGGCGCGTGCGCCGCCAGGTATCGAGCTCGGTCTGGGTGACCCGCACCAGCGGCACATCGGACGGGGTGAGCCCGCCCGCCGCCGGATCCTGTGCGTGCCCGGCGATCGCGCCGAGCGCGCTCACCCAGGTGTCGGCCAGCTCGCGCACGTCGGCCTCGTCGATCACCTCGGCGGCGTAGAGGAACGTGACGTTCATCAGGGGGCCGTCGGCCGAATCGTTGACGATGGCGTTGATATCGACGGTGGCGGCCGCCGCCATCGCCGGATCCAGGTCCGCCGCAACGGAACCCAGCTCACCGGTCGGCAGCCAGCCGACATCGGCCATGCCCTCCGGCACGCCGCCCGCGGAAACACGGCCGAGGTAGTTGAAGCTGATCTGGCCGGGATTGCCGGTCAGCTCGTCGGCGGCGTCGGCGTTGAGGTAGCGCAGCATGCCGTAGCCGATGCCCTTGTCCGGCACCGTGAGCAGCTGCTCCTTCACCGTCTTCAGCACCGCGGCGGTGGCGGCGCCGCCGTCGAAGGGCACCGTCGCGTCGATACCCGAAAGATCGAGCGCCACCGGGTAGATGCTGGTGAACCAGCCGACCGTGCGGGTCAGGTCGGCACCGGGCACGGTGTCTTCCTCGCGGCCGTGGCCCTCGAGCTTGATCCTGGTCGCGGGCGCATCGATGCCGCGCCCGGCGCGCCAGGCACGCACCGCCATGGCGAGCGCGGCGAGCAGGCCATCGTTGACACCGCCGCGATACAGCGCGGGGATCTTGTTCAGCATCGCGTCGGCGACGTCGACCGGCACCTGAATCGTGAACTGCCGCACCGTCGCATAGGTGTCGACGGCCGGATCCAGTGCGCGCGCACCGAGCAGCGGATCCGGCGTCGCCATCACCTGCTGCCAGTAACCGATTTCGCCGGTGCGCTCCACCGTGCCCGCGGCTTCGACGAGACCGTGCGCCCAGCGCCGGAACGAGGTGTTGACCGCGGGCAGCGCCACGTCCTGTCCCGCCGCGCGCTGCGCCGAGGCGACCGCGAAGTCTGGGATCAGGATGCGCCACGACACGCCGTCGATCACGAAGTGATGCGCGGCCATGGTGACCGCGTCGCGCGCGTCGGGGCGGCGCAGCCAGGTGAAGGCGAGCATTCTGCCGTTGATCGGATCCAGCGCGCCGAGCGCGGAATCCATTGCCTCGTTGGCGATTCGGTTCAGCTCGGCCTCGTCTACGCCCGCGGGCACGTCCACCTCGGTGACGAGGGTGCTCGCGTCGACGCCGCCGCGCGGCAGTGCCTCGAGCTGCCACTGTCCGTCGACCTGCCGCACCCGCGAGCGCAGCACGTCGTGGTGGTCGAGCACCGAGGTGATGGTGGCGAGCACGCCGTCACGGTCGATGCCGTCCGGCAGGCCGAGCACCATGGTCTGCGCGTACCTGGTGAAGACGCCGTCGGCGAGGTAGGCCGCGAGTACCGGGGTCAGCGGGATCTCGCCGACACCGCCGCCGGGCAGCTCGGCCAGCTCGATGGGCGCGAGATCGCCGCTGCTGACCGCGATCCTGGCCAATCCGGCGACGGTGCGCTGCTCGAACACATCGCGTGGGGTGAACACGATGCCCGCCGCCCTGGCCCGCGAGACCAGCTGGATGGACATGATGCTGTCGCCGCCGACCGCGAAGAAGGAGTCGTCGACGCCGACCTGCGGCAGGCCGAGTACCTGCGCGAACAGTTCCGCCAGACGGGATTCCAGCTCGCCGGCCGGAGCGCGGGTCGCGGTCGTCGCGTAGCTCGGCGCGGGCAGCGCGCGACGATCCAGTTTGCCGTTGGCGGTCAACGGAATCGCGTCGAGCACGACGAAGGCCGAGGGCACCATGTACTCGGGCACGAGCCTGCCCGTGCCATCGCGCCAGCGATCGTCGGTATTGCCCTCGGACGGACGATCGTTCACCTCGGACGGCACCACGTAGGCGGTGATCCGCGGATCGCCGGGGCGGTCCTCACGCACGATCACCGCCGCCTGGGCCACACCGGGCTGCGCGAGCACGGCCGCCTCGATCTCACCGAGCTCGATGCGGAAACCGCGCACCTTCACCTGATCGTCGGCGCGCCCGAGGTATTCGAGATTGCCCGCCGCGTTCCAGCGCGCCATGTCGCCGGAGCGGTACAGCCGGGAACCGGGCTCGCCGAACGGATTCGCCACGAACCGGTCCGCGGTGAGCGCGGGCCTGCCGAGATAGCCGCGGGCCAATTGCGCTCCCGCGACATAGATTTCACCCGGCGCGCCGACCTGGACCGGGCGCAGGCGCGCGTCGAGCAGGTAGGTGCGCAGACCGGGCACGGCACAGCCGATGACGCTGCCGTTGGCCGCCGCGGCGGCCTCGGTGTCCAGGGCACGGTAGGTGACGTGCACCGTGGTCTCGGTGATGCCGTACATGTTCACCAGGCGCGGCATCGCCTCGTCGTGGCGGGCGTACCAGTCCGCCAGGCGGCGCAGTTCGAGCGCCTCACCGCCGTACACGATGTAGCGCAGCGAAAGCGGTGCCGCGCTGTCCGGCGCGGCCCGATCCGCCTCGGCCAGTTGGTAGAACGCCGACGGCGTCTGGTTGAGCACCGTGACCCGTTCCCGGCGCAGCAGTTCCAGGAACTGCTCCGGCGAGCGCGAGGTGTGATAGTCGACGACGACCAGTGTGCCGCCGTAGAGCAGCGGACCCCACAGCTCCCACACCGAGAAGTCGAAGGCGTAGGAGTGGAACAGCGTCCACACATCGGTCTCGTCGAAACCGAACTGCGCCTGGGTGTTCGCGAACAGCTTCACCACGGTGCGGTGCGGGATCTGCACGCCCTTGGGACGTCCGGTGGAACCCGACGTGTAGATCACGTAGGCGATGTTGTCCGGCGTGAGCGCCGCGCGGCGCTCGGCGTCGGTGATCGGCGCCGCGTCGAGTTCGTCGAGCGCGAGCCGATCCAGTTCCAGCACAGGCAGTTCCGCGGGCAGCTCGATCTCGCGATCGGTGGTCGCGATGGCGCACACCGGGCGGGCGTCGTCGAGCATGTAGGCGATGCGGTCGGCCGGATAGGTCGGGTCGACCGGCAGATAGCCCGCACCGGAGCGCACCGTCGCGAGCAGCGCGACAACCAGGTCGGCCGACCGCGGCAGCGCGACGGCGACCAAGGTCTCCGGTCCCGCGCCCGCCTCGATCAGCTTGCGCGCCAATCGATTGGCACGCTCGTCGAGCTCACGATAGGTGATCCGCTCGGCGCCGAACACCACCGCGGTGCGGTCCGCGTTGGCCCGTGCCGCCGTGTCGAACAGCTCGACCAGGGTGGCGACCCGTCCGGTGTCCTGCCCCGCGGTGGTCCACGCGCCCAGGGTGGCGGCGCGCTCATCCTCGGTCAGCAGGTCGATATCGCCGACCGCGGAGTGCGGATCCGCGACGACGGCATGCAGGATGCGCCGGTAGCGATCGGCGAACGCGCGCACCGTCGACTCGTCGAAAAGGTCCGTGGCGTAGGTGAACCGGCCCATCAGGGTCAGCGAGCCATCCGCGGTCGGCACCTCGAACAGCGTCGCCGACAGGTCGAACTTCTCGATGGCCGCGTCGAAATCGACCATGGCGGCCCGCAATCCGGGCAGCTCGAACGAGCCGGACGGCAGGTTCTGGAAGGCGAGCGACACCTGGAACAGCGGCGAGCGCACTGTCGAGCGCTCGGGGGCGAGCACGTCGACGAGCCGCTCGAACGGCACATCGGCGTGCGCCAGCGCGGACAGGTCCGCTTCCCGTTGCCTGGCAAGCAGATCCAGGAACGATTCGCCCGGCGTGACCGTGCTCCGCAGCACGACGGTGTTGACGAACATGCCGATCAGATCGTCGAGCGCGGCATCACCGCGACCGGCCACCGGGGTGCCGATCGCCACGTCGTCGCTGCCCGAGCTGCGGGCGAGCAGCACGGCGAGCGCCGCGTGCACGACCATGAACAGCGTCGCGTTCGCGCCGCGCGCCAGCTCGGCCAGCCCTTGCCCGATCTCCGTATCGATCTCGAAATCGAAGGCGCCACCGCGGAAACTCGGCACCGCAGGCCGCGGCCGATCCGCGGGCAGGGTCGACTCCTCCGGCAGCCCGGACAGCGTGGTGCGCCAGAAGTCGACCTGGCGCGCGGCCAGCGACTCCGGATCGCTTTCCTCGCCGAGCACTTCGCGCTGCCAGAGCGCGAAGTCGGAGTACTGCACCGGCAGTGGCGTCCAGCCCGGTTCGATGCCCTGTGTGCGCGAGGCGTACGCGATCATCACGTCACGGGTCAGCGGGCCCATCGACCAGCCGTCGCCCGCGATGTGGTGCACGACGAACACCACGACCCACTCGTCGGGAAGGTCCGCGATGCGGAACAGCGCGACCCGCAGCGGTACCTCGGTCGCCACATCGAAACCGGCGGAAACGATCTCGGTGACCCGGTCGAGCAGATCCGCCTCGGCCACCTTCATCGGCAGCAGCTGCGGAATCGCCTGCGCGGCAGGCTCGACCACGTTCACCGGGCCCGCGTCCGTCTGCGGATAGAAGGTGCGCAGCACCTCGTGCCGCGTGACGACATCGGCAACAGCGCGGCGCAGCGCGGCCACGTCGAGCTGTCCAGTGAGCCGGACGGCGACCGGAATGTTGTACGCCGCCGAATCGGTGTCGAACTGGTTGAGGAACCACATCCGCTGCTGCGCGGGCGAGAGCGGCACCCGTGCCAGCTCGTCCTGGCCGGTCGTGCCGACCGCAGCGTGTGGCCGAGCCTCGAGCGCGGGCCGGGCCGCCCCACCGGACTGCGTCTCGATGCGGGCGGCAAGCGCCTCCACCGTCGACGCCTCGAATACCAGCCGCACCGGCACCTGGGTGTCCAGCGCGGCGCCGAGCCGTGCCATCACGCGGGTCGCGCTCAGCGAGTTGCCGCCGAGTGCGAAGAAATCGTCGTCCAGACCGATCCGCTTGACGCCGAGCACCTCGGCGAACGCGTCGGCAACGGCCTGCTCGGTGGTGTTCTCCGGCGCGCGAAACACGCCAGTCTCGAACACCGGCTCCGGCAACGCCTTCCGGTCGAGCTTGCCCGCACCGGTGAGCGGGATCTCGGCGAGCACCATGATCGCGCTCGGCACCATGTGCGCCGGAAGATGCTGGCGCGCATGGGCGGTCAGCGCGGCGGTGTCGACCGCGTGGCCCGGCGCGGGCCGCACGTAGGCGACCAGCGCGGTCGCGCCCGAGGCCAGGGTCCGGCCGAGGGTGACCGCGAAGTCGACGGTCTCGTGCGCAGCGAACGCCGCGTCGATCTCGCCGAGCTCGATGCGGAAACCGCGCACCTTCACCTGGAAGTCGTTGCGGCCCACGTATTCGATCTCGCCGCGCGGGGTCCAGCGCACGACGTCTCCGGTGCGGTACATGCGCACACCAGGCAGCCACGGGCAGGCAACAAAGCGCGCGGCGCTCAACTCGGGCAGGCCGTGGTAGCCACGTGCCAGCAACTCGCCGCCGACATACAGCTCACCCGCGACGCCAACTGGCACCGGATGCAGCCGCTCGTCGAGTACCCATTCGGTGACGCCGCGGATCGGCGCACCGATGGTGACCGGCTCACCCGGCATCATCGGGCCGCTGAGGTTCGGCATCACCGTGGCCTCGGTCGGGCCGTACGCGTTGAAGAATTCCCTCGTGCCACCGGTGACCGGAATCGCCCAGCGCCGCACCAGCTCCGGCGGGCACGCCTCGCCACCGGTGATAACCACACGCAGCTCGTCGAGGCCGTCCGGATCCACTGAGGCCAGTGCCGCGGGGGTGACGAAGGCATGGGTGACTCGCTCGCCCCGCAGCAGCGAGGCGAGTTCGCCGCCGCCGTAGATCGAGGTGGGCGCGATCACCATCGTCGCGGCGCCACCGAGCGCGAGCAGCAGCTCGAGCACCGAGGCATCGAACGACGGCGAGGCGAAATGCAATGTCCGCGAACCGCTGACGACGCCGTAACGCGACCGCTGCTCCTCGGTGAGGTTCGCCAGACCAGCGTGGGTGACGGTGACGCCCTTGGGTTTACCCGTCGAGCCCGAGGTGTAGATCACGTAGGCGGCGTCGGCCAGTCGTGCCGGACGGAGCCGATCGGCATCGGAAACCGCTGCCGCGCTGTGTCGTTCGACCTCCAGGCCGAAGGCGGGATTATCGAGCACCAGCCATTCGGTGGAATCCGGCAGGCCCTCCCGAGCGGCCGAAACGGTCACGCCGAGTAGTGCGGCGGAGTCGGACACCATGTGCTCGACCCGCTCGGCCGGATAGTTCGGGTCGACCGGCACGAAACCGGCGCCGGATTTGGCCACCGCCCACGCCGCCAGCACTGACTCGATCGAGCGCGGCACGGCCAGCGCGACCAGGCTACCAGGGCCCGCGCCCTTGGCAATCAGCTGACGCGCCAGACGCGAAGAGCGGGCATCCAATTCGGCATAGCTCAGCGAGCGCACGCCGTCGCGCAGCGCGACCGCCGACGGATCGACGGACACCGCCGCTGCCATCAGCTCCGGCAGCGTGCGCGCGGCGCTCGACGCGCCGCCGCGCATGCGCGTGAGCTCCGTGACCTCGGCGTCGGACAGCAGGCGCAGGTCACCCACCGGCGTCGCCGACGCGGTCACGATCTCACCGAGCAGCCGCACGAACCGTTCGGCGAAGCCGCGGATCGTCGACTCGTCGAAAAGATCATGGGCATAGGTCAATCGGGCACCCATCCCGGCATCGGCCGCGCCCTCGTTGATGATCATCGACAGGTCGAACCGCTCGATGCCGATATCGGCGTCGAGCGCGGCGAGGCGCAGGCCGGGCAGTTCGAAGCTGCCGGTCGGCAGGTTCTGGAACGACAGAGCCACCTGGAACAGCGGCGTGCGCCCTGTCGACCTGGTCGGGGCGAGCACGTCGACGAGTCGCTCGAACGGCAGGTCGGCGTGCGCGAACGCGGTCAGATCGATATCGCGCTGCCGCGCGAGCAGACCGGTGAACGGCTCGGCCGGATCGAGTTCGGTGCGCAACACGGCGGTGTTGATGAACATGCCGATCACGTCGTCGAGTTCGGCCTCGCCGCGACCGGCGACCGGGGCGCCGATGGCGACGTCGGTGCTGTTCGCCATCCGGGCGAGTAACACCGCGAGCGCGGTGTGCACCACCATGAACACCGAAGCGTTGGCGCCGCGCGCCAATTCGCGCAGACCGCGATGGATCTCCGCGTCGATGGTGAAATCGACCGCCCCGCCGCGGAAGGACTGCACGGCCGGACGCGGCCGGTCAAGCGGCAGCGTCGACTCCTCCGGCAGGTCGGCAAGCGCCGAGCGCCAGAACTCGATCTGTGTGGCAGCCAGCGACTCCGGATCGGCGTCGTCGCCGAGCAATTGGTGCTGCCACAGCGCGAAATCGGCGTACTGCACCGCGAGCGGCGCCCAGTTCGGCTCGTCGCCTTGGGCGCGAGCGACGTAGGCGGCCATGACATCCCGGGTCAGCGGGCCCATGGACCAGCCGTCGCCCGCGATGTGGTGCACCACGAAGACCAGCACATAGTCCTGGTCGCCGAGATCGAACAGCGCGACGCGCACCGGCACCTCGGCGGCGACGTCGAAGCCGGTGGACACCACCTCGGCGACCCGCTCGAACAGCTCGGCCTCGATGACCGCCACCGGATCGATGGCGGGTGTCGCCTGGGCCGTTGGCAGGATCACCTGGATCGGACCGTCCGCGCCCTGCGGGTAGACGGTGCGCAGGATCTCGTGCCTGGCAACGACATCCGCGGTCGCGGCGCGCAGCGCGGCGAGATCGAGCGCGCCGGTGAGCCGCACGGCAGCGGTGATGTTGTATGCGGCGGAGGCGGTATCGAACTGATTGAGGAACCACATCCGCTGCTGCGCGAGCGAGAGCGGCAGCTGCTCCGGGCGCGGCCCGGCCACCAGCGCGGGACGTGCCGCACCGGTGGACTGCGCCTCGACGCGGGCCGCGAGCCCGGCCACCGACGACGTCTCGAACAGCAGGCGCACCGGCACCTGGAGATCGAGCGCCTGGCCCAGGCGTGCGGCAACCCTGGTCGCACTCAGCGAGTTACCGCCGAGCGCGAAGAAATCATCGTCGCGACCGATCCGGTCGACGCCGAGCACCTCGGCGAAGACCTCGGCGACGCTCTCCTCGAGCGGCGTCGACGGCGCGGTGAACGCCTTGGCCTCGAACACCGGCGCGGGCAACGCCTTACGGTCCAGCTTGCCTGAGGTGTTGAGCGGGAACGCGTCGAGCATGAGCACCGTCGACGGCACCATGTAGGACGGCAGCAGCTCCGCGATGGCGGTGCGCAGTTCGGCGCCCTCCGGCGAAGCACCCGGTGCGGCAACGACATAGCCGACGAGCTGTTCCCCGGCCGGTCCCGCGGCGACCACCGCGACGGCCTGGCTGACCTGCGGCTGCGCCAGCAGCGCGGTCTCGATCTCACCGAGCTCGATGCGCTGACCGCGGAACTTCACCTGGAAGTCGATGCGGCCCAGGTAATCCAGCACATCCTCAGGGGTCCAGCGCACCAGGTCGCCCGTGCGGTACATGCGCGCGGAGGTGCCGAACGGGTTGGCGACGAAGCGATCCGACGTCAGATCCGGCCGACGCAGGTAACCGCGGGCCAGCTGGTCACCGGCCAGGTACAGCTCACCCACGACACCGCGCGGCACCGGCCGCAGGCGGGTATCGAGCACATAGACCTGTGAATTCCACTGCGGCACACCGATCGGCACCGAGGCGCCGGTGGTGTCTTCGGCGGTGGCCTCCCAGTATGTGATGGAGACCGCGGCCTCGGTCGGGCCGTACAGGTTGTGCAGCCCGGCATCGGAAACCGCCTTGAACGCGGCCACCGTCTCGGGCGGCAGCGCCTCACCGATGGCGAAGACGTGCCGCAGCGAGCTCAGCTGCTCGCGGCGCGCGTGCGCAGCGAACACCGTCAGCATCGACGGCACGAAATCGGTCACCGTGACCGACTGCGCCGCAATGGTTTCCGCCACGTACCCGGGATCGCGATGACCGTCCGGCGTGGCGACCACCAGGGTCGCGCCCGCCCGCAGCGGCATGAAGTAGCCCCACAGCGACACGTCGAACGTGGTCGCGGTCTTCTGCAAATAGACGTCGTCCTGGCCGAGCGGGTACTCCGCGAGCATCCACTCGGTCTGGTTGTGAATCGCACCGTGCGAGACCGCGACACCCTTCGGGCGACCGGTCGAACCCGACGTGAAGATCACGTACGCGGTATTGCTCTGGCTCAGCGGGCCGACGCGCTCGGCGTCGGCAACCTGCTCGGCACGGTATTCCGAGAGCTCCGCCCGATCGATCTCGATCACGGGAACAGCGACCGGTACCACGAAACCATCACGCGCCGTGGTCAACACACAGACAGGCTGAGCGACATCGAGGACATAGCCGATGCGCTCGGCCGGATGATCCGGATCCAGCGGCACGTACGCGCCACCCGCGGTCAGCACCGCGTACATCCCGACAACCAGGTCGAGCGACCGGCGAACCGCCAAGCCGACCAACGACTCCGGGCCGACACCCTGCGCGATCAAATGCCGCGCAAGACGATTCACCCGCGCATCGAACTCGGCATAGGTGAGCCGCTCGCCCTCATAGACGACGGCGACCGCGTCCGGGAAGGCGACCACCGCACGGCGATATCCGTCGAGCAGCAGCTCCGGCGCCACCGCGTGCGCGGTCGCGTTGCGGCCGGACACCAGCGCGTCCAGCTCACCGGCCGACAGCAGCTCGACATCACCGACGGCCGAATCCGGGTCGGCGACAACGGCATCGAGCAGACGGACGAACCGGCGCGCGAACCCGGCGACCGTGTCCTCGTCGAACAGGTCGACGGCGTAGGTGAACAGCGCCGACATCGGCCGATCGTCCTCGGCGGGCGGCGAAACCGTCAGCTGCAGATCGAATTTCGCGACCGCGCCATCGAAGCCGACCTCGTCCACCCGGATTCCGGGCAGCTCGAGGCTCGCGCGCTCGATGTTCTGGAAGAACAGCGCCACCTGGAACAGCGGGTGGTGCGAGGGCGCGCGGACCGGGTCGAGCACCTCGACGAGCCGCTCGAACGGCAGCTCGGCGTGGGAGAAGGCGGCCAGATCGGCCGCGCGCACCCGCGCGAGCAGTTCGGTGAAGGACTCGTCCGGTTCGACGACGGTGCGCAGCACCAGCGTGTTGACGAACATGCCGACCAGGTCGTCCAGCGCGGCCTCGCCACGACCGGCCACCGGCGAGCCGATCGCCACGTCCTCGGTGCCCGACAGGCGCGCGAGCAGCGCCGCGAAGGCGGCGTGCACGGCCATGAACACCGAGGCGTTGCGCTCACGCGCCAGCCGGACCAGCCCGGCATGGGTTTCGGCCGGAATGTCGAACGCCATGGTCCGGCCGAGGCCCGACGCGGTCTGCGGCCGCGGGCGATCCGCGGGCAGATCGATGCGCTCGGGCAGCCCGGACAGCGCCGACTGCCAGAACCCGATCTGCTTGGCCGCCAGCGACTCCGGATCGTCGTCCGCGCCGAGCAGCTGGTGCTGCCACAGCGTGAAGTCGGCGTACTGCACCGGCAGCGGCGCCCAGCCCGGCGCCGAATCCGAGGTCTGGGCCAGGTAGGCGATCATCAGGTCGCGCACCAGCGGCGCCACCGACGCGCCGTCGGCCGCGATGTGGTGCACGACGACGGCGACGACATGGACATCGTCGGCGAGCCGCAACACCGCGATACGCAACGGTACCTCGGCCGCCACGTCGAAACCGCGCAGCGCGAATTCGGTGACCCAGCCGGTCACTTCGGCCTCGGGCAGCGAAACCACGGTCAGCTCCGGCACCGCCGCGGGCGGCAGGATGCGCTGGTAGCCGACGCCGTCCACGGCCGGGTAGACCGTGCGCAGCACCTCGTGCCGCGCCACCACGTCACCGAGCGCGGACCGCAGCGCCGCGATATCGACGGCGCCGGTCAGCCGCACGGCGAACGGAATGTTGTTGGCGGGTGAGGACGTATCGAACTGGTTGAGGAACCACATCCGCTGCTGCGCCAGCGAGAGCGGCACCCGCTCCGGGCGCGGTCCGGCCACCAGCGCGGGACGATCGGCGCCGTCGGCGCCGGTCTCCACCCGGGTCGCCAGTGCGGCAACGGTCGATGCCTCGAACACCACGCGCACCGGCACGCGCGTATCCAGCGCCGCGCCGATCCGAGCGGCAACCTTGGTGGCGCTCAGCGAGTTACCGCCGAGTGCGAAGAAGTCGTCGTCACGGCCGACCCGGTCGAGGCCGAGCACATCGCCGAAGACGCCCGCGACGAGCTCCTCGATCGGCGTTGCCGGTGCGGTGAAGGTCTTGACCTCGAACACCGGCGCGGGCAACGCCTTACGGTCCAGCTTGCCCGAGGTGTTGAGCGGGAACGCGTCGAGCACCATCACCGTCGCGGGCACCATGTACGACGGCAGCGTGTCGGCGATGGCCGCACGCAATGCGGCCGGCTCCGGCGCATGTCCCGGTGCGGCGACGACATAGCCCGCCAGCTGCTCACCGGTCGGGCCCGCCGCAACGATGGCCGCCGCCTGGCTGACCGAAGGCAGGGCGAGCAGCGCGGTCTCGATCTCGCCGAGCTCGATGCGCTGACCACGGAACTTCACCTGGAAGTCGATACGGCCCAGGTAATCCAGTACGCCTTCAGCGGTCCACCGCACCAGGTCACCGGTGCGATACATCCGCGCACCCGCCGCCTCGAACGGGTTGGCCACGAACCGATCCGAGGTGAGATCGGGACGGCTCAGGTAACCGCGCGCCAGCTGATCACCGGCGAGATACAGCTCGCCGACGACGCCCTCGGGCACCGGCCGCAGCCTGTTGTCGAGGACGTACACCTGCGAATTCCACTGCGGCACACCGATCGGCACCGTCGCGGCGCCGTCCTGCGCCGGCCAGTAGGTGATCGACACCGCGGCCTCGGTCGGCCCGTACAGGTTGTGCAGACCCGCATCCGAGACGGCCGCGAACGCGGTCACCGTCTCCGGCGGCAGCGCCTCGCCGATGACGAACACGTGGCGCAGCGAGCCGAGCAGCTCCGCACGCGAATGGGCGGCGAAAACGGTGAGCATCGACGGCACGAAGTCGGTAACCGTAACCCGCTGAGCGGCAATTGTTTCCGCCACATACTCGGCATCACGATGACCATCCGGCGTGGCGACCACCAACGTCGCACCCGCACGCAACGGCATGAAATAGCCCCACAGCGACACATCGAACGTCGTCGCGGTCTTCTGCAGGTACACATCATCCGAGCCCATCGGGTACTCCGAGAGCATCCATGAGGTCTGGTTGTGAATCGCACCGTGCGAAACAGCGACGCCCTTCGGACGACCCGTCGAACCCGACGTGAAGATCACATACGCGGTATTCGCCGGGCTCACCGGCGCAACCAGCTCATCGGCACGCACCGGCTCGGCACCGAATCCGGACAGGTCGACGGTGTCGATCCGAATGGCGGGCACCGCACCGGGCACCACGAAACCGTCACGCGCCGTGGTCAATACACACACCGGGCGCGCCACATCGAGCACATAACCGATGCGCTCGGCCGGATGATCCGGATCCAGCGGCACGTACGCGCCACCCGCGGTCAGCACCGCGTACATCCCGACAACCAGGTCGAGCGACCGGCGAACCGCCAAGCCGACCAACGACTCCGGGCCGACACCCTGCGCGACCAAATGCCGCGCAAGACGATTCACCCGCGCATCGAACTCCGCGTAGCTCAGCTGCTCGCCCTCATAGACGACAGCGACCGCATCGGGGGTAGCGGCAGCCGCACGACGGTACCCGTCGAGCAACAGCTCCGGCGCCACGGCATGCGCGGTGTCATTGCGGCCGGACAGCAGCGCGGTCCGCTCACCGGCCGACAGCAGCTCCACATCGCCAACCGCGGCGACGGGATTCGCGGTCACCGCGTCGAGCAGGCGCACGAAGCGCTCGGCGAATTCGGCGACGGTGGCCTCGTCGAACAGATCCACCGCGTAGGTGAACATCGCCGACATCGCCTCGGACTCCTCCGTCGGCGAAACCGTCAGCTGCAGATCGAATTTCGCGAGCGCACCGTCGAAAGCCACCTCTTCGGCGACGAGTCCCGGCAGCTCGAGACGCGGGCGCTCCATGTTCTGGAAGAACAGCGCGACCTGGAACAGTGGGTGGTGCGAGGGTGCGCGCACCGGATCGAGCACCTCGACAAGGCGCTCGAACGGCATCTCGGCGTGCGAGAACGCGGCGAGGTCCGATTCCCTGACCCGCCCGAGCAGATCGGTGAAGGACTCACCCGGCTCGACGACCGTGCGCAGTACCAGCGTGTTGACGAACATGCCGACCAGATCGTCCAGTGCGGCCTCACCGCGACCGGCCACCGGCGAACCGATCGCCACATCGGCACTGCCCGACAACCGCGCGAGCAGTGCGGCGAAGGCCGCGTGCACGGCCATGAACACCGAGGCGTTGCGCTGTCTGGCCAGCTCCGCGATCCTCTGGTGGGTCGCCGCCGGAATGGTGAAGGTGTACAGCCTGCCGATACCGGAGGAGGTGGCGGGGCGCACCCGATCGGCGGGCAGGTCGATCCGCTCGGGCAGGCCGGCGAGTTCGGACTTCCAGAACTCGATCTGCCCGGCCGCCAGCGAATCCGGATCCGACTCGACGCCGAGCAGCTCCCGCTGCCACAGCGAGTAGTCCGCGTACTGGACCGGCAGCGGCGCCCATTCCGGTGCCGCGCCGCCACTTTCGGCGATGTAGGCGATCATCAGATCGCGCACCATCGGCGCGGTGGACGCGCCGTCCGCGGTGATGTGGTGCACGACAACGGCGATGACGTGGTCGTCCTCGGCGACCCGGAGCACGGCGATGCGCAGTGGCACCTCGGCCGCGACATCGAAACCGCGCAGCGCGAATCGGGTGACCCATCCGGTGACCGCATCCTCGGATACCGGAATCACGTTCAGCAGCGGCACGGCGGAGGCGGGCAGGATCTTCTGGTAACCGACACCGTCGACGGCCGGGTAGACCGTGCGCAGCGATTCGTGCCGCGCGACCACATCGGCGACGGCATGGCGCAGCGCATCGATATCGAGCGCGCCGGTCAGGCGCACCGCGAACGGAATGTTGTTGATCGGCGAGGCGGTATCGAACTGGTTGAGGAACCACATCCGCTGCTGGGCAAGCGAAAGCGGCACCCGTTCCGGACGCGGACCCGCGACGAGCTCGGGGCGCGGCGCACCGGCCGAGACGGCCTCGACCCTGGCAGCGAGCTCGACGACCGAGGGCGCCTCGAACAGATCGCGCACCCCGAGGCCGGCATCGAGGGCCGCGTTCACCCGCGCGATCACCCGGGTGGCGACGAGCGAATTACCGCCGAGCGCGAAGAAATCGTCATCGAGGCCGACGCGCTCGGCACCGAGCAGTTCGGCGAACACCGATGCGATCGCCGACTCCACCGGCGTGGTCGGCGCGCGGAACTCCCGCTCGCCGAGTACCTGCGGCGCGGGCAGCGCCCTGCGATCGAGCTTGCCGTTCGCGGTGAGCGGCAGCGTGTCGAGCACCACGATCACATCGGGAACCATGTAGCCGGTGAGGAATTCGGCGACGGCGGTGCGCAGTGCCGCGGGCTCGAGCTCGGCGCCGGTCTCCGCGACCGCGTAGCCGACGAGTCGATCACCGACGTGCTCGTCGGCGATGACGACGACGACCGCCTGGCTGACGCCCTTGCAGCGCAGCAGCGCCGACTCGATCTCACCGAGTTCGATACGGAAGCCACGCAATTGGACCTGCTGATCGCTGCGACCCGCGTACTCCAGGTTCGCGCGACCGCCGAATCCGGCCCAGCGGCCGATATCGCCGGTGCGATACATCCGGGAACCGGGCGCGCCGAACGGATTCGCGACGAACCTGACCGCGGCCAGACCAGGCCTGCCCAGATAGCCACGCGACAGCTGCGCACCGGCGACGTACATCTCGCCCGCGACGCCGACGGGTGCGGGATGCAGCCGATCGTTGAGCACATAGGTCCGCAGACCGGGCAGCGCACGGCCGATCACGCTGGCCGGGTTGTCCGCCAGCCGCTCGTCCAGCGCCAGATACGAGACGTGCACCGTTGTTTCGGTGATGCCGTACATGTTCACCAGCTGCGGCGACTCCGCGGGATGCCGGTCGTACCAGCGCTCCAGCTGCCGCAGATCCAGTTCCTCGCCACCGAAGACGACATAGCGCAGCGCGAATTCGCCCTCGTCGGCGGCACGATCGGCCTCGACCAGCTGATAGAACGCCGACGGCGTCTGGTTCAGTACGGTGACCTGTTCGCGAATCAGCAACTCGCGGAACTGTTCCGGCGAGCGCGAGGTCAGGTAGTCGACGACGACCACCGAGCCGCCGGTGGCGAGCGCGGCCCACAGCTCCCAGACAGAGAAGTCGAAGGCGAACGAGTGGAACAGCGTCCACACGTCGGTTTCGTCGAATTCGAAGTGCAGCTGGGTGTTCGCGAACAGCTGCACCACATTGCGATGCATCACACCGACGCCCTTGGGCACACCGGTCGAGCCGGAGGTGTAGATGACATAGGCCAGGTTGTCCGGCCGCAGTGGCGCGAGCCGGTCGGCGTCGGTGATCGGCGCGTCGACGAAACCGGCTGTCGCTTCGAGCAAGACGATCGGGATATCGCTGGCGGGCAGGTCTGCCATCCCGTCGGCGGTGGTCAGAATGCAGGCGGGCGTTGCGTCTTCGAGCATGAACGCCAGCCGCTGCGCCGGATAGGCGGTGTCGATCGGCAGGTATCCCGCCCCCGCGGTGAGCACACCGAGCAGCGCGACCGGCAGCGCCTCACTGCGTGCGACGGCAACCGCGACAAGCGATTCCGGGCCTGCGCCCTGCGCGATCAACGCGCGCGCCACCGAATTGGCCCGCCGCTGCAGCTCGGCGTAGGTGAGCGCGGTATTGCCGAAGCGCACCGCGACGGCGTTCGGCTGCCTGCGCACCTGGGTCGCGATGAAATCGACCAGTGTCACCTCCGGCACCGCGACGCCGTCGGTATTCCATTCGCGCAGTACGAGTTCCCGCTCACCCGGCGCGAGCAGATCGATATCGCCGAGCACCGCCGCCGAATCGGCCGCGATCGCGGCAAGGATCCGCTGGAACCGGTCGGCGAAATCGCGCACCGTCGGCTCGTCGAACAGATCGATGGCATAGCCGAAGGCCGCGGCGATGCCCTGCGCTTCGCCGTGCTCATCGGCCTTCTCGACCAGCTCGAGCTGCAGATCGAACTTCGCGGGCGGCGCGCCGAGATCGACGCCCGCCACCGTGAGCTCGGGCAGTTCCAGCCTGGTCTGCGCCATGTTCTGGAAGGTCAGCATCACCTGGAACAGCGGATTCCGCGCGGTCGAGCGGACCGGATCGAGCAGTTCGACAAGCCGCTCGAACGGCACATCGGCATGACCGAACGCGTCCACGTCGACCTGGCGCACCGCGCGAAGGAGCTCGTCGAAGGTGCTGTTCGGATCGATCTCGGTGCGCAACACCAGGGTGTTGACGAACATGCCGATCAGATCGTCGAGCGCCGCCTCACCACGACCAGCGACGGGCGTGCCCACCGCGATATCGCGGGTGCCGGACAGCCGGGCGAGCAGCGTGGCGAGTGCCGCGTGCACGACCATGAACAGCGTCGAATTGTGTTCCTGCGCGATACGCCCCAGTGCCGCGTGCACGTCGGCATCGATGTCGAAGCTCAGTATGCCGCCGCGGTTGGTCGCGACGGCGGGCCTGGCGCGATCGGCAGGCAGGTCGAGTTGTCCTGGCAGCGCGGCCAATTGGTCGCGCCAGTAGCCGATCTGCTTGGCGAGCAGCGAGTTCTCGTCGTCCTCGCTGCCGAGGGTTTCCCGCTGCCACAGCGTGTAGTCGGCGTATTGCACACTCAGCGCGGGCCATTCGGGCTGCCCGCCCCTGATCCGCTCGGAGTACGCGATCATCAGGTCGCGCGCGAGCGGACCCATCGAGACGCCGTCGCCCGCGATGTGGTGCACCACGCACACCAGCAGGTGCTCGGTGTCGCCGAGCTGGAACAGCCGCAGCCGCACCGGTGGCGCCGCGGTCACGTCGAAGCCGTCGACCACCGCGTCGGTGATCAGCTCGCGCAGTTCGCCCTCGGTCGCCGGTTCGACAGGCAGATCGGGTACCGAACCGGGCGCACCGACCGGCAGGATCAGCTGGAAGCCCTGGCCGTCCACGTCCGGATACCGTGTACGCAGCGATTCGTGGCGCGCGATCAGATCACCGACGGCGGCGCGCAGCGCGGTGATATCGAGCGTGCCCGAAAGCCGGACCGCCAGCGGAATGTTGTTGACCGCGCTGGCCTGATCGAATCGGTTCAGGAACCACATCCGCTGCTGGGCATACGACAGCGGGATGCGCTCGGGTCGCGGCATCGGCGCGAGCGCCCGCCCGGTCCGCACACCGGCGCGCTCCTCGACGAGCGCGGCGAGCCCGGACACCGAGGATGCCTCGAACAGCAGATGCACCGGGACCCGCGCGTCGAGCGCGGCACCGATCCGCGCGGCCGCCTGCGCGGCAAGCAGCGAGTTACCGCCGAGCTCGAAGAAATCGTCGTCCGCGCCGACCCGCTGCTCGGTATCGGCGCCCGACCACAGCACCGCGGCGAACACATCGGCGACAACCTGTTCGGTCGGTGTCGTCGGAGCGCGGAAATCCCTGGTGGTGAACACCGGTTCGGGCAGCGCCTTGCGATCGAGCTTGCCGACCGGGTTCAGCGGGATCTTGTCCAGCGTCATGATCGCCGCGGGAATCATGTACGCGGGCAACGACTCCCCGATATGGGCGAGCAGCGCGTCGGTATCGGCGACGGCGCCTTCCCGGGGCAGCACATAGGACACCAGCGCCGTGACGCCGGACGGCAGCGTCTTGCCGATGGTGACCGCGTAGTCGATATCCGGATGACTCGCCAGCGCGTTGTCGATCTCGCCGAGCTCGATGCGGAAGCCACGCACCTTCACCTGGAAGTCGGCGCGGCCCAGGTACTCGATGGTCCCGCCGTCGTCGGCGCGGCGCACCAGGTCACCGGTGCGATAGAGCCTGGCGCCCTCGGTGCCGAACGGGCTCGCGACGAAGCGCTCCGCGGTCAGCCCGGGACGGCCGAGGTAGCCCTGCGCGAGAGCCGGTCCGCCCAGATAGAGCTCACCCACGACACCCGCGGGCACCGGACGAAGGTGGTTGTCGAGGATGAAGGCGCCGAAGCCGGGCAGCGCGGCACCGATGCTCAACGGATCGCCGGCCGCCAGCGTCACGCTGGCCGCCAGGATGGTCGCCTCCGTCGGCCCGTAGGCGTTGACGAACACACGGTCGCCGGTGGCCCAGCGCGCGACCAGCTCGGGCCCGAACTTGTCGCCGGCCACCGCGACGAAGCGCAGCTCGTCCAACCCCTCCGGATCCACCGACTCCAGCGCGGCGGGCGTGATCAGCATGTGCGAGACCTGCTCGCGCCGCAGCAGCTCGGACAGCTCGACGCCGCCGAACACCGTATGCGGCGCGACGACGAGCCGCGCACCCGTCGAGAACGTGAGCACCAGCTCGAGCACCGACACGTCGAAGTTGGGCGAGCAGACGTGCAGGACCCGCGAATCCGGCGTCAGCCCGTAGTGCTCGCGTTCGGCGGTGACGAGCGCGGCCAGGCCGGTGTGGGTGACCACGACGCCCTTGGGGCGTCCCGTGGATCCCGAAGTGTAGATGATGTAGGCGGGGTGCCGCTCGTCGAGCGGCCGGACCCGGTCGGCGTAGGAGACGGGATGCGCGGGGCGGGCGGCGATGTGGTCGGCCTGAACCGGATCGTCGAGGACGACCCAATAAACGGAGTCGCCGAGCGCCGCTCGGTACGCCCCCGTGGTGAGCCCGAGCATGGCGCCCGAATCGCTCAGCATGTGCGCGATCCGCTCGGCGGGATAGGTCGGATCCACCGGGACATAGGCCGCACCGGTCTTCGCGACCGCCCAGACCGAAAGCACGGACTCGACGCTGCGCCCGATGCCGATCGCGACGACGTCACCCGGTCCGACACCGCGCTCGATCAGCTCACGGGCCAGCCGGGAGGATGCCTCGTCGAGCTCGCGATAGGTCAGCTCGCGCTGATCGGCCGGATCGCCGGTGGGATTGAACCGGATGGCGGGCGAATCGGCGGCGGACTCCACCGCGGCGGTGAGCAGCTGGCCGAGCAGGACCCCACTCGACCGACGACGACGGGTACCACGGGCGGAACGTCGGGCGGTATCCATTCGAGTACATTCACCTCTCGCGTCGAACCGGGCGCACGGCCAACGCCAACGTCAATCCCCCCAAATACTGACGTGCCGAGGCGGCCGCGCGGTCCGAGCAATTACACAGTGTAAGCGGGCAGCGGTGAGCCCCCCTCGAGGTGCCCAGCCACACTTGCTTCGATCGGTCCGCCCGGTCTGTTACATACGTTCCGAACGCGCAAGCGTTATACCGAACGGCTATTGATCGCTGATCTGCCCGATTTCGGTCAGCACGGCGCCGATTCGCGCGAGTGCGACACCCGTTGCCATGTGCCAGTGTGTGGTCGGCACCACATGACCGCGCACCGCACCCGTCACCGCATCCGCACAGGCCGATGCGCCGGTCATAACCAACCGCGCCGCGTCGCCTGTACGCCCGCCTGGAATCTGGTGCTCGCGCCGAGCCGCTCCAGCAGCCGCGCGGTGCGCCGCACCACGGTGCGCCGGGACATGCCGAGCCTGCGCGCGATGGTGTCGTCGGTGGCGCCGAGACCCATCAGCGTGAGGATCGCGCGATCGCGTTCGTCGAGCGCCTCCGCGGTGGGATTCACCGAAATCGGCGCGGCGAGCGACCACAGCACGTCGAAGGTCTTCACGAGCAGATCGAGAGCCGGCGAGCCGACGATGCGCAGACCCATCGGATCGGGGCGCCGCTCGTCGGCGTGCAGGACGAGGCTGGCGCGCTCGTCGTCGGCGATGATCAGTTTGAACGGCGGCTCGGGCAGCGTACGCGCCTGCGCGCCACTGGCATTCGTGGACAGCGCGTGGCGTAGTCGCTCCGCGTCCTGATAGATCGTGTCCTGGTACAGGGTTTGATACCGGATACCGTCGCCGATGCGGGATCGCTTGAGCAGGAACAGCTGTCGCTCGCGCTCCAGATCGCTCAGGTACGGCCCGCGTTCGACGACCTTGATGCTGGCGCGCGCCGCGGTCTGCATCTCCTCGAAATCGGCGAGCATTTCCAGCCGCTCGAAGACCGGCACCACCGCGCCGTTGCTGCGCGGCGAGCGGCGCACCGACCGGAAGGTCTCACTGAGTCGCGCTGCGGCCGAATGCATTTGATTGATCTCATGCTGCCTGCGCCTGGCTTCGGCCTCGGACAGCGATTCGGGCGCGTGCGCGTCCCATACGAATTCGCCGTCGGTGGTCGAAACCCGTACTGCCGCTTGCAGTTCGCAAAGCACGTCGAGGGACGCCGCGGCGGCCTCGGCCGAAACGCCCAGGTACTGCGCGATATCGGTCAGGCTCGACCGCGGATGATGCACCAGCACGGCGTAGGTGCGCCCGTGCGGTGATCCCTGCTCGAAAATATCGCCCAGCTCGGTCACCGCCTGAGCCTAACGACCGATAGGTGTCCCATGTGGCCGAGTTGTGTGCAGAATGTCCAGCCGGCCAGAAAATCTCTGTCCGGATGCCCGGTCAGTGCGCGGAAGGACCCCACTGCAGCGGCACGCCCTTGGCGGCAAGCCACGGCATCGGGTCGATCTTGTTACCCGCGCCGTCCCAGATCTCCAGGTGCAGGTGCGGCCCGGTCGAGTTGCCGCGGTTGCCGACGGTGGCGATGACATCGCCGCTGTTCACCCGCTGACCGGCCTGCACGAACATCTCGTTCACGTGGCCGTAGACCGCGGTGGTGCCGTCGTCCTGCAGTACCCGGACCCAGAGGCCGAAGCCGGAGGCCGGGCCCGCTTCGATCACGGTGCCATTGCTGACCGAGTGAATGGGGGCGCCGAGCTGATCGGCGAAATCGAGGCCGTAGTGGAATTCGCCCCAGCGGGAACCGAATCCGGAGCTGATCTCACCGGCGACCGGGCGCACCGCCGGTGCGGGCGGCGCGACCTGCTGCTGAATTCCCTTGAGCGCCTGCTCGGCCTGGGCCAGCGGGCCCGCGATCTCCGGCGGCAGGTTGGGAATGCCGAACGGTGCGGCGATCGGCGCGGCCACCGGAGTGGCGACGACCGGCGCCTCGGGCGCTTCCTCGACGACCGGGGCGGCGGCGGCCTTGGCCTCGGCGATATCGCCCACGTTGCCGGACAGCTTGATCGGGGCGATCGCGTCATCGGTGTGATGCGAACCCGGAAGCAGCGGTGCGGCATTGGCGATGGCCGGAACGAGCTGGGTGGCGGTGCCGATCAGTGCGCCGGTGGCGACCGCGACACCGGCCGCGATCTTCACGCGCTCGGCCGTGGCCGATTCGGCGCGGTGACGCTTCGGGCGGACCGTGACACCCGCGCCGACGAGACTCATGACGGTAACGGAACTGGGGCCTTCTCGGTGCTGCGGCAAAGCTTCGTCCTCGCGTCGTAACGGTCTGCTGGAGCCGGGCGATGTAACGATTCGGCATCCGTTGTGACGGGAACTCTACCCCGTCGTGACCATTCCGCAACCTTCTTCGAAAAAGGCCCAGGTAAGGACCATTACCATCGTCACATCCTGGACGTTGGACCTGTAATCATCGACGAATGATGCGTGACACTGAGGCCGTGCTACTCAACGAAATGCGCGTCCCGATCGTGCTGGCTCCGATGGCGGGCGGACCGTCCACTCCCGAACTGACCGCCGCCGTCACCGAGGCGGGCGGGCTCGGCCTGCTCGCCGCCGGCTACCTGAGCGCGGCCGACACCGCCGACCGGATCAAGGCCACCCGCGCGCTGACGACCGCGCCGTTCGGCGTGAACCTCTTCGTGCCGGGCCCCGCGACCCCGCCGGAGACGTTCGCCGCCTACCTCGCCGAACTGAGTGGCGAATTCACCGTCGGTGCACCGAAATTCGACACCGACGACTGGGACGCCAAGCTCGATCTGCTGGTCGCCGATCCGGTCGCGGTGGTCTCGTTCACCTTCGGCTGCCCCTCGGCCGCCGAGGTCGAGCGGCTGCACGCGGTCGGCTCCGAGGTCTGGGTGACCGTCACGAGCGCGGACGAGGCGCGCATCGCCGTCGCGGCGGGCGCCGATGTGCTGATCGCGCAGGGCGCGGAGGCGGGCGGGCATCGTGCGACCTTCGTCGACCGGGTCGCCGACGACGCGACCGATCCGCTCGGTCTGCTCGCCCTGCTGCAGGTGCTCACCGCCGCCGTCGACCGGCCGCTGGTGGCCACCGGCGGACTCACCACCGGCGCGGGCATCGCGGGTGCGCTCGCGGCGGGCGCGGCCGCCGTCCAACTCGGCACGGTGTTCCTGCGATGCCCGGAGGCGGGCACCAATGCGTTGCACCGCAACGCGATCGGCGACGCGACACCGACCATGCTCACCCGCGCGTTCACCGGCAGGCGCGCCCGCGGGCTGCGCAACCGGTTCATGACCGAGCACACGGCGACCGCACCCGCCGCATACCCCGAAATCCATTACGCGACAGCGCCGTTGCGCGCCGCCGCCCGCACCGAGGGCAATGCGGACGCGGTGAACCTGTGGGCGGGCCAAACCCACGAACTGGCGCGGGAGCTACCGGCGGGCGAACTGGTACGCACCTTGGCAACGGAGGCGAAAACCGCGCTGACCACTGCACTTTCGCGGCGAATCCAGGATTGTTGACAACGACTTTCGATTAGAATCGAGCTGCATCTCATCCCACGTCATGAGGAGAGCGCAATGTCCCTCGATGTTCCCGCCGCATTACTCGAACGTGCCGAACTAGGCGAGGTCGACGACGCCGATTTCGTCGAATGTGTTCGTACTTCGTTGCCCTACGCTTGGGAAGTCGTCAGCCGGGTGGCAGGCGATCTGCGCTCCGGCACCGCCGAATTCGCCGACAACGTCGTGCCGCCGCCGGATGAGGTCGCGCGCGGACAGCTGCTGCGCGCGATGGCCTCCGACGCCATCCGCGGCGGCCTCGAGCGCCACTTCGGCGTGAAGCTCGCCTTCCAGAACTGCCACCGGGTCGCGGCCTTCCCGCTGTCGGCCGTCGGCGGCGACACCTACGCCACGTTCATCGGCACCAGGGCCCAGCTGCTCAACCAGAGCCCAGAGCTGCGCAACTGCTGATCTAGATGGCATAACCCCGGCGCGGCAACGGATTTCGTGCCGCGCCGGGTACGCGTGTGATCAGCGCCCGATCGGCGTTCGATCAGGCCAGCGTGGTGACGGCCAGCTCGCCGTCGGCGTACTGGGCGCGCAGGCGCTTCTTGTCGAACTTGCCGACGCTGGTCTTCGGCACCTCCGCGATGAACGTCCACCGTTCCGGCAGTTGCCATTTCGCGACCTTGTCGGTCAGGAATTCGCGCAGCTCTTCGGGTTTCGCTTCCGCGCCATCGTGCAGCACGATCGCGACCAGCGGACGCTCGTCCCACTTCTCGTCCGGCACACCGATCACCGCCGCCTCGGCGACCGCGGGATGGCTCATCACGGCGTTCTCCAGATCCACCGAGGAGATCCACTCGCCGCCGGACTTGATCACATCCTTGGACCGGTCGACCAGGGTCAGATAGCCCTCGTGGGAAATCTTGCCGACATCACCGGTGCGCAGCCAGCCGTCGTCGAACTTGTCCGGATCGACCGCGGAGCCGTCCGGCGAGTAGTAGGAGCCGGTGATCCACGGCCCGCGCACTTCCACCTCGCCGAGCGACTCTCCGTCGTTCGGCACGATGCTGCCGTCGTCGGCGACCAGGCGCGCCTGCACACCGGCCGGGAAGCGGCCCTGCGTGATCCGATAGGCCCACTCGTCCTCGCCGGTCACCCCGGCGGGCGGATGCGCGACGCTGCCGAGCGGCGAGGTCTCGGTCATCCCCCAGGCGTGCAGCACGCGCACGCCGTGCTGTTCCTGGAACGCGCGCATCATCGACGGCGGCACCGCGGACCCGCCGACCACGACCGAGCGCAGGTGCGTGATGTCCTGCGGCTTCGCGGCCAGCGCGGCGAGCACGCCACCCCAAATGGTCGGGACGGCGGCGGCGAAGCTCGGCTTCTGCGCGGCCATGCACTCCAGCAGCGGGCCCGGCTGCAGGAACCGGTCCGGCATGAGCAGGCTCGCGCCCGCCATCAGCGCGGCGTAGGGCAAACCCCAGGCATTCGCGTGGAAGAGCGGCACGATGGCGAGGATGGTGTCGGTGCCGACCGGGCCGAGGCCGTTCGGCGAGCCGACCTGCATCGAGTGCAGCCAGTTCGAACGGTGCGAGTACACGACGCCCTTCGGGTCGCCGGTGGTGCCCGAGGTGTAGCACATGGCCGCGGCGGAGCGTTCGTCGATCACCGGGAAGTCGTAGGTATCCGACTGCGCGGCAAGCAATTCGGTGTAGGAGTGCACCTGCACGCCCTCGGGCGCGGTCAGCGCGGCGGCGTCGCCGTTGGCCACGATGACGTGGCGCACCGTCTTCAGGTTCGGCAGGTACTGGGCGAACATCGGCACCAGGCTGCCGTCCACGATGACGACCTGATCCTCGGCATGATTGGCCACGTAGACAAGCTGATCCGGGAACAGCCTGATGTTCAGCGCGTGCAGCACCGCACCCATGGCGGGCACGGCGATGTAGGCGACCAGGTGCTCGTTGTTGTTCCACATGAACGTGGCGACGCGATCACCGATCCCGATGCCCAACCCGCGCAGCGCATTCGCCAGCCGCGCCGATTCCTTGCCCATCTCGCGGTAGGTCATGGTGCGCACGCCGGTACCGGTCCAGGTGGACACGGTGGCATCGCCGACGAACGTCGATGCGTAGCGCAGCAACGTGGCGAGCGAAAGCTGCTCGTCCTGCATGGTGCTCAACATCGCCAAACTCCTTCTTCTACGGTGACTTTCGCTCAGAAAGCCAAATCTTGTGCGGACACCTTCGGTGTCTCCGCGGTGATGCCGTACAGCAGCCCGACCCACCGGATCAGCTCGGGATACAGAATCGGTTTGCCGCTGGTGAGCACGGCGACCGACAGCGCGCGCTCCGGATCCGCCCACGCGGCGTTGTTGGTGAAGCCGAGATGCCCGAAGGCGCGCCGCGTGTCGGGGCCGTAGAGGCTGACCACCCGGCCGCCGAGCATCGGGCCGTATCCGAAGCCGAAGTTCATGCCGAGGGACAGGTCGGGCTCGATCCGCGACTGCGGGACAAGTGCCGCCGCGATGGTCTCCGGCCGCATCACCCGGTGGCCGTCCAATTCACCGCCGCGGCGGAAGATCTCGTAGAACCGGGAGAACTCGCTCGCGGTGCTGACGATGTTCGCCGCCGGCGCGATGATGCTCAAATAGGCGGGGTCGTTGCCGTTTTCGACGGCCTCGGCGAACGGCACGCCGAGTAGTCGCTCCATCGCGGTGGACAGCGGCGGCAGCACCGGGAGCCCGGTGACGTAGTTCCGTGCCAGCAGGCCGAGATCTTCCCGTGCCACACCGTAATTGGTCCATCGGAAACGCAGGGGGCGCAGGATCTCCTCGTCGAGCACCGTGCGGATGTCCTTGCCGGTGACCCGGTGCACCACCTCGCCGAGGATGAAACCGCCCGACAGTGCGTGATAGGACTGGAACCGGCCAGGCGCCGTCGACGGATGCACCGCGCACAGGTTGCGCACCAACAGTTCCCGATCGGCGACGGCCTCGAGCCGCAGCGCCTCGCGCGGCAGTCCGGCGACCCCGGAACGATGCGAGAGTACCTGACCGATGGTGATGGATTCCTTACCGTGGCAACCGTATTCGGGGATGTAGCGGGCCACCGGGGCGTCCAGCTCCACCAGGCCGCGGTCGACGAGCTGATGGATGACGAAGGACGTCACGCCCTTGGCGGCCGAGTAGGTGACGAATGGCGTGCTCGTGGTGACGGGCACCTTGGGTGCGTCCGCGTCGTCGTCGGGGCCGTTGCCGCTGGCGTGACCGAGGGCGCGATCGAAGACCACCGCACCGTGCCTGCGGATACACACCTGGATCGCCGGGTGCACGCCGCTGCGGTAGACCAGCTGCATCCGCCGCCAGATCCGCTCCGCGTACTCGGCGGGCAGGCCCACTTCGCCGGGATCGACCTCCGCGCCGATGGTCGCGACGGACTCGATGTCCTCCGGGATCCGGCACTTGCGGACCAGGTCGGGGACCAGCGGCAGATTCCGTACGCGGGTGAGCATCCTTCAGCAACCACCGACCATGAGCCACATCACATCGGCGATGCTACCCAACGGTAGGGGGCCGCGACGCCGGGTGCCGGAATCTCGCAGTCGTCCGATGAGACGGCGAGCGCCCTCAGTAATCGCAGGTCAGGTTGGTTCCGATGCCGACTCGCCGTCGCACGACCGATCACGCGCGTTATGCCGTCGCCCCGTGCGTCGGATAGGCGTGCACCAACGCCGAGGTCAACTTGGGCACCGCATGCGTCAGGGCGTGCTCGGCGTCGTGCGCCAGATGATGTGCGTCTGCCAGCGAAATACTCGGCGGCACATCGAGTTCCACATCGGCGTGCAGCCGGTGCCCGATCCAGCGCATGCGCAGGCTGCGCACGCCGAGCACGCCAGGCTCCGCGGCCAGTGCCCGCTCGGCGGTGTGCACCAGCCCGGGATCGACGCCGTCCATCAGCCTGCGCAGCACGTCGCGTACCGCCGTCCACAACACCGCGAGGATCGCGACCGTGATCAGCAGCCCGACGATCGCATCGGCCAGTGGGAAGCCGAGCGCGACGCCCGCCGCGCCCGCCAGCACGGCCAGCGAGGCGAATCCATCGGTGCGCGCGTGCAGCCCGTCCGCGACCAGCGCCGCCGACCCGATCCGCCGACCGACCCGAATCCGATGCAGCGCCACCGTCTCGTTCCCGAGGAACCCGACCAGCCCCGCCGCCGCGACCAACCCGAGATGCTCGATCGGCACCGGCTCGACCAGCCTTAGCACCGCCTCGTACCCCGCGACCAGCGCCGACAACGCGATCATCCCGACAACGAACAACCCCGCCAGATCCTCGGCCCGCCCGAACCCGTAGGTATACCGCCGAGTCGCGGCCCGCCGCCCCAGCGCGAACGCGATCCACAGCGGCACCGCCGTCAACGCGTCGGAGAAGTTGTGAATCGTGTCCGCCGCCAACGCCACCGACCCCGACGCGACCACCACGACCACCTGCAGCGCCGCCGTAATCGCCAGCACCACCAGACTGATCTTCACCGCCCGAATCCCCACGGCACTGGCCTCCAACGCATCATCCACGCTGTCGGCGGCGTCATGACTGTGCGGCACAAAGATCTCCCGCAACACCCCGCGCAACCCACCCGGATGCTCATGGCCGTGCGAGTGCCGCGCACCACTCACATGGCGGTGCGCATGCCGCTCACCACCCGAATATTGGTGTGCGCGGTGATCGTCTGCGCCGCCCCCACGGGAAACGCCGTGTTCAGCAGTTCTTTTCGAGTGAGTCATTCGCCTGCCGCCTCGTGATGCCTGGCAATTTCGCGCACCCCCGCGTCACCTCGATGGTGCGCCGGCACGCCGGGACCGGCGTGCTCGGCGTTGTAGACCGCATCGAGCACCAATTGCCGAACGTGATCGTTCTCCAGGCTGTAGAAGATCGTCGTCCCCGCCCGCCGCGTCCGCACCAGCCGCGCCATCCGCAACTTCGCCAGATGCTGCGACACCGAGGTAGCCGGTTTCCCCACACAACCAGCCAGATCGTTCACCGAGAGCTCCCGATCCACCAGCGCCCACAACACCCGCACCCGCGTCGCATCGGCCAGCATCCGAAACACCTCGACAACCAGCCCCACCTGGTCCTCATCGAGCGCAGCAGGCATTCCCTGACTATCTGCATTCATACGCAGATAATAGAACAACACCCCCGCCATCCGATACCCCCACCAGCCCCAGCCGTCGAGCGCAGTCAAATGGCCCCTGTTCACGGCGTGTCGCAGGGCCATTCGACTGCGCTCGACGGATCTTCATCTCGAGAACGGCACCACAGCCAGATGACTCGGCCGGAAGCCCAGACATGCACCCGACTCGACTTCCAAGCGGGGACGGCACCCAACGCGCCCAGCACTGCCCAGGTAAACCCCTTGCCGCCGCGCCCTTTCAGGCAGCAACACACGAGGCGGCCAAGCCCGTACACAGCGCACCGTCGAGCGCAGTCAGATGGTGGCCGGTTACGGCGTGTCGCACCGCCATTCGACTGTGCTCGACAACCCTCACGGCGTGTCACACTGCGACACAACAGGGTTCAAGGTCACCGTGCCCGCGCAACGCAGCCACGGACAGGATGGGGTTGGGGATGGTGTGTGGGTGGGATGTGGTGGGCCAGAAGGAAGTTCATCATGGCGCGTTGGAGGGGGAGGCCGTGGCGAGATTGCATCAGGAGGCCGCCGCCTATGTGGTCCGGGCCGATGGGGGTGTGGAATTGGGCCAGTTCGCGGGTGGCGGTGCGATAGTGCTCGACGGTGGTGGGGACGGGGGTGGCGGTCGCGGTGATGGCGGTAGGGGTTTCGGGGAGGTCGGGGGCGCCGGCGCGACGGTTGGCGGCCAGCCACTGGAGGAGGTTGGTGCGGCCGATGGGGTACAGGCTGGTTTGGTCGGCCAGGTCCTGGAGGAAAAATGCGGGGATCGGGCGGGCGCGTGGGCCCATTGCCTCGATAATCGACACACCGCTCAGGTCGGCACCGAAAGTGTTGGGATTCAGGCCGTATGGGGCGCCCGCCATCGGCGCGATGGCCGCGAACAGGTCCGGATAGGTAGCGGCCATGACCGTCGACATGGCGCCGCCCGCGGAGTATCCGCCGACATAGACCCGGGATCGGTCGAGCCCGAATTCCGCGGCCAGCGAGCTCGCGAGGTCGGCGATGATCGACGGCTCCCCTTGTCCGCGTTGCTGATTCGCCGGATCGAACCAGTTCCAGCAATAGCGTTCGCTGGCCGATTCCGGCTGGATGGGGTACGCGAGCACGAAGCCGAGTTCGTCGGCGATCTCGGTCAGCGAGAATCCGGTGTCCGCCAGCTGCGCCCATGGATCGGTGCAACCGTGCAGGTAGATCATGAGCGGCTTACCCGCCGGATCACCCGGCGGCACATGCAGGAAGTACTGGCGGCTCCCCGCCGCGTTGCCGAATTCGCGCTCGCTGACCCGCGCGGCGTCGGCCCGGCCCGGCATCAGTGGCTGAACGCTCACGACAAGCACCGCCAGCATGACCACGACCAGCCGACCGGGCGAAATCCACCGCATCCGGCTCACGCTACGTGGCACGCGACCAGGCAACATCCACCTTGCGGCGTAACTGTTCCTGTGCCGGACGCCAGCACGCGGTAGAACTGGGGCATGCCTGTTGATCGGATGCTGCCAACGCCGGAGGCCCGGGACCTGATCGAGCTGACCCGCGATATCGCGGACAAGGTGCTCGAACCCCGGGTCGTCGAATGTGAGAAGACCGGGACCTTTCCGGACGGCGTCTTCCCCGCGCTCGGCGCGGCCGGGCTGCTGAGCCTGCCGTATCCGGAGGAGTTCGGCGGCGGCGCACAGCCGTACGAGGTGTATCTGCAGGTGCTCGAGGAGCTGGCCAGCCGGTGGGCCGCGGTCGCGGTGGCGGTGAGCGTGCACAGCCTGTCCTGCCACCCGCTGTTCACCTTCGGCACCGGCGAGCAGCAGGAGCGCTGGCTGGCGGACATGCTTTCCGGCGAAACCATCGGCGCCTACAGCCTTTCCGAGCCACACGCCGGTTCGGACGCGGCCGCGTTGCGCTGCCGTGCGACGAAAGTCGATGGCGGCTACCGGATCACCGGTGCGAAAGCATGGATCACCAACGGCGGCAAGGCCGATTTCTACACCCTGTTCGCCAGGACCGGCGAGGGCTCGCGCGGCATCTCCTGTTTCCTCGTCCCCCGCGACACCGAGGGCCTGAGCTTCGGCAAGCCGGAGGAGAAGATGGGCCTGCGCGGCATCCCGACCACCACCGCCGCCTACGACGACGCGTTCCTGCCCACCGAACGCCTGATCGGCGAAGAGGGACAGGGCCTTTCGATCGCCTTCAGCGCGCTCGACTCCGGCCGCCTCGGCATCGCCGCTGTCGCGACCGGCCTGGCCCAGCGCGCGCTCGACGACGCCGTCGCCTACGCCAAGGAGCGAGAAGCGTTCGGCCGCCACATCATCGACCATCAGGGCCTCGGCTTCCTGCTCGCCGATATGGCCGCCGCGGTCGATTCGGCCCGCGCCACCTATCTCGACGCCGCCCGCCGCCGCGATGCCGGACTCCCCTATTCGCGCCAGGCCAGCGTGGCGAAGCTGGTCGCCACCGACGCGGCCATGAAGGTCACCACCGACGCCGTCCAGGTCTTCGGCGGGTACGGCTACACCCAGGACTTCCCGGTCGAGCGCTACATGCGCGAGGCCAAGGTCATGCAGATCTTCGAGGGCACCAACCAGATCCAGCGTCTGGTCATCGCCAGGCAGCTGGCGGGCTAGGCATGGCCGAAAATGCCGATTTCTTGTCCCCCGATCTCTCCTGAGCTGGGGGTTCGCCACCCTAGAGTCGAGCCATGACATCGCCGTCCATCATCATCATCGGCGCCGGGTTCGCCGGTCTCGGCCTGGCGCTGGAACTGCGGCGCGCCGGGCTGGACAACTTCACCATCCTGGAGAAGGCTGCCGACCTCGGCGGCGTCTGGCGGGAGAACACCTATCCCGGCGCGGCGTGCGATGTGCCGTCTCCGCTGTACTCGTGGTCGTTCGAGCCGAAATCCGATTGGCCGCTGCGCTTTTCGGAGCAGGGCGCGATCCACGCCTACATGCGCGAGGTCGCCGGGAAGTACGACCTAGAGCGCTTCATCCGGTTCGGCACCGAGGTGACCGACGCCGAATTCGACGAGCGGACCGGGCGCTGGACCATCACCACCGCCGACGGCGGCAATCTGGTCGCCGACCTGCTCGTGCCCGCCGTCGGCCAGCTGTCCCGGCCCGCCATGCCGAACATCCCCGGCATCGACACCTTCACCGGCCCCGCCTTCCACTCCGCGGAATGGGACCACGACGTCGACCTGACCGGTAAGCGGATCGCCTGCATCGGCACGGGAGCCAGTGCGATCCAATACATTCCGCGCATCCAGCCCGAGGCCGCGCACCTGACGCTGTTCCAGCGCTCGGCCGCCTGGGTACTGCCCAAGCCCGATGTCGCCTACAGCGCCGCGCACCACGCGCTGTTCAAATACTTCCCGCCGAGCAGGCTCGCCGAGCGCTTCGCGGTCTGGTCGTTCTTCGAGGTCATGGCACTCGCGCTGACCGACATACCCGCCATCAAGACACCGGTGATCGCACTGGCCGATCGGCACCGCGCCAAGCAGATCGCCGACCCCGAATTGCTGCGCAAGCTGACCCCCGATTACGCGGCGGGCTGTAAGCGCGGCCTGTTCTCCAACGACTACTTCCCCGCGCTGACCCAGCCCAATGTCACCGTCGAGACCACCGCCATCGAGGCGATCACCCCGACCGGCGTCAGAACCGCCGACGGTGTCGAGCACCAGGTCGACGTGATCATCTACGGCACCGGCTTCAAAGGCACGGAATTCCTTGCGCCCATGAACATTTACGGCCTCGGCGGCCGCAAGCTCGCCGACGTCTGGGGCGACGAAGGGGCACGCGCCTACCTCGGGCTCTCGGTGCCGAACTTCCCGAACCTGTTCATGATGTACGGCCCGAACACCAACGTCGGCTCCGGCTCGATCATCTACATGCTCGAATCGCAGGCGCGCTACATCCGCCAGGTCGTCGAATACCTCACCGACCGCCCTGGCCGTTCGCTGGCCGCGCTCGACAGCGCCGAGCAGCGCTGGGACGCCTGGTTGCAGCACCGGCTGAAGGACACACCGTGGAACTTCTGCTCGAGCTGGTACCGCAACGCCGCGGGCCGGATCACCAACAACTGGCCCGGCGCCACCGTCCTCTACCGGTGGAAGACGAAGACGTTCCGGCCCGGCGATTACGAGCAGGCGCAGGCGACCCGGCCACTGTCGTCAGTGGGCTGAACGCTCGGCTTCCGAGGTCCCGGCCGCGACGCAACTAGTGTGGACACTGTTCGAGTCCCCCAAAGGGAAGAGGTGCGAGCAGTGTTGTGGCTATTGATCCTCGTGGTCGTCGCGGTAGTTGCCGGTTTCGTCGTCGTGCAGTCCAGGCAGCGCAAACAGCGCGCCGAGCTGACGCTCGCGGACGCGCTCGCGGACGCCAGGCAGGTCAACGAGCGGCTCGGCGGCCAGGTGTACAACCTCGCAGGCAGCAACGACGCGGCCAAGCAGGCGCTGGTCGACGCGTCCGAACGGCATCTCGCGGCGGGGTCGCAACTCGATCAGGCCCGCACCCCCGCGCAGGCGCGGCTGGCGAAGCAGACCGCGCTGGAGGGGCTGTATTACATCAGAGCGGCGCGCTCGGCGATGGGCATGGATCCCGGACCCGAAGTGCCCGCGCTCGACGGGCAGAACTCGGCCGGCAAGGTCAGCGAGGACCGCGTCATCGACTACGACGGCAGGCAGATCTCGGCCTCGCCGAACCCGTCGTCGGCCACACCGAACTACTACCCGGGCGGGCGGGTCGCGGGACGCCCGGTGCCCGCGGGCTGGTACTCCGAACCGTGGTGGAAGCCCGCACTGATCGGCGGCGCATGGGGACTCGGATCGGCGCTACTGTTCTCCTCACTGTTCGCTGGCATGAACGGGGTGAACTACGACGTGCAAGGTTTCGAGACCGGGTACGGCGACGGCTATCAGGACGGATTGAACGCCGCGGACAACGCGGGATACGACACCGGCGGCGACAACGCCTACGACCCGGGCTACGACAACAGCGGGTACGACGCCGGAAGTTACGACAGCGGCGGCTTCGACGGCGGCGGCTTCGACGGCGGCGGCGGTTTCGACGGCGGTTTCTAGCCCCCCACCCCCACGATGCGGCCCCCGAGCCCACCACCCGGTAGACTCCCCACCGTCCCGGTGGGCACCCAACGCCCACCAACGCCCTCGTAGCTCAGGGGATAGAGCACGGCTCTCCTAAAGCCGGTGTCGCAGGTTCGAATCCTGCCGAGGGCACAACAACTTTCGCGATTCACTCGGATTCCATGGTCAGTGTGTGGTCAGTGGCCGCCTCATGCTGACCACGCGCCGCCCGAGCCTGCACGTCCAGCTTGACCGCTACCTCCACCAGATCGCTGGGGAAGAACGCGGCGTAGTGCTTGAGCGTCGTGGCCGGAGATTCGTGGCCGAGCATCTTGGATACCGCCACCACGGACGCACCCGCCTGGATCGCCAGACTCGCCGCAGTATCGCGGAGATTGTGCGGGGTGATATCCAGCGCCAGCCGCTCCACTGCATCATCGAACACGTCGCGGCGGAAGTTGCGATTCCGAAGCGGGGTTTTGCGCTGCGACGGGAACACCAGGTCTCTCGTCCCGAGCTCTGCGACGTAGGGCGCCAACTCCTCCACAAGAACCGCAGCCAGCGGCACCGTCCGCGACTGATGTGTCTTGACCGGACCGATTTCCCCAGTTTCAGCTACCAGAGCCTTGGTGACCCGGACCGTCTGCCGTCCAAGGTCGAAATCTGACCGCAACAGCGCCGCCAGCTCACCCCACCGCAACCCCGCGTAGCCGCCCGTCAGGACCAACAGCCGATCGCGGTCACGCTCCCCCACCTCATCGGCCAAGCTCCACAGCTCCTCGTGGGTGAGCGAATGCGGCTCATTGCCATGGACAGTCGGCAGCTTGATGTCCTTGGTCGGATCCCGGTTGATCGCACCGTCTCGCATCGCGAACCGCACGATTTGCCGAAACACTCCACCAGCCGCCCGCGCAGTCGAATCGCTCTGCTCACGAGACAGCTTGCCGATCCATTCTTCGAACTCCGAGGGCCGAATACTCACCAGCGGACGACGACCGAAAGCGCCGTTGATCTGACTTGCTACCAGCCCCTTAACCTTGCGCTCAGTCGCAGCCCCCTTCTTCGATCGCGCCTTGAGCCAGGTTTCGCCCCAATGCTTCACCGACTGCGACCCGAGCGACGGATCCGCCCAAGTCCCCGACGCCAACTGTTCGTACTGGCGGCGCTCCCAGTCCTCAGCGACCTTCTTCCGGGCAAACGTCTGCCCCGCGACGTATTGGCCACGATGAAAAATCTTCACCCGGTAGGACTTCACACCAGTACCGGATACACGCGTCTGAATCGACATCAGGCAACCGCCCTTTCCCGCTGTTCGATGAGCCACGCCTCAACATCAGGCGCCGAGTACCGAAGCCGATTGCCGAGCAGGAACGCCCGCGGCCCCTTGCCTTCGATCCGCCACTTTCGGAGCACGGCCACCGAGACGGTCAGCCGCTCGGCCACCTGATCGATTCGCAGTAGTTCGCCCACTTCCCGAACCTCGACCGCAACAGCCCTTACCGGACTTCGCTGAACCATTTCCGCCACCTATCACTCACGCCGCGTCCTGAATTGCCGAAGCTTCTTGCGCCCCAGGTGGTTCAGCTGCCAGCCGAACTCTGAGGTATTCCGCGCGCCAGGCGGTACGTTTGGCGATCGCGCCCATGATCAGGTGTTCACGCAGTGGCCGGGACGTGTCGCCGGGCTCGACCGGTGTCACCTTCAGGTGTGAGGTGTCCGGCTTTTCGATCCCCGCGTCGGCGAGGAGTTGCCGAACAAATTCGGCGCGGTCGGCCTTGTGGTCGGGCAGGGTCTTGTTGCTCCACCGGCGGGAGACCAGCACGCGACGGCCGGGCAGGCCGAGGGTGTCTCGGCGGTGTGCTTTGCCTCTACACCGGCCGGGGACGGTCTTGTCGCTGGCGCCCTGGGGCACGATGCCGTATTCCAGCCACACCGCGCACCGGGGTGAGCAGGGCACGTGCTGGAGCTCGGCATGCAACCGGTCGTAGTGCTCGGCGGCGCGATCCGATTGCGGTTCAACGATTTCCGCGATGGACTTTACCAGGTACTTGGTGATGTAGCCGATGGTCCGGCCGGCCTTTTCGGTTCCGGCGAGTACGCCTTTGATGTGCTTGCGGTCCATCTGCTCGCCGAACCGCACCACGTGCGCCGGTTCCAGATCGTCGACCTGGTCCAGGATGTCGAGAGCGTCATCCCAGTAGGTCAATGCCTGCCCGGTGTCAGGGTCGACAAAGGTGCCCTTTTGGTGGTCCCAGATCGGCTGGAAATCGCCGCCGTACATACGGTTTTCGGGATCGAACCGCGGCGACCACACCTGGTGGTAGGTCGCTGCGGTCACGAGCTTGAGCAGCTCGCGGGAGATCGCACCGCGGATCAGGATGTGCAGGTGCGGGGCGCCGCGCTTCTGGGGTTCGACGGTGGCGAAGTACTGCACGTCCCGACCGACCGCGCGGCGCAGGTTCTGTATCCAGCGGTCGATCAGCTTGGAGAAGAACACGCAGTCGCGTGCTTGGGCCGGGTAGTCGTAGGTGTCCGGGTTCGCCGGGGAGCCGTCCGAGCACGGCAGCCCTTTGGCGTCGGTGGCGCCGTCGCGATTGATGCGCCCGTAGCCGGGCATGGTGAGCGTGACGAACATCGAGGGCTGGAACTTGCCCGCGAACACCGCGCCGACCGTGGTTTTGGTGACCTTGCGGCGTGGCAGGTTCGGCACGTCCTGACGGCGTCGGGTGGAGCGTCGGCGCCGATCCTTGGCTACGGCATCCAGGGCTGGGAGACGGCCACGCAGGCCGGTTTCTCGTAGCTCCCGATCCAGCTCGGTCACCAGGTCCCGGATCGCGTCGGCGAGCTCGTCATCACCTGCTTGATTCGCGGTGCGGTATTGGTCGGCGAGATCGGCTCTGGCGGTGAGTAGTTCGACCTGGGCTGTGGTTGGGTCCTGTTTGTCGGCGTCGGGTTCGGTGTTCATGTGCCAGCCTTCGCGGCATTGTGCGATCCGCAGCAGCCGGTTGGCCTTGGCACAGGCCGGGCACGCCGATTCGATCGTGGACTTGCACGGGGCGCCTTCGTAGGTGACGGTGCCGGTGCGCGGGTCTTCCACGCGCATCGGGATCGGCCGGCGGCACACGTCGTACTGTTCGGCGGCGGCCTGGGCGACCTCGTGCAGGTCGGGTAGGGCGCGGCGCTGAGCCGCGGTCGCTCCCATCTGGGGCTTGTCGGTGGTTTCGTTCATCAGGCAGCGCCCTTTCTCCAGCGAGGCGTGTCTATGCGGGGTACTGCGATGGGGTGGGCGAGTGAATCTGATTGGCGCATAACCAGTTCCATCACCCCGGGGGCGACGACGACGGCCCGGCAGTCCAGGGCGCCGAAGGTGTGCGCGATGCGTGAGACGCGGTTTTCGTAGTCCTCGGGGCAGTGGCCGGGCAGCATCTTGACCCGCAGCCGGTCGACGGCCTCAGCGATTTCGACACCCAGCAGTCGTGGAACGAATACCGCGTCGTCGCGAACGAGGGTCAGCCCGCATGCCTCGATCCGGCGATCCCATAGGCGCCGGTAGCGCCACCAGATCAGGAACCGGGTGCGTGCCCGCGAGGTGATCCACCGCTCGAAGGTCTCCGGGCTCCCTTGTCGCCAGAGCACCATCCCCGCGATGAACACCCCGACCACCGCGACACCGAACCGCCAATCCAGCCACACACCCACCGCAACCGCGGCGCCGATCGGGACCGAGATCATCGGGAACAGCAGCGCCCACCACACACTCACCGCGACTGTCTTCACGATTGCGACCACGACAGCGGTGGCGATCTTCTCGAACACCGCGTCGATCTCGGTTCTTGACTGTGTGCCGGTTGTTTTCGTCATGGTCGTTTCCCCTTCTCGGGTAGGTCGAAGGCGAGTTGGGTCGGTTGCTCACGCTCACCGATCCAGGTTCGCCACATATCACTGTCCGAATTGCGGTACACCACAACAACTTTCGAATGAGACGCACCGGCGTCGACCTTGCAGAGATAGATCATTGCGTCCGCAACTGTCCTGGCGTGGGGCAGAGGGCGGATGACTCGACCGACCATCACGCCCCACTGCACCCGGTTGTTCACGGTCACGCCGCCCAGTCCCCGTCATCGAGACCGTCGTCCCAGCCGGGAACATCGCCGGTTTCGGCGAGCAGGTGCACCGCGATGGAAATCGGGTCCATCCCAGCTCGTTCGAACTGGCAGCGCCGACGCGACCGGACATGGATCGCGGCGTCGATGTCCTCGCGATCGAACCGACGAGCAGTGTGGCGGGTGTTGGTGCGTGCGTTCATGATTGGGCCTCGATTTCGGGGATACCGCACTCTGTGCAGCTGCGAGAGCGGGTGAGTTTGCCCAGCGGCCACACCGTGGTCTGCCAGGTGTCGGGGTAGGTGTGTCCGTACTGAAGGCAATGCAGGGTGGCGATACAGCCGTCGCAGAGGATGCGGTCGCCGTCGTAGACCCACCCGACAGTTGCGGAGTGGGCGCTGAAGTAGGCGATGGCCTGGGCAATGGAGTGGAAACAGATGCTCTCGTTGTCTTTTTCGCTGTAGTGGTCTCCGCAGCCGTCGCAGTAGACGACGACGTGTTCTTCGATCACGAATCCCGCTTTCATCGCGGACCACCCTCTTGCGGGTTCGGCAGCCAGCGTCGGGGGTAGAGCTGACGTGGGTAGACAGTGGCGTAGAGGGCTACTTCGGTCGGGGAGAGACCGGAGTAGCTTTCGTCCTCTCGGATGTCGAACCCGATCTCGGCCAGCAGCTTCACGACCTCATCGACCTTGCTGCGCGACCCGTAAAGCCGCATATCCACCGCCGATGCGGGAATCGCACGCATGTTGTCGTTCATGCCGCCACCCCGCTCAGGCTGCCGTCGTCGTCGCCGAGGTCGTCGGGGTCGAAGTCGCTGTAATCGGTTGTCGGACCGGCGATTTCGGGTGCTGGTGAGTAGGCGTCGACGATGGCGTCTGCGGCAGTGTCGTCGACCCAGAACGCGCGGACCCGCACGAACTCGGTGCTGCCGTCCTCACCCACATACCCGACACCTGGTGTCTGGTCAGAGATTTCATGGCAGCGAGCGCCACGGTCCTTCGCGCCTTGGCCGTGGACCATGGCGTTTTGGGTCGGTTCGTCCAGGCGCAGGCCGATACGGACCGGGAACAGTTGCCGGTTGGGCATCGTCTCCTTGGACGGGTCCTGCAACGCCGCGACCACTGACACCGCCGCCGCGCGCCCCTTCGACAGGAGCAGCCCGGTCAGGCGCCGGAACTCCTCCTGTTCGTTGCGGTCGGCATAGGACGACAGCGCCGCGGCCTCATCGATGATGATCAGAATCAGCGGTTCATCGATGGTCGGGACCAGCTTGCGGATACCGGCCGCACGCATCCGCACCAGCCGCTCGTCCATGAGCTCCACGGCTTCGCGCAGCATCGCGAGAATGCTGGCGGTATCCACGGTGAACCGGACGAACAACCGGTTCTCACCACGCCCGAACTCCGCACCGCCTTTCGGGTCCGCCACCCAGACATCGACCAGGCCGGTTTTGATCGCCGGGCCGACCCCACGCAGGATCGACCACAGCACCGAGCCCTTGCCCGAGCCCATCGCACCGGCGAGAAGGATGTGGACGTAGAGGATTTTCAGCAGCCACAAGGCGCCGTACTCGGTGATCCCGACCGGGACCGCCTCCAGGTCCACCTCGTTGTGAACCGCTTTCGGCGACGTTGCCGGGGCGGCGAGGGTGTCGAACACTCTCACCTGGAGACGGACCCAGCTCGGCTCGGGTGACAGCGCTGTCACCTTCGGCACCTGGAAGTAGGTGGCGAACTGGGCCAGGATGTCGTCGTTGTTCCAGTCCTTGGGTTTCTGGCCGCCGAGCATCATCACGTCGATGTGCAGCCCGGATTCGTCGTAGTCGTAGCCGTCCACGTGCGGGAAGCCGTCGTTGCGTGAACCGAGTCCGAGGGCTTCGAACATCAGGTTGGTTTGCATCGGATCAGCCAGAATCGTGACCGCCGTGCGCAATTCGGCCGGCGCCTGCGCGGCGATGTCCTGCGCCGTGATCGGGCGGGCACCTGCTCCTGAATGCCGCATCCACCACATACCGGCCGCGCCGATGAACGCGCTACCAGCCACTACCAGCTCAGTTGCGACCATGTCACTGCCCTGCCTCAGCCTCGAGCAGAGCAACCAACGCGTCATCGCACTCTGAGCAATTACACCGATCACCGGTGACATCGCGGAACGGAATCGATGGCAGGTCAGCGCCTTCGAGGATGCGGCCCTCATTGACCGCCGCCGCCAGCAACTGCGCCAGCTCTGCCACCGCATCCAGGTTCATGACCAGCAACGGCATCCTGCCGCCCGCGTGATGCCCACCCAGGGTCAGCCACACCAACCCCGCATGCTCACCCTCGGTCACGTACCGGACACCAGGCGAACCATGACCACTCACACGGGTATCTGCAAGCTCGAACGACACATGACGCTGCGGAACCGACGACACCCAGTAGCCCTCGGCCCGGACCATCTCACTCGACGACATCACTGAACCCCCTGAGCCGCAAGGGAGGTCGCGCAGAACATGACGCATCCGTCCGGCCGGGCCGGAGTCCGGGGAATCTCTCCCGCCGACTCACGCCCCACGGTGAGCAGCAGCGCCGCGGGCAGAACCACCATCACTGCCAGTACGAACACCGCGACCCATCCCGGGCGCCTCAGAGCGATGGTGATCATGACGCCACCGCCTTCACCAGATCGACCCGAGCGGATTGCTGATCGGCGATCGCATCGGCGATACCCGCATCGAGCAGCCCGCGCAGCGCCACGGCTTGGGACAGGTCGAGCTGCATGAAGCAGCTGGTGCCGAACCTCACGAACACTTTCTTGCCGTAGAAGTGGACCTCGAACGAGACGGCATGCGCCGCCATGCTCACCAGCACGTCATCGTTTCGGCCGGTTCTATGGACCGGGTAGTACCTGTTGGACATGAGAACTCCTTGTCAGGAAACCGTGAGCGGCAGCGCTTCTTGCACCGGCCGTACAGGGCGAATAGGGCGCACCGGCACGACAGCCGGGCGAATCTTGGGCGCAACCGCCACCGGCTCAGCGACTGGAGCAGCCGCGGGCACCTCGGTCGGCGGTTCATCGGGGACTGCGACAGTTGGGGCGGCCTCTTCGGCTACGGCCGGAGTTGGACACGAATCCTGTTGGGCCGCACGAAATAGCACAGCCAGACCGTGGGTATCGGCCAGTAGGGAGATGGGGGCGATCGCAGCCACCAGCGCCGACGCCCACCAAGGCAATTCGCGTCCGGCGGCGACCGCGTGCAACGAGTTGCCGACCACCGACACGACCGCGCCGACGACCAGCACCCATAGGAACCATTGCCGCTCACGGGACTTCGCCAGCACCAGCACACCCAAGGTGGCTTGGATGATGGTGCCGTCCACGATCACCGGGAACAACCAGGCATCTTTCGCGGGGATATGAGCCAGGATCGCGAGATCCCGCAGCGTCGCGAACGACAGCCGAAACGCCGCCGCCCCGACACCCACGATGATGACAACGGCGGACCAGCGCGCTAACCGCATCCCCGCCGACCGGTCCGCCGTATTCATCACGCCGCCTTAGCGTTGGACGGGCGAGCGGCACCCGGATCGGCCGGCGGCACCTTGGCGCCGGAGGTGTCGCCCACGATGCCGGTTGCGCGGTACTGGTAGCCGAGGTACTTGAACTCGCCCTGTCCCATGACCTTCGGCTCGGCGGTCAAGCCTTCGAGCTCGATCATCCGCATGCCGGTTCCGGCAACGATCTCCTCGCTGGCCGGAACCGGCTGAACCTCCGCGACGAAGATGATCTCGAAGCTGGCCCGCTTCGCCTTCTCCTCGTGCGGATCGGTCACCGTCGCCTTCCACAACGGCAGACCCGTACCCTGCCCCTCCCGATCCAGATCGAACATGCCCTCCGGCGCCGCATTCGGATTCGGGTTGTACTTCGTCATCCGCGTGATCTCCCCGAGCAACACCAGCCTCTGCGGGAACGCCGAACCGAACCGGATCGGGAACTGATAGCCCCTCTTAATCGCCATGGCTTCTAACTCCTCTGTGTCACTTCGCGTTTCGCACATCCAGGTTTGGTGTGAGGCGATGCACAACTAGAATCTCGCGACATATAGGGACGTAAAAACCGACAATCAGGGACATTTAGGGACGTTTAGAGGTAGGATGGGGCTATGTCGAACGAACGACTCCGGGGCACGCTTGCAGCTGCGAATCTCACCAAGAACGGGCTGGCCGAGCTGGTAGGAGTGAGCGCCAAGAGCGTCGAGCGATGGATCACCCAAGATCGGTGTCCGCATCCAGCGATTCGACTGAAAGTCGCTCGAGCCCTAAATCAGGAAGAGACCTACCTCTGGCCGGAACTGCTGACCGGTACCAGGGCGGCCAACGCTTCCCTGTCCGAGTTCGTTCAGATTTGGCCGACGCGATCCGAAGTTCCGCACGACATCTGGCGTTCGCTCATGAGGCAGACCACCACCGCTATCCAAGTGCTGGTCTATGCGGGTGGCTTCCTCGTCGAATCGCTCGACTTCGTCAATGTCGTTCGCTTGAAGGCGCTTTCAGGTGTCGAAGTGCGGATCTTGCTCGGAGACAGCGAGTCCGAGGCCGTGCGGGCCCGCTCTCGCGAAGAAGGTCTTCCATCCTTGCCGCAGCGGTGCCGATCCACGCTCGAATACCTCTCGGAAGTAACAGACCTTCCGAACGTCTCCGTTCGGACGCACCACACCCCTCTGTACAACAGCATCTACCGATTCGACGACTCGATGCTGGTCAACACCCACAGCTACGGGGCCTACGCTGCAAAGTCCCCAGTTCAGCACCTCCAGCGAGTACCGGGCGGCCACCTGTTCAGCTACTACCTCGACTCGTTCGAGGCCGTCTGGGCAACGGGACGACCGGCAGTATCCTGACTCGCATGGGACGCCGTATCGACTACCACCACGACCCCGACGCGCCAGCTGCGAACAGTGTTCGGCCAAGTGCGGGTGCGTTCATCACGCGTGATGACACCGTGCTTCTGATTTGTCGGACCGACAACGGCAACTGGTCAATGCCGGGTGGCGCGCACGACCCGGGCGAATCCCTGAGTCGGACAGCTGTTCGTGAGGCGCAGGAGGAAACCGGTGTCGATGTCGAACTGACTGGCATAGTCGGCATTTTCACCGACCCTGATCACGTAATTCACTACACTAGCAATGACGAAGTCCGTCAGGAGTTTACGATCATCTATCGCGCCAATCCTATTGGCGGACAACCCACTACGAGCGATGAAAGCAGTCGCGTCGAATGGGTTCCCATCGATAAAATTCCCTCGCTGAAGATGGATCCGAGCCAACGAAAGCGGATCGAGTGGGCCTTGTCGTCCAGTGAACCTTATATCGACCCTGCCACACGTTGAACAGCAGCTTGCAACAAAGGTGCTGAGCGATCAATCGCTGTCCGCACGACGTTTCCAACCTCGTATCGTGCACGGATATCCGCTAGCCGCTCCTCGAACGTCAACGTCTCCCCGGACGGCCCGGTCGTCATGTCGGCCCACCATACGAAGTCGCTGGCCGTATCGATCCTCGGCACACGAGCCAGTTCGAACCGCCTGAACATGGCGACGTCCAGTCCGCGAGCTTCGGCCTCGACCAGCGCCGCCGAATGAAACGCGACAATGTGGCACACAGCGCGCGAATATCCGCGCTTCTCCAATAGAACTGCGCCGTCAATGGGATGAAACCCTATGATCGGATAGCCGTATCCGACATCGTGCAGGTATGCCGACGTAATCGTGTCGGCACGCAAATGATCGGGAAGAAATTCCGCGACACTCTCGACCTTCCGACCAACCTCCATCGAATGCGCGCGACGAGATTCTGTCAGCGGCGACAACAAGTCGACAATTTCGGAATTCACGACGCCGATCCTACGCGAGCCGCATCTTCGACAACCTTCGTCGCCCCAACCTGTCCAGTATCCGGCCCCTGACGTCCCTCGCTTGATGGCTTTGCCCCACGCTCGATGCCAAATTATGCTGCGCCCGAACATAATCGGTGGTTGAGCCTCGCTTCGCACCCTTTGCTCCGGCACCCGCAGTCACCAGTATGACCGAGCCGCACGAGACGCCCCGCGATTGACGAAAAGCCAGGTTGGAACCTCCCTGACCAGCGGGAGCGGGCTAGCATACGAGATGCTAAGCACCTACACTTGAGGTCGTCACGCGAGTGATGCTGGGGTGGGACGCCGTCAGACCGACGCCCCACCGGTGGGTTACTTAGCCCGCAGCCAGCGGACCAGCACGAGCGCTCCGGCGATTACGGCAACTCCCGCAAAGATGATGCCGTAATCGACCGGAGCCTCTTGCTTTTTCCGGCGATGTTTCGCCATCCCCACCACCTCCCTCCTGGGGCCGCGCTGGTGGACCACTCAGCGCCCCCTCGGTGGGAGGTGTCATCACCGTACGCCAGGTCGCCGATCGGAACCGTTGGAACGCAGCCGATTCCGCAACCGGGCCGAGGTCACGAATGATGCCTGATCAGGATTCGTGACATTCGCCGTCCCCGACTTCCGTTCGCGCCCACCGTTCACCGGTTGTTGCCGAATTCCGCCATACAGGATCAAGAGCGCCTGCGGCGGCGCATGCGCGCCGCCGCCGCGCTACGACGCGCGGCGCGGTTCCCTGAACGGCGGTCACCGCGGCGCGTCGGCGCGTCGGCGGCACGCTTGCGCCCGCAATGTCGCTCCAGGACATGTCTGGTCACCTCCGCAATCAATCGGATAGTGCTGAGCACGTCGTGTGCCGTACCCGACGTACCTCCCGCAGCCGATCACGCATCCGCCGGCCTCTGCCCGGTCATCTGGCTGTGGTTGCCTTAACCGACTCCGAGCAACACCGTCGGTCACCACCTGCATGGGCGCCGCGGATCGAGCCATGTGCCGTAGTCACCGAACAGGATTCGCACAGTCCACGACGCAGGCAGCACGCTCGACGGCACTCACCAGGGTTCCTCTCCGGCCGCACCGATCTGACCTGGACAAGCCCTACCACACCACCGGGGAACTCCGAAGGGCGCTCCTGACGTCGCGTCACTACGTGATGGCATTCGCCACCCTTCTCCGCACCCCGGCAGCGCGGTAGCCCCACGGGTAGGCCAGACCGCCACAACCGGAGAGGAACCCCACACGATGACCACCGCCGAGCCCGCCATCTGCCACTACCTCAACTGCACCAACCCCGCCATCGGCTTCGAATGGGGCACCCTCTCCCAACCCCGCCGCAAGATGCCCATCTGCGCCGACTGCCGACGCCGCACCCGCCGCAACGAACGCATCGCCCGCGCCGCCGGGTACTGACCGCCACGGGTGACAACGACGTCACCCCTTCACCCCCCGCCACCGACAACGACGTCGGCAGGGTCGCCAACGAAGCCGACCCGCAGGCGAGAACACCAGTCCCACAACGCCATTCACGCCGATTACGGTCCCAGCCTCCCCATACGCCGATTGTCCCGAGCAGTCGCCCGAACCTGTCAACCCACGCTTCGCTCTTCGGGGTTGACAGGCCCGACCGACTGAGGAGATGGCAAGTATGAGGAAGCGGGGAGAGGAGCAGTCGATGTGAGCAGCTGTCAGAATGTCCGCAGGCCATAGGTCCAACCTGTGACATGACTCAGCTGGAGTCGCAGATAGTCAAACTTGACATTCCGGCCGCCAATATGACAAGTCGTATCCTCAAGGTGAATAAAACACGTGGTCAGAACACCTTGATGGATACCGTCGTCCTCAGCAGACTTTCGCAGTCCATCGGCAACGAAGCCGTACATGTTCTGCCCCAGCTCATCTGCATACTTCCGCACCTCCTCATTGGGATCCAGCGCGGTCGCTTCGCGCAACTTGGTGGCTGCAACATCGAAGAACTTCTCGCCCGGCACAATTGTTCCAGCGGCAATTCCCCACGGCATGAACAACGTGACCCCGACGCCGATGTAGCGGGATTGATCAACCAGGGTCTGAAGCGGTCCGTCAGGCAACTGATGCCAGCCGGCAGTCAGGTTGAAGTCTGGGAGCTCCGCTGGCGTGTGGCCGCCGGAGGCAGAAGAGTCATTACTGATAGCCATATCATCTAGTCGTGATGCATCTCACAATTTGTTACTACTGTGAGCGCCGAGGGTGCCTTTGGTCGGAAGCTGGCAGCGACCACCGGTGTCACGACGATGTCACAAGTGCCGCGAACCAAGCCGAACGACGGCGTACTGAACCGCCAGTTCGTCAGACCTTGCGGACCGACCAGAAACCCCCAAAACCGGCACGGGCCTGCCTCCGGGGCAGAAGCGCCGTGGTCAGTGTCTGGTCAGTGACCACGGCATCCCGCGTCACCATCCGTATCACCGGAGATCAGCATATAGCCAGGTCAAATCCCTTGTGAGCCAATCTATCTAGGCGACGGAACGAACTCCTAAAGCCGGTGTCGCAGGTTCGAATCCTGCCGAGGGCACTATATGCATGGGAACAGCATGCGTGGTGTCGCAACCACCCGCGTTTCCGTCCGGTTGGGCGCAATCAGCGGCGCGGGCTACTGCACGATGCGCTACGCGGTTCACAATCCCCAGGGATTGGCCGGTGATCGTGACACGGTAGTGGGCGCTGTGCTGGATCTTGTTGTATCGGACTTCGAGCCGGAACGCGTCGAAGAGTTGGCGGGCCAGCTCGATCGAGCCCACCCAACACTCGACCGTCGCAACCCACGCAACCGCCGCGCCCAGCGCACACCACAACCGCCCACCCGAGGCGCTCGACCGCTTCACTGGTCGGATCCGTTGCGGCACCCGAGATAGCCTGTAGTCCATACCGGTTCGCGAATACATGCTGATCGACGTAGCGCCGTCGGGCAGTGCGCGATGACGTGGCACCGCCACGGTGCCTTGCAGCGACTCTCACGAGATATCTTGACGCGGAACCAAATCCACCGCGACGGCGAGATCGCGCTACAGGTACTCTGAGTCCCGACGTTGACATGACGGCGCTCAGGGGGTGGCTGCATGATGTACAGCAGGCTGGATTCAGCTCGGGGATAATAGATTTCGCGCCCAGGAACGACGTCAGATGCCGAGTATCGAGAAGCGCTTCGCTGAGCTCACCCGAGCTGTGCCGATCCCTTCTCCGTGGAACCTCCACGAATACATCGACGCTGTATCTTTGCATCGTGCGCGCCCGATCACGTTGTCGCCCATGGACACATCGATGTCGGCCGGTACTGGTTGCGGCACAGGCAGCGGTTTATGGATCGCCCGCCGCGACGACGACATCATCGTCTACGACCGCCGGACCTCGAGTTGGCACGCCCAGCACATCGTTCTGCACGAGATAGGTCATATGCTCTTGGAACACGACCGACTCCCGACTGTTCAGGCCGACCTGGCGACCACGACGGTGGGGCTGCTGTTGCCGTCGCTGTCGCCGGAGACGATCCAGCACGTTCTGGGCCGCGACGCCTACAGCACCCGTATGGAACGCGAAGCCGAAACGTTCGCCGATTGGGCGATGGTGCACGCGACTACACCGCGGCGACCGAAATCTCCGTTGCGGGGGACGTTCTTCCGAGATCTTCGCCGATGATCTCACCAATACCCGCCTATATCGCGCTGCCTGCGATCGTCATCGTCACCACGATCACCGTCGCTCGCTGGGCGGTTCTGCGCGAATCCACAGTTGACCGACTCATCAACCGCTCGCTGACCTGGGCCGTCGTGGGCATGCTGCTGCATGAACGGGCGGTGGCGCCCACGATCGCCAGTCTGCTGCACCAGTTGTCGCTCGGCGCCATCTTGTTCACCCTCGCCGGGATTTTCGGTCTGGCGCAGCTATGGCGCGGGGCCGACCCGGAGACCACCTGGCAGCGGCAACGACGTTACGACGCCGCCATCGCGGTTGTGCTCGGGCTCGTCCTCGGCGCAGGCACTCCCGCGCGCAGCCGAAGCATGCTCATCGATCAGGCGCTCGGCTGGCCTTCGGTCGTGTTCTGGGCTGTCTTCGGGACTCCGCTCGCGGTGTGCGCGGTGCTGATCCTGCGGTTGGGTATCCGGGAGTTCCGCACCGAAGACCTCAGCATCCGCGAAAGACTCGTGTTCTACGCGATTTTCGCCGCTGCGGGCGGGCTACTCGTCGACGCGGTCGCCGGGCCGCTGGTCGCCGCGTTCCACACCGTCACCGGAATCCCGTCGCCGGATCCGCAGATGATCCGCAAGGCTGCCACCTTTTTCGCCTCGGCCCTGACCGCGTCGATGATCACCGCGATCCCCCTGATCGCCCACATCCTGTCCCGCCTGGGATGGGATCAGACCGGACGCACTTGCCGACGGCTACGGCCATTGTGGCGTGATCTCACCGACGCATCCCGTGACATCAGGTTGTACACGGCCGCAGAACTCACCCGCACCGATCCCGCGGTACGGCTTCACCGCATGACCGTTGAAATCCGTGATGCGCTAATGCAATTGAGGCCCTACGTGCCCGCGGATATCGATCCCCGCCTCCACTGCCGCGACTGTGGCGCGGTGGGCGAATACGCACTGCGCATCGCGCACGCGCTCGACGCCAAACAGCGAGGCGCGCAACCGGAACCAACAACAACCCAGTCCGTGAGCAGCACAGCGTCCACGATCGCCGACCTGGACTCGGAACTGCGAAACCTGCTCGAGTTGGCCCGCGACTGGCCGCACGCGCAGGCCCGCGTCGCCTCAGCCCGGTCTGCACTAATGTTGCGCCCGCACCGCCCCAGCAAGGAGCAATCCCGTTGACCCACGTGTCGGACCGCCCCGTCGAGCAGTTGCCCCACCCTCCGTTTCGGCTGCCGTTCCTCGGCGACGTGCTCACCATCAACCCGGCGAAACCGACCCAGGCGTCCATGCGTGATGCCCGCCGCTACGGGCCGATCTTCGAACGCCTCATCGTCACCTACCCCATCGTCATCGTCACCGGCCCCGAGCTGATCACCGAGATCAACAACGAGGAGCATTGGACCAAGAACGTCGGGGTCCTGTTCAAGTTGATGCGCCCCATCGCCCGCGACGGCCTGTTCACCGCCTACAACCACGAACCGAACTGGTCCAAAGCACACAACATCCTCAGCTCCGCGTTCACCCAAGAAGCGATGCGCAGCTACCACCAGACCATGGCCGACACCGTCTCCGACCTGATCGAGTACTGGTCGGCACGCGAAGGCCAATGGATCGACATCGCCGACAGCACCAACAGATTCACTCTCGAAGTCATCGGCCGCGCCGGCTTCAGCTACAGCTTCGACTCCTTCACCCGCACCGACGAACACCCCTTCGTCACCGCGATGAGCCGAGGACTGCGCCACATCAACCGCAACGCCAACCTCCCACCATTCCTGCACAACCTCCCCCGCCACCGCGCCGAACAGCATCGCCGCGACATCGCCTTCGCACAAAACCTAGTCGACGACGTCATCGCCGCCCGCCGCCGCGACGACCCCGACAGCACCCGCGACCTGCTTGGGCTGATGCTCAACCGCACCGATCCCGCCACCGGCGACAAACTCGACGAGATCAACATCCGCCACCAGATCCTTACCTTTCTCGTCGCTGGACACGAAACCTCAGCCGGTGCACTGGCTTTCGCTCTGTACTTCCTGGCGAATCACCCCGACATCGCCGCTGAAGCACGTGCGGAAATCGACGAACGCTGGCCCGAACGCGGCCACGCCGACATCGGCTACAACGACGTCAGCAAACTGCGCTACCTACGCCGCGTCGTCGACGAAACCCTGCGGCTGTGGCCCATCGCCCCCGGCTACTTCCGGGAAGCCAAACACGACCTCACTATCGGCGATGGCCGATACGCCTTCAAGAAAGGCGATTGGGTATTCGTGCTCACCCTCCAAGCCCACCGCGATCCGGTATGGGGACCCGACCACGACGAATTCGACCCCGACCACTTCCTGCCCGAGAACCTGCGCAAACTCGGCACCTACGTCTACAAACCCTTCGGCACCGGCGAACGCGCCTGCATCGGAAGACAATTCGCCTACCACGAGATTTTGCTCGCGCTCGCCCACATCGTCCACACATTCACCTTCGAACCCCAACCCGGCTACACACTCGAAGTCCGCGAACAGATCACCCTCAAACCCAAAGGATTCCGCCTCAAGCTCCACCCCAGGACGTGACCCCGACGAACACAACTCGCCGAGGTATCGAAAGCGCGCGGTGATCGCGATCTCGTAGTCGCGGGGCTCGGTTTGTCGAGTTCAAGGATAGGGGGTATTGATGGGCCGGAATGTTCACGGACAGTGGATTTTTGGTTATTTCAGGCCGCCTGATTCCTTGTGAGCCATTCGGACTCTACTTCATTCGGTGTCCGGTAGCCGAGCGCCGAATGCAGTCGGATCTGGTTGTACCGCAACTCTATATAGCGGGCGATGTCTTCCGTCACCGCCGTTCCGATACAGGACCACCACCTACAGCGCTCGACAACCACTCATCAACGACAATCGAGGCATGACCACCGGGGGATCCACCAGCGGCAGGCCAAAAGGCCTCAGTCTCGACATCATTCACTGGCACCTCACTCGAGAGGACTCCCAACGCACAGCGATATCAATGCGTGCCGGTGCGATACTGAGCACGAACGCACTTGTCGTCGCAGGCACAGCACTGGCCCAGCTCGAACGATCGCTCAGCCTTGGTCCCGATGACGGCATCCATGAAAACATCGGGATACCAATGCTTTTCGAGAACCGTACTGGGCTGTGAACACCCTGCCGAGGTAGACAATGACTACCCACTCGACAGCAGTGTAGCCGCACCAGATTCACTGGCCCCCAAGATGACTGACCCAATTGCCGACGACACGGCGAAGAAGGGCGGCAGATTTGGAGAATGACAACGTGTTGATGACCATCGACCGCGTGGATGTCCTCCCGACACGGCCGCAATGGATCTTTGTGACGGGTGCCGCCTCGAGTGACTACCCGATATGGATGAACGAGACGGTGATCGTCCGAAGCAGCGGGGAGGAACGTCCAGCGGTCGTCAGATCGATCGAATTCCATTCACGGCCAGGGAAACCACGATCCTGCTCGATCACGATCTGGAGGCACTCGCCGTTCCCGGTGCAACGATCCTTCGATCACCACCGCTGTGAGTCACGCCGATCTTGTCAGATCGTTCACCGCAGGGTGAGTGGGTTCCTGGATTGGGTGTGGGTCAATTTGGCTGGATTCCGGACAAAATAGAGACCGGTGATGAGCTCGCCGTCGACGCCGATGGCGAGGATGCCGTCGAACTCGCCGTCGAAATAGACTGCCAGCGCCGCGTTTCCATTGACGGTCACCGGTTCGCAGGTCGGCGTCACGGCCTTCTTGCCGAGTCCGCCGGTGACGAAGCGAACCACCTTGTCGGCGCCGGCGATCGGCCGGACTGCGGCTCGTTTGGCCCCGCCACCGTCGCTGATGAGGACGACATCGGGGGCGAGGACGGCGAGCAGCAGCTGCGGGTCGCCGGTTTCGAGAGCGCGCCGCACCGATTCCGTCACTGTGCGGGCCGTGTCTGCCGAGACCGTCCGGTGTGGGCGGCGAACAGCGATGTGGCGACGGGCGCGGTGTGCGATCTGACGGACCGTCGCGGCGGGCCTGCCGACCGCGTCGGCGATCTCGTCATAGCCGAGGTCGAACGCCTCACGCAGGACGTACACCGCGCGCTCGGTCGGCGTGAGTGTGTCGAGGACGAACATCAGCGCCATCGACAGGCTTTCCGCGAGCTCGAGATCGTGGGCGGCATCCGGCGCGGTCAACAGCGGTTCGGGCAGCCACGGTCCGACATAGGTTTCCCCGCGGCGCTTGCTCGTTCGCAAATGATCGAGTGCGAGACGAGTGACGGTCCGCACCAGGTAGGCGCGTACGTCGTTGACCTGGCCGAGGTCGACCGTGTGCCAGCGCAGCCACGCCTCCTGCAGCACATCCTCGGAATCGGCTGCGGTTCCGAGCATTTCGTATGCGACGGTGAACAGCAGGCCGCGATGGGCGAGGAACGCTTCGGTCGCCTGGCGGGCGCTGGCGGGCGGCCTGCCAGGCTCGGATGTCACGCTCATGGAGTTGGTCCCGTACTAGGCGACCGGAACCGCGGCGTTCTGGCGTTCGGCCAGAATGGCGGGGCGGTACTTGCCGTCCTTGAACCAGTGGTGCGAGCCGGGCTTGGCCGCCTCGGTCAGCATGTGCGTGATGCCTGCCGAGCAGGCGAATTCCTTGAGCTTGCGGCCGATCGATCCGCTGGCGTAGATCCGGGTTCCCGTCTCGTTCTTACGCCCGATCTGGTAGATCCCGGCGTTGCGGCCGAAGCTCAGGCACATCGCAGGGAACGACATGTCGATCGGCGTAGCCGCTTCGCCGGCAATCCGGTGCAACAGGGTGTCGGCGGCGTGCGCGCCAAGGCTGTACGCGCTGTAGGCGCTCATCCGGAACGGCAGCTGAGAGGGTGCCGACGAATCCCCGGCGGCGACGATGCGCTCGTCATCAATGCTGGTCAGTGTCTCGTCAGTGAGCATTCGACCGGCCGCGTCCGTGCTGAGTCCGCTCCGGAGAGCCAGGTCGGGGACGCTGAAGCCGGCCGACCAGACGGTGACCGCACTGTCCAGGATGCGACCGTCGGCCAGTTCGACGGCCTCCGCGTGCACTGCGGTCACGACGGCATCAGCCCCTTCGAGGACGGTGACGCCCAACTTGGCCAGGTATTTGTGGGCGGTCCGACGCGCCTTGGGGTGCAGGTAGGGCACCAGAGCGCCGCCGCAGACGAGAGTGACCACGCGCCCCTCCTCGGCCAGCTCGGCGGCGGTCTCGACTCCGGCCGGCCCGCCACCGATCACTGTCACCGGGGCCGACGTCGGCGTGTCCAACAGCAGCGACCGCAACCGCTGCGCTGCCTCCAAAGTCGCGACAGGGTGGGCGAATTCGGCGGCACCCGGTACCGAGGGTGCGGCATTGCCACTGCCGACCGCGTAGACCAGGTAGTCGTAGACGATCGAATCACCGTCGTCGAGCAGCACTGTGCGCGCGGGGGCGTCGATGCGTGCCACGCTGCCGATCACCAGCCGGACCTTCTCGGAGAGGACGTCGATGTATTCGACGACGCCCTCGTGGGTTCCACCGGCGACCTGGTGCATGCGCAACCGGGGCACGAAGACTCGACGCGGATTGATCATCGTGATGTGTGCGTCGGTGTTCTTGGTCAGGCGGTTGGCCGCCATCACACCGGCGTAACCCCCACCGATGACGACGATTTCGTGCTTGGCGTTCATGTTCACGGCTCCTTGTGTCGATCTGCCACCGGGGCGATCTCTCGGCGACACAGCAACCTTCGCGTGAACGCGGCAACCGAACAACGTAAGCTTCGTGCACCGATTGATAACACTGGAGTTATGTGTGGAGCTACGCGATATCGAGATCTTCCTGACCCTGGCCGAGGAGCTGCACTTCGGCCATACCGCGGAGCGGCTGCACGTTTCCCAAGCCCGGGTGAGTCAGGCCATCCGCAAACAAGAACGCCGCATCGGCACCGCGCTTTTCGAACGGACGAGTCGCAGCGTGCGATTGACTCCGGTCGGGCGGCGACTGCGCGAAGATCTCCAGCAGGTCCACGATTTGCTCCAAGCAGCGCTCGCCCGTGCCGAAGCCGCCGGATTGAGCGCGGACCAGTCGCTGCGGATCGGCGTTTTCGGGCACGCGGGACACGAACTTCGGCCGCTGATCGACACGTTCCACACGCGATATCCGGGGTGCGGCATCACCTTTGGTGAGATCAACGGCGTCGACCCGTTCACCGCACTGCGCGACGGCAGGCACGACATCAACGTGCTGTGGCTGCCCGTGCTCGAGCCCGACATCACCGTCGGCCCGACCGTGCTCACCGGCCGCCGCCTACTCGCTGTGGCCACCGGCCATCCGCTGGCCGAACGCGGCAGCGCTTCCCTCGAAGACCTCGCCGATTACCGTGTTGCCGATTTCGGTCAAGACGCTCCCGAATACTGGGTGTCGTCGATGGTGCCGACTCGCACGCCGCAGGGGCGTCGCATCCCGCGCGGCCCGCTCGCCAGGACCTTCCACGAGATTGTCTCCCTGGTGGCGTCCGGGCAGTGCGTTCACCCGCTCGGCGAGATCGCGGCACGTTACAACACCCCACCCGGCATCGTCTTCCTGCCGATGCCCGACGCCCCGGAACTACAGTGGGCACTCACCTGGCGCACTACCGCCGACAATGCGGCCATCCGCGCGATGGCTCGCACTGCCGCCGAGTTCGGGCCAATCCAGCTATGAAGACGTACCAACGTCCATAGGGTGAGCGGCTGTCGCCACTCGCCCCTATTGCGTTCCGTTGGAACAGCCGATGGCCTGCTAGCGCTTGTTGCTGCTCAGGGCGAAATCAGCTTCGATGACTAACCTGCCAACAAGAAGATGCTGGTCGGCACTGTTTCCATCCTTATCGTGCCCCACCGAGGGCACAGTCGGGGAGCTTCATTTCCGCAGGTCAGCCGTGTTCCCCGAATCGCAAGGGAATCAGCGGGAAGACAAAACCTCAGGTCATGTGTCGCAGGTTCGCACCATACGGGGGTTGCTGTCAGCTAGCACTCCAGGTCAGAGCACCTTTTCGGAGGCTCGAAAACCGGTCCGAACCGCCGAGCAGCAGCAGTGCGCTTCTCTGCGTGCAGGAAGCGCACATGCTGCGGTCGTCGAGTCAGTATTGGGGTTGCCACAGGAAAAGGACGTTGCCCCAAGGGTCTTCGATGGTGGCGACCTTGACCGCGCCGGCGAGTTTGACCGGGTGTGCGACCTCGCCGCCGTTCTTCTCGACCTCGGCGAGCGTTGCGTCGATGTCGTCGGTGCCGATGAACGGGACAGGCGTGCCGGTCTTCCAGAATTTGGCCATGTCGCCGGATTGCGGGTTGCCTTCCCACATGAGGCCGACTTGGCTGCCGCCGTCGCCGGTGCCGAAGATGGGGTAGCCGGGTAGGTCGACATCGACTTTCCAGCCGAATGTCTGCGTGTAGAAGCGTTGAGCGGCCTCGTGGCCGTCCTTCGGGACGGTGATGTCGACGAGGTTGAACGGGTGTGACTTGGTCATGACATTTTTCCTTTCACGGGGTGCGGGCGTATTTGGCCATCGAGCTGGCGGCGAGGGCGGCACTGTCGTTGACGCCGATGACGTAGCCGTCGGGGTCGCGGAAGTAGAAGAGGCGTTGTCCACTGCCGTCGGTGGCCATCGGTTTGACGATCGGGGTGTGGCGGGCGACGTGCTCGTACATGGCGTCGATGTCGTCGACGGCGAGGTAGAGCATGCCGTGCAGGCCGGGTGCGGTGCCCGCCAGGACCGGCTGGTATTCCCGCAGTTCGCTGCTGCGGTAGAGCATGGCGCAGAACTGGCCGCGGAAGAGCAGGAGATGCAGGTCGTGGCCGGGATAGGCGGGGCTGGAGTCGATGTCGAAGCCCAGCGATCGGTAGAAGCTCATGCTTGCCGCCGGGTCGGCGACGCCGAGGCAGGGAATGAACGCCATCGATTTCCTCCTTAGGGGATGGGGATGGTGAGCTGGCGGAGGGCGAAGCGGGCGCCGAAGGGGTCGTCGAGGATGGCCCACCAGCCGATGCCGGGCATCTCGTCCTTGTCGAGCTTGATCGTGCAGCCCAGTGCGGCAAGCTTTTTCAGAGAGTCGTCGATGTCGTCGGTGTCGATGAGGACCATCGGTTTGCCGATCTCGTAGAACTCCGCACCGCCCGCCAGGTAGTTGGTGCCTTCGGCGATCTGCTGCAGGCCCAGGCAGGTGCCGTTGGCCGAGCGCAGCACGTGGTAGTGGTTGTCGTCTTCGAAGATCGGCTCCCAGCCGAAGGCTTGCCGGTAGAAGTCGCGGGCCTTGTCGACCGCGCCGGGACCGTAGTTGAAGTCGACGAGTCCGATCGAGTAGTTCGGCATGGCGCTCTCCGTTCGTTGGGAAAGTGGTTGGGGTAGTTCAGCTCTGAGTCCAGGGGCCGTCGAGGGGGAAATGGCCCGGCGTGATCGCGATGAGATCGCGTACGCGGTCGGTGCGTCCGTCGGCGTCGAAGCGCACGACGTTGCATCCGGCGATGGTGGCCTTGCCGCGTTCGGGGTGCACGCAGGTGACCCAGTATTCGGCGTAGGCGCGGTCACCCTCGACGAGGACGATCTCCAGGCGCACTTCCGGGTACTCGCTGTCCTCGTACCGGGCGAGCATCTGCCGAATTGCCTTGCGGCCCCGTTTGATTCCTTGGAACGGTACGTAGTGCACGCAGTCTTCGGAGTACAGCTGGGCCATCGCGTCCATATCACCGGCGCGCCATGCTCGCGCGTACCTCTCGGCCCATTCTTCGGCCACGGCATGCATGTCGGTGGTCATGACAACTCCCTTCGGAGTAGTGGCGACCGATGGATGGAGCAACGGTCCATCCAGGCCATCTTGTTGTACATTAGTACTGTACTAATTCACCTCGCAGACGGCAAGCGAATTTCTAGCAATCCAGATCCGCGCCCATGAACGACCGACGAAACACCCGGAGAGTGTGATGACGGAGAAACCGGCTCGACGCCGTCGCGATCCCGAGGCCAGGATCGAGGAGATCACCTCGGCCACCGAGCGAGTGATCGCAGTTCACGGCGTCGAGGGGCTGACCCACCGTGCGGTCGCCGAGGAGGCGAGTATCCCGCTGGGCGCCACCACATATCACTTCGCCACGAAAGATGACTTGATCTTCACGGCGCTGCGGCGGTCGGTCGAGCGGTTCGCCGACTACCTCGACGACTGGACCGCGCGACACCCAGACCTCACGATCGACCAGCTGATCATGGCGCTCACCGATGCCTTGCACGCGAGTCTGGACGGCGGGCACGACCAGCAGGTGCTGGAGTCCGAGCTGTATCTGGCCGCGCTACGCCGCCCGCGATTGCGCCCGCTGGCCGATCGCTACATCGCGCTGAGCCACGACACCATCGCGCGCTATACCGATCCGGTCACCGCCACCGCGGCGGCCGCCGCGATCAGCGGGTTGAGCCTGCGCGCGACGGCCAGATCGCAGCCGACCACCCGCGCCGAGATCGAGGACATCCTGCGCCGCATCCTCACCCCCAATCCCCTACTGCAGTCGGACGATCGAGACACGGAGAGGAGGACACAGTGAACCGCAAACGATTGGCAATCAACAGGACCGCACGCCGCCTGGTTGTGGCGGCCGTGCTCGCGGCAGCGCTCGTGGCCGCGACATTGCTTGTCCGGCCGTTCGGTCACCAGCAACGGACAGCGGGCTCGACCGACGCCATGTCCGCCCCGATATTCCCGCGGCGCTGCACCATGCGCAATCGCTGGGCGGCAAGGTCGTGCAACCCGAAACGTCGATCGCGACCGGCAGGTCGTTCGCGATGTTCGCCGACCCGGCGGGCAACACCATCGGGCTCACCCTGGCGACCGGTCAGCCCGCGGCACCGATCTCGTTCTCCGGAAAGCCGAATCCTGTGACCCTGGTGGCCATCTCGACTCCCGATGTACCGGGCACCCGGCGCTTCTACGAGCAGATGTTCGGTCTGCGGCTGAAGGAAGAATCGCAGACCCGCGACATCGACGAGACGCTGCGGGAAGTGACGCGGACCAGCGGGAAGACCTTCCAGCACAGGACCCCCTTGACCTCCGGCGGCGCGTACGCATTCTTCACCGACCCCAGCGGAAACACCCTCGGGCTACTCGAACGCCCCTGAATGACACCGAACAACCACGACCGGAAGGAATCTCGATGACCGTGTCCATCGGCCTGATCTGCGTCACCATCGACGCCGCCCATCCACCGACCCTGGCCGACTTCTACAGTCGGCTCCTCGGGTGGCAGATCCAGCACAGCGACACCGACTACGCATTGGTGGGCGACGGGCACACCACCTTGTGTTTCGGCGGTGTCGCCGGGCACACCCCCGCACCCTGGCCCGACGATCCCGAACATCCGAAACGCGTCCACCTCGACCTCCGCGTAGACGATCTCGCCGCCGCGACCGCCCGCGCGGTCGAACTCGGAGCCACCGTCCCCGACTTCCAACCCGGGGCCGACCCCGATTGGGCCGGACACCAGCCATGGACCATCGTGCTGGACCCCGAGGGCACCCCGATCTGTCTCAACCTCGACACGCAGCACGCGCACTGACCGGCCATCGGTCAGTGCGCGGTGCTGGCACTCGGGGGTCAGTGGGTGGGTTGCAGGATTTCGTAGGTGCTGCCGGTGCCGTCGGTGAAGATGGCGGACACGCCCCAGGGCAGGGGCTCGGGGGTGCGCAGGAAGGTGACGCCGCGACCGGAGAGTTCGGTGTAGACGGCGGCGACGTCCGCGACGGTGAAGGTGCAGGCGGTCAGAACGCCCTTAGCCAGTAGGGCTTTGAGCTGCTCGCCGGATTCGGGATCCAGGGCAGGCGGGCCCGGGATCAGCATGGCGAGCTGCACGTCGGGCTGGCCGGATGCGCCGAGGGCCAGCCAGCGCGCGCCGGGGCCCATCTCGATATCGGCGCGTACCTCGAGGTCGAGGGTTTCGGTGAAGAATTTCTTGGCCGCGTCCTGGTCGAGCACCCAGGCGATGGCGGTGTTGATTCCGGTGATCATGATGTGTCTCCTGTCGTGAATGGGATTGTGCGGCACGCTATTTCTTCGCTGTGGTCTTCCGCTTCTTCGGCGGCAGTTCGGCGACGAACGCCCACGCCGAGTCCAGCCAGTAGTCCAGGGCGTCGCCGTGGAGGGATTTCTCTGCGACCAGGACCCAGCCGTTGGCCGGTTTGCCCCGCGACGGGAGTGGTTTCGCGCCGCGGCGGGCAAGGGCTCGGTCCATTCCGTCGGGCCCGACACGTACCATCAGGCCCTCGTCGTAGAGGTTGAGCAGTGCGTTGTCCTGCCACAGGAAGGTCAGGCCCGCGAACATCTTCTTCGCGGTCACCCCGCGCGGAGCCAGCCGCGTGGTGATGCGGTCGGCGAGTACTTCGTTGTATGCCATGGCGTCCTCGCTTTCTGTTGCCGATCTAACGAACCGAAACCAACGGTAGAAGCCCTTTAGGACAGAAGTTGTCACCATGTGCGGGAGGGTTCCAACAGCTCGTAACAGCTGCCGGTCCCGTCGGTGAAAGAAGCCGACACGCCCCAGGGGAATGGCTCCGGTTCGCGGAAGAAGGTCACGCCGCGGGCGGCGAGGTCCGCGTGGACGGCGGCGCAGTCGTCGACGGTGAAGGTGCATGCGGTCAGGATTCCCTTGGAGACAAGGGCTCCTTCGGCGAGAAGCGCTTTGAGTCGCTCGCCGGATTCGGGGTCCAGCGCGGGCGGGCCCGGCACCAGCAGGGCCACCTGCACATCGGGCCGACCGGGCACGCCCACGGCCAGCCAGCGCGCGCCGGGACCCATCTCGACATCGGCGCGGACTTCCAGGTCGAGGGTTTCGGTGAAGAACTTCTTGGCCGCGTCCTGGTCGAGTACCCAGGCGATGGCGGTGTTGATTCCGGTGATCATGAAGATCTCCTGTCGTGAATCGACTTGTGCCGCACGCTATTTCTTCGCCGTGGTCCTGCGTTTCTTCGGCGGCAGTTCGACGACGAACTCCCAGGCGCGGTCGAGCCAGTCATCGAGGGCGTCGTCGTCGAGAGACTCCTCGTCGACCAGCACCCACCCCTTGACCGGCTTGCCATGTGACACGAACGGTTTCGCACCCGCACGTCCCAGCGCGTCGTCCATTCCGTCGGGTCCGACGCGCACCATCAGGCCCTCGTCGTACAGGTTGACCAGCGCGTTGTCCTGCCACAGGAAGGTCAGGCCCGCGAACATCTTCTTCGCGGTCACCCCGCGCCCAGCCAGCCGCTCGGAAATGCGGTCGGCCAGTACCTCGTCGTATGCCATGACGCCCTCGCTTTCTGTTGCCGATCGAACATGGTCACCGATGGAACGAAAACCGAAATCGACGGTAGAAGCCCTTTAGGACAGTATTTGTCACCAATGTCTGGCACCCTGTGAAAATGGCCTACGACCTGCCCGCACGCATGCTGCGACTGCTGTCACTGCTGCAAACCCGGCGCTCGTGGGGTGGCGGAGAGCTGGCCGAACGCCTCGGAGTCACCCTACGCACCGTGCGCCGCGACATCGAACGCCTGCGTGAGATGGGCTACCCCGTCGAAGCCACCACCGGGACCGCCGGGGGCTACCGGCTCGCCGCCGGAACCGATATGCCACCGCTGCTGCTCGACGACGACGAGGCCGTCGCCATCGCCATCGCCTTGCGCACCGCCGCGAACGAGATCACCGGCCTGGCCGACACCGCACTGCGAGCCCTGGCCAAACTCGAACAGGTACTGCCGAAACGGTTGCGGCACCGGGTCACCGCCTTCGACACCGCCGCACATCCGATGGGATCGCTGCCGTGGGCCCCACCCGGATCACGGGTCGATCCCGCCGTCCTGGCCACCCTCGCCGTCGCCTGCCGCGACCACGAGATCATCACCTTCGACTACCGCACCCGCGGCGGAGCGACCGCCGCCCGCCGCACCGAACCCCATGCCCTGGTGTTCGAGGCCAGCAACTGGTACCTGCTCGGTTACGACACCCGCCACGCCGACTGGCGCATCTACCGCGCAGATCGCCTCACCGAACCCGCGGGCACGGGCCACCGCGCTACCCCACGCGAGCTACCGGCCACAGATCCGGCCGCATATGTCGCCGCCCGCCTAGCCGTGGCTCCCGCCCGTCACCACCTGCACCTCACCGTCCCCCTGGACGCCGAAACCGCGGCGCCCCGCGCCTATGCGCTACCCGGCCGCGTCCACCGGGTCGACGACCACACCAGCCGCCTCGACCTGTCCTCGGACTATCCCCGCGATATCGCGTCGCAACTGCTCGGCCTCGCCCCCGAGGCCACCGACATCACCGGAAACCCCGATCTCGCACCGCATCTCGACCAACTCGGCACCTTCCTACTCGACATCGCCGAACAGCTCACCGGCCAGGAACATCAACGCGACATCCAAACCTGAATCATAAGATTGGCAGTTGTTCGGTCAGGTCTCGGATCGCCACTCCCAGTTGATCTTCCAACGCGGTGCGCCGACCGGGTTCAACCAGCGCGGTCAGCGGCATGAGCGGTTATTCGCGACCTGCCGCCGAAGCACGCGTCGGCCCCAACGAAATGGCTTCGCGGCAGGTCTCACCAAGGTGGTCGCCGAGTCAGGTTAGGTCCGCGCTCGAGGTTCACCGGTCGGTACCAGACACCTGGCCACACCGGGACTCCGAGAGCGCGAATGTTCACGGGAAGGTTCTCGTCCACCACGATGTCCGGCGTGATGCGCCGCACCAGCGGTAGCTCCGCGCAGTCGGTGAGCAGATCGGCCACCCCCTGGGCACCGACCACGTCCGCTCCGAGACCAACGCCGATGCCCTTAGCGCCTGCCGCCGTTCAGGGCGAAATCGGCTTCTATGACCAGCCGACCAACAAGAAGATGCTGGTCGGTACTGTTCCCATCTATATGGAGCCCCGCCGAGGGCACAGTCGAGATCATCATTCGCGCGGGTTGCGGTGTGTCACATCAGGCCGTGGTCGTGGGCGAAGACCACGACCTGTACTCGGTCGCGAAGACCCAGTTTTCGCAAGATGGCTCCGACGTGGGTCTTGACGGTGGACTCGCTGGCGAAGATGCGCTGGGCGATCTCGAGGTTCGAATGTCCTTTCGCGATGGCCGCGAATACCTCCTGCTCTTTGTCTGTCAGGAGGGTGTAGGACTCCGGAATGGCTGTGCGCGAACGGAATTGGCTATCGAGCAGGGCGGTGAGATCGCGTGGGGCCAGCACGGCATTACCGGTGTGTACGGTCCGGATCGCGTCGCACAGCATGGCCGGTGTGGCGTCCTTGAGCAGGAATCCGCTGGCTCCGTGGCGGATCGCGGTCGCGGCGCGGTCATCGAGATCGAATGTGGTCAGGACCAATACGCGCAGCGGCCGCCGCCGGCGGTTCACGCGTTCGGGGGAGAACAGCTGGCGGGTCGCCTCCACCCCGTCCATCTCCGGCATGCGGATATCCATCAGTACGACATCGGGTTCGAGTTCGTCGACGCGGTTGAGCGCGTCGAACCCGTCGGTGGCGTGACCGACGACCCGCATGTCCGGGTGTGCGTCGATGATCACCGCGATACCGGCACGGAACAGTTCTTGATCGTCGACCAGGAGCACTCGAATCTCGTTGTCGCTCATAGCGTGTACCTGCGGATGGGCATTCGAGCCGTGGCGATGAAGGTGGCGGTGCCTGCGGCGGACTCGGCTGGCTGGCGGTGTACCTCGAGGTCTCCCGCGATTGCTTCCAGTCGTTGTCGCATACCTTCGAGTCCGTGCCCGCCCGGTTCTGCGGCGATCGCGTCGCCGACGGGGTTGCGGGTCCGGATTCGGAGTTCGTCGGCCCAATCCACCTCCACCGTGGTGGGTCCGGTGCCGTGCCGGATCGCGTTGGTGAGCATCTCCTGTAGTACGCGGTAGGCGACGGTGGCCAGTTCGGGTGCCAGGGTCCGGGTAGTTCCGGTTTCGCTGAGGGTGATCTCGTGTCCGCTGCCGCGTACACCGTCGATCAAGGTGTGCAATTCGCCGGGAGGTTCGGGCTGCGCGGGCGCCGCGGTGAGAACTCGACGGACATCGCGCAGCGACGATCGTGCCAAGGTCGCGATATCGGCCATGGAATCCCGCAGCGGTGCGGGTTCGGTGATGAACTGCGCGGACTCGGCCTGCGCCAGGATCACCGCCAGCGAGTGACCGACCACATCGTGCACATCACGGGCGAGCTGAGCCTGTTCTTCGCGCAACCGCGCGATCTGCCGCGCTTCCCGCGTCTCGCGGTGCGCGAGGGTGGCGTCCTCTTCGGCCGCGGACTGGGCCGCCACCGCGCGGTCGGCACGGTCGCCCAACCGCCGCAACGCCAGCCCCGCGCCCCAGCACACGGCGAACACCGCCATGACCGGAACAGCGCTGTACAGGCGTGAGCGTTCGGCGGCCAGTACTCCGGCCCGGTCCGCCTCCGCTGCCAGCAGACCTGCCATCGGAACGAACACCGCCGCGAACACCGTGGCCGATCTGCCACCCCAGCGCGCCGCACCGAACACCACTCCCGCCAGTGTCACCTGTGTCAAGAGCATCGGCACACTCTCGAAGCTCTGATACACGAACAGCAACCAGGCCAGGGCAAGCGCCGCCTCCGGCCATCGTCGGCACACCCCGACCGCCACCGCGGTGAGGATCACCACGGGGATGAGCGCACCACGGACGAAGAACGAATGGGCGTGAATACCGATCAGCGCCTCCGCGATGGCCACCAGCAGTACTGCCGAGCCTGCCAGACCCGAGATGATCCAGCCGCGCCGATCAATCGGGGTTTCTTTCATACGTCCTCCTGCAAGAGGCGGCGGTGCCGCATCAGAAGATGCGATGTCAGCGCGGTGAGCGCCGGTCACTGCTGGCGGAATGAGGCAAGCCGGCCGAGTGCGGACCGGACAAGCAGGGCACAGATCAGGACGGCCGCACCGAACAGGAAGGCAATCAACCCCAGCAGCAGGGGCGCGTCCGCGCTCTGGCCGGTGGCGACGAATTCACCGCCCCAGGTGTGCTGCGCCTTGAAGGCCACGACCACCAGGGACACCGAGGCGGCGATGGCGAGTGCTCCGATCGCCCAGACAACGCGGAACAACCAGACCGGCGCCGCGGCGTCGGGCTCCGGTCGGCGCGGGCCGGTGACGGACGAATTCTCGTTGGTCGTCATGGTGTCTCCTTCGGTTTGTGCCGTCGTGGTTCGAGCGGACGATCTACGAAGGCCCCGAAGTGGAGACCCGGGGCCCGCGGGCAAATCCCACTCTCGTCCGCGGGGTGTGCGCGCGCCTCCATCTGAGGTACCGAAGGGCTGACTGGAAGTACTATCCCGCAAACCGCCAGAAACCTCGGGATCATCTCGCCTCGCGGGTGCGCCTGCGCCGGGGTGCGGCTGTCGCCGCGGTGGTTCACCGGCCGCTTCGGGTCGATGCTCGAAATGCCACCACTCGTTGTCATAGGTGCGGTAGAGGTCGTAGCGGGCACCGTGCCGTTCGAGCCAGCGCGCCCCTTCACGCGGCCGGATATCGAGTGCGATGCCGGCGACATGACTCGACTCGGACGCAGGCAGGACCAGCACCCGCGCGGACGCCGCCGATCCGGAGCGCCGCACCTCCTCGTCGAATAATTGCTGCTGAGTGACCGGGTCGCGGTATCCGGAAGTGACGGCGATGAGCCGACGGTGTCCCCAGAATGCCTCGGTGCGCGCGGCGTCGAATGCCGCCCGCGCCGCCGGATGGAGGCCATGGAGGTCTTGGGCGGGGAAACGCAGGTGTAATGCCCAGTGGCAGGCCAATTCTCGAGCACGGGCGGGGTGTCGAGCGAAGGCGACCGGCACCAGCAGCACGGCCAGCAGGAAGGTCAGCGCCCCGTACAGATGATCACGTGCCCGTGGCGGCACGGTCCGGAATTCGTCAGCGGAGGATGTCGCCGCCACCGCGCGCTGGGCTGTTGGAGTGTCGAAACGGCTGGTTCGCATGAATACGAGGCTCGTCAGCACGGGCCGATCGCACCTCCGCCTCAGGTGCTGAACATTTGCCGTAATGGATGAGAGACGCGCAACCAGTTACGTCGACGTTTCGAGTTTCGGGTCCGGCGTGCCGATGCCGAAGCGCGACTCTGCGATGCGTCGACGGGTTCGGTAATGCGAAGGAGCCCAAGCTATCCGGGGCGCTACGGATGCGGTAGGACTTCGGGTTGGGCGAGGGCGCTGAGGGTTTCGAGGATGCCGCCACCGTTTCGGGAACGGGTGTCGGCGACGCGGGTCGGCAACAGGAACTCGCTCAGGACCTCCTGGGGCGAGTCCAGTGGCACCTCGGTGCGTTCCAGGCGGCCGTCGGGGAATTGGACGGCGAACGCCTCGTTGGTGTGGTTGATGGCGACCACGGCGTAGCCGTGACTGGCGAGGTCTTCGGCCTGAGCGGTGCTCCAGCCGGTGGTGTCGTCCATTCCCGGCGAGTTCAGCAGGACCGGGAACCGGCCGCCGGTCGCGGCGGGCCCATCCTGACGACTGCGACTGGGACCACCGCATGGTGCGGTCAGTGACCAGTGGACAGTTCCTCGGCGAGCACTTCGTAGGTGCGGACTCGGTCCGCGTACTCGTGGGCGACGGCGAGGATCATGAGTTCGTCGGCGCCGGACTCGGTGACGAGTTCGGTTGCGCGGCGGTGGGCTTCGGCTGGGCCGCCGATTATCTGGGTGCTGAGGTATTCGGCTTGAAAGACGAGTTCGTCCGCGGTGTATGGCAGTGCGGCGGCCTGCGTAGGCGCCTCGTATGGCGCGTGCTCTCCGCGCCTGGCTCGCGTGGCGGCGGCACGTAACGTCTGCGCGACCCACGCGGCGTGCTCGTCGGTGTCGGCGACGACCGAGATGGCGGCGACGATCGCGTAGGGGCGCTGCAGGCTCACGCCGGGCTGGAATGATTCGCGGTACCTGCGCAGCGCCGGAATCGTTGCGCCCGGGGCGATATGGTGGGCGAAGGCGTAGGGAAGCCCACGAACGGCGGCGAATTCGGCGCTCGCCACCGAGGAACCCAGAATCCAGATCGGCGGCGCATTTCCTTCGGCGGGAATGGCTTTGATCGCTCCAGCGGCTGCCGAGCCGTTGAAATAGCCCACGAGCTCGTCGAGTTGCCGCGGGAATCCGGCGGGCTCCTCGGTGCGGCGTAGCGCGCGTGCGGTGCGCGGGTCGGTGCCGGGCGCACGCCCCACCCCCAGGTCGATACGCCCCGGATGCAGCGCCTCCAGTGTGCCGAACTGTTCGGCCACCACCAGCGGTGCGTGGTCGGGCAGCATGACCCCACCCGATCCGACCCGCAATACCGTTGTCGCATTGGCGATTTCGGCGATCAACACCGAGGGCGCGCAACTGGCGACCGAGGCCAGGTTGTGGTGTTCGGCGAGCCAATAGCGCAGGTAGCCGAGTTCCTCGACCCGCGGGGCCAGGCTGACCGATTCGCGCAGCGAATGGCTCGGCGGGATGCCGCGGCGCACCGGGGCGAGATCGAGAACCGACAGCGGGACGGTCATCCCGGCGCATCGCCTTCGACGAGAAACCGTCCGCCCGCCGCGATCGCACGACCACGCAACCGGCCCGGCGTCAACCCGCTGAGGTCGCGCACCTCACGGGAGAGATGCGACTGGTCGGTGTAGCCGCAGATCGACGCGATCTCCGACCATGGCTTGTCGCTCTCGGCCAGCGCGAGCGCGCGCTGAAAACGCACCACCCTGGCAGCGGCCTTGGGCGACAACCCGATTCGCTCGTCGAACTGCTTCTCCAAGTGCCTGCGGCTGACGCCGAGACGATCGGCGAGCGCGCCGATCCGGATCGCCCCCGCCGTCCGATTCACTTGCCGCCAAGCATGATCGACCAATCCGACGGACGGCTCGGACCGTGCCATTCGCGCACTGATCATGGCGTCGACAACCCGGGCCCGATCCGCTCCGGTGCCCGCGTCCGCGAGCCGCTCGACGAAGAACCGCCCCTCGTTGCCGAGCAGATCGGTGAAATCGACACTGGCATTTGCCAGTTCACGCATCGGGATGCCGAAGAGCGCGTACGCGCCGAGCGGTGTCAGGTCGACGCACACCGCACGGTGACGACCGCTCTGCTCGAATATCTGCGGCCGATCCCGCGGACCGTTCACCGGCAGCCGAATCGACGGTTCCACGACGCCGTCCACCGATTCGATGCGGCGGCGCGGCGGGATGAAATCGATCAGCACGGTGACGAGCAGGTGCGGTAGCAGGCGCCGGCGCACCGTCCGTGTCTGCACGGAGTCGAGGTCGAAGTAGCCGAGCACGTACTGCCGCAGGTTGCGCTGCGGCAGATGGAAGGCGGTAGTGGACGGCAATTTCCACTGTTCCGAATCGGTCCCGTCGTTCGCCTCGTCGCCGAACATCTCGTCGCCGAACATCTCGTCGCCGAACATCGCACCCCTCCGGCCTGGCAGAACCAGTCGAAGTCCACGGTACGCCCGGCCCCTCCGGCCCGGCACCGGTTCAGCGAGTGAGGCGACCATGCTGGACCACCGCCAGCGACAGCGCGACCAGAGCGGCGGTATTGATCAGGCCACGCACGATATTCCAAGCCACCCATGGCGTTTCGAAATCCTTGCGCAACCCGGCGAAGTCCACCGCACCCGTCGCGTCGTTCGCGGTGGCCAGGTGATTGTTGAGCGGAATGTTGAATACGGCGCTGACCACCAGGCTCAGGATGTTGAGCACGACGCCGACACCGATCCAGAGCAGCACCGAGCGCAAATCGGCGCGCAGATAGAACGCCCCCGCCAGTATCGATAGACCGACCGATCCGAGAAAGCTCAGCATGAACACCGGGTTCACGATCACGTCGTTGATCTTGTTGAATACCTCGACGAAGGTCTTGTCGTCGAGTCTGCGCATCGCGAGCATGACCGAGGTCGCGTACGCGTAATAGGTGCCCGCCAGCAGTCCGGTCACGACCACCGCGATGATGAGCGCGATCAGGCCCGCGACACCGGGCGACTTGTCGTTCATTGGTTCTCCTCCCGATGGCCAAAGGCTATGGCGCGGGCGCCCGCTACGTCTTGTACGAATGCGAACGACCGGTCCGGGTGAAATCCATAATGCGCTGGAGGCCGGGGCGATATCCATCGGAGGTGTCCACATCCAGGTTCGGCAGGTCCAGGGAGATCGGCACGAAGGAGTCGACGGAATACGCCCCGGCGGCGATCGCCTCGAGCAGCGCGCGATCGGCATGCGCGGTCCTGCTCGGGTCCCGTTCGGCGCGCCTGCTGATGCGGGTGTGCGCGACGGCCGCGGGCACGACGCAACGCACCATCCGGATATCCGCGAGTTCGACGAGCGGCTCCAGGATCGGACGCCACAGCTTGTCCTGGAACGCCGCCTCGGCGACCACCGTCACGCCCGCCCGCACCAGCGCACCAAGCACCTCGGAAAACACCGCGAGCGTCTTCCGATCGAACGATCCATCGGGCGCCGAAGCGCCATGAACCATGCCCTGCTTGATCTCGTCACGAATGACCGCGGGACAGCCGAGCGCCCCCGCCAGCTCATGCGCCAAAGTCGTCTTGCCCGTACCGGGCGGTCCACTCACCACAATCAACGTCGGAACCGGCATATCGCATTCTGACAGCGCGGCCAACGTGCGGCGAGCTCGCCGCGACGCGCACGGCGAAAAGGCCGTCGCCCGCCATTTCGCCGCGCCCGCCATTAACCTGCACAGTCATGCATCCCAAGGGCCCGCGCCCAGACCCCATCAAGGCCGTCGTCTTCGACTGGCGAGGCACGCTCGTCACGGAACTCACCCCCGAAGACTGGGCGCTAGAGGCACTAAAGCGGGTACGTACCGACGCCGACCCCGAGCCCGGCCACGATGCCGCCGTAGCGCTGTTGCAGCAGATCCGGACCGCCGCGGGCCAACCGAACCGTCTGCAATCACCACAGGGCAACACCAGCTACCAACGGCACAGGGACACCTACTTCGAGGTGTTCGAAGACGCCGGGCTCGCCCCCGACCTCGCCGAAGCGCTTTTCGACGTCGACTCCGACCCCGGCTACAACACATTCGCCGTCGACGCCGCGGACACGCTCAACGCACTCGCCGAAAACGGCTACCGGATAGGCATTCTCAGCAACATCCACTTCGACATTCGCGACTGCTTCAAGCAGGCACAACTGCTCGACGTGATCGATGAATTCGTCCTGTCCAACGAAGAAGGCATCCAAAAACCCGACCCCGCCATCTTTCGCCTGATACTCGATCGGCTCGACACTCCCGCCGAGCAGACCTTGATGGTCGGCGACCGGTCCAACCGCGACGGCGTCGCCGCCGACCCCGGCGTCCGCATGCCGACCTTGCTCGTTCCCACCCTGAGCGACCCCGGGCACCGCCGCCTCCACCTCGTGATGAACACCATCGGCGCCAACCAGGGACTGCGGAGCCTGCTGCCGAATCGCAGTCTGCACAAGGCTCGCCGGACCATCGGCCGATTGGTCGGTACCGCACCGGCGATGACCTAGCCGACCATGGAGTGAGGTCGAAGGCCGAGTCCGCGCTATCGCGGGGCGGACTCGGTTCGAGCCGCATGACTAGGTCGACCGAGTTATCGCGCGTTCGATCGCGCCGAGCCCGGCATCGACCGCACTGGGCTGCGCGCGATGGCACAGCTCGTCGACGAGGTCGCGCACGGTCGGATGGTTGTAGACATACTGCGGCGCCAGGTGGGCGCCCCGCTTGAGCTGATCGACCGCCGCGGCGTCACGTTTGAGCTGACCGTAGGCGCGGGCGACTTCGATGCGATGTCGCGTGTGACGCTCCTTCGACGCCAGAACTGTCAGGTCGATGCCGGCATGGCGCTTCAGGGCGATATCGGGCTGGTCGAGCGCGACGGCGATCTCGGTGGCGTGGATACCGCAGTTCGTCGGCCCGAACACGGTTTGGAAATCGTTGCGGTCCACCCCGAGTCGTGCCGCGGCCGCCTCCGCCGCGGCCAGGTAGGCCCATGCCGTCGGTGCGTCGTGGTGCCGCGCCGATGCGACGGCGCATCGCAGATGCAGCGCGCCCCAGAGCGAAAGCACTTGCGGCGTAGGCGCTGTCATGAGGTCTTGCAGGTCGGCGAGCGCGGCCTCGGCGATCATGAAGGCCTCGTCGTCTTCGTCCGTATGGAGCAGTACCCCGCAGCGATCCCACGCCGAGCAGGCACTCATGAGCGGGTCACCCAGCCTGGCGGCGGCGGTGGCGGCATTCTCGACCGCGGTCCAGGCCAGGTCGTGATAGCCGAGCTGGTTGAGCACCGTGCGGGCGACGTGCGATGTCTCGATGATCAGCCCGTCGACGACATCTCGCTCTACCCCCGAAGCAAGCAGAGCGCTCGTGTTCAGCGATTCGGTCAGCTCCGGTAGCTGTCGCATCACCTCGAAGAGGTTCGCCGCTTGACGGCGCCGGGTGATCCGGTCGACGTCGGCACGGAGGTCCGTCAGCAGCGGCCGCGGCGTCTTCGGATGCACGGATCCGCCGGACAGGGTGATGCTGGTGCGCCGCAGCGCCCTGCGCAGTACGGGTACCGCGTCGTGCCCGTTGTCCTGGCCGAACTCGAACGGCTGCCCGAGCAGCCAGGCGACATCGACCTCGAGCACACTGGCCAGGCGATCGATCACGGAGTGCTTGTCCAGGTTGATCCGGCCGGCCTCGATGCCGCGCATCCACGACTCGGACCGCTCGACGAACCCGGCCAGCGTCGCCTGGCTCATTTTCTTGGTCCGCCGTGCCCGCCGTATCCGGGAACCGATAGTGATTGCGGCGTCGGTGCTTTCAGCCACGCTTCGATTCTATTGCCGATTTTCCCGCGAAACCGTCAACTATGTGACGGTGCGACGCGCACGGACTTGCCACTATTCGAGCAGATGGAATTCGACGAAATTGATCTTCGACTGCGAGGTGACGCGATGGTGCCGACGGAAACAGCGGACCGCGCGCAAGAGCCACGTGGCCCGCCGCAACGCACTCGAAGGTCCACGGCCGCACCATGTCTGGCCGGACGCTTCATCCGCGCACCGTCCCTTTCCGGAGCACACCGGACAGGAAGGCAATTACCCGAATGCATTCGCAACAGAACACCGGAATCCGAATGACCATGGACAAACCGCCCGAGCGAAACGATCCGCAGCAAACTCCGAACGAATACCGATCAGCGATCTACCCGATGGCGGCACTCACGCTGAGTGCCGGGCTGGCCGCCGCCGCAGGCGTTCTCACCGACTGGAACACGGCCTCGTTGATCTTCCTCGCCACCACCACCCTCCTCGGCAACGCCCGGCGGACATCGTGACCACGGATCATCCGTTCAGGCCCATGGCGCGCTCGATACCGGACAGGCCGGCGTCGAGGGCGCTCGGCTGCGCCCTGCACAGCAGGTTGGCGACCAGCCCACGGGCGAGCGGATGGTTGTAGACATAGTGCGGTGCGACGTCGGCCGCCATGCGCAGCGTGGCAACGGCGGTCGCGTCGTCGCCGAGCTGTGCGTAGGCACGGGCAATGTCGATGCGATGCCGGGTATGGCGTTCCCTGCTCGGCACCGACGCGAGATCGACACCGGCATGACGTCGCAGGGCCACCTCGGGCTGGTCGAGCTCGACCGCGATCTCGGCAGCGTGGATCGCGACATTGCCAGGACCGAACACCGTCTGAAAGTCATTGCGGTCGAAGCCGATCCGGGATGCCATCCGGTCGGCTTCGCTCAGGTACTGCCAGGCGGACGCGGCATCACCACGGCGGGCCGCCGCCACCGCACACCGCAGGCCGAGCGCGCCGTACAGCGAAAACGCCTCCGGATTCGGGAAGTTCAGCTGATCACTCAAGTCATCCATCGCGGCCTCGGCCACGGTGAACACCAGCGGCAATGATCCCGTGTGCAGCAGCACACCGCAGCGGTCCCATGCCGAGCACGCCCGCATCAGCGGATCCCCCAGCCGAGCCGCCGCCGTCGCGGCGTTCTCGACCGCCGTCCACGCCAAATCGTGATAGCCAAGCTTGTTCAGCGCCATCCTCGCGACTTGACCGGTCTCGACGATCAGCCGGTGCACCACCTCCGACTCGGCGGTGCCGGCCGTATCGAGCGCCCGAGTGTTCAACGCCTCCACCAGATCCGGGAGCACCAGCATGACCTCCGGTAGCCTCGCCGCCTGTCTACCGCGGACCACCCGATCGACATCGACCCGCAACGACGCGAGCCGTTGCGGTGCCGCCACGGCGCGGATGCTCGGATGCCCGGACAGAATGAGGCCGGTGCGACGCAGCGCTGTCCGCAGCGCCGGAACCATGGTGTGCCCGGCATTCCGGGCCGGTTCGCCGGGCTGATACGGCTGCCCCAGCAACCACGGGACATCGATGTCGAGGACATCGGCCAACTTGTCGACCACCGAATACTTGTCCAGCCCGACCTGGTTGTGCTCCACCTTCGCTATCCAGGATTCCGGCGCGCCCACCATCGCGCCGAGCTCGGCCGCGCTGAGATTCTTCGCACGCCGCGAGCGCCGAACCCGTGCGCCGATACCGCCCGCAGTCGCATTGCTAGGCATAAGCCAATTTTAGACTCGCGGCGTTGCCAGACCGACAGGTCGGCCGAGAACCATCGGCGAAACTGTAAGTGCCCCTTGGAATAGGGATGAAGATACCTGTCGCCGTGATGACACGGATTCCCGATTGCCCTGCGCACCTATTCCAGGGGAGAAGTCGACTTCACCCGCAGTGCCGCACAGCGCGCGCACAACAAGGTGGTGCCTTCAGGAGGAATGACTACTGCGCGAATCACGGTGTGCGACAGCCCGCCGTGCACCAGCATCGAGCTGGACGCGCGCATCAGCGTCCGAATGCCGACCGGAAGGAACCCCATGACATATCCGAGCGTGCTCGATCGATTTCGCCTCGATGACAAGGTGGTGGTTGTGACGGGCGCGTCGTCCGGGCTGGGTGTGGCGTTCGCGCAGGCATGTGCGGAGGCGGGCGCGGATCTCGTGTTGGCGGCCAGGCGGGCCGATCGCTTGAAGTCGACGGCGGCGCTGGTCGAGGAGCGTGGGCGGCGCGCGCTCACCGTGCAGGCGGACGTCGCCGAGCCCGCGGACGCACAGCGGATCGCCGATGCCGCCGTCGCCGAGTTCGGCCGAGTCGACGTACTGATCAACAATGCGGGGATCGCTTCCGCCGTGCCGGCCTCCCGCGAAACCCCCGAGCAGTTCCGCGAGATCATCGACGTGAATCTGCATGGGGCGTATTGGGTTGCACAGGCATGCGGGCGAGTCATGCCGCGCGGCAGCGCCATTCTCAATATCGCCAGCGTCGCGGGCCTGGTCAGTGGACAACTGCCACAGGCGGCCTACTCGGCAAGCAAAGCCGGACTGATGGGCCTCACCCGCGATCTCGCCGTGCAGTGGACCGGACGCAAAGGCATCCGCGTGAACGCCCTTGTCCCCGGCTACTTCCCGACCGAAATGGGCGAGCAGTTCCCCGACGGCTACATCGACTCGCGCATACCTCTACTCCCCGCGGGCCGCGCAGGCGACCTCACCGAGCTCGCCGCCTGCGCCGTCTTCCTATGCAGCCCGGCCGCCGGCTACATCACCGGCGCCTCACTCGTCGTAGACGGCGGCATGACCATCATCTGACCGGTCGGCGAGCTACGCCCAATCGCCCATCGGCCAGAGCTGCCGACCACCGACCGCAAAGCACGGCCGGCCCGGTTCGCAAGCGCCGAGAGTGGTATCGACGAGCGGGCGGAGATCGACGCGATCAGGGCACCCGCCTGATCGGCTGAGAGCCTCGGCACACGCAGTATTCGTGCGCGTCGATTTCGAGTTAGCTCACAATTCGCCCCCGCACGGCGGCCTGGCGACTGACCAGTCTTACGCTTCTCTCCAGGTGAGCTGATCGGTCGAGCCAGGGAGGCGTGCGATGCGTGTTGTTCGAGGTTGGAAGGGTGCACTCGCCCTGGCGACCGCGTCGGCCTGCGCGGCGATCGCGGTACAGGCCACACCGGCGCTGGCCGATGCTCCGGGGACGCTGACATCCATTACGCCGCAGGCGGCCGGCTGGCACGGGATGGCCGACGGGTCGGTGGTGACCTACTGGATGGCCGATGCGGACGGGACGCCGCGCCCGGCCAGCGGCGCGTTGTTCGTGCCGACGGGTACGCCACCGGCGGGTGGGTGGCCGATCGTCGCCTGGGACCACGGCACCACCGGGCTCGGCAAGGGGTGCGGCTCGGAATCGGATCCGACGACGGCGCCGGATACGCACTGGCACGCCGAAGAGGACGGGGTGATGCAGCACCTGGTCGCGCGCGGGTTCGCGGTGATCGCCCCCGACTACCTCGGGCTCGGGTTGTTCGACACCGGTCCGCATCCGTATCTGCAGCGCCAGACCGAGGCGACCGCCACCCTCGATCTGCTGCGCGCCGCGCGCGCCGCGCGGCCCGAACTGTCGCGCACCTGGGCCGTGATGGGTCCGTCTCAGGGCGGCCACGCCGCGCTCAGCACCGGACACCTGCAGGCGAGCTATGCGCCAGAGCTGGACTTCCGCGGCACCATCGCGATCGACCCCGCCTCCGATGTCGAGAAGGCGCTGCCTGCCATCGGCCCCTCCACTCCGGCACTGCCCGGCGCGGACGGTTCGACCGGGTTCTTCGCCGACATCATGGCCGGGCTGCGCGCCGCACGCCCCGATATCGACGTGAACCAGTACCTGAGTCCACTGGGCCGCGCCGTGCTCGACGACATCGGCACCATGTGCTCACCGCAGATCGATGCGCGGGTGGCGGGCATCGGGATCGGCGATCTGTTGTCGAAACCCCTGTCCGACAACCGCATCCGCGACGCGTACACCGACTACCTCGCGCTGCCGACCAGCGGCTACAACCGCCCGATCCTGTTGCTGGTCAACATCACCGACACCATGGTCCCCTCCCCACTGCACGCCGCCCTCGCCGCCCAACTGGCCGCCAACGGCGTCGACTTCCGCACCGTCACCGGCACCGGCTCCCACACCCAACTCAACCCCGCCATGTGGTCCGCCATCGACACCTTCCTCGACCACATCCAAAACTGATCGTCCGCACGCCGATTTCACCTACCCCACAACAGAAATATGAGAAAGTGCCCCGGCTCGAGCTGGGGCACTTCACGTTTCGCGGGCGGGTCAACGCGGGGCGTTGGCCGGGTCGGCGAGGGTGGGGGTGCGGCCTTCGCGGTGGGCGCGGCGGGTGTCTTCGAAGAACTCGCGGCTGAACATGGCCGACAGGACGGCGATGCCCGCGCGGTGGACCCGAAATTCGCTCGTTGTGCTTGCGCCGGTCAGGCGGATGACGCGGCCTGCGGCGTCTTGCGGGCGGGCGAAATCCTTGACGCGGCCGCGGCCGGTCCAGCGCAGGCCGGTCTGGTCGATCACGGCGTCGTCGGGGACGAGCAGCTTGACCATGGCGTGGTCGAGGTCGGCGTGCACCTCGATCGGGCCGTCGCCCTCGATCCGCGGGGAACGCAGGTCGATGACGACGCTGCCGTAGCGGGCGGTGACGGCGACGGCGGTGGCGTCGGTCCAGTCGCCGAGGCGCTTGGCGGTCTCGTGGTCGACGTGGATCTTGACGGGGGCGGTGGTTGTGGTCATTTCGGGGTCCTCTCGTTGCGGCTGCTCCGCTGATGAATCAATAGTGACATGAGGACTAGTTTCAATGCAACTAGTTTTTGGGAAGCTAGTCATCCGGCTACCACTAGAATGGACGCCATGACGGCATCGGCGCAGCTCAAGCGCTCTCCCCTGGCGATGGCACTGCTCGGCATCCTGCAGTTGGAGCCGATGCACCCCTACGCGATCCAGCGCCGCATCAAGGAGTGGGGCAAGGACAAGGTCGTCAATGTCGCCCAGCGTGCCGCGCTCTACAAGACGATCGCCAGGCTGCAGGAGGCCGGGCTGGTCGCGGTGCGCGGGACCGGGCGCGACCAGCAGTATCCGGAGCGCACCGTCTACGAGATCACCGACGCGGGCCGTGCGGCCTGCACGAGTTGGCTGGCCGAGATGGTCGGCGAGCCGCGCTACGAATTCCCGGAGTTCCCCGCGGCCCTGTCGTTCCTGATGCTGCTCGGACCCGATGGTGCGCGCACCGAACTGGAACGCCGCGCAAAAGTGTTGCGCGCCAAGCTCACCGAGATGAACGCCGATGCCGAGCAGATGGCGCGGATGGAACTGCCGAGGGTGGTGACACTGGAGGACGAGTACCTGCGCGCGATCACCGAGGCCGAATTGCGCTGGCTCGACGGCGTTGTCGCCGATCTGGCGGCGGGCAGGCTGACCTGGTCGCGGGAATCCCTTGCGCCGCACCAGACACCGTAGGTCCGGTGAGCGAACCGGTGCCGCGCATCAGCGGGCATCGTCCTGGCCCGCGGCGTAGGGTGACCGTCTGATCGACTTCACCGGCCCCGAGTACACGGAGAACCGTATGGGTAGCTCGACGTTGATGGTTCGGATCACGGCGGCGTCGGCGGTATTTTTTGCCGCGCTCGTCGTCCAGGCGCCCGCGCAGGCCGGGCCGGCCTCGTGCGCGGCGGGAAATCCGTTGCAGCCCACCGCCGAACTGTTCGCCACCGACAACACCGCGACCATCACCGATCCGGACGACCAGCGCCTGCGCACCCGGCTGGAGGCCTTCGAGCTGACGGTCGACGGGATCGTCGTGCAGAACGTCGCGCTGCCGGTGGGTTCCACGCTGGTCAGCGGCGTCTTCTGGTCCGACGAGCGGCAACAGGCGACCTACGAGCGGTCACGCAACTTCCACATCGCCTGCGCCGCGGGGCCCGAACTGCAACGCCTCGCCGACCAGGTGCGCAGCCGGTTCCATCAGGAGTCGGTGCTGACCTTCGAACCGCTGCCGCAGAACGCGCCCGGCGTCGACGCGTTCACCGTCGAGGTAGCGGGCATCGACGTGCACCGGTTCCGTGACGCGCTGGTCGCCGACCCGGTAGCCAGGGAACATCTCGTCGGCGGCTCGGTCACCGAGGACAAAACCCTCATCCTGGTCGCCGACCTCGCCGACTACACCCTCACCCAGCAGTTCGTCACCGCACTCGGCGGCAACTGGAACACCGCCAAGGTGAAATACGGCGACCGCGAGTTCGTCGGCTGACACCGCACAGTCGCCCACTCGGACCTCTCCGGTAAACGAGCGCAGTCGAATGACCCCTGTCCACGGCGTATCGCACGGCCATTCGACTGCGCTCGCTCCTCCCCCGGCGTGTCGCGCTACGACACAACAGAAACCCCTTGCCGCCGAGCATCATTCAGGCCGTAACCACCGAGGTGGTCAAGCCCCGTTCACAGCCCGCTGCCGGAGTGCGGGTTAGCTGGGTTGCTCTGAAGTGGTTGGTGGGGTGAGGAATTCGCGGATCAGGCGGGCTACCTCGGCTGGGCGTTCGACATTCGGGGAGTGGCCCGCGCCCGCGACCACCTCGACGCGGGCATCGGTCGCGGCGTAGCGGGCGATGGTCTTTGCCGGGTCGTACATCTGGTCGCTGTCGCCGTGGAGCACCATGGCGGGTTTGGGTAGCGCGCGCAGTTGCGCGTCCAGTGGGTCGGCCGCGAGGCGGGTGCGGCGGGCGGTGACCGTCTCGCGATAGACGGCCGGGTGCATGGCGCGGTAGTCCCGCACCGGCTGGTCCCGGCGGTCGAAGGCGTCGTCGAAGCGGTAGCCGCGGGCGAACGCGGCGCGCAGGCCGAGCCTGATGGCGATGGGTGGCGTCAGCCGGTGCAGCAGCGGGCCGAGTATCGGCACGGTCATGATCACCGCGCCGGGCGGGAAGTTCGCGTAGCTGTAATCCGGTGCCTGCCCGATGATTCCGGCCTCGCGCACCCGGTCGGAGCGGCGCGCCAAGGCGAGCGCGATATCCGCGCCGAACGAGTGCCCGAACGCCGCGGCATCGGCGATCTCCAGGGAATCGAGCACGGCCGCGATGGTGCGCGCCTGCGACTCCGGCTCGAGCCCGGTATCGCCGCCCGTGCGTCCATGTCCGCGCAGATCTGCCCGCACCACACGGAAGGTGGTGGCGAGCATCGGGGCCAGCCGGTCGAACCAATGCAGCGAGCCGCCGAACCCGTGTATCAGCACGACAGCCTTCGCCGCGGCGGGACCTTCGGTGCGCACATGCATCGAGACACCGTCAGCGACGATCATCGCATCAGAAACGGTCATGCCCCATGGTCGCCCATTCCGGTGGAAACCGTGCAGGAGGTACCGCCGAAGCACCGCCCGCGCGGAGGGGCGGCTATGGCGACGCTCTGACGCCGCCCCCCTCAGGAACCGGGGTCCATCGCAACGGCGGGATGCCGCCCCTTGGTCGCGTACGCCGCGGCAGTCTGTCCGACCGCCGCACAGAGTATCGATGGGGTCCGACAGGTTCGAACGAGTCCCGCTGTGACACAGGATGATCGGGCGATTCGCTGACGGATCGCCCGCGGGCGGCGAGTATGGACCCGTGGCGGGAGAATTCGGTGCGGTACCCGGCTGGTTCGCGTGGGAGAACCAGGATTGCGGGGTGGCGGTCGCGGATGTCGACGGCGACGGCGCGCTGGACGTCGTCGTGCTCATGGTCGACGATCCGCAGGGACAGAATGCCGGGTGGTACCGCGTCGGCGGCGGCTTCGGCGCGAACGGAGCGGTGCGCGCGTGGGGGCCGTGGCTCGAGGTGCCGGACTGGTTCGGCTGGGAGAACCAGGGCGCGGGCATCGCGCTGGCGGATCTGACCGGTAGCGGACGCCTCGACCTGATCGTGTTCGTCGTCGACAATCCGCCGGGCCAGAACCAGGGCTACTACCGAATCGGGCGCGATGTCGCCGCCGACGGCACGGTGACCGGCGGCTGGACACCCTGGCTCCAGGTACCGGACTGGTTCGGCTGGGAGAACCAGGGCGCGGACATCTGCCTGACCCGCATCGACGGGCAGCCGACGCTGGTCATCCTGACCGTCGACAATCCGCCGGGACAGAACAGCGGGCAGTTCCGCCTGGCCAAGGGCCTGACCGCGGACGGCGCGGTGGCCGCGTGGACGCCGTGGGTCGCGGTGCCCGAGTGGTACGGCTGGGAGAACCAGGGCGCGGGCATCACGGCGGCGGATCTGGACGGCGACGGGCGGCCCGAGCTGATCGTGTTCGCGGTGGACAATCCCGGCGGCCTGAACTCGGGGGTGTACACCATCGGCTGGGGCCTGGACGGTACCGGGCACGCGGTCGACGGCTGGAGCCGATGGGCGAAGACCCCGGGCTGGGGCTTCAACGAAAACCAAGGCGCAGCAATAGCTCTGCGCACCGACGGCGATGCACCGGCGCTGGTGGTGTGCACCATCGACGCACCGGAGGGCCAGAACGCGGGCTACCTGAACGTGGTCGCGCTGGAAACCGATGTGGCACATGCCCATCACGAGGGTGTCTGGCGAATCCTCGACTTCGACACCGAGATCAACCCCGTGCACGCCGCCATGCTGTACACCGGCGATGTGCTGTTCTTCGCCGGTTCCGGCAACGATCCGGACCGGCACGACGCGCACGAATTCCGCACTCGGGTATGGCATTACCCGGCTCCCGGTCTCGACGCGCCCGCCACCCCGATCGACCTGTTCTGCGTCGGCCAGGCCTTCCTGCCCGATGGCAGGCTGCTCGCCGCCGGCGGCACCGAGCGCTACGACCCGTTCTACGGACTGCCCGACGCGCTGGTCTTCGACCCGGTGTCCCGCGCCTGGAATGCCGTGCCGGACATGGCCTTCGGCCGCTGGTATCCGTCGCTGGCCACGCTGCCGAGTGGCAACGTGGTCGCGGTCTCCGGGCTCGGCGCCGACAACTTCCTCTCGGTGGTCCCCGAACTGTTCGACACCGCGACCCAGACTTGGCGGCAGTTGCCGGTGCCAGGCCCGATCCCCATGTACGGCCATCTGATCCTGCTCGCCGACGGCAGGCTGTTCTACACCGGCGGACAGTACGGCGCGAACAACGGTATGCGCCCGTCGATCTGGGATCCGGTGACCGGCGCGACGGTCGAGGTGCCCGGCCTGGCCGAGCCGGGTTCGCGCAACCAGTCGACCAGCGTGCTGCTGCCGCCCGCACAGCAGCAGCGGGTGATGATCCTCGGCGGTGGCGGATTCGATATGCACAGTCCCGCACCGGCGCTGGCCGATACCAGGATCGTCGATTGCGCCGCACCCGCACCGGCCTACGAGGCGGGGCCGCCGATGGATCACGCGCGGATGCATCTCAGCGCGGTACTACTGCCGGACCGTACGGTGCTGGCCACCGGCGGCTCCGGCATGGAGGAGATGGCGCACGCCGCACCTCCGCACGCCGAGATCTTCGATCCGGCCATGGGCACCTGGATGCACACCGCGCCGAGCCGGATCGCCCGGCTCTATCACTCGGTCGCGCTGCTCGCCCCCGACGGCAAGGTGATCACCGCAGGCTCCAATCCCGGCCGCAAGACCGAGGAGCTGCGCATCGAGATCTATTGGCCGCCATACCTTTTCCACGGCCCCCGCCCGCGATTCGAGCTGGCCTCGCAGTCCGTCGGCTACGGCGCGACCATCACCGCGGCGGGCGAAACGGCCCTGCGCGAGGTGAACATGATGCGGCCGAGCGCGTGTACGCACTCCTGCGACAACGAACAGCGCCTCATCGATATCGAATTCACCACCGCCGCACCGGATTCGGTGACGATGACGATGCCGGCGGACCCGGCGCTCGCGCCGCCCGGCTGGTATCTGCTGTTCCTCGTCGACGCCGGCGGCGTGCCGTCGATCGGACGGTGGCTGCACCTGGGCTGACGAGGGTCGTAAGGTACCCAGCATGGAGGACAACCGGATGTCCGAGCTGGTGCAGTCGGTCGTCGAGTCATATCTGCTGGACGGCACCCGCCGGTACAACCGGGCCGAGGTGGCCGAGCGGTCCGGCGTGTCGTCGGAGGTGTCGAAGCGGCTGTGGGCCGCGCTCGGCTTTCCGGCCAACCCGGACGACGTCGCCGACTACACCGACGCCGACGTCAAGGCGGTGCGCGACTTCCGCAGCCTGAACGTCGTCGCCCTCTCCGATATCCGCCAGCAGGCCGCCGCCGCGCGCACCCTCGGCCAGTCCATGGCCAGGCTCGCGGAATGGCAGTCGGATCTGGTGCTCGCCGAGATCAAGTCACGCATCACCGAAGCCATCGCCGCCGACCCGGATACCGATCCGGCCGAGGTCGCCAGGTCCGCCACCGAGGCGACCATCAGGGTGCTCGAGGAATTGCAGACCTACGCGTGGCGCCGCCACCTGGCCGCCGCGCTCACCCGTTCCTTCGACAGCGATGCCGACCCGGAGGATTCCACCAGGGAGATGGCCGTCGGCTTCGCCGATATGGTCGGCTACACCCGACTGACCAGGCATCTGCACCCGGACGAGCTGGCCATGCTGCTGGAGGCGTTCGAGTCGACCACCACGGCCGCGATCACCGAGAACGGCGGCTGGGTGATCAAGAACGTCGGGGACGAGGTGATGTACGCCGCCGAGAGCGCGCACGACGCGGCGCGCATCGCGCTGGCCATCCAGGAGTCGACGATGATGGTCGGCGGCACCCCCGACCTGCGCGTCGCGTTCGCCTACGGCCCGGTGCTGCAGCGCTTCGGCGATCTGTACGGGTCGGTGGTGAACATCGCGTCCCGGCTCACCGGCGTCGCGCGCCCCGGCACCATCCTGATCGACGACAACGCGGCGACCCAGCTGGCGGGCGATCCGGAGTTCACCGTGAACAACCTGCGCAGCGTGCGCGTGCGCGGCTTCACCCGGCTGCGCCCGCACGTACTCCGGCCCAAGGAGTAGGTCGTAGGCTCCTGCGAGTGGATATCGACTGGCCGCAGTTGCGCGCACGTTGCCTGCTCACCGAGGACGCCGCGATTCTCGCGCTGAACAAGCCAGCGGGGATCTCGGTGACCGGCGAGCGGCACGACACCGACATCGTCGAGCTCGCCGCGGCCGCCGGGGAAACGCTCTATCCGGTGCACCGGATCGACAAGGTGACCTCCGGGCTGGTGCTGCTCGCCAAGGAGCTCGGCGCGCACGGACAGCTGACGCGGCAGTTCAACAAACAGACCGCCGACAAGGCCTATCTGGCGATCGTCTCCTCGACCGGCCTGCCGGACCGAGGAGTGATCGAGCTGCCGCTCAGCGTCGGCCGCAAGAACCGGGTGCGGATCGCCGCGCCGCGCGAGAGCATCGAGCACACCGCCGACCGCTGGTTCGTCGCACCCGCGGATCTGCTCGCGGGCAAGAACTATCCGTCGATCACCCGGTTCGCCACCGTGGTGCGGGATGAGCGGCACTCGGTGCTCGCGCTGCGCCCCGTCACCGGACGCCGCCATCAGATTCGGGTGCATCTGGCCTGGATCGGTCACCCGATCGTCGGCGATCCGCTGTTCGACAGGTCGGCGACGCACGCGCGCACCCACCTGCACTCCTGGCGCCTCGGCCTCGCCGCGGACTGGCGCACCCCGCCCGAGCTGGCGCTGGAAGCCGTTCCTGGCCAAGACTTCTGGGCGCCGCTCGCGCTCGATACCGAACGCGAAGCCGAACTGCTGGGACGAGCCGCCGAAATGCTGGACACTCTGGACTGACGGCAGAGTTTCCGGCGGTCACCGCACGGCAGGCGCCCAGTCCGGGTCGCGGCCGAGCAGGCGCAGCGTCTGGTCCAACAGCGAGTCGTTGTCGAGCAGGTCGAGTGCGGGCGCGAAGGCGGCGCTCGGCTCCAGCCTGTTCTCGTCGTCGGGTACGGCGGCCGCGATGCGCAGCGCCTCGTGCGCCAGTTCCTCGTCCGGGTCAACGGTCAGGCCGATCGACCGCGCCACGTCCCAGGCGTGCACGACGCTGTCGACCAGATGCATGGTGATCGCGACACCCGCCGGAAACGGCATTCCGGGAACGATCTCCGGGAGGGCGAAGCTCCGCTCGAAGATGTCGTCGACCGCGAAGGCGGCGACCACATCGACAGAGGCGGCGAGATAGTCACCGACCGGATCGGACCATTCGCGCACCTCCCACAGCTCCAGATCGTCGCCCCTGCCGCGCGCCGCGGCGGCGAATCCATAGTTCTGCGTCGTCATATGCGCCAGCAGCGCGCGCAAATCCCATCCACGGCAAGGGGTTTCGACTCCCAGCCGATCGGCGGTCACCGCACCGGCCGCATCCGTGCTGAGCCGGACGGCTCGTTCGTGCATCGCGAGCAGCAGTTTTCGATCTTTCTCAACAGTAAGCATGCGCCTATCGTATGCAGACGCTTACGATTTGCCAAGCAGTATTTTCGACCCATGCCGGAAGTGACTCGACCCGACCTCGCCGCGATGATCGCACCGCTGATGCGGGCGCTCATGGCCGCGGAACAACCCGTGCTCGCGCGCCACGACCTGACCATGTGGGGCTACGCCGTGCTGCTCGGACTCGGCAACGAACCGGTCTACACCCAGGCGGCGCTGGCCAAGGCGGTCGGCGCCGACAAGACACGCATCATCGGCGTACTCGACGAACTGCAGCGCCGCGGATTCCTGCGCCGCGAACCCGATCCGGCCGACCGCCGCGTCAACCTGGTCTCGCTGACCCCATCGGGCCGCACCGCCCGCGACGACGCACAGCGCGAAATCCAGCAGGAGGAAGAACAACTGCTCGCCCAGCTGTCCGCGCCCGACCGCCGCGCATTCCTGCGCGCACTGCGCACCCTGTCCGAGATCGCCCGCCAGGCGGACTGAAAACACCCCGCTGTGGCCGCCGACACAGACCAGCGAGCGGGTTTTCGCTGGTGGCGAGCCTCATGACGACGCGTAAAGCGCTGGTCAACTAGCCTGATGGGGTGCCGCACCCGAGGGCGCGGGCACACTCTGACGCAATGGAGCGATCCCCCCAGAGAAAGCGAACGCGGATGATCCTGGTGGCTCAGGTCAGCGATACACACTTCGATCTCGGCGCGCGCAACGCCGAACGCGCGGAGCGCGCCATGGCATTCCTCGCCGGTTTGCGCCACAAGCCCGACGCGATCCTGGTGACCGGTGACATCACCGACTCCGGCCGCCCCGAGCAGTACGCCCAAGCCCGCGCCGCGTTCGCCGCCGCCAACGACATTCCGGTGTACGCCATTCCGGGCAACCACGACGACCGCGCCGCCTTCCGCACCACGCTGCTCGGCGAACCGGCCTCGACCGCACCGATCAATCGCAGCTTCCGGATCGGCGAACTGACTGTCGCGCTGCTCGATTCGAGCATCCCTGGCGAACCCAGCGGCCTGCTGGCCGACGACACCTACGAGTGGCTGCACGGCGTACTCGCGGGCGCGCCCGCCGACGGCCCGGTACTGCTCGCCATGCATCACCCGCCCGCGCACCTGTTCAGCCCGGTCGTCGACGAGATCGCGCTGGCCGAACCGGATCGGCTCGCCACGCTGGTCGCGGGCGACGATCGGATCGTCGCGGTGCTGACCGGGCACGCCCACTCCTCGGCCGCGACCACGTTCGGGGGCCGCCCGCTGCGGGTCGCACCGAGCACCGCGTCGGTACTCGGCGGCATCTGGGAGCTCGACCTGCCCGATCACGTGATGGACTACGCACCGGATCCGGCCGTCTCACTGCACGCCATCGACGAAAACCGTGGTGTGACAACCCATTTCCGCACGGTACCGATGAGCGGCTGGGTCGGCGTACAACCGGCTTAAGCGTACCTCCGCATTCGCTCCGGCCATGCGCGGGTCTGACGACGGCTTCGCCGACAGCGCCTATCTGGGACGGGCGAGCCGTTCCCGCCGGAAGGCGGCCGGTGTGGCGCCGGTCCAGCGCTTGAACGCGTAGATGAAGGTCGACGATTCCGCGTAGCCGAGCCGGATGGCCACATCGCTGACCGAAAGCGGTGTGGCGGTGAGCATTTCCTCGGCGAGCGCACGGCGTACCTCATCGAGCAGTGCGCGGTAGCTGGTGCCCGCCGCGTCGAGATGGCGGCGCAGCGTGCGCGTGCTCATGTTGAGATCCCGTGCGACGGCGTCGATGCCGAGCGGTGCGGTGAACCCGTCGGCGCCGCCGGGTACCAGCAGCTCGCGCACCTCGGCGGCGATGCCGGTGCGGGCACGGCGGCGGTCGACCAGATCGCGGCACTGGGCCAGGCACATCGCCCAGGTCTGCTCGTTGGCCTGCGGCAGCGGCTGGTCGAGCATCACCGGATCGATGGCGAACATGTTGTGCGGCATGCCGAATCGCGGCACCACCACGGTGACCTCGGCGATCCGGTCGGCGTATTCCGGCTCAGGGAACCGGAATTCGGCCTTGACCAGCGGGAGCGGCTTGCCGATCAGATCGCTCATCACCTGATTCATCGCGGTCACGTCGCGCTCGACGAGGAACTGGCGCACGTCTTCCGGAATGGATTCGTCGTGCACCCATGCGACGAATTCGCCCGCCCGCCACTGTGCGACCGGCAGGCAGAAGGTGAAGCTCAGCTCCAGATAGCGCAGCGCGAACGTGATGGCCTCGCCGAGGGTCCGGCTGCTGACGCAGGCGAAGCCGAAGATGCCGAAGGTGGTGATCCGGTAGCGGCGGCCGATCTCGACGCCGAGGGCGGGCCGGTCCACCTCGCGGACCAGATTGCGGATCACCGCGAGCTCGGCGCGCGCATCGATCTGCGCGTCCGGATCGCGCAGCGTCGCCTCGGCCAGGCCGGTGCCCGTCAGCATCCGGGCGACGGGCACGCCGTACTCACCCGCGTAGCCGACCATCAGGGCGACGCTGGCGATCCCGCGCGGAAAGTTCCAATCGCGGATTCCCGGATCCACTACCCGCTCCACCGCATCAGTATGGCCGAATTTGTCGATCCATCCGGCCGCGCGCGGCGTCGGCAGGCTCCTACAGTGGAACCAGTCACGCGGATGTGAGGAGCGCCACATGGCAGTGGGACAACCGTCGATCATCATCATCGGCGCGGGGTTCGGCGGCATCGGCATGGCGATCGAGCTGCGCCGGGCCGGATTCGACGACATCACCATCCTGGAGCGAGCGGCCGACCTCGGCGGGGTATGGCGGGAGAACACCTATCCCGGCGCGGCCTGCGATGTGCCGTCCCCGCTGTACTCGTATTCATACGAGCCGAAACCCGATTGGCCACAGCGATATTCGGGCCGGGAGGCGATCCACGCCTATCTGCGCGACGTAGCCGAGCGGCACCGGCTGCTCGATGCCGTCGAGTTCGGCGTGGAGGTGACCGACGCCGAGTTCGACGAGGCCACCGCCCGGTGGACCGTGCGGACCGCCGACGGCGCCACCCGCAGCGCGCAGGTGCTGATTCCCGCGGTGGGCCAGCTGTCCCGGCCCGCCATCCCCACCATCCCCGGCATCGACAGCTTCGCCGGTGCGTCCTTTCACTCCGCCGAGTGGGATCACAACGTCGACCTGACCGGCAAGCGGGTGATCTGCGTCGGCACCGGTGCGAGCGCCATCCAGTACATTCCGCAGATCCAGCCGAAGGTCGCCGAGCTGACCCTGTTCCAGCGCACACCCGCCTGGGTGCTGCCCAAATTCGACACCGACTACAAGCCGATCCAGCACAAACTGTTCGCCAAAGTGCCCGGCGCACTGCTGGTCGAGCGGTTCGGCTGGTGGTCCATCGCCGAATTCGTCTCGCTCGGGCTCGTCGAATTCCCGCCGATCACCACGCTGGTCGCGCGCATCGCCGCCCGGCACCTGCGCAAGCAGGTGACCGATCCGGAGCTGCTGGCCAAGCTCATGCCCGACTATCCGATCGGCTGTAAGCGTGGCCTGTTCTCCAACGACTACTACCCCGCGCTCACCCAGCCGAATGTGCGGGTGCGGACCGCGACGATCGCCGAGGTGGTCCCCACCGGTGTGCGCACCACCGACGGCACGCTGATCGAGGCGGACGTCATCATCTACGGCACCGGCTTCAAGGCCACCGAATTCCTCTGGCCCATGCGGTTTTACGGCCGCGGCGGGCGCGAGCTGTCCGATGTCTGGGCGGACGGCGCGCACGCGTACTACGGAATCACGGTGCCGGAGTTCCCGAATCTGTTCCTGATCTACGGGCCGAACACCAATCTCGGTGTCGGATCGATCATCTACATGATCGAGTCGCAGGCGCGCCACATCCGCCAGGCCGTCCAGCTGCTCACCCCCGGCCACAGCATCGAGGTACGCGCCGAGCCGGAGCGCGAGTTCAACACCGCACTCCAGCAACGCCTTTCCAAGACCCCGTGGAACTTCTGCACCAGCTGGTATCGCAACGCCGCCGGCCGGATCACCAACAACTGGCCCGGTTCGCAAACCAGCTACCGCCGCCATACCCGCACACTCGACCGCGACCACTACACCCTCACCAAGGCCGCCTGATCCATCCGGATGTGCGCGACGGCGCTCGCCGAACCACTCGAGCCAGACGGCACGCCCCCGCCATCACACGACTCGCCGCATACGGGCCTCCGCGAATGCGCACGGATGCGGGTAACGGCCGACGAGCTGGCAGACTTGGTGCGTGAGTGATCTGCCCAGTAGTGCCGGACCGATCGAGCATGGGCCGCTGCGTCCGATCGAACTCGCCACCGGCGCGGTGCTGGGCGGTGTCACCGTCGGACTGGTGACCGTCGGCTCGATCATCCCGCTGGCGGCGGCCTTGAACCTGGTCGCCGCGGTACCGCTGGCGCTGCTCGCCCATCGGCACCGGCTGCGCGCGCTGGTCACCGCGACCATCGCGGCCACCCTGGTCGCCTTCGTCGCGGCGGGCGTGCTGACCGCGGTCGGCATCGTCGCATCGGCGAGCGTCGCGGGCATCATCGGCATCATGAAGCGCCGCGGCCGCGGCTTGTTCGCCGTATTCGGCTTATCGCTGCTGACCGGACTGTCCTGGGCCCTTTTCTCCGTCGGATCGCTGCTGCTTTTCTCGCACGCCCGCGCGCTGCTGTTCGACAGCATCCGCAACTCGGCGCGCGGCATCCAGGAACTCGCCGCCAAACAGCCCCAGCTCGAACCGCTCGGCCGTGCCGTTGCCGACCTCACCGAATCCGCGCTGCGCTGGTGGTGGGCGCTGGTCGCGGGTGGCGTCGCGTCCGGCGTGGTGCTGACCGCGCTGTTCTCCTGGTTCGTGCTCGGCTCGGTGCTCGACCGGCTGGCCTGGCTGCCCGGCACCGATCGGCTCGACGCACCGGCGGACGACCGGCCCATCGCACCGCTGCCGGTGACGCTGCGCAAGGCCGCGTTCCGCTATCCGGGCGCGCGCACCGACGCGCTGCGCGATATCGATCTCACCGTCGCGGTGGGCGAATTCGTCGCGGTGGTCGGCCACAACGGCTCCGGCAAGTCGACGCTGACCAGGTTGCTCGCCGGGCTGCCGCCCACCGCGGGCGCGGTGGACCGGCCGGGTTCGGCCGGGCTCGGTCATCTCGGCGGCACCGCGCTGGTGTTGCAGCGGCCGGAGAGCCAGACGCTCGGCGTACTGGTCGCCGACGACGTGGTGTGGGGGCTGCCCGCCGAACTCGCGGCCGAGGTCGCGGTGGACGATCTGCTGCGTGAGGTCGGCCTGGATGGCATGGGTGGCAAGGAAACCGCCACCCTGTCCGGCGGCCAGCAGCAGCGGCTCGCGGTCGCCGCGGCGCTGGCCAGGCGGCCCGCCCTGCTCATCGCGGACGAGGCGACCTCGATGATCGATCCGGACGGCAGGCGCGATCTGGTCGCACTGCTCGCGCGGCTGCCCGAGCGGCATCCGATGGCGGTGGTGCTCGTCACCCACCACGAGGCCGACGCCGCGGCCGCCGATCGGGTGGTGCACCTGGCCGACGGGCGCACCGTCGACGCACTGCCCGCATGGCCGCAGCCGGTGCACGACACCAGGCGCAGGCCGATGGGCGACACCATTCTCGAACTGCGCGACGTGCGGCACACCTACAACCGGGGCACGCCGTGGGAGGCGCCCGCGCTGCACGGCGTCGACCTGGCGGTGCGCCGCGGCGAGGCGCTGGTCGTGGTCGGCGGCAACGGCTCGGGCAAGTCGACGCTGGCGTGGATCATCGCGGGCTTGATCGAACCGACCTCCGGCCGTTGCGAAGTCGCGGGCAAGCCGGTAGCCGAGCAGATCGGGCGGGTCGGCCTGGCCTTCCAGCATTCCCGGCTGCAGCTGCAGAAGCAGACGGTCGGCGAAGAGATCGCCGACTGGGGCGGGCGCGCCACCGGCTCCGGCGCGGTCGGCCGTGCGCTCGACGCCGTCGGCCTCGACCGCCTGCTCGCCGCGCGCTCCGTCGAGGAGCTCAGCGGCGGCCAGGCCAAGCGAGTGGTGCTCGCGGCGATCGTGGCCAGCCACGCGCAGATCGTCGTGCTCGATGAACCGCTGGCCGGGCTCGATCCGGCAGGCCGCGCCGACATCGTGGAACTACTTGCCCGGCTACGCGATTCGGGACTCACGCTGATCGTCATCTCGCACGATGTGGAGGATATGGCGCGGGTGTGCGACCGCACCGTCCACCTGGCGGACGGCCGGATACTGGAACCCGGCACGCTGCGCGATACCGCGTCCGTGGCGAAAGCCGCGGTGCGCCGGGCGGATACCGCCAAGCAGCCCGCCGCCGACGCCGCATGGCGGCTCGAACACGGAGGCCACTGACGTGACTACTGTTCTGCTGCGCGAAGTTCCGGTATCGAGCCCGGTGCACAGCCTGTGGGCGGGCACCAAGATGATCGGCGCGTTCCTCATGACCGCGCTGCTGATGCTCCTGCCGTCCTGGCCGGTACTCGGCGTGATGACGGCGTTCCTGCTGCTGATCGGCGTGACGGCACGGCTGCCGCTCGGCACGCTGCCGCGGCTGCCGTGGTGGTTCTGGGGGCTGCTCGTGCTCGGCGGGCTGATCAACGCACCGGTCGGCCTGGACGCCGTGCTCAGATACACCCAGGTCACCGTGCTCGGCCTGATCGTGGTCGCCTCGTCGTTCCTGATCGCGTGGACGACCCCGATGGGCGAAATCGCGCCGGCGCTGGCCACACTCGGCGCACCGCTGCGCAAACTCCGCCTCCCGGTGGACGAATGGGCGGTCGTCATCGCGCTCACCCTGCGCGGCCTGCCATTACTGCTCGAGGAGATGCGGGTGCTGCGCGCGGCGCGCAAACTGCGCCCCAAGGACAACCTGATCTCCCGCGCCGCCGAGAACCCGTGGATCGATATCCTCACCGCCGCGATGGCCGTATCCACCCGTCGTGCAGGCGAACTCGGCGAGGCGATCACCGCGCGCGGCGGCACCGGCCAGCTCACCGCCAACCCGAGCGCACCGACCCGGCGCGACGCCGTCGCCCTCACCGCCGTCGTCACCGTCTGCCTGGGCGCCATCGCGCTGCATCTGTTGCTGTCGTGATCCGCGCGGCGAGGCCGAAAGCGCCTGCCGTCGAGTAATACTGCCCCGGTGAGCAGCCCCGACGATGACGTGCCCGCCTGGCAGCGGCGGACCGATGGCGAGTCGCGGATCATGGCGACCGCGGCGGTGATCGTGCTGATCGGGCTGCAGTTCGTGCTGCCGAGGAACTTCCTGCCCGACCCGATGTGGGTGCTGCCCGCGCTGGAGACGCTGCTGCTCGTCGTCCTCGTGATCGCCACCCCGGTGCGCATCCCGCGGAACGAGAAGTGGTTGCGCGCCATCGTGAACTCGGCGCGGATCACCCGGGAGGACAAATGGCTGCGCGTAGCGGGTCTGGTACTCATCGGACTGCTCAGCCTGGCGACGGTGTGGTCGGCGGATCGCCTGGTGCTCGGGCTGATCGATGGGACGCTCAGCGACGATCCGGCGCGACTGCTCGGATCGGGCGGCGCGGTGTGGCTGACGAACGTCGGCGTCTTCGCGCTCTGGTATTGGGAGTTCGACCGCGGCGGCCCCGCGGCGCGGGCGAACGCGCGGAAACCGCTGCCCGACTTCCTTTTCGTGCAGATGCAGAACCCGGAGCTGGCGCCACGGGAATGGGAACCCGAGTTTGTCGACTACCTATATCTGTCGTTCACCAACGCGACCGCATTCAGCCCGACGGATGTCATGCCGATGTCGCGCTGGGCGAAAGCTGCGATGATGCTGCAGTCCGCCGTCTCGCTCATTCTGGTGGTGCTGGTGATCGCGAGAGCGATCAACGTGCTGAAGTGATGCGCAGTACGTATAGCCAACCGCTATAACGATTTTCGTCATCCCGGTGAGTGAAATTCGCGTTGTTCAGAGCGGTCGGTGCGGTAATGTTGGCGGCGGAGTAGCTGTCCTGTAGATCACAAATTGTCTTCGCGCGATGCCAGGGGAGGAAATTCGGTGCGCGAAACGTTCGGTACGGCTGGAACACCTGATGAAGATTGGAACTCCGAAAATGATTCTCCGCAAGATCACCGCGGCCGCCGTGCCCGTGGTCGCCGCCATCGCTGTCGGTTCGGGCACCGCGCACGCCCAGCCCACCGTCACACCCGACATCGGGTATGAGGCACAACTGGTGGGTGACAAGATCGTCACCACGCTGACCAACGGCCGCTTCGAACTTGCCGGCAACACGGTCGACATCAAAGACATCGCGGGCAACACCGTCGTCACCATGCCCCTGTCGATCAAGCAGGACGGGCTCGAATTCCCACTGCCGCGCGCGGTGCGGAACGAGGGCCGGGTGCTGGAGCTGACCGCGGTCAAGGACTACACGCAGGCCCGTCCGGCCACGGTCACCCCGGTGGCCTCGCCTATGGAAAACCACCGCGCGCAGAACGAGTTCCTGTCGAACTTCGGTATCGCCACGGCTGTCGGCACTTTCGTCGGCACCGTCCTCGGCGCCATCGTCGGCCTGACCGGCATCGTCAGCGGCCCGGGTATCGTCGCCAGTGTGATCGCGGGCGCCGCCATCGGCGGCATCATCGGCACCATCGTCGTGGGTGGCCCCGCCCTGATCGTCGCGGGCATCGACCTGATCAACACCCTCGGCGCCGCCCCAGGCACCACCCGCTGGGCCGACCCGAACCGCTGATCTCTACCGTCACCACCATGGCGCGCACCACTCCCGGTGCGCGCCATGTTCTTTCCACCCCCAACCCCTCCCCAAGCAGTGCCACCAGAGCCGGTCAACCCACCTACACAGCCAACCGCCGAGCGCAGTCGAATGGCCCTCGGTTACGGCGTGTCGAAGGGCCATTCGACTGCGCTCGACGATCCTTTGATCTTGGAACGGGCCTAGTTGCCGTTGCAGCCGGTGGGGGCGGGGAGGCCCGCGAAGCGGTCGGCGAGGTAGTTCATGGCGCCCGCGGCCTCACCGATGGCGGCGGGGTTGTGGCCTGGCAGGCCCGAGTGCTTGTAGGTGATGTCGGCGCCGAGGGCGCAGTAGCGTTCGACGAGGGCGGTGTAGCCGGCGACGGGGATCACGTCGTCGGAGTTGCTGTGGTACAGGTACATTGGCACCCGGGGTGCGGTGCCGCCGAGTTCCTGACGATCGGTGGCGGCGCGGAATACCGGGTCGGACAGCACATTCGGGTTCAGCGCGTAATCGTCGACGTGCGCGTTCAGATACTTGACCACCAGATCCGAACCGCAGGACGTGGCTTCGGTTTCCATCAGCGCGCGGCCGCGATCGTTGAGCAGGTCGAGCACGCCGGGTTCGGTGCGTGCCACCGCGATCAGGATGAGCATGGCGAGACCGGCCTGGTAGCTACCGTCCACGCCGCGGGCGATAGCCGACCAGTCCGCGGGCACGCCGCCGGAGGTGAGACCGGCGAACCGCACCTCCGGCGCGTACCACGGTTGCATCTGGGCGGCCCACAGCGTGGCGAACGCGCCGCCCGAATATCCCCATGCCCCAAGGGGACTCGCCGATCCGACGCCGCCCGGCGCGAGCGCGCGTGCGGCGCGGATACCGTCGAGCACCCCGCGCCCGGAGTTCACCCCGTCGAGAAACCGGGACTGCGGGCCCTCGTAATCGCTGGTCACCACGGCCCAGCCGCGGCGAAGCGCCTCGGCCATGAACGGCGTGTCGATATAGGTGTTCACCACGCCGAAGTCCAGGCCGCCGCGCAGCGCGAACGACGGGGCGCAGCGGGTGCCGAGGCTGTCCTCGGCGACCTGATACGACAGCAGCGGCCGCTGACCGGGCCCTAACCACGGCAGCATCGGCACCAGCACCGTGGCCATACCCGCGATCGGCCGATCGTCCGCATCGCTGGTCCGGTACTGCACCTGCCAGGCCGATACCGGCAGCGGCAGCCCGAACAACGCGAACGGCCGCGAGCGCAGCACGGCGCCGTTGGGATAGTCGGCCAGGTTCGGCGGCGCCGCGTAGAACGGATCGCTGTCCGGCTGCGGCACCTGTGCCAGCCCCGTCGGCGTCACGGCGACCAAGGCGCCCACCGAGATCAAGACGCCGACGCGGAGCAACCGCGAGGCACCCCGGCGGACCCGGGCACGCATCCTTCCGCCGGTGGTAGCCCCCTTTCGGAATCCCCGACTCCCGTCATCCCCGACACCAACTCCGTCACCGTGCCTCATCAGGGCCTCCAGTGGTCGACGAGACACGCCCCTGCCTCGAGGCCACTCACGGTACGTCGACGGGTGGTGGGTGGGCAATGGCCACCGGGAGGTCAGCCGGGTCGCCTGAGTTGTCCGCACCGCTACAGTGGTCCGAAAGTGCCCGGCGCGCAATCGAATCGCCACTCGACGGTGATCAGTCAACAAGGAGGACCGGCCCGACCATGCGACACGGCAACGGATTGGACATTCCCGAGGGACTCGCCGACGTCTGCGACCCGCGCAAACTCGCGCTCATCGTCTACGACATGCAGGTGGGCGTGCTCGGGCAGGTGCCGGACAGCCGCGAAATCATCGAGCGGGTGGCCGGTCTGGTCGACGCGGCGCGCCAGGGCGGCTATCCGGTGATCTACCTAAGGCACATGTTCCTGCCCAAGCGATTGAGCGGAACCTTCGCGCTGCGCATGGCGATGGCCTGGCAGCGGGTGGATTCGGTGGACGAGGTGAAAGCCATCCTGCAGCGCGATACGCACGGTTTCCAGCTGGTCCCCGAATTGCGTCCGCGCGCAGACGAAATCGTCTTCGACAAGACGTCGATGTCGGCGTTCGAGGGCACCCCGCTCACCGCGACCCTGCGCGATCTCGGCATCGTCGCCTATGCGATCGCCGGTGTCGCACTGGAGGTCGGCATCGCGCCGACCGTCGCGCATTCCACCGACCTCGGCTTCATCCCGATCGTGATCAGCGATGCCTGCGGTGGCCGGGACAAGGAGGCGATGGCGCGCGCGTACGACGAGTTCGCCTTCCAGGGCCACGCCATCGTCACCGACAGCGACACCATCACTCCGCTACTGGCGAATTGACCATGATCATCAGGAACTGAGGTAACCGGCCTCTCGAACGTTACCGCCCTCAGTTCCTGATGATCACCTGTCCAACACTCAACCCTGGTTGCGCAGCGCCTTCTTGGCGGCATCCTGCGCGGAATCGACCTGCGCGGAGTACTTTCCGTCCGTCTTCTGATCGACGAGATCGCCCGCCTTGTCGATGACGGTGTCCAGCTTGTCGGCATTCTGCTGGGCCAGATCGAGCGCCTTGTTCGCTAGGTTCTTGAAATCCACTGCCTCACCCTACAACTCGGCGAGCCACGCCGGATGCCACAGCCTGCCCTGCTCGGTCCAGTTCATGAACCGCACGGTGCCACCGATTTTCGGTGTCACCCAGACGGCGCTCTCCCGCTCCTCCGCGGTGAGTTCGTTGTCGAACGGGCTGGTCTTGCGCTCGAGCCTGCCGAGGCGCTTGGCCAGATCCCGCATATCGGCTTCACCGAACCCGGTGCCGACCCGCCCCACGTAGTACAACCTGCCCTCGTGCGGGATGCCGACGAGCAGCGATTTGAACTCGCGCGCCTCGCTGCGCCGCCAGCCGCCGATCACCACCCGCTGGGTGCGCCAGTTGCGCTGCTTCACCCACGAATGTCCGCGCTTACCAGGCAGATACACCGAATCCTTGCGCTTGGCGACCACGCCCTCCAGTCCCTGTTCCCGGCTGTAGCGCAGCGCGGTATCGCCAGGCCCGTCCAGCCGGGGCGGCACGCGCATCGACGGCGCGTTCGCCGCGAGCGCCTCCAGCACCCGGCGCCGATCCGAATATCGTTTGCGGACAAGGGAAGTGCCGTCCAGATATAGCACGTCGAAGGCGACGAAGACCGCGCGCGCCGCATCCGCCTGCAGCAGGCCGAGATTGGCGACGCCGTGATCGTCGAACACCACCGCCTCGCCGTCGAGGACTACGCGGTGCCCGGCCAGTTCCCGTGCCAGCGCGCCGATCCCCGGATAGCGCGAGGTCACCACGTTGCCCTGGCGGCTGCGCAATATCATTGTGCCGGAATCTATTTCGGCGATAAGCCGGAAGCCGTCCCACTTCGTCTCGAAGCACCATTCGGCATCGGTGAGATCGCCGACCGCCCCCTGGGTGGCGAGCATGGGAGCGAGCCCGCGTGGCAACGGCGCCGATCCAGCAGGTCCGTTCGACAACTCACCGGCTCTGATCGGCTGCGCATCCGCCCCGTTCGGCTCCTCCTCCGCGCTCGCACGCGACGGCTGCTCACGCATCAGATGCATCAGCCACTGGTTGCCGTTGGTCCGGATCAGCGCGTACCGGCCGTTGAGCCGGTGGCCGTGGAATTCGACGATGACCTCGTCGTCGCGCCACTTCTCGGTGTCGTAGGTGCCCGAATCCCAGATCGTCATCTCCCCCGCGCCGTACTGGCCCTTCGGGATCGCGCCGTGGAACTCCAGGTACTCCAGCGGATGATCCTCGGTGTGCACGGCGAGCCGGTTCTGCTCCGACGAGGTCGGCGGGCCCTTCGGCACGGCCCAGGAGACCAGCACCCCATCGCGTTCCAGCCGCACGTCCCAATGCAGCCGTCGCGCATGGTGCTCCTGGACGACATACCGGTTGCCCGCACCCGGCGTCGGCCGTTGCGCCGGAACCGGTTCCGGCGTACTCGCCGGATCACGCATGGAGCGGTATTTCGCCAGCGCGTCCGGCGCGGTGGACTCCGGCGTATCGAGCTCGGCCAGCAGATCACCGTCCGCCCGCCAGCGGGCGAGCACCTCGTCGAACCGTAACTGCCGCAAGCGTTTCCGGTCCTCGATCTCCGCCCAGCTGCGCGGCGCCGCGGCATTGGGCTCGCTGCGGCCGCGCATCGAATAGGGCGCGATGGTGGTCTTGGACGGGTTGTTCTGGCTCCAGTCGAGGAAGACCTTGCGGCCGCGCGCGGCCTTCGCCATCGTCGCGGTCACCAGATCCGGGTGCAGCTGTTCGAGATTCGCCGCCACCTGCTTGGCCACCGTCGACGCGCCACCGGGGCCGAGCACCCGCTCCAGCGGAACGTAGATGTGAATTCCCTTGCTACCACTGGTCACCGGGTATGCGCGCAGCCCGATGCCCTCGACCATCTCGCGCACCGCGAGCGCGACCTTCGCGCATTCGGCCAGCCCGGCGCCATGGCCGGGATCGAGATCGAAGACGAGCCGGGTGGCGGGCCCCATCTCGTCACCGTCGAAACACCATTGCGGCACATGGACTTCCAGCGCCGCCTGCTGCCCGATCCAGGCGAGCCCGGCCTCGGAATCGATCACCGGATAGACGACACGGCGATCGGAATGGTCGATGGTGTGCCGTTCGATCCAGGACGGCGCGTGATCGGGCAGATTCTTTTCGAAGAAGGACGGCTCGTCGACCCCGTTGGGCCAGCGCTTGCGCGTCACCGGGCGGGCCGCGATATGCGGCAGCATCGCGGGGGCGATCGCCGAATAGTAGGCGATAACCTCGCCTTTGGTGGTGCCGGTCGCCGGATACAGCACCTTGTCGAGGTTGGTCAGATCAACCTCGATGGGCGGCTTGCCCGTTCCGCCACCGAATTCCCGGCGCGACACCATAGCTGAAGTTTAAAGGCGGGGACCGACAGAATCGCCGTCCCCGCCACGACATCAGGGCTGCGACATCAGGGCTGCGGCGGCTGGGGTTCGCCGGGTTCCGCGGGCGGCTCCGGCGCGGGCTCGGGGGCGGGCGGCGGTTCCGGCGCTGCCTCTGCCTGTTCGGTCGGGACCGCGTTCTTGGCGGCCTCCTTACCCTTCTCGATCTTGTCCGAGTATTTGTGCCCGGTCTTCTCGTCGATGAAGTTACCGGCCTTGTCGACCGCTTCGTTGATCTTGTCGGCGTTCTTCGCCGCAGCTTCCTTACCCTTGCCGACCAGGCCCTTCAGAGTGTCTGCGAGACTCATCCTGCGTTCCTTCCATTAGCCGAACCTAGGTTGTCATCCCACATCTTCCCACCAGGAATCCCGTGGTGGGACGCCATTGGGGTCCAGACGCTGCCCCGGCATCGGGACGGCTACCTCGGTACCGGCCGCCCGTGCCGCGGCGACCATCCGCCGTACCGGCTCCGACCAGCCGTGGAAGGCCAGGTTGAAGGTGGCCCAGTGGATGGGCACCAGGATGCCGGAACCGGCGTCGCCTAGGCACAGATCGGCGTGTGCGCGCACCGCCTCCTCCGGATTCATGTGCACATCCGGCCACCGCGCGTCGTAGGCGCCGATCGGCAGCAGTGTCAGGTCGAACGGGCCGAGTGCCGCACCCGCCTGCGCGAACGCCTTCGTATAGCCGGTGTCGCCGCCGAAGTAGACCCGCCGGGTCGGGCCCGCGATGGACCAGGAGGCCCACAGCGTGGTGTTGCGCACCAGGCCGCGACCGGAGAAGTGCCTCGCCTCCGCACAGGTGATCGTCAGGTCGGTGCCGTTCCGCATCCGATCCAGCTCGGACAGCGAAATCGAAGCACCCCAATCCAATTCGACGATCCGGCTATCGGGCACACCCCAGTGCCGCAGATGCGCGCCGATACCGATCGGGACCAGGAACGGCGCCGTCTGCCGCTGCAGCAGCTCCCGGACGGTCTCCTTGTCCAGATGGTCGTAGTGGTCGTGCGAAATCAGCACGGCGTCCACTTGCGGCAGCTCGGACAGCGGCGCGGGCACCGGATGCAGGCGGGCAGGCCCGACCAGCGTCGACGGCGAAACCCGTTCGCTCCACACCGGATCGGTGAGAATCCGGTAGCCGTCCACCTCGATGAGCGTGGTGGCGTGGCCGTACCAGGTGACCGCGAGATCGGCCGCGTCCACCGGCGCCGACGGCGGATACAGCGGAATCACCCCGCGCGGATGACCTGCGTTGCGCCGCGTCAGCATCGAATAGAGCAGCGACACAGCCGATCCCGCGACGATCTGGGTGCTCGGCTCGGTGTTGTGGAACTGCCGGTCGCGGTAGCTCACCGCACCGGTCGCGCGCGGCTGGATGGCCGACATCGACGCGCCGATCGCGGAGGGAATCCCCCACGCGGCCCGCACCACCCAGGTGATCCCGATCGCGCCGGCGGCGAATCCGACGATACGTTTCAGTGTCATCATCGCCCCACAAACTTGGCCGGTCGCTTTTCCTGCCTGGCCAGCCTGCCCTCCTGGGCATCCGCGCTGGTCCACGCCGCCTCCAGGGCCGCGCGCTGCTGCACGGTATCCGGATCGCGGGTGCCGTCATCGTTGAACACCAGCTTCATGTGGCGCAGCGACAGCGGCGCGAGCTGGGCGATCGACTTGGCCCAGGCCTGCGCGTCGGCCAAGGTGCCGAGCTTGTTGGCGAATCCGAAGGCGTAGGCATCGGCCGCCGACACCGGCTCCGCGCCGAGCAGAATGGTGCGGGCCGGGCCGCCGCCGATCAGCGAGACCAGCCTGCGCACGGTCCAGCGGTCCACCGTGATGCCGAGCTTCGCGGCCGGAATCGCGACGTAGGCGTCCGGGGCGATCACCCTCAGATCCGAGGCGAGCGCCAGCTGCACACCGGCGCCGAGCGCGCCGCCGTTGATCGCGGAAATCACCGGCACCGGAATGGATTCGACGGTGTGCAACATATCCATCAGGCCGTTGAGGAAGTCGTCCGAGTAGACGCCGTTCAGGTCGGCGCCCGCACTGAAGATCGGCCCGCGCCCGGTGAGCACGATGACCCGCGCCGTCTGGGACGCATCGAGCACCGCTTCGCGCAACGCGGCGACGAGATCGCTGTTGAGCGCGTTACGGCGCTCCTCGCGCTGTAGTTCGATGGTGACGACGTCACCATCTCGGCTAACTCCGAGCATGCATCCTCCCCAATTGACGATTCCATTGGTTACGTTCAACTCTGCCACAGTTGACGGCGTAGACCATTGAAGGCGATACGATCACCGGCTGTGCCGACTGACTTGGACATATTGGTGATCGGCGCTGGTCAGGCAGGGCTGTCGGCCGGTTATCACCTGCAACGCCTCGGATTGCGCCCCGAACACGACTTCCTCATCGTCGATCACTCCCCCGGACCGGGCGGTGCCTGGCAATTCCGCTGGCCGTCGCTGACCCTCACCACGGTGAACCGGGTACACGACCTGCCGGGCATGTCGTTCGCGGAGACATTGCCGCCGGACGCCGCCACCGCGCCCGCCGCGACGGCGGTGCCGCACTACTACGAGCTGTACGAGAAGCGCTTCGATCTGCGTGTGCGAAGACAGGTTTCGGTGACCGTGGTCTGTGATCGCGACGCCGACGGCAACCGCTGCGACGGCCGCGGCTCGGTGCTCAACGTCGAAACCGATTCCGCCGGAACGATTCGCGTGCGCGGCCTGATCAACGGCACCGGCACCTGGGAGCACCCGTTCATCCCACGGTATCCCGGCGCGGAGACCTTCGCGGGACGCCAGCTGCACACGCACGACTACCACAGTCCCGACGAGTTCGCGGGCAAGCACGTGGTGGTTGTCGGCGGCGGCATCTCGGCGGTGCAGCTGCTCGACGAGATCTCCCAGATCACCACGACCACCTGGGTGACGCGCACCCCGCCGCGCTTCCGCGACGGCACCTTCGGCGAGGAGATGGGCCGGGAGGCGGTCGCGGTGGTGGAGGACCGGGTGCGGCGCGGCCTGCCGCCCGGTTCGGTGGTTTCGGTGACCGGGCTGCGGCTCGACGACCGGCTGCGCGCGGCCAAGGCGCGCGGCGCGCTCGAGCGACTACCGATGTTCCAGCGGATCGAACCGGACGGCGTGCGCTGGGCCGACGGCTCGTTCCAGCGGGCGGACGTCATCCTGTGGGCCACCGGATTCCGCAGCGCCCTCGATCACCTGGCGCCGCTGCGGCTGCGCGGACCGGGTGGCGGCATCACGATGACCGGGCGCCTGGCCACCCAGGTCGCGGTCGACCCGCGCGTCCACCTGATCGGCTACGGCCCCTCCGCGAGCACCATCGGCGCGAACCGCGCAGGCCGCGCCGCCGCCGTGGAACTGACTACCTACCTGGGGAAATAGCCCCAAGCCCTCCGTCAGGAGCGAGTCTTACCAGCGACCGTTGGCGGCGCCGCAGGCGGCGCAAATCAAACACCGCCGACGGTGAAATCGTCGGGGTCGGGGCCGATGCGGCCGCCGTTGTCCAGCGCGTTGACGGCGTCCATCTGCTCCTGGGTGAGCTCGAAGCCGAAGACGTCGAAGTTGGCGACGATGCGGGACGGGGTCACCGACTTCGGGATGACGATATTGCCGAGCTGCAGATGCCAGCGGATGATCACCTGCGCCGGCGTACGGCCAACCTGCTTGGCGATGGCCGCGATGGTCTTGTCCTCCAGCAGCGTGCCCTGACCGAGCGGGCTCCACGCCTCCGTCGCGATGGCGTTCGCGGCGTGGAACTCGCGTAGCTCGCGCTGGGCCAGCCGCGGATGCAGCTCGATCTGGTTGACCACCGGGATCTCGCCGGTCTCGGCGATCACCCGCTGCAGATTGGCGACGGTGAAGTTCGAGACCCCGATCGAGCGGACCCGCCCCTGCGCCTTCAGCGCCTGCAGCGCGCGGAAGGTGTCGACGTACCTGTCCGCGACGGCCACGGGCCAGTGGATCAGGTAAAGATCCAGGTAGTCCAGGCCGAGCTTGGCCATGCTCGCGTCGAAGGCGCGCAGCGTGGCATCGAAGCCCTGGTCGGCGTTCCACACCTTGGTGGTGACGTAGACCTGGTCGCGCGGCAGCCCGAACTCGCGGATGGCCCGCCCGGTGCCCTCCTCGTTGCCGTAGATCGCCGCCGTGTCGATGCTGCGATACCCGGCATCGAGCGCGGCGGTGACAACCGGAACCACATCGTCGGCCGGCACCTGGAACACGCCGAAGCCGAGCTGCGGGATGACGTGCCCGTCGCTCAGCACGATGGACGGAACTGCGCAGGTCTCGCTTCTGAAGGTCACCACCCGACCGTAAGAGCGCCACGCCGAACCGTCAACGAACCCCCTGGCGTGTTGACCACCAGTTTTCCAGACCGTCCAGTCTGCCCAACCTCACCGCCCATGAGCCACGGACCCCCGAACACCCAGCGGCACCCTCGAGCGCAGAGACACGCGGCGTGTGCCGACGACGCCGATCCCAGTCGACCGAGCGTAGTCAGATAGTGATCGCACACGGCGTGTCACACCACCATCTGACTACGCTCGCGGGATTTGATCTCGAGAACGGCACCACAGCCAGATGACCGGGCTGGAAGCCCAGCACATGCACTTGACCCGACTTCCAAGCCGGGTACGGCAGGCGACGTGCCCAGCACTGCCCGGGTGAACCCGTTGCCGCCGAGCCCTTTCCAGCTAGTGGCCACCGAGGCAGTCAAGCCCGTACACAGCCAACCGTCGAGCGCAGTCGAATGGCCGCTGTTCACGGAGTGTCGGAGGGCCATTTCACTGCGCTCGACGGGAGAGGGTCAGGAGGGGAGGCCTAGGCGGCGGTAGCGGGATCGGCGGAGGGTGTGGAGTTCTTGGGGGGTGAAGGCGTGGAGGTAGGCGAGTTCGTCGGCGATCGCGGCGACCATGCGGCGGGCGAAGTCGATGGGTTCGGTTGCGGCGTTGGGGAGTTCGGGGACTATGCGGTCGACGATGCCGTCGGTGTGCAGGTCGGCGGCCCGGACTCGTTGGGAGGCCGCGAGTTCGGGGGCGTGCTCGGTGTCGCGGTAGACGATGGCGCTCGCGCCCTCCGGCGGCAGCGGGGCAAGCCAGGCGTGGGTGGCGGCCAGGACGCGGTCGGCGGGGAGCAGGGCGAGCGCGCCGCCGCCGGTGCCCTGGCCGAGCAGCACCGAGACCGTCGGAGTGTCCAAAGTCACCAAATCGGCGATGCAGCGGGCGATTTCGGGGGCCAGACCGCGCTCCTCGGCCTCCTTCGTCAGCGCGGCGCCGACGGTGTCGATCACCAGCACCAGCGGCAGCCGCAACTCCTGAGCAAGCGCCATCGCGCGCCGCGCCTCACGCAGCGCGGCCGGGCCCATCGTGTGTTCGCCCTGCTGGCCGGAGCGGTCGTGCCCGAACACCACGCACGGCTGGCCGCGGAACCGTGCCAGCGCGTGCACCACGGTCCGGTCCGACTCGCCCTGTCCGGTCCCACTCAACGGAACCCGTTGCGTCACATGGCGAAGCAGCTCGCGAATGCCGGGACGATTGGGATGCCGCGAGATCAGCACCGACTCCCACGCCGGAACATCAACGGCACCATCGGCATTCGCGATCGTCGAATCGGCCTCATCCCAGGGTGAGTCGGGCACAACGAATTCCGGCATGCCGCTGAGCACGCTCAGCGCCCGATGCGCGATCCGGCGGAACACCGAGATCGGCACCACGCCGTCGATCACACCCTTGCGGTAGAGGTTCTCGGCCGTCTGCACGCCGGGTGGAAACGGCTTGCCGTACAGCGCCTCGTACACGCGCGGACCGAGGAAGCCGATCATCGCGCCGGGCTGGGCAAAGGTCATGTGCCCCAACGAACCCCAGGACGCGAAGACGCCGCCCATGGTCGGCTCGCGCAGGTACACCAGATACGGATTGCCCGCGGATTTGTGCGCGGCCACCGCGCCCGCGATCTTCACCATCTGCATGAACGCGACGGTGCCCTCCTGCATGCGGGTACCGCCGGAGGTGGGTGAGGCGATCAGCGGCAGGCGAAGCGCGGTCGCCCGCTCGACGGCGGCCACGATGCGTTCCGCCGCGGCAACGCCGATGGAGCCGGCGAGAAAGCCGAACTCACAGGCGATAACGACGACACGACGACCACGCAGCTGTCCCTCCCCGGTCAGCACCGCCTCGTCGGTACCTGCCGCCGCGGCCGCTCTGCGCAGTTCCGCACGGTATTGCGGAGAAGCGGCCACCTCCACGGGTGGCCGATCCCAGCCTACAAAGGACTCCGGGTCGAGGAGCTGAGTGATCAACTCCCGCGCGGAGATTCGCGCCCTGTAGGTACGTTGCTGCCCGCCGGCAGTTGCCAAATCAGTATCCCTGCATGACCTTGCGCAGGGCGTACTCGGTGAGCGCGACCAACGCCTGCTTGGCGGGCTCACGCCGCCTGGCGTCGATCGACAGGATCGGCACATCCGCAGGCACGGCGAGTGCCTGGCGGATGTCCTCGATCGGGTAGCGGGGCGCGTCGTCGAACTCGTTGAGCGCCACCAAGAAGGGTAGGTTGCGCGCCTCGAAGTAGTCGACGGCCGCGAAACTGTCCTCCAGCCTGCGGGTGTCGACCAGTACGACCGCGCCGATGGCGCCGCGGATCAGGTCGTCCCACATGAACCAGAATCGGTACTGGCCCGGCGTACCGAACAGGTACAGCACCAGATCGTCGGCGAGGCTGATCCGGCCGAAGTCCATGGCCACGGTGGTGGTGGACTTCATCGGAATGCCGGTCAGATTGTCGATTCCGGTACTGGCATTGGTCACCAATGCCTCGGTGCGCAGCGGAACGATCTCCGAGACAGCACCGACCAACGTGGTCTTGCCGACACCGAAACCACCGGCGACCACGATCTTCGCCGAAGTCGGCTTGCTGGTGCGGGTGTCCACCTGCGCCGTCGAATCAAATACGCCGGAGTCCACTGAGAACCCTTTCGATCAGCTCGCGACGTTCATCGTCGCTGGAATCGTCTTTCAATGTCGCCGAAACGCGTACGTGCCCGGCCTCGATCAGGTCGGCCACGAGCACGCGCGCCACCCCGATGGGGATGCCAAGGCGGGCGGCTACTTCGGCAACGGACGGCGATTCTCTGCACAACTCCACGATTGACGTCTCGATGTTGGTCAGTTCGAACTGCCGCTCCAGGGCGACCGGATGCGATGCGACGAGCGCCTCCAACGCCAACTCGACCGCGGGCCTGGTACGGCCCGCAGTCAATGAGTACGGGCGGACGAGACTCGGCTCGGCGCTCCCCACGCGGTGATCTTCTATGTCCATCCCACCATCAGGAACCCATCGTGACGCGTGGCGTGGCCTGCACTGTCTGGCCCACACGCTCGACCAACAAAGCCATTTCGTATCCGACCTGACCGATGTCACAGGACGTATTGGTCAGCACAGCAAGGTAGGAGCCGTCGCCGACTGCCATCAGTAGCAGGTAGCCGTGCTCCATTTCGACGACCGACTGCAACACGGTGCCGCCCTCGAACAGGTTCGAGACACCCACCGAGAGGCTGGCAAGGCCAGCGGTCACCGCGGAAAGCTGTTCGGCGCGATCGACAGGAAGCTGTGCGCTCGCGGCCATGAGTAGTCCGTCAGCCGAGACCAGGACGGCATGGGCTACGCCAGGAACCTCGTTGGCGAAGTTCGAAACCAGCCAATCCAGCTGACGATTCGTACCACCTAGATCGGGGTTCATCGGTCTCCTTTATCTCCGGTTAGGTTCATTGCTCTCATTGCGCGGCCATCCCGGACGCCTTGCTGGTGACGACTCAAGCTGGACCTGATGGTTTCGGGGTCTCGTTGCGGTGTTCGGTCCACGGCCCCGTTCACGGCGCCGGGTACGAGTCGACCACCTGGATTGCGTTGCGGCAACCCCGCGGCCGTCCTTGTTTCCGGTTGCGCCTCGCTGGCCCGGCGTGCGGCCTGCCAACCTTCATCACCCGGTGATTCGAAGGAGTGGGCCACCTGGGACCGGTCCTGGTTCGGATCCGACAGCCAGGCCGACATCATCTCCTGGAAGATCGGCGTGCCCATCGCGGCACCGTCGGTGTCGACGGCGGGCTGTAGGCGGGTCTGGAAGAACGAGGCGGCCTTCTGCGGGTTGGACCGGAAGCTGTGCTTGCCGGGATCTCGCGGTGTGGCATCGCCGAGCTCGACCGAGGGTTGCTCGCCGCTGGCGGCGGGTGCGCTCGGTTCCCGTTGCGGCAGACCGATTCCGGGGGCGGACTCACGCCGCGGCAGTGCGCTCGCACCCGGCTCACGCTGCGGCAGGCCCGGCGGCACCTGGGTGCCCGGCTGCCGCTGCGGCAGACCGTTCGGCGCCGGATCGCGCTGCGGCAGGTTCGCCGCGGCGTGCCGTTGTGGCAGGCCACCCGCACCGGGCTCACGCTGGGGCAGGCCACTCGATCCCGGCTCACGCTGCGGCAGCCCACTCGCGCCGGAATCACGCTGCGGCACACCGTTGGCGGTCGGTTCCCGCTGCGGCAGACCACCCGGCGCGGCGTCACGCTGCGGCAGACCACCCGGCGCGGCGTCACGCTGCGGCAGACCACCCGGCGCGGCGTCACGCTGCGGCAGATCGCTCGGTGCGGCATGGCGCTTGGGCAGACCACCCGAGGCCGAATCCCGCTGCGGCAGACCACCGGCACCGGGCTCACGCTTGGGCAGGCCACCGGCGGCGCTCTCGCGTTGCGGCAAGCCACCGGCACCCGGCTCACGCTTGGGCAGGCCACCCGCCGCGGGATCGCGCTGCGGCAGACCACCGGCAGCGCGCTGCGGCAGGCCGTTCGCACCGGGCTCACGCTGGGGCAGACCACTCGATCCGGCGTCACGCTGCGGTAGATCGTTCTGTGCGGCGGGCTGGCGCTGCGGCAGACCACCGGCACCCGGCTCGCGCTGCGGCAGGCCGGTGGGACCGGAATCACGCTGCGGCACACCGTTCGTGCCCGGCTGACGCTGCGGCAGGCCGCCCGCGCCGGGCTCACGTTGCGGCAGGCCACCCGGCGCCGCCGCGTCGCGCTGCGGCGGCGTGCCGTTCACCCCGTTCGCGCCGGGCTGCCGCTGGGGCAGACCACCGCTGATGCTCGGCGTCGGACGCTGTGGCAGCTCACCGGAATTCGAATCGCGGGGCGGCGGCGGTGGCACCGCGCTGCCGAGCACCGTCGGCTCGGCGCCGCCCGGCTGGCGCGGCGGGCCGCCCGGCCCGGCATTGCGCTTGGGCAGATTGGCCGCGGCGAGCTTGCCACGCTGCGGCGTATTCGACGCCTGGCCGGGGGCCGGACGCAGGGTCGGGCTGGATTGCGCCTGGTCCGAACGAAGCCCGGCGGCCATCGACGAACCGGGCGAGCGCTGCGGCAGACCACCAGGTCCCGCGGCGACCGGACCGCTCGGCGCCGGACTCTGCACCGGAATCGGGCCGCTCACACCGGGATCGACGGTGACCATCACATTGCCACCCGGCGTCCGCGTGATCGCACGCATCTGCATCGAGTTCGGCGCCGAACGCTGCGGCACCGCGGGCGAAGCCTGCGTCGGCTGGATCGCGGGGCCCTTGCCCGCGACGATGAGCCCGCCGGGCACGTGCACGGTGACGGTCACGCCGGGATCGCGCGCCGTATCGAAGGTCGGCCGCAGCCGCACGGTGAGACCGTGCCGCTCGGCGAGCCTGCCGACCACGAAAAGACCCATGTGCCTTGCGGTATCCGGGCCCGGCTCGGCGGTCTGCTCGAGCCGCCGGTTGATCTCGGCCATCTCCGACGGCGGCATACCGATGCCGCGGTCGGCGACCTCGATCAGCATGCCCTGATCGTGTGCCTGCGCGAAGGTGAACTTGACGTCGGTCTCCGGCGGCGAGGCGCGCAGCGCGTTGTCGAGCAGCTCGGCGAACAGGTGCGCCATATCGGAGGCGGCGGGCTCGACGAGCGAACCGCGCGGGGTGGCACCGAGTTTCACCCGCTCGTAGTCCTCGACCTCGGAGATCGCGGCGCGCAGCACGTCGGCGATCTCGACCGGGGCGGACTTGGCGCGGCGCTGCCTGGTGCCTGCCAGAATCAGCAGGTTGTCGCCGTTACGGCGCATGCGGGCGGCGAGGTGGTCCAGCCGGAACAGGTTCTCCAGCAGGCGCGGATCCTTCTCGTCGTACTCCATCGCCTCGATGAGGCTGAGCTGATGGTCGACGAGCGACTTGGAGCGGCGGGCCAGCGTCTCGAACATATCGTTGACCTGCGAACGCATCTGCGCCTGGTCGCTGGCCAAACGCAGTGCCTGGCCGTGGATGTCGTCGACGGCGCGGGCCAGCTGGCCGATCTCCTCGGTGCTGCGCACCGGCATCGGCTCCAGCGGCACGTCCTCCGGCGACGCACCGTTGCGCAGCTGGGCGACCTCGTGCGGCAGATCGCTCTCGGCGACCCGCAGCGCGGCGAGGCGAAGGCGGTGCAGCGGCACGATCATCGAGCGCGCGACGAAGACCGCGAGCAGCAGCGCGGCGAGGATGGTGGCGACGACGACCGCGGTGTAGGTCCACGCGTCGCGGTTGGCCCTGGACACCAGGGTGTCCATCGCGTTGTCGATGTCCTTGGTCGCCTTGGCCACCACGCGTTCGTAGACCGCGAGGCTCGCGGTGAGCGAGTTCTTCAGATCACCGACGGGAATCTGGCCCGCCTGCGCCTGCGGGCTGCTGACCAGCGACGACCTGGTGTCGACACCGACACGTAGGTCGGCGATGGACGGATCGCCGTCGGAGAAGCGGTGCGCGAGCACGTTGAGCAGTGAGCGCTCGGTGTTGGCCGCGATGAGGAAGCCCTGCACGCCGGTCTGCGGATTGCGCAGCACCTCGGGGAACGCGCCGAGTTCGCCGACGAGCGTGGCGCGGGTGTTCAGCGAGTCGACCAGGCGCAGCTTGGCCGCGTCGACCCCGGCGTCACTGACCTGCGCGACAACGTCTTCCACGATGCGCACACTGTCGCTGCGGACGCTGTCGATCACCTTGATGATCTCGGCGGGTGGCTGCGTCGAGGCCGCTTTGCCCTGCTGGCGAATGGCCTTGGCCTGGGTGATCATGCCGTCGAAGGTGCGCCGGGAATTCGGCACGCCGTCCAACTGGTCAATTGACTTCTCAGCGTTGCCGATCGCCTTGTCCAGGTCCGCCAGGTTCTGGTCGGTCACCACGGAAACGCCTGGCAGCAACGAGATCATCTGCGAACCGGCCACGGTCGCCATGTTGGCGCTGAGCGCCGTGACGGCCGGGATCGTGCTCACATTGACCGAGGCTCTTTCCAACCGGTTCGCGTCTGCGAACTCGGACGAAATCCTCGACACCCCAAGCCCCACCGCGACCGCCAGCGGTACAGCGAGGACCGCCGTAACCTTCCAGCGCAGGTCCCAGTTGCCGAGCGCCCAGCGCTTTCTGCCGGACCTTGCGGCGTCACGCATCTCCCACTCACTTTCCAAACTGGCCCCAACCACGCGCCATCAGCGAACCTCCACAATCGCATGCTGGCTCGACAGGCGGAGCTGGCCGAGAACTGCTGCAGGCCGAGAAATTGCGTCTACGACGGCCGAAATAAGTGACATCAGATTCTAACGGATCAATAACTTCTTGGGTGACTTCGAGTAAGCTTGCCCCCCTTGACCTGCCCGTTCCAGGCAAAACCAAAGGTCGCGGCACCCACCCGGGCGTCGCGTGAAGTCTGCCACAATCATCCTGATCTATCGAGGCGGGCATCGAGGCGAGGCTAGGGAGTCCGGGAGTTGAACGGAAGGCACGAGTATCGGCCGGTCTATCAGACCAGCTTGGTCGATCCCGCGGAGTTCTGGACCGGCGCGGCTGAGGCGATCGATTGGGATGTGCCACCAACCCAGATCGTCGACACCACCGCTCGCCCGGTGGCCAGATGGTTCCCCGACGCTCGCCTCAATACCTCCTTCAACGCCCTCGACCGACATGTGTACGGCGACACTGGCGATGAGGGGGGCCGAGCTGATCAGCCCGCCTTAATATACGACTCCGCTATGACCGACACCAGAGGCGTTTTCACCTACGCCGAACTGCTCGCGGAGGTAGCCACGTTCGCCGGGGCGATGGTCCGGCTCGGTGTCTCACAGGGCGATCGCGTCATCATCTACCTGCCGATGATCCCCGAAGCGGTGATCGCGATGCTGGCCTGCGCGCGCATCGGCGCGGTGCACTCGGTGGTCTTCGGCGGCTTCGCCGCACCGGAGCTCGCGGCGCGCATCGACGACGCCGAGCCTGTGCTCATCATCACCGCATCCGGCGGCCTGGAACCGAACCGCAAGATCGAATACCCGCCAATCGTCCTGCAGGCGTTGGATATCGCGGAGAGCACCGCGCCTCGCACGGTGATCGTCAAACAGCGGCCGCAGTTCCCGACCATCCCGTTCCCCGCGCCGCAGGAGGCGACCGAGTCGCTGCCGAGTTCGGCACAGACCGTCGCGGCCCAGTGGCTCGACTGGGACGACGCGGTGCGCGGCGCCGCACCCGCCGATCCGGTATCGGTCGCCGCGACCGATCCGCTCTATATCCTCTACACCTCCGGCACCACCGGGAAACCCAAAGGCGTAGTACGGGACAACGGCGGACATGCGGTTGCCCTCACCTGGTCCATGCGCAATATCTACGACGTCGGTCCCGGCCAGGTGTTCTGGGCCGCCTCCGATGTCGGCTGGGTGGTCGGGCACTCCTATATCGTCTACGCGCCGCTGCTCGTCGGGGCGACCACGCTGCTCTACGAGGGCAAGCCGGTCGGCACGCCGGACGCGGGCGCGTACTGGCGGGTGGCGGCCGAGCACAACGTGCGGGTGCTGTTCACCGCGCCGACCGCGCTGCGCGCCATCCGCAAGGCCGACCCCAACGCCGCGCTGGCGCACAGCCACGATCTGTCCGGCCTGCGCGCGCTGTTCTGCGCGGGCGAGCGGCTCGATCCGGCCACCTATGAATGGGCCACCGACGTGCTGCTGGCCGACCGACCGGACTGCCCGGTGGTCGACCACTGGTGGCAGACCGAAACCGGCTGGCCGATCTGCGCCAACCTGCTCGGGCTGCAACAGCTTCCGATCAAGGCCGGCTCGGCCTCGGTCCCGGTCCCCGGCTTCCACCTGCGGGTATTGGATGCCGAGGGCAACGCGGTCGCGCCGGGCACCGAGGGCAATATCGTGGTCGGGCTGCCGATGCCGCCCGGCACGCTGACCGGGTTGTGGCGCGATGACGAGCGCATGGTCCGCTCCTATTTGTCCGCCTTCCCCGGCCACTACGTCACCGGCGACTCGGGCTACTTCGACGACGAGGGCTACCTCTATGTCCTCGGCCGCAGCGACGACGTGATCAACATGGCCGGGCACCGGCTGTCCGCTGGCAGCATCGAGGCCGCCATCGCCGGGCACGAGGCCGTCGCCGAATGCGCGGTGATCGGGCTGCCGGACGAGCTCAAGGGCCAGCGGCCGATCGCGTACGTGGTGCTCAAGTCCGGCGTGGAGATCGATCCGGCACAGCTACGCAACGAACTGATCACCCGGGTGCGCGAACAGATCGGCGCGATCGCCACGCTGCACGATGCCGTGATCGTGGCCGCGCTGCCCAAGACCAGATCCGGCAAGATCCTGCGCAGGACGATCCGGCAGATCACCGCGGGCGAACCCTACGACATGCCATCGACCATCGAGGATCCCGCGGTGCTCGTCGCGCTCGCCGACCAGATCCTCACCAGCCCGCCGCGCAACCTCGAGGCCGACCTGGAACGACTGCCCGTGGATCCGGCGCACCCCTAGACCCGAATTCGATTGCGCCCTCAGAGTTTTCTCAATCCCGGTTCAACCGGCTGCCAGTCCTTACCCATAGCGTCGAGTGGACTTCTCCATCCCCCCTCGATGATCTTGGAGGCACCATGAAGCGTCTGCGCACTCGGGCAGGCTTCGCCGCACTCGCCGTCGGCGGACTCGCCGTCGGCACCGTATTCCTGAGCCCGGCCATCGCGTCCGCCGACCCGATGGGCCTGGCCGGGCCGCTGCTCGATTCGACATGTACCTTCGCGCAGGTCGACGCCGCACTGCACGACAAGGCGCCGCAGCTGGCCTCGATGCTCGACTCGAACCCGAGCCAGAAGGCCGAGCTGCAGCGCAAGTTCGATCAGCCGGTGGAGCAGCGGCGTGCCGAACTCCAGGCGGCGATCGACGCCAACCCGGGTGCCGCGAAGGACGCCGAGAACGATCCGCGCGCCAACGGCCTGCAGGCGACCATCCGCGCGGTGGCCGAATCCTGCCATAACTACTGACAGCGACGATGAGCGCGCCGATGGCCGGGGAATGCCTCGCTTCCCCGGCCGAGGTTCACCTCCCAGGCACAATGAACGGCGTGAGTGAGCGGACCTCTCCCCCCACCGTCCTTGTTGTCGACGATGACGAGGATGTGCTCGCCTCGGTCGAGCGCGGGTTGCGGCTGTCCGGCTTCCAGGTGCTTGTCGCCAGGGACGGCGCGGCGGCGCTGCGCAGCGTGAACGAGCACGCGCCGGATGCGATCGTGCTCGATATGAACATGCCGGTGCTCGACGGTGCGGGCGTGGTGACCGCGCTGCGCGCCATGGGCAACGAGGTGCCGATCTGCGTGCTCAGCGCACGCGCCTCGGTCGACGATCGGATCGCCGGACTGGAATCGGGGGCCGACGACTATCTGGTGAAGCCGTTCGTCCTCGCCGAACTGGTGGCGCGGATCAGGGCGCTGCTGCGCCGCAAATCCGATGTGCCGGCACCCGCGACGCCGGGCGCGATCACCGTCGGACCGCTCGAGGTCGATGTCGCCGGTTACCGCGCGCTGCTGCACGGACGCGAAATCGAGCTCACCAAAAGGGAATTCGAGCTGCTGTCCACGCTGGCCCGCAATGTCGGCGTCGTCCTCAGCCGCGAGCGGCTGCTGGAACTGGTGTGGGGCTACGACTTCGCCGCCGATACCAATGTGGTCGACGTCTTCGTCGGCTATCTGCGGCGCAAGCTGGAGGTGGCGGGCACGCCGCGGCTGCTGCACACCATCCGCGGCGTCGGCTTCGTGCTGCGAGCCCCTAAATGAACAAGGCCGCCCCGGCGAAAATCCGTCGGCGCCGGACCTTTTCGCTGCGCACCAGGGTGGCGGGGGCGGCGGCGGCCGGGGCGGTCATCATCGCGACGCTGTTGAGCGCCATCAGCATTCAGGCGATCGAGCGCAACAATGTGCAGCAGAGCGATCAGCAGCTCACGCTGGCTTCGCGGCTGGTGCTGATCGAACCGGTGATCGCGGTCGGGCTGGTCAGCTTGACCGGGCTGAACAACGACATCGTTGTCACCGTGCGCGACAGCGGCAAGGTGGTGGCGAGCAGCCCGATCCAATTGCCGGACACCGCACTGGGTTTCCACACCGTCGACGTGGGCGGCACCCCCTACCGCGTGCTCAGCACCACCGAGAATCAGCCTGCGGGACGGACGGTTTCGCTGGGCATCCCCACCGCCGAGGCGGCCCGCGCGACCGCGCAGCAGCGGCGCTGGGTGCTGGCGGGCGCGCTGATCGCCATCGCCGCCTCGGCCGCGCTCGGCTGGCTGTTCGCCGGGCGCGCGGTGCGCCCGATCGTCGATCTCACCCGCCAGGTCGGCGCGCGCAGCGGATTCCCGAATCAGGACGATCCACAGGCGCCGGTGGACGGTTCCGGGGTGCGCGAGGCGGAGAAGCTGGCCGAGGCGGTGAACACCATGCTCGCGCGGGTCGACGAGGCACAGACCGAGACCGCCGCCGCGCTGGAGACCGCGCGCGATTTCGCCGCCGTCTCCGCGCACGAGCTGCGCACACCGCTCACCGCCATGCGCACCGACCTGGAAGTGCTGCGCACCCTCGACCTCGACGAATCCCAGCGCACCGAGATCCTGACCGATCTGCAGCGCAGCCAGGGCCGGGTGGAGACCACCCTGGCGGCGCTGGAGCGGCTGGCCACCGGCGATCTCACCAACGAGCGCGATCACGTGGCCACCGATGTCGGCGACCTGTGCGACCAGGCCGCCCACGATGCCATGCGGCATTTCCCCGGCCTGAAGGTGCGCATCGACTCCGATGCCGAGCTGGTGACCCGCGGCCTGCCCGCCGGGCTGCGGCTGGCCGTGGACAACGCGCTGACTAATTCGGTGAAGCACGGAAGGGCCACTCTGGCACTGGTTTCCGCGCATCGCGCGGCGGACGGGCAGATCGTCATCGCCATCGATGACAACGGCCGCGGCATACCGCCCGCCGAGCGGGAGGCGGTGTTCGACCGGTTCTTCCGCGGCAGCCAGGCCAGCAAGGGCGGCTCCGGGCTCGGGCTCGCGCTCGTCGCGCAGCAGGCCCAGTTGCACGGCGGCCGCGCCTATTTCGACGACGGCACGCTCGGCGGCGTCCGGCTGGTATTGCGCCTGCCCGCGCGCGGGTAGCACGTTTTATCGAACTCTCGCCTTACCGAACTCTCAGAGAAATACCGGGCGAGGGATTAATTCGGACCCCTAGGGTCTGCTGGGGTGACAGCGAAACGCACCCGATGGGGACTACTGGCCGTTCTCGTGACCGTGGGGACGATCGCCGCGGGCATCGTCGCGTGCGGGCGGTCGGCGGATGTGCCGTCCGGCATCGCACTCGTCAACGCCGACAAGGGGCCGACCGGCGCCCGGGTCATCAAGGCACTGCAGGAGGCGGGCGGCTACGAATGGGCCGAGGCCAAACCGGGCGAGGCCGATATCGACGACTACGCGGCGGTGATCACCCTGCCCGCCGATCTGACCGATTCGATGACCACGCTGGCCACCGCCGAACCGCGCAGGGCCAAGGTATCCGTCGCCACCCACAAAGGCGCCGACAAGGACCTGGTCAACGGCGCGGTGACCGAGGTGAGCCACCGGATCGGCGCCACCGGCGTCGACGCCGCGCTCACCGCGGTGGCGCAGGCGCGCTCGCAGATGTCCTCGGTGCAGTTCACCGCCCAGCTGCTCAACGTCGGCGTGCAGGCGGCGGCTTCGGGCGCCGACCAGTTCAGCTCCGGCGCCGATCAGCTGCTCGGCTTCCTGAACTTCGCCAAAGAGGGCTCGGCGCAACTGACTTCGGCGATCGCGATGCTCAACTCGACCGTCAGTGGCGCGGCCGCGCAGGCGAATCAGCTGGCGGACGCGCTCGGCACCACCGGCATCACCATCGCCCAGGTCTCGCAGACGGCGGGCGCGGTCAGCGGCGGCCTCGACCAGATCCTGCCGCTGCTGCGCGGCCTGCCCTTCGCCGGTGACCCGACGGTGGCCGACATCATCACCAAACTCGAAGCGCTGCGCAATGTTTCGGGCCAGGCGGGTGCCCAGCTCACCGGCGTCGGCGAACTGGTCGGCGGTGCGGTCGATCCGAATACCGATCTCGGCACGCTGCTGCGCACCTTCGTCGACCGATTGGTCGGCGCCAGTGCGCAATTGCAGCAGGGCGCCAAGCTCGCCGAGGGCCTGCCCGCGCTTGCCGATCAGGGCGGCGCCCAATTGATCAGCGCCATCAGCCAGCTCACCGCGGGCGTCACCCAATTGCAGTCGATCGTCAGCAATCTGAGCACGCAGACCGACAAAGCGCTTGCGACGCTGCCGCCCTCGCGCGGTCCCGCCTCGCAGGCCGCGCTCGCCATGGCGCTGACGGATCCGGTCGAGATCGTCCGCGAGTAGCGGAGATACAGCAATGGCCTGTGTCCACTAATGAAACACAGGCCATTGCTACACACTTCTGACGCACCCAGCCCCGCACGGTGCTCGTCTTACGAGCGCCGTTCGCGGCGCCGAAGGCGCTGCGAAATCAATTCGCGTTCAGCAGGTCGATCACGAAGACCAGGGTCTTGCCGGACAGGTGGTGACCGCCACCGGCCTCGCCGTAGGCCAGCTTCGGCGGGATGGTCAGCTGACGACGACCGCCGACCTTCATCCCGGGGATGCCGTCCTGCCAGCCCTGGATCAGGCCGCGCAGCGGGAAGGTGATGGATTCGCCGCGATCCCACGACGAGTCGAACTGCTCACCGGAATCGAATTCGACACCGACGTAGTGCACCTCGACAGTGCCGCCAGGCACGGCTTCCTTGCCCTCGCCGACGGTGAGGTCCTTGATCACCAGTTCGGTGGGCGCTGGCCCGTCCTGAAAATCGATCTGCGGCTTGGTCATTCGGCTATCCCCTTCGATAGGTGGATGGTTGGTGGATCAGCGGTTGTTGATTTCGCGGTAATCGCGCGCGCCGTAACCGGTGTAGATCTGGCGCGGACGGCCGATCTTCAGCGGCTCGCTGTGCATTTCACGCCAGTGCGCGATCCAGCCCGGGAGCCTGCCCATCGCGAAGAGCACGGTGAACATGCGGGTCGGGAAGCCCATGGCCCGGTAGATGACGCCGGTGTAGAAGTCGACGTTCGGGTACAGGCGGCGCTCGATGAAGTACTCGTCGGTGAGCGCGGCCTCTTCGAGCGCCTGGGCGATATCGAAGAGCTGGTCGTCACCGCCGAGCTTGTGCAGGATGGCGTCGGCGTGCTTCTTGGCGATGGACGCGCGCGGGTCGTAGTTGCGGTAGACGCGGTGCCCGAAGCCCATGAGCTTCACACCGTCTTCCTTGTTCTTGACCTTGCGGATGAACTCCTTGACATCGCCACCGCTGGCCTTGATGTCGTCGAGCATCTCGAGCACGGCCTGGTTGGCGCCGCCGTGCAGCGGGCCCCACAGCGCGTTGATGCCGCCGGAGACCGAGGTGAACAGGTTGGCGTCCGAGGAGCCGACCAGGCGCACGGTCGAGGTGGAGCAGTTCTGCTCGTGATCGGCGTGCAGGATGAGCAGCATGTCGAGCGCCGCGGCGACCTCGGGGTCGACCTCGTAGGGCTCGGCCGGGAAGCCGAAGGTCATCCGCAGGAAGTTCTCCACCAGCGACAGCGAGTTGTCCGGGTAGAGGAAGGGCTGGCCGACCGACTTCTTGTACGAGTAGGCCGCGATGGTCGGCAGCTTCGCCAGTAGTCGGATGGTCGATAGCTCGACCTGCTCCGGATCGCGCGGGTCGAGCGAGTCCTGGTAGTACGCGGACAGCGCGTTCACGGCGCTGGAGAGCACCGGCATCGGGTGCGCGTTGCGCGGGAAGCCGTCGAAGAAGCGCTTCAGATCCTCGTGCAGCAGCGTGTGCCTGCGGATCCGGTCGGTGAAGTCGTCGAGCTGGGCCTGGGTCGGCAGCTCGCCGTAGATCAGCAGGTAGCTGACCTCGATGAAGGTCGAGGTGCCCGCGAGCTGATCGATCGGGTAGCCGCGGTAGCGCAGGATGCCCGCTTCGCCATCAATGTAGGTAATGGCGGACTTGGTCGGCGCTGTGTTCATGAAGCCGGGGTCGTACGTGACGTAGCCGGTGCTGGCCAGCAGCTTCCCGAGCTCGATCCCGTCGTTGCCCTCGGCGGCCTTGGTGACCGTCATGGGGAACTCGCCGCCGGGGTAGGTGAGTACCGGCTTGGCGTCGTCGTCGACGTTCGTGATGTTCTCAGCGGGCACGGAAGGATCCCTCTCAGGCTAGAACCGTAGGCATCGCACGCGGTCAGCGGTCGACGCACTTGTACTCAACGGTAGATGTTCACCGACACGGTCTGGCACGGAGGGTAGCCCTCGGCCGGCTCACAATCCGGTCTCACCTCGGGTGAGGCCCTCCGTCCTTGTTGTCGGTATCGCCGTGATCACTGTGTCTGATTTGCGGCACTCCCGGCGCCCTCCGTGGTTACGCTCCGCTGCCTCCTCCGGGCGCAACGCTCGCGCCGCGGGGAACCATTTCGGCACGTGCGCGGCCCACTGTGTAGCGCACGAACATGGGGAAAGCGAGCGCCGCGAGCGCCACGCCGATCACCACGAGTACACCGCCTCCGGCCGCAGCAACAGCAGTACCCAGGCTCGCCGCCGCGAAACCGTGGGCAACATCACCGAGACGCGGCCCACCTGCGACAACCACGATGAACACGCCCTGCAGCCTGCCGCGCATCTCGTCGGTGGCCACCTGCTGCAACATGGTCACCCGCAGCGCCGCCGAGATCATGTCGACCGCGCCGCCGAAGGCCGAGCAGGCGAACGCGATCCAGAGCCCGGCGCCGAGCCCGAGGCCGTGTCCGGTGCGGCCGACGGCGAGCCCGAAACCGACCATCGCAAGGCCCCACAGTGTGATGCAGATCAGCACGGCGAGACCTTGGCGGCGAATGCGCGGTATCCAGCCGGAGAACACCCCGCCGAGCACCGCGCCCGCCGACATCGAGGCGAACAGCAGGCCGAGCGCGAAACCGCCGGTGGCCGGATCGCCGAAGGTCTCGTGCGCGATCTGCGGGAACAGCGCCCTCGGGAAGCCGAACACCATGGCGATCACGTCGACGGCGAAGGAGGCGAGCAGGATTCGCTGGGTCGCCAGGTAGGCGAAGCCGTCGAGCACCGTGCGCAGGCCCGCCTTGCGCGCCGTGCCGGTCGGCGGCAGCGCAGGCAGCCGCCACACCGCCCACAGCGTCGCGAGCAGGGCGATGGCATCGAGGAGATAGAGCGTCGGCAGGCCGATGACCGGAATCAGTACACCGGCGAGCATCGGCCCCGCGATGGCGCCGACCTGGAAGACCGTCATGCTGAGCGAATTGGCCGCGACCAGTTGATCTTCCGGCAGCAGCCGGGGAATGGTCGCGCTGCGTGTGGGATTGTTCACGGCGAAGAACGCCTGCTGCACCGCGAGCAGGCAGAGCACCAGCCACGCATTGCCGATGCCTGCGGCCGCCTGCACCCAGAACGCCAGCGCGGTGAGACCGGTGCCCGCGCTGGTGATCAGCAGCAGTTTGCGCCGGTCCATCACGTCGGCGAGCGCGCCGCCCCACAGGCCGAACACGATCAGCGGCACCAGCCCGAACAGCCCGGCCAGCCCGACATAGCCGGAGCTGCCGGTGATCTCGTAGATCTGCTGCGGTACCGCGACGACCGAGAGCTGCGCCCCGATCATGGTGACGATCCCTGAGGTCCACAGGCGCCGGTAGTGCGGGTGGCGCAGCGGGGTCACGTCGGCGAGCAGTCTCACCGGCAGCAGCGTATCCAGTTACATCCTATGAATCGAGCGCGAATTCTCAGGGCTGCAGGCGTTCGGCCTTCATCGTCGCACCATCGATGCGCACCCTGATCCGGTTGTGCAGCCTGCCGCGGCGGCCCTGCCAGAACTCCACCTCGTCCGGGCGCAGCAGGTAGCCGCCCCAGTGCGGCGGCACCGGAATCTCGTCGACCTCGGCGAACTGCGCGGTGGTCTCGGCGAGCATCCGGTCCAGTTCGGCGCGCGAGCCGATCGGCCGCGACTGCTGCGAGGCCCAGGCGCCGAGCTGTGAATCCCGCGGCCGGGAGCGCCAGTACAGGGTGGTGGTCTCCAGCGGCACCTCCTCGACCGGGCCGCGCAGATGCACCTGCCTGCCGAGCGCGGGCCAGACGAAGGTGGCCGCCGCGAACGGCACCGCGGCCAGCTGGGTCCCCTTGGCCGAGTCGTAGTTGGTGTAGAAGGTCACACCGTCGGGTGAGAGCCCCTTGCACAGCACGGTGCGCGCCACCGGGCGCGGCGTTCCGCTCGCCAGTGACACGGTGGCCACCACCATGGCGTTGGGCTCGGCGACACCGACGGCGGTCGCCTGCTCGATCCAGTGGCGTAGCAACGGTTCCCAACCGCCGGCCAGCCATGCCTCGTCCAGGTCGGTGTCCTCACCGTTGCCGAACGGATTGCCGGCATAGTCGGCCCGCATGGCGGCGAGATCGGTGCTGAAAGCCGGGTCGGCGGTTTCCTGACCGGCAGGTGAATTGTCCAGGTCACGCATGGGGCAAACGTTACTCCGCGGTAGCAAGGAGCTAAGGTTTTGATGATCGGCATGTGCTCGTGCGGAGCGAAAACCTCGACAACGAGAACAAGCCTTTGCGAGCGACCTGCAATTGCAAGGAGAGTCACAACATGACTACGAGCCCTGTGGCGCCCGGTACACCAGCCACCGTGCCCAGCGATTTCGTCAGCGGTCTCGAGGGCGTGGTGGCGTTCACCACCGATATCGCCGAACCGGACAAGGACGGCGGCGCACTGCGCTACCGCGGCGTCGACATCGAGGATCTGGTCGGCGGCCGCGTGACCTTCGGTGACGTGTGGGCACTGCTCGTCGACGGCGAATTCGGCCGTGGCCTACCGCCCGCCGAGCCGTTCCCGCTGCCCGTGCACACCGGTGACGTGCGCGTCGACGTGCAGGCAGGCCTCGCCATGCTCGCCCCGATCTGGGGCTACCAGCCGCTGCTCGACATCGACGACGAGGAAGCACGCGAAAACCTCGCGCGCGCCTCGGTGATGGCCCTGTCCTATGTGGCGCAGTCCGCGCGCGGCATCTACCAGCCCGCGGTGCCGCAGCGCAAGATCGACGAGTGCACCACGGTCACCGAGCGGTTCATGACCCGCTGGAAGGGTGACCCCGACCCCAAGCACACCGAGGCCATCGACGCCTACTGGGTCTCCGCCGCCGAGCACGGCATGAACGCCTCCACCTTCACCGCCCGCGTCATCGCCTCCACCGGCGCCGATGTGGCCGCCTCGCTGTCCGGCGCGATCGGCGCCATGTCCGGCCCGCTGCACGGCGGCGCGCCCGCCCGCGTGCTGCCGATGATCGAGGCCGTCGAAAAGTCCGGCGACGCACGGGCTCTGGTCAAGGGCATCCTGGACCGCAAGGAAAAGCTGATGGGCTTCGGGCACCGGGTGTACCGGGCCGAGGACCCGCGCGCCCGCGTGCTGCGCGCCACCGCCAAGCGACTCGACGCGCCGCGCTACGAGGTGGCCGCCGCGCTGGAGCAGGCCGCACTCGCCGAGCTGCGTGAGCGTCGTCCCGACCGCGCCATCGAGACCAATGTCGAGTTCTGGGCCGCGGTGATCCTCGACTTCGCCGAAGTACCGGCGCACATGATGCCCGCGATGTTCACCTGTGGCCGCACCGCTGGCTGGTGTGCGCACATTCTCGAGCAGAAGCAGCTGGGCAAGCTGGTGCGCCCGGCCGCGATCTACACCGGGCCGGGCCCGCGCAAGCCCGAAGAGGTCGCGGGCTGGAGCAGCGTCCACCACGCCTGATCCCCAGTCGAACACGACGCGAGAAGCTCCGCCTGGAAAGGCGGGGCTTCTCGCGTAATATCCGGGAAACGCTGAAAGAGGGCTGACCCGGAAATGCTGGATAGACAGATGTCGCGCCGCGGACTGTTCGGCGCCGCGGTGCTCGCCGCCGGTGTGGCGGCCACCGGATGTGCTGCCGCCCACGGAGAAACGAATACCCCCGACAAGCCCGCCGGACCGCCGAATACCCCGAAGGCGGCGCCGGTCTCCGAAACGATGACGCCGCCCGGCGGTCCCGCGGCCGTGGCGGCCAGGCACGCGGCCGAGCAGCCGCAGCTGTGGGGCACCGAAATGCGGGGCATCACAAGCACTTTCGCGGCCAATGGCAAGCAGATGGCACTCACCTTCGACGCCTGCGGCGGACCGGGCAACAGCGATATGGACCAGTCGCTGGTGGATTTCCTCACCGTGCAGCAGATTCCGGCCACGCTGTTCGTCAACAAGCGCTGGGTCGACGCGAATCCGGCGCGGGTGGCCCAGCTCGCCGGTAACCCGCTGTTCGAATTGGCCAATCACGGTGTCGCACACAAGCCACTGTCCGTCACCGGCCGATCCGCTTATGGAATCGCCGGAACCGGTTCGGCGCAGGAGGCCGTCGACGAGGTGTGGGCAAACCACGAGCGGCTGACCCAATTGACCGGCAAACCGCCACGCTTCTTCCGCGCGGGCACCGCGCATTACGACGAGGTCGCCGTCGCGATCGTCAACGAATTGGGCGAAACCCCGGTCGGTTTCAGCATCAACGCCGATTTCGGCGCCACCGCGAGTTCGACGCAGGTGCAGAAGTCGATGAATGCCGCGGCGCCCGGGGCGATCTCACTCGCCCACTTCCACCGCCCGCAATCGGGCACCGGCGCGGGCATGATCGCCGTACTGCCGACCCTGCGCGCCGCGGGGTTCACGTTCGTGCACCTGTAGCCGCTATTCCTCGCCCAGCGACGCCGCCCAATCCACAGCGACGGATTCGCCGCGGTCGACGGTGAAGAACGCGACCTCGAGGTGCTGACCGAGATCGACGAGGCCGATCGCGGCGAGCGGGACCGGTTGGACGATGCGCACCCGCCACGGTTTCGGCTCGTCCCACGCGCGCAATTCGAGGTCGAGGCGGAGCACCGGATCGTCGCGGCCGGAGTAATCGGTGGCGACCGGCGTCGCGGCGAGCACGGTGGCGTCGGCGCGGCGACCGTCGGCGAGGATCTTCGCGATGCTGGCCCGGCCCGCCTCCTCGATATCGGGTACATAGAGCACCAGCCGGTCGCGGTCGCCGGGGTCGACGCGGCAGCACACCACATCTCCCGGCTGCATCCACTCCAGATCCGCCTCGAGCACGCGCTGGCGTACCCGGACCTCGTAGGGCTCCTGGCCATGAATGTGCACCTGGACCCAGAAGTCGTGCCCCGGTTCGTTGCGCCGCGGCCGCGCGGTCAAGATCGTCGCGGAGCCGAGCACGCCGCGAATCAGCAACTCGCGCCTGGCGTCATCGGAAATCGCCGGTGCGCGCAGTCCGAGAGTTCGCCTACCACGCAGTCGCCATCCCGAGTTGGCCGCCGAGTTCATGGGTGCACACGTTAGCTGGAGTGTGGTCGGGGACACAGCAATACCACCTACTACCCTGTGTGCCATGACCACTGCCTTCCCGACCATTCCCGACGATCTCAAGCCCGCCGATGGTCGATTCGGCTGTGGCCCGTCCAAGGTGCGACCGGAACAGCTGCAGTCCCTGGTGACTGTCGGCGCGTCGGTGTTCGGCACCTCGCATCGGCAGAAGCCGGTCAAGGACGTGGTCGCGCGCGTCCGCAGCGGCCTGCGCGAACTGTTCGCGCTCCCCGACGGTTACGAGGTCGTGCTCGGCAACGGCGGCACCACCGCGTTCTGGGACGCCGCCGCGTTCGGCCTGATCCGCGAGCGCTCGCTGCACCTGACCAACGGCGAGTTCTCCAGCAAGTTCGCCTCGGTGGCCAAGGGCAACCCGTTCATCGGCGATCCGATCGTGGTCTCGGCCGAGCCGGGCAGCGCGCCGGTGCCGGTGTCGGATCCGTCGGCCGACCTCATCGGCTGGGCGCACAACGAAACCTCCACCGGTGTCGCGATTCCCGTGCAGCGCCCGGCGGGTTCGGAGCACGCGCTGATCGCCATCGACGCCACCTCCGGCGCGGGCGGCCTGCCGGTGAACATCGCCGACGCCGACGTCTACTACTTCGCGCCGCAGAAGTGCTTCGCCGCCGACGGCGGCCTGTGGATCGCGCTGATGAGCCCGGCCGCGCTGGCCCGCGTCGAGGAGATCAAGTCCTCGGGCCGCTGGACCCCGGAGTTCCTCTCGCTGCCGATCGCGATCGACAACAGCACCAAGGACCAGACCTACAACACCCCGGCACTGGCCACCCTGCTGCTGTTCGCCGACCAGATCGAGTGGCTCAACGGCAACGGCGGCCTGGACTGGGCGGTCAAGCGCACCCTCGACTCGTCGTCGCGGCTCTACGCCTGGGCCGAGTCCAGCGAGTTCGCCACCCCGTACGTCACCGATCCCGCGCACCGCTCGCAGGTCGTCGGCACCATCGACTTCGCCGACTCGGTCGACGCGGCCGCGGTGGCGAAGGTGCTGCGCGCCAACGGAATCGTCGACACCGAGCCCTACCGCAAGCTCGGCCGCAACCAGCTGCGCGTCGGCATGTTCCCGGCCATCGATCCGGAAGATGTCACCCAGCTGACCCGCTCGATCGACTGGGTCGTCAACAAGCTCGGCTGAATCTCTTTGTAGCCCAAGGGCCCGTCTGATCCGCCGTCGCGGAAATCAGGCGGGCCCTTTGGCGTATCTCGTCGGGTAGCCTCGTAAGTCCAGGCGTCTCGCGAACGTCTGGCAAATCGGACAGCTCAAAGTGAATAGAGCAGATTAGCGGGATGTGAGAGGCTGTTGGTTGATTTTGGCCCCGCGTGTCTTGCCACATGGTTCCCGCGAGTGCACTACTGTTTCGGAAAGTGGGCGGTGTCGCGAGCCGACGCGATAAGGAGGTAACGGTGCGTGAACTTCGAGTGATCGGGGTGACGCCCGACTCCACGCACATCGTGTGCATCGACACCGAGTCCGGTCAGAAGTATCGGCTGCCCGCCGACGACAAGCTTCGAGCCGCTGCACGCGGAGACCTTGCCCGATTCGGCCAGATTGAGATCGAAATGGAAGCAACTATGCGTCCCCGCGATATTCAGGCCCGTATCCGCGCAGGCGCGTCCGTAGAGCAGGTCACCGAGGAATCCGGCATGCCGGCGAGCCGGGTGGAGCGTTTCGCCTACCCCGTGCTGCTGGAGCGGGCGCGCGCCGCCGAACTCGCGCAGAAAGCCCACCCGGTGCGGCCCGACGGCCCCGCGGTGGAGACCCTCATCGATATCGTCACCGCCGCCTTCACCGAACGCGGGCACACGCTCGAGAACGCCGAGTGGGATGCCTGGAAGGACGAAAAAGGCTACTGGGTCGCGCAGTTGCAGTGGCAGAACGGCCGTTCCGAGATCGCCGCGCACTGGCGCTACCAGCCCGACGCGCACGGCGGCTCGGTGTCGCCGCTCGACGATCCCGCCTCGGATCTGATCGATCCCGACTTCGGCCGCGCGCTGCGCGGGCTCGCCACCATCCTGCCCGCCGCACCGGCCGAGGCCGCCGCGCCCGTACCAGCGCCGGAGCCACCGGTGGTCGAGCCACGTCCCGCGGCGCCCGCCCGTACCACGGGCAGGCAGAGCCAGCCGACCCTGGACGAGTACTACGAACAGCGCGCAGTCGCCGGTGGCACCGCCGCCGCCGTCCCGGCCGCGACCAGCCCGACCGCGATCCCGGCCGCTCCGGCGCCCGCCGCGGCGACGGCGAGCACCACGACGGCACCGGCCGCGAGCACCCCCACCCCGGCGCCCGCACCAGCACCCGCGGCGCCCGCCGCCTCGGCCTCGACCCCGGCCGCGCCGGAAGAGAACACCAAGCCGGGCAACGGAAAAGCCGCACCGGCCAAGCCCGCGCGCAACAAGCGCGGCAAGGCGCCCATGCCGTCCTGGGAGGACGTGCTACTCGGGGTCCGTAGCTCGGGCCACTGAGTTTGCTGCAGCGGCCACATCGGTTGCTGAGGGCTGGGGATCGGCGAATTTCTGAGTCCCGCTGGCGTGTTCGCGGGCCGAACACACGCCGTTGGCCGCACAGTGCGGGTAGATTTTTCGGTGTGTCGTCGACTTGGGCGTCGGCGTCGGGCAGTTCGCGGTAGCTGGGAGTTGTTCGGTACACACCGGGAGTTGCTCGAAGTTCGCGGAGCTGTTTCGTGCAACCATCGGGAGGTGCCGGAAATGCTGTCGAAAGCCTCGTCCCTCTGGTACGTCGACGCAACCGACCCGCTCGCGATCCTGCGCGCCAACCACGACCCCGATCCGGATGCCGCACTCGCGCTGGCCAGGCAACTGCACGCCGACCGCGATGTCGTGCCGATCATGGTCGGCACGCTCGGCGGCTGCGCTGGCCCGGAAACCGACGAGGTCTACATCGGCTGCTATCCCGGGGTGACCGTGGTGTGCTCGGCCGAGGCGTCGCTGATCCGTCCCACCGAGCTGCCGGAACTGCTTGTCCGCCCGCTCGCCTCCGAGCACACCTATCTGGTCTCCTTCGACGCCGCGCTCGGCTGGGGCGCGTTCGCGCATTGGGAGCGTGGCGAATTCCGTCGCGCGTTCAGTTCCAGCCGGGTGAACATCCTCGAGGACGAAGGCCTGCCGCTGGTCTGGGAGCGGCCGTACTGGGCGGGCGACCATCCGGTGCACTGGCAGGCGGGGGAACTCCCTGATCCGCAGTCGCTGCCGTTCGATCCGCCCGATTTCGCCGATGCCGCCAACAACGAATGGCTCGGATTCCATTACCGCGCACCGGCCGCCGACGGCGCGCTGATCCCGCGCGACATCTCGGTGTGCGGATTCACGCTGTACCCCAAGGGGCAGGCGCCCGACCCGGCGACGCTCGCACCGCCACCGGACGAGAGCGAGGCGGAGGCGGGTCGCAAACGCGGGCTGCTGCGCTGGCTGCGCGGCCGCGATCGCGTGTCCTAGAAGAGCACGCCGAGCAGCAGCACCAGCCAGCCGAGCAGCACGCCCACCGCGATACCGGCGGCAACCCAGCGCGTCACCGGCGTGGTGCGCCAGCGCCACAGCGTCGGCGCCGCGCCGCCCGCCGCAACGAGATTCACCACGATCGAGAGCAGCGTCCCGAACCTCTCGACCTGCGCCAGCGCCGAACCGAAGCCGTAAACGGCCAGCGCGGCGAGCAGCGCCACCATGATCGCCACCAGCAGGCCGCCGCCCCACGGCGTCGGATCCCGATCCGGCTGCGACCGCGGATACGAACCGTCCGGCAGATAGCCGCCCGTCACGACAGCCGCACTCGTTCGTAGAAGGCCATCGCCGCCGCGGTGGCCACATTCAGTGAGTCGGTGCCCGCCGACATCGGAATCCGTGCGCGAATATCGGTGGCGCGCATGGCTTCTTCGGTCAGCCCCGGGCCTTCCGCGCCGAGCAGCAGCGCCACCCGTTCCCCCGTCATCGCCGTGGCCAGGTTCACCGCCGCCGGGTTCGGCGTCAGCGCGATGATCTGAAATCCTTTGCGCCGCAGTATATCCAACCCGCTGGGCCACTCCGGTATCGACGCGAACGGCACCCGAAGCACATGCCCCATGGATACGCGCACGGCACGCCGGTACAGCGGGTCGGCGCAGCGATCACCGAACAGCACCGCCTCGGCGCCGAGCCCGGCGGCATTGCGGAACATCGAACCCAGGTTCTCGTGATCGTTGACGCCCTCCAGCACCGCGACGGTGCGCGCCTTCTCGGTCACCTCGTCCAGGCTCAGCTCCTCGGGCCGCCGCGCCACCGCGAGTACACCGCGATTCAAATGGAAGCCGACCACCTCCGCCATCACCTCGGCGGAGGCCCGATAGAACGGCACGTCGACACCGGCCAGATCCTCGGCCAACTCCTCGTACCGCTTGGCCACACCGAGCAGCGCGCTCGGCGCGAACCGCGAATCCAGCATGCGCCGGACCACGATCACGCCCTCGGCGATCACCAGCCCTTTGCGTCCCGGCAGATCCGGACGTCGATCCGCGTGCTTGAGATCGCGAAAGTCGTCGACGCGCGGATCGGCGACATCGTCGATATCGATCACCTCGGCCACGGGGTCTATCCTGCCGGGCACCCCGGCCCCTCGAAATTCGGGTGCGGGAAGGGGCGAATTCGTGGGATCGTCCGGGCATGACGCTGGGATCGGGCATCACCATTCGATCGGCAGAGAAATCGGACGACGAGGGGATTCGGCTGCTCGTCGAGACCTCGTTCGGCTTCCGGCACAACGAGCGGCAGCTGAAGCGGGGGCCGTTGATCTTCCCGCCGGAGGAGGCGATCGTCGCGGTCGACGGTGAGCGGGTCGTCGGCAACGTGCGGTCGCGGACGATGACGGTGACCGTGCCCGGCGAGCGGACGGTGGAGGCGACCGGTATCGCCGCGGTCGGCGTGGCGCCGACGCATCGGCGGCGCGGCATCCTGCGGGCCATGTACACCGAACAGCATCGGCGCACCGAGGAAGCCGGGCTGCCGCTGACCATCTTCACCGCGAGCGAGGGCGGTATCTACGGCCGGTTCGGCTACGGGCCGGCGGTGCGCGAGAACTCGGTGAGCATCGATCGGCGCTTCGCCCAATTCCGGCCGACCACGCCGGATCCCGGCGGCGTCGAGCTGGTACCGCTGGCGCGGGCGGAGGGTCGGCTCGAGCCGCTCTACGATCGGTGGCGGCGCTTGGTGCCCGGTGCGCAGGTGCGCCCGAAGGCGTGGTGGGGCAGCATCTTCGACGCGGCGCCGCAGCCCGACGGCAATACCCCGTTCGCGCTGGTACATCCGGACGGGTACGCGCTCTACCGCCATCACTACAACGATTCGGTCGCCTCGGTCGAGGTCATCGAATTCCGTGCGGTGACCACCGAGGCCCACGCGGCCCTGTGGCGCACGCTGTTCGGGCTCGACCTCGTCCAGCGCGTCGACGCCGTCATCGGCGACAACAACCCACTCCCCTACCTGCTGACCAACCCGCGCCTGGTCCGCACCACCCAGCGCGAGGACGGCCTGTGGGCCCGCCTCATGGACGTCCCCGCCGCCCTCGCCGCCCGCACCTACCGCCGCGACCTGGATGTCGTTCTCGCCGTGACGGATCCGTTCCGCGCAGCGGGCGGCACGTTCGCCCTCCGCGTCCGCGACGGCATCGCCGAGTGCGAGCCGACCACGCGCTCCGTCGACGTCGAACTCGGCATCGACGTGCTCGGCAGCATGTACCTCGGCGCCTACCCCGCCCGAGCCTTCGCCGCGGCGAACCGATTGCAGGTCAAGGACGCCGCCCACCTGCGCGCACTGGACGACGCCTTCGCCTCGGACCGCGACGCGGTACTCGGCTGGTTCTTCTGAGCGGCCACAAGATCATCAGGAACTGAGGTAACTGCCCTCTCGCACGGTACTTACATCAGTTCCTGATGATCGGCTGTCCAAGTCTGTATCGGCGTGTCCGGGGCGGCATGGCGGTGGTTGTCGGTGGTGGAAGTCGGGGGAAACCCTGATGCCGGGATACCGGGTGGGCTGGCATCCTGTGGTCATGAAGCCGATTCAGTTGATCCTGAACGTGTTGTGGCTGGTGTTCGTCGGGTTTTGGATGGCGCTGGGCTACATCCTCGCGGGGGTCATCTGCTGTGTTCTGATCATCACCATTCCGTGGGGGATCGCGTCGTTCCGTATCGCGGCGTACGTGCTGTGGCCGTTCGGGCGGACCACCGTCGAGAAGCCGAGCGCGGGCGTCGGCTCGCTGCTCGGGAATGTCATCTGGTTCATCGTCGCGGGCTGGTGGCTCGCGCTCGGGCATCTGCTCACCAGCATTCCGCTGTTCCTGTCGATCATCGGGATCCCGTTCGGGTGGGCCAATCTCAAGCTGATTCCGGTGTCGTTGTTCCCGCTCGGGCGCGAGATCGTCGACAGTGACCAGCCGTTCGGTGCGCGCTACGGGGCCTGATGACCGGGCGATGATCAAAAAATGATGCCAGGACGTAAATGTTCGATCTGCCGCTACCGATGAACCGGTTGGTTCGCTGTCACGAACCGAAACCTCATCCGAGTAGGACAGATTCAGCATGAACGCAATCTCCAGGCTCGCCGTCGGCACATTGCTGACCGGTGCGGCGCTGCTGTCGATCACTCCCGCCTATGCCGCCCCCGAGAACACCGGCTCCTCCGGCGGAACACCGTCGGCGCCCACCGAGACCACCCCCGCGAAACCAGCCCTCGCGCTGCCGCCCGCGCCCGACGGGAGCTCCGATCCCCTCGGCTCGTCCAGCGGCACCAACTCCGGAAAGTGCTCCGGATGGGTGAGTTTCGAGGGTTCGTTCACCGCGTCCACGTCCCTGACCGCGAAGGTCTGGGGCGACAAGGTCGAATCCGAGAAGCACGCCTTCGACTTCGGCGGGTACCTCGACGGCGCCGAGAACGCGCCGGCGATCGGGACCCGAGGCGGTAAATGGATCATCTACCGCTCCAACAAGTTCGACCTTGCCGTCCCCTACGTGAAGGGCGCGGGGCTGTACCTGCACAAGAACGACACCACGGCGTTCCCCGAATGGGACAAGCTCTGCGACTACTGAGCGACTACTCCGATTCGGCGACGATCTGCTTCATGATCCCGACGGCGCGGGTGAGCACGACGAGCTGATCGTCGGTCAGACCGGACAGCTGATCGGTCATCCATGCCTCGCGCGCGCTGGTCTCGTCGTCGATCAGCGCGCGCCCCGCCTCGGACAGGGAGACGATGATCTGCCTGCCGTCCGTTGGGTGCGGTTTGCGCTCGACCAGCGCCATATCGGACAGCGAGGCGATGACCCTGGTCATCGATGGCGGCTGGACCCGCTCCTTGGCGGCCAGCGCACCCGGCGTCATCGCGCCCTCACGGGCCAAGGTGGCCAGGGCGGAGAGCTGGGTCAGCGAGATCTGCGAGTCGGCGCGGCGGCCCCGCAGATGGCGCGTCAGCCGAACCACCGCCAGCGAGAGCTCGCCGGCGAGGGCTCGAACATCCGATGGCGTTGTCACAGTGGGAGACGATACGGGACACGCCGCCCGCGGGGTGCAGGTTGGCACAGCTACTCCCAAGCATTGCGAGTTAGGCTGCTCCGGTGAGTGAGAACGTGCCCCAGATCCCGCCGCGATTCACCGATCCGCGGCCGGTACTCGCGGTCGGCAGCGCACTCTGGCTGATTGCCACGGTCGTGGTGTTCGCCGCGGGCGACCGCTGGGCATCGGCGCGTCCGGTGTGCCTGATGGGCCTGGTCGTCGGCGTGCTCGCGCTCGGCATCTTCCTCGTCCAGCGCCGCGCCGCGCGCCGCGGCGACAAGGGCGCCCAGACCGGGCTCTAGCCCACGTCGAATTCCGTTGTGGTGCCGGTGAACGGGTGCAGCGCGCCGTCGGGGGTCAGACTGTCCGCGTAGTGCCGGAGGCGGTAGCGGCCCGGTGCCGCGTCAACGGGAATGTCCCAGGTGAAGCGGGCCACCGATTCGGCAGCGCCGCGTTTGCTCCAGTGGAAGCGCACGGCCCATTCACCCTCGTTGGCCACCCGGATCCAATCACCGGAACCGTTGCGCCGCTGCACCTCCAGGAAGGTGCCGTTGCGGCGCGGATTGTGTTTCGGGTGGGCGGAGACGAATTCGGCGGCCACCTGCGCACCGCGCGGGTAGGCGGGGGCGGGCTGGATGAGCACGTCGCCGAAGTCGCGGCCCGGTGGTGTGGCGTCCGGACCCGGTGCGGGCTGGAAGTTGGGCTGCAGGTGCGACACATCGCGCGGCGCCGGACCGCGCGGCACCTGCTGGCGCGCCACGAAAGCCGCTGCCAAGCGGGTGAATTCCTGCTGATACGCGCACAGGGTGTAGCGGCCGAACAAGGTGGAGCCGCCCTCGTACTGCTGCGAATCGTATTCCTCTGGGGTGGCGACGTATTCGTGGTAGGCGTTCGCGTACCCCTGCATCAGCACCCGCTCGAGCGGCACGCCGAGGGCGGCCGCGACGGCGCGGCGGACGCGCAGCCCGGACACGATGGTGAATTCCGCACCGGCACAGGCCAGATACAGCTCACCGATGCGGACGAGCTGGATCGGCACCACATTCGGCACCCATGGCACCGGCGGCAGCAGGCCGAGCGGCGCCACGATCGCCTTGGGCGCCTGGGCATCCGCGAGCCAGGCGGGCGCGGGCCGGTTCGGGTCGCCCAGCGCGTCGATGAACGGGTTGCGGACACCCTCCGGAATCGGGATGCCCGGTAAACCGGGCCCGTCCTCGACGCTGCCCGCGATCAGCGAGACGCCGGCGGCGGCGGGCGCGGTATGCCTCGGCTGCCCGTCCGGGGTGAACCGGCCGTCGACCGCGATATCGGCCAGGTCGATGTAGCACAGCATGGCGTCGACCGGGCCGCTCAGCGAGCGTGCCTGGGCGAGTGCGTCTTTCGAGGCGCGGTACTGGCGCTCACCGATGATCCTGGTGTTGTCGAACTCGTCCTCGGTCGGGCCGGAGCCGGGGCGCAGATTCAGGTTCGGCGACAGGTCGCCCGCATTGGTCTGCGCGAACGCGGCGATGAAATCCGGTGCGCCGTCGAGATATCGGGCGCCGTGCTCGATGTGTTCATAGGAAAAGGCGGCGTATCCCTTGTTATCCGCGCTGATCAACCGGTTCTGATTGGTCATCGAAGTGTTGTGGGTGGCGAACCAGGTGATGGCGCCTGCCGGTTTGCCACCCTTGACGAACGAAAGCACCGTCACCGCGGGATCGATGGCATCCGGAAAGACTTGTTTGTCCGCATCGGGATTGCGCTCGAACGCAATTCGGGATCGATTCACGCTGGCGTCGTGCAGTTCGCCGTGGCCGAGCGCGAGCGAGCCGGGGCCGAGGTCGGCGTCCGCGGCGACGATCGCCTCGACGATCCCGTTGACCTCCGCGTCGTAAACCTGTTGCTGGAAGCCGAGAATCGACAGGTTGTAGGCGTAGTCGTTGCTGGAACCACCGCAGGTCGCGTGCGAATGCGTCGAGGTGAGCAGCACGTTCTGCTCGGTGTAGCGGTCACCGAAGCGGCGCGCGAGCTCGAGCAGTACGCCGCGGTGCACGGATTGGAAGATCATGCCGTTCTCGGCCACCGCGAACACGATGCGCCGGTTCGAATCGTCGATGATGAACGCGCGGGCGCGCGGGCGCAGGTGGATGCCCGCGGTCTGCTGTTCGAGCTGGGAGTAGCCCATCATCCCGCATTCGGCGGCGGGACCGGTGATATCGGAGATGCCGATACCGATCAGGTAGCCGCTCTGGGCCGCGGCGGCCGGGCCCGCGGCCAGTGTCGTCGCGCCGAGCGTCGTCGCGGCGGCCAGCGTGGCAGAGCCCGCCACGGTCCCCGCCAGAACGACTCTGCGTGACATCGGCATCCGCGTACTCCCTTCGATCTGATGGCAGCGAACCACACAACTGGTCATCCGTCCAGTCCAGCATTTTCGGTCCCGCGAATTGACTGTTCGCGCCGCGAGCGCTTAACTCGCTGAGGTGTCCTCCCGATTGAGCGTCGAAGAACGACGGGCCCACCTTATCGAGGCCGCGATTGGTCTTGCCGAAAAAAAGGGCGTGGCGGGCGTGACCACGCGCGATGTCGCTCAGGCGGCAGGCGTTTCGCTCGGTGTGGTGCATTACTGTTTCGAAAACAAGGACGCGCTGATGACCGAGCTGGTCAAAGCGTTGTCGATGGAATTACGCGATTCCGTCGACGCCAATGAAACGGTATGGCAAGACGTCGGAAGTGGAAAAGAAGCGCTTCAAAAATTGATACGTTCCGGATTGGAACTGATGTGGCTCAACATCGAAGCCACACCGGAACGCCAACTACTCACCTACGAAACGACGACCTACGCGCTGCGCGAGGGCGAACAGACGCCGGCGAAACTCGCCATCGCCCGCGAGCAGTACGCGTTCAACGACACCACCGTCGCCGACATCCTCGACCATGCGCGCGACGCGACCGCCAACCAGTGGTCGGTGCCGGTGCAGACGCTGAGCCGGTTCACCCTCAACGTGATCGACGGTGTCGTGCTGCGCTGGCTGGTGGACAACGACAGTGAGAAGGTCCGCGCACAACTGGATCTGCTCAGCGAGATGGTGGCGAACTACGCGGTGTAGCCCGGTGCGTGGGGTGCGGCGACATGGGTCGTCGTGCCCTCGCGCCAGTACGGGACGGCGATCGTCGCCTCCCATGCGCCACGCAGCCGCACCCGAAGCTCGGTGTGCAGCACCAGTTCCCCCTCCTGCGGCGGCAGGCCCCAGAGTCGCCGCAGCACCACGGCGATCGGCTCGGCCGTCCAGGAACCGCGGCGGCCGGTGCTGAGCACCTCCGCGGTGACCTGTTCGGAAACCAGCGGCAGATCGAGCAGGGTGGCCAGCGCGGGCGCGTGCTCGACATCGCCGAACACGAGGCGGTCCGGTGGGAGCGCGAGACCGAACCACGGCCGATCGAGCACGAGCGCGTCGGCGGCATCGACCACCGCACCCGAGAGTGCGCGCACCTTGTCGGGCAGCTCCAGCGCGGTCAGATCGAGATGGTCGGCGGCGACCGCGGCGGCCAGCCTGGCATTGACGCGGGAAACCACCTCGGGCTCGGGCATTCTCGCGGGATCGGCGAGCGCGTCGAGCAGTGCGGCGGCCAGGTCCTGGGTGATCCCCGCCGGATTCGCCAGCACCGCGCGCAATGCGTCGACATCACCTCGGGTGAGCCCGGCGACCGCGAATTCCGGGAGCAAGCCCGCGAATTCGGCGTCGGCGGGATGGCGATAGTGACCGAGCGGGATGCCGTCCAGCCTGGCATGCCTGCGCAGCCACCACGCGGTGTAGCCGTCCGGATCGGTGAGCAGGCGCCGGGTGCGCGGCTCGAAAGCCAAGTAGCGCAGCGCCTGTGGCCAGGCGGCGTCGTCGACCAGATCGAGGTCGCGCACGGCGGTCAGCTCCGGCGGATCCGCGGACAGGCTCGACCACCATGCGTCCTCGTCGTCCAGATCATGATCCGGACCGGTCGGATCGGATTCGACGACGACGCCGAAATCCCAGCCGACACCCACCGCGCGCAGCGCGTCCTCGCCGTAGCGGTCGACCAGCTCCGGATCGGCGGTGCCGAACGGCGAATCCGCGACGAGCAGATCGGCCAGCGGCGCGTCGGGCAGCAGCAGTTCGTCGGCGGGCCTCGAATCCCCTGCGGTATCCGGCAATTCGAGCAAACCGAGCCAGGACGGCAGCGCGGCCGGATCGACGTGCGCGGCCAGCCGCAGCACCGCGTCGGCGGTATCCGGATCCCCCGGATTGTCCTCGAGCTCGGCGTGCAACGCGGGATCGCTCAGCAGATCCACGGCGGCGGCCGAACGCGCACCGAGCCTGGCCAGCAGCGGATGCGTGGCCTCCGGATGCACCAGCCGCGCCCAGTGCACCGGAATCGCCTCGGCCAGTTGATCATCCAGCACCACCGTGCGCGGCCCGGTCACCAGCCGTCCATCGGCCAGCGGAACCGCAAGCGCGCCAAGCTCTTCGGCCGCCAGCGGATCGACCACGAACGGCTCCAACGCCTCGTACAGCTCCCGCCACCACGAGGGCGGCCGCTCCAGCCCACCCGAAAGCTCCGCCAACCGCGCCAGCCCGAGCCGGTGCACATCCAGCACCCCGAGCGCCTCCCCCTGCGCCCGCCCCGCCAGCTCCGGCACCACCAACGGCCCGACCACGTCGTCGAGCAGCGCGGCCAATTCCGCTGTGAGCCCGGTGAATACGCTCGCCCGAGTAGGCACGGCAACAGCATCGGCAACAGCACCCCGCCGCACCGGCACACCGGAACCGCCCGACCACGGATCGAGCGTTTCATCGACCGACGCGCCGACCACGGACGGCTCCGCCTGCGGCGGGATATCCGAAGGACCTGACACGGCACCGGCACGCTCGGCGAACGAATCGCCCAGCTCGCCCGAGTCCACAGTTCCGGGACCGGGCTGCGCCTCGGCACCTCGCGCGGTGGACTCGACCGACTCACCGAGATCAGCCACCCCGACGCGGGCCTGAGCCTCGACGCCATGGACAACCGAATCATCCAACCAGCCATGATCTTCCGACGCTTCAGCCAGCGGTCGGTGGTCATCGGCGAGCGGATCCACCTCGTCGGCGACGCGTGCGCCCGTTCGAGCTGGGCGCGGGGCGACTACGGGGAGCCAGGGGTTGGTTTGGAGTTCGCGGATCAGGGCTTCGCGGAGGAGGCCGTCGGCTTCGCTGCGGGCGAAGGCAGGGGGTGGGACCAGGACCAGGCGGTCGCGGGGCGGGAGGGCGGCGGCGAAATCGGCGTAGCCGGTGGCCAATTCGGTGAGGCGGGCGCCGGGGAGCAGGCGGCGGCGGTCGGGCTGCATGGCGATGTCGGCGATCAGCAGTGCGGGCAGCGACAGCTCCTCGTCGGAGCGGGTCGGGGCGCGCAGGACATCGGGGGCCGTTGGTACCGGTCTGCCGTCGCGGATCGGCAGGAGCCAGCGGGCGCGCTCGGTGCGGAATTGCCACCAGATCCGCTGGTGCGCATGCGGTCCGCCAATTCGCAGTTCCTGTAGGCCAGGCTGTTCGGTATCGATGAGTTCGCTGGTGAACTCGTCGTCGCCGATGCGGATGCCGTGCAGCGCGGGAAGTTCAAGCAGCAGGTCGGCGGCTTCCGCACGCATCGCCTCTAGCAGCGCGGCCGCGTCGATGTCATCGCGCAGATGCAGGACGACCTCGGTGTCCGCGCCATTCGTCGGCGGCGTGTCCACCGGCCAGGCGAGGCGCAGTACCGGTGGCACGAAATCCCCCGCGCCGGACGCGCTGCCCTGGGTGTCGATCGCGTTGTCGCGCAGTGCATCCCGGGTCAGCTGCGCGGAGAACCGCAGACCGCCGGTGATCGAGCGGATCTCGAGCTCGTCGGCCACCGAGCGGACGGCGGTGAACCCGACGCCGAATCGGCCGACCGTGGCCGCCGGATCCGCCTTCCCCGAGGCGCGCAGCGCGGTCAGCGCGTGCACGCCGGGAAGATCCAGCGGCGCACCGGTATTCGCGATGGACAAGGTCCCGCCGTCGAGCCGCACCGACACCCGGCCGGGACTCCCCGCCTTGGCGGCGGCGTCGGCCGCGTTCTGAGCGAGCTCGGTCAGCAGCCGATCCCGGTAGCCCGCGCGCACCAGATCCGCCTCGGTGGCCGCGTCCTCCCGCAACCGCGTCGGCGAATCACGCCATGCGGCAACAACAGCCGCTCGCAGCCCCGAGGTGCCGAACGGATCGGCCCCCGCACTCAGCTCTGCGGCGATGACTCGAACCCCGGCCGAACCTCGGAACCCGACCCCTGCGCCGCCTGCGGTGCAGCGTCCGCATTCGACCCCGAGTGGGCATCAGCACCCGCGCCGGTGGTGTCCTCGGCATCCGACTCGACCGCGGGTGCCTGCGACTCGGCGTCGATCGGCTCTGCGGCCGGTGCGGACTCAGCGATCGCGCCGTTCGTCGTCGCGGCACCGGAAATGTCGGCGGCCGAACTCGATTCGGCAACATCGACGACCACCGCGGAGTCCACGGCGATCGTCTCGGCCACGGCCTCGCCTGATTCGAAGGCCTCGGCGCGCACCGCGGACTCGGTAACCCTGATGGCGTCGGCGACCTCGGTATCAGCGGCGGTCACGGCACTTTCCGCGACCACGACACCCTCCATGACCGCGGCACCTTCAGCGACCTCGGTGCCAGTGGCAACCTCGGCGCTTTCAGCGACCACTGCCTCCGCGACAGCCGACGCGGCCGCGGCCGCTTCGGTAGTAGCCGGGCGCAGCTCGTCCGCGGGGATCATCTCGACGGCGGCGTCGTCGTATGCCTCGTACAGCGGGGAGCCGCCGCCGGTGGGGGCGACGACGTCGGAGTGGGCGCCGCAGCCGTAGGTGGTGTGGACGACGCGGCCGTCGGCGCCCATGGCGTTGCCGCAGACGCCGAAGGCGGCGCGCAGTGCACCGGCGAGTGGCAGGTAGAAGCCGCAGAGGCCGCAGGTGGACGGCGCCGCCTTGGCCATATCGGTGTCGGGTCCGAATTCGGTGTACCAGCGCTCGGCGGCCTCTTCCCTGCCTTCAAGGCTGAGGACCTTGGGGCGGCCGAGGCCGATCTCCAACGCGACCTCGTCGACGGCCGGGTCGCCGCTCGCGACGTAGCCGGGCACCAGGCGCGGATCGTTGGGCGGCGGCGCGAGCAGATCGCCCGGCGCGAGATCGCCGGGGCGTACGCGCTGATCCCACGGCACGAAGTCGGGCGCGATCAACGCGTCAGGGCCGGGCAGCAAGGCCGACTCGCTGACCGTCGCGTAGTCGGCGCCGGGCGGCGCCGCCACCACGACGGCCCACTGCCAGCCGCGGTAGCCGGGCAGCGTGGCCTCGAACCGGTGGGTTGCCGCGCTCTCGTTCTCGGCGCTGACGCCGAGGTGCGCGCCGACTGCTGCGGGCTCCAGCTCCAGGAGCGCACGGCGGGCAACGTCGACGGCATCGGCCAGGATCGGCCTGACGCCGGACTCCGAAACAGAAACTGCGCTCACGGCCTACATTTTGCCGTATGGAACGCAATCGGCGTTCGTTGGCCGCCATTGTCCTGGTCAGCCTGCTCGCCACGGGCGGGTGTGCGGCCGGGGACAACGCGACGCCACGGATGAAGATCGAGATCGTCGGCACCAGGCCGCACGACCCGAGCGCCTTCACCCAGGGCCTGGAAATCGACGGCACCTGGCTCTATGAGAGCACCGGGCTGGTCGGCGAGTCGACGCTGCGGATGACCGACCTCGGCACCGGAGCTGAGCGGGCGCGAATCGAAGTACCGCCGCCCTTTTTCGCCGAGGGCGCGACACGCGCGGGCGACACGCTGTGGCAGCTCACCTGGCAAGAGCATGTCGCGTTCGCCAGGGATCCGGTCACCCTCGCCGAAAAGGCACGCGCCGGTTTCGACGGCGAGGGGTGGGGGCTGTGCGCGCAACCGGGCAGGCTGGTGATGAGCGACGGCTCCGACACGCTGACCTTCCGCGATCCGGTCACCTTCGCGCCGACCGGTTCGGTCCGGCTGACCAGCAGGCGTCAGGCGCGCCTCAACGAACTCGATTGCGCCGCGGACGGTTCGGTGTACGCGAATTCCTGGCCGACCGACGACATCCTGCGCATCGACCCGAACACCGGCGACGTGCTCGCGGTGATCGATGCCGCGGGCCTGCTGCCGCCGCAGGAGCGCCTGCGGACCGACGCGCTCAACGGCATCGCCCAGCTACCCGGCACCGACCGCTTCCTGATCACCGGCAAACGCTGGCCGACCCTCTTCGAAGTCCGTTTCGTCCCCGCGTAGACCTGGCGGTAGCGCGAGCTAGGTCACGTCGATCGGCCCGACCTGGAGCGTCGATGAACGCCGCCGATCGTTGTGCGCGAGAATTGACGGGTGACTACTCCTCGCGAACCCTCCGGTCCCGACCGTGATCGGTGGGATGGCGAAGAGGCTCCTCCGATCCAGCGGCACCCCGGTTTCGATCGCTATCCGCCACCGAACGCGCCGGTGCAACGCCCGCGCCGCGAGCACCGGCAACCGGCGCCTTCGGAGTCCGAAACCCGCCGCCTACCCGGGCCGCGCCGCGAGCCGCAGCCATCCGATCGCAAACCTCCCGAGACCCGCCGCCTGCCGATCGGCGATCCGGATCTTCCCGCCGACGAGGCGACACCCCAAGCCCCGCAGAAGGTTCCGCGCAAGCTGACGGTCACCAGGGTGGCCGCGATGCGCGGCCGCCAGCTCACCGAGCGCGGCATCGCCACCTTCCAGCGCGCGGCCAAAGCGGACGGTGCGGACAAATCCGGCCTCACCGCGCTGACCTACGCGACCATGGCGAATTTCGCGCTCGACGCGTCGATCGCGGTGGCACTGGCCAATACGCTGTTCTTCGCCAGCGCGACCGCGGAGAGCAAATCGAAGGTCGCGTTGTATCTGCTGATCACCATCGCGCCGTTCGCGGTGATCGCCCCGCTGATCGGACCGCTGCTCGACCGGCTGCAGCGCGGCCGCAGGCTGGCACTGGCGACCTCGTTCGCGGTGCGCGCGGTGCTCGCGGTGGTGCTGATCATGGCCTTCGACACCTGGGCGTTGTATCCGCTCGCGCTCGGCATGATGATCGGCAGTAAATCGTTCTCGGTGCTGAAGAGCGCGGTGACGCCACGGGTGTTGCCGCCGGAGATCGATCTGGTGCGCACCAATTCGCGCCTGACGGTGTTCGGCCTGGTCGGCGGCACCATCGGCGCGGGCGCCGTCGCCGCGGCCGCGGCGGCGATCGCCGGTTCGACCGGCGCGCTGGTGTTCGCCACGCTGATCGCGGTCGGCGGCACCTATCTGAGCCTGCGCATCCCGCGCTGGGTCGAGGTCACCGAGGGCGAGGTGCCCGCCACCCTCGGCTATCACGGAGCGCACGAGGGCACCGAAATACTGCATCCCGGCGAGGAATCCGCGGTACCGCCGCGCAAGCGCAGGCAGCCGCTCGGCCGCGAGGTGGTCACCGGACTGTGGGGCAACAGCGCCATCCGAGTGCTCACCGGCTTCCTCACCTTCTACGTGGCCTTCGTGGCCAAGGCGACCGAGCACCGCCCGGTGCAGCAGGCGGCCATGCTCGGCGTGGTCGGTGTCGCCGCCGCCGTCGGCAACTTCGCGGGCAACGCGTCCGGCGCGCGGATCAAACTGGGCAGGCCGTCGCTGATCGTGCTCGGCTGCACCGCCGCGTGCGCGCTGGTCGCCCTGTTCGCGGTGTTCGCGGACAACCTGCTCGGCGCCGCGCTGGCCACACTGGTCGCCGCGGGCGCGAGCGCACTGGCGAAGGTCTCGCTCGACGCCTCGATCCAGGACGACCTGCCCCCGGAGTCGATCGCCTCCGGCTTCGGCCGCTCGGAAACCGTGCTGCAGCTCAGCTGGGTGGTCGGCGGCGCGGCGGGCGTGCTGCTGCCGACCGACTATTGGAAGGGATTCGCCGTCGTATCGGCGATACTCATCCTCGGGCTGATCCAGACATTCGTCAGCTACCGCGGTCACTCCCTGCTGCCGGGCCTGGGCGGCAACCGCCCGCAGCACGCGGAACAGGAAGTGCCGCACCCCGATCACGCGCCGCGCCGCAGCGCACCGCAACCCGGTGGCGATACCACCAGGCTCCAACGAGGGACAGGAGATCCCATCTGGTGAAAACGCTCAACGCCCGCACGATCGTCGCGCTCGTGGTGGCCGCACTGGTGGTGGCGACCGTGGCCTTCATCGGCGTACTGACGGTGCTGATCCGCAATGCCGACGAACCACCGGTGAAGATCACCGCGTACGCGCACGGCAAGTCGGTCACCGTGGCGCCCTTCACCTATTGCGCGGTGTCGATGGCCGATTGCCGGGTGCTGCCCGCGGGCAACGCGGCCCAGGGCACCGTATTCGCCACACTGCCCTGTGCACAGGACACACCGGACTGCCACACCGGCGAGATCGCGAACCTCGAAGTGCCCGTTGGCTATCCGCTACAGCTGTCGCTACCGAAGAAGGTCGCCGACGCGCCGTGGCTGGCCCAGCTGGTCTACATGCAGCGCAACGGTGATCGGGTCGACCGCGTCATCAGCCGCAACGACTACCCCGCGGGCACACTGGCCCTCACCATCGAATCGCAGCCGGAACCGGAGCTGCGACTCATCGGCGTCGAGTTCCAGCTGCCGATTCTGGCGCGCGACGAGACCGGGCGGGAGTTCTTCTTCCCGCACGCGAGCTGGTCGATCAACACGTATTGATTGGCCGCGCCTGCGGCGCGGCGTGTTCGCGGCCCCCTGGTGTCTCGCGTTCGGCCGGTCGAGACTCGCGCCTACGGCGCATGCGCTTCGACAGGCCGGACGCGAGACGGGCTGCGAACGGCCCTCGTAAGACTCGCGCTGCGCGGGGTCACATGCTAGTGGTCGAGTTCGCGGGCTACCGCGCGGACGACCTCGGAAATGCGCTGCGCCAGTTTGCGATCCGGGTACTTGCCCTTGCGCAGATCCGGCTGCACCTTGGTTTCCAGCAGCGTGATCATGTCCTCGACCAGCCCGTGTAGCTCGTCGGGGCTCTTGCGCGGATGCGTCGGCTGCTTGTCCCGCGCGGCGCGCTCCTGCCCCTGACGCACCGAAGGCGGCGCCTCTAGGAGCTTCAGGCTCAATGCCTGGGGACCGCGACGGCCGGCGGCCATCCCGAATTCGACGCGCTGACCGGGCTTCAGGCCTTCGACACCATCGGGGAGCGCGGACGAACGGACGTAGACGTCCTCACCCTCGTCCTGGGAAAGGAAGCCGAAGCCCTTTTCGACGTCGTACCACTTCACCCTGCCGGTCGGCACTGCGCTCACCCGTTCATCATTCGAAACCCGAGCCCTGGTGGCCCGAGAACATCCGTCTGCCCGAACCCGCCGCGCGAAATCGCCGCGTGCAGGTTCTGCCAGTTTGCGAAAAGAACGCGCCCAGCAGGTATGCGGGACGCGGTTCTACCGAGTCTACCCCGGTGTGAATAACGCAAGCACATCAGTTTTACGGTCGAGCGGTGACGAACCCCTCCGTGCCGCCGCCCTCCGGCGGCTCGCCGCGCCGCTCCGCCGACTGGTTGCTGCGCCTCGCGCTCGGCCTGTTCGCGGTTGGTTTGCTGGCGATCATCGCCATCTTCTTGACGCCGGTACTCAGCGAGACAAAGCCGGGGTTGTGGCTCTACGGGATCGCGATGCTGACGCCGATCGGCTTCCTGCTCGCGATCGTCTACGCGCTGTGGTCCGGCCGCCGTTCTCGCTGAGCTCGCCCCAAGCGACCAACCGGCCCTGAACCAGTTACCCCGGGCAACCGTTACCGAATCTCCGATGTGATCCTAGTCACATAACGGAGAGGTCACGGAGCGGTGACGGCGCTCACCCGCCCGGATCCCACGTCCTCTAGCTGCACGGAAGCACTCGCGTGGCAACCGAGACCGTCTCGAGACCGAGCGGTACACGCCGGTTACCAAATGGTGATTTTTCGCGGCGATCGTCGTACGGTCTAACCCAGCCGGGGCACCCCGGCAACCACCGGTCCGCACGCACCGAACCTCGCCCCGCGGATACCGGAACCCCGACGGAAATCAGGGGCGAGGGCGGGACGGACGACCTCTCAGTCCGAACCCGACCGATGACCCTCGCAGGTGCGTCGAGAGGAAGACAACCCGATATGAGTGGACGCCATCGCAAGCCAACCTCGACCGGGCGCACCGTAGCCAAGGTCGCCGTCACCGGCGCCATCATGGGCACCGCAGGTGTGGCCCTCGCCGGTAACGCCAGCGCGGCACCTGACACCGATTGGGATCGCCTCGCGCAGTGTGAAGCAGGCGGCAACTGGGGCATCAACACCGGCAACGGTTTCCAGGGCGGTCTGCAGTTCTCCCCGAGCACTTGGAACGCCCACGGCGGCCAGGAGTTCGCCGCGACGGCCAACCAGGCCAGCCGCGAAGAGCAGATCGTGGTCGCCGAGAAGGTGCTCGCCTCCCAGGGCTGGGGCGCATGGCCCTCCTGCTCGTCCCGCTTGGGCCTGAGCAGCGCACCGTCGCCGCGCACCGCCCCCTCCACCAATGCTCCCCGCTGGGCCCCGGAAGCCCCTGCGCCGCAGGCCGCGCCGGACAGCTCCCAGCAGATCTTCTCGGCCGTCGACCGCGCCATCGAAGTCGTCCAGGCCCAGGGCGTTCAGGTGCCCAAGGAAGCGCTCGATTTCCTCAACGGCGCCAAGGCGAGCGGCATGAAGCTCGACCCGACGATCGTGAACTTCTTCGAGGCCAACAAGGGCCTGCTGCCCTCCTGACCCAGTCGTTCACCAAGAAGGGCCCCACATCGCTGAGGATGTGGGGCCCTTCTTCGGTATTTGTGAAGCTTTCGCGAGCACGGCCTAGCGGTTGATCACCGTGTGCGGGTGCATGTACGGCAGCTGCTCGGCCGGGACCGGAAACTCGGTGTCCTCACCGTACGGCGAGAGCCCACCGGAACGGGCCGACGAGAGTTCGGTGACCGCGTGATCACCGTCGGCCACCTTCGGCCAACCATTGTCGACATAGGGTTTCTTCGATTTGTTCACCACAAGGCCCATTGTGGCATGTGACGGTCCCCCAGCAACTCGGCGGCGGCTACAACGTGTCCACTAGGCTGGAGCGATCGGATTGTGACGCAACGACTGATCTCGGGAGCACATGGGTAACTCGTCGGGGACGCCCAAAACGGCACCAAACAGCACACCGTCGGCCCGCGTCGGAAGTCCCGGGGCACCCACGACCGGCAAAAGGCGCGGAGAGGCGGGGGAACCTGCGACCGATTCCCTGGGGCTTTGGCTCGGCGCGCGCAGCGATGAACAGCTGGTGGCGCTGCTCGAACTTCGGCCGGATCTGGCTGTCCCGCTGCCCTCGTCCATGGCGGTGCTCGCCGCGCGCGCCGAGCAGCGTGCATCGGTGCTGCGCGCCACCGATGATCTCGACACGCTCGAGTTCGCCATTCTGGAAGCCCTTGCGGTGCACGGGACTATGCGGCCGCCGCACGACAGCACACCGCTCGGTCGCAAAGCGCTGCAAGCGCAGTTGAAAGCACGGGTGCGCAAGGCGGCGCTCGACGCCGCGCTGGCGCGGCTGACCGCCCGCGCGCTGGTCTGGATCGACGGCGACGACCTGTATCTGGTCCCGGCCGCCATCGAGGCGCTGCCGTGGCCGATCGGCAGCACCACCCAGCTGCCCGACGCGCTCACCGAACCGGAGGTGCGTGCCGCGCTCGACGAGATCGCGACGCCCGAGCGCAACCTGCTGGAGAAGCTGGCCACCACGGGGCCGCGCGGGCGCACCAGGGACGCCGCGCCGGGCACTCCCGCCGATCGGCCGATCCAGCAGCTGCTCGGCAGGCAGCTGCTGCACTGGATCGACGACGAGACGGTGGAACTGCCGATCACGGTCGGCCAGGTGCTGCGCGACGAACCGGTGACCCACCCGCACGCGCTCACCCCGCCGGAACCGGCGGCGAAGAAGCTCACCCCCGCCGATGTCAACGCCGCCGCCGCGGGCGAGGTCGGTGAGTTGCTGCGGCATTGCGCGGCCATCCTGGAGGCACTCGGCCAAACGCCTGCCCCCGCGCTGCGCGCGGGCGGGCTCGGCGTGCGTGAGCTGCGCCGGGTGGCCAAACACGCGGGCATCGACGAACCGAGGGCCGGGCTGCTGGTCGAGCTGCTCGCCGCGGCCAAGCTGGTGGAGAAGGGAATGCCGGATCCGGCACCGGAATTCGACTCCACCGACGATTTCTGGGCGCCGACCCCCGGCGCGGACGGCTGGCTGGAGAGCCCGTCCGCGCGGCGCTGGGTCGTGCTGGCCACCGCCTGGCTGGAGCTGGACCGGATGCCGTGGATGATCGGCATGCGCGACGCCAACGACAAACCGCTGGCCGCCCTCTCGCTGGAACTGCGCAACCCGGTGGCGCCGCGCGACCGGCGCGCGGTACTCGGGCTGCTTGCCGAATACCCATCGGGCACCGCGCTCGATCCCGGCGATATCGGCCGGGTGCTCGCGTGGCGGCAACCGCGGTGGCGCAGGCACTTCCGGCTGGAGGCGGTGGAGCACACGCTCGCCGAGGCGGCGGTGCTCGGCCTGGCCGGACGCGGCGCGCTCGCCTCGGCGGGGCGCGCGCTGTTACACGGCGCACCGACCAGCGCGGCCGATGCCGAGGCCGAGATGGAGTCCGCGCTGCCCGCACCGGTCGACCACGTGCTGGTGCAGGCGGACCTGACGGTGATCGCGCCGGGCCCGCTGACCCCGGAGCTACAGCAGCGGGTCGCGCTCGTCGCGGATGTCGAATCCGCGGGCGCGGCAACGGTTTACCGGATCAGCGAGCAGTCGGCGCGGCGCGCGCTCGACGCCGGGATGACCGCGGCGGAGCTACACGCGCTGTTCACCACGCATTCGCGCACGCCGATACCGCAGGCGCTGACCTATCTGATCGATGACGTGGCGCGCCGCCACGGGCAGTTACGGGCGGGGATGGCGCAATCCTTTGTGCGCAGCGACGATCCGGCGCTGCTCGCGCAGGTACTTGCCGCGCCGGTGGCGAGCGCGCTCGCGCTGCGGGCGATCGCGCCGACGGTGGCCATCGCGCAGGCGCCGCTCGGCGAACTGCTGGAACAGCTGCGGGCGGCCGGATTCGCGCCCGCCGGTGAGGATTCCGCGGGCGGCATCGTCGATCTGCGGCCGCGCGGCGCCCGTATCTCGGTGCGTGCCAACGCGCGTCAGCCGTATCGACCGACGCCGCCGAGCACCGAGCAGCTGGAAATGCTTGTCGCGGAGCTACGCGCGGGTGAACGGGCGGCCAGCGCACGCGCCGGGCAGGCGGTGCGCCCCGACGGCACCCGCACCAGCACCGCCGCCACCCTGGCGCTGCTACAGCTCGCGGCGCGGGTGCGGCGGTCGGTGAATATCGGCTACGTGGACGCCAGCGGCGTTGCCTCGCAGCGGGTGGTCGAACCGTTGAAGGTCGGTAACGGCCAGCTCGACGCGCTCGACCCGGTAACCGGCGCGGTCCGGCATTTCACACTGCACCGGATCGCGTCGGTCGCCTTGCTCGAATGATCCCGGTGGCTCAGGCCTTCGGCTTGGCCAGACAGAACGTGGTCTTGGGCTCATCGATGGTGATGAACTTCTCCGCGTTCGAACCGCAGGCCAGTTCGTCGGCCTGGCCGTCGATGCGCTGCACCACCTTGAAGCTGGCCTCGGGCGCGGCGCAATCCGCCGACTTCCAGCCGCTGGTGCCGATCTCGGCATAGCACTTGCTCTGCTTGAAGTTCGGCGCCAGGCAGAGGAACCCGTTCGAGGTGTCGTCGGAGCCGACCATGCGATTCCCGCATTCGGTCTTCTTGTCGGAGGTCTTGGCCACCTTGTAGAGGGCCTTGTCCGACGAGCAGTCGACCGTCTCGACCTTGGCATCCGCCGACGCGGCACTGACGACGCAGTCACCGACCTTGGCCTTGGCCGACGTCTCGGACTTGCTTGACGAGCAACCGGTCACCGCGATCACTACCGCGGCCACCGCCACGAGGGCGAGCACGATGCGTGCCAGCAGCCTCGCTCCTGGAAACTTCACCTGAAAACCTCTCTCACCGAACGTGTTCACGCGGTCCGTGAACGTTGGTGAGGATATAGGGGGAGTGACTCCCCCGCCTCCCCGCGACTGCAGGCCAGACAAAGTGCCACAGCAGTTAGCGTTGGCAACCGGCGGTAATGCCGTGGTTCAGCTCTGGACGTACCCGACGAGTTACCCATGTGCTCACGAAATCAGTCGTCTCGTTTGTAGGTGCGATGTACAGGCTCAGAACAACTGGCCCATGCCCAACAGCGAGAAGCCGAGCAGGCGGGGGAGCAGGGTGCCGAGCAGTTGGAAGCCTAAGTAGTTCATTAGCAACACCTTTCGCGTTTCCTTCAAAATTCGGACAAGCGTCCAATCCAACGAGGGTGTCGTTGCGAATCCTCGGATCGTTACGCTTGTCCCATGTCGCTCGACGACGTGGCCGCCGACCTGTACGGACTCGAACCCGGTGAGTTCGTCACCGCCCGCGCGGCCATGGCCGGTGCGGCGCAGGAAGCGGGCGACAGGGAACTCGCCGCCGCCATCGCCAAGCTGCGCAGGCCGACGGTCACCGCCTGGGTGGTGAACGTGCTGGCCAGGGCGGAGCCCGAGGAGGTCGACGCCCTGCTGCGACTCGGCGCCGCACTGCGCGCGGCCCAGCGTGAACTGTCCGGCGATCGGCTGCGCGAGCTGACGACGCAGCGGCAGCAGGTGGTCAACGCGCTGGCCAAGCGGGCGGGTGCGCTGGCGGCCGACCGGGGCAAGCCGGTGAGCGAGACCGTGCTGCGCGAGGTGGCCCAGACGCTCACCGCGGCACTGGCCGATCCGGAGGTCGCCGAGCGGGTGCATACCGGGACGCTGGCCACCGCCGCCACCTACGCGGGCTTCGGGCCCGCGGGGCCGGATCTGGTCGCGGTGCCGGAGACCGCCGCGCCATCGAAAGCGGATGGCAAGCCGAAAACCGGCGCACCGCGGGAAGACCCGCGCCAGGAACTGGACGACGCGCTCGCCGCACTCGAATCGGCCCGCGCCGCACTGGATTCGGCGCAAGCCGAAGCGACGAAGGCGACCGAGCGACTGGCCGAGGTGGACACCCGCCTCGGCGCACTGCGCGCCGAGCTCGAACATGCCGAGCAGGAGCGGCAATTCGCCCGCACCGGCGAGCGCACCGCCAAGGAACTCGTCCACACTTCCCAGCGGCAGCTCGATCGGGTCGAGCGCCGGGTGCAGCGCGCCCGCGATCGGGTCAACGACGCGTAGCCGTGAGCCCCGGCTTATCACAGCGAAACAACCGCACCGAACTGCCGCGGCACCCGAGTCCGGCCTGAAGTCGCGGAGAGGCGGACTAGCTGCCCGGATAGAGGTATTCGTCCGGCGGCAGTTCGGTGCGGTTGAGCCAGGCGGTGAAGAAGCCGGTGAGATCCTTGGCGGTCTTCGACTGCACGAACCTGCGGAACTCCGGCATCGAGGCGTTCCCGTACGCGTGCGCGGCGTTGAATTCCCGCACGGCCGCGAAGAACACCTCGTCGCCGAGCTGTTTACGCAAGGCGTGCAGGAACAGCGGGCCCCGGTAGTAGACGGAGGTGAATTCGTTTCCGGCGCCGGGATTCTCCAGCGGGATGTCCCAGAACTGCTGCTTGTCGCGCACCTTGTCGATGGTCTCGCGGTACTCGGCGTCCACGTCCTTGCCGTCCTTGCGCTCCGGCCACAGGTAGTCGGCGGTGTAGCTGGCGAAGCATTCGTTCAAGCAGATATCGGACCACTGGCGCACCGATACCGAATCGCCCCACCACTGGTGCGCGATCTCGTGCACCACGGTGTTCAGATCGGTCCACGGCGCGTAGATCGGCCTGGTCTGGGTCTCCAGTGAGAACTCCAGCTCGGCGTCCACGTAGATGCCGCCCGCGGCGTCGAACGGGTAAGGGCCGTACAGGCTTTCGATGAAGTCGAGGATCTCGGGCAGGCGCTGCTCGTTCTCGCGGTTCTTCTCCGCGTTCGGCGCGAACGCGGAGACCAGCGGAGTGCCGTTGGCGCGGCGCTGTTCCAGGAAGCTGAACTTATCGATGGCGACCGTGGTCAGATAGCCGATCGTCGGCTGATGCGATTCCCAGCCGACGGTGCGCCGCCCGCCGATCACCGTGTCCTGCGTGCGCACACCGTTGGACACCACCTCCCATTCGGCGGGCACGGTCGCGCGCAACGCGAAAGTCGCCTTGTCCAAAGGGGTGTCGTTCAACGGGTACCAGGTGGTCGCGCCGTGCGGCTCGCCGGAGACGAACGCGCCGCCGCTCGGCGCCAGGGTCCAGCCCTCGCCCTCGGTCGCCACGGCCGGGCCCGCGTAGTCGACGGTCACCGTGAACGGCAGGCCGGGCAGCAGCGGCAGCAACGGGGTGATGGTCAGCTCGTGGTCGCCGTTGCGGTCGAAGCCCGCGGGCAGGTTGTTCACCGACACCATGCGCAGCTCCGGGCCGGCGTAATCGAGGTTGAACCTGGTCAGCAGCTGCGTCGCGGTCGCATCGATGCGAGTGGTGCCGGTCAGCAGGTGGCTCGGCGGGTCGTAGTCGATGGTCACGTCGTAGTGGCGGGCGTCGTAGCCGCCGTTGCCGTCCAGCGGATAGTAGGGGTCACCGAGGCCGGGCGCTCCGGCCAGCGGGTCGGCGATGGCATCGGCGCCGGCGGGCAGTGGAATTCCCGTCAGCAGCGTCGCGGCGATCGCACAGGCCGTCAGCCAGGACAACCTCATGAACGACCACCCCTTTCTCGGCCACCCCTTCACCGGTACCGAGGTACCGTAGCCGCTTCAGTCCGCTCTGCCGGTGAGCGCCACCGACGCGCCGAGCCCGACGATCAGCATGCCGCCCGCGCCGCCGACCGCCTCGAGCCGCTTCGGCGACTTGGCGAACCAATCACGGGCGAACGCGGCCGCCAGCCCCCAGGTGCTGTCGGAGACCAGCGCGATGGCAAGGAAGATCGTGCCGAGGATCAGGAACTGCAGCGGCAGCGATCCGGCGTCCGGGTCGGCGAAGTTCGGCAGCACCGCGGCGAAGAACACGATCGACTTGGGATTGGTCAGCCCGACGAGCAGGCCCTGCCGGAACACCCTGACGTCCGTCGCGCCATCGACCCGCCCATCGAGTGCCTCCCGCAACGACTTTCGCGCACGGAAGGCCTGCACCCCGAGATAGACCAGGTACAGCGCACCGGCGAATTTCACCACGGTGAGCGCGAGCGCCGAGGCCGCGAGCAGCGTGCCGAGCCCGACCGCGACGAGCACCAGTGTCACGTAGACGCCCGCCGCGTGCCCGAGCACCGAGATCAGCGCGGCGCGGCGGCCGAGGGCGAGCGCGCGCCCGATGGTGAACAGCACACCCGGCCCCGGTATGAGGATGATGACGAGGGACGCGGCGAGGAAGGCCAGCAGATGGCCGGTGGGAATCATGGCGCCTCACTCACTGGTCGCGGTGAGCGCGACGGACGCGCCCAAGCCGACGATCAACACTCCGCCCGCGCCGCCGACCGCTTCGAGCCGCTTGGGCGATTTGGCGAACCAGTTCCGCGCGGCCGCGGCGGCCAGTGCGTAGGCGCTGTCGGAAATCAACGCGATGACGAGGAACACCATTCCCAAGACCAGGAATTGGAGCTGCAGGCTGCCGCGCGCCGGATCGGCGAAGTGCGGCAGCACCGCGGAGAAGAAGACGATGGCCTTCGGGTTGGTCACCCCGACCACGAAGCTCTGCCGGAAGACCCGCGAGCCCCTGGTCGGCTCGACACGCGCACCGAGCGCCTCCCCCAGCGACTTTCGCTCCCTGATCGCCTGAATACCCAGGTGGATCAGGTACAGCGCGCCGGCGAATTTGACGAGGGTGAGCGCGATCGCCGAGGCGGCGAGCAGGGTGCCGAGCCCGAACGCGACGAGCAGCAGGCACAGCATGACACCGGTCTGGTGCCCGACGACGGAGATGAAGGCGGCGCGTCGGCCGAGCGCGAGCGCACGGCCGACGGTGAAGAGCACGCCGGGACCGGGAATGATGACGATGAGCACGGACGCGGCGATGAACGCCAAGAGATCGGGCGTTGAAACCATCACCCGAGTCTATGCAGTGGCGCAAGGGATTTCGCGGTGTCAGCGGCCGAGGCCGCCGGGCAGCTGGTGCGGGTCGAGCAGCAGCCGCTTGGCCGAACTGCGGCGCACCATGTCGGCGAGCCCCAAATTATCGCTGAGCAGGCGCCATTCGGTTTCGCTTATGGCGGCGCGGGCCCGATCGATGACGGTGCCGTCCCGCGTCCCCCACGCGATCGGCATGGCGCTCACCGACTGCCAGCGCTCCCCCACCGCCCGCGGCGTCCGGTCGGTGCGCACCGTGACCGAGGGCACCCGCTCACCCGCGCGGGCCTGATGGCCGGGTAATGCGCGAACCTTCCTGATCACCAACGCGTATCGCGGATCCCTGGCCTCCGGCTTGGCCACGTCGACCAGGGCGAGCAGAACGACGCCGCTCGGATGCGTCTCCGAGACGACGGCGGGCACCAGCGCGCCGTTGCGGTAGAGCTTGTCGATGCTCGACCGGTGCGGCGTCCACAGCGCCACCCACAGCGCGACGACGGTGCCGAGCGCGAAGGCGATGGCGAGCAGATAGGCCCACGGATGGTTCAGGTAGACGAGCGAGGCGGTCACCGCGAGGCCGAGCAGCGTGGCCGCGATCGCCAGCACACGCAGGCGACGGACTTCGGCGAATACCTCGTTGACCGCATGCGCGTGCCTGCGGTCCACCGGGAATTCGAAGCGTCGCACGGTTCATTCCTAGCACACGTTGTGGAGGGCGTGCCTCCGCTTATCCGATGGCCGGACCCAGCAAGTCGTCGGCATCGGTGATGCGATAGGCATACCCCTGTTCGGCCAGGAAACGCTGCCGATGCGCGGCATATTCGGCGTCCAGGGTGTCACGGGCCACCACCGAGTAGAAATGTGCTTGTCCGCCATCGTGTTTCGGCCGCAGCAGCCGTCCGAGGCGCTGCGCCTCCTCCTGCCGCGAGCCGAAGGTGCCCGAAACCTGTACCGCGACCGAGGCTTCCGGCAAATCGATGGAGAAGTTCGCCACCTTGCTCACCACGAGCACCGGCACCTCGCCGCGCCGGAACGCGTCGAAGAGCTCTTCGCGCTCCTTGGTTTTGGTGGAGCCCTGGATCACCGGCGCGTTCAGCGCGGCGCCGAGCTCGTCGAGCTGGTCGAGGTAGGCGCCGATCACCAGGGTCGGCGCATCCTTGTGCCTGGCCAGGATCGACTCCACCACAGCGACTTTCGTCCGCGCCGTCGAACACAGCTTGTAGCGCTCCTCCGGCTCGGCGGTCGCGTAGGCCATCCGCTCGGCATCGGTGAGCGTGACCCTGACCTCGACGCAGTCGGCCGGTGCGATCCAGCCCTGCGCCTCGATATCCTTCCACGGCGCGTCGTAGCGCTTCGGGCCGATCAGCGAGAACACATCGCCCTCGCGACCGTCCTCGCGCACCAGCGTCGCGGTGAGGCCGAGCCTGCGCCGCGACTGCAGATCCGCGGTCATCCGGAACACCGGCGCGGGCAGCAGATGCACCTCGTCGTAGATGACCAGGCCCCAGTCGCGGCTGTCGAACAGCTCGAGGTGCTTGTACTCGCCCTTGGTCCGGCGGGTGATCACCTGATAGGTGGCGATGGTGACGGGACGGATCTCCTTGCGCTCACCGGAGTATTCGCCGATCTCGTCCTCGGTCAGCGAGGTGCGCGCGAGCAGCTCGCGCCGCCACTGCCTGCCCGCGACGGTATTGGTGACCAGGATCAGCGTGGTCGCCTTGGCCTTGGCCATCGCGGCGGCGCCGACCATCGTCTTGCCCGCGCCACACGGCAGCACGACCACACCGGAGCCGCCCGCCCAGAACGAATCGGCGGCCATCTCCTGATAATCGCGCAGATGCCACTTGCCCTCGGTGTAGTCGAGCTCGATCGGGTGCGCTTCGCCGTCGACATAGCCGGCCAGATCCTCGGCGGGCCAGCCGATCTTCAACAGCATCTGCTTGATCCGGCCGCGCTCGGACGGATGCACGATGACGGTGTCGGCATCGATGCGCTCGCCGAACATGGGCGCGAGCTTCTTGTGCCGCAGCACCTCTTCGAGCACCGCGCGGTCGAGGCTGACCAGCACCAGCCCGTGCACCGGGCTCTTCACCAGCTGCAACCGGCCGTAGCGGGCCATGGTGTCGACGATGTCGACGAGCAGGGGCTGCGGTACGGCGTAGCGCGAGAAGTTGACCAGCGCGTCGACCACCTGCTCGGCATCGTGTCCCGCGGCGCGCGCGTTCCACAGCGCCAGCGGCGTCACCCGATAGGTGTGCACATGCTCGGGCGCCCGTTCCAGTTCGGCGAACGGTGCGATGGCCTGCCGCGCCGCATCGGCCAACTCGTGGTCGACCTCGAGTAGCAGCGTCTTGTCACTCTGCACGATCAGCGGACCGTCCGTCACAGTCCCTCCTTGCTTCGATTCCCGCCCATTCTTCCCGACCCCACCGACAGCGCGGCGACCTGCGGGTACCCCAGCAAGAAGGTAGCGCGAGCCGCGCACCGTTTATTCCGGCGGGTGCGCAGCTCGCGTAGATCAGATGACTCGGGTGGGTCAGATGACGATGAAGCCGAGCACGCCGCCGATCACCGCGCCGACCGCGGCCATGACGAAGATGCCGGGAATGCACCCGATGATGAAGAAGATCAAACCCAGCGCGCAGCCGACGATGCCGCCCGCCGCGACACCGACGATGATGCCCGCACCGGCGCCGATGACGCCGATCTCCTGCGCGGGCTGGCCCTCGGTCACCGTGAGCTGGTCGCCGGGGCGCATGGTGAGGGTGCTGCCGTCGGCACTCACCTCGGTCTTCAGATGGACGGCGCGGCCCGCGGCGGCGTACACCGTCGGCAGGCGCTCCAGCATCGTGCCGTCGGCCGCGCTGATGGTGACGGCGCTGCCGTCCGGCGCCACGTCGAACCGTCCGTTGGTCAGGCGCGTGGTCACGCCCTGGCCGTCGTCGGATACGCCGGTGGCATATCCGACGCCCCCTGATGAGCCGCTCACCGTTCCCGGAGCGGTAGCACTCGGCGGCGTGAGCACGGCGGATTCACCGTGCGCGGTCGCCGCCGCGAGACCGGTGGCCGCGATGGCCAGCAGGGATGTCGCCACGAGCTTGCTGAATTTCATGCGATCGCCTCTCAGTCGATGCTGTTCGACCAGCAATTCTCAATTCGGGCATGACACGCTCGCCCATCATTGATTGCTGAGGCGTTGCTGACGGGGACGGTGTCGGCGTGTCGGCAACCCGATTCGTTCAGAGGCCCAACGGCTCCGGGACCGAAAGCCGCATGGACTCGACCGTTCGCCACCGCGCGGGGACATCGCGCATGACCAGCGCGCAGTCCAATGTCGCACTGCCCGGCGGGAATCGGGCCGGATCCTCGAAGAAGCTGGAGTGCACGGCGATGAGCTCGACCGGTTCGACCCGCCAGGCATCGGTGGCGAGTTCGACGCCGTCCAGCCGTCGCGGATCCGCGCTGCACGAGTAGCCGCCGCAGCCCTGGCGGAAGAACTCCGAGGCGGTGGCCAGATCGGGGAACAAGCGGCTGCCCGCGAAATCGTCGGCCAGGCGCGCGTCGACGGCGACGCGGGTGGATCCGTCCATGGTCGCGTACTCGACGTGCAGGTCGGTGCCGGTCTCGCGGACATCGAAGTCGGCCAGATGATGCACGCCGGGAAACAGTCGCCCGCCGACGACCGTGTTGAGCCGCGAATCGGTATCGCGGCGCGGAATGTAGACACCGGTCCGCACGCCGTCCGGCCCATCCCATTCGACCGCGATGCGGTGCGCGGCATTCTCGCTGCGCACCCCGATACCGCTGGGCAGATACGGCGGGCGGACCTGGCCCAGGCGGATCAGGCAGATACCGGCGACGGCCCAGTCGCCGACCAGCTGCGGCCGCAGCGGAGCGGGCAGCAGTCCGGCGGCGACCGCCGGGTCGACGCGGTAGTTCACCAGCAGGCGGCGCTCGATCACGCTGGCCAGGGTCGGAATCATCAGATTTCCTCGGTGTCGTTGTGCCGGTTGCGCTTTCGTCGCGACAGCACCTCCTCCGGACAGACCGCGCTCAGAAAGCGGCCGACCGAGAGCGCGAGGCGCTCCTCCACCAGGGAGTAGAGGATCCGGTTGGCGTCGCGGCGCTCCTTGATCAACCCCGCGCCGCGCAGGACGCCCAGATGTCGCGACACCGACGGGCCGCTGAGCGGGAACCGTCCGGCGATCTCCCCCGCCGCCAGCTCGCCCTCGCGCAGCTCCATCAGGATCTGGCGCCTGGTCGAATCCGCGAGCGCACGGAAGATGCTCGCCTCGTCCGCTGTCTCCATACTTTGAATTTAGCACAATAGCTAAATAGCTAGAGACGAAGCGGCCGTTAACAGGGCGGTCCAGCGGCCGTGAAGTGGACCGAGACGGACGGCCGACCAGTGAGTGAGGATCGAAGGCATGATCGAGATGACCGCGATTCTTGGCGTGGCCGCTGCGGCGTTGGGCATGGTGCTGACCCCGGGGCCGAACATGATGTACCTCGTCTCGCGGACCGTATCGCAAGGCAGGCGTGCGGGATTGGTGTCGCTGACCGGAGTCGCCGCCGGCTTCGGCGTCTACCTGACCGCGGCGGCCGCTGGCATCACCGCGGTATTCGCGGTGGTACCCGGTCTGTACCTGGCGGTGAAACTGGCGGGCGCCGCGTACCTGCTGTGGCTGGCCTGGCAGGCGATCCGGCCGGGCGGCACCTCGGTCTTCGCGCCGAGCGAGCTGCCGATCGATCCGACGCGCAAGCTGTTCACCATGGGTCTGGTCACCAACCTGCTCAACCCGAAGATCGCGATCATGTACATGGCGCTGATCCCGCAGTTCGTCGCGCCCGAGCACGGCCGGGTGTGGCTGCAGAGCCTGAGCCTCGGCGCGGTGCAGATCACGGTCGCGCTGACGGTGAACTGCCTGATCGTCCTCGGCGCAGGCAGCATCGCCACCTTCCTCACCGGCCGCCCGCTGTGGCTGCGCGCCCAGCGCTTCGTGATGGGCACCATGCTCGGCGCCATCGCGGTCCTGCTCGCCACCGACCGCGCCCGCCCGCTGCCCGCCTGATGGGCGCAGCCGGACGAAGTCCGTCCCCAGACCGCGCATGGCCGGAGCGAATGCGGAGGTACGCCTGACACCGCGCCCGCGGATCGGCCACGTCGATACGAGTGGCGCGCGCTGTTGTGACACGGTGTGCGCATGGTCTACAGCGACATCGTGGCTACGCAGCTGAGTACCGCGGTCAACGCACTGCAGCACGCCGGAGAGTTGGTCGCGGTCTTCGCGTTCGCGGCGTCGGGCGCACTGCTGGCCGTGCGCAGGGATTTCGACATCTTCGGGATCGTGGTGCTCGCGGTCAGCACCGCGCTCGGCGGCGGTGTGATCCGCGATCTGATCATCGGGCGCACGCCGCCGCTCGCGTTCACCGACCTGAGCTACCTGTGGACCTCACTGCTCGCCGCGGTGATCATCTTCTTCCGGCACCCACCGCGCAGGCTGACCCGAGGGCCGCTCGAGGTCGCCGACGCGGTCGGGCTCGGATTGTTCTGTGTCACCGGCACGGTCGCCGCCTACTCACACGGCCTCGCCGCGCCGTCGGCGGCGCTGCTCGGCCTGGTCACCGCGATCGGCGGCGGCGTCATCCGCGACCTGCTCGGCGGGCAGACACCGAGCGTGCTCCGGCCCGACCAGATCTACGCGGTGCCCGCACTGGTCGGCGCCGCCATCACCGCGGCGCTGCTGCACTACGGCTACTACCGCGGCTGGACCGGCGGCCTCGCCGCACTCGGCGCGATCGCGCTGCGCCTGCTCGCGCTGCGCTTCAATTGGCATGCGCCGCAAGCACGCAGGCACCCGACCGCGCCGTGACGACCGCGCTCAGCCGACGCGCACACCGGCGCGCAAGCGCCGCACCGCCTCGTCGAGCACCTCGTCGCGCTTGCAGAAAGTGAAGCGCACCAAGTGATCCCATGACGCCTTGTCATCGGCGAACACGCTGACCGGTACCGCGGCGACACCGATGCGCTGCGGCAGTTCCCGGCAGAACGCCAAACCATCGGTGGCGCCCATCGGGGTGATATCCGCGACCACGAAATAGCCACCGGCGCTTGCCTTCACCCCGAACCCGGTCTCGGCGAGCGCGGCCGAGAGGCGTAAACGCTTGTCGGACAGCGCGTCTCGCAGACCATGCACCCAGTTCAACTCGCTCTCGATGGCGTGCGCGACGGCGGGCTGGAACGGCCCGGCGCCGACGAAGCTCATGAACTGCTTGGCGGCGAGCACACCGTTGATCAGATCCGCCGGGCCCAACGCCCAGCCGGTCTTCCAGCCGGTGACGCTGAAAGTCTTTGCCGCACTGGACACCACGACGGTGCGCTCGGCCATGCCTGGCAGCGTGGCCAGGCTGACGTGCTCGCCGCCGTCGAAGACCAGATGCTCGTAGACCTCGTCGGTGAGCACGAGCAGATCGTGCTCGCAGGCGATTTCGGCGATCGCGGTCAGATCGGCGCGGTCGAGCACGGTCCCGGTCGGATTGTGCGGGGAGTTGACCACGAGCATGCGGGTGTCGGGGGTGATGGCGGCGCGCAGGCTGTCCAGATCGAGGACGAACCGGTCACCGTCGGCGACCAGCTTCGCGGTGCGCCTGCGCGCACCGGCGAGCGCCACCGCGGCGGCGTAGGAGTCGTAGTACGGCTCGATCAGCACCACCTCCTGACCCGGTTCGACCAGGCCGAGGATGGCCGCGCTGATCGCCTCGGTCGCGCCGACGGTCACCAGCACCTGACTGTCCGGGTCGTAGTGGATGCCGTAGCGGCGGGCCCGGTCCTCGGCGACGGCGCGGCGCAGCACCGGCATGCCGCGGCCGGGCGGGTACTGGTTCAGACCGTCCGCGATGGCGCCGCGGGCAACCTCGAGCATGCCTGCCGGGCCGTCGGTATCCGGGAATCCCTGACCGAGGTTGACCGCGTCGTGGCGGACGGCGAGCTCGGTCATCTCGGCGAAAATCGTGGAGGCGAAGGGCCGCAAACGGGCCACGGTCGCGGGGTGCGAGGGCATATTCGGAGCCTAGTCGAGAGCCGCCGAATGCATCCTATGACTTCAGCCCGAGCATAGGCCGCCGACCGGCATCAGCCGAGGCGGATGCCGGTGAGCTTGGCCGGATTCGCCAGATCGTAGGCGCCCCAGACCAAACCGTCCCGCACCGCGAAGCCCATGACCCGCGCGGGTGACCCGCCGAGCCCGAACTCCGAGGGCAGCCCCTTGACCACCAGGCCGAGCTGCCCGTTGACCGTCGCGAATTCGTAGTCCTGCGCCGGGTCGGTGCCGTCCAGCCCGTACTCGAGCATGAGGCCGAGGAAGAAGTGCGCGATCTGATCGGCTCCGGTGAGCACGCCGGCCGCGGTGGAGGTGGTGCCGTTCGCGTCGCCGATCAGCACCGAATCCGGATGCAGCGCGGCGGTCACCGCGGCGATATCACCCGAGGACAGCGCGGTGAGCAACCGCCGCACCGCCGCCTCGTGCTCGGTATCGGAGACCGGAGCGGGCGTGTGCGCCACCGCTTTTCGGGCGCTCTCCGCGTACTGAACGGCCTCCTCCGCCGAAACGCCGAGTATGCCCGCGATCTCGTCGAACGGCACCGCGAGCCCGTCGTGCAGCACGACGGCGACCCGCTGTGGCGGGGTCAGGGTGTCGAGCACGACCATTGCGGCCAGGCGGCACTCCTGTTTGCGCACAACCGATTCCAGTGGATCCGCCGCGCCCGACGGGGTCACGCCGGTCACGATCGGCTCCGGCAGCCACTGGCCGACGTAGCTTTGCTTGCGCACCGCGGCGCCGCGCAGGCGGTCGAGGCAGATACCGCCGACCACGGTGGTCAGCCAGGCGCGCAGGTCATCGATCTCGTACTGGCGCGCACCCGCCAACCGCAGCCAGCTCTCCTGCACCGCGTCCTCGGCGTCGCTGACGCTGCCCGTCAGCCGGTATGCGACCGAGAGCAGATGCGCCCGATGCGATTCGAACAAGTCGGCGAGAAGAGCGGCAACCATCGCGCTGATTGTACGGCTCGCACAATCGGTGGAATCCGGCGCCTCGACACCGAAGTTGATCTAGATAATCCGGGCCGGTTTCCGTGTCACCATGGCGCGGTGGAAGAACGCGCGCTGTCCGACGGAACGGTCTGGCTGACACCACCGACCGAGGCCGATATCGACACCATCACCGAGTGCTGCCAGGACCCCGACATCGGCGCGTGGGTCACCATCCCGGTGCCGTACCGGCGCTCGGACGCCGAATCGTTCCTTGACAACGTCGTCGCGCCCGGCTGGGCGGGCCGCAGCCCCACCTGGGCGCTGCGCCTGCGCGCCGACGGACCCGTCGTCGGCATGATCGGCCTCGACCGCCTCGACGAATCATCGAACGAGATCGGCTTCTGGGTGGTGCCCGAGCACCGCCGCCGCGGGCTCGTCTCCCGCGCCATCGCGCTGGTCTGCGAATTCGGCTTCAGCGCGGACGGTTTGGCGCTGCAGCGGATCACCTGGCGCGCGATCGTCGGCAACCACGCCTCGGCGGCGGTGGCCCGCCGCAACGGATTCCAGTACGAGGGCATCGCGCGCCTCGGCAGCCTGCAACGCGGCGTGCGCCACGACAACTGGGTCGCCGGACGGCTCGCCACCGACCCGCCGGGACCGGCGGGCGACTGGCCGGAAGGGGTGTGACGAACCCGCTCCGCGACCGCGATCGAGCGCGCGGCGAAACAGCATGCCGCGCAGCTCGATTCCGGCGGGGGTGTGGCGATCAGCTGTCCCGGCGCTGCCGCACCGCCTCGGCGAGGCGATCCAGCTGCGCGGCGGTGGTGTCCCAGTCCAGGCACGCGTCGGTGATCGACTGGCCGTAGGTCAGCTCGGCGGCGTGTCCGAGGGTCAGATCCTGGCGACCGGCGACGAGGAAGCTCTCCAGCATCACCCCGACCACGCCCGCTTCGCCAGCGGCGATGCGGCCCGCGATATCGGTGACCACGTCGACCTGCCTGTTGTGGTCCTTGTTGCTGTTGCCGTGGCTGGCGTCGACGACGAGGCGCTGCGGCAGCGACGCCTTCTCCAGGCGCAGGCAGGCCTCGGCGCACGAGGCGGCGTCGTAGTTGGTGCCGGTGCTGCCGCCGCGCAGGATCACGTGGCAGTCCGGATTGCCCGCGGTGCGGATCAGCGCGGCGCGCCCGTCCAGGTCGGTGCCGGGGAACACGTGGCTCGCGGCCGCCGCGCGCACGCCGTCCACCGCGACCTGCACATCGCCGTCGGTGCCGTTCTTGATGCCGACCGGCATGGACAGCGCGCTACTCAACTGGCGGTGCACCTGGCTGGCTGCGGTGCGCGCGCCGATCGCGCCGTAAGCCACCAGGTCGGCGATGTACTGCGGGGTGATCGGGTCGAGGAATTCGCACGCCACCGGCAGGCCGAGCGCGGTGATGTCGACAAGCAGTTTGCGGCCGAGGCCCAAGCCGGTGTTGACGTCGAAGGTGCCGTCCAGGTGCGGATCGTTGATCAGCCCCTTCCAGCCGAGGGTGGTGCGCGGCTTCTCGAAGTAGACCCGCATGACCACGTGCAGCCGATCGTCGAGTTCGGCGGCCTTCACGGCCAGCTTGCGCGCGTAGTCGAGCGCGGCGTCGGGATCGTGCACCGAACAGGGGCCGACGATGACCATCAGGCGGTCGTCGTCACCGTTGAGCACGTCGACGGTGGCCCTGCGGCCGGCGCGGACGGTGTCGGCGAGTGCGTCGGTGATCGGGTGCGCGCGGCGCACGTCGGCCGGTGAGCGCAACGGGCTCAGGCTCAGCGTGCGTTGGTCGTCCAGGTCCGCGACATTCGCGTCAACCCCGGAGGCGGCAGCGCGCGTAACCACGGAGGGCTCGCGAATGTCGCCAGTGGGTACTGTGTGCCGCGAATCGACATCGGCTGCGGTCGTCATAGTGGATGGTTTCCTTTGGTGTAAGGCCGACCCACGGAGACAAAGCGAGCCGGTCAGAATCCGGCTCGGGGTGGAAGGTGGTCAGCGCAGCAGGTTGCCGCAGACCGACCCACCCGGGGCCGGCTTGCTAAACCAGAAATACGCGCGCTGCACGTCGGCGACTGTACCAGGCATGTACCAAGTGGTGAACAGGCCGTGCCGCAGCCCACAGTTCCCGCCCGAGCCGGATAGGTGCGGCTCAGCCCCACTGGCCGGGCACATAGCTGCCCGCTGGGGTCCGCGCGATGACGTTCATCCGGTTCCACGCGTTGATCATCGCGATGGCGCCGATGAGCGCGCCTGCCTGCTCCTCGTCGTAGTGCTTGCGCACCTGCGCCCAGGTCTCGTCGCTCACTTTGCCGCCGTCGGCGATGCGGGTCGCCTCCTCGGTGAGCGCCAGCGCGGCGCGCTCGGCCTCGGTGAACACCGTCGCCTCGTGCCAGGCGGCGACCAGGTTCAGGCGCACGGAGGTCTCGCCGTGGTGCGCGGCGTCCTTGGTGTGCATATCGGTGCAGTAGCCGCAGCCGTTGATCTGGCTGGCGCGGATCTTGATCAGCTCGTGGGTGGCCGCGGGCAGGGTGGAGTCACCGATGACCTTCTCGGCCATGACAAGTCGCTTGTAGAGGCCGGCGATGACGGGATTGGTCATGAGGTCGAGGCGGGGTTCCATGTCGGATCCTTTGTTCGTGTTCCGTTGGGTTCGCTAATAGGACGGTTGAGCCCACCGGGGTGTGACACCCCGTCGCGTGATCCGCATCACCTCCGCGCCCGCCGGATGACACGGACCGGTGGGCGGCGTGTCCGGACATTCGCGGCGTCGACCGCTAGTAATGTCCGCCAGCTATGGACACGCTCATCTTCGGCGGGCTGCTCGCGGCGCTGGTCGTCCTGTATCAGCAGCGCTCCCGGCGGGTGGTGCTCGGCGCCTCGCTTGTGCTGCTCGTCGCGACGATTCTGCTTCTGGCACACCACATCACCGGTGGCCTCGGCCACGGATTGAACTACTGACATGGCCGTCACGCAGACCGCGACGGCGCGCGCGGGCTTCGCCGGGCAGCTCCAGTACTGGCTCGCCTGCGTTTTCATGATCGGCTGGTCCGGCGTGATCTGCGGCGGGCTCGGCATGCAGTTCATCGCGTGGGAGTACCCGTGCCCGCTGTGCATGGTGCAGCGCATGTTCATGGCGCTCGCGGCCCTCGGGGCCGCCGTCATCGTGCGCAAGGGCATGAACGGCACCATCGCCGCGCGCGACTACATGATGGGCTGGGGCCTGGCCCTGACCGGTTGTGTCGCAGGCGGATTCGCCGCGTGGCGGCAGACGATGCTGCATATTCTGCCTGGCGATCCCGGCTACGGCGATCCGGTACTGGGGCTGCATCTCTACGTGTGGGCGTGGATCCTGTTCGTCGCCGCCATCGCGACCATCGCTGTGGCGCTCGCGTTCTCGCATACGACGGCGGCGAGCGCGATACCGGCGAAACCCCATCGGCTCATCGGGCTGATCGCCTTCGGCTTCTTCGGCATCGTGCTCGCGGTCAACCTGGTGGCGATATTCCTGCTCGAGGGCTTCCACTGGTTCCTGCCCGACGATCCGGACCGCTACCAGCTCTTCTACGACCTGCACATCCTCTGAGCGAGCGCGGACGTCACCTCACGCGGCGAAGTCGAAGGTGACGCCCGTCAGCTTCTCCGAAAGCTCCCACAGCCCACGCGCGGTCGCCTCGTCGCGCGACAGCTTCGACGAACCGGAGGGGCCGGGGTAGCCGCGCAGGCCGCCCAATCCGGTCGGCCCGTAGTAGCCGCCGTGCTTCACCTCGGCGGTCGCCGCGAAAAGGCCTGGCAGCGCGCCCATCTCGGCGCTCTGCGCGAACAGCCGGTTGCCGAGCGCCATCACCGTGTCCAGGATGGATTCGGTGTGCGACTGCAGGTCGGTGGAGGCGTAGCCGGGGTGTGCGGCCACCGAGATCTGCGACGCGCCCGCCGCGGTCAGGCGGCGATCCAGCTCGTAGGCGAACATCAGGTTGGCCAGCTTGGCCTGACCGTAGGCCGCCCAGCGCTGATATTTGCGGCGCTCCCAGTTGAGGTCGTCCAGATCGATCTTGCCGATACTGTGCGCACCGCTCGCCACCGTGACGATCCGGTCCGAAATCTTGGGCAGCAGCAGCCCGGTCAGCGCGAAGTGGCCGAGATGGTTGGTGCCGACCTGCATTTCGAAGCCGTCGGCGGTGCGGCGCAGCGGCAGCGCCATCACGCCCGCGTTGTTGATCAGCACATCGGCCCGCTCGATCGAATCCGCGAACGCACGCACCGAGGCCAGATCGGCGAGATCGAGCTTGCGCACCTCGGCGCGCTCACCGAGGTCGGCGGCCACCCGCTCGCCCTTGGCGACATCGCGGCAGGCGAGCACGACCTGTGCGCCCGCACCGGCAAGCGCGCGGGCGGTGACGGCGCCGAGGCCGCTGTTCGCGCCGGTGACGATGATCGTCCGGCCACTCTGATCGGGGATGTTCGAGGTGTCCCAACGGCTCATGGGCCGGAGTCTAGTGCGCCCGGCACGGGTTCTCAGCCCATGCCGGACCGCCTCGGTAACTAGTTCCCTGCGGTGTCACGCCTGGGCGAGGATCTCCTCGTCGGTCATCGCCGCGACCTCCAGATACAGCTTGGCCACGGTGTCCAGGCGATCGGGCGTGCGCTCGCGGTCGGCGAGCCGCCGCGCCAGCCCCGCGACCGTGCGGCCGACCAGTAGATCAGCGACCAGCGCGTGGTCGACCTCCAGCCATTCGCGGACCCGGGCGACGGCGGTGGTGGCAAGCACGGAATCGCCGCCCGCGCCGAAGAAGTCGTCGTGCGCGCCGATGGCCTCGACACCGAGCACCTCGGCGACGATGGCGGCCAGGGCGGCCTCCAGCGGACCGCTCGGCGCGGCATCGGCCGTCTCGGTGGCGCTCGGGGCGAGCAGCTCGAGCACCGCGCGGCGGTCGAGTTTGCCGTTGCCGGTGAGCGGCATCCGGTCGAGTATCTCGATGCGGGTGGGAATCATGTAGCCGGGCAACAGATCCCGTACCGCGGCCACGATCTCCTCGGCGGTGCCTGCCGCGCCGGATACCGCGGCGACCAGCTTCGGCGCGCCCTTGCCGACCACCGCGGCCACCGCGTGCCTGACACCAGGCGCGGTGCGCAGCCCGGATTCCACCTCGCCGAGTTCCACCCGGTAACCGCGGATCTGCACCTGATGGTCGGCGCGGCCGAGGAATTCGATGGTGCCGTCCGGCCAGTAGCGCGCCATGTCACCGGTGCGGTACCAGCGGATGCCGTCGTGCATGACGAAACGCTCGGCGGTGCGCTCCGGGTCGTTGCGGTAGCCCGCCGCGACATTCGCACCGCCGACCCAGAATTCGCCGGGCACCCAGTCCGGGCAGTCGCGGCCCGCCGAATTCACCACGCGGCAGCGCACATTGCGCAGCGGCACACCGAACGGCACCGTGGCCCAGTGCGCAGGCGGGTCGGCGACCTCGCAGATGGTGTTGTGGATGGAGGTTTCGGTGGCGCCGCCGAGTCCGGAGAACCGGCAGCCCGGCACCTGGCGGGCCAGCCTGCGCGCGAGTTCGGCGCCGACCCAGTCGCCGCCGAGCGTCACCGCGCGCAGCGAGTCGCCCAGGTGGTCGCCGCCGACCTCCAGGATCATGTCGAGCATGCTCGGCACACAGTTGAGGATCGAAACCCGATGGTGGCGCAGCAGTTCCACCCAGCTGGTCGCCTCTTCGCGCTGCGCGGCGCTGACCGCGACCACCGCGCCGCCCACCGCGAACATGCCGAACATGTCGTAGACGGAGGCGTCGAACTCCAGCGCGGACAGCCCGAGCACCCGGTCGGCCGCGCCGACCTCGAACCACGCGTTCACCGCGTCGATGGTGTTCATCGCACCGCTGTGGCGCACATCGACGCCCTTCGGCACACCGGTGGACCCGGAGGTGAACAGCACGTAGGCGATCGCGGCCGGATCCGGAATCACCGGCGCCGCCAGCGGTTTCGGGTTGGCGCGCGCGAGCGACAGCGGCAGGCAAGCGATATCGGTCCTGCCGAGATCGGCGCCGTCGACGGTCAACGCGGCGACCACGTCGCCGGTGCGCAGGATTTCCGCGCGCCGCCCGACCGGCTGATCGAAACCGATCGGCACATACGCCGCGCCCGCGGCGAGCACGCCGAGCACCGCGAGGATCTGATCGGGCCCCTTGGGCAGCTGCACCGCGACGGTCTCGCCCTGGCGCACCCCGGCCTCGCGCAGCGTGGCCGCGACCGAAAGCGCCTGTGCGGCAAGCTCACCGTAGCTCCAGCCGCCGTCGGCACCGTCGAACTGCCACAGCACCGCGGGCGCGTCCGGCGTGGTGCGGGCGTAGTCGAAAAAGCCCTCGTGCAGCGCGCGGCCGGAGACCGGGCCGTCGGTCGCGTTCACCGTGGCGCGCACCGCGGCCTGCGAAACCGGCAGGCGCACCGCGGCTTCCGCGCTCCAGCCCGCCTCGCCGGCGCCGAGCCTGCCGATCGCCTCGGTGTAGCTGGCGAACATGGCGTCGATCATCCCGGCGGGGAAGGCCGATTCGCGCACGTCCCAGTTGAGCAGCAGCCCGCCGCGCACCTCGGTGACCTGCGCATCGAGCAGGACCTGCGGCCCCTGCGAGATGATCCACACCGGCTCGCCGAAGGTTTCGGTGACCGCGGTGGCGAACAGCTCGCCCAGGTTCAGCGCGCTGGTGTAGACGATCGGCGCGAGCACCGGCTCACCGCGCGAGCGGCCGAGATCGCGCAGCACCTCGAGCCCGGAATAGGCGGTGTGCGCGCCGCTTTCGTGCATCGCCCGCTGCAATGCCCTAGCTCGCTCGGTGACGGTGACGTTCTCGCGCACATCGACCTCGAGCATGATCGACGAGGTGAAGTCACCGATCACCCGGTCGATCTCCGGATGCACCGGTTCCCGGTGGAACAGCGGCACATTCAGCAGGAATCGGCTCTGCGCCGACCAGCCGCCGATGGTCTCGGCGAATACCGCGGCGAGTGCCATGGCGGGCGTGATGCCGCGGGCATGGGCGGCGGCGAGCAGTCGCTCCTTCGCCTCCGGCGCCAGCCAGTGGTTGTATCGGACGGTCCGGTGCGGCTCGGCGCGCTCGCTGATCGGGATGGCCGGCAGCTCCGGCGCACCGGGCATGTCACCGAGCCGGTCCTGCCACCACTGCCGATCCCGTTCCCTGGCAGCGGTATCGACGGCGCGCTCGGTGCGGTAGCGCCGGTAGCTGTAGGCCTGCGGCGGCACCGTGCCGCCGTGATAGAGCTCGGCCAGATCGGCGATCAGCACGCGGTAGCTCATCGCATCGCCCGCGAGCATGTCGACGTCGAGATGCAGCCGGGTGCGGCCGTCGGCGAGCAGGCTCAGCGTGACATCGAGCACCTGGCCGTCCTCGATGGCCAGCCGCTGATGAGTCTTGGTGTCGCGCAACCGTTCCAGCTCCGCCGCCGCGGCCTCCGTGGTGTAGTCGCGCAGATCCGCCACCGAGTACACCGGCCTGCCCGGTGTCAGCACGGTCTGCTGGGTGCCGTCCGGCAGGAACCTGGTGCGCAACATGGGGTGCGCGGCGACGAGGTCGGTCACGGCGCGGCCGAGCCGATCGGGATCGACACCAGCACCGTCGAATTCGACGTAGAGGTGTGCCGCGACACCGCCGAGATCCTGCTCGTCGGACCGGCCGATCCAGTAGGCATGCTGCATGCCCGCCAGCGGGAACGGCGCGAACTCGTCCGCCGCCACCACCTCGGTGTGCTCGGGCTGCTCCGCGGCCTGCTCACCGCCGAGCAAGCGCGACCACTGCGCCACCGACGGACTCGCCGCGAGCTGCGCGAAGTTGATCTCCAGCCCGCGCTTGCGCCAGCCGCCCGCCAGCTTCATGGTGCGAATGGAGTCCAGCCCCAGCTGGATCAGGTCGGCCTCGTCGGTGATGTCCTCGGCGGACACCCCGATCTGCTCGGCGATGGCGGCCCGGATCTCCTCCGGGCCGATGGCCGCGTCCCCCTGTCGCTGTGCTGACTCCATGTGGCGCTGTCACTCCTTGGTTGCCGCCCGCCGCGGGCGGATCGAGACTGCTCGGCCGTAGCCTAACCCATTGAGATAGGGTTGCCTAACCTATGTAATTCGCCACTAGTGCCACCGCTCCGATTCGAAGCAATGCGAGGTAGACCGTGACTTCGACTTCCACCGCGCCCACCCACCGCGACGGGTACGTCCCCTTTCCCGACGCCGACGCGGCCGCCTATCGCGCCGCGGGCTACTGGACCGGCCGCACACTCGACGGCCTGCTGCGCGCGACCGCCGAGGCGCATCCGCACCGCCCCGCACTGCTGGACGACGCGGGCATGCACAGCTACGCCGAGATCGACGCCGCCGCCGACCGGATGGCCAGCGGACTGCTCGCCCTCGGGATCACGCCGGGCGACCGGGTGGTGGTGCAGCTGCCGAACGTGCCGGAATTCCTCACCGTGCTGTTCGGCCTGCTGCGGGCGGGCATCATCCCGGTGCTGACGCTGCCCGCGCACCGCAGGGCCGAGATCGAGCACCTGGCAAACCTTTCCGGCGCCGTCGCCTACCTGATCGCCGACCGGCTCGGCGATTTCGACTACCGCGAACTCGCCGCCACGGTCGAGCAGGCCGTGCCGACGCTGCGCCACGTGCTCGTCCTCGGTGATCCCGGCCCGTTCACCGACCTGAATTCGGTTCCCCGCGACGGCGGTTCGCTGCCGAAGATCGATCCGGGCGATATCGCGCTGATGCTGGTCTCCGGTGGCACCACCGGGCTGCCGAAGCTGATCGCGCGCACCCACGACGACTACGCCTACAACGCGACCGCGAGCGCCGAGGTCTGTGCGCTCACCGAGGACGACGTCTACCTCGCGACTTTGCCCGCGGCACACAACTTCCCGCTGGCCTGTCCCGGCATCCTCGGCACGGTGGCCACCGGCGGCGCGGTCGCCTTCGTCACCGATCCGAGCCCGGAGAACGCCTTCGCCACCATCGCGCGCCACCGGGTGACGGTCACCGCCGTTGTGCCGCCACTTGCCCAACTGTGGTGCGCGGCAACCGAATGGGAGGACGCCGACCTGAGCTCGCTGCGCCTGCTCCAGGTCGGCGGCGCCCGGCTGGCCGAGGTGAACGCGCGCGAGGTGACCCCCGCGCTCGGCGCGACCTTGCAGCAGGTGTTCGGCATGGCCGAGGGCCTGCTCAACTACACCCGCCTCGACGATCCGGCCGAGCTGCTCGCGACCACGCAGGGCAGGCCGCTCTCGGCCGCCGACGAGGTCAGGGTGGTCGACGCCGACGGCAACGACGTCGCACCGGGCGCGGAGGGCGAGCTGCTCACCAAGGGCCCCTACACGATTCGCGGCTACTACCGGGCGCCCGAGCACAACGCGCGCGCCTTCACCCCGGACGGCTACTACCGCAGCGGCGATCTGGTCCGCCGCCTGCCGAGCGGCCACCTGGTCGTCTCCGGCCGGATCAAGGACGTCATCAACCGCGGCGGCGAGAACATCTCCTGCGACGAGCTGGAGGAGCACCTGCTCGCATATCCGGGCGTCAGGCACGCCGCGGCGGTGGGCCTGCCCGATGCCGCGCTCGGCGAAAAGGTCTGCGCCATCCTGGTTGTCGAGGGCGAGATGCCTACGCTTGCCGCGATCAAGACCTTCCTCACCGGTCGCGGACTGGCCACCTACAAGCTCCCCGATGTGCTGCGCCGGGCGGATACGCTCCCGATCACCGCCGTCGGCAAGATCGATAAGAAGGCACTGCGCGCGGCAGGCTGACAGACGAAAGGGCCGGGCAGCCGCCCGGCCCTTCGTCGCTACGCCTTGACCACGTAAGGCGCTATGCTGCCCAGCTTTTCGCAGGTCTCCTCGAATTCCCGCTCCGGGCGCGACTGTTCGACGATGCCCGCGCCCGCGCGCAGCCACGCGCCCTCGGTGGTCTGGTAGACCGCGCGAAGCACCAGCGTCGCCTCCATCGCACCGGTCGGGGAGATCACCACCACCGCACCGGAATACAGGCCGCGCGGCGCACCGTCGAGCCGGAAGACCGAGTCGACGCCCGCGCGCTTGGGAATGCCGGAGGCGGTCACCGAGGGGAACAGCACCTCCAGCGCGTCCCAGCTCGAGCGATCCGCGGCCAGCCTGCCGCGCACCGTCGAGGCGAGATGCTGCACGCTGCCGCGCTCGCGTACCGCCATGAAATCCGAGACGGCCGGCGTGCCGGGATCGGCCACCGCGGAGATCTCGGCGAACGAGGTCTGCACCGAAATCGCGTGCTCCACGATCTCTTTCGGATCGGTGATCAGATCCGCGCGCGCCGCCATGTCGACCGCGGCGCCGAGCCCGAAGGCCCTGGTGCCCGCCAGCGGTTCGGTGGTCACCACCCGTTCGTCGTCCACCGAGGCGACCAGCTCCGGACTGAAGCCCGCCGCTTCCAGCCCGCCGAGCCGCAGCAGGAAGGACCGGGCTGGGGTGTTGTGCGCGCGGCCGAGCCGGAACGTCGCAGGCACGTCGACCACGAACGGCACGTCGACCTTCCGCGACAGGATGACCTTCTGATAGCGCCCGGAACGGATTTCGGCGACCGCCTCGGCCACCCGCTCGCGGTATCCGGTCGGATCGATCCGCACATCGGCAGGATGCGCCAGCGGCAGCGCGGTGTCCTGCGAAGCCGCGATGAGCTCGTGGATGGCATCGGTCTCCTCGGGCGTCGCACCGGACACCACGACCCCGAATTCGCCGACCCGCACCTCGATGCGCGGAATCATCAGGTGCGCCAACGCTGTTCGCGGATCGAGGTGCTGGGTCGCGTCGAGCGCCCATGCACAGAATTCGAAACCGATCCAGCCGTAGGCCTGTCGCCCGCCGAGCGGCAGCATGCCGAGCGCCCGATCGATCACGCTCGCCGGGCTGCCTTCCCATGCGCTCGTGGTGGTCTCGCCCGCCCACACCACCCGCAACTCGTCCACATCGAGTTCGACGCTGCCGATCGGATCGGCGGCGAACACCCACTCCCCCGGACGTTCGTACATGACGTACTCACCGAACCGGTCGGCCGACGCCAACCGGGCCATCGCTGCCGCCGGATCTGTCACAAACTCCACACGCAAGCGTTCATCCGTGGTCGACAACGATCCTCCAAGGTTATGCTGGCCTAACTTAAACGACGTTAGGTTAGCATTACCTGGCTAATAGCAACCTGTGTAGACGACCACAGCGACGATCAGGTCTTCGGCACCGCGACGGCCGACCGCTCGACACTCAGCAAACTTTCCGCACTGTGTTCGGCGTGATAGGCCGCGCCACCACCGCGCAGGCCGAACAGCCGCTTGCTGTAGATCAGCCACACCACCGCCGCGATATTGACGACCAGCGCCGCGATCCGCAGCGCGGTGACCTTCTCGGTCAGCTCGTAGATCTCCAGCGGCAGGAAGATACTGGTCGCCACCACCGCGAAATACTCGCCCCAGCGCCGCACCAGCCACAGCCCGACCGCCTCGATCGCCTGCAATCCCGCGTACGCGAGGATGCCGATCGCGATCCACAGCAGCGTCGTATTGGACAGCGTGAACGCCTCGGACGCCAGATGCACCAGCTTGGAGCGGTCGATATCCCAGCCGATCTGATCGGCGAACGGCCGCAGCAGCGGCAGGTCTCTGTCGAACGCGGCGCGCATGGTCTCGCGCGAGGAACGGAACTTGAACACCGCGACCGCGGCCACCACGAGCAGCAGCCCGCGCGCCAGGCGCTCGATGGCCAGCGCGCGCATCAGCCAGCGATCACGCAGCAGCCGCCCGCGCGGCACCTCGGGCGCATGATCGGCCGGACCGGCACCCACCGGTTCCCCAGGGACGAAGGTGCCGCAGCGCAGGCAGCGCCATGCCTCGCCCGCGACGGTGTCCACCCGCAGCCGCTCCCGTAGCTCCGGCTCATCCGGTGCGTAGGTGTAGTGGCCGTGCCACCCGCACGCGCGCAACGCCCAGTCCATTCGCGCAGCATAGACGGCGCCGCGCAACTCGCCAGCTGGAGTTCCTGCGCGAATTGCACTGGCGGGCTTCAATAGGGGGATCGTCAGTTCGGAGGGACCAGCCATGATCGAGCACCGCGGGAACGCCCCCGCCGCCGTGCAGCGTTACGCGCAGGCCGAATCGGTGGTGGCGCTGATCGATGCGTCGTCGAGCGTGGAGCGCGAGCTGGTCGGCACGTGGCTAGCGGACGGCGGCATCACCAAGGAGTTCGGCACCAGCGCGCCCATCACCCAGCTCGACCTGGACGCGGGCGCGATCGCCGATCGCCTGGTCGGACGCCGCGACGATCCGCTGGTCGTGCCCATCAGGGTGCTGTGGCTGCCGGAGGAACGCGACGGCGTGCGCCGGGTCACCTTCAGCGATCTGGCCATGCTCAGCAATCCGCGAAAGCCGCACCGGTTCGCACAGCGCAGGCTGGTCGGCAAGGCGCCGGACCGCCACGTCGTGCTCACCGGTCAGCCCGCGCTGCTCAGCGAGCTGCGCGCGAACAATCCGGAAGCGGCCGCGCTGTTCTCGGCGGGCACCGCGGAGCCGTTCGCCCGCGCCATCGCGCGCGCGGCGGTGGTCGCGCTGGAGCGCGCCGAGCGCACCATCATCGGCGACCGGTACAAGGTGCCCCGGCTGGTGGCCGAGGAGATACTCGACTCCCCCGAATTCCTGCGCAGGCTCGACCTGATCGCCGATCAAGCCGGCGTCAGCCCGCACGAGGTGTACCGGCGCGCCGAGAAGGCGCTCAACGAGCTCGTCGCCGCGCAGAGCAGGCTCGTCTCCGACCTGTTCACCCAGGCCATGCGCCCGGTACACGCCTCGACCTGGAAGGTCGACGCCGACCCGACCGGCATCAGCAGGTTGAAGGCGCTCAACCGCCGCTACGCGCTGGTCTTCCTGCCCTCGCACCGCTCCTACGTCGACGCGTTCGTGCTCGGCGATGTACTGGCCCGCAACGACTTTCCGCCCAACCATGTGATCGGCGGCGCGAACCTGAGCTTCTGGCCGATGGGCCCGATCGCCCGGCGTACCGGAACCGTGTTCATCCGGCGCAGCTTCGGCGACGACGAGGTCTACAAGGCGGTGGTCGAGGAGTACTTCGCCTATCTGCTCGCCAAGCGATTCAACCTGGAGTGGTACTTCGAGGGCGGCCGCACCCGCACCGGCAAGCTGCGTCCGCCGCGCTACGGACTGCTGAACTACCTTGCCGCCGCGGTCCGCCGGAACCGGGTCGACGACGTGATGCTGATCCCGGTGTCCATCACCTACGAACGGCTCAACGAGCTCGGCGCCATCGCCACCGAACAGGTCGGCGGGAAGAAGAAGCCCGAGGGGATCGCCTGGCTCGCGAGATATGTGCGCAGCCAACAGCATTCGGCCGGGCACGTGTACGTCCGCTTCGGCGAACCACTCTCGGCGCGCGAACGGCTTGCCGCACACGGCGATCCGCTCACCACGCCGCCGGTGGCCATCCCGCTGCACAGCGTCGACGGCGCCGACACCGCGGCGGCGCAGGTCGAGGCCGAAGCCGAAGTGGAAGAGCTCGAGCGCAAGGCCGTGCAGCGGCTGGCCTTCGAGATCGCGGTCGGCATCAACGCGGTCACCCCGATCACCGTGAACGCGCTGGCGACGCTCGCGCTGCTCGGCGTGCACGAGCGCGCGCTCACCCTCGGTGAGGTGCGCACCGTACTCGCCCCCGTGCTCGGCTACATCGACAAGCGCGACCTGCCGCACGGCGAACTCGCCGCGCTGCGCGCGGACCAGAGCCTCGCCGTTGTGCTGGAACAGCTTTCGCTGGCCAAGGTGGTCACCGTCTATCGCGGCGGGCTGGAGCCGGTGTACTCGATCGAATCCGGCGCGCATCTCGAGGCCGCGTTCTACCGCAACAGCGCGGTGCACTGGTTCGTCAACCGCGCGATCCTGGAGCTGTCCATCCTTGCCGCGGTCGAGGCGGGCGGTGACGTCGATCAGCTGCGCACCGGCTGGGACGAGGCGTTCCGGCTGCGCGACCTGCTGAAGTTCGACTTCTTCTTCCCCGAGCGGGCGGAGTTCGCCGAACAGCTGACCGCCGAGATGCTGCTCGTCGATCCGGATTGGTACAGCCACACCAGGGCCGACACCCGCGGCGACGAGATACTCGGCAAGCTCACCGATTCCGGCTTCATGATGGCGCACCGGGTGCTGCGCTCGTTCTTCGACGCCCAGCTGGTGGTGGCCGAGCGGCTGGCGGCCCGCGATCCGCTCGTCGTGATCGACCGCAAACAGTTCATCGACGAGTGCGTCGCGGTCGGCAAGCAGATGATGCTGCAGCAGCGGCTGCACAGCCCGGAATCGGTCTCCACCGAATTGTTCACCAGCGCACTGAAACTCGCCGACAACCACGGACTGCTGGCGCCGGTGGCCCCGGATTCGGCCGAGGAGGCCGCGGAAATGACGCGGCGCAGAACGGAATTCGCCGACAGCCTGCGCACCATCAGTGCGCGGATCTCGCGCGCCGCGACGCTGGATCCCTCCAACCGCCCCGGTCTGGGCGTGCTGTGAACGAGCCAACCGCGGCGCTCGCCGCGATCCGGTCCGGTCCGCAGGGCCCAGGGATCGCGGCGATCTTCGACTTCGGCGCCGTGCTGGCCGGATTCGCGCCGTCGCCACCGCATCGGCGGCTGCTGCGCCGCACGGATCCGGCCACGGTGCTGCGCGACGGCATCCGCGACAACCCCACCGACGGGTCGTACGGCCGGTTCCTGCAACAGATCACCCGAACCCTGGCGGAGCTACCCGAGGCCGAGCTCGACGAGATCGGCGCACGGCTGTTCCGGCACGAGACCTACGGACACCTGTATCCCGAAGCGTGGCAGCTGATTCGGGCACACGAGGCCGCCGGGCACACCATCGTGCTCGCCAGCTCGCTGACCCGGTTCCAGGTGGCGCCCGCGGCGGCCGAACTCGGCATCGACCACGTGCTGTACACCGAACTCGCGGCCACCGACGGCGTACTCACCGGCTACGTCGAGGGAAAGACTCGCTGGCGCAACGGTAAGACCGAAGCCGTGCGCACCTTCGCCGCCGCCCATGGCATCGACCTCACCGCCAGTTATGCCTACGCGCAAAGCATTACGGATCTGTCGCTGCTCGCCGAGGTCGGCCGTCCCGCGGTGGTCGATCCCGACGCCCGGCTCACCGATACCGCCGCCGAACAGGGTTGGCCCGTGCTCACGTTCGCGCCGCGCCGGGCGCCGCGCCTCGGCGACGTGCTGCGTACCGTCGCGGGCTTCGCCGCGCTGCTCGGCGGCGCGCTGGCCGGCGTGCTCGCCAAGTCCTACACCGGACGCCGCCGCGCCATGGCCGACGCGCTGATGGACTACGGCACCAGCGCGACGCTGCGCGTCATCGGCGTGCGGATCAGGCTGATCGGCGGCGAATACGCGCGCGCGCCGCGGCCCGCCGTCTTCCTGTTCAACCATCAGAGCCAGTTCGACGTCATCATCCTGCCCAAGGTGCTCGGCGGCGGGGTGACCGGCATCGGCAAGAAGGAGCTGACCCGCAATCCGGTGTTCGGCCCGCTGATGCGCTTCGTCGGCGTCACCTTCATCGATCGCTCGAACACCGCCGAGGCCAAGGCACAGCTCGCACCGGTGGTGCAGACTCTGCGCGGTGGGCTGTCGATCGCTGTCGCCCCCGAGGGCACCCGCTCCTACAGCCCACGGGTCGGCCCGTTCAAGAAGGGCGCCTTCCACATCGCCATCCAGGCGGACGTGCCGGTGATACCGGTGGTGATCCGCAACGCGGGCGAAATCTCTTGGCGCGATGCGATGGTCGCGCGCCGCGGCACCGTCGACGTGGCCTTCCTGGCCCCCATCGACGTCACCGGCTGGGACCCGAACGATATGGACGACGAGGTGGCCGCCGTCCACCGGCTCTATACCGACACCCTCACGAACTGGCCCGGTGGGTCACTATCCCAGCCCGAAACACAAGGTGATCCGCGCCACAAGAGTTGACCTCAATATTTGTTCAGGTTCAACCATTGTTCTCACACCAACCGAGCAGTTCTTGGATGAGGAGAACATCATGTCGATCGCGCAGAGCGCCACCGCCGCACCGTCTTTCCGTATCCCCGCCGTCAACCGGCCTGCCGCGATCGCGGGCAGCATCGCCGTCGCGGTGGCCGCCAACCTCGTCGTCTGGCTGCTCGGCCTCGCCGCGGGCGGGTCGTTCGAGGTGACCAAGGCGGGGCAGGTCACCGAGGTCGGCGCGGGCACGGTGATCCTCTCGTCCGCGCTGCCGCTGTTCGTCGGGCTGACCGTCGCGGCGCTGCTGTCCTACAAGTGGGTCGGCGTGCTGCGGGTGGCCCAGATCGCCGGCGCCGTGCTCGCCGTCGCGACGATCGGCCTGACCGTCGCCGCCGATTTCGACACCGCGACCACGGTGTCGCTGTCGGTGATGCACCTGGTGCTCGCGCCGGTCATCGTCGGCGGGCTCGCGGCGCTGCGCAACGGGCTGCTCGAACGCTGAACGGCCACAACGAGAAAGGGCCCCGCATCCTCTCGGATGCGGGGCCCCGACCGTCTTACCGATCAGCTACACCGAGCGGCCGAACAGCAGCTTCCACGGCATCAGCGCCGACTCCAGCTGCACCTTCAGGCTCATCTTCGACGCGCCGACGGTGCGCTCCTCGAACCGGATCGGCACCTCGGCGATCGCGATGCCCTTCTTGACGGTCCGGTAGTTCATCTCGACCTGGAACGAATAGCCGTTGCTCCGAATCGAGGCCACCTCGATGGCGCGCAGCGTATCGGCCTTCCACGCCTTGAATCCGGCGGTGGCGTCCTTCACGCCCAGGCGAAGGATCAGGTTCACGTAGAAGTTGGCCCAGGCGGACAGCGCCTTGCGGTACCACTTCCATTCCTCGGCCGTCGATCCGCCCGGCACGTACCGCGACCCGAGCACGACGCCCGCGTCGGTGGTGGACAGCTTCTCCAGCATCGCCGGAATCACCTCGGCCGGATGCGACAGATCGGCGTCCATCTGGATCACCACGTCGGCGCCCTCGTCCAGCGCCCTGGTGATGCCCGCGATGTAGGCGCGGCCGAGGCCGTCCTTCTCGGTCCGGTGCAGCACGCCGACGACGTTCGGCAGCTCGGCCGCCAGCTTGTCGGCGATCTCACCGGTTCCGTCCGGCGAATTGTCATCCACCACGAGCACATGCAGATCGGACACCGGCAGCGCGGTCAGCCGCTCCACCGCCACCGGCAGATTCTCCCGCTCGTTGTAGGTCGGCACAACAACGGTAACCCTCAAGGGTCGCCCTCCCGCTTACCTGTTCCGCCCGCAGCCCACGACCGGACCCGAGCACTAGTTAGTTTCTGATTTCTGAGAAACCGTACTCGATCGATCTGATGCCCAGCTGAGTGCACCGGAGGGCTTCACCAGTCCTCCACACTTTCCCCACACCCGCCGGGCGGCCGCGCGGCGGCGATCGCGGCGGTCCGCCGGGTTACATCCCTGCGCGACAACCGGTTTCGCCGGAGCACGGGCAACCGGTCCGGTGCCGGCGAGCGTGATGGACCTCTCAGCTGCCCTCGGTCCATTTCCGATCGCGCGCATCCGCCTGCTCGTTGCGCGCGTGCGCGATCTCCAAGGCCCGTTCGGCGGTCGCCTGGTCCGGATACGGCCCCATCCGGTCGCGGAACCAGCACTGCAGCCCCTTCTCGGCCCGATTGTGCTTCAGGCAGTAATACCAGCGGTCAGCCATGCCCCCAGCATCTCACCGATCGGCCGCCGGGCTCCGTATTTCCGCCTCGAGCGGCCGCCGCCGCCGAACAACGGCAGTATGGCCGGGGTAGGACCAACGAAGGAACGGTATTTCATGAAGCAAGTAGTCACGAATAGTGTTGCGGCGGCAGCGATTGCACTCGGGTCGGTAACCGGAGCGGCCCAGGCCACGGCCGCCACCGGCCTCCCGCTCGAACAGCCCGTCGGTGCGCCGATGGAGGAGCAACCACAGCAGGGCACCGGCTCCGCCGACGCGGGCACCGGCTCCGCCGCGGGCTTCGGCAAGATCCTGTCCAGCTTCTCCGGCGGCGGCACCGGCTCCCCCTGCACCCCGCCCTACTTCGTCTGCTGACGCGAAAATCCCCCCGGACCAAAGGTTCGGGGGGATTTTGTGGTGGCCAGGGCCGGGATCGAACCGGCGACCTTCCGCTTTTCAGGCGGACGCTCGTACCAACTGAGCTACCTGGCCGCAGGCACCCGTTTTGAATGCCATACGCGAAGCGCCGGATTGCTCCGGCGCTTACTTGCGACCCTGACGGGACTCGAACCCGCGACCTCCGCCGTGACAGGGCGGCGCGCTAACCAACTGCGCCACAGGGCCTTGCTGTGCTACCAACAGTCCTAAGACCGTACCCCCTACGGGATTCGAACCCGCGCTACCGCCTTGAAAGGGCGGCGTCCTAGGCCGCTAGACGAAGGGGGCTCGCCTCGGATTTCTCCGAACCGGCTTTCAACGGGTGTCCGTTGGGAGCTCGCATAGCTTATGACAGACCGGAGCGGTTTCCCAAACCGGCTGGTCAGAGCCCTAATCCGAGTTCTTCGAGCCGCGCGGTGGCCCGCCAGCCGTCGGCGCGGAACTTCTCCGACCACTCCGGCGTCGACATCGAGTCGATCACCACCTCGAGCGCTTCCTCGAATCGGGAGCGCAGATCCACCGGCGGCCCGACGAGATCGAGCATGTAGCGCTGGCCGGCCAGCGCCGCGGCGAGGGTCCTGGTGAACCGGTCCGGATCGGCGTCCGGACGCAGCTGCCCCTGATCGATGGCGCGGACCGCCAGCACCCTGGTGGCCCGCCCGAGTATCCGTCCGCCACCGCTTTGCACATCGCGATAGAAGTCGGGCTCGATGATCAGGCGGAACTCGGCCTGCACGATGATGTCGTGCTCCAGCCGTAGCGCCATCTCGTCGATCATCCCGTGCAGGGTGTCCAGCGCCCCGAGATCCGTTCTGGCGAGCCAACGTTCGGCCGAGGAGCGATAGCGGTCGACCGCCGTCTCCAGTACCGCGCGCGCCAGATCCTCCTTGGAATCGAAATGAAAGTACATGGCGCCCTTGGTGGCGCGTGAACCTTCCAATATGCGGTTGAGCGATGCAGCGGCATAGCCGCTCTTCCCGAACTCAACGGCGGCGGACCTGATAATCGCCGCACGTGTCCGGCGGGCCCGCTCTTGCTGCCGTGCCATGCTCGAAACGCCTCCGAAGCCTACTCGCCGCCAATGGCTCACCCCCAAAGGAACAAACCTTGGCGCGAAGTTATGAGTTTTATCAATACTTCAAACCGGGTTTTCGCCCAGTTTCAAACTTTCGGTACGAAAACTTGCGAAAAACCTGAAACACACCAGCTGGTATAGTTTTCCTGCCTGGGTGCGCCGCAGGGGGTGCGCACCCGGGCATTTCTTCGTCTCGAAGCTGCCTCCTCCTGCGGCGTCGACTCCAGCGAAGCCACGATCGGCCGTACCGGTCGCGACACGTTCGGGTACATCAACGATAAGCCGAATTCCGGTTGATCGGGTGACTCAGCGATTCTTCCGGAATTCACCAAGGCGTCACCGTACCCGGAAAGCCCATCCGACACGCGGCAAACCGAAGAGTAAGGAACGAAGTAGGCTCGACTATCTGTTACAGCAAACCCTTCGCAACTAATAGCCAGGGGTTGCTGGAATACCGAATTAGCCAGCGACGCACCGCCGTTCGCCGGAATCGAGCACTTGATCGGACGACCGACCATTGGCCGCGCGCCACCCGCGGACCGCTCCGCGCACCCCCCGAACTCCCGTCTCACGCCCCCCGTGAATCCAAAGTCATTGGTAGGCAACATGATTGGATCCTAGCCAGACACTCCGAAGCCGAACACAGCTGGGTGCCAAATGTTTACCCGCGGCATCGCTGGCGTTGAGACCCGCGTTACCCACTGCCACAGCATGACTCGTGCGGACGAGGACGGCCACATTCGCGGCGCACAGCACACCGCCGCGACGCGCCACCCGCCCCGGTTACCGGATGTCGGCCGGGCCCATTACACTTTCCCTCCGCGCCCCTATAGCTCAGTTGGTAGAGCTACGGACTTTTAATCCGCAGGTCGTAGGTTCGAGCCCTACTGGGGGCACATCCGTCAGGCGCCCGGTCGACACCGGGCGCCTGACGCATTTCCAGAGGTAGAGCTGGGTTTTCCGATACCCTTGGCCCGACCCCGGCTCACCAGGGGGTCCCCTCGACGAAGGTGGAGCTGATGACTTCTTTCGATGATTTGCTCTCCCAGGTACCCATCGGCCAGATCGCCGACAAACTCGGCGTCGACAAGGACACCGCGACCAATGCGGTCAAGGCCGCACTGCCGACCCTGCTCGGCGGCCTGCAGGCCAAGACCGGCGAACAACCCGAGGGAGTCGCGTCACTCGTCGGCTCCCCGGAGGACCACGGCGACCTCCTCGACGGCGGAGTCGATATCGACCAGGTCGATACGAAGGCAGGCGCGGAGATCGTCGACAACGTCTTCGGCGACGAGAAGAACACGGTGATCAGCGCGCTCGGCGCGACGGGCGACACAGGCGGCAAGGACCTCATCGCCAAGGTGCTGCCGATGCTCGCGCCGATCGTGATGGCCTACCTGGCCAAGCAGATGAGCGGCGGCGGTCAGCAGCAGAGCTCGGCGGGTGGCGGCGCCATCGGCGACATACTCGGCGGTCTGCTCGGCGGCAGCTCCAAGAGCGGTGGCATCGGCGGGGCAATCGGCGACGCGCTGGCGAAGAATGCCGGTGGCGCGCTGGGGAACGTGCTCGGCGGGCTGTTCGGCAGGAAGGGCTGAGAATTCGGCGCGGCGCGCTAACGACGTTCGGCCCGTAGCGATAGACACGTCGCTGCGGGCCGAAGTCATAGACTCGTGGTAGATCACAAGACGCCAACGGTGGCGTATGACGTACATCACGAGAAATCGCGTACCGATCTTGATGCGTTTCGCATCACACCTACGGTGCCGTAAGGTATGGCCGCATCGGCAACGGTCTACGTTGGGGGACGACCTGCTCGACCGGACACACACAGTGAGAAGGGCTTATACATGGCAAGGGATCTGACTCAACTCGAGCTGCTGACGGAGTTGGAGCCGGTTGCCGAACAGAACGTCAACCGGCACCTCTCCCTGGCAAAGGAATGGCATCCGCACGACTATGTCCCGTGGGACGAAGGCCGCAATTTCGCGGCACTCGGGGGCATCGATTGGGACCCGGAGCAGTCCCGTTTGAACGAGGTCGCGAAGGCGGCCATGATCACGAACCTGCTGACCGAGGACAACCTGCCGTCCTACCACCGCGAGATCGCCGAGAACTTCTCTCAGGACGGCGCCTGGGGCACCTGGGTGGGCCGCTGGACCGCCGAGGAGAACCGGCACGGCATCGTGATGCGCGACTACCTGGTGGTCACCCGCGGCGTCGATCCGGTCGCGCTCGAAGAGGCGCGGATGATCCACATGACCAACGGCTTCGCCTCGCCGACCGAGGCGGACGCGGGCTTCCTGCACTCCGTGGCGTACGTGACCTTCCAGGAGCTGGCCACCCGGGTCAGCCACCGCAACACCGGCAAGGTCTGTGACGACCCGATCGCCGACCGCATGCTCCAGCGCGTCGCCGCGGACGAGAACCTGCACATGATCTTCTACCGCAACATGTGCGGCGCCGCGCTCGATCTGTCGCCCGACCAGGCGCTCGAAGCGATCACCCTGATCCTGGAGAACTTCCAGATGCCGGGTGCGGGCATGCCGAACTTCCGCCGCAACGGCGTGCTGATGGCCAAGCACGGTATCTACGACCTGCGCCAGCACCTCGAGGAAGTGGTGCAGCCGGTGCTGAAGAAGTGGAACATCTTCGAGCGCACCGACTTCACCGCGCGCGGTGAGGCCTGCCGCGAGCGTCTCGGCACGTTCCTGGAGAAGCTCAGCGGCGACGTCCTCAAGTTCGAGGAGCAGCGCGACCGCATGCTCGCCCGCGAGGCGAAGAAGCGCGAGCTGGCGGATATCGCCGCGGGCTGACGCCCCCCAGAACACCACGCGCCGCCGTCGGATGATCCGACGGCGGCGCGTTTATATCCGGCTAATTCGCTTGCTGACTATTTCAACGGCAATGCGCCGTCGAGTCCGCCGACATCGGTGACCTGCCAGCCGGAATTCTTGTCCAGCGTCACGTTGAACGTCGAAGTCGACTGCAAACCGACCGGGTTCTGCGCGTTCGTCGGCGTCACATTGAGGAACACATTCACGGTGTAGATCGCGCCGTCGACCTTCGCGACCTTCGCGGTGATCGGTGTCGCGGTCTGCACCATCTTCAGCGGCACGAGCAACTTGGGGATATCAGGACCCATCGTGTCGAATTTGGCCGACAGCTGTGGTGAGGCATTCCGCTTCAGATTGGCGAGCCAGGCATCGACGTTCTGATAGTTGAAGGTGGCCGCGCCGACCGCGTATTCGGTGGCGACCTTCTCCGCCTTGTCGTACTCCGCGTCCCGCGCATTCCGGTCCGCGATATCGCCGCGCGCCGAGACGAGCAATGTAGCGAGCACACAGACCACCACGGCCAGCGCGGCGATCACCGCCAGGTAGACCACCGTGGTAATCCGGATCGATACTGTTCCGGGCCGAGCATTGGTTCGCTCTTGTTCCGTCATTCGCCTCTCCGATTACCTGGGGTTATCCGCATCCAGGCTACTGACTCAGCGGTAAGAAGCCGCACTCGCGCCGGATGCACCCGCAGATCCGCGAATTGGGCGTGGTCCATCCCGGCACGCGAGACCATGGGGATCGAACGGGTTCGGAGAACGAAATGGGAAGGCCGACACCATGACAACGACCACAGACGGCGCGGCGGTGCTCGCGGGCATGGTTGTCGCGATCACCGGCGGCGCACGCGGCATCGGCAGGGCGACCGCCGAGGCCTGCCTGAAGGCGGGCGCCGCCGTCGCCATCGGCGATATCGACGTGGAACTGGTGGCCAAGACGGCCGCCGAACTCGGCGCCGATCCGGAGGCCCGCGTCATCGGCCTGCCGCTGAACGTCACCGACAAGGCGTCCTTCGCCGGCTTCCTCGACGCCGTCGAGCAGGAACTCGGGCCGCTTGACGTGCTGGTCAACAATGCGGGCATCATGCCGACCGGGCTGTTCGCCGACGAGGACCCGGCGATGACCGAGCGGATCATCGACATCAACCTGTGGGGCGTGATCCACGGATCCCGGTTGGCCACCGAGCGATTCGTGCCCCGCGGCACCGGACAGATCATCAACATCGCGTCTTTGGCAGGCACCCAGGGCTTTCCGGGCCTTGCCACCTACTGCGCCACCAAACACGCTGTCGTCGGCTTCAGTTCGGCGCTGCACCTGGAACTGAAGGAGCACGGCGTGCGGGTCTCGGTGATCCTGCCCGGCATCGTGCGCACCGAGTTGTCGGCGGGCGCGAACATGCCTGGCTGGGCCGGGCCACTGTCCACGGTGGACCCGGAGGACGTCGCCAACGCCATCGTCAAGGCGATCAGCACGGACAAGCCGCTGGTGACGGTGCCGCGCAGGCTGGCGGCCATCATCAAGTCGGCGCAGCTACTGCCCTATCGCGCGCAGCTCGTCGTCGCCAAATTCACCGGCGCGACAACGGCTTACACCCAGCCCGACCCGGAGGTGCGGGAGATCTATCACCGCAGGCTCAGGGGTGAATGACTGAGCCGGTCAGTGCTTGGGAAAGCCGACGGCGAAGCCCCACGCGATGACGACAGAGCTGATGATGGAGATAGGAACGATGATCCACATCACAGCAACCTATGACAGATGAGCCGATTCCGCTCGGCAGCTTACTGATTCGCCTGGACCCGATCAGTACGGTTCGCGCAGCAGCTGCTCGCCGAACCGCTGCAGCTCGGCGCGCACACGATCGAGCGCGCTCGAATCCCGTTGCGCCCGCGCCAGAATGAGCGCGCCCTCGATGGCGCTGATGGCCAGCGTCGCGGCCGAGGCCGCCCGCTGCTGCGGAACACCGTGCTGCCACAGGGCATTCGCCAGCGCCGCCTCCCACGCCGCGTACGACTCCCCCGCTGCCCGGCGCGCCTCGACGCTTTCGCCGGACTCCATGGCCGCGGCGGCGATCGGGCAGCCCGCCTCGAATCCGGTGTCGAGCAGCTGCTGGCGGAAGAAGTCGACGAGGATGCCGAGTGCGGGCACCGGTCCGTTGGACGTGACCAGGTTGGCGATCATCGCGCCGAGCTCGCGGCCCGAGCGCTCGGTGGCCTCGCGGGCCAGCTGCGCTTTACCGCCGGGGAAGAAGTGATAGATCGAGCCGCGGGCCGCACCGCTGCGGTCGATGATGTCCATGAGGGCGGTGCCCGCGATGCCTCGCTCGCGGAACAATTCGGAGGCGGTGGTGAGCATCTTCTCCCGGCCGTCCGAGGTCCGTCCCATGCCGCTCATCATACTTCTGACGGGCGCTATTCGGCAGGCTCCGGTGCTGATGAGACCCGCTGCCCGAGCGACGGCCACGGAGGCGGCAGCCTGCGTGACCACGGAGTGGCCCGGGAGGGCAGGAATGAGACACTGTTTGGCGTGACAGTGACTACCGAGGCGAAGACCAACCTGCGGATCGGGCCGTATCCGGTCGATCCGCCGGTCGTGCTCGCCCCGATGGCGGGCATCACGAACCGGGCCTTCCGCAAGCTGTGCCGCGAGTTCGGCAGCTCGACCTCCATCTACGTCTGCGAGATGATCACCGCGCGCGCGGTGGTCGAGCGCAACGAGAAGACGCTGCACATGATGTCGTTCGACGACGACGAGCTGCCGCGTTCCATGCAGCTCTACGGCGTGGATCCGGCGACGCTCGGCGAGGCGGTGCGGATCATCGTCGGCGAGGGCTGGGCCGATCACATCGACCTCAACCTCGGCTGCCCGGTGAAGAAGGTGACCAGGCTCGGCGGCGGCGCCGCGCTGCCCTACAAGCGGAACCTGTTCGCCAACATCATCAGGCAGATGGTGGCGGCGGCCGAGCCCGCGGGCGTCCCGGTGACCGTCAAATTCCGCATCGGCATCGATGACGAACATCACACCTACCTCGATACTGGCCGCATCGCCGAGGCCGAGGGCGCGAAGGCCGTCGCGCTGCACGCGCGCACCGCGGCGCAGCTGTACTCCGGCGCCGCCGACTGGTCGGCCATCGCCCGCCTCAAGGAGGCCGTCACCACCATCCCGGTGCTCGGCAACGGCGATATCTTCAGCGCGGGCGACGCGGTGACGATGATGGCGCAGACCGGCTGCGACGGCGTCGTCGTCGGCCGCGGCTGCCTAGGCCGCCCGTGGCTGTTCGCCGAGCTCTCCGCCGCGCTGCGCGGCGAACCGATCCCCGAGGGCCCGAACCTCGGCCGGGTCGGCGAGATCCTGCACCGCCACACCAGCCTGCTCGTCGATCACGATGGCCAGGACAAGGCCATGCGCGATATCCGCAAGCACATGGCCTGGTACCTCATGGGCTTTCCGGTGGGCTCCCAGTTGCGCCGCGGCTTCGCCACCGTGTCGAGCATGACCCAGCTCGAAGATCTCATCGCGCAGCTGCCCACCGACATCCCCTTCCCCGCCGATGCCACCGGCCCGCGCGGCAGACAGGGTTCGCCCGCTGCCAAAGTCGTTCTGCCCGAAGGCTGGCTGGACAATCCGGACGATTGCACGGTCCCCACCGCAGCCGACGTGATGCACAGCGGCGGCTAGAAACGACGGTCTGGCCTCTGCGATTTCGTACACGAGTGGCTCACCGTGGCGGAATCGTTACTATTGCCCCACAACGGGAGCAAAGACGAAAAGCGAGGTTCGTTGGTGGGTGACGATCGGCACGGGCGTGCGCCACGTCCCGGAGGTCGCGCCCCGTGGGAGCGCTACCCCACGGCGGACTACACCGAACGCGACGGCACGCGTGCGTCCCGGCGGTCCAGGCACGCCGACACCGCCTCCGATTCGGATTCGGCCCCGATCTCGGTCCAGGATCTGGTCGAGCGGGTAGACAACGAGCGCACCGGCCGCAGGCGGCGCGCCGAGAATCCCGCGCAGGCGACCAACGGCACCGCGCCCCCGGCCAACGGCGTCCCGGCCGCCCGCCATGCCGAATCGGCGCCCCCGCGCACGACGAGTTCGCCTGTGGTCCAGGACATCGCGGGCACCAAGGCGCCGACGGCGGCGCGTCCCGTCGCGCGGGCGACCGAGGACACCAGGCGCGCGATCGCGGCGCCCAGTGCCCCGATACCGCAGGAACAGGTCACCGACAAACTGCCCGCGGTCACCGAAACCGCAAGGGCCACGCGTAAACCCGCGACCTCGAAGACCGAGACGGCCGCGCGGCCGAAGGCCGTCGGCAGTCCGCCGCTGTCCCGGCTCGCCGCGGGCAGGCAGCGCAAGCACAAGAAGCTACAGCTGGCCGGCCGGGTCGGCACGGCGTTCTTCGCGGTGCTCGTGCTGCTGATCACCGGCTTCGGCTGGAACTATGTGCGCTCCACCGACAACGGCCTGACCCACGTCTCCGCGATCGATGACGACCAGACCGACGTGCTCGACTCGATGGGGCAGCTCGGCGACGAGAACTACCTCATCGTGGGCACCGACACCAGGGCGGGCGTCAACGGTCAGATGGGCGCGGGCACCCTCGACGACGCCGAGGGCTCGCGCGCCGACACGGTCATGCTGGTCAACATCCCCAAGAACCGGCAGCGCGTTGTCGTCGTCTCCTTCCCGCGCGACCTCGATGTCACCAGGCCGGTCTGCCAGGGCTGGAACAACGACAAGGGCTCCTACACCGACGAGTCCTATCCCGCCGCGATCGGCGACAAGCTCAACGCGGTCTACGCGCTCGGCGGGCCGAAGTGCCTGGTGAACGTCATCCGCAAGATGTCGGGCCTGAACATCGGGCACTTCATCGGCGTCGACTTCGCCGGCTTCGAGGCGATGGTCAACCAGGTCGGCGGCGTCGAGGTGTGCAGCCCGAAGCCGATCATCGACGGCATCCTCGGCACCGTGCTGGAGAGCTCGGGCAAGCAGCGGGTCGACGGCGGCACCGCGCTGAACTACGTGCGCGCCCGCCACGTCTACGGCGAGGAGCGCAGCGACTACGACCGGATCAACCGGCAGCAGCGCTTCCTGGCCTCGCTGCTGCGCGGCGCGCTGTCGAGCAAGGTGCTGCTCGATCCCGGCAAGCTGAACGGCTTCATCGGCGCGTTCACCGCGCACACCTTCGTCGACAACGTGAAGACGCAGGATCTGCTGATGCTCGGCCGCTCGCTGCAGAAGGTCGACGCGGGCGCGGTGACCTTCCTGACCATCCCCACCGCGGGCACCACCTCCTACGGCAACGAGATCCCCCGCGATACGGATATCAAGGCCATCTTCCGCGCGGTGATCGACGATCAGCCGCTGCCGGGCGAGAAGAAGGCGCCCGACCCGACCAAGGCGCCGGGTAGCGCGCCGCCCGCGCCGCCGCGGCTGGTCGCCGTCGACCCCGGCGCCTTCTCGCTGCTGGTCTCCAATGGCTCCGGTATCTCCGGTGCGGCCAACAAGGCCGCGAACAAGCTGGGCAGCCAGGGTTTCCAGATCTACAGCACCGGCAACTACTCGGGCGGCACGTCGGCCGCGTCGAAGGTGCGCTTCCCACCGGGCCACGAGGCCGAGGCGGCGACGGTGGCCAGCGCCATCCCCGGCGCGCTGATCGAGCAGTCGAGCGAACAGGGCAGCAGCATCATCGAGGTGGTCATCGGCACCGACTTCGGCGGCACCGTCAAGGCGCCGACACCGATCGGCGACACCATCGCGAATGTGCCGCTCAGCGCGAACCAGAGTGCGACGCCCGTCACCCTGCCCGCCGACCTCGAGCATATGAACGCCGCCGACGACACCTGCAAGTGAGCTCGGGCCGGACAACCCCGTGTCCGGCCCGCACCGCGCTGAGCAGTGGCAACACCGGTGCAACCGACCGGCACCGGGCATTAACCCGCTGTTCGTGACTTGGACAGCGCTGGGAACTAATGTCAGCTTTCATGCGTGTCATCTACAACGAGCAAATGGCCGATCTCGCCCACCTGCTGGGTGAGATGGCCGGTCTGGCCGGGTCGGCCATGGACCGTGCCACCCAGTCACTGCTCCAGGCCGACCTGACCCTCGCGGAGTCGGTGATCACCGAGTACGACCGGATCGCCGAAATGATCACCGACGCCGAAGAGAAGGCGTTCGCTCTGCTCGCGCTGCAGGCGCCGGTGGCCGGTGATCTGCGCCAGGTGGTCAGCGCCATCCAGATCGTCCAGGACGTGAACCGGATGGGCGCGCTGGCATTGCATGTCGCGAAGGTCACCCGCAGGCGCCACCCGAACCACGCGCTGCCCGAGGCCGTCAACGGCTACTTCGCCGAGATGGGCCGCATCGCGGTGAATATGGGCGCCGGCGCGAAAGAGGTGCTGGAAACCCGTGATCCGGAGCGCGCCGCGCAGCTCAACGAGGACGACGAGGCGATGGACGATCTGCATCGCCACCTGTTCACGCTGCTGATGGACCGCGACTGGAAGTACGGCGTCGCCGCCGCCGTCGACGTGACGCTGCTCGGCCGCTACTACGAGCGTTTCGCCGACCACGCCGTCGAAATCGGCCGCCGGGTGATCTTCCTCGTCACCGGAGTTCTACCCGCGGACCCGGACGCCGAAGCTTGACCGCCTCTCCGCGTATTCAGGCCAGACTGAGTGCCGCGAGAGGAACGTTGGCGACCGGCGGTCGGGTGCCTGGCCAGGTTTTGGGGGTACCCGATGAGTTACCCATGTACTCGCGAAACCAGTTGTCACGTTTGATATCCCCGTAGTGGCCGCATACGAAAGGCCCGCACATGACGTGCGGGCCTTTCGTATTGCCCGGTGTTATCCGAAGCGGCCGGAGATGTAGTCCTCCGTCGCCTTCTGGCCCGGGTTGGAGAAGATCTTCTCGGTGTCGTCGATCTCGATCAGCTTGCCCGGCTTGCCCTGCGCCTCCAGGTTGAAGAAACCGGTCTGATCGCTCACGCGCGCGGCCTGCTGCATGTTGTGCGTGACGATGACGATGGTGAATTCCTTCTTCAGCTCGGTGATCAGGTCCTCGATCGCCAGGGTGGAGATCGGGTCCAGTGCCGAACAGGGCTCGTCCATCAGCAGCACGTCCGGGGAGACCGCGATGGCACGGGCGATGCACAGACGCTGCTGCTGACCGCCGGAGAGGCCGCCGCCCGGCTTGTCCAGGCGGTCCTTGACCTCGTTCCAGAGGTTGGCGCCGCGCAGCGAGCGCTCGGCCACCTCGTCGAGTTCCTTCTTGCCGCGCACGCCCTGCAGCTTCAGCCCGGCCACCACATTGTCGCGAATCGACATGGTAGGGAACGGGTTCGGGCGCTGGAACACCATGCCGATGGTGCGGCGCACGCCCACCGGGTCGACCTGCGAGCCGTAGATGTCCTCGCCGTCGAGCAGCACCGCGCCCTCGACGCGGGCGTTCGGGGTCACCTCGTGCATCCGGTTCAGCGAACGCAGCACGGTGGACTTACCGCAACCCGACGGCCCGATGAAGGCGGTCACGCTGCGCGGCAGCACCGACAGCTTGACATCGGCAACCGCATGGAATTTGCCGTAGTAGATGTTCAGGTCTTTGACGTCGATCCGCTTGGCCATCTGAGTTTCCTATCGGTTCCGCGTGAGCAGTTTGTTGACCACCGCCGCGGCCACGTACAACAGCGCGATGATGATGATCAGCGTCAGCGCCGCGCCCCACACCCGCTCGCGGCCCGCCGCCTCCGGGTTCGCCAGCTCTTGGTAGATCAACAGTGGCAGCGAGGCCATATTGCCGTCGAAGAGGTTCGAGTTGATCCCCTTCGCGTAGCCGACCAGGACGAGCACCGGTGCGGTCTCACCCATCACGCGGGCGAGCGAGAGCAGGATGCCGCTGATCATGCCAGGCAGCGCGGTCGGCACCACGATGCGGGCGATGGTCTTCCACTTGGGAATGCCGAGCGCGTAGGAGGCCTCGCGCAGTTCGTCCGGCACCAGTTTCAGCATTTCCTCGGTGCTGCGCACCACCACGGGAAGCATCAGCAGCACCAGCGCCAGCGATACCGCGAACGCGCTCTGCGGGAAGCCCATGGTCGCGATCCACAGCGCGAAGATGAACAGCGCCGCGACGATGGACGGCACGCCCGCGAGGATGTCGACCATGAACGTGGTGGTCTTGGCGAGCCAGCCACGGCCGTATTCGACCAGGTAGACCGCGGCCATGATGCCGAGCGGCACCGCGATGATCGCGGCGACCGCCGACTGCGCCAGGGTGCCGTAGATCGCGTGGTAGACACCGCCGCCGAACTGATCGGGCAGGATGCCCTTCTGCGACTTCTGCCACCAGTCGATCGAGACGACCGCGCCGATGCCCTTGCTGATCACCATGATCAGCACCCAGGCCAGCGGGACGAGGGCGATGCCGAAGCAGGCCCATACCGCGCCGGTCGCGATGTTGTTGCGCAGCCGCCGCGACGCGCTCACATGGCGGAACGTCGGCGCCTTGACCGGCTTGTCGAGCGTGGTGGTCATCAGCTGTTCACCTTTCCACCGGCCGCGAGCCGTGCCAGCGCGTTGACGACGAAGGTCAGCGCGAACAACACGAAGCCGGCCGCGATGTAGGCGCCCGTCGGCAGCGGCGAGCTGAATTCCGAAGCGGCCGAAGCGATCTTGGAGGCGAAGGTGTAGCCGCCGTCGAACAGTGACCAGTGTCCCGCCTGCGCGGAGGTGCGCAGCACGACGAGGACCGCGATGGTCTCACCGAGCGCGCGGCCGAGGCCGAGCATCGAGCCGGCGATCACACCGCTGCGGCCGTAGGGCAGCACGGTCATCCGCACCATCTCCCACTTGGTCGCGCCGAGCGCGTGTGCCGCCTCGATGTGCGACAGCGGCGTCAGGTGGAAGACCTCGCGCGAGACCGACGTGATGATCGGCAGGATCATCACCGCCAGCACGATGCCCGCGGTGAAGATGGTGCCGCCGCCGGAGATCGACACGTTGCCGTCGGAGAACAGGAACAACCAGCCGAGGTTGTCGTTCAGGAAGGTCTGCACCGGTTCCAGCTGCGGCGCGAGCACGAGCACGCCCCACAGGCCGAACACGATCGACGGCACCGCGGCGAGCAGGTCGATCAGCATCGCGAACGGGCGCGAGAGCGTCTTCGGTGCGTAGTGCGTCAGGAACAGTGCGATGCCGACGCCGATCGGCACCGCGATCAGCAGCGCGAACACCGAACTCAGCACCGTGACCATGAACAGGTCCTTGATGCCGAACCGCAGGTGGTCGGCATTACCGGTGCTGAATTCGGTGCTCGTGAAGAAGTTCGCCTCGTTCGCCATGACCGAGGGGATCGCGCGGATCAGCAGGAATAGCGCGATCAGCGCGATAGCGGCGACGATCGTCGCGCCCGCCGCCGTCGCGAGCGAGCGGAAGATGAATTCAGCCCCCCACTGAGGGGCGGGACGACCCTTTTTCGGGGCCGATTCGGTGCTCGGTTCGCTCGGCATAGGGGCAGTTTCTCCAGCCGCCCGCGGGCCCGTCGAGTCCGACGGGCCCGCGGCGGTCACCTCAGGGTGCACGGTCATGGCAGGTAACGCTCAGATCAGGAAATGGCGTTGATGGCGGTGGTCAGGCGGGTCTTGAACTTGTCGGGGATCGGGACGTACCCGGCCTCGTCGAGACCCTTCTGGCCGTTGGTGGTGGCCGAGGTCAGGAAGGCCTTGACCGCCTTGGCCGAGTCGGCGTCCTTGTACTTCGAGCAGACGACCTCGTAGGTCGGCAGGATGATCGGGTACGCGCCCGCCTCGGTCGGCTTGTAGAACGAGGAGGTGTCGAGCACCAGGTCGTTGCCCTCGCCCTTGATCTTCACCGAGTCGATGGCCTTGCCCGCGGAGGCGGCGGTCAGCTTGACCGGGTCCTTGGACGCGGTGGTGATGATCTGCGCGATGGACAGGTTCTGCGACTTCGCGAACGACCACTCGTTGTAGGTGATCGAGTTCTTGGTGCTCTTGATCGCGGCCGAGGTGCCCTCGTTGCCCTTGGCGCCCTCACCGACGCCGCCGGCGAAGACCTTGCCCGCGCCCTTGCCCCACGCGTTGTCGGAGGCGGCGTCGAGGTACAGCTGGAAGTTGTCGGTGGTGCCCGACTCGTCCGAGCGGAAGATCACGGCGATCTTCTCCGAGGGCAACTTGGCCTTCGGGTTCAGCGCCTTGATCTCGGGGGCGTCCCAGGTGGAGATGGCGCCGTTGAAGATCTTGGCGGCGGTCGGGCCGTCCAGCGCGAGGTCGGTGACGCCGTCGATGTTGTAGGTCACGGCGATCGGGCCGAAGACGGTCGGCAGGTTCCACGCGGGGGCGCCGCAGCGGTCCTGAGCCTTCTGCGGCTCTTCCTTCTTGGCGCTCAGCGGCGAGTCGGTGCCACCGAAATCGGTCTGGCCACCGATGAATTCGTTCACACCAGCGCCGGAGCCGCTGGAGGTGTAGTTCAGGGTGCTGCCGCTGCAGTTGGCCTCGTAGGCGGCGATGAAGCGCTCCATCGCGTTCTTCTGCGCGGACGAGCCGCTGGCCTTGAGCGCCTTCTTGCCACCACACTCGACGCTGGTGTTGGTGCCGGTCTTGTCGCCGCTGGCCTTGGTGTTGTCGTCGCTGCCACAGGCGGCGAGCGTCATGGCACCAACGGCCAGCACGCCGACAAGGGCGCTGCTGCGCTTGAAGTTCACTATTCCTCCGGGAATCGCGTTCGACACGCCCGGTCCCTCACCGGCCCGGGCGGGTGTTGTGGTGCCGTTCGCGTGGAACTTGCGCACCAGGCAGCCGTGCTGCCCATATGTAACGTAAAGTCGCCCGGTTGACAGTTGGACCAAGCTGGGTGAACGGCAAGTGAACAGCCCGGCGCGATTGGCCCATTGTCTGTGACATTTGCCCCAGTTTTACTCGAGCGGCCCCGGCGAGCCGCTTTCTATTCAGCTATCCGGCGATCACGATGCCGCATAAGCGACGTCGACATGTGCGGGCGCGAAGCCGAGTCGCGTGTAGGTGTGCACCGCCGCCTTATTGTCGGCCTCGGTGTAGAGCAGCACCTCGTGAAGGCCGCGTTCGCGCAGGTAACGCAGGCCGGCCAGGGTGAGCAGACGGCCGAGTCCACGGCCTTGCGCGGCCGGATCGATGCCGACCACGTACACCTCGCCCACCGGCGGCGTTTCGTCGAAATGCACCTTGGTCCAATGGAATCCGAGCAGTCGGTCCGGATCGTCCGCGGCGGCCGCCAGGAACAGGCCAGCGGGGTCGAACCACGGTTCGTCGCGGCGGGCCTGGATATCGCGCTCGGTCCACCCGCCCTGTTCCGGATGCCAATCGAAGGCGGCATTGTTCACGCGCAGCAGTTCGGCGTCGTCGGTAGTTCCGGAATAGGTACGCAGCGTCAAGTCGTCCGGCACCGTCAATTCGGGTAGCTCGGGTGTAGCCAGAACGCGTCGCATTTGCCACAACTCGCGCGCCGTGTGCAATCGGAGGCGGGTCGCTACGGCCTGTGCGGCGGGCCGATTTCCGTGCGCCCAGACCCGTGCGCCCGCACCGCCCTCGGCGAGCGCCGCGGTGACGAGCGCGGCGCCGATGCCGTGGCCGCGCGCCGCCGGATCCACCGCGACCTCGGCCATCGCCGGATGTTCGCCGTGCGCGGGAACAAGATTGGCGTAGCCGGTGAGCACACCGTCACGGGTGGCAAGCAGGTGCCGTGCCTCGCCGTGCTCGGCCAGGGAGAGGATCGCCTGTTCGGAGACCGGCGCGACACCATCGGCGGCGGTCGCCTCGTCGAGCAGTTTCCGCACGGTAGCCGCGGCATCGGCGTCGAGCCGCTCGGTCCACGTCAGCACTACCTCGCCCATCGATCCCTCTCCCGTCACTGCGGCCATTTACCCGACAACGGCCGTCGGGCGCCCATCATTCCGCACTCGGCGGCGCGCCGAATCGCGGTGCCGGACAGCCCTACTGGACGGAACCGTTGACCGGGGCGAGCGGTTCGTCCGAACCCTCGGCGTCCTCGTCGATGAAAGTGACCGGTTCGCCCTTGGCGGCCGTTCGTGCCGGACGGACGGCCTTGTAGCCGACATTGCGCACGGTGCCGATCAGCGACTCGTATTCGCTGCCGAGCTTGGCGCGCAACCGCCGCACGTGCACGTCGACGGTGCGAGTGCCACCGAAGAAGTCGTAGCCCCACACCTCTTGCAGCAACTGCGCGCGCGTGAAGACGCGGCCCGCGTGCTGCGCGAGGTACTTGAGGAGCTCGAATTCCTTATAGGTGAGATCGAGCGGGCGACCGCGCAGCCGCGCGGTGTAGGTGCCCTCATCGATCACCAGCTCGCCGAGGGTGATCTTGCCGGTGTTCTCCGGGCTCGCCACGCCACCGTTGCGGCCGACGAGCAGCCGCAGCCGCGCGTCGAGTTCGGCCGGACCGGTACCGGGCAGCAGGATGTCGTCGAGCCCCCAGTCGGCATTGACCGCGACGAGGCCGCCTTCGGTGAGCACGGCGACCACCGGCACCGAAGACCCGGTGCTGCCGAGCAACCGGCACAGACCGCGCGCGGCGGCCAGATCGGTGCGCGCGTCGACCAGGGCGACATCCGCGGAGCCCGCCTCGAGCAGCGAAGACACCTCGGTCGGCGCCGGACGCACGTGATGTGCGAGCAGGCTGAGAGAGGGCAGCACCGACTCGGGGTTGGGGTCGGAGGTCAACAGGAGCAGCTCCACAAGCCCTCCTCCCATCTCGTAGCGCCGGGGCAGCAAACAGCGGAACCGCCGGACGCCACGTCGCTAATCACAGGTAATCGGTGCAAGATTAGCGCGTGAACCCCGATGACCTCGCCATCCGGGTGACCGAACGTGGCGAAACGAGACCCTCGAAGCCAGAAAATCCGTCCATATAGGGTGCTGTCATGCGCAAGCTGATCATCGGGCTGCTGTGTCTCGCCGGACTGGCGGTGGTCATCGATTTCGGCACCGCGGCCTATGCCGAGTACCGGGTCTCGCGGGCCTTGCGGGCCGGCGCCGACCTGAGCGCGGACCCCTCGATCACCATCGGCGGTAACCCGTTTCTGCTCAAAGGCCTGGAAGGCCGTTACGACAGCATCAAATTCAACGCGCGCGGCAAGCGCCCAGGCATCCCCGGCGAGGTCACGCTCGACGCGTACCTCACCGGCGTGCACGTCGACCTGAATCAGCTGATCGACGGCAGCCTGCGCAACATCCCGGTCGATCGGATCGAGGGCGGGCTGCGCATCGAACCCGTCGAACTCGGCAGGCTGTTCGGCATCCCCGACCTGGAGGTGCGGGGACGTACCGCGGATAAATCCGACGGCACCGGCGGCTCGGGCGGCACCGGAATGACCACCACCCCCGACGCGCTCCTGCTCATCGGCACCCTGCCCGGCCCGCCCGGTCTGACGGGCGCACGCTACGGCGGCGCGAAGGTGGCCGTCACGGCCGACATCTGGCTCGACGCCGATCGCCAGGTGCGCATCCTCGCCACCAGCCTGTATCGGGGCACCGGCCTCGACTTCACCCCGACCGTGGATATCCCCGAGGCCGATCAGCCCGCGGTGCTCGCGCAATTCACCCGTACCATCGAGATCAAGGAATTGCCGTTCGGTATCCAGCCGAGCACGGTCATCCCGCTCGGCGGGCAGATCGTGGTGGGCGGCACCGCACAGAACGTGACGATCGACCTCGACCGATTGCAGCAACCATGATCGAAATCACAATTCTCGCAGTGATGTTGCTGGCCGCCATCGCGGTCGGCCTGCTCGTGCGCCGCCGCGACGGCGCGCTGCGCGCCACCGATGCCGCGCCCGCCGAATCCCAGCGCGCCGAACTACTCGCCGCCGCGGGCGTCACGGGATCGGGTCCGGCGGTACTGCACTTCTCCGCCGAGTGGTGCGGACCGTGCGACGCGGTGCGCCGAGTGGTCGGCAGCGTCACCGAGGAATTGGCCGAAACACCGCTGGCGCCAAGGGATATCGAAATCGACATCGACGCCGAACCCGCGCTCGCCAAGGAACTGAATGTGTTGTCGCTGCCGACGACCTTCATCTTCGACGCCGAGGGGCGCGAGCGATTCCGCATCTCCGGCGTACCCAAAGCGGGCGATCTGCGCAGTGCGCTCGTTCCGCTCACCGCGTGAAAACCAGCGCTGGCTGTATCCATGGCGACGCTGGCGAGCCCTGCATGGTTACGCGGGCTGCCTCCTCCGGGCTTGACGCCAGCGCCGCGGGTTCATAGCGAGTGTGACGAACCCGGGGTCCAATTCTCCTTGGAAACCAGGTAAACTCCCCCACGTGCTTTCCAACCACGAGCTGATGCTCACCCGACGCCGCACAGTTGATCTGTGCCGCCTCGGTGGTTGTTGCTGCCTGTGCCGCTGAGCGGTCGGCTCTCTCAGAAGTCTTCCTGACTGCCGACCTGCGTCCGCCGTGCGAGTGATCTTTCGATCCCCCGGCGAACTGGCAATTCCCGCCAACAGTCGTATTCCGCGCAGGAGTGAGCACTATGTCCACCAATTCCGGTAACACGTCCCAAGGGACGACAATTCCCGCACAGGTCGATGTCCGCGGACCGAGGTTCGCCGCCTGGGTCACCACCGGCGTCCTCGTCCTCGTGCTGATCGCGGCCGCGTTCTCGACCCCGGTCGCCGCGGTGCTCATCGCCGTCCAGGCGGTGGTCTTCGCGATCGGCGCCGCCTACGGGCCGCGCCGCCACCCCTACGGCCGGATCTTCGCGACGCTCATCGCGCCGCGCGTCGGTCCCGCCACCGAAACCGAACCCGTTGCCCCACTGCGGTTCGCCCAATTACTCGGCCTGATCTTCAGCGCCGTCAGCCTGCTGGGATTCCTGGCCGGCTCCACCGTTGCCGGCGCGGTGTTCGCCGGCTTCGCACTGTTCGCGGCGTTCTTGAACGCGGCGTTCGGGATTTGCCTGGGTTGCCAGATCTACCCCCTGGTCGCCCGTTTCCGCCGAACCTCGGCGACCACGGCCGGTGCCGCCCCGCACCGTCCAGCTAGTTCGATCTGACCCCGCAAGTCGCAATTCGAAAGGAACAACATGGCTCGCTCCGATGTCCTGGTCTCCGTTGACTGGGCCGAAGAGAACCTCAACGCCCCCGGCGTCGTCTTCGTCGAGGTGGACGAGGACACCTCTGCCTACGACGGTGGACATATCGAGGGCGCCGTCAGGCTCGACTGGAAGAAGGACCTGCAGGATCAGGTTCGTCGCGACTTCGTGAACCAGGAGCAGTTCTCCGATCTGCTCTCGGCGCGCGGCATCTCCAACGACGACGAGGTGGTGCTGTACGGCGGCAACAACAACTGGTTCGCCGCCTACGCCTACTGGTACTTCAAGCTGTACGGCCACACCAACGTCAAGCTGCTCGACGGTGGCCGCAAGAAGTGGGAGCTCGACGGGCGCCCGCTCTCGCGTGACGCGGTGAGCCGACCGGCCGCCCAGTACAAGGCGTCCGCGCCCGACCTGACGATCCGCGCCTTCCGCGACGAGGTCATCGCGGCCATCGGCACCAAGAACCTGGTCGACGTGCGTTCGCCCGACGAGTTCTCCGGCAAGATCCTCGCTCCCGCGCACCTGCCGCAGGAGCAGAGCCAGCGTCCCGGCCACATCCCCAGCGCGATCAACGTGCCGTGGAGCAAGGCCGCGAACGAGGACGGCACCTTCAAGTCCGATGCCGAGCTGACCGAGATCTACCGCGAGGCGGGCCTGGACGGGGCCAAGGAGACCATCGCCTACTGCCGCATCGGTGAGCGTTCCTCGCACACCTGGTTCGTGCTGCAGGAGCTGCTCGGTCATCAGAACGTCAAGAACTACGACGGGAGCTGGACCGAGTACGGCTCCCTCGTCGGTGCACCGATCGAATTGGGAGCGTAATCAACATGTGTGCAGCACCTACCCAGGGTCAGGCCATCCCCGCAGGCGTCGATGTGGAGAAGGAGACGGTCATCACCGGCCGCGTCCTCAGCACCGACGGACAGCCGGTCGGCGGCGCGTTCGTGCGTCTGCTGGACGGTAACGGCGATTTCACCGCCGAGGTCGTCGCCTCGGGCACCGGTGACTTCCGCTTCTTCGCCGCGCCCGGCGCGTGGACGCTGCGGGCGCTGTCGGCGTCCGGCAACGGCTCGGCCGAGGTTCGTCCGGAGGGCGCGGGCATCCACGCGGTGGATGTCGCGGTCGCCAAGTAACAAACCGCTTGCCGCGCACGGCCCCGTCGTTTCCCCCACATGGAGGAAGCAGCGGGGCCGTTTGCGTGCGTCGCCGTGTTTGTCGTTAGACTCCAAACGTGGTCCTCTTCTTCGAGATTCTGCTGGTGGCCGTGGCCGTGCTGATCGGCTGGTTCGGTCTGTACGTCTTCTACCGCCTGTTCACCGAGTCATGAGCGAGCTCGCTAGCGAAGGTTCCGATCCGGCCGAGCGAGCGAGCGAAACTATGAACGGAACCGCGCCCGGTGATCCGTCCGCTCGGCGCAGCGGCGATCAGGCCGTGGCCGAGGCCGCCGAGCGCGCGAAAGCGACCGGCGCACGCAACATTCCGGTGCTGCCGGATCTGCCGTTGCCCGAGGACACCGCGAATCTGCGACTCGGGCCCGACCTGAGTTCGTCCATGCTCGCGCTGCTGCCCATGGTCGGCGTGTGGCGCGGCGAGGGCGAGGGCAACGATCCGGAGCGCGGCGACTATCGCTTCGGCCAGCAGATCGTGGTCTCGCACGACGGCGGCGACTACCTGGCCTGGGAATCCCGATCCTGGGTGCTGGACGCCGATGGCGCCTACAGCGGCCCCGATCTGCGCGAGAGCGGTTTCTGGCGGGTCGGCATCGACGGCGACGACGAGGTCATCGAGCTGCTGCTCACCCACAGCACCGGCATCGTGGAACTCTTCTACGGCCAGGCACTCACCCAGTCCTCCTGGGAACTCGCCACCGACGTGGTCATCCGCAGCCAATCCGGCATCGTCGTCGGCGGCGCCAAGCGCCTCTACGGCATCGTCGAGGGCGGCGACCTCGCCTACGTCGAGGAACGAGTAGTGGCCGACGGCCCGCTGGAGCCACGGCTCTCGGCTCGCCTCCAGCGCTACATCGGCTGAATCAACTAACCGCGCGGCCAGATCCCCGACAAGTCGATCTCCACCGGAAATGGCACGTTGATCCGCAACGTGTCATGGAAGATCCCCACGGGCCCATAGCAATTCGTAGCCGGATCGAGCTCATAGGCATAGACCACAGCATCAGCGTCTCGCCGCTCGATCCGCCAGTAATGCGATATGCCGGCCTTGGCGTATCTGCGTGGCTTGGTGTCGCGGTCCCGCTCCTCGGAGTCCGGCGACACCGCCTCGACCGCCAGAACGACATCCTCGGCGAAGTAGTAAGTGGAGGGATCGGTCCGTCCAGCTGCCTCCGCCGTCACCACGACCACGTCAGGCTCTGGCATCTGCCGATTACCGAGCCTGACAGCCATCTCCCGGTCAGCACGCAGCTGTTCAGGAACCTGTCGATCGAGCTCCCGCCAGAAGAGTGAGACAACACGGCTGTGCCACTTCTCCTGCGGGCTGACAAAGATCAGACTCCCGTCGATCAGCTCGGTGTGCTTGGGGAGGCCGCGCAGCTCCAAGAAGTCATCGACGGTGAATCCACCAAGTGGCGGAATCACCCAGTCGGGCAGCGGCTGAACGGTCATTGTCCCAGCGTAGCGCTGCACATCCGGACTCATACCCCTGTCAGCCCCCTCGCCCGCGCTTTGTCCAGAATAGGGAACAGCCCCCGAGCCATACCGGTGCTGGTTCGAGAACCTGCACGGGTCCCGGTCGGACGGACCGGGGGCTCGGGGGCCGGGTGACTGCTTTGGATTCGCTCAGCGCTCGCGCGGTGAATCCACCTGCAGCGGCGGCACTAGCGTGCAGCCACCTCACGTGTCCTAGAGTTAACCATTTCTCGAACCACCTCCTTCCTTGTGTACGAACGAATTTAGCGAGGAGTCAGTGGGTCGGCAACGGAATTTCTCTGGGGGCGGAACCGGGGATTCCCGCGGTGGGAAAAACGGTGGTGACCTGGCCTGACTCATCGACTCGCATGATCACGTCGGCGCGCTGATCCGGCGGGAGCTGATGTGTGACGACCACCACAATTCGATCAGGGGCGACGAGGCCGCTGTTCCTGTCGAGCAACTCGCACAGGAGTTGAGCGCCCGCCTCGGCTTCCACGTGCTCGGTCGGCTCGTCGAGCAGCAGGACACGGGCGGGTGAGATCAGGGCGCGGGCGAGCAGGATGCGGCGACGTTGGCCACCGGAGACCGCGGCGGCTCCACCGTCGAGGACCGTACGCACGCCGTCGGTAAGGTCGGCCAGCCAGTCGCCGAGACCTACTGTGCGCAAGGCGGTTTCGGCCTCCTGCTCGGTGAGGTCGCCGCGCGCGACGCGGAGGTTCTCCAGCACGCTGGTGCCGAACAGGTGCGCGTCCTCGGCGAAGAACGTGACGCCAGGCTCCGGCGTACCGAACAGGCCTGCCCAGTACATGAGCAGCGTGGTCTTGCCCGCGCCGCTCGGACCGATGACCGCGATCCGACGGCCGTCGGGGAGATCGGGGAGATCGGCGGGCAACGGGTTTCGGGTATCGGCTGCTCGGCCGTTCGCCGTGAGTGGGTGCGTCGCCCGGGCAGTCGGATCTTGCGAGTCGGCCGACCGCTCGATCGCAGTCAGTTGGCGCAGGGCCGCGCGGGCGGTGGTGAGCGACTGTGCCGCGGCGGGAAGTGTTCCAACGGCCTCGAAGGCGGACAGCGGAAGCAGGACCAGCACAGCGAAGGCCATCGGCGTCATCGCGCCGGGCGCTCCCCCGCTCGGACCGTAGACGGCGATGCCGACGAGCAGTGCGCCGAGCACGCTGACCCCGATCGACAGGGGCATGGCCGCGGCGGCCCACGCGCTGCGGGTCGCCGCGGTGTCCTCGGCCGCCACCGCCCGGCGCCCGGCCGCGGCGGCCGCCGCGACAGCGGTGTCCAGCTTGCCCGCGACGCGCAATTCGGCCGCGTGGTCGAGCACGGTCAATGCCTGGGCGGTGAATTCGGCACGGTCCGCCCGCACCGCACGTTCGGCGTCGCGCGCCGCCAGCGCGGACAGCCACGGCGCGACGATCCCGGCGACCGCGAGCGCGACCGCGAGAATCGTCGCGGCGCCGATGGAGATGGTCCCCAGTAGACCTATCGCCATGGCGGACAACACGATCGCGACGGCGATGGGCACGAACCCGCGCACCACCACCGCACCGAGATCGTCGATATCGCTGCCGATTCGCACCAGCAGATCCCCGCGCCGGAGTTCAGCGGGCCCGTCGGCAGGCCCAGCGTCCCCGCTCGCGGACGAACGCCGCCGCAACCAGGAGTTGGACCGGGCGAGCGCCCGATAGGTCGTGGTGCGCGCCGTGGTCATCGACCGCAGCGCCACATCATGCGTCGCGAGCCGCTCCAGGTACCGGCACAACCCCCGCGAAATCCCCAGCGCCCGTACCGAAACCACCGCAACGCTCAAATCGAGCACCGGCGGCATCTGCCAAGCCCGCGCGATCAACCAGGCGGCCAGCGCCGCCAACCCCAGCCCACTCCCCAGCGCTAGCACCCCCCACCCGACCGCCACCGCAAGCCGCGCGGGCGAAACCTCCAGCAGCCCCCACATCCGCCGAACATCGCCCACCAGACCACTTTTCACATCGGCCCCGTCCCGCATAGTCATCTCCCCACCTCCTGCATCCCGCCGGTCCGCGACCTGACCGGGCCGCATACGGGCTCATCGACGACCGCCGAGGGCCACACGCGCGACGCCCCGGGGAGTCCCCGCGTTCGACGAACACTCTCCAGGAAGCCACCTTCCACGTCGGCCTGAGCGCCGGTTGTCATCCGCCGACCTCCTGCACCTCGCCGGGTCCACATACGCCGATCGCGCCGCAGTTGGCCGAGTTCGGTCCCGCTCCTTGCCAACTGGTGCGTCTCGGTGGACGCGCTCGATCCGAACTTCGTCCACCCCGGTGTCGTTGGGCTGCGGGTGGGATTCATCGGGACTCGGCCAGGGCGGTGGCGTGGACCGGGATGATGCGGTCGGCGATGGCCAAGATGGATGGGCGGTGGGCGATTACAACTACGGTGGCGCCGTCGTCGGCTCGTTGTTCGAGGGCTGCGAGGACGGTGGCTTCGCTGTCGGGGTCGAGGTGGGCGGTCGGTTCGTCGAGCAGGAGGATCGGGCGGTCGGCAGCCAGAACTCTGGTGAGGGCGAGGCGTTGCCGCTGGCCGAGGGAGAGGCCCGTGCCGCCCGCGCCGACGGTGGTTCCCCAGCGGGCGGGGAGTTCGTCGAGTACGGCGTCGAATCCGGTTGCCGCGCAGGCTGCTTCCAGTTCGTCCACCACTCGCGCGGCGCCTCGGTGCGTACCGGCCGAGGCGTGAGCGCCCAGCAGCTCCAGGTTCTCCCGGAGGGTTCCCGGGACGAGGACCGGACGCTGCGGCAGCCATGCCACCCTGGCCCACCAGGCATCCGGCTCCAGGTCGCGCACATCGGTGCCGTCGACGGTGACCGCACCGCCGTCCGGCGTGATCAGTCCCAGAATCGCCTGCAGCGCCGTCGATTTCCCGCTACCGTTCGGCCCGGTCAATACCGTGATCGTCCCCGGACGCATACTCGCCGAGAGCCCGGCAGGCGCCGAACCATTGCGGGCGTGCACCGTCAGATCGCGAATCTCGATGGCACCGGCGGCATCTCGATGCCCTGCCGCAGCCGTTGTGATCGCGTCCGCAGCAGGCCGACCCCTACCTCGGAGCGTCCCGTCAGTCGATTCATCGGTGGCCGAACCGATCTCCACCCCGCGCCCTTCGGCGGCAGGATCGGTCGGCCGCTGAGGCCGAGCGCGGCTGGTCACCGGGATGTCAGTGGTGCGACGCACATCGGTCACCGGCGCCGCGCTCGTATCGGCGGAGCCCGGCGCGGGGTCGAGGATCGCAAAAGCCTTGTCGGCGGCGGCCATTCCGTCTTGGGCGGCGTGGAAGCGTTCGCCGACGGTGCGCAGCGGCAAGTAGACCTCGGGGGCGAGGATCAAGGCGACGAGGCCTGCGTACAGGCTCATCTCGCCGAAGACCAGGCGCATGCCGATGGAGACGGCGACCAGGGCGACGCACAGGGTGGCGAGCATTTCCAGCACCATCGAGGACAGGAACGCGATCCGCAGCGCGCGCATGGTGCGCTGCCGCAGGGAATCTCCCAGTTCGCGGACCCGGTGCTCCATCGTCTGCGGGATCGAAGCGCGTTCTCCCACTGCGGAACTCGCGGTCTGCGCACCCGAGCCGCCGATCCGCCGAGCGGCAGCTCCGGAATCGCGCCCCGGTTCCGCATTCGCCGCGGTTTCGGGCCGCGACGTCGCCGAATTCGGCTCGGCGCGGGCAGCTCCGGTCTCGCGCCCGAGCGCACGCAATGTCGGCATGCCCGCGAACAGGTCGAGCAACTGGTCGGAGAGGCGGGTGGTTGCGGTCAGTGTCGCTTCGGCCCTGCCCTGGGTCAGCAGGCCGATGAGGATCATGAAGATCGGGATCAGGGGCAGGGTGACCAGGCAGATGATGCCGGAAATCGGGTCGTGCACCGCGATCACGGCAAGCACGACCGGCGGCACAAGGCACGCGAGCAGGAGGGCGGGTAGGTATCCGACGAGGTAGCCGCGCAGACCGGACAAGCCCGTGCTGACCACAACGGCCAATTCGGTTCGGCGGGTTTCGAGTTCGCGAGGCGGAAGTTGGGCGCCCGCGGTGAGGACCGCGGTTTCCAGTTCCGCGACCACCGACGCGCCCGCGCGGTGCGCGAGCCGGGATTGCAGCCAGGTGACCAGGGTTCGGCAGCCAACCGCGGCGGCGAGGACGCTCAGTTCCACCGTCCATTCGCCGAGGCCGCGCTTGCCGGGGTCGGTGACGACCCCGGCGAGCACCCGAGCCAGCGTGACCGCCGTGACCACGATGCAGCCCGTAATCGCCAGGGACAGTGCGACACTCAGTACCAGGTAGCGGCGGGCCGAGCGGGCGTACCGCCACAGGCGTGGATCTACGGGCGGGCGGGCCATGGGTCAGTCCTTCGTCGATCCCATGGGCAGGCCGATCGGCGCCGGGATCTGGTCGACGGTGATGCGCTTGCGGAACACCCAGTACGTCCAGCCCTGGTAGATCAGCACGACCGGGGTGACGATCACCGCGGCCCAGCTCATCACCTTCAGCGTGTACGGCGTGGACGAGGCGTTGTGGATGGTCAGGTTGTATGCCGCGTCGATGGTGGAGGGCAGCACATTCGGGAACAGCGACCCGAACAGCAGCGCGCTCACCGCCGCGACGGTCACCGTGGTGCCGACGAACGCCCATCCGTCCCGCCCGACGAAGACCGCGGCGCCCGCGATGACGAGCCCGATCACCGCCAGCGCCAACGGAATCCAGGTCCAGTCCGTGCCGTAGGACAGCTGGGTCCACAGCCCGAACCCACCGGCGACGAGCACGGTCGGAATCAGCAGCAGCCGCGCGGAGCCGACGACGTCCTCGCGCACCGCACCGCCGGTCTTGAGCGCGAGGAACACCGCACCGTGGAACGCGAACAGCAGCGCCGTCGCCAGTCCGCCGAGAATGGCGTACGGGTCGAACAGTTCCCACGCCGAACCGGTCATCGCGTGCTGTGCGTCGAGCGGGACACCGCGCACGATGTTGGCGAACAGCCAGCCCCACGCGAGCGCCGGTATCCAGGAACCGATGCCGATGCCGAGATCGCACCAGAACCGCCAGCGCGGATCGTGGATCTTGCCGCGGTACTCGATGGCGCAGATGCGCAGGATCAGCGCGACGAGCAACAGCAGCAGCGCGAAGTAGAACCCGGAGAACATGCTGGCGTACCACTCGGGGAAGGCCGCGAACATGGCGCCGCCCGCGGTGATCAGCCAGACCTCGTTGCCGTCCCACACCGGGCCGATGGTGTTGAGCACCACGCGCCTTCGGGTGTCGTCGTTGCGGCCGAGGATCGGCATCAGCATGCCGACGCCGAAGTCGAAGCCCTCCAGTACGAAGTAGCCGGTGAACAACACGCCGATCAGCAGAAACCAGAACTCTTGCAGACTCATCGTCGGCTCCTAGTAGGCGAAGGAAAGCTGTTCGACGGGCGCGTCGCCGGCGCCGTCCGACTTAGCCGGGCTCGCAACCGGTTCCGGGCCGGCGACCGTGTACCGGCGCATCAGGTAGAACCACACGACCGCCAGCGCGCCGTAGAGCACCGTGAAGGTGATCAGCGAGGCGAGCACGGTGCCCGCGCTGTGCCCGGAGACGGCCTGCTGCACGGTGAGCCGCAGGTTCGGGTCACCGGACGGGTTCGGCGCGACAATCCAAGGCTGGCGGCCCATTTCGGTGAACACCCAGCCCGCGCTGTTGGCCAGGAACGGTGTCGGGATGGCGAGCAGGCTCAGCCAGGCGAACCAGCGCTGGTCGGCCGCCCTGCCGCGCCGGGTCACCCACAGTCCGGCGAGCACGAGCAGCGCCGCGCCGGCGGACAGGCCGATCATCGCGCGGAAAGACCAGTAGGTGACAAAGAGATTCGGCCGGTAGTCGCCGATGCCGTACTTCTCGTTGTAGGTCTTCTGCAGGTCGATGACGCCGGGCAGCGTGACATCGGTGAACTTGCCCTTGGCCAGCCACGGCAGCACGTAGGGCACCTCGAGCACGTGGGTGACGCTGTCGCAGTTGTTGTGCGTGCCGACGGTGAGCACGGAGAAGTCGGGGTCGGTTTCGGTGTGGCACAACGATTCCGCCGAGGACATCTTCATCGGCTGCTGCTCGTACATCAGCTTGCCCTGTACGTCGCCGGTGTAGATGAGCGCGAGCATCGACACCACGATCACCAGCAGCGAGACACGGGCCGCCGGGCGCCACATGGTGCGCGCCTCTGCCATCTTGGCCTCGTCACCGCTGCGCGCGTTGCGCACCATCCACCAGCCGCCGATACCCGCGACGAACGTGGCCGCGGTGAGGAATGATCCGGCGACGACGTGCGGAAAGGCCGCCAGTGCCGTGTTGTTGGTGAGCAGATCGGTGATGCTCTCCAGTTCCGCGCGTCCCCGCTCCGGGTTGTACCGCGCGCCGACCGGATGCTGCATGAACGAGTTCGCCGCGACGATGAAGTACGCCGAGGCGTTGACGCCGATCGCGACCAGCCAAATCGTGGCCAGGTGAACGACTTTCGGCAGGCGTGACCAGCCGAAGATCCACAGCCCGAGGAAGGTCGACTCCATGAAGAAGGCGACGAGCCCTTCGAGGGCGAGCGGTGCGCCGAAGACGTCACCGACGAAGCGGGAGTACTCCGACCAGTTCATGCCGAACTGGAATTCCTGCACGATGCCGGTGGCGACACCGAGCGCGAAGTTGATCAGGAACAGCTTCCCGAAGAACTTGGTGAGCCGGTACCAATGCTCCTTGCCGGTGATCACCCACGCGGTCTGCATGCCCGCCACGATCGGGGCCAGTCCGATGGTCAACGGCACGAACATGAAGTGGTAGACGGTCGTGATGCCGAACTGCCATCGCGAGATGTCCAACGCGCTCATCAGCGAGCCCTCCTGCCGATCTACGACATGTCGTAGTAAACCCTACGCCGCAGGTAGAACCGATCAATGAGTCTTACGCCACGACACACCGGACCACTCGGATCAACCACGCAGTTTCACCAGGTCGCCGACAGGGATGTAAGACGGAGATCACGAAGCAACGACTGATATCGCAAGTACATGGGTAACTCGTCGGGTACCGGCTGAATCAGCCACCAGCTCACCGCCGGCCGCCAACGCAAGTCCCCACGCACCCGAGTCTGGCCTGAAGTCGCGGAGAGGCGGTGGAGCGCAGATCACCGCTCACCAGTCGCCGATGACCCCCGCCCGCGCGATGCCGCGATCGACCAGCTCGATGATCTCGCCCGCGTTGTCCGGCGCCGACATGCGCAGTCCGTCCAGCGAATTCACCCGCGCGGCCAGCGTGATGCTCGACAGCAGCCAAATGCTGTCGCAGGTCAGCAGATCGGCGGTGAACAGCGATTTGTATTGGCAGTCCCAGCCCGCCTTCTCGGCCTCGGCGAACAGCGCGCGCTGGGTGACGCCGGGCAGCACGCCGTTCTTCGACGGCGGGGTGATGAGCTGTTTGTCCCGCGCGATCACCACGGACGAGCGCGGACCCTCGAGCACCCGATTCTCGGTACTGGTGAAGATGACGTCGTCGGCGCCCATCCGGTTGGCGAAGCGCAGCGCGGCCATGTTGGTGGCATACGACAGCGTCTTCGCGCCGAGCAGCTGCCACGGTGCGGCCTGCGCCAGATCGATCGAGATGCCACGCGAAAGGGTCACCACCGCAACACCATCCGTCCGCGCCACCGCGACCCGCGCAGGCACCGGCAGCACGAGCACGTACGAGGTCGGCACCGGAACGGCCGCGGCGAGGTCACCGGAGGTCACCTTCTCGCGAACACCGGGCAGATCGCTGTCACGCCCCCTTGTCAGCACCAGCCGCAGCAGGCCCTCGCGATCGGAGCCCCACTCCTTGGCCGCCCGTTCGACCGCTTCCCGCCACCGGCCGAGTTCGGGCTCGGGTAGATCGAGTGCCTGCGCCGAACGGCGCAGTCTGCCTAGATGGAACTCGAGCGCGCAGGCGTTACCGCCGCGCACCAGCACCGTTTCGAAGACACCGTCGCCACGCAGCACCCCGATATCGTCGGCAAAAAGCAACGGCGCGTCCGCATCACGGACCGCGCCGTCGAGTGTTACTAGAACTCGATCCACCATGCGTCGAGCGTAGGGCAATAACCCCCACCTCGAGGAGGTACGCGATGGGCGGAATGCCCCGATTACCCAGGGCTCCGCAACCGTTGTGCACCGGACCAGCAAACGGCGCGACCCGGCCTGATCAGCCGATCCCGAGGGCCACTGACGACATCGAACCCGGCGCGCGCATAGAGTGGTCATCGTGTCCGTGGTCGTTGCGCCCAGCCCAATCCTCAGTGTTCCTGGCGCCGTCGCGGGAGCGTCCGGCTCCGCCGACGCCGCCGTGGCCTGGCATTACGGTGATCCCTTCGGTGAGCAGCGGGCCGCGGCCCAACGCGTGGCGATCATCGATCGGTCGCACCGTTTCGTACTGAGCATCACCGGCGCCGAGCGGCTGACCTGGCTGCACACCATCTCCAGCCAGCACATCGCGAATCTCGGCGATCGGCAGTCGGCGGAGAACCTCGACCTCGATCTGCAGGGCCGGGTGCTCAACCACTTCGTGCTCACCGAGCTGGACGGCACCGTCTGGATCGATACCGAGGCCGAGCGCGGTCCCGACCTGCTCGCCTTCCTCACCAAGATGGTCTTCTGGGCCGACGCCAAGCCGCAGGAGGCCGCCGATCACGCGGTGCTCAGCCTCCTCGGCCCCGAGGTCGCCGGGCTGATCGGCACGCTCGGCGTCACCGAGCTACCCGGCGACTACGCGGTGGTGCCGGTGCCTGGCGGCGGTTTCCTGCGCCGGATGCCGTGGCCGACCGCCGACTCCTTCGATCTGGTGATCCCCCGCGCCGAGCTGTCCGTCTGGTGGACCCGGCTGACCGAGGCGGGCGCCGCGCCCGCGGGCATGTGGGCCTTCGAGGCGCTGCGCGTCGCGGCGCTGCGGCCGCGCGTCGGCCAGGACACCGACGAGCGCACCATCCCGCACGAGGCCCGCTGGATCGGCGGTATCGCCGAACACGGCGCGGTGCATCTGGACAAGGGGTGCTACCGGGGCCAGGAAACAGTTGCGCGCGTGCACAATCTGGGCAAGCCGCCGCGGCATCTGGTGCTGCTGCACCTGGACGGCTCGGCCGACGATCGCCCGGCCATCGGCGACGACCTTACGGCGGGGGGCCGCGCGGTCGGCCGCCTCGGCACCGTCATCGACCACTACGAACTCGGCCCCATCGCCCTGGCCCTGATCAAGCGCACCGTCCCCGCCGACACCGCGCTTACGGCGGGCCCGACCGCCGCGGCCATCGACCCGGACAGCGTGCCCGCCGACGACGCGCCCCAGGCGGGCCGCCTCGCCGTAGACCGCCTGCGCGGCCGCTGATCGGAGGTCCCGATGTCCCTCACCGAACCCGCGCGTGTGCTCGCCGTCTGTGTGGTGCACGCCGAACTGGAGATGCCGACCAAGGTCGGCCGTACCGCGATCGATAAGCGCCCCATGCCGAGTCGCGTCGGCGTGCGCGCGCTCGGCCTCGACGGCGATCACGTCTGCGACACCAAGAACCACGGCGGCGCGCACCAAGCCGTTTACGCCTACGCCGAACAGGACGCGCGGCGCTGGGGCGAGGAACTCGGGCGCGAACTTCCCGCGGGCTGGTTCGGCGAGAACCTGCGCATCGCGGGCCTGCCACTGAGCGACGCGGTGATCGGCGCCCGCTGGGCGATCGGCGACACCCTGCTCGAGGTGAGCGCGCCGCGCGTGCCGTGCGCGACCTTCCAGCACTGGTCCGGCGAGCCGCAGTGGGTGAAGCGGTTCACCCTGCAGAGCGATACCGGCGCCTACTTCCGCGTGCTCACCGAGGGCACGATCGGTGCGGGCGACGAGATTTCGGTGGAGCACACCCCCGAGCACGGCGTCACCGTCCGCGACCTGTTCACCGGCGCCGACCCCGATCGGCTCGCGCTGCTGCTCGCCGCCGAGCCGTCGATCTCCGACGACGTGCGGATGCAGATCGAGCGGCACACGCGCCGCCATGCCAACGCGGCGAGGGCGGCCGAACAACGGATGGGAGCCAGCGTGAGTGCGCGCAGCGAACGAACCAACGACACAGCGACGTCGGTCAGGACGAAGCCGAGCGTCAGCGAGGCGAAGTCATGACGGTGGAACTCGTCGAGGTGGTGCGCTCGGGCTTCCGCGAGTGCGTGCACAGCGGCTCGGTGGTGATCCTCGACGCCGCGGGCGAGCCGACGCTCGAGCTCGGCGAGGTGCACGTACCGATCTACCCGCGCTCCACCAACAAGCCCATGCAGGCGATCACCTTGCTGCGCCACGGTTTCGAACCGGTCGACGACGCCGAGCTCGCCATCGCCGCGGCATCGCACTACGGGGAGGCCGATCACGTCGCGCTGGTGCAGCGGCTGCTCGATCGCTTCGGCTTCGACGAGAAGGCGCTGGAATGCCCACCGGATTTTCCGAGCGAGGAGACCGCGCGCGCCCAGGCGGTGACCGCGGGTGAGCCGCGCCGCATCTTCATGAACTGCTCCGGCAAGCACGCCGCGATGCTGGCCACCTGCGCGATCAACGGCTGGCCGACCGAGGGCTACCTCGACGTGGCACACCCGTTGCAGCAGGCCGTGATCGAGACCATCGCCGACCTCACCGGCGAGCCGGAAACCGACCTCGGCATCGACGGCTGCGGCCTGCCGATCATCCCGGTCTCGCTGGTCAATCTGGCCCGTGCGTTCGCCACCTTCGCGACCTCGGATCCGGACACACCGCAGCGGCGGGTCGCCGATGCGATCCGCGCGCATCCGCGAGTGATTTCGGGCACGAACGGACCGGACTTGTTGACCATGCAGGCCACGCCCGGACTGGTCTGCAAGATCGGCGCCGACGGTGTGCACGCGGGCGCGCTGCCGGACGGCACCGCCTTCGCCTACAAGATCGCCGACGGTCACGACCGCGCGCGGATGCCCTTGACGCTGGCCATTTTGCAGCGCATGGGAGTCGACTGGACCGATGCGCACACCGCGCTCGCGGCCCCCGCGGTGCTCGGCGGCGGGGCGAGGGTCGGAGTCATCCGGGCGATCCCGGGAGTGCTCTAGCCACGCCGACCGAGGGCGACAACCGGGCAAACGTCACCAGTTCGGGAGTTGTTGACCCACTCCTGGAAGCGAGACCGACAGACACACGCTAAAGTGTCTGTCAGGAAGAGTATTAATTCGAACGGGGCCGCCAACAAACCCCAGGCCGCCCCGCAGTGACGCGAGGGGGTCAGCCATGGGCCGTGGCCGGGCTAAGGCAAAGCAGACTAAGGTCGCACGCGAGCTGAAGTACAGCTCTGCGCCGACCGACTTCCAGAGCCTTCAGCGCGAGCTTTCGGAAAGCCCCAACTCCCAACTGAGTGGTGGTGTGCTGTCCGATGAGCACGACGCGGACGAGTCCTCAACCCGATCCCGTTGGGACGAGGGCGACGACTACGACGACTGGCGCCGCTGACTCGGAACGACGGTGAAGGGGGAGGCCGACGGGCCTCCCCCTTCACCGCGTTGAAATCCGGGTCGCGGCCTAGGTCTTAGAGGCTCGCATCAACATCAAAAGTCCCGCATCGGTCGATGCGGGACTTTGGTGTGTGCTGAGCATTTTGCCGAGATGCACTGTGCTACCCCGGCTTTCGCCGGGGTAGCACAGTGGTGATTCAGAAGCGCGGGTGTTCGCCGACGAGCACGGCGCGCACGGCGTCGGCGTCCTTGGCCTTCTTCACGCTGCCGAGGGTCCAGCATTCGATGTGGCGCGCGGTGAGCACCGCGAGCGCGCGATCGACGTCCTCCGGGGCGACGACGGCGACCATGCCGACACCCATGTTGAACGTCTTCTCCATCTCGATCCGCTCGACCCGTCCGCGCTGGGCGATCATCTTGAACACCGGCGCGGGATTCCAGGTGCCGCGGTCGAGTTCGGCGACCATGCCCGCGGGCAGCACCCGCGCCAGGTTCGCCGCCAGGCCGCCACCGGTGACGTGCGCGAAGGTGCGCACATCGGTCTCGGCGATCAGCGCGAGGCAGTCCTTGGCGTAGATGCGGGTCGGCTCGAGCAGTTCCTCGCCGAGGGTGCGGCCGAACTCCTCCACATGCCCGCTGAGCGACATCCGGTCGATATCGAGCAACACCTTGCGCGCCAGGCTGTAGCCGTTGGAGTGCAGGCCCGAGGAGCCCATGGCGATCACCACGTCACCGGGACGCACCCGGTCCGGCCCGAGCACCGCGTCGGCCTCGACCACGCCGACACCCGTCGCGGACAGGTCGTAGTCGTCCGGACCCATCAGGCCGGGATGTTCGGCGGTCTCGCCGCCCAGCAGCGCGCAGCCCGCCTGGACACAGCCCTCGGCGATGCCGGAGACCAGCTGAGCCACCTTCTCCGGGACTACCTTGCCGATGGCGATGTAATCCTGCAGGAACAGCGGTTCGGCGCCGCAGACGACGAGATCGTCGACAACCATGGCGACCAGATCGAGGCCGAGGGTGTCGTGCTTGTCCATCGCCTGGGCCACCGCGATCTTGGTGCCGACGCCGTCGGTCGAGGCGGCGAGCAGCGGCTCGCGGTAGCCACCCTTGAGTGCGAACAGTCCGGCGAAGCCGCCGAGCCCACCCTGGACCTCGGGCCGGCTCGCCTTCTTGGCCAATGGCCCGAACAACTCGACGGCGCGGTCACCTGCCTCGATGTCCACGCCGGCCGCGGCGTACGAGGCACCACCACTGGGGGTCTGTTCAGTCATTTTGGGGGAAAGCTCCAAACCGAATCGGCGGATAGATGCCTGATCACGCTACCCGAGAGGCATAACGACCTCGCACCTGAGTTGACTCCTCCTCTTGACAGTGCTGAATTGCGGCGCATCACACGCTGCCCTCGCCGACGAACAGTCCGGCCGCGGCTTCGCGGCGGCGGCGTTGTTCGGCGGGGTCGGGGACGGGGACGGCGGCGACGAGGCGCTTGGTGTACTCCTCCTGAGGGTTGCGCAGGATGCGGTCGCGGTCGCCCTGTTCGACGACGGCGCCGTCGCGCAGCACGACGATGCGGTCGGCGAGCTGATCGACCACGGCGAGGTCGTGGCTGATGAACAGGCAGGCCCAGCCGCACTCCTGCTGGAGCTTGCCGAACAGTTCGAGCACCGCCGCCTGCACCGACACGTCGAGCGCGCTGGTCGGCTCGTCGGCGACGAGCAGGTCCGGATCGAGGATCAGCGCCCTGGCGAGGCTGGCCCGCTGGCGCTGGCCGCCGGACAGCTCGTGCGGATACCGGCGTTCGGTGCCCGCGGGCAGTTGCACGTCGTCGAGCAGCTTGCGCACCCTGGCGCGGATCTCCTCGGAGTTGCCGACCTTGTGCACGATCAGCGGCTCGGCCACGCACTCGCCGACGGTGAGCCGCGGGTTGAGCGAGCTGGCCGGATCCTGGAAGACGAAGCCGAAGCGCCGCCGGATCGGCCGCAGCACCCGCTGCGACATACCGGCGATGTCCTGGCCGCGGATCTTCACCACGCCGGAGGTCGGCCGCTGGAGTGCGGCGACACAGCGGCCGATGGTCGACTTGCCCGAGCCGGATTCGCCTACCAGGCCGACGGTTTCGCCCGGCGCGATGGTCAGGCAGACGTCGTCCACCGCACGGAACGGCGGGCGGCCGAACGGTCCGGGGAACTGGACAACCAGGTTGCTCACCTCGAGCACCGGCTCGGCGGCGGCCTTCTCCTCGACGCCGCCGTGCTCGAGCTGGCTGGTGCCGAGGTGCGGGACGGCCGCGAGCAGTTTGCGGGTGTACTCCTCCTGCGGCCTGGCGAACAGGTCGTCCACCGAGGCCTGCTCGACCACCCGGCCGTCGCGCATCACGACGACCCGGTCGGCCAGGTCGGCGACCACGCCCATGTTGTGTGTGATCAGCACGATGGCGCTGCCGATCCGGTCGCGCAGATCGCGCAGCAGCTCTAGGATCTCCGCCTGCACGGTGACGTCGAGCGCGGTGGTCGGCTCGTCGGCGATGATCACCTTCGGCTCGCAGGAGATGGCGATCGCGATCATCACGCGCTGCTTCTGCCCACCGGAGAGCTGATGCGGGTAGTAGTCGACCCGGTGCTCGGGATCGGGCAGCCCGACCATCCGCAGCAGTTCGACCGCACGCGCACGTGCCGCCTTGCGGCCCATATCGCTGTGCGCGCGTAGCGCCTCGACGATCTGGAAGCCGACGGTGAACAGTGGGTCGAGCGCGCGGCCCGGTTCCTGGAACACCATCGAGATCGCCCCGCCGCGCAGCGCGGTGAGCTGTCGCTCGCTCATCGAGGTGATCTTCTCGGAGCCGAGGGTGACCAGCCCGCGCACCTGCGCGGTATCGGGCAGCAGCCCGATCGCGGTGCGCGAGCTGACCGATTTACCCGACCCGGATTCGCCGACGATGGCGAGCACCTCGCCGGGGAACACCTCGTAGGACACATCGGTGACCGCGTGCACCGGTCCCGCGTCGGTGGCGAAGGTGACCGACAGCGATTCGATGGACAGCGCGGGCCGCCCTGTCGCTTTCGTCAACGTGCTTCTCCTTCCCCTGGTGCGCTTGGCTTTTCGGTGCCGGTGCCGGTGCCGGTGTCGCCGTCGGCCGGAACCTCGGCTTCGGCGAGCAGCAGATCCTCCAGCTCGGCCGTGGTGAGAGCCCCTGTGCCGTCACTGTTTTCGAGCATGACCGGGGTGCCGCTCGCACCGACCGTCAGTGTGGCGGTATCCGCGGCGACGGTGGCCTTGCCCGGCGCACGGCGGGTGCGCAGCAGCGGGTTGAGCACCTCGTTGAGGCTCTCGCCGACCAGCGTCAGCCCGAGTACCACGAGCACGATGGCGGTACCGGGGAAGATACTCGTCCACCAGACCCCGTTGGACACCTCCTGCAACGACTTGTTGAGGTCGAAACCCCACTCGGCGGCCTGCGTCGGTTCGATACCGAAGCCGAGGAAGCCGAGCCCGGCCAGCGTGAGGATGGCGTCGCCGCCGTTGAGCGTGACGATCACCGGCAGCGACTGGGTGACGTTGGCGAGGATGTGCCGGAACATGATTCGCGCCGTCGACGCGCCGGTGACCCTGGCCGCGTCGACGTACGGTTCCTGTTTCACCGCAACGGTGGCATTGCGCACCACCCGGAAGTATTGCGGCACATAGATGGCCGTGATCGCGACGGCCGCGGACACCATGCCGCCGAAGCTGCTCGATCGCCCGCCCGCCACCACGATGGAGACCACGATCGCGAGCAGCAGCGTCGGGAACGCGTAGATCGCGTCCATGAACAGCACGAGCACCCGGTCCACCCAGCGCCCGATGTAGCCGGACACCAGGCCGAGCGGTACGCCGATCAGCAGCGAGAGCACCAGCGAGATCACGATGACGAGCAGCGCGGTGCGCGCGCCGAAGATCACCCGGGAGAACACGTCCTCGCCGCGGATCGATGTGCCGAACCAGTGCTCCGCCGACGGCGCCTGCGAGCGCGCGAATTCCACACCGTCGGCGGCGTTTTGATAGAAGCCGTAGGGCGCGATCAGCGGTGCGAAGACCGCGAGGAACACGAAGATCGCGACCAGCGCGAGGCCGACTATCAGCGTCGCACGCTGCACGCCGACGGTCATCGAGATCAGTCGCAGCCCTGGTATTCGCCTGCGCCGCACCGAGGGTGGCACCGGCGGCACCACCACGGGTTCGTTCGCCAATTCCGGAGCGGCCATCAGAACCTCACTCTCGGATCGATCAGCGCGACGATGGCGTCGACGATGAAGCTCATGACCGCGACCACCAGCGCGACGAACGCGACGATGCCTTGCACCGCAATGAAATCGCGCGCCTTGAGGTACTCCGCGAGCTGATAGCCGAGACCCTTCCATTCGAAGGTGGTCTCGGTGAGTACCGCGCCGCCGAGCATCATCGCGATGTAGAGACCCATCACCGTGATGATCGGAATCAGCGCGTTGCGCACCGCATGCCGCCCGGTGACCACGCGCGCGGACAGCCCGCGCGCCCGTGCCGCCTCGACGTAGTCGCTACGCAGTGTCTGAATCAGGTTGACCCGCACCAGCCTCAGGAAGATGCCCGCGGTGAGCAGTCCGAGCGCGAGCGCGGGCAGCACCGCGTGTTTGAGCACGTCGACCAGATAGTTGGTGTCGCCGTAGAGAATCGCGTCGACCAGCATGATGTTGGTCTTGGGCGAGACGTGCTGCAGTTGCAGTTCGACATTGGTGCTCGCCCGGCCCGCGACCGGGAACCAGTCCAGCTTGACCGCGAAGATCAGCTTGAGCAGCAGGCCGACGTAGAACACCGGCGCCGCGTAGGCGAGGACACCGAAAAGCCGCAGACCGCCGTCGGTGACCGAATCACGATGTGTCGCCGCGTATCTGCCGAGCGGAACGCCGACGGCAAAGGCCACGAGCAGCGACCAGAAGACCAGTTCCAAGGTGGCGGCGCCGTAGGTCATGACGACCTCGCTGATCTGCCGATTGTCTTGGGAGTGGCCGAGATCGCCGCGCAGCAGCCCGGTGAGATATTCCCAGTACTGGGTGAGGATCGGCCGGTTCAGCCCGGCCGCTTCTTTACGCTCTTCGATCTGTGCCTGGGTCAGGCGTCCGCCCATCGCGGCGCTGATCGGATCGCCGACCACCCGCATCAGGAAGAACACCACCGTGACCAGGATCCACGCGGTCGGCAGGATCAGCAGCAGCCGAATCCCCAGGTAACGCAGCAGGGCGAGCTGCCTGGAGTCACTGCTGCCTGATCCGCCGATTCGCGGCAGCCCGAAACGCCGGGCCCGAACCGGAGCCGCTTCCCTGTCGGAAACGGCTACCGATTCGGGCCCGGCAGCGCCGGATGTCACTTGCTCAGCACCGTGTAACGGAATTTGTAGGACGGATCCAGCGTCTGCTGGACGCCCTGCACGCCCTTACCAGCGATCGCGATCTGCTTGCCGGACAGCAGCGGAACGATCGGCACATGGTTGGCCGCCAGATCCTTCTGCACGGCTTGCAGCAGCTGTACGCGCTTGTCCTTGTTGCCTTCGGTGGCTTCGGCGGTCAGCTGTGCGGTGATGCTCGGGTCTTCGAAATGCGACTGCAGGAAGTTGTTCGGAGCGAAGAACGGGGTCAGGTAGTCGTCCGGATCCGGATAGTCCGGGAACCAGCCGAATTGGTAGAGCGGGTAGCTGTCGCGCGCCCGTTCCCGTTGGTAGGTAACCCATTCCGTGGACTGCAGGTTGACCTTGAACAGGCCGGTGGTCTCCAGCTGCGACTTGATCGCGGCGTATTCCTCGGAGCTGGACGTGCCGTAGTGATCCGGGTTGTACTGCAGGTTCAGCTCGACCGGGGTCGCGACGCCCGCCTCGGAGAGGAACTTCGACGCCTGCTCCTTGTTCGGCTTGGCGCCGTAGATCTCCTTGAACGACTCGGTCGCACCCGGCATGCCTTGCGGCACCGACGAATACGCGGGCTGGAAGGTGCCCTTGTACACGCTCTGTGCCAGCGCGTCGCGGTCGACGGAGGAGGCGAGCGCCTTGCGCACGGCCAGCTTCTGCTGCGGCGTGCCGCCCGGCATCGTGTTGAAGTTGAACACGATGTAGCGCAACTCACCACCGGGGCCGTCGAGCACCTGCACCTTGCCACCGCTGCGCATCGACTCGATCTCGGTCGGGGTGAAGGTGCGGTAGCCGACGTCGATCGCGCCGTTCTCCAGGTCCAGCTTCAGGTTGTCGGAGGTGGCGTAGTACTTGGTGGAAACCCGCTCGGTCTTCGGCTTGCCGAGGATGCCCTTGTAGTCGGGGTTCGCCTTGTATTCGACGAGCTTGTTCTTGTCGTAGCTCTCGATGGTGAACGGGCCGGAGTAGCCCTTGGCCTTCACCACGTCCTCGTCGGCCGCGACCTTGTCCGCGGGGAACACCTTCTCGTCCACGATCGGACCTGCCTGCGTGGCCAGGATCGACGGGAAGGTCTGGTCGTTGGCGTTCTTCAGGGTGAACGCGACGGTCTTGTCGTCGACGATGTCGGTCTTGTCCAGGTTGGCCAGCAGCGAGGCGGGGCCGTTCGGATCATTGATCTTGAGCATCCGGTCGAACGAGAACTTGACGCTCTTGGCGGTCAGCGGGTTCCCGTTGACGAACTTCACATCGGGCCGCAGCGTGCAGGTGTACACGGTCGGCGTGGTGAAGGCGCACTTCTCGGCGGCGTCCGGCTTGGGTGTCGCGTCGCCGGGCGGGAAATTCAGCAGATACGAGTAGATCTGGGTCTCGACCAGCAGTGATCCGTTGTCGTATGCGGCCGCCGGATCCAGCGAGAAGATCTTGTCGATGGTGCCGGCGACAATACCGGCCTCGCCACCACCACCGGTACGGCCGGAACCGCAACCCGCGAGGGCGGACGCGACGAGCGCTGCCAAACCGATGGCGGCGATCCCCCTCGTCCTATACCTAGAAACCAACATCAGGCCCCACTTCTCGAGCGCGCCACACTGCGTGTCCTGGATCACAGGACACGCTGAGACGCGGTGAACTTCCGATCTAGCGGGCACCGTACCCACGAATCGTTAAAGAAACGTTGCGTTTCCAGAGAAAAAATCACGGGGTTGTTAGCCACTGTTGCGAATGATGCACAGCCGGTGCAGGACGACCGGTTGAACGCCGAGGTCTGCGAGATTTTTCGATCCGCGATGTCTCGAGGACGCCATGACACCGAGGTCGACAGCAACGGCTCGGTACCCAGTACATCGCAGGCTCAAACCTCGACGCGCGTACCAGAATTCGGGCAACACGGATGAATCACTCTGCGACACACCGAGACATCAATGAAGGTGGCCACCGACCCGGTTGTCCGGGTGGTGGCCACCTTCATGGGAAGACGCTGTGTAGTCAGGGCCTGCTGAGCGCACTCGCGTTCGCGTTCTCGCCGAGCAGCATCGCCTCGGACTGTCCGGTGAGCACGCCCTCGAGCACGTTCTTGCCGATCGCGGCCTCGGCGGGCAGCGGAATCGGGTAGCTGCCGTCGAAGCACGCGCAGCACAGCCGCGAACGCGGCTGCTCGGTCGCGGCGATCATGCCCTCGGTGGAGATATAGCCGAGCGTGTCGGCACCGATCGAGCGGCGCACACCCTCGACCATCTCCTCGAAGCTGCCTTCGGCACCCGCACCGTTGGCGATCAGCTCCGCCCGCGAGGCGAAGTCGATGCCGTAGAAGCACGGCCACTTCACCGGCGGCGAGGCGATCCGCACGTGGATCTCCAGCGCACCCGCCTCGCGCAGCATCCTGATCAGCGCGCGCTGGGTGTTGCCGCGCACGATGGAATCGTCGACCACGATGAGCCGCTTGCCGCGGATCACCTCGCGCAGCGGATTCAGCTTGAGCCGGATGCCGAGCTGACGGATGGTCTGGCTCGGCTGGATGAAGGTGCGGCCCACGTAGGCGTTCTTCATCAGGCCCTGCCCATAGGGCACGCCGGACCCCTGCGCGTAGCCGACCGCGGCGGGCGTCCCGGATTCGGGCACCGGGATCACCAGATCGGCGTCGACCGGATGTTCCTTGGCGAGGCGACGGCCGATATCCACTCGGGTGGCATGCACCGAGCGGCCGGAGATGGTGCTGTCCGGGCGGGCCAGGTAGACGAATTCGAAGACACAGCCCTTCGGCTCCGGATTCGCGAAGCGCATCGAGCGCACGCCGTCGGCATCGATCGCCAGCAGTTCGCCCGGTTCGATCTCCCTGACGAACGCGGCGCCGACGATATCGAGCGCGGCGGTTTCACTGGCAACGACCCAGCCACGGTCGAGCCTGCCGAGGCACAGCGGGCGCACGCCGTGCGGGTCGCGCGCGGCGTAGAGGGTGTGCTCGTCCATGAAGGTGAGGCAGAAGGCGCCCTTCAGCGTCGGCAGCAGCGCCATGGCGGCCTGCTCGATACTGGAATCGGCGGCGGCGTGCGCGAGCAGCGCGGTGATCACATCGGAGTCGGAGGTGGCGGCAACCGGGCCGGGGCGGCCGTTGGTCACCCCGCCGATCAGTCCGAGTTCCCTTGCCCGACCGGCCAATTCGGCGGTGTTGACCAGATTGCCGTTGTGCCCGAGGGCAAGTCCGGAGCCGACGGCGGTGGTGCGGAAGATCGGCTGGGCATTCTCCCAGGTGACGCCGCCGGTGGTGGAGTAGCGGCAGTGCCCGATGGCGATGTGGCCAGGCATGGCGGCCAGGGTCTGCTCGTCGAACACCTGACTGACCAGGCCGAGATCCTTGAAGACCAGCACCTGCGAGCCGTCCGCGACGGCGATGCCCGCCGCCTCCTGACCGCGGTGCTGTAGCGCATAGAGTCCGTAGTACGTGAGCTTGGCCACGTCCTCGCTCGGCGCCCAGACTCCGAAGACGCCACACTCCTCGCGTGGCTCGTTCTCATCGAGATCCGGGGCGGCGGAGGTTGCTACGACGGGTAGTTCGGCGTTGGTCACCGTTTGCTCCCTGTTCGGGCGGGCTGGGGGCACTCGTCATTCTACGGGTGAATGTCGACGGGTGATCACCGCCACCGCATCCGAGTAGCAATCCGGTGGGCGATGCATCGATAATCCGCCGTAATCAGCTGTTACGGTGCGACCGTGACGACTTCGGACAGCTCGGACGCGACCTCCGACGGCACGGCCACAGCCACGGACGGCACGGCCGGTACCCCCGGCGGCACGGGCACGGTCCGGCTCGACCGCAGGCGCTGGCTGCGCATCGTGCTGCTGCCGCTCGCGGTGCTCACGGTGCTCACCTCGCTGCTCGGCGTCATGTACCTGGACTACGTCATCGATCCCGAGAAGAACCTGCACGACTTCCCGATCGCGCTGGTCAACCAGGACGTCGGCGACGTCATCGGCCAGGGCGATCAGCAGAAGCAGGTGAACTTCGGCGATCAGATCGCCGCTGCGCTCGCCAAGGGCGTCCCGGCGGACAAGGTCGATCTGCGCGTGATCGGGATCAGCGAGGCCGAGCAGCAGATGCAGTCGGGGAAGGTCTACGGCTCCATCGTCATCCCGAGCGATTTCAGCAAGCGGCTCGGCATTCTCGGCATCGGCAGCGTCGTCCCCGGTGATATCCAGCGGCCGATCATCACGCTGCAGACCAATCCGCGCACCGGCGCCTTCGGCACCCAGATCATGCTGCGCGTCGGCAATCAGGCGCTGACCGAAGTGAACAAGCAGGTGGGCACCCAGCTCACCGAACAGGTGAACGCGAACCTCACGCCGCCGCCGGGTGGACCGCCCGCGCCCCAGCTGTCCGGCGCGGCTCGGGTCGCGATCGCCGATCCGGTGAAAGTCGTTGTCCAGCAGTATCACCCGCTGCCCGATGGCACCGGCCAAGGGCTCTCCGCGTTCTTCTACGCGCTGCTGCTCCTGCTGTCCGGAATGGTGGGGGCGATGGTCATCCACACCATGATCGATGCGCAACTCGGCTTCGTGCCCACCGAATACGGCCCGTGGTACGTGCACTACCCGCCGACGCCGATCTCCCGGTTCCACACGCTGCTGATCAAATGGGGCGTGATGCTGATCACCGCGAATGTCGTCTCGGCGGTGTTCCTGATCGTCGGCAACGCACTGGACATGCCGATCGACCATCCGCTGCAACTGTTCCTGTTCAGCGCGCTCGCGATGATCGCCGTCGGTTTCACCTGCCTGTCCACCCTGGCCGCCATCGGCTCGGCGGGCCTGCTGGTGAACCTGATCCTGTTCATCGTGCTCGGCCTGCCGTCGTCCGGCGGCACCGTACCGATCGAGGCGACGCCCAAGTACTTTGCCTGGCTGGCCAATTTCGAACCGATGCACCAGGTCTTCCTCGGCGTCCGCTCGATCCTCTACTTCGACGGCAACGCCTCCGCCGGGCTGTCGCGCGGCGTTTGGATGTCCGTGCTCGGCCTCGGCATCGGCCTGGTGCTCGGGCTCGTGATCACCAAGTACTACGACCTGAAGGGGCTCGAGCGCACCAACCGCGCCGCCGCCTGAGCGGGCTCAGGCCTTGGCGACGGGCAGCCAGTGGGCGATTTCGGCCGCCCGGCTGCCCGAGGCGGTGAGCGCGCCGGAGTCGACGGCGGCCGCGAAGTCGAGCAGGCCGGTGGCCAGCAGCAGCCACGTGCGCGGGTCGGTTTCGACCACGTTGGGCGGGGTGCCCCTGGTGTGGCGCGGGCCTTCGATGCACTGCACCGCGACGAACGGCGGTACGCGCACCTCCACCGAATGGCCGGGGGCCGAGGCGGCGAGCGTGCGCGCGGTGGTGCGGACGGCGGCCGCGAGTTCGGTCCTGGTCGGCGCCGGTGTCGCGTCGTCACGCAACCACTCGTGCACTGCCTGTACCGCCGACCTCAGCTCGGCCGGGCTCACCGATTGTCTCGCCACCCGGCGAGGTTACCGCCGGGGTGCGACACGACAGTGCGGCCGGGTTATGGCCCGGCCGCACTGGTTTCGAAGGGTCAGCTCTGCTTGGGGGTGGCGCGCATGCCGACGTAGCAGGCCTCGGTGCCGTCGGTGAGGGTGGCGAAGACGACCGGCATGTAGTCCTCGGCGAAGGAGGGACCCGCGCCGGAGGCCGCGAAGACGTTCTCCGAGACCGGGGTGAGCTCCATGCTCAGCGCGGGCGACACACCCGCCATCCCGTCGACGAAGTCGTAAAGCATGTGGGCAGAGCCGTCGGCCTTCTTGCTGACGGTGATGACGACACCGGCGCGCTTGTAGACGCCGACGAACGGGTCGATCGGCACCTGGATCGGCGGGGTCGCGGGACCGAACGCCTCAGGGATGCGCACACCGGCGATCTCCGCAAGCAGCTCACGGAACAGCGATGCGTAGAGCTGGCGTGCGCCACCACCATTGGTGAGCAGCGCGACGGCCACCTTCGCGCCGGGGACGACGCGCAGGTAGGCGTACTGACCGACCGCGGCGCCGTCGTGCCCGAAGCCGGCGATGCCGTCCCAGTCGTACAGGGTCCAGCCGAGGCCCCAGCCGTCCGCGCTGACCGACCACTTGTCCGGCACGTCCACCACGCGCTGCTGCATCAGCGCCGTCGTTTCGGCGGAGAGCACGGCGGTGCCGTCGGCGGCGCGGCCGCCGTCGAGGTGCATGCGGGCGAAGCGGACCATATCGCCCGCCGAGCTGATGATCCGGCCCGCCGGCGCGACCGCGCGGGGCATGAGATCCCACGCGGGCGCCGGATCCGGGTACTGACCCGGCTCACCGAGGTGGCTCATCGCCACGCGGTGGCTCAGCGCCTGCTCGGGCAGCGTCACGGTGTGGCCGAGGCCGAGCGGGGTGGCGAGCAGGTCCTGCAGCGCCTGGTCCCAGGTCGTACCGGTCACCACTTCGATGATTCGGCCGAGCACCATGTAGCCGAGGCCGCCGTAGGAGACCGCCGTGCCCGGCTTGCAGTCCAGTTCGACTTCCCTTGCCGCCCTGACGTATTCGGCAAGGCAGTCGTCACCGCGGCCGGCGTCGTACAGGAAGTCGTTGGTCACGCCGCCGGTGTGACTGAGCAGCTGGCGGATGGTGATCTGTTGCGTCGCTTCGGGATCCGGGGTGGCGAACTCGGGAAGTACGTCGACGACCCGCGCGTCGAGGTCGAGCTTGCCCGCGTCGACCAGCCGCATGATCATCGTCGCGGTGTAGACCTTGGCGACCGAACCGCACAGGTACACCGAATCGGTGGTGGCCTCGACGCCGGTGCCGCGGTGCAGCACTCCGCTGGCCAATTCGTAGACCTGCCCGTCGATCAGGATGGCCAGCGAGGCGCCCGGCACGTGGTGGGCGGCGCGCAGTTCGTCGAACCGCTGCTGCCAGCGCGCCACCGAGAAGGTCCGGCCCGCGGAATCCGCGCTGCCCCACTCCCCTTCGACCTTCCAGTTGCCCTCGGCGCCGTAGTTCACAGTGTTCGACATTGCGTATCTCCATCCAGTTCCACTCGGCGCGTACGCCGTTTCCGTATGCGAACACTGTACGCACAATGGAACGCTGTGCGCAATATGGAAGTGTGTGCGCAGGAGATTTGCCTGGTCAGCGCCGGGTTACTCGCCGACGACCGAGCGGTTCTCGTCCGGTTCGCCGAGCTTCATCGCATACACCCGGTCCAGGAAGTCCCGGTGCGCGCGCAGCGTGGAGTCGAGCAGTTCGCGCCAGGTGCGGCGATCGATCCTGGTGTCGCTGACCAGTGACGACAGCGAGGCGGGGCCGAGCTTGTCGATGTGGTCGACGATGAAACTCAGCCTGCGGCGCGGGAATTGGGCGCCGATGCGCGGATTGTCGTCGAGGAACCGGTCCAGCGAGTACAGGTAGTTGATGGCGCGGTTGTACTCCTCGTCGGTGAGGTGATAGTCCATCCGCTTGATCTCCACGATCCACAGCTCCCCCGCATCGTGCAGCAGCACGAAATCGGGTTCACGCTTCGCGCTGCCGATCGCCGAGGTCACCAGCGTGACGCCGAATTTCTGCGCGTACCAGCGCTCGAAGCTCGCCCGCACCCGCTTCAGCGATTCGTTCATCCCGAGCGGGGTCCACTCCGGGGCGAGCAACCACGGCGCCCGTTCGATCAACTCCTGGAACGGGCGCTCCAGCGAGCGCCGGTCGTCGATCAGATCCTGCAACCGCGCCACCACCGCGACCCGCTCCGAGGCGATCTGCCCCAGCGAGTAGACCTCGGCCACCCTCGCCGTCTCGAACAGCGCCACCACGACATCCAGCTGGTTCTCGGTATCGGCGGCAACCTCTTTCAGCGTCTCCAGCAGACTCCGCTGCGGCCCGAGCGAAAGCGCCAGGCGGACAATGCTGTCCACATGCGTCCGGTCGTCCAGCGCGGCCCTGTCCTTGTTGTTCACCAGGATTCGCGCGGCGTCCATCACCGACTTGCGGAACATCGCGTCGTTCGGCGCCATCGCCTGCAACTTCGCCTGGATGCCCGACCTCTCGACGAACTCCTCCCACACCCGCCGCTTCACCGAATTCTCACCGAGCCTGCCGAGTTCCCGGACCAGGTTGCGCCCCCACGCCGAAAGGGCCTCGCCCCGTTCGGAATTCCAGATGATGTCCTGCCGGTCCGACCGAACCAGATCCTCCTCCTCGTCCAGCCACGGCACATGGATCGCCCCGACCAGATAGGACCGCAGCTTGAACTCACCGGTGAACCCGGACGAGATCCCGAAATCCCTTGTCTGCGCGACCAATTTGCCCCGCGCGTAGATCCGCACCCCGGCCATCGCCTCATCCCGATACGGATTCTTCGAATACGCGGCCCACCCCGTCACCGGCAGGAACCGATCCCCGACCCGCACCGGTTGGGTGCTCACATCGATCTTCGTCTCCTCCATCAGATCGATCGGCAGATCGCTGAGCAGGAACATCTGCGGCCGCCCCGCCGCAAGACTGTTGCGCACCGAGACCTGCCAATCGGTCCGCTCCAAACCGAACCTGGCCGCGAGCTGGCGACTGAGTTCGGGCCCGGTATTCACCCGCTTGCGGAAAAAGTCCCGCAGAATCACCGTGGTGCCACGATGAATGGTGAACGTCCCGTCCTCCGGACCGGGCCGCGGATGGTAATCCCGCTCGGTATCGGAGAGCATGTCATCCAAACTCATGATGATGTTGGCGACCGGCCACCCCTGCGCCGTGCATTCGTCATCGGACCCGCCCGCCGTGATCACCTCGATGGTCCGGCAGATCCCGAACGGCGCGAGCTTGCCGATTCCCTTGCGCCCCATGACCGGTCGCTCCAGCGCCCGCGACAGATCGGTACCAGTGCGCACCCGGCGATCGGAACCGACCATCAGATAATGCCGATTGATCTCATCGGCCGTCATCCCGTGCCCGTTGTCCCGCACCACGATTTCGTGTGGCGCCTGCCCCGCCGCCCGCACGGTCCCGGCCAATGTCACGCCCCAGGGCAGCGACACCTCGACCCTGGTCGCATCCGCGTCATACGAATTCGCGATGAGCTCGGCGAGCACCGCGGAAACCCGGTCGTACAGCCTGATCCCCAACTTGTCGATGGTCAGCCTGCTGATCCGCATCGTGTACTTGTGCCCGGCGGTGTCGATGAATCCAGCGCCGTTGCCGTAGTCGTCCATGCCCGGGCCCCCAAATCCGCCCGAATGTATTAGCCACCCATATGCCTGGGCACCCGCCATCATCGTCCCCACGGATAACCGTCGCCTGAACATCCGACGACCGATTCATAACAGGACAAACGCATATCTCTTGATTTACCGCACACCGAATCGCAGGCGAATTGGTGTGCGGGAAATCAAAGGGCGTGCGGCTGTTCGGCCGCGTGCGAGGCGAGAACACCGCCCGTATTGATCGCCAGGTGCAGGAGGGAGGGTGCGGTGGTGCTGGTGGTGTGGCGGCGGAGCCAGCCGAGGGGGAGGCTGCCCAGGGCGGTGGCGAGGACTGCGAGGGGGGCGTTGTCGCCTGCGGATCGGGCGGGGTGGATGTGCCAGAGGCCGAAGGTGAGTGCGCCGAGGAGGGTGCCGGGGCGGGGGCCGAAGGTGTTGTCCAGCAAGGGGTCCAGGGTGGCGCGGAAGATGAGTTCTTCGGTGTAGACGGTGCCGAGGGGGATGTGTACCGCGGCCCATTCGAGGTTCGATACCTCTGTCTCCCTGGCTTCGACGGCCAAGAGCTTGCGCAGGGGCGGAATCGACAGTGCGGCAGCGTAACCGGCGGTGACGAGCGAGGCGGAGAGCAGGCCGTAGCGGAGTCCGCGGGCGGAGAACCAGTGCGGTTCGCCGCCGAAAGTGACGGCGTAGCCGGTGGCGAACGCGGTGTTGGCGGCGGTGCGGCCGCGCAGATCGAGACCGAGTCGGGGCAGCGCCCAGTTGCTCCACAGGAGGGCGACACCAGCGGCGGCGGCGGATTTGCCAACGCTCACTTCATCTTCCGCTCGTAGTCCTCGGTGGCGTCGATCTCGGGGCGAATCTTCTCCTGGAGCTCCGCGGTCCAGCCCGGTGGGGGCGCGATGGCCGCCCAGCCGTCGAGTACCAGGGTGCCGTAGGTGTGGCCGTGGCCGTCGGTGACGCCCTGGGCATTGGTCAGGTCGGCGCTCACCTGCCAGAAGGTGACGAAGGGCCACCACCGCATCTGCGGTGTGACGTCCGAGCCGCGCGGTTCGGACAGCCAATCCGGTTGGGAGAAGATGAGATCCGAGGACCACCAGACGATCGGGTCGGAGGCGTGTTGCAGATAGGCGATGCGCGGCGCGCGCCACTCCGTCGACGGGCGCGCCAAATCCGCACTGTCCGAAGCAAATCGGACGACCAAGCCGTCCGCGTACACCGGCGACACCTCACGGGATCCGGGGTCGCGCCGCGAAACGAACTGCTCCCATAGTCGATTCGAGTTCGGCGGACCGACCCACAGCGCACCGTCCACCTTCGACCGCAGGTCGGCGAGACCGTCGAAGGCCGCCTCCGAACCCTGTGAGCCGAGGCTCTCCCCGTACACGAGCAGCTTCGGCCGGGATTCCGAGGGCCGCGCGCTCCAATGCCGGTAGACCGCGTCGAACACCAGCTTGCCCGCGGTGGTCGCCTTGCCGCGGTCCGCGAGGAACGAAAGCACGCTGGGCAGATACGAATACTGCGAGGCAACCAGCGCGGTGTCGCCGCCGTACATGTACTCGATGGCGCCGGCCGACATGGAGTTCACCCACCCGGTACCGGTCGTGGTGATCACCACCAGCACTTTGCGATCGAAGGCCTTGGTGCGCTCCAGTTCTTCGGCGGCGAGTTCGGCGCGCGCCTCGGGATCCGCCGCCGACTCCAGACCGACGTAGGCGCGGATCGGTTCCTTGGCGGGCTGCCCGGTGAGCGCGCTGATCCGGCTCGCGGTCGGCCCGTGCGAGACGAACCAGCGCCCCTCGAAACCGAGCGTCTCCCATTTGGCCAGCGAGGCCGGGCTGCCCGAGCGCTCGTCCTGCTGCGGCTGTACCGCGTTCTGCGAGGTGTGATCATTGCGCACGCTGAACGCCGAGTTGGCGACGGCGAAGAAGGCGCGCGAGGCAACACCGTTGAATATCGTCACGGTGAACACCACGAGCAGCAGGAATCCGACCGACGGCGCCAGCTCGCGCGGGATGCGCACCCAGCGGTTGAGCCAGCGGGCCAGGAACAGGATGATCTCGCGCACCGTCCGGTAGACCGCGACCACCGCCGCGCCGACCGCCATGCTGAGCAGGCCGGTGCGCAGGTAAGCGGGCGTCGTGGTGCCGGTCATCCCCATCAGCGCGGTGATCTCGCGCTGCCAGCGCGCCGACTGCACGAGCATGAACGCGGCACTGATCGCGCAGGTGAACAGGATGGCCGACTTCACCGAGTAGCGCACCCAGGTCGGTGGCGCGGGCAGCGTCAGCCGTTTGGTCACCTGCGGCCAGATCCACAGCCGGAACAGCCATTCCAGCACACAGCCGAGGCCGTAGCCGAGCGCGGCGTTGACGCCGCTGATCAGCCCCTGGAACAGCCAGTCGCGCGGCACCAGCGACGGTGTCACCGAGAGTGCGAAGAACACCGTCGCGACGACAAGCCCGGCGTAGTTGAGATCGATGATCTGCTCGAGGCGACGCACGAGCGCGACGCCGCGCGTGCGCAGCCTCGTCAATATCGTGGCGGTCTCGGGCACCGCTACGGCGGTCTCGGGCACCGCAACAGTATGGCGGTCTCCTCAGACAGATGGGTGCGTAGCGGCCCACGCCACGCGGTCGGGCCGACGCAGATCACACTCAGCGGAGCCGACGGCAAGTACCCAGACCGCTCGAGTAGTTGTACGCGGTCGCCTGCGCTGGTACATCAGCAGACTTCTTACCCATGAGTGAGCGAAGCGAGCGAAGCGAGCGAAGCGAGCGAATAATGCATCAGCGCGCTGTGCGCATGCCGAAGCCGAGCGCCAGCGAGGCGCAGGCATGAGCACTCCCAATGCACAGCCGAAGACCACCTCGGCGTTCATCGCGCAGGCCGCGATCGCGTTCGGCGTCAGCTTTTTGGCAACGGGCATCGGCATCTTCTATCTGCCGCTTGATATTTGGCAGCGCGGTTTCCTCGCGATGTCCGTGCTGTTCCTGGTCACCAGCACCTTCACGCTGGCGAAGGTGATCCGTGATCAGCAGGAGTCGGCTTCATTCCTGAACCGGATCGATGAGGCGAGGTTGCAGAAGTTCATCGCCGAGAACGATCAGTTCAAGTCCGCCGCATAACAACTCCCACCTGGACGAGTCCGGCAAACGAGGGGTCCGGACCCGTCCAGGTGGGGCTTTTCCTCACTTCAGCTTGTGCTCGAGCGCCGAGGATTCCACCAGATACGCCCGGATCCGCTCACTCAGCTCCGCCGACCAGTCCGGCGGCTCGACGATCGCGGCCCAGGCATCCAAAACCACTGTGCCGTAATTGTGTCCGTGCCCGTCGGGTACCCGCTGCGCATTCGGCAGGTCGGCGGCGACCTGCCAGAACGTCACGATGGGATACCACGCCATGGTCTGCGAGACGTCCGGTCCGCGCGGCTCTTTCAGCCAATCCGGTTCGCTGAACAGCAGATCGGGCGACCACCAGATGACCGGATCCGAGGCGTGCTGCAGGTAGGCGATGCGCGGTGCGCGCCATTCCGTCGGCGGGCGAGCGAGATCGGCGCGATCGAGGGCGAACCGCACCGTCAACCCGTCCGCGTAGATCGGTTGCACCTCAGGTGTTCCCGGATCGCGGCGGGCGATGAACTGCGACCACAGCCGGTTCGAATTCGGCGGCCCGACCCACAGCACACCGTCGGTCCGCGCCCGGATATCCGCCAGATCGGCGAAGGCGCCCTCGGACCCCTGCGAGCCGAGGCTTTCGCCGTAGACGAGCAGTTTCGGGCGCGCTTCGACGGGCCGCGCCGACCAGTGTTCATAAACCTTGTCGAACACCAGCTTTCCCATGCGGGTGGCTTTTTCCTTGTCCGACAGGAATGAGAGCACGCTGGGCAGATACGAATACTGGGTGGCCACCACCGCGGTGTCGCCGCCGTACATCAGCTCGACCGATGCCACGCTGGTCGAGTCGACCCAGCCGGTGCCCGTCGTGGTCACCACCACCAGCGCCTTGCGTTCGAAGGCGTGCGTGCGCTCCAGTTCGGCGACCGCCAGATCGGCCTGCGCGGCAGGGTCTTTCGCCGACTCCAGCCCGGCGTACACCCGAATCGGTTCGCGGGCGGGCTTTCCCGTCACCCTGGCGATATCGGCGGCGGTGGGCACGAAGGAAACGAACCAGCGACCCTCCGAACCGAGGGTGTCCCACTTCGCCAGCGATTCGGGGCTGCCGGACCGTTCGGGCAGCATCGGCTGGGTGGCATTGGGCGAGGTGTGACCGTTGCGCACGCTGAACGCCGAATTGGCCACCGCGAAGAAGCTTTTGACCAGCACACCGTTGAACAGCAGCACGGCGAGCACGGTGACCACCAGCACGCCGCTCCACCAGGCGAGGCGCACCGGCATTCTGGTGCGCCGGATGAACTCGGCGGCGACCAGGCGGATCAGCCAGCGCACCCGCCGGAAGATGGCGATCGCGATCCAGCCGACGAGCAGGCTCAGCCCACCGGTGCGCAGATAGCCGGAGGTCGTGATGGGCGCCATCCCCATGAGCGCGGTGATCTCGCGCTGCCAGCGGGCCGACTGCACCAGCGTGAACACCGCGATGACGACACAGGCCGCCATGGTCGTCACCTTCAGCGCGCCGGGCAGCCAATCCGGTTGCCCGGTGCGCAGATCGGTGATCGCGGCGGGCAGCCGCGGCCGAATCCATTTGCGGTACGACCACTCGAGCAGCGCGCCGATGCCGTAGCCGATCGCGGCGTTGATCCCGCTGACCAACCCCTGGAACAGCCAATCACGCGGCAGCAGTGAGGGTGTCAGCGACAGGACGAAGGCGAGCGTCCCGACGATCAGGCCGGGATAGTTCGGATGGACGAAGCGTTCCACATAACGTAGCCGAGCCAGGTCCATCCGAACCTCCGTGTCGTCAGACCGCGTGTGCTCCGAACAGCTTGGGCAGGGTGCCCTCGAACGCCTCGCGCAGTTCGGTCAGCGGCACCGAGAACTGGCCCTGCACCTCGACCGAATCCGAACCCTGGTCAACCACGCCGATACGCACCCACGGCAATTCGCGCGCGCTGCACATCTTGGTGAAGCGGGTCTCCTCCGAGCGCGGCACCGCGACGAGCACGCGGCCCGCCGACTCGGAGAACAGCGCGACGAACGGGTCGGCGCCCTCGGGAAGCAGGATGCGGCAACCGGTTTCGCCGGCGAGCGCGGCCTCGACCACGGTCTGCGCCAGGCCACCCTCCGAAAGGTCGTGCGCCGCACTGATCATGCCGTCGCGCGACCCGGCGACGAGCACCTCGGCGAGCAGCTGCTCACGGGCGAAGTCGACCTTCGGCGGCACGCCGCCGAGGTGGTCGTGCGCGACCTGGGACCAGATGGAGCCGCCGAATTCGTCGGCGGTGTCGCCGAGCAGGATCAGCGTCTCGCCCGGCTCCAGGCCGAGGCCGGTCGGGATGCGGCGGTGCACATCGTCGATGACGCCGAGTACGCCGACCACCGGGGTGGGCAGGATGGCGTCCTGGCCGGTCTGGTTGTAGAAGCTGACGTTGCCGCCGGTGACCGGAATACCAAGGGCGACACAGCCGTCCGCCAGACCGCGCACGGCCTGCTGGAACTGCCACATCACGCCGGGATCCTCCGGGGAACCGAAGTTGAGGCAGTTGGTGACGGCCTTGGGCGTCGCGCCGGTGGTGGCCACGTTGCGGAAGGCCTCGGCCAGCGCGAGCTGCGCGCCGGTGTACGGGTCCAGCTTGGTGTAGCGGCCGGAGGCATCGGTGGCCAGCGCGATACCGCGGCCGGTCTCCTCGTCGATCCGGATGACGCCCGCGTCCGCGTGCTCGGCCAGCACGGTGTTGCCGCGCACGTAGCGGTCGTACTGCTCGGTGATCCACCTGCGGCTGCACAGCTGCGGGCTGGCGATCATCTGCAGCAGCGTCGCGTGCAGCTCGTCGGCGGTCTTCGGCCGCGGCAGCGTGTCCGGGGTATCGGCGATCAGCGCGTCCTGGAAATCGGGGCGCTGCACCGGGCGCTCGTACACCGGGCCCTGGTGGGCGACGGTGCGCGGCGGCACGTCGACGACGGTCTCGCCGTGCCAGCTGATGACCAGCCGGTCACCGTCGGTGACCTCGCCGATCACCGTGGCGAGCACATCCCACCTGTGGCAGACGGCCATGAACGCGTCCACGTTCTCCGGCGTGACCACCGCGCACATGCGCTCCTGCGATTCGCTGGAGAGCACCTCGGCCGGTGTCATGCCCTTGGCGCGCAGCGGCACCTTGGTCAGGTCGATGTGCATGCCGCCGTCGCCCGCGGCCGCGAGTTCGGAGGTGGCGCAGGACAGCCCGGCGCCGCCGAGGTCCTGGATGCCGACGACAAGCTTGGCGGCGTACAGCTCGAGACAGCACTCGATGAGCACCTTCTCGGTGAACGGGTCGCCGACCTGGACGCTCGGCAGTTTCTTGCGGCCGGTGCCCGACTCGTCGCCGGAGAAGGTGTCCGAGGCGAGCACGGACACGCCGCCGATGCCGTCGAGGCCGGTGCGCGCACCGAACAGGATGATCTTGTTGCCGGTGCCGGAGGCGAAGGCGAGGTGCAGGTCCTCGACCCGCATCACACCGGCGCACAGCGCGTTCACCAGCGGGTTGCCCTGGTAGGAGGCGTCGAAGACGGTCTCGCCGCCGATATTCGGCAGGCCGAGCGAGTTGCCGTAGCCGCCGACGCCGCGCACCACGCCGTCGACGACGCGGCGGGTGTCGGCCGCGTCCGCCGCACCGAAGCGCAGCTGGTCCATCACCGCGATCGGGCGCGCGCCCATCGCCATGATGTCGCGCACGATGCCGCCGACGCCGGTGGCCGCGCCCTGGTAGGGCTCGACGTAGGAGGGATGGTTGTGGCTTTCCACCTTGAAGGTGACCGCCCAGCCGTCGCCGACGTCGACGACGCCCGCGTTCTCGCCGATGCCCGCGAGCATGGAGGCGCGCATCTCGTCGGTGGTCGTCTCACCGAAGTAGCGCAGATGCACCTTCGAGGACTTGTACGAGCAGTGCTCGCTCCACATCACCGAGTACATCGCCAACTCGGCGTCGGTCGGCCTGCGGCCCAGAATTTCCTTGATGCGCGCGTATTCGTCGTCCTTCAGACCTAGCTCTTTGTAGGGCTGCGGCACATCGGGGGTTGCTGCGGCTGCGCTGACGGTGTCGACCTGCGGAGTCACGGAGTACCAGGGTCCTTTCGGGCCGGGAGCGCGAAGCTGGGGATTCGTAACGGAGTTTAGCCGTGACCGCTCGGCGCGCCGGTTCCGGGCTTTACTGGTGCGCGCGATCACATAGCAGAAGGCGCGAGCCACCGCACGTTCTTCGACAACCCACCCGATACTCTGTGCCCGTGACGGAACGAGCGGGGGTAGCTGATTCAGCTGAGCAGTCGGTCACCCCGGCGACCAAGCGGCAACTGCGCTGGCTGTTCGCCGCGCTCGCCCTGTTCGCCGTATCGGTGCTCGTCTCACTGTTCGTGCACTGGTGGGGCGGCTACATCGACCTGCAGGTCTACCGCAACGGGGCCCGGGTCTGGCTCGACGACGGCGAGCTGTACGGGCCGATGCCGCCGGTCTTCGGCATCGGCCTGCCGTTCACCTACCCGCCGCTGGCCGCGCTGTTCTTCGCACCGCTCGCGCTGATGCCGCTGGAGCTGGCCGAGGTGCTCGTGGTGATCACCTCCGTGCTGAGCCTCGGCATCACGCTGTGGCTGGTGCTGGCCAGGATCCGGCCCGGGCTGGACCGGATGACGATGCTGCCGTTGGTGATCACCGCGGTCGCGCTGACCCAGGTGTTCGAGCCGCTGCGCCAGACCTTCGGCTTCGGCCAGATCAACCTGGTGCTGATGGCCGCGATCACCATGGATTGCCTTGTCCGCAAACCGTTCTGGCCGCGCGGCATGCTGATCGGCATCGCGGTGTCGGTGAAGCTGATCCCGGCCGGGTATCTGCTCTACTTCCTGCTGCGCAAGGACTGGAAGGCCGCAGGCACGCTGGTGGTCTCCGCGATCGCCGCGGTCGGGCTCGGATTCCTGCTGTTCCCCAGCGATTCGGTCGAATACTGGTTCCACACGCTGGCCGACACCGGCCGGATCGGGCCGCCGTATTTCGCGGGCAATCAGTCGATCAAGGGCATGGCGTTCCGGCTCGGCGTCGCCGATCAGACGGCGACACTGATCTGGATCGCGCTGTCGCTCGTCGCGGTCGCGCTCGCCGCGATCTGGATGCGCAGGCTCATCGCCGCCGGCGCGACCGTCGCCGCGCTGCTGGTGAATGCCGCGGCGGTACTGCTGGTTTCGCCGGTGTCGTGGTCACACCACTGGGTGTGGATCGCGCCCGTTGCGGTGCTCGCGGCCGACGCGATCGCCCGCGGCAAACGCAGTCGGCCGTTCCTCGCGACGGTCGCCGCGTTCACCGTGCTGTTCCTGATCGGACCGCACTGGCTGCTGCCACACAGCAACGACCGCGAGCTCGACTGGGCGTGGTGGCAGCAGCTCATCGGCAGCAGCTATGTGATCGCGACCCTCGCGGTGTTCGTATTCGCCGTCACCACATACCGGCCGGTGACCGCGGGCGTCAGGAACGCGGCCAGCGCCGCCGCGTAGGCGGTGATGTCGGCGGCGCCCATGATCTCCCGGGCCGAATGCATGGCCAGCTGGGCGGCGCCGACGTCGACGGTGGTCATGCCGGTGCGCGCGGCGGTCATCGGGCCGATGGTCGAACCGCACGGCAGATCCGCCCGGTGCACGTAGCGCTGCAACGTGACATCCGCTTGCGCGCAAGCCAGCGCGAACGCGCCCGCACCGACGGCATCGGTGGCGTAGCGCAGATTCTGGTTGACCTTCAGCACCGGTCCACCGTTCACCTCGATCCGGTGCGCAGGCTCATGCCGATCCTGGTAGTTCGGGTGCGTCGCGTGCGCCATATCGCCCGAGGCGCAGACGGATCCGGCCAGCGCGGCCAGATATTCGGCGCGACCGCCGCCGCGGGCGAGCACGATCCGTTCCAGCACGGCGGGCAGCAGATCCGACATAGCGCCGCGATCGGACTGGCTGCCGACCTCCTCGTGATCGAAGATCGCCAGCACCGGAATGGCCGCACCGGGTTCGGCGACCGCCGCGAGGAAGGCGCGCATCCCCGCGTAGCAGGTGCCCTGGTTGTCCAGCCGCGGCGCGCTGACCAGATCGCGGTCGCGCCCGACCAGCCTGCTCGGCGTCAGGTCGTGTGCCATCAGCTCCCAGCCGAGCACCGCGTCCGGATCGACGCCCGCGTGCTCGGCGACGAAGTCGAGGAACGAGCGCGGCTCGGATCCGAGGCCCCACACCGCGTTGAGATGGCGCTGCGGGTCGAGCGCGACGCCGCGGCGATCGTCGGACAGGTGGATCGCCAGCTGCGGCACCCGCAGGATCGGCTCATCGATGCGGACGAGCCGCTCGGCGACCGCGTTGCCGTCGCGCACGCTGAGCCGCCCGGAGACGCCGAGGTCGCGGTCGAGCCACGAGTTCAGCCATGCGCCGCCGTACGGCTCGAGCCCGACCAGCTGCCAGCCCGCGCCCGCCAGATCGGGATGCTGTTTGACGCGCAGGTTCGGGCTGTCGCTGTGCGCGCCGATCACCCGGAACGGCGCGGAGCCGAGCGACTCGGGGCTCGACCACGCGATGAGCGAACCGCCGCGGATCACGTAATGGCGGCCGCCACCGTCGGTTTGGTGCTGACGGGTGGCGCCGCCGCCCCAGGCGTACTGCCTGGCCGCATCGCTGAGCGGCCACGGCGCCGCCTCGGGGAGGCGGGTGAAACCGTGGCCCTCGAGCTCACGCGCGACCGTCCGGCAGACATGGAACGGCGACGGCGAGGAATCGATGAAGTCGCACAGCCCAACGGCGGTGGCGGCAGTGGTGGAAACGGGCATATGGGAATCCTAGGTGCGTGAGGTGGCACAACCCGGAAAAGACCGCACAGTTTGTTTTCAGTGGCGCGCCGCCGGGCCGGGAACGGCCCTCGCGACGCAATACGTGCCGGCCCGGCGGTACCGCAAGCCCATTGTCGAATATTCGGCCAGCACAACGCGATCCACGCTATCCACGGCCCGGTTCGGCACCATCGTTTCGCAGTCCATCTTCGCTCCCGACGTCGCGTTGTTCAGTTCGCCCCAAGAGTGATCGCCAGCGGCGCCGAACTAATTCTATTTGGAAACATAACCGACGCAGTCTGATTCCACTCCGCCGCACCGGGCGAACGGGACTTACCGGGCGAGTACCGGAACTAGTCGGGCGCGGAAACGAGCTCGAGCAAGCGCATCAGCTCGGAGTAGCGGCGCGCGCCCATCCGCGACCGCAGCTCATGCTCGGCGCGCGTCTCCTCGGCGCGCACCGAGGCGACCAGGTCGACGCCGAGACGGCTCAGCCCGATCAGGATCCGGCGGCGGTCGTCCTCGGCGGCGATGCGGAAGATCAGGCCGCGCTCGGCTAGGAAGTCGGCATGCCGAGTCGCCGACGAGGGCGGGAGCTGGGACTTCGCCGCCAGCTCGCTCATGGTGACGCCGGTCTCCGCCGACAGATTCGACAGCATCGACCACTGGTCGGCGGTGAGCTGCCTGGCACAGAGAGCGGCATCGAGGTGACGCAGCCAACCGCGCTCGGCGGCACGCAGCGCACCATGCAGCGTGGAATATCCGCTTACAATGGTCGTCGTCATTATTTCCCGCCTGCCCCTGAATTTCGCTCGAACGAGAAGAAGAGTACCGAATGTCCGCGTTCGGCGAGAGCCCTGATGGCACAATCGAGATCCTCAACATAGTTCCGATGCAGGGTCCCGGTGGGATCGTGGCGCCTTCCTGCGATGCTGCGATATCGCTCGCGGTGGACGAAATCAACCGTGGCACAGGAATACTCGGTCGCGAAATTCGTACTACGAATATCGACGGCGGGCGAGATCCCCTGGAAGTCGCGCTGGAGGTCGACGCCTTCCTCGCCACCGGAATGGTGGACGCGATCACCGGATGGCACACCTCGGCGGTCCGGCTCGCGGTGGCCAAGGCCAACGACAGCCGGGTGCCCTACCTGTTCGCGACCGGGCACGAGGGGCTGACCAACGAGCTACCCGGCGTGCTGATGCTCGGCGAGCACCCGGCCGGGCAGACGCTGCCCGCGGTGCACTGGCTGCAGCGCGAGCTCGGCGTGCGGCGCTGGGCGATCATCGGCAACGACTACATCTGGCCGCGCGAATCGGCCAAGGCGGTACGCAACAGCCTCATCGATCCGTCCGCGATCGTGCTGGAGCGGTTCGTACCGCTCGGCGCACCGGACTTCGGCGGCTTCCTCGCTGAACCCGCGCTCGATCTGGCCGAGGGCGTCATCATCCTGATGGTCGGCGCCGACGTCTCCCGGTTCAACCGGCAGTTCGCCGCGACCGGCCGCGCGGCCGCACAGATCAGGATCAGCCCGGCCGCCGACGAAAACGTGCTGCTCGCCGGCGGCGCAGGCGCCAACCACAACTTCTACGTGGCATCCAGCTTCTTCATCGACGAGCGCACCAGCGACGGCCGCGACCGCATGCGGCGCTACCGCCGGCTGCACGGCAACTTCGCCCCCGCGCTCACCAGCTTCAGCAACGCCACCTACGAGGCCATCCACACCCTGCGCGCCATCGCCGAGACGACGGGCTCACTGCGCGTCCCCGAGGTCCTGTCCACCCTCGACCAGGGCGTCCTCCTCGAAACACCGGGCGGTACAAGGGGATTCCGCGGCAACCAAGCGGTCCAGCACGGCTACATAGCCCTGGCCAACGGCGTCGACTTCGACATCATCGCCCAGATCACCTAGCCGAACGCCGCCGCGTTGCGCGCGCACCAGGCGGCGAACCCGCGCGGATCACGGCCGGTCAATCCGGCGACGGTATCGGTACGCAGGCCGACGGTATCGGCGCGCATCGCGGTGAACGACTCGACGATGGCGTCCGCGAGCGGCCCCGGCGCGCCGTGCGGGAACCGAGCGCGCACCGCCTCCTCCGGCGTCGCGGTCTCACGCACGGCGATCGGGCGTCCGAGCACCCCGGCCAGCACCGCGACCTGCTCGGGAATCGTGTAGGCGGTATCGCCCGTGAGGGTGTACGCCCGCCCTTCGTGCCCGTCCTCGGTCAGTGCGAGCGCGGCGACGGCGGCGATATCGCGGGGATCGATCGGCGCGAACCGTCCACGACCGGTCGGATTGAGCACGTAGCCGCCCTCGCGAATGGTGCCAACCCATTCGAGCGCGTTGGTCATGAAGCCGCCCGGGCGCAGGAAGGTCGCTGGAATACCCGAGGCGCGCACCAGTTCCTCGCGCTCGTGATGCCAGCGGCCCATGGCGGGCATCGGATCGCCGAGCACATGCGCCGAGGACAGGTGCACGATCCGGCGCACCCCCGCCGCCACCGCCGCGTCGACCGCATGCCGCACCGGCGCGGTGGCGATACCGGGCGTCAGCAGGAACACGGCCCTGACATCGGCGAAAGCCTGTGACAGCGTTGCGGGTTCGGCCAGGTCGGCGACGACGCGCGGCACCCGCTCCGGCAGCACGCGCGCACGCGACGGATCGCGCACCAGCACCCGGAACTCCACCTCCTGCGCGTCGAGCAGCCGCACGAGTTCCCCACCGATGTTCCCGGTAGCCCCGGTCACCAAGAGCATGACTTCTCCCGATATCGTTTGCCGTCTAGCGATCTCCCGGAACGTTAGCCACGAAATGATTAGCCGTCAATCGACTTGAAGGAAGCGCGATGTCGGAGTTCCTCGATCTGCACGGCCGGACCAACAAGGCCGTACGCGCTGTCGCCGACGCGGCGGTCCGGCGGCACGGCCTGCACCTCGGCCAGGACCACCTGCTCGCGGCGCTGTGGGAGCACGACGGGCGCACCCCGGGCGAGATCGCGGCGGCACTGTCGGTCACCACGCCGACGGTGGTGAAGATGGCGACCAGAATGGCCGAGGCCGGCCTGCTCGAACGCCGTCGCGACGACAAGGACAACCGGCTCGTTCGACTCTGGCTCAGCGATACCGGCCGCCGCCTGCGCCGCCCGATCCAGTCCGAACGTCAGGCGCTGGAGCAGCGCCTGACCGCCGATCTCACCCCGACCGAGCGCAGGCACCTGCTCGCCGCGCTCACCAAAATCCATCGCGCGGCGACCGAAATACTGGCGGGCACAGCGGATTCCGATGACGACTGAAACGACCCGACACCGGAAACGACTCCGCCCTCCCGGCGCTACCGGAAGGGCGGAGTGCGATGGAGCTACAGACTCAGGCGGAGACGAGCGAGTCGAGCACCGAAAGGAATAGGCCCATGCCGTCGTCGGACGGGCCGGTGAGCGCCTCGGTGGCGTGCTCGGGATGCGGCATCAGGCCGACGACGCGGCCGTTGGCGGAGGCGATGCCCGCGATGCCGCGCTGGGAGCCGTTGGGGTTCTCGCCCGCGTAGCGGAACACCACGCGGCCTTCGCCTTCCAGCTCGTCGAGCACGGCGGCCGAGGCCTGGTAGCGGCCCTCGCCGGACTTCAGCGGGATCAGGATCTGCGCACCGGGCTCGTAGCGGGAGGTCCACGCGGTGGACACCGACTCGACCTGCAGCCACTCGTCGCGGCAGATGAAGTGCAGGCCCTCGTTGCGGGTCAGTGCGCCGGGCAGCAGGCCCGCCTCGCACAGCACCTGGAAACCGTTGCAGATACCGAGCACCGGCAGACCCTGGCCCGCGGCGCGCACGACCTCGCCCATCACCGGGGCGAATCGGGCGATGGCGCCCGCGCGCAGGTAGTCGCCATAGGAGAAGCCGCCCGGCACGACGACCGCGTCGACCTTCTTGATATCGGCGTCGGCATGCCACAGACTGACCGCCTCGGCGCCCGCCCGCCGCACCGCGCGCGCGGCGTCGACGTCATCGAGCGTGCCGGGGAAGGTGATTACACCGATGCGCGCCGTCATGGGAGCCGGACTACCTTCCACTCCTCGATCACGGTGTTGGCCAGCAGCGCCTCGGCGATCTGCTCGAGCTCCGCGTCGCCGACGCTGTCATCGACATCGAGCTCGAATCGCTTGCCCTGCCGCACATCCGCGACCCCGGCGAATCCCAGGCGCGGGAGCGCACCGACAATGGCCTGCCCCTGCGGATCCAGGATTTCGGCCTTCGGCATCACCTCGACCACGACTCGTGCCACGCGTTGCTCCTTAGCTGGTGGGGAATACGTCAGCAGCCTAGTTGTCCTGGTTGTCCGCTGAGCTGGCGGGGTAGGCTCGCGAACCCGTGCCGCGCCCCGCTCTGTGGCCCCGCTTACAGGACTCGCCAAATAGCATGGCGGGATGCGCATAGCCCACTTCGGCCACTCCTGCATCCTCGTCGAACTACAGGGCAAGAGGGTCCTGTTCGACCCGGGCACCTTCTCGCACGGCTTCGAGGGCCTCACCGGTCTCGACGCGATCGCGATCACCCACCAGCACCCCGACCACATCGATCCGAACCGCATCGAAGCGCTCATCGACGCGAATCCGGGTGCCAGGCTGCTGAGCGATCCGCAGACCGCACAGCAGCGCGGCGAGCCGTGGCAACCGGTGCACGCGGGCAACATCGTTCAACTCGGCGACCTCCAGATCACCGGTGGCGGCGGCAGGCACGCGGTGATCCACCCGGAGATTCCGGTGATCGATAACACCGTCTTCCAACTCGGCACCGCCGACGACCCGGCGCAGCTGGTGCACCCCGGCGATTCGCTGTGGGTGCCGCCGGTGCCGGTCGGCGTGCTCGCGATTCCGGCGGCGGCGCCGTGGATGCGGATCAGCGAGGCCGTCGACTATCTGCGCGCCGTCGGCCCGCGCACCGCCTTCCCGATCCACTACGGCATCATCGAGCCCGCCGGGCAGGGCATCTACTTCGGCAGGCTCGCCGAAATGGGCCCGGCCGGAACGGAATTCACCGTGATCGAGCCCGAGGACCAGCGCGAGCTGTGACTAGCGGGCGCGCTCGGCGTAGCTCGCCAGGAACAGCGCCTCGGCCAGCGCCAGGTGTTCGATCTCGCTCGGATCCACGCTCTCGTTGGGCGCGTGGATCAGGCATTTCGGTTCCTCGACGCCGATCAGCATGATCTCCGCGTCCGGGTAGGTGTCGGCGAGGACATTGCACAGCGGGATGGAGCCGCCCTGCCCCTGGGTGACCGGCGCTTTGCCGTAGGACGCGGCGAGTGCCTCCGCCATCGCGGTGCGCGCCGGGCCGTCGGATCCGGCGCGGAACGCAGCGCCGCCCTCACCCTCGAGTTCGACGGTGAGCTTGGCCTGCCACGGGACGTTCGCCTCGAGATGCGCGACAAGCGCTTTGTTCGCCTCATCCGGATCGATGCCGGGCGGGATGCGCAGGTTGAGCCGGGCCCTTGCCGAGGGCTGGATGGCCGCCGACGAACCGACCACCGGCGGCACATCGATGCCGAGGACCGTCAACGCCGGTCGCGCCCAGAGCATGTCGGCGATGGCACCGTCACCGGACAGCGCCACGCCTGGCAGCACGCCCGCGTCGGAACGGAAGCGCTGCTCCGGGTATTGCACACCGGGCCAGCTTTGATCGTTGGCCAGCCCGGTGACGGTGGTGTTGCCCTTGTCGTCGCGCAGCGTGGCGAGCAGGTGGATCAGCGCGGCGAGCGCGTCCGGCGCCGCACCGCCGTACATCCCGGAATGCAGTGGGCCCGCGAGTGTTTCGACGGTGACGACGACATTCACACCGCCGCGCAGGGTTTCGGTGAAGGTCGGCTCGCCGACCGCGAAGTTTCCGCAGTCGCCGATCACGATCGCGTCGGCGCGCAACAGATCAGGGTTGACCTCGACGAAGCGCTCCAGCCCGCCGGTGCCCTGCTCCTCGGAACCCTCGGCGACCATGATGACCCCGACCGGTAGGTCGGGCCCTAGGGCACGCAGCGCGGTCAGGTGCATGATGAGATTGCCCTTGCAGTCCGCGGCACCGCGGCCGTACCAGCGCCCATTGCGCTCGGTGAGCTCCCAGACCGGCGTGTGCCACGCGGCCTCGTTCAGCGGCGGCTGCACGTCGTAGTGGCAGTACAGCAGCACCGTCGGCGCACCGGGCGGCGCCGGGCGCGACGCGATGACGGCGCTGGTGCCATCCGGTGTCTCGTGCAGGCCCGCCTTGGTCAGCCCGGCCGCGGCGAACGCGTCGGCCACCCAGTGCGCGGCCTTCTCGCACTCCTGCGGCGGGAACAACCTGGCATCGGCCACCGACTTGAACGAAACCAGCTGGGCCAGATCAATTTTCGCCTGCGGCATCAACGCGGCCACCCGCTCGCGCAACGCGGCGGTGCGGGAATCGTCGGTCGTCATACCAGCGCCTCACTTCGTCGTGGATCGAACTTCACCCGGCGGCCGAGCCGCCGTCCGTTCCGAGGGTATCGGCTGGCCTCGGCGCCGGGCGGGTTCGACGAGTCAGTTCTGGGGTGCGGGTTGCGGATGGTCGGCCCACTTGGTGGTGCCGGGAGGTGCCTGCTGCGTCTCCATCAGTTCCATTCCCGCGACGATCAGCGTCGGGCCGCCCGCGACGATGGTGCCGATCAGGCCGCCGATGATGCCGCCCGGAATGCAGCCGACGAGCAGTCCGACCACACATCCGATGACGAAACCGATGGCCGAACCGACGAATCCGCCGATCTTCGTTGCCATTCCCAGCTTGCTGCTGAATTCGTCCTGGGCGCGCTGATCCTCGAGCGGCGAGGCGATCGGCTTGACCTCGCCGAGTCGGCTGACGCCGGACTGCTCCGGCGTGATCTCCAGAACGGTGTCGCCCTTCGTGGCCACCGCGCGCAGCGGCACGGGGGCCCCGCCTGCGCGATAGTCGAGCGGGAACGAGACCAGCGTGGCACCCGTGGTGTCCTTGACGCTCGCGTACTGCACCTTCGGCGCTTCCGGTGTCGCGCCCTCACGTTCGTCGAGCGAGAAGACCCCGCCCGCGAGCGAGACGACGACTGTCTTGTCCACCACCTTGAGCGAATACCGCAGGCCGGGATCGGCCGCGGGCTCGGCATGGACGGTGGCCGAGGCGACCGTCATCGCACCGACGGCCAGCAGGGCGGCCGCGGTTGTGCTGCGGAATCTCATACGCTTTCCCATCGACGATCGGGGTGACTGCGCACACCTTTCGCGAAAACTCCCGCAGCCCAGCCCCTCGTCAAAAACCGGGCTGCCGAGCGCGGCGAACAGCGCCACAGTCGATCGAAACGTGGTCAGCCTAGGAGAGCCCGACCGAGAAGCATAGGCAGCGAGCACGCCGGGCACGGTCTCCCGATTTCGTTTGAGCATCACTGAATTTCGTTGCTGTACAACAGAATTCGAATCGCTACGAGCCGACGGCGATGGCGGCGGGAGGGCGGCGGTTATCTGTTGATTGCACCGGCGATGACCGTTCGATGACGCATGCGCCGCCCGCAGGCCGCCTCGGCGTGGGCTCCCGCCACCCGCCGCACCCGTACCCGACACTGGGACCGTCCGTGGCACATTCAGCGCGAGCCGACCTTTCGAGAGGGCTTCCATGCCAGATCTGCCTGACCTGTTCGCCATGCCCGGCCTCAGCCGAGGTGCGCCGAAACAGGGCTTCCCGATCAAGGAGATGTCCCCGCCGGTCGCCTATCAGGTGGTGCACGACGAGTTGCTGCTCGACGGCGTCTCCAGGATCAACCTGGCCACCTTCTGCACCACCTGGATCGACGATCACGCGCGCAGGCTGATGGCCGAATCGCTGGACAAGAACATCGTCGACAAGGACGAATACCCGCAGACCGCCGAGCTGGAACGGCGCGCGGCGCGGATGGTGGCCGACCTGTGGCACGCCCCCAATCCGGCCACCGCGCCGGGCACCTCGACCATCGGCTCCAGCGAGGCCGCCATGCTCGGCGGGCTCGCCGCCAAATTCCGCTGGCGGCACAACGGCGGCACCGGGACGCCCAACTTCGTCTGCGGTCCGGTCCAGGTCTGCTGGGAGAAGTTCGCGCGGTACTTCGATGTCGAGATCCGCCAGATCCCGCTGCGCGGTGATCGGCTGACCATGCACCCCGATGACGTCGCCGCGCACTGCGACGAGCGAACCATCATGGTGGTGCCCACCTTCGGCCAGACCTTCACCGGCCTGTTCGAGGACGTCGCAGGCATCAGCAAGGCGCTCGATCAACTCCAGCACAGCAGCGGCCTCGATATCCCGATCCACGTGGACGCGGCGAGCGGGGGCTTCCTCGCCCCGTTCACCGCGCCCGAACTGGTGTGGGATTTCCGGCTGCCCCGGGTGAAGTCGATCAACGCCTCCGGCCACAAGACCGGGCTCGCGCCGCTCGGCTGCGGCTGGGCGATCTGGCGCGAGGCCGCGGACCTGCCCGCCTCGCTGATCTTCGACGTGGACTACCTCGGCGGCAGCATGGCCACCTTCAACCTGAACTTCTCCAGGCCGGGCGGACAGGCGATCACCCAGTACTACGACTTCATCCGCCTCGGCCGCACCGGATATCGCCGGGTGCAGTCCGAGATCTACCGTGTCGCACAGTATCTCGCGCGCAGGCTGGCCGATCTCGGACCGTTCGAGCTGATCAACGACGGCAACCCGCACCGCGGCATCACCGCGGTGAGCTGGCGCCTGCGCGAAGGACAGCGCTACAACCTGTACGACCTATCGGATCGGCTGCGCACCAGGGGCTGGCTGATCGCCGCCTACCCGCTGCCCGCCGATCGTGAGGACGAGACGATCATGCGCGCGGTGATCAGGCACGGGTTCACCGTCGACATGGCCGATCTGCTGCTCGCGGATATAGGCCGGTGCCTCGGCCAGCTCGACAAGCACGCGCTGACGCTCACCAAAGCCGAGGCCGGCGGCTTCACCCACGATGCGACACCGGCCGTGCCTGATTCGAAAATGCGCTAGCGCCAACGGTTTCCGCCGCGCGCCGCCGCCCGATCCACGCCATTCACGGGCGGCGGCGCCGACAGGCGGAACTAAGCGGCACGCGCGCCCGCGAACGGCTCCCAGCGATACACCTCGCTCGCCGCACCGTGGAACAGCGCGAGATCGACCGCGTCGAGCATCGCCTGCCGCGGACCCGACCGGCTCAGCTGCGCCGCCGAAATCGCAAGGCGCAGTACGCCACCGCGCCGCGCGGTGCGCGCCGCGCCCATCACCAGCGCCCGGCACCACCACGGTTCGGCGCGGAAACCCTCGCCGATGCCGTACACCCTGGCCTTGTGCGCCACATTGCGTTCCAGATCGAGGATCGAGGTGAGACCGAGCGCGACCCGGAAGCCGACCTGCGGCAGCGCCTCGATGGCGCCCGCCGAGGCATCCCAGCGCGGCGCCGCGAACAGCCGGGTGCGCAGCTCGGCCTGTTCGAGCACGCGGTCGGCGGCCATCAGGCGTAGTCGGGCCTCATGCCTCGGCAGCGTGGCGAATTCGGCCCTGCGGCGCTTGGTCGCCGCCTGGTCGTAGCCGTGCAGCACGATCGCGTCGCCGCGGGCCCTGCGCCCGCGCAGCCACGCCTGCGTCGCCGGATCGTCGGCGAGGCGGTATTTGCCCTTGAGCCTGGGCGCCACCAGCAGCGACAGCCGGACGTCGCGCCGATCCATCTCCGCGGCGAACTCGATCGCGGCATCGCGGGTGGTCTCCCGGATCCCGGATACGGAAACGATCAGCTCAGCGTTCATGAACCAACGGTGCCAGGCACAGATGTACTCGGCGTGCAGGTCACATGACCAGGCGACGAACACCCCGCCACGGGTTCCGCATCGAGGGGAGGCCGGTCACACCGGCCTCCCGATCGGGTGACTACGCGTCGGCCAGGCCGACCGTATCGAGCACCCAGGCGTATTCGAACGCCACTTCCTTCCACTTTTCGTAGCGCCCGCTGACCCCGCCGTGCCCGGCGCTCATCTCGGTCTTGAGCAGCAGCGGGCTGTCGCCGGTCTTGGTGGCGCGCAGCTCGGCGACCCACTTGGCCGGTTCGACGTAGAGCACCCTGGTGTCGTTGAGGCTGGTGATCGCCAGGATCGCCGGATAGTCCTTCGCCTCGACGTTCTCGTACGGCGAGTAGGACTTCATATAGGCGTAGACATCCTTGTCCGCCAACGGATTACCCCACTCGTCCCATTCGATGACGGTGAGCGGCAGCGACGGATCGAGGATCGAGGTGAGCGGGTCGACGAACGGCACGTTGGCCAGGATGCCCACGAACAACTCCGGCGCCAGGTTGGCCACCGCGCCCATCAGCAGGCCGCCGGCGCTGCCGCCCTCGGCGATGAGCCGATCCACCGAGGTGATCCCGGATTCGATGAGATGGGTTGCGCACGAGACGAAATCGGTGAAGGTGTTCTTCTTGGTGAGCGTCTTGCCGTGCTCGTACCAGAGCCTGCCCATCTCGCCGCCACCGCGCACGTGCGCCACCGCGAACACCATGCCGCGGTCGAGCAGCGAAAGCCGCGATACCGAAAAGGACGGGTCCATGCTCGCCTCGTAGGAGCCGTATCCGTAGAGCAGCAACGGTTTCGGCGCGGAGCCTGCGGAGCGCCCATCGGACACCAGCGGCGCCTGCGCCGCCGCGGCCTCCTTCTTCCACACCAGCGAGATGGGGATCCGGGTACCGTCCGCGGCGACCGCCCAATCGCGCTGCTGCACATAGTCGTTCGCGTCGTAGCCGCCGAGAACCGGCTGCTCCTTGCGCAACAGGAGCTCGCCGGTGGCGGGCACATAGTCGAACACCTGCATCGGCGTGATGAACGAGGTGAGCCCGATCCGCAGCGTCGGCTGCGCCCACTCCGGGTTCGCGCCCGCGCCGACCGAGAACAGCTCCAGATCGAATTCCAGCTCGCGGCGCTCGCCGTAGCCCGACTCGGTCAGCGGCCAGATGGCGACGCGGGTCAGCGCCTCGCGGCGGTAGCTGAGCACCAGGTGATCGGCGAACGCGTCCACGTCCTCCAGCCGCACGTCGTCGCGATGCCCGATCAGCAGCGTCATCCGCGACGGATCGTCGACCGGCGCCTCGGCGAGCACGAAGTTCTCCGCCTTCACCCCGTCGACCACGTCGTTGTGCAGGATCAGGAAGCGGTCCTCGCCGCCGATCACCGCGTGCTCGGCGGAGTATTCGACGCCCTCGCGCCGGGGCAGCAGGACGCGGAACTCGCCCTCGGGATCGGCCGAGTCGAGCACCCAGCCCTCGGTGGTGATCTTGGAGCCGACCCAGATCACCAGGTACTTCTCCGAGCGGGTCGCGCCGATGCTGACCCAGTAGCGCTCGTCGGGCTCGTGGAAGACCTGCACGTCGGCGTCCTTCGCGGTGCCGAGCCGGTGCCGCCACACGGTGTCGGGCCGCCAAGATTCATCGACCGTCTGATAGAAGACGTGCGTACCGTCCAGCGACCACGTCGCGCCGGGTGCGGTACCCGCGATCTCGTCGGCGAGCAGCTCACCGGTGCGCAGATCCTTGAAGCGCAGCACGTAGCGCTCATCGCCGACGGTGTCCACCGAGTAGGCGAGCAGGTTGCCGTCATGGCTGATCGAGAAGGCGCCGAGCGCGAAGAAGTCGGTGCCCTCGGCGAGCTGGTTGCTGTCGAGCAGCACCTGCTCGCCCGGGATCTCGACGCCGACCTCGAGCTTCGGCGGGGTCCACGCGTCGATGCCATCGGCGGCCGGGGCTGTATTCATGGCGGCGTCCACGGGACGCCCCGTGGTTACGCGAGCTGCCTCCTCCGCGCCCGTCGCTCCCGCCGCGACAGCACAGCGGCAGTGCACGCCGTACTGCTTGCCCTCGAAACTGCGTGAGTAGTACCAGTAGTCGCCCAGGCGGGTCGGCACCGAAAGATCGGTCTCCTGGGTGCGGGCCTTGATCTCGTCGAAGATCCGGTCCCGCAGCCCGTCCAGGTGCGCGGTCTGTGCCGCGGTGTAGGTGTTCTCCGCCGTCAAATAGGCGATGACCTCGGGATCCTCCTTGTCCCGCAGCCACTCGTACTTGTCGACGAAAACGTCGCCATGATGCACACGCTCGGTCGGCACCGTCTTGGCGATCGGGGCCGCCACCACACTCTCCACAGCCATGCGCTCCACCCTACTGTTCAGCTCCCTTACCCCCGCGGAGTCGCGTTGCGCCATGCCGCCCGGTGCCAAGCCCCCAATAGGTCGCGCCTCGGAAGTTCGGGCAGGCGAGGCGCTGCGCGACTCAATAACGCACGTGCGATCGCCGGTCAGGCGCCGATCGCCGGGGCGATGGTGGGCCACGAGGCGTGCAGGGTGTCCTGCCAATAGGACCAGGAGTGGGTTCCCACTGGGCTGTAATCGATTCGGGCCGGGATGCCGAGGCCGCGCAGGCGCTGTTCGAAGCCGAGCACGCAGGTGTTGACGCCGGTTTCGATCGGGCCGCCGAGGAAAATGTTCTCCGGCAGTTGGGGTTTGATCTCCGCCTCGTGCGGGCCAGGCACACCGCTGCCGGTGGACAGATAGATCGTCTTGCCGCGCAAGCGATCCGCCATCAGCGCCGGATCGTGTTCGGACCAAGCGGCACTGCCCGGCGCGCCCCACATGTTCAGCGGGTTGCCACCGCGGTTGGCGATGGAGAACATCACCGCGCCCTGCGCCAAACCCGTATCGGGACAAGCACTGTAGCCCGCGACCGCCCGATACAACCACGGCTTGCGTGCCGCGAGGATGAACGCGGCGTTGCCGCCCATCGAGAGTCCACCGATCGCGTTGACGCCGTTACCGTTGAAGTGCGCGTTGATGATCGGCGGCAGCTCCTCGGTCAGGAAGGTCTCCCATTTGTACCGGCCGAAGCGGGGATCGTCCTGCTGCCAATCCGTGTAGTAACTGGCCTGGCCACCTACCGGCAATACCACATTGACGTTCTCACCGGCGAAGAACTTCTCCGCGTCGGTGGCGTTGGTCCAGGTGCTCTGATTCATGCCGGGATCGAGCCCGTCCAGCAGGTAGTAGGCCGGGCGGGCGCCGCCGCCCGCCGGATGCAGCACCTGCACCTGCACGGTTCGCCCCATCGCGGGCGAGTCGATGAATACCGCCGACCTGGTCGGACTCTGCGCGTCGATCCGGACGACCTGGGCCGCATGGGCCGTCGCCGGGACGCTGAGCACCGGACCGAGCAGCGCAAACGTAAAGGCCAGCACTACAACAGCAACTCGCGTTCGCCGCATGTCCCCACCTCCATCACCGCATGCCAATGACATTCAAGGTAACTCACCCGTGAGCGATGTATCTGGGATTCAAGATCATAGCGCTTCTTCAGCAAACCGCCCAGTACGTAAAAGATTTCACGTCGGCGCCAACGGCAACAGTACCGCTCAGCGGTCGAGCGCACCCTTGATCGAAGAGGCCAAATAGTCCAGGTCAGCGCGCCGCGGACTGGTCGGACGACCACGCAGCCCGAACCCGTCACCGGCCGTCCGCGGGATCACATGCAGATGCACGTGGAACACTTCCTGCCCCGCGGTCACCCCGTCGGCCAGAAAAAAGTTCACCCCGTCACACCCCACCTCACTGGCCCGCAACGCCGCCGCCAACCGCTGCCCCACCTGAAACAACTTCCCCCCGACCGCAGGGTCCAACTCGGCAAGACTCCGCGCCGCCACCTTCGGCACCACCAGCACATGCCCCGGCGTCATCGGCCGAATATCCATGAACGCCAACACGTCCGCGTCGTCATACACCTTGCTCGCCGGCGCCCGCCCGGCCACGATATCCCCGAAAATCGAGTACGGATCCACACCGCACCCTAACCCGCGAAATTCACTGTCGCCGCCAACCCCGAGCGCTCATACTTCTCGACAGCCCCTGGCACTAGCTGAGGGAAGTGGGCCCGGGTCCTGGATGGACGTCCAGCATCCGGGTTTCGCGCAGCTCCCAGCACCACCGAGAGGACCGAGTCCGGCGGCTGGATGACCGTCCAGTAGCCGGATTTCGCGCTTCGGATACGGCACACGCGACACCCCAAAAAAACCATGCCACCCTCCGGCCGCCTCAGCTATCATCAGTATCAGCTCCTGGCACTAGCCGGGAGAAGTGGACCCGGCTCCTCTCCGGACGGTGAGCAGTCGGGTTTCGCGCTATCCGGAGCCCTTGTCGACGTGGAACACGTCACTCACAAGCGGAGCCACCGTTGTTCGCCAGGAACCGCCTGCACCATAGGCCCATGCGACCGCATCAGGCCACCACAACCCAGGCTCACAGTGCGGCGGCACATGCGCATACGGCAGGTCCACTGACGCTTTGCGGAGTACCGCCGCGATGCAGTGTCGATCCCTATGATCCAGACTTTGCCGCGACTCGATGACGAGCCGCTCAGCCTTCAGATCAATCAGATGGCTCACCAATCTGGCCATGCATTCGTCGCGAGCACGAACCTCGACCCCTGCACCGATGGCGATCGCCACACGAACATCACCGCATTGGGCCATTGCACCGAGGATGTGCCGACGCCGCTGATCTGGCTCCTTCGCGAAATGCCAGCGGCGCTGGCCCGGCAGACACAATCCACGTACGACCGCTCTCGCGCGCTGCAGGTGCGCCGCCGGAATCAGCGCGGCGCACAGCAGGTACCGATCCCGGCGGATCGACTCGTCCACGAACGCGTGAATGGCCACTCGCGGACAATACCTAGCGGCTATGACACGAACGAGTGAATTTGCGGCGAGATTGCTAGCGCGACTACAGGATTGGGGACGGGGTGTACCGCGCGGCGTCGGGGTACTGGTCGACCAGCTTCTGGACCTGGCCGACGACCGCGGTGACCTGATCCTCCGCGGCGCCGATGAAGGCGGACTTGTCGGCGAGGGCGGCGTCGAGGGCAGTGCGATCCAGGGGCATGCGGGGATCAGCGGCGAGACGGTCCAAAAGGTCTGGCTCCCTGCCCTGTTCGCGCATCGCCAGCGCGACGGCGACGGCGTGCTCCTTGATGACCTCGTGCGCGGTTTCGCGGCCGACGCCAGCGCGGACGGCGGCGATCAGCAGGCGGGTGGTGGCCAGGAACGGCAGGTAGCGGTCGAGTTCGCGGGCGATCACGGCCGGGTAGGCGCCGAATTCGGCGAGCACGGTGAGGAAGGTTTCCATCATGCCGTCGATGGCGAAGAAGGCGTCCGGCAGCGCGACGCGGCGCACCACCGAGCAGAACACGTCGCCCTCGTTCCATTGCGCGCCGGCCAATTCCGCGGCCATCGACGCGTAACCGCGCAGCACGACCTGCAGGCCGTTGACCCGCTCGCAGGAGCGGGTGTTCATCTTGTGCGGCATCGCCGAGCTGCCGACCTGTCCCGGTTGGAAGCCCTCGGTGACCAGCTCGTGCCCGGCCATCAGCCGGATGGTGTGTGCGAACGACGACGGACCGGCGCCGACCTGCACCAGCGCGGAGAGCACATCGTGGTCGAGCGAGCGCGGGTACACCTGGCCGACGCTGGTGAGCACCGTCGCGAAGCCGAGATGGCGCGCCACCTGCTGCTCCAGCGTCGCCAGCTTGGCCGCGTCGCCGTTGAGCAGGTCGAGCATGTCCTGGGCGGTACCCATCGGGCCCTTGATACCGCGCAGCGGATAGCGGTCGATGAGCTCACGCAGCCTGGTCAGCGCGATGAGCAGTTCGTCGGCGGCCGAGGCGAACCGCTTGCCCAGCGTGGTGGCCTGCGCTGCGACATTGTGCGAGCGGCCCGCCATCACCAGCGACTGGTACTCGGCGGCCCGCTCGGCCAGCCTGGCCGCGATCGCGACACCGTGCGCGTGCACATGCTCGAGCGAGAGCCGGATCTGCAGCTGCTCCACGTTCTCGGTGAGGTCGCGGCTCGTCATGCCCTTGTGCACGTGCTCGTGCCCGGCCAGCGCGTTGAACTCCTCGATGCGCGCCTTCACGTCGTGCCGGGTGACCCGCTCGCGCTCGGCGATCGAGGCCAGATCGACCTGGTCGATCACCCGTTCGTAGTCCGCGACCACACCGGCCGGGACGTCGATCCCGAGCTCGGACTGTGCCCGCAACACCTCCAGCCACAGCCGCCGCTCGAGCACGATCTTGTTCTCGGGCGACCACAGCCGCACCAACTCGGGGCTGGCATAACGGGTGGCAAGAACGTTAGGGACGAGGCTCACGACTGCGCCTCGCTGACGCTCGGCTCCGTCGTGCCCTCGGGCGCTGTGCCTATGGTTCCCTCGCTACGCTCGCTCACGTGTTGTCAGTCTAGTGCCCGGAACCGATCCACTTGCTGGGGCGTCGCGGGCGCGACGATATCGATGACCTCGAGCAACGCACCGCGCGCCATCCGCCGCGGTTCGGAGTCCATTTCGCTCAGCGCCGCGACCACCGCGCCGTCGACCACCGCGACCAGCCTGCGCAACTGTTCGGGCCGCACCATCCGGTCCGAGCGGCGCAGCACGTCGGCGAGTAGTTCGTCGAGCTGTGCCCGTAGTCGTAGCTGCACCTCGCGCAGCTCCGGGTGCCGAGCCGAGGCCACCGAACGTTCGTAGCGGGCGATGAGCTGTCCGCGCGCGCCCTCGTCGTGGCCGTCGGTTCCCACCAGCAGATCGAGCACCAGATCGACCGTGGCCTCCGCGCCTCGACGGCGGTGACTCACCTCCCCCACCCGGCGGCGCATCGCGTCCAATTCGACATTGCCGCTGAATTCGACCGCGCGCGCGATCAGATCTTCCAGGGATTCGAAGTAGTACGTGGTCGACGCCAGCGGCAAGTCGGCGCGGGTCGCCACCGACCGATGCCGCACCGCCTCGAATCCGCCTTCGAGTAGCAACTCGGCGGCAGCCGCTACCAGAGCCTGGCGACGCCGTTCGCCTTTCGGGGTCGTCGCGGTGATCACCGTGCCATCGTGCCAGTCGTCATCAGTTCATCCAGGGGAAATCAGAGAGGAAAAGCAGCCACCGTTGTTTTACCGCATCCGCGCGATCGTGTGGCCGAACTGTGCAAACTTGTTGCCGGACAGCAAGATCAATGCCCCAGATAGCGGGCTAGACGCAGCAGCGCCGCCTCGATGTCCTCGGTGGCTCCGGCAAACGAGAAGCGCACCGTGCGATGACCGTTGACGGTATCGAAGTCGAGGCCGGGCGCGAGCGCGACGCCGGTATGGGCGAGCACGTCGGCGCACCATTTGCGGGCGTCATCGGTGAGGTGGCCGATATCGGCGTAGGCGTAGAAGGCGCCGTCGGCCGGTGCGAGATCGGCGATGCCGAGCTTCGGCAAACCCTCGAGCAGCAGGCGTCGGTTCATCGCGTAGCGCCGGACATGGCCGTCGAGTTCGGTTTTCGCCTCCGCGCCGAACGCGTGCAGCGCCGCGTACTGCGAGATCGCGGGCGGGCATACGGTGAGGTTCGAGGCGAGCCGCTGCAGCGCGGAGCGCAGGCCGCTCGGCGCGAGCATCCAGCCGAGCCGCCAGCCGGTCATCGAGAAGTATTTGGAGACCGAGCCGATCACCACCGATTCGCGGGAGGTTTCCCACGCCGACGACGTGCCGCCGTCACCGGAGCCGTAGGTGATGCCGTGATAGATCTCGTCGGAGATCAGCAGCGTGCCGTGCGCGTCGCACCAGCGGGCCAGCGCGGCGAGTTCGGCGGGGGCGATCATGGTGCCGGTCGGGTTGGCCGGGCTGGCGACCACCAGGCCCGCGGGCGGCTCAGGCAGCGCCTCCAGCATGGCGACAGTGGGCTGGAACCTGGTTTCCGCACCGCAATCCAGCTCGACCACGCGGCAGCCGAGCGCGGTGAGGGTGTTGCGGTAGGCCGGATAGCCGGGGCGGGCCACCACCACGGTGTCGCCGGGGTCGAAGGCGGCCAGGAAGATGAGTGAGAACGCGCCGGACGAACCGGTGGTCACCACGACGTCATCGGGATCGACGGCGTATCCGTAGGTGTCGGTGTGGTGTTCGGCGATCGCCTCGCGGAGCGGGAGTATGCCGAAAGTTTCTGTGTAACCCAGCAATTCGGTGCCGATGGCCTCCGTGGTGGCCCGCAGCACCGGAGCGGGGGCCGGAGTCGACGGCTGGCCTGCGGCGAGTACCAGCACATCACCGTGCGTGCGGCCGCGTTCCGCTGCGGCTTTCCAGACATCCATCACGTAAAAAGGTGGAATGGTCGACCGACGAGATTCTCTGAACACCCGACCGACGGTAGAGCACGCGCTCTCGAGCGGTCGGGGTTATGGTCGGCACAATGCTTGACAAGGTTCGCCGAGCGTTCACCCCCGGCACCGGGCACACCCAGGCGCCCGGCGCCGCAGCCCCTGCCGCCCCCGACCGGAACCCCGGCGCCGACGACCTCGCGGCACCCCTCGGACGAGCCGCCGATCACGACAGCACTCCCGAATCAGCCCCCGCGCTCAACGGCGCATCGAACGGCAAAGATGTCCCCAACCCCGAAGCCTCATCCAACGGCAAGCGCGAGCGCGGCCGCGCCGACGCACCCGCCACCGAACCCGATGGCGGACCGCAACTTTCGACTGCGATAGCCTCCGCCACCCAGACCTCGGACACGGTCGGCGCCGCTACCGCATCCGACACTGAGCAGAACAGCTCATCCGTGGCCGCAGCAGCCTCCGGCACCGAGGTCACCACCGGCACTGAGGACACAGCCGCAACTGCGACGGCGGCCGCCGATTCCGCACTCGATCCGCGCGACGAACCGGACGCGGACCACGTGGCCGAATCCGATGCCGGAACGAAGGTGCGAACCGGCACAGCGTCCCGCCGCCGAGGTCTGGGTGCGTCGACCGACGACAACATCCCCGCAGCCGTACAGAACAGCTCGTCAGAGACGGTAGTGGCGCCCGGCCTCGATGCCACCGCCGAATCCGATGACGCACTGAAACTTCGGGTGGAAACGGCGCCTGCCGGCCATGGCGCGGGTGCGTCGAACGACGACAGCGCATCCGACGCTCAGCGAAACGGCTCGTCGGAGACCGGCACCGAAGCCGTTGTCGGGATCGATCCCGAGGCGACAGGTGCCGACACAGGAAGCAGTTCCGTCGGCGAGGCGGATCGCAGGATAAGCAGGGCCGGTCGGTGGGGTACTGCGATCATTAGGCCCGACTGGCGGGTCACGGGCGAGCAAGCTGTGGGGCCGCGGGCGCTGTTGGGGCGGTCGGTTTCCGGTGCGCGGGAGATATGGCAGCATCGGCCGACTCCCGAGGAGATCCGGGCCCTTCTGAAGAAGCGCCCAACGCCTGAGGAACTGCGTGAGATCGTACGGCGCAAGAGTCCGAGCCGGGATGAGGTGCAGGCGGTGCTGCGCAAGCATCGGGTGCTGATCGCGGCGTTCGTCGTCACCGCCGTTTTCGCGGGGGCGGATTCCTCGTTCAGCGGGCTGATCAGCGATCGCGAGCTCGGACCCGGTGAGGCGCAACGGATTCCGGTCGCCTATCCGTTGCAGGTGCAGGCGACGCCGCCCTCGGTGCGTCGGTATCTGAACGCGATCGCCAACGGCGAGCGGCTGCGCGAGCAGGAGGTGGTCGCGGCCGCCGCCAGAGCCACGCTGGAGCGCGCCAAGGCGGAGGCGGCCGCGGCGGTAGCCGGTGAATGGCAGCCGTGGATGGCCGGTTCGGCGCCGCTGGCGCCGGGCTCGATCCTGCCGGGCATCACCGGTTTCGTGCTGCCCGCCCGCGGCACCTTCACCTCCGGATTCGGTTCCCGCTGGGGCACTTTCCACAACGGCATCGATATCGCGGCGCCGATCGGCACCCCGATCTACGCCGTCGCCAACGGCACCGTCATCGACGCGGGCCCCGCACAGGGGTTCGGCCTCTGGGTCCGCATCCGCCACGACGACGGCAGCATCACCGTCTACGGCCACATGTACGACTTCTTCGTCTCCGTCGGCGAACGCGTCCCCGCGGGCATGCAGATCGCCCGCATGGGCAACCGCGGCGACTCCACCGGCCCCCACCTCCACTTCGAGGTCATCCAAAACGGCCAATACGTCGACCCCCAACAGTGGCTCGCCTTCCACGGCCTCGGCTTCGGCTGACCCGCCCCCTCCCCCGAGCGCGCCCGACCATATCGGCCGCCACCAGGCCGCAGGCACGACAGAGTTGCGTCGAGCGCAGTCAAATGGCCCTCCTACACGGCGTGTCGCACGGCCATTTGACTGCGCTCGACAACAGCGCGCACCACTCGGCCGCGCTCGAACACAGTGGGCGCCAGCGGAGTATACCGATACCGAGGGTTGTGGAGGCTGCGTCGAGCGCAGCCAGATGGCGGCCCGGTACGGCGTGTCACACGGCCATTTGACTGCGCGCGGCGGCGGGGGGTTAGACGGTGATGCGGTCTTCTACAGCGGCGAGGCCGATGTCGGTGCGGTAGTGGCTGCCGGGGAGTTTGATCGAGGCGATGCGGGCGTAGGCGTTGGTGCGCGCCTCGGCGAGGTCGGCGCCGACGCCGACGATGCTGAGGACGCGGCCGCCCGCGGAAAGCAGGGCGCCGTCCTCGCGCTGGGTGGTGCCTGCGTGCAGCACGACCGCGGAGTTGTCCGAGCCGTCGGTGGCGCCGGTGATCACATCGCCGATGCGCGGGCGGCCCGGGTAGTTCTCGGCGGCGACCACGACCGTGATGGCGGAGCCGTCGCGCCACCGCGGTGCCTCGGCCGCGGCCAGCGTGCCGGTGGCGGTGGCGTAGAGCAACGCGGCGAGCGGGCTTTCCAGTAGCGCGAGCACCGCCTGGGTCTCGGGATCGCCGAAGCGGCAATTGAATTCGACCACCGCGGGCCCGGCCGCACCGATCGCCAGCCCGGCGTAGAGCAGGCCGGAGAACGGACAGCCGCGCCGAACCATCTCGGCCGCAACGGGTTTCACCACATCGTCGACGATCGCGGTGACCGTCTCCGCAGGCAGCCACGGCAGCGGTGTGTAGGCGCCCATACCGCCGGTGTTCGGCCCGGTGTCGCCGTCGCCGACCCGCTTGTGGTCCTGCGCGGGCAGCAGCGGCACCACCGTCTCACCGTCGACCAGGCAGAACAGCGAAACTTCCGGCCCATCAAGGAACGATTCCAGCAGCACCGGATGTCCCTGCTCGAGCAGTTCGGCGCCGTGATCGCGCGCCGCGTGCCGGTCGGCGGTCACCACGACGCCCTTGCCCGCGGCGAGCCCGTCGTCCTTGACCACCCAGGTGGGGCCGAACCGGTCGAGCGCCGCGTCCAGTTCGGCCGGGTTGTCCACGATCTCGCTGTGCGCGGTGCGCACGTCCGCCGCGGTCATCACATCCTTGGCGAAGGCCTTCGAGCCCTCGATGCGCGCGGCCGCGGCCGACGGGCCGAAGCAGGCGATGCCCGCCGCCCGCACCGCGTCGGCGACGCCGAGCACCAGCGGCACCTCGGGTCCGATCACCACCAGGTCCGCTTCGAGATCGGTCGCCAGCGCGACCACCGCCTCGGCGGAGCACGGATCCACCGGCGCGGTCTTGGCGTGCTGAGCGATCCCCGCGTTGCCGGGGGCGGCGAAGAGCGCACTCACCGCCGGGTCCCGGCGTAGGGCCAGGACGAGGGCATGTTCACGGGCTCCGGAACCGATCACGAGTACGCGCACGGCAGACAGCTTAGGTGACCCCCCTAATCGCCTCACCACCTCCCGCAATTCCCGCCGACGAACGATTGCCAGAGGACAGCGACACCTGATTCCGCAAGGACATGCGCAACTCGGCAGGTACCGACAAACCAGACCCACCACACGCGCGCAGGCACTACAGGACAACGACAACTAATTTCGCAAGGACATGGGTAACTCGCCGGGTACCGGCGAACCTGGCCCACCACACGACCGCCGGTCGCCGACGAAATTCCCGCGGCACCCTGGTCTGGCCCGAATACACGGAGAGGCGGGCAAGCAGGCAGGCGGGCGAGCAAGCGATGATAGATGGGGAAGGTGCTTGCATCGGCCGCACGCACCACCGCGCGAAGGATGTGCTGACGATGGGTCTGATCGACGGACTGATGGGCAATGCCGGACGGATCGATTCCGGTAAGGCACAGGAGGAGTATCAGCGGCTCCTCGGGCAGGAAGAGCAGGTGTACGCCGCCTATCTGCTGGTCCGCGACGCCATCCTGTTCACCAACCGGCGGCTGATCCTCATCGATAAGCAGGGCATGACCGGACGCAAGGTGAGCTATCACAGCATTCCGTACCGGTCGATCACGCACTTCTCGGTGGAGACGGCGGGCACCTTCGACCTGGACGCGGAGCTGGCGATCTGGATCTCCGGCTCGCACGATCCGGTGCAGAAGCGGTTCAACCGGCAGGTCGATATCTACGAGGTGCAGGGCATCCTGTCGCATTTCGTCTCCATCTGAACCGCGAAAGCCCTACGCCGGGGCCGGGATTCGACCGCCGATCACCGGCAGGACGCGGGTGCGCAGCAGTTCGAGGAACTGCTCGGGCTGCCAGAACGCCGCGAAGTGGTTGGCGTCGGTGATCAGCGCGAACTCCTTGTGCGGCGCCTGCACCCGATCGAAGAAGCGGCGCGCGCGATCGACCGGCGTCAGGCTGTCGTGCTCACCTTGGAAGAGGAAGAACGGGATCTCGAATCGAGTGCCGTCGCGCTCGGCGTCGAAGCGCGCCGACTCCAGCCCGAGCGTCTCCGAGAACTTCATCCCCGCGCCCGCCGCCTTCAGATCGCGCAACCGGTGCTGCGGCGAGAACCACATGGACTTCAGCACGAGCTTCATCAGGATCTCGCGCAGCATGGGATCGGACTGCGCGGTCAGCTTCGCGTGCAGCCCCCAGTCCGCAGGGCTCCACTGGGTGACGTCGGTGCCGATCGCCGCCAAACGGTCTGCGTCCTTAGGCTTTCCACTGTCGCGCAGGCGGCGCACCGTCGCCGCGAACTTGTGCTCGTCGAGCGGGCCGGTGATGTTCTGGTCGGTGCCGACATACGCGGAGTAGCGCTCCGGGTAGGCGCGCGCCAGTTCGAGCCCGAGCACCGAACCGAACGAATTCGCGAGCAGCACCACCTTTTCCGTGCGCAGCGTGTGCCGCACGTGGTCGGTGACCTCGACGGCATCGGCGAGCACCCGATCGAATGTCAGCTCGCCCTGCTCGCCGCGGCCGAAAGTCTTTCCCGCGCCGCGCATATCCCACCGGACCACGGTGAAGTACCGCTCCCAGGCCCGAGTCCGGTTGGCGAAGAACGTATTCGACGCACCGGGACCGCCGTGCAGTTCGAGCAGCACCGGGTTGTTCCGGTCCTCGCCGCGGATCTCGATCCACTGATCGATGCCGCCGATCCGGACGAATCCCGCTTCGGCGATCCCATGGGGGGTATCGATCCGCAGTTCCCGCGCGGCGTCGCGACGGCGCAGCGCGCGGTGACCGAGCAGACCTGTGGGGGCGGCGGAAACCGCGGCGGTGGCGGCGAGAGCGATGGTGAGCATGTCGTCTTCCTAAACTGTGTCCACTGGAAACTGATATGTGTATATTAGACACAGTTTCGACCCGTGGTCAACCCGCGCACATCGACTAGCCTGCGAAACATGGCTTCCGTCTTCAGCGCGATCATCGCCGGCCAGCTCCCTGGCCGATTCGTTTGGGAGGACGACGAATTCGTCGCGTTCCTGACCATCGCCCCGGTCACGCCGGGACATACCCTCGTGGTCCCACGCAAAGAGATCGACCAGTGGCAGGACGTCGACCCCGGCCTCTTCGCCCGCCTCAACAGCGTCGCCCAGCACATCGGCCAGGCTGTGCGCACCGCCTTCGACGCCCCGCGCGCCGGCCTGCTGATCGCCGGCCTAGAGGTCCCCCACCTGCATGTCCACGTCTTCCCCGCCTACACCATGGGCGATTTCGACATCTCCGGCGCCGACACCGCCCCCACCCCCGAATCCCTCGACGAAGCCCAAGCCAAGATCAAGAAGGCCCTCCGCGACCTCGGCCACACCGCCAACGTCCCCGAGTAACAACGCAAAGAAGCCCTGTTCCTCGGATGAGGAACAGGGCTTCTTCGTTGGAGCCCCCTGTCAGGATTGAACTGACGACCTTCGCTTTACAAGAGCGGTGCTCTACCACTGAGCTAAGGAGGCGTGGAGCGGGGCAATCATAACCGGACACGCCCGCCGCGTGACACCGGGTTTCGGTGTCACACGGCGGCGGTCGATCATGGTGTCCCGGCGCAGTATCGGATACCGCGAATCAGGACTGGGCGCCCTGGCGGGCCGCATCGTCGGCAGCCATCGCGTCACGCAGGCTCTTCGGACGCATATCGGTCCAGTTCTTCTCCACGTACTCGACGCATGCGGCCCGGCTGTCCTCGCCGAACACGACGCGCCATCCGGCCGGGACCTCCGCGAAGGCAGGCCACAGGGAATGCTGCTCCTCGTCGTTGACCAGAACGAAGAAGCGGCCGTCTTCGTCATCGAAGGGGTTGGTGCTCAATTTCACCTCACTGGATACTGGCGCTAGGTCATGGGATCGGCTCTGGGCCCGATCCGACGCCGCGAGCGTCGGAAGAGCCCCCGAGCGTTATTCGACCCTAGCAAGGTAAGCGTTACGACTGTGCGGTTACCTCAGGCGGCGAAGAAATCGAGCAGGATCTTGTTGACCGCCTCGGGCCGCTCCAGGTAGCCGTAGTGCCCGGCATCGGGAACTTCCTGGTAGCGGGCGCCGGGAATGACTTCGGCAACCTCCCTGGACAGGTACGGCGGGATCATCCGGTCGTCGGCGAACCCCATCGCCAGGCACGGCACGGTGATGCCGCGGTAGGCCTGGGTGCGGTCGAAACCGTGATCCATCTTGCGCTGAGCGCGGACGCCGGGCGACACCGCGCCGCCGGTGAATTCGAACAGGTCGAGCCAGTCGCGGGCCGCGTTCGGGTTGGCCAGCGTCGCGGGCGACAGGTTCATCGCCGCGGTGACCGCCGCCTCGTACTTCGCGGGCAGCTTGATCCCGCTGGCGTCGAGTTCGTGCTCGCCGAGCGAGAGCACCTGCTGGAACTGGTCGAGCCGCGCGTGCCCGGCCATGAACACGGCCTTGCGCACCAGCTCGGGCCTGGCCAGCGACAGTTCCTGGGCGACCCGTGCGCCCATCGATGTGCCGACGACCAGCGCTGGCCCTTCGTCGAGGAACTCGATCAGCGCTGCGGTGTCGGCGGCGAGCTGATCGATGGTCATGCCGTCGGCCGCCTCGAAGGACGGCGCGATGCCGCGGTTGTCGAAGGTGCACACCCGATAACCGGCGGCGACCAGCGCGGGAACCTGGTGCAACTCCCAGACCCGGCCCGGGCTGCCGGTCCCCATGATCATGACGACGAGCGGACCGCCGCCCTTCACCTCGGTGCCCTTGGCCCGGTCACCCTTGACCTGGTAGTTGAGCGAGATTCCATTCACCGTGGCCAACGGCATGCTTCGACACCCTTCCCGTCTTCGATGTGCGGCGCTCCCGGCGCGGTCCCGCGGTCCCCACGGTATAGGGACGGCCCGAGTTGCGCAGCGGCCGCGGGTGCAGTGAGATGCGGGGGCGGCGCGTGCCTGCCGACGCCATATACCATTGACTATTCGCACGCACGAGCGTATTGAACCGGGAGGACAAGAGATGGCCGCGAAGAGCAGCGCGAACGACATCGCGGACGACGACCTGGAACCACTTGCCGACGAGACCGCCCGGCAGGCGCAGCGCGTCGTCGCGGCCTATGCCGAGGACGCCGACGAGTGCCGGATGCTGCTGTCGATGCTAGGCATCGGCCCCAGCGCACGGGTCGAATAACCCACCCCTCGGTCGAAGGCAACGGCGCCGTCGGCAAATCCGACAACTGCACACGGAACCAAGCGACGTCCATCGCGGCGAGCGCGACGGGCCCGGAGGCGGCAGCTTGCGTAGCGACGCAGGGCCCCGCGAACGCCGCAAATCAGACAGGGATGCGTGAGTGGACCACATGACCGACCAGCCGTCCGACGAATCCGAACACGCACGGTCCGACCAGGACCCCACCACAGACCATCGCCCCCGCCCCACCGAATCCGACGGTGCAGGTTCGGGTTTCGTCGTGGTGGCCAACCGTCTTCCGGTCGATCTGGAGCGGTTGCCCGACGGTACGAGTCGCTGGAAGCGCAGCCCGGGTGGCCTGGTGACGGCGCTCGAGCCGGTGTTGCGGAACAACAAGGGGGCATGGGTCGGCTGGGCGGGCGTCCCCGACGTCGACATCGACCCGATCATCGAGGACGGTCTCGAACTGCATCCGGTGCCGCTCACGGCGCAGGAGGTTTCGGACTACTACGAGGGCTTCTCCAACGGCACGCTGTGGCCGCTCTATCACGATGTCATCGTGCGCCCGGTCTACGACCGGAACTGGTGGTCGGCCTATGTGACGGTGAACCGGCGCTTCGCCGAGGCGGCCGCGAAGGTGGCCGCCGAGGGCGCGACGGTGTGGGTGCAGGACTACCAGCTGCAGCTGGTACCGAAGATGCTGCGGATGCTGCGCCCCGACCTGACCATCGGCTTCTTCCTGCACATCCCGTTCCCGCCGGTCGAGCTGTTCATGCAGATGCCGTGGCGCACCGAGATCGTGGAGGGCCTGCTCGGCGCCGACCTGATCGGCTTCCATCTGCCCGGCGGCGCACAGAACTTCCTGTATCTGGCCCGCAGGCTGGCCGGTCAGCCGACCTCGCGCGGCACCGTCGGCGTGCGCTCCAAACTCGGTGTGGTGCAGGTGGGTTTCCGCACCGTCCGGGTCGGTGCGTTCCCGATCTCCATCGCCTCCGCCGAACTCGATGAGCATTCGCGGCGCAGATCGGTACGCGAGCGTGCCGCGAAGATCCGCGCGGAACTCGGCAATCCGAAGAACATCCTGCTCGGCGTCGACCGCCTCGACTACACCAAGGGCATCGATATCCGGCTCAACGCACTCGAGGAGCTGCTGCTCGACGGCCGGATCGATCCGTCCGAGACCGTCATGGTCCAGCTCGCCACCCCGAGCCGCGAGCGCGTCGAGAGCTATATCCAGATGCGCGGCGATATCGAGCGCCAGGTCGGCCGGATCAACGGCGAGTTCGCCAGGGTCGGCTATCCGGTGGTGCACTACCTGCACCGGCCGATCCCCCGCGACGAGCTGATCGCGTTCTTCGTCGCGGCCGACGTGATGTTGGTTACCCCGCTGCGCGACGGCATGAATCTGGTTGCCAAGGAGTATGTCGCCTGCCACAGCGGCCTCAACGGCGCGCTGGTGCTGAGCGAATTCACCGGCGCCGCGGCCGAATTGCGCCAGGCCTACCTGTGCAACCCGCACGACCTGGACAGCGTGAAGGACGCCATCGTCTCCGCGGTGGAGGACGACCGCGACACCAAGCGCCGCCGCATGCGCTCGCTGCGCCGCCAGGTGCTCGCCCACGATGTCGACCGCTGGGCCCGCGCCTTCCTCGACGCACTGGCCCAGGGCCAGGTCGCGGGCAGCGCCCTGCTCACCGACGACGACGTCTACCCGGAATCCCGCCAACCCACCCGCTGACGACCCGCCGCAGCCGCAACCAACTAAGCACCACGTACCCGTCCGGAGCGAGTCTACGAGCGACCGTTGGCGGCAAGGCATAAAGAACCGCAACCACCCGCCGCAGCGGGAACCCTCGAAGCACCGCGCACCCCCGTCCAGAGCGAGTCCTACGAACGACCGTTGGCGGCGAGACATAAAGAACCGCAACCACCCGCCGCAGCGGGAACCCTCGAAGCACCGCGCACCCCCGTCCAGAGCGAGTCCTACGAACGACCGTTGATGGCGAGACATAAAGAACCGCAACCACCCGCCGCAGCGGGAACCTCGAAGCACCGCGCACCCCCCGTCCGGAGCGAGTCTTACGAACGACCGTTGGCGGCCCGTCTCGCATCCGAGCGGCCGAAGCGCATGCGCCGAAGGCGCGAGTCTCGGCCGCTCGGATGCGAGACACAGGGGGCCGCCAACACGCAGCGCCGCAGGCGCTGCAAATCAGACACAGCATTCTCCCAGGGAAGGTCCAGCGAACTCGCAGGCTCATAGCGGACGATGAGTCGATGAGTGGTGCGTCTGAGCAGACATCCGAGGCTCGGGTGCTGGTGGTCGACGATGAGCCGATGATTGTCGAGTTGCTCGCGGTCAGCCTGCGCTACCAGGGCTTCGAGGTGGAATCGGCGGCCGACGGCGCGCAGGCGCTGGATCGCGCGCGGGTGTTCCGGCCGCAGGCGCTGATCGTGGACGTGATGATGCCGGGCATGGACGGCTTCGGCCTGCTGCGCAGGCTGCGCGCCGACGGCATCGACGCACCTGTGCTGTTCCTCACCGCGCGCGACGAGGTGCAGGACAAGGTCGCCGGACTCACCCTCGGCGCGGACGACTACATCACCAAGCCCTTCAGCCTGGAGGAGGTGGTGGCCAGGCTGCGCGTGGTACTGCGCCGCGCGGGTCATACCGCGCCGGCCAAGGAGAATCCGCGAATCCGGTTCGAGGACATCGAACTCGACGACGATACGCACGAGGTATGGAAGGCGGGCGAGCCGATCGCGTTGTCCCCCACCGAATTCACGCTGCTGCGCTATTTCATGGTCAACGCGGGCACCGTGCTGAGCAAGCCACGCATCCTGGATCACGTGTGGCGCTACGACTTCGGCGGCGAGGTCGGCGTGGTGGAGACCTACGTGTCGTATCTGCGCAAGAAGGTCGACACCGGCGAGCAGCGGCTGATCCACACGCTGCGCGGCGTCGGATATGTGATGCGCGCACCGAATCACGGCCGGTCGGCCCGGCAGTGAGCCCGGCCACCACGCGAATCGGCTCGGCCCGCCGTCGCGTCACCGGCAGGCTCAGGGCGATCCCGTTGCGTGTCACGCTGGTACTCGCGCTGGTCGTGCTGGCCATGCTCGGCCTGCTCGCCTCCGGCATCGCCGTGACCACGGCGCTGAACAAGGTGCTCACCGAGCGAATCGACCGTCAACTGTTCGACGCGGCACACACCTGGGCGCGGCCCGGCATGGTACGGCCGCCGGATCGGTTGCCGGGGCGCTCCGGGATCGAGCGGCCGCCGGACCGCTTCTACGCCAGGGTTCGCAATGCGGAGGGCACGCTGTCCCTGCAGCTCGATGCCGATCGCACCAGCACACCGCAGTTGCCGGATGATCCGGGACGCGTGCCGTTCACGGTCGGCTCGGTCGACGACGCATCGGTGAAGTGGCGGGTGCTGTCCACCGTCAACAAGGACGGCAGCAGCATCGTCGCGCTGCGCCTCGACGAGAACACCGCGATCATCGAGCGGATGATCATGCAGCAGTTGCTGATCGGCGCGATCGTGCTGGCCGCCCTTGCCGTCGCGGCGTACTTCGTGATCCGCCGCAGCCTGCGTCCGCTGCTGCGGGTGGAGAATATCGCCGCCGCGATCGCCCGCGGCGATCTGCACCGGCGAGTTCCGGTGCGTGGCAACAACACCGAGATCGACCGGCTGTCCCGCTCACTGAACGGCATGCTCGCGCAGATCCAGCGCGCCTTCGCGGCCACCGAGGCATCGGAGGCGGCGGCGGTGCGCTCGGAGGCGAAGATGCGCCGCTTCGTCGCCGATGCCAGCCACGAACTGCGCACCCCGCTGACCACGATCCGCGGCTTCGCCGAGCTGTATCGCCAAGGCGCGACGACCGATCCCGCGCTGTTCATGGAACGCATCGAGCACGAGGCCGAGCGCATGGGCCTGCTCGTCGAGGATCTGCTGATGCTGGCGCGCCTCGACGCGCAGCGCCCGCTGGCACAGCACCAGGTCGATCTCCTCGCCGTCGCCAGCGACGCCGTGCACGATGCGCGCGCCGTGGTCGCCGCGGGCAACTCCTCGGGCCCGCAGCGCGCGATCGAACTGGAAATCCGTTCCGGCGAGGGCACTTTGGAGGTGGTCGGCGATGAGGCGCGGCTGCGCCAGGTACTGGCCAACCTGTTGAACAACGCGCTCATCCACACGCCGCAGGACACCGCGGTGACGGTCCGGCTGACACCGGACTTCGACGAGGTACTGCTCGAGGTCGCCGATACCGGTCCCGGCCTGCCGCCTGAGGAAGCCGAGCGCGTGTTCGAGCGCTTCTACCGCACCGACACCTCGCGCACCCGCGCCAGCGGCGGCTCCGGGCTCGGCCTCTCCATCGTGCAGGCGCTCGTCACCGCGCACGGCGGCGAGGTCGAGGTGGACAGCACGCCGGGCCGCGGCACCACCTTCACCGTGCGATTGCCGCGCGGAAAGCGCTGACGCACAACCGGATCGGCCGCCTCAGACGGGTTTGACCTCGGAGAGCACCCAGTGCCCGCCGTCCTTGTCCATCGAGACCCGCAGCCTGCTCGCGGTCATCGTGCCCTTCGGCGCGTCCTTCGGCGTCGCCTCCTGGTTGAGGAACAGCAGCACCACCGCGTGCGACGCGCTCGCCGACACCACGCCGGAGGCCTGCACCGTCGAGACGACGGTGAGCTGCTTCTCCTTGGTGCCTGGAATGATCAGCTGCTTGCTCACCTGGGTGTATTCGTCATAGACGCTGCCGCGCAGGTTCTTTGCCGCGGCATCGATCGAGGCGTCCACATTCTGATAGTTGTAGGTGAACATGGCCTCGACCGCGCGGGCCGCGACCTGGGTGACCTCGGTGCGCGCCTGCTCGTCGCGCCGGATCTGCCAGTAGCGGTAGCCCTCCACCGAACCGACCGAGATCGCCAGCGCGACCAGCACGGCGGCGATCCCGAAAACGACGGTGCGCAACGGAAGTCCGCGCAGCGCGCTCAATTTCCCTGTCCGACCGGAGTCCTGGTTCACGACACGAACTCCATTCCCGACAGCTTCATCGTGTCGCCGTCGCGAGTGACGGTGAGCCGCATGCGGAACACCCGCTGCTGCGGCTGATCGAGGCCGGCGTTCGAGACGGTCATCCTGTTGGCGACCAGCACCCTGGCCGAGCGATCGTCGAAGGACTCCAGCGCGGCCTCGGTGGCCTCGCCGCTCGACTTGACCTTCGCCTCCTGCACGAACCCGATGAAATCCTTCATCATCTGGTCGAATTCGGTCTTGAAGCTGCCCGAGGACATGGCGTACACGCGGTCCACGTCCTGCTGCACGCTGTCGGCGCGGATCGTCGTCATATTGATCGCCGCCTGCCGCCCGAACTGGAGGTAGTCCTCGCGCAGCGCGGCGCGATTGTCGGCGGTGTGCACGAGGTACACCGAGGCGCCTGCCCCGATCACCGCGCCGAGTACGACGATCGCCGCGGCCACCGCGACGGCGATCCGCTGCCAGCGCCGACCGGCGAGCTTCGCATCATCGGCCCCGGCCGGAGCATCGGCCTGAGCCGGAGCATCGGCCGCCTTCTCCTCGTCCGATGCCTTACCGATCATCACCGTCGGCGCGTCGACCTTCACCGAATCGCTGACGGCCGCCACCGGCTTGCTGACGGCCTCGACCGGCTTGTCGGCCTTGACCAGCATGTCGACGGCCTTCGCCGGTGCGGCATCGAGCTCGACCGTTTCCTGGCCTGCCGCCGCGCCTCCGTTCACGGCCCGCTTCCCGGCCGCGCTCGAATCCTGTTCTGCTGCCCGCTCTTCGCCATCGTGAAGCGGCGGTCCGGCGGTGCGTACCGCTTTGCGCCTGGTGCGTTCGGTCACGGCCGTACTCCCAATCATCGCTGCAGCTCCTCAACCATCGCCTGCCAACTGGCCGGAATAACCGCGGATCCGCCGGGGGCGACGCCTCCCTGACGATACGTGCGACCGCCGGGGCCGACGAACTGACCGGTCCCCGGATCGTAGGACGCGGGCGCGGCCGCGGCGGGCACCGGCTGCGGCGGACCGAACGGCGGATTGGTGCCGAGCGGCACGTAGCCCTCCGGCTCACGGCACAGCTCCGGTGTCGGCGCCCGCTTGCCCGGCACCTCCATGCACGGCGTATTCCTGATGCCGCGCACCACTTCCGGCGCGTTCGACGCCACCCGGCAGAACAGGCCCGGCGGTGTCGCCGGTGTGTCGAGCGCCGCGGGCGAGCGCCGCTGATCCGGCCGGAGGAACCCGGTGGTGCAGCCCGGCGGATCGTTGAGGCCGAGGTTGAAGTCGACCATCGCGCCGTACTCCGTCGGGCCGCGGAGCGAGGTCAGCAGTGCCGAGATCAGCGGCGGATACACCACGAGGATCTGCTCGATGCCCGCGTGATAGATATTGGTGACCTGCCCGACGCTGACCAGATTGTTCAGCAGCAGCGGCAGTGTGGGTTTCATGTCCTGGAACTGCCGCGATACCCGGTCCAGCGTGGCGGGTCCCCTGGTGAGGACGTTGCGCAAGGCCGGATCATGTTCGCGCAGTTGATCGGTGACCGTCGCGAGATCGGCGGTCCACGAGCGGATGGCGGCGTCGGAGCGGTTCTGCGTGTCGAGCAGCGGACCGATCTTGTCGAGCAGGTCCTTGGTCGGCTCGGTGGCGCTCTGCGCCTCCTGCACCAGCAGCGCCGCGGAGTCGAGGAACTTCTGCAGGTCGGGTCCCGCGCCCTTGAACGCCTTGAACGCCTCGTCGATCACCTGCCGCAGCTTGGTGTCCGCGACGCTGTCGAGCAGGCGGTTGACCTGATCGAGCATGGCGCCGACATCCTGGGGCAGCTTGGTGTCTTTCACCGGGATTACCGAGCCGTCGGCCAGATTCGCCCGGCCCGGGTGCGCGGCGGGCACCAGATCGACGTACTGCTCGCCGACCGCCGACACGCTCTTCACCCAGGCGACGACCTCCGAGGGGATCTTGTAGTCGCTGTTGATCGACAGCTCGGCCTCGACACCGCGCGAGGTCAGCCGGACATCCTTCACCACACCGACATTCGTGCCACGGTAGGCGACATTGGCGGTGGGATACAGCCCGCCGGTCGCGGCGAGCTCGACGGTGACACCGTAGCGCCCGATGCCGAACATGGCGGGCAGGTGCACATACGTTCCGCCCATCACGACCAGGCCGATCACCGTCATCACCGAGAAGATGACCAGCTGCGTCTTGACGAACTTGCTCAGCGTCATCGTCCTTGCCCTCCTTCCGGAGCGGGATTCGGGGCGCCGGGCAGCGGGACGGTCAGCCCGGGAATGGCGGGCAGGCCCGGAATGGGCGGCAGGCCGGGGATGGTCGGCGTCGGCTGGACCTGCGGCGGCGCGAACGGCGCGGTCGCCGGATCCGTCGCCTGCGCCGCCGTGGGCGGTACCGGCCCGCCCATGGTGCGCTGCACGCCACCGAGGCTGCCGCCGAGCGGAGTTCCGGTGAGGAAGTTCGAATCAAGCCGGGAGCCACGCAGATCCACGGTGATGAACAGATTCAGGTAGTCACCCTTGATCGCGTGATCGATGTTCTTCAGCGGGAACGGGAAGGTGAGCAGCACCTTGAGCACCTCGGTGAGGTTGTTGCCGCTGTCGGCCAGCTGCTGTAGCACCGGCCACAGGTTGCGCAGGTTCGCTTTCAGATCCGCGCCCGAGTTGTCGATGATCCGCTGCACGACATCGCTGAGATCACCGAGAGCCACAATCGTATTCGTCACGTCGGTGCGCTTGTTCGCGAGCACCGTGAGCGCCGGGTGGATCTCCTCGATCGCCGCGGCCACCCGATCCTTCTGCTGCGCGAGCACACCGGCGAACCGATCCAGGCCGCCGACCGCGTCGATGATGTCGCCGGTCTGCTTGTCCAGCGTCGTGGTGAGCTGATTCAGCTGCGGCAGCAGATCGCGGATCGCGTCCGTGCGCCCGCTCAGTGCCGTATTCAGTTCCCGGGTAATGGTTTCCAGCTGTGCGACGCCGCCGCCGGAGACCACCATCGACAGCGAGGACAGCACCTGCTCCGTGGTGGGGTAGGCGCCCGCGCGCTCCAGCGGGATCAGATCCCCGTCGCGCAACCGCCCCTGCGCCGGAGTGCCCGACGGCGGAGCCAGCTCCAGATGGTTGCTGCCGAGCAGGCTGGTCTGGCCGATCGCTGCCACCGCGTTGGCGGGCAGTTCGACGCCCGGATTCAGCGAGACGGTGACCAGCGCGTGCCAGCCCTCGACCTGGATCTTCGAGACCGTACCCACCGTGACGTCGTGCACGCGCACCGGCGAATTACGGGTCAGCGTGGTGACATTCGGCATCTGGATGCGGACCTGCCACGAGCCAGGGCCGGTGCCCTCGGCGCCCGGCATCTCGATCGAATTCAGGCCGTCCCACTGACAGCCGGTCAGCCCGAGCGCGACGGCCACGCCGATGGCCATCGCGCCGATGCGCGTGCGCATCACCGTCCACCTCCTGGAATCAGGCCCGGAATGGCCAGCCCCGCCAGGCCCTCCGGCACCGTGACCGGCGCGGGCGGCGGACCGGCCTGTGCCGCCGCGCGCTGCGCGAGCTCCGGTGTGGAGAACTCGAGCTGATGCGGGAAGGCGCGCACGCTGCCGGTCGGATTCGCCAGCAGCGGTGGGTAATTCATCATCAGCGAGTTGATGATCGGTGCGAGCTGCTGTGCACACAGGCTCGCGCTCACGTCGGAGTCGTTGGTCTGCTGCGCCTCCACCGAACCGCAGAGGAAGCTGAACGCGTCGGCGAAGTTCTGGCCGACCAGCACACCGGTGAGGCTGCCGGTGGACGGCTGGTAGATCTGGTAGAAGTTCTGCAGCGCCGTCGGGCCGGAATGCAGCGCCTGTTCCAGCTGCGGCCGCTTGTCGACCAGGATCTGGGTCACCTCGGCCAGCCGCTGCACGCCCTCGGTGAGCTCGCCGCCGTTGCCATCGAGGAAACGCTTCACATCGACGATCGCGGAATCCAGATTGTCCAGTCCCGCACCGAGTTCGGTGGACACACCGGCGAGCACCGAGGACACCGAGGCGAGCCTGCCGCCGAACTGCACGATCTGCTCGTTGCTGCTCGACAGCACGTCGACGAACTTCTGCAGGTTGCGGATGGTGCCGAACAGGTCGGTTCGCCCGTCCGAGAGCGTATTCAGCGTGGCCGACAGCTCGCGGATGGTGTCGCGGAATTTCTCGCCGTTGCCGTCGAAGTTGGCCGCGGCGGTATTGACGAAGTTGCCGAACGAACCCTGCTCGTTCTGCCCGACCGGGCCGAGTGTCTTTGCCAGCCTGGTCAATTCGGCCTTGATGTCATCCCATTCGACGGGAATCGCCGTGCGCTCCAACCCGATCTGCGCACCGTCGGCCAGCCTCGGTCCGCCCGTGTAGGCGGGCGCGACCTGGATGAACCTCGCGGAAACCAGCGAAGGCGACACGATCACGGCGCGCGCGTCGGCGGGCAGGTCGATGCCGCGGTCGACGATCATCTCGACACGCACCTTGTCCCGCCCCGGTTCGACCTCGGTGATCCGGCCGACCTTCACACCGAGCACCCGTACATCGTCACCGACGTAAAGGCCGGTGGTGGACTGGAAGTACGCGACGATCTTGGTCTTGCCGATGTTCGAAACCGGACCGTATGCCGCGGCCGCGATGAGCGCGACGACGAGCACGCCGGCCGCGATCACGGCCCAGCGCGGTAACTTGCGGAACAGATTCATCGTGGCGGCTCCTGTGATCCCGGTCCGATCGTCGGCGGCGGATCGATGTAGCGGCGCAGGTCTTCCGGCACATGCGCGGGCCAGGCGAGCGCGTCGACCAGAATCTGCAGCGCGGCCGAAGAACCGTTGATCATGTAGGAGTTGAAGTACGGTCCGCTGCCGACCTGCTCGCCGAGCGCGGCGGCGAACGGACCGAGACCGTCGAGCGCGCCGGTGATGTTGTCCCGGTTGCGCTGCAGCAGATCGAGTACCGAATTCAGTTTGTCCAGCGCCGGTTTCAGCTGCGCCTCGTTGTCCTTGACCAATCCGGTCAGCTGTTTGGCCACACCGTTGATCGCGACGATGAGCTGGGAGAGCGCGGTGCGTCGCTGATTCAACTCGTCCAGCAGCGAATTACCGTCCAGCAGTAGCGCATTGATCTGCGAACCACGGTCGGCGAGTATCTTCGTGACGCTCTGTGCCCGCTTCAGCAGATCCGACAGCGCCGCGTCGCGCTTGTTGATACTGCGCGAGAGCGCCGTCACGCCGTCGAGCGCCGAGCGCAGCGGCGCCGGTGTATCGGCGAAGGTCTGCGACAGCGTGTCGAGGGTCTGATTGATCCGCTCCATGTCCAGACCGGATGTCGTACTGGTGAGATCGCTCAGCGCCTCGTTCAGCGAGTACGGAGATCTGGTGCGTTCCAGCGGAATCGGCTGATCGCGGCGCAGCGTGCCCGAGCCCGCCGGGGTGAGCTCGAGCGACCGGCGGCCGAGCACCGTGTTGGTCTTGATCGCGGCGGAGGACTTGTCCCCCAGCGGAATCGACTCGTCGAGGGTGAATCGCACGAGCACCTTCGCGCCGTCGAGACTCACCTCCTCCACCCGCCCGGTGCGCACGCCCGCGACCTGCACCTGATCGCCGGGCAGCAGCCCGCCCGCATCGGCGAAGTGCGCGGTGTAGGTCGCGCCGGAGGCGATGAAGGGCAACCGGTCGAATTGCAGTGCCGACAGCGAGATGGTGATGGCCAGCACGATGCCGACGACGCCGAGTGAGATGAGATTGGAGCGCTGCCCGTTCATCGTGGTCTCAACTGCCCTTCTCACATCGACCGGTCGTCTGTGCGCCGGGCAGGGTCACCTTCAGCGGCTTGCCGTCCGGGCCGTCGACGATGAGAACAGCACCGCAGATGTAGAGCTGCAGGAACGAACCGTAGGAACCGATGCGGATCAGCTTCCGGTAGGTCTCCGGCAGCTTGTCGAGCACCCACTGGATGGTGTCGGAACCGTCGTCGAGCTGGGTCGCGGCACGGCCGGTCTGCTCGATGGTCGCCTGCAGATCGGGCCTGGCCTGGGCAAGCAGCGAGGTCAGATCGGTTGTCGCACCGGCGATTCGCGGCAGCGCGCCGCCGATCGGATCGCGGTCCGCGGCCAGTCCGCTGATCAGCCGCTGCAATTCGTCGACGGTGGTGGTGAACTGCTTGTCCCGATCGTCGATGGTCGCGAGCACCGTCTTCAGGTTCTCGATCACGCTGCCGATCAGGGCGTCACGGTCGGCCAGCGTCTTGGTGAAGGAGCCGCCGCTGTTGAGCAGCGACACCAGCGTGCCGCCCTGCCCCTGGAAGATCTTCAGCAGCGCGTCGGTCAGCTGATTGACCTGCTCCGGCTGCAAACCGCGCAGCAGCGGCTTGAATCCGCCGAGCAGCATGTCCAGATCGAGCGCGGGCTGCGTCTGTTCCTTGCCGATGGTGCCGTTCTCCGGCAGCACATCCGCCGAGCCCGGTCCCTCGAGCAGCTCCATGTACCGGTCACCGACCAGGTTTTCGTAGCGGATCGCGGCCTTGGTGCTGCGGTAGAGCCGATGCGTGCGGTCCACGTCGAACTCGACGTGCGCGAGGTTGTCCTTGCCGACCGTCACCTTGGTCACCGAGCCGACCGGCACACCGGCGATGCGCACCTTCGAACCCGGCAGCATCCCGGACGAATTGGTGAACACCGCGCGGTAACCGTTCTCGCTGGCGAACCGCATCTGGCTGAAAACCACTGCCAGACCGACGAAAACCAGCGTCATCACGAGCGTGAACACCGTGAGCTTGATCGTGGTTGCCGTATTCTTCACGGCGCGCTCACCCCCGGCAGCCCGCCGAAGAGCACCTGGAACACCTTGGGCCCGCCCACTTTCAGCGTGGTGGACGGCACCCAGACGTGCCCCTCGGCCGTATCGGTGACGACGAAGTCGGAGTGGCTGCCCGGCGCCCGGTTGATCAGGTTGCCGCAGCGCGGTCCGCCGGTCGCGGCGACCTTGGGCAGATCCTCCGGATACTTGTAGGGCTCGGCGCCGTAGGTGAAGCTGGCGTACATTCCCACCCCTTCCTGCTTCCCGCCGAAGACCTCGTCGGCCCGCGGCATCGCCTCCCCCATCGCGACGATCATGCAGTGCAGACCCGGCGCGTATTCCTGCAGCAGCGCGGTGGTCGGCCGCAGCAGCGCCAGCGCGCCGTCGAGCGGCTGTTCGTTCTCGCGCAGCACCGAGCCGACCGTGTCGGTGACGCCGACCAGGTTGGCGAGCAGCACGTCGAGGCTGCGCTGTTCGTCCACGATCGCGCGGCCGGTGACCCGCACATTGTCGGTGGTGCGCAACAGATCCGGGACTGTGTCGGCGTACAGGTTCGTGACGCCGGTGGTCGATACCAGGTCGCGGCGCAAGGCCTCCAGCATCGGGTTGATCTCGCGCAGGTAAGCGTCGCTGCTGGTGAGCAGCACGCCGAGCTTGTCGCCGCGGCCCTCCAGCGCGGTGCCGATGGCCTCCAGGATGGCGTTGAGCTTCTCCGGCTGCACCTTGTCGAGCACGTCGTTGAGCCGCTGGAAGAGCGTGTTGAATTCGACGGTCACCGACGAGGCGGTCAGCGTCGCACCGGCGCGCAACCGCTCCGGCGATGGCTGGTCCGGCACAATGAAATTGACGTACTTGGCGCCGAATACGGTGGTGGACTTGATATCCACGCCGACGTTGGCGGGCACCAGCTTCATCTTGTCCGGATCGAGCGCCAGCTTCAGCCTGGCGCCGTTCGCGCTGTGCTCCACCGAGGACACCCGGCCGATCTCCACGCCACGCACCTTCACCTTGGCGTCGGGATCGAGGACGAGGCCGCTGCGCGGCGCGTCGATGGTCACCGTCGCGGTCGGGGTGAACCCGCCGACGAACATCACCAGCGCGATGGCGACGATCGCGACCAGTCCGAGCACCATCCCCGCCCCGGCCAGCTTCAGGCCGAACCCACTCGCTTGTTTCGATTCCGCCATATCGCTTTACCCGGAGAGATGGAAGTTGCCGGAGGTGCCGTAGATGGCCAGCGAGATCAGCAGCGTCACCGTGACCACCGCGACCAGCGAGGTCCGCACCGCGTTGCCGACCGCGACGCCGACCCCGACGGGTCCGCCCGCGGCGTTGTAGCCGTAGTAGGTATGGATGATCATGATCGCCAGCGCCATGAAGATCGCCTGCGCGAACGACCACAGCACGTCGACCGGGTTGAGGAAGGTCTCGAAGTAGTGGTTGTACACGCCGGCCGACTGGCCGTAGATCACCACGGTGGCAAAGCGACTCGCGAAGAACGAGGCGATCACCGCGAGCGCGTACAGCGGCACGATCGCGATCATGCCCGCGAGCACCCTGGTGCCGACGAGGTAGGGCACCGGCCGGATCGCCATGGACTCCAGCGCATCGATCTCCTCGGCCACCCGCATGGCGCCGAGTTGCGCGGTCGAGCCGGCGCCGATGGTCGCGGCCAATCCGATTCCCGAAATCACCGGCGCCGCAATGCGAACGTTGATGAATGCGGCGAAAAAGCCGGTGAGCGCCTCGACTCCGATATTGCCCAGCGAACTGTAACCTTGCACGGCGATGGTTCCGCCCGCGAAAAGCGTTAAGAATCCGACAATTACGACAGTTCCGCCGATCACCGCCAATGCGCCCGAACCCATACTGATTTCGGCGATGAGCCGAATCGTCTCGGTCCGGTAATGCACGAGCGCCCGCGGGACCGACGCCACCGCCTGAGCATAGAAGACAGCTTGTCTACCAACAGAATCGAGCGAATCCGACCACCGACGCACTCGTCGGACGGTACGCGGGAACCGGGATTCGATCACGAAGGCCATCGGGTCACCGCGCCGTGAACTTGATGCCGACGGCGGTGACCACCACGTTCACCACGAACAGCGCCATGAAGGCGAAGACGACGGTCTGGTTCACCGCGTCACCGACACTCTTGGGTCCGCCCTTCACGTTCAGCCCCAGGTAACAGGCGACCAGCCCGGCGATCAGGCCGAACAGCCCGGCCTTCACTTCGGAGATGATCAGCTCGGGCAGGTGGGTGAGCAGCGTGATCCCGTTGACGAACGCGCCGGGGTTCACATCCTGCAGAAACACCGAGAACAGGAACCCGCCGACGATACCGATGGTGCAGACCAGGCTGTTCAGCATCAATGCCACGAACATCGAGGCGAGCACGCGCGGCACGACCAGCCGCTGCACCGGATTGATCCCGAGCACCCGCATCGCGTCGATCTCCTCGCGGATGGTGCGCGCACCGAGATCAGCGCAGATGGCGGTGGCGCCCGCCCCCGCGACGATCAGCACGGTGACGATCGGCCCGACCTGGGTGACCGCACCGAATGCCGCACCGGCCCCGCTGAGATCGGCCGCGCCGATCTCGCGCAACAGGATGTTCAGCGTAAAGCTCACCAGCACCGTGAACGGTATCGCCACCAACAGCGTCGGCACGATGGAAACGCTTGCGATGAACCAGGATTGGTCGATGAATTCGCGCCATTGGAACGGCCTGCGCACGCTGGCGCGGGCAACTTCGGCGGTGAGTTCGAAGAACCCGCCGACGGCCCGCAACGGCACAGCAAGGACCTCGTTCATGCGCGATCCTCCTTGCTCAATCAGCTTGTACAGCACACGGCATACCACGATCCCGTGGCTACACCGCCGCAATGATTAGAACACGTTCACCCAAGCATGGGTAGCTTTTGGCTACATTTGAGCTGCAGATTCTTATGAATAGAGCGGATGATTCTGAAACGTGTGTCACCGGGTTTGTGAAACTGCCTTTGTGAGGCGCTGCACACCATGAACACCATGTCTACCAAGTGCCGGACCCATGATCAACAGTTGGTCAGTTGCTCAATTTTCGTGTCGGCGGCGGAAGCCACCCGGCAAGTCAACCGAGGTCGAGCAAGGACGACGCGGAGAAGGTCCGCCCACTGGGACGATCGGCGAAATAGCCGCTCAGCGTGCTAGCCAGATCGTCCGCGGACCACTGGCCGCCTGCCGCGTCGAAGCGCTGCTCGACGACCGGCGCCGCCATCAGCGCGACCATCGCGCCGTAGACCACGAACAACTGCCCGTTGACCGCGTCGGCGGCGGGCGAGGCGAGATAGGCGACCAGCCGCGCGACGTGATCGGGCGAGAGCGGATCGACCTCGCCCGCCGGTGCCGCACTGAACACCGCCTCGGTCATCGCGGTCCGCGCCCGCGGCGCGATCGCGTTGGCGCGCACGCCATATCGGGACAGCGCACGCGCGGCCGACAGGGTGAGCGCGGTGATGCCCGCCTTGGCCGCACCGTAGTTGGCCTGGCCCTCCGGCCCGAGCAGACCCGCCTCCGAGGAGGTGTTGATCAACCTGCCGTAGACCGGCGCGCCCGCCTCCTTCGACTTGCCGCGCCAGTAGGCGGCGGCATTGCGGGACAACAGGAAGTGGCCGCGCAGATGCACCGCGAGCACCGCGTCGAAATCCTCGTCGGACATGTTGAACAGCATCTTGTCGCGGGTGATGCCCGCATTGTTCACCACGATGTCCACCCCGCCGAACGCCTCGTCCGCGGTGCGCATCAGCGCGTCCGCGGTGGACCGCTCGGCGATGCTGCCCGCGACGAATTCGGCCTTCGCGCCGAGCGCGCGGATCGCCGCCAGGGTGTCGGCGACCGCGTCGGACTCCGACAGATCGTTGACCACCACCGAGGCGCCCGCCCCGGCCAGCGCGAGCGCCTCGGCCCGCCCAAGACCGGCACCGCCGCCGGTTACGATCGCCACCCGGCCCGCAAGGCTCAACTCAGAATCTCCCACGGGGCCGACTTTAGAACGTGTTCCAGTCTACGGCAAGGGTCGGTCACCCCAGCCGCAGCGCGGCCTTGGGGCACTGGTTGACCGCATCCTCGACATCGGCGAGCCGGTCGGCGGGTACGTCGGTGACCAGGATGTGCAGCTGGTCCTCGTCATCGAGTTCGAACACGTCGGGGGCGAATCCGACACAGATTCCGTTCGCCTCGCACTGGTCGAGATCGACGCTGACCTTCATGAGAACTCCTTCATCGCGCCTCTGGTCGAAGCCTAACAAGCCGACGGCGTCGCGCGCGGCGCCATCGGCCGGATTCACCCCCAATACTGGAACATGTTTCAGTCGATATGCAATGATCGAACGAACCCGGACGAACGAAGGCATGAGGTTTTGCCATGCGCATTGCGTATACGCCGCAGCAGGAGGAGCTCCGCGCGGAACTGCGCGACTACTTCGCGCGACTGATCACCCCGGAACGCAGGGCGGCGCTCAGCGCGCAGACCGGTGAGTACGGGCAAGGCAACGTCTACCGCGAGGTCGTGCGGGACATGGGCCGCGACGGGTGGCTCACCCTCGCCTGGCCGAAGGAATTCGGCGGGCAGGACCGCCCGACGATGGATCAGCTGATCTTCACCGACGAGGCCGCCATCGCGGGTGCTCCGGTACCGTTCCTGACCATCAACTCGGTCGCGCCGACGATCATGCACTACGGCAGCGACGAACAGAAGCGCTTCTTCCTGCCCAAGATCGCCGCGGGCGAATTGCACTTCTCCATCGGCTATTCCGAGCCCGGCGCGGGTACCGACCTGGCCAGCCTGCGCACCAGCGCGGTGCGCGACGGCGACGACTACGTGATCAACGGCCAGAAGATGTGGACGAGCCTGATCGCCTACGCCGACTACGTCTGGCTCGCGGTGCGCACCGATCCGAATGCCAAGAAGCACAAGGGCATCAGCATGCTCATCGTGCCGACCGACGCCGAGGGGTTCTCCTGGACGCCGGTGCACACCATGGCAGGACCGGACACCAGCGCGACCTACTACCAGGACGTCCGGGTGCCCGCGACCGCGCTCGTCGGCCAGGAGAACGGCGGCTGGGCGCTGATCACCAACCAGCTCAACCACGAACGCGTCGCACTGACCTCGGCCGGGCCGCTCACCGTTGCGCTGAACCAGACCGTCGATTGGGCGCGCAACACCAAGGCGGGCAACGGGTCACGGGTGATCGACAACGAGTGGGTGCGGCTCAACCTGGCCAAGGTGCACGCCAAGCTCGAATACCTCAAGCTGCTGAACTGGGAGATCGCCAGCCGGGCCGATGCGGGCGGCGATGCCGCGCCGCGGCCGTGGGACGCGTCGACCTGCAAGGTGTACGGCACCGAACTGGCCACCGAGGCCTACCGGCTGCTCATGGAAGTCCTCGGCCCGCAAGCGTATCTGCGCCAGGACTCCCCCGGCGCGGAGCTGCGCGGCAGGCTGGAGCGGTTCCACCGGGCCGCGCTGATCCTCACCTTCGGCGGCGGCACCAACGAGGTCCAGCGCGACATCATCGCGATGACCGCGCTCAAACAACCCGCCGCGGCGCGCTGACTTCGAAAGACAGGGACCAACCATGGATTTCACTCCCACCGAGGCCGAGCTCGATCTCGCCGAGCTGACCGGCGAGGTATGCGCCAAGCTGGTGACCGCCGACCGGCTGCGCGAACTCGACAAAGCGGCCGTGCGTTTCGACGAGACGCTGTGGGCCGCCCTCGCCGAGACCGGCGTGCTGGCCGCCGCGCTGCCGGAGACCGTCGGCGGCAACGACTTCGGCGTACTGGAACAGACCGCGATCCTGCGCGAACTCGGCAAGTATGTCGCCGCGGCGCCGTACCTGTGGTCGGCCGTCCTCGGCGCGGGCGCGCTGGCACAGTTCGGTGATGACGCGCAACGAGATTGGGCCACGCAGGCGGGCGCGGGCACCGCGATCCTCACCGCCGCACTGGCCGAGGAGCACAACTGGGAACCGGCCGAGCCGACCACCGCGGCCATCGAAACCGACGGCGGCTGGCGGCTCACCGGCGCCAAGCTTGCCGTGCCCTTCGCCGCGCAGGCCGCCCGGATACTGGTGCCCGCCAACGTTTCCGGCGCACCCGCGGTCTTCCTCGTCGATCCCGCCGATCCCGCCGTCACGGTGACCGCCCAGCAGGTGGTCGACCTCAGCGCCGAATACGCGCTCGAATTGACCGACGCCCCCGCCGAATTGGTCGGCACCGTCGAGTCCGGCGCCGAGATCCTGGATTGGCTGCTCGCCCGCGCCTGGCTCGGCCTGAGCGCGCTCCAGCTCGGCACCGTCGAGCGAGCACTGGAGCTGGTCGCCGAATACGCCCGCGAGCGCGAGCAATTCGGCAAGGCGGTGGGCGCGTTCCAGGCCGTCGCCCAGCGCCTCGCCGATGCCTACATCGACGTCCAGGGCCTGCGCCTCGCGGTAACCCAGGCCGCATGGCGCCTCTCGGAAGGCCTCCCGAGCGCCGAAGCCGTGCATACGGCCAAGTTCTGGGCCGCCGACGCGGGCCACCGCGTCGCCCACACCGTGGTCCACGTGCACGGTGGCGTCGGCATCGACCGCGACCACATCGTGCACAACTACTTCACCGCGGCCAAGCACAACGAATTCGCCCTCGGCCCGGCCACCGACCACCTCCGCGCACTCGGCGCCCTCCTCGCCGACCCCGCCTGACCCGAAAGTCCTTGCCACAACGGCCCGCCGGTACACCACCGGCGGGCCGATCCATGTGCGGAGCGTGCGCCGATCGAACGCCGCGCCGGGCACCGCGGCGTGTCGCGCTGCGACCCAAAGCAATCGAAGGTCGGCCACCGGCGATACGAACGGCACAATCGTCGGCACAGACCGCACTGGCCGATGTCAACCCAGGCTTACACCGCCATGGACAGAGCGCCGGTTCATGTCCGCGCGGTGGTCAGGTAGCGCTGCAAGGTGGGGGCTATGTCGGCGACGAGTTCGTCGGGGGTGAGCGCGACTACGGGTGGCAGGCACAGGACGTAGCGGCAGAGGGCCAGGCCGAGGAGCTGGGTGACGATGAGACCGCCACGGTGGGGCGCGTCGGCGGGGTCGCCGCAGCGCAGGACGGCGGGCAGGACCTGGGCGGCGAAGACGTCGCGGAAGCGGGCGGTGACGGCGTCGTCGGTGACCGAGGAGCGCAGCAGGGTCAGCATGGCCTCGTTGCCCGGCGGTTCCCAGATCGCGAGGAAGCGGCGGATCAGCAACTCGCCCAAGGTGTTCGGGTCGGCGGCGGCCAGGTCGGGGAGGTCGAGGTCGATCTCGACGGCGGCCGCGAAGAGGCCGTCCTTGCTGCCGAAATAGCGCATCACCATGGAAGGGTCGATGGCGGCGTCGGCCGCGATGGCGCGAATGGTCGCCTTGCGGAAGCCTTCGGCGGCGAAGCGGGCGCGTGCCGCGTCGAGTATCGCGGCGCGGGTGGCGTCGGAGCGGCGCGCGAGCGGCTGATCAGGCGAAGCGGTCATGCCAACAAGTGTATGCCAACAACTGTTGACTTCAATGCCCGACCCGGTCTACATTTATGCCAACAGGCGTTGGCCTACAGATGTTGACCTAGGAGTCCCGATGACAACCACCCCGCTGCCCGACACCACCTCCGTCGTCATCGTCGGCGGCGGCCCCGCCGGGCTGACCGCGGCCATCACGCTCGCCGACGCCGGTGTCGACTTCGTGCTGCTCGATCGGCTCGGCGAGGGCGCCAACACTTCTCGCGCCGCGGTGGTGCACGCCAGGACGCTCGAGGTGCTGCGCGAACTCGGCATCGCGGGCGAACTCGTCGACCGCGGCATCGTGGTGCCGCGCTTCACCGTCCACGACGGCGCACGCACCCTTGCCGCCATCCGCTTCGACGGGCTCGACACCGAATACCCGTACACGCTGATGGTTCCGCAGGACACCACCGAGGAGGTGCTGCTCGCCCGGCTGCACAAGGCGGGCGGCCAGGTGCACCGGCCCTACCAGGTCACCCGGGTGGCCGACGAGAACAACGGCGTCACAGTCGAATACACCGACAACACCGGAGTCGCGGGAACGATCCGCGCCGACTACGTGATCGGCGCCGACGGCATGCACAGCGTCGTGCGCGAGCAGGCGGGCATCGGCTTCACCGGCGACACCTACCCTGCCTCGTTCGTGCTCGCCGACGTGCGCATGGCGTGGCCGATCGCCCGCGACGAAGTGGCACTGCACCTTTCGCCCGAGGGCGTCACCGTCGTCGCGCCACTGCCCGACGCGGCCGAGCCGAACCGCTACCGCGTCGTCGCCACCGTCGACGAGGCCCCGGAGCACCCCACCGCAGCCGACATCCAGCACATCCTGGACAGCCGAGGGCCCGGCGGTGACACGAAAGTCGAAGCGGTGCTGTGGAGCTCGCGCTTCCGTGTACACCACCGGGTCGCCGACCACTACCGCGCGGGCCGCATCCTGCTCGCAGGCGACGCCGCACACGTGCACAGCCCCGCAGGCGGCCAGGGCATGAACACCGGCATCCAGGACGCGGCCTTCCTCGGTCCGCTGCTCGCCAGGGTGATCGGCGGCGAGCCCGACGCGATCCTCGACACCTACGAAACCACCCGCCGCCCAGTGGCACTCGGCGTCGTCGCCTTCACCGACCGGATGACGAAGATGGCCACCCTGCGCCCGCTCCCGGCCCGCATCCTCCGCAACACCGCGATGTCACTGCTCACCCGTATCCCCGCGGTGCGCACCAAGCTGGCCTACCGCCTGTCGGAACTGGCGAACCGCTGACACCGGACCACTTCACCGCCGGGCGTTCCAGCGACGCCCGGCGTCGTGCCTTTCCCGGCGCTACCTGGCCTGCCCGACTGGCAAATTGACGAACCCGCCCCAATTGCTGGCCGGGCATTCCAGCCTTCCGTGCACCGTGCCGCCGCTCTCCTCCGCGGCCGGGCGGCACGCACCAAGACGGCCTACTGCCTCGCGGAATCGCGCGAACAGCTGACACCGGACACCTCACCTCGTCGGACCTTACGGCGGGCGCCCCGCATGGCCACTGGCGTGTACCGCGGGCCGCGCCGAGTTCCGACCGCCTCGCCGAACTCAGCGAAAACTACTACCGCTGTGGGGCCCTCGACAGCACGGTCGAGACATCGCTGAAATCGACCTGGCGCTCGGCGTTCGACAAGGCGGTCACCATGCAGGTGCCGAATGCGCCTTCCCGGTCGAACAGGGTCGCGGTGCCGACCGCGATACCGTCCACGCTGATGTGGTTGTCGGCCTCCAGGCCGATCTCCGGTCCCACGGCGGGACGGGCCAGTGCGAGCGTCATATCGGCATTGATGAAGCCGATTCCCTCAGTGCCCCAGTTGGTCATCATGCTCGTGCCCTCGCCGACCATCACCGCGGCGGTGAACGCCGTCGGCGGCTCGCCCTCGACCACCGAGATCGGCGACTGCCAGGTGCGTTTGCGGCCGTTGTTCTGATGCTCGCCGATCCTGGACGACCAGCCGTCGGGCGTGCCGTCGCTGTTCCACAGTGGTCTGGTCGGCCCGTCGGCCGGTGGCACCGCGGGCGGCAGTGGTGGTTCCGCGCGCGTCCACACCTCACCCGGCGGCTGCTGTGACCGTTTCAGGAAGATCGTCGTCGCCCGCGCGACCTCGACGCCGTCCTGGATGAGCGCGGCATCGGCGATGACGATGCGCCGCCCCTCCCGCACCAGCTCGGTCGCCACCGTCACCGGCTTCTTCAGCGTGGGCCGGAACAGGTCGACCGTCAGCCGAGCAGGCGTGAAACCCGCTGCGCAGTACTGCCGTTCGAGCGCCCTGGCCAGCAGCCCGCAGATCGCGGGCCCGTTGATCATCGTCGGCGACCAAGCGCTCGCCGCGAACGGCAATGGCTCGAACCCCGCTTCGGTCTCGGCGAAAAACGCGTACGGCGTTGCCAATTCGATCTCCCATCTCCCCGATCGGCCGCGCACACCACAGACGGCGAAGGCCGCCGCGGTATCGCGACAGCCTTACCGTAATTCGCTGGTGCGCGTTACTTCCCGCCGGCCTCACCGTGTTCGTCGGCGGGGCGGTCCTCGGTTTGCGCCTTCGCCCAACGGTAATCCGGCTTGCCCGCGGGCGAGCGCTTGATCTCGTCGACGAACCACAGGCTGCGCGGCAGTTTGTACGGCGCGATCTCCTGGGTGAGCACCGGGCGCAGTTCCTCGAGCGTCGGCCGACTTCCGCCGCGACACTGGACAACCGCGACCACCCGCTGCCCCCAGCGCTCGTCCTCGACGCCGACGACGAGCGCGTCGAAGATCTCCGGATGCGTCTTGAGCGCGCCCTCGACCTCCTCCGGATAGATCTTCTCGCCGCCGCTGTTGATGCTGACCGAGCCGCGGCCGAGCATGGTGACGGTGCCGTCCGCCTCGACCCTGGCGAAGTCGCCGGGGATGGCGTAGCGAATCCCGTTGAACTCCTTGAAGGTTGCCGCGCTCTTGACCTCGTCCTTGTAGTACCCGAGCGGAATGTGCCCGTGCCGCGCCAGGATGCCGACCTGGCCGGAGCCCGGCTGCACCGGGTTGCCCTCCTCGTCGAGCACCTGGGTGGAGGCGTCGATCTTCACCCGCGGTCCGCCGGTGTGGTTGGCGCCCTTGGTGACGATGGACAGGCCGCCGAACCCGGTCTCCGACGAACCGATCGAATCGGAGATCATCCGGTTCGGCAGCCGCTCGAGGAACTGGTCCTTCAGCGTCGGCGAGAAAAGCGCCGCGCTGCTCGCCATCACGTAGAACGTCGAAAGGTCGTAGGGCGCACCGGTTTCCGGATTCCCCTCGATCAGCGCGTCCAGCATCGGCCTGGCCATGGCGTCACCGGTGATGAACATGAGGTTGATCTGGTGGCGGTCCACCGCCTGCCAGACACCGTGCCCGCTGAACTCCGGCAGCATCACGGCCTTGCCGCCGCCGAACAGGCTGTGGAAGGTGGCCCACTGCGAGCCGCCGTGGATCATCGGCGGAATCGGGAACCGCACCATCTGCGGGCTCGCCGCGCCGACCTTCGCCAATTCCCACTCGTCCTCGACGTATTCGCCGGTGACGAAGTTGATGCCTGCGCCGAGCACGCGCCAGACATCCTCCTGCCGCCACATCACGCCCTTGGGCATGCCCGTGGTGCCGCCGGTGTAGAGCATGTAGATGTCGTCCGGGGAGCGGTCACCGAAATCGCGCTCCCCCGAGGACTGAGCCAGCGCCGTTTCGTATTCCACCGAATCGGCTGCGGTCGGGATGGTGCCGGTCGTATCGTCGTCGACGACGATGACGGTCTTCAACAGCGGCGAACTGGGCCGGACGCCTGCCACCTTGTCGCTGTAGCGGCGCTCGTGGATCAGCGCGACCATATCCGAATTATCGAAGATATATTGCAACTCGTTCTCGACGTAACGGAAGTTCACGTTGATCATCACGGCGCGCGCCTTGAACACCGCGACCATCGCCTCGACGGCCTCGATCGTGTTGCGCGAGTAGATACCGACCTTGTCGCCGGGTCGGACACCGTGTTCGAGCAGGTAGTGAGCCAGTTTGTTGGCGCGCTCCTCCAACTGGGCGTAGGTGACCTCGCGCCCGTCGTCGGCAAGCGCGACGCGGTCGGGCATCAGGTCGATGGCGTGTTCGACAAGGTCCGCTATGTTGTAGCTCACAGGCTAAAAATAGAACGTGTTACTGTTTCTGACAAGACTTGAAAGTCAGGAGAAACAGCTATGCCGGATTGCCTCGTCGAGAAGCGTGATCACGTCCTCATCGTCACCATGAATCGGCCAGCGGCCCGCAATGCGCTGTCCGCCGAAATGATGGCGATCATGCGTGACGCCTGGGACCAGGTGGACAGCGATCCCGGCATCCGCGTCGCGATCCTGACCGGCGCGGGCGGCGCGTTCTGCGCGGGCATGGACCTCAAGGCACTCACCGCCAGACACCCCGGCGATGCCGCCGTCGAGGGCAGCTTCGATCCGACCAAACTCGAGGCGCTGCTCAAGGGCCGCAGGCTCACCAAGCCGCTGATCGCCGCGGTGGAGGGTCCGGCCATCGCGGGCGGCACCGAGATCCTGCAGGGCACCGATATCCGGGTGGCCGGCCAGAGCGCGAAATTCGGCGTGTCCGAGGCGCGCTGGGGCCTGTTCCCGCTGGGTGGCTCGGCCGTGCGGCTGGTCCGCCAGATCCCCTACACCGTGGCCGCGGACATCCTGCTGACCGGCAGGCACGTCACCGCCGCCGAGGCCAAGGAGATCGGCCTGATCGGGCATGTGGTGCCGGATGGCACCGCGCTGGACAAGGCGCTGGAGCTCGCCGGTCAGATCGCGGCCAACGGCCCGCTCGCGGTGCAGGCGATCCTGCGCACCATCAGGGAGACCGAGGCGATGCCGGAGGAGGACGCCTTCCAGATCGAGGCCGAGCTCGGCATGGCGGTGTTCCGGTCGGCCGACGCCAAGGAGGGCCCGAAGGCCTTCGCGGAGAAGCGCAAGCCGACGTTCACCGGCGCCTGAATTCACGCGCCCGGATAGTCCATCCAGAACGGCTCCCACTGGTAGCCGTCCGGATCGATGAACGTGCGCCCGTGCAGGCCGACCAGCTGCTCCTGGGCGCGGCGCTCCTCGTTCACCTCCTCGGTGGCGCCCGCGCGCATGGCGGCCTCGGCGAGTTCGTCGACCGCCTGCGCGCTCGGCAGTGCCACGGTGTAGAGCGCGCCGATGGTCGACACCGTGTCGGCGATCGGCCGCTTGCTGAAGGTGGGGAAGAACCCTCTGGTCAGCAGCATGACGCAGATGTTGTCGTCGACGACGATGCAGGCGGCGTTGTCGTCGCTGAACTCCTGGTTGACCTTCCATCCCAACGCCTCGTAGAAGGCCTTGGACCGCCCCAGATCCGCGACGGGGAGGTTGATGAAGATCATCTTGCTGCTCATGGGATATCGACCCTTCCGATGTCCGTCGTTAGCCATTCGAAATACAGACGATCTCGGGCGCCGAAACTCATCGCCGACCCCGCGGCCACCCAGCTGATGATCATGAATTCCGCAGGTAGACACCGGAAAGTACTGTGATCTGTCGGTGGCCTGTGGCAGTGTGACTCGCATGAACGACTTCTCCACCCGTACCACCGGCACCGGAATGTCGGCGGAGGTACTCGCTTCGTTCGAGGGCCACCGGCGGGAGCTGTGCGCCTACGCCTACCGGATGCTCGGCTCGTCGTTCGAGGCCGAGGACGCGGTGCAGGAGACGTTCACCCGTGCCTGGAAGTCCTACGACTCGTTCGAGGGCCGGGCCAGCCTGCGCTCCTGGCTCTACCGCATCGCCACCAATGTCTGCCTCGACATGCTCGACGGCCCGCAGCGCCGGGCCAGGCCGATGGATCTGGCCGGACCGTCCCGGCCCGATTCGCCGCTGCCCGCACCGCAACCCGACTACGTGTGGATCGAACCGATCCCGAATGCCCTTGCCTTCGGCGCGGACCCGGCCGAACACGCCTCGGCCAAGGACACGCTGCGGCTGGCCTTCGTCGCCGCCTGTCAGCACCTGCCCGCGACCCAGCGCGCCATCCTGATCATGCGCGAGGTGCTGCGGTTCTCGGCCAACGAGACCGCCGAAGCGCTCACCATGTCCCCCGCCTCGGTGAACAGCGCACTGCAGCGGGCACGGGCCACTATGTCCAAGGTGCAGCCGACGGTGGCCGACGACTTCGACGAATCCGACGACGCACAGCGCAAGCTGATCGACAACTTCGTCCAGGCCTTCGAGGCATACGACATGGACGCGCTCACCACACTGCTGAAAGCCGATGTGGCACTGTCGATGCCGCCGTTCGATCTGTGGATCTCCGGCCCGGCGAATGTCGCCGCGTTCATGCTCAGCACGGGCAGCGCCTGCCGCGACTCCCGGCTGGTGCGGCTCGAAGGCGCGAACGGCGCGCCCGCATTCGGCCACTACAAGCCGAGCGGCGAGCCGGGGCGGTGGATTCCGTGGTCGATCACGGTGCTGGAGCTGGAGGGCGACATCATCGCCGGGCTGAACTTCTTCCTGGATACGGAGAAGCTGTTCCCGCTGTTCGGGTTGGCGCCGGAGTTGAGGGAAGAGGTGTAGGGGGCGCTGGCCCTGTTCCAGGCTCCGCGTCCGGGAGGGGGTTTGGGCCGAGCAGGTGGGGAAAGGTCGAGCCGGGTGGGGAGGGTTTGCCAGGCGGAGAAGCTGAGGCGCGGGCGACGGGATGTTGTACGCGGAGGTTGCGGCGTGCCGGCTGAGCTGCTGCGCTCGGAATACGGCAGAAATTCTTGCGTGGCGGTACAACGGGTGCGCCGCGGGATGTCGGCGGCTCCGCGTGCGGGCTCTCGAGTTGGACTGGCGATCATCAGGAACTGAGGTAAGTGACGTGCGAGAGGGGACTCACGTCAGTTCCTGATGATCTTGGATTCCCGTGTGTCGCAGGGGCGACGCGCCGTCAGGGGGTGGGGACGTAGCGGTCGCGGAGCTTGCGCTTGTAGAGCTTGCCGTTGGGGTCGCGGGGCAACTCGGGGAGGTAGTCGATGGACTTGGGCATCTTGTACTTCGCCAATTGGGTTGCGGCGAAGGCGAGCAGCTCAGCGGTCAGGGCGTCGTCGGCTTCGATGCCCTCGGCGGGCTGGACCACGGCCTTCACCTCCTGGCCCCAGTCGGGGTGGGGGATGCCGAATACCGCTACGTCGGCGACCTTGGGGTGGGTGATGAGGACGTTCTCCACCTCGGCCGGGTAGATGTTCACGCCGCCGGACAGGATCAGGTCCGAGCGGCGGTCGTGCAGGTAGAGGTAGCCGTCGTCGTCGAGGTGGCCGATATCGCCGACGGTGAAGAGTTCGCCGACACGGGCCTCCTCGGTCTTCTCCTTGGCGTGGTGGTATTCGAAGCTGGACGCGCCCATCTTCATGTAGACCAAACCGGGTTCGCCCGCGGGCAATTCGGTGCCGTCGGTTTCGCTGAGCACCTTGATCACCGACCACGGCCATGCCTTGCCGACGGAGCCGGGCTTGTCGAGCCAGTCGGTTCCGTTGATGACGGTGCCACCGCCCTCGGTGGCCGCGTAGTACTCGGTGACAGTCGGCCCCCACCATTCGAGCATCTGCCGCTTGGTTTCCTGCGGACACGGGGCCGCGCCATGCACCATGCTGCGCAGGGAGGAGACGTCGTACTTCGCGCGGACCGCCTCGTCCAGCGCGAGCAGGCGGTGGAATTGGGTCGGCACCATGTGGCTGTGGGTGACGCGGTGCTTCTCGATGAGACGGAGCATCTCCTCCGCCTCCCACCGGTCCATCAGAACGAGCTTGTGCCCCAACTGGATCGAGATGGTCGCGAAGTTGAGCACGGCGGTGTGGTAGAGCGGCGAGCCGCAGATGTGCACGTGATCGTCGTACGGCGCGAGTTCGAAGAGGCTGAAGAAGGCGGAGGTGAACGGCGGCACCACATCCGGATCGGCGCCGGTGAGCGGACGCCGAACGCCCTTGGGGCGCCCGGTGGTTCCGGAAGTGTAGAGCATCGGCGCGCCGGTGCTGCGGTCGGCGGGGCGGCCGGTGTCGGCGGCGCCGAGCCAGGCCACCGACTTGAAGCCGTCGATCTCACCGACCGAAAAGCGCGCCGTCGCAGGCAATTCCGCCTCGTCGGCGGCGGCCTTGGCCGCGGCGGCGAAGCGGTCGCTCGCGATGAACGCCTTGGCCTCGCTGTCCTGCAGGATGTAGGCCACCTCGGGACCGGTCAGATGCCAGTTCACCGCGACGATGTACAGCCCGGCCTGATAGGCCGCGAAGTAGGCGGCGACCGCCTCGACGCTGTTGTGCACCATGCTCACCAGCACGTCACCGGTCCGCAGGCCGAGCCCGCGCAGACCGGTGGCGTAACGGTTGGCCAGCGTGGCCAATTCGCGATAGGTCACCTCCCGGCCGAGCGGATCGACCATCGCGATCCGATCGGGTTCGGTGTTCGCGATGTTCCACAGACCGAGAATTTTTACTGACTCTTGCACCCGGGGGTGGCTAGGAGGCGGAGCCGACGGGGTGGGTGAGGCATTCACCTCATTGAATCTAGAACGTGTTCTAACGATCTACAAGGGGGGCGAGACGTTGCATTTGCTCCATATTCGGCACCGACACCAACAGCATGGTGACACCGGCGGCCTCCCATACCCCGAGCTGCTTACGGACATGATCCTCGTCGCCGATGATCGCCGTATCCAGAATCAGCTCATCCGGTACGGCGGCGGCCGCCTCGGCCTTCTTACCCTCCTGGAACAGCGCGAGTATCTCGTCGACGGCACTGTCGTACCCCATCCGCCGGTAGACCTGCGCGTGGAAATTCAGCTCCGGCGCGCCCATTCCGCCGATGTAGAGCGCCATCACCCAGCGCATCCGTTCGAGCTCGCTCGCCGGGTCGTCGGTGATCACCACCTGGCAGCTGGCGGCAATCTCGAAGTCCGCACGCGAACGCCGCGCACCGGGCCGCGCGAAACCCTCGTCCAGCCAGGCGTTGTACATGCCTGCGAGGCGCGGCGCGTAATAGATGGCCAGCCAGCCGTCGGCGATCTCCGCCGTCAGCGCCACATTCTTCGGCCCCTCCGCACCGAGCCAGATCGGCAAATCCGCACGTAGCGGATGCACGATCGGCTTGAGCGGCTTACCGAGCCCGAGCGAACCAGGCCCGGTGTAAGGCAGCGGGTAGTGCGGACCGTCGCTGGTGACCGGGCCACCGCGCTCGAGAATGCGGCGGATGATGCCGACGTATTCGCGGGTGCGCTGCAACGGTTTGGCGAACGGCTGGCCGTACCAGCCCTCCACCACCTGCGGACCGGATACCCCGAGGCCGAGCACGGCCCGGCCGCCGCTGAGGTGATCGAGGGTCAGCGCGTGCATGGCGGTCGCGGCGGGCGTGCGCGCCGACAGCTGCACCACCGAGGTGCCGAGCCTGACCCGCTCGGTCGACGATCCCCACCACGTCAGCGGACCGAAGGCATCCGAACCCCACGACTCGGCGGCGAATACCGCATCGAACCCGGCCGCCTCGGCGGCCACCACCATCTCGCCCGCATTGGCGGGCGGTTGTGCCATCCAGTACCCGAGTTGCAATCCGAACTTCACGCCTGACCCCTTTCCGATCAACTGCTTGCCACCAGAATAAGAACCTGTTCTACTCGATATCGTGACTCAGGGGAATACTGCGTACACGGCAAACTGTCGTGGTAGTGGCGCCGGATTGAACACCGCGGCGCCAGGAACAGACCCGGGGGCGGTAGCGAAGCGTAATCACCGAGGGACCCTGGAGGGCCGCCAATGAACTCAGCCCCCGATGTACTCAGCGCGCCACTGCGGATGCGCTTCGATTACACCCGCTCGGTCGGCCCGACCATCGGCAATTTTCTGACCAACCTGCGCGACCGCAAGATCGTCGGCGTGCGTGGCTCCGATGGCCGGGTGCTGGTGCCGCCCGCTGAATACGATCCGGTGACCGCCCAGCCGCTGACCGAATTCGTCGATGTCGCCGATACCGGCACCGTCGAATCCTGGACCTGGGTGCGCGATCCATTGCCCGGCCAGCCGTTCGACCGCCCGTTCGCCTGGGCGCTGATCAAGCTCGACGGCGCGGATACGACCCTGCTGCACGCGGTCGATGTCACCGCGCCCGAGCAGATCAGCACCGGTATGCGCGTCGTCGCCCGCTGGGCGGCCGAGACCGAGGGAAGCATTCGCGATATCGCCTGCTTCGAACCCGGTGAAATATCCACCACGACAGCCGAATCCGCCACGGACGCCGAGCCGATCACGATCATCACCACGCCGGTCGACCTGTCCTACAAGCACACCGCGTCGCCGCAGGAGACGGTGTACCTGCGCGGGCTCGCCGAGGGCAAGCTGATGGGCGCGCGCACCGACGACGCGGGCAAGGTCTATTTCCCGCCGCGCGGCGCCAACCCGACCGACGGCAGGCCGACCAACGACTACATCGAGCTGAGCGACCGCGGCACCGTCACCACCTTCTGCATCGTGAACGTGCCCTTCCTCGGCCAGCGGATCAAGCCGCCGTACGTGGCCGCCTATGTGCTGCTCGACGGCGCCGACATCCCGGTACTGCACCTCGTACTCGGTTGCGAGGCCAGCGAAGTGCGGATGGGCCTGCGGGTCAAGGCGGTATGGAAGCCGCGCGAGGAGTGGGGTTTCGGGCTGGACAACGTGGACCACTTCGAGCCCACCGGCGAACCGGATGCCGACTACGACACCTACAAGCACCACCTCTGAGAGGCGCACGTGACTGACAACGCCACCGACATCGCGGTCGTGGGTTTCGCCCACGCGCCACATGTGCCGGAAACCTTCGGCACCACCAACGGTGTCGAGATGCTGGTGCCCATCTTCCAGCAGCTCTACACCCAGCTCGGCATCACCAAGTCCGATATCGACTTCTGGTGCTCCGGCTCTTCCGATTACCTTGCCGGACGGGCCTTTTCGTTCATCTCGGCGGTCGATGCGATCGGCGCGGTGCCGCCGATCAACGAATCGCACGTCGAAATGGACGCCGCGTGGGCACTGTACGAGGCGTGGGTGAAACTTCGCTCCGGACAGGCGAACACCGCGCTGGTGTACGGCTTCGGCAAGTCCTCGGCCGGCACATTGCGCCAGATCCTCACCATGCAGCTCGATCCCTACCTGGTCACCCCGCTGTGGCCGGACGCGCTATCGATCGCGGGCCTGCAGGCGCGGGCCGGACTCGACGCGGGCCGCTGGACCGAGCGCGATATGGCGACGGTAGCGGCGGGCACCTCGGGCGATGTCGAAAGCCTGCTTGCCACACCGTATGTCGCGGATCCGCTACGCGCGCACGACTGCGCGCCGGTCACCGACGGTGCGGCGGCCATCCTGCTCGCGGTCGGTGATCGCGCGCGCGAACTCTGCGAACGACCCGCCTGGCTCACCGGTATGGCCCATCGGATCGACAGCCCCGTGCTCGGCGCGCGGGATCTCACCGTCTCCCCCTCCACCGCGGCGGCGGCACGGGCGGTCACCGGTGGCGATGTCAGCGGCTTCGATATCGCGGAGCTGCACGCGCCGTTCAGCCATCAGCAGCTGATCTTGGCCGAGGCGATCGGTCTCAACGGCACCACCGTGATCAATCCGTCCGGCGGTGCGCTGGCGGCGAATCCGATGTTCGCCGCGGGCCTGGAGCGCATCGGGTTCGCGGCCGAGGCCATCATGGCGGGCACCGCGCACCGCGCGCTCGCGCACGCCACCAGCGGTCCCGCGCTGCAACAGAACCTTGTCACGGTGCTCGAGTCGGAGGCGAAATGAATACAGCATCGCGCAGCGATTCGGCGGGGGGCGGCGGTCGGGTGACGGGTGGGCGTTTCCCCGCAGCGGTGCTCGGCACCGGACAAACCCATCACGTGACGAAACGAACCGATGTATCCATGGCGGGCATGTGCCGCGAAGCCATCGATCGCGCACTCGCCGATGCCGGTCTCACCATCGCCGAGATCGATGCGGTGGTGGTCGGCAAGGCGCCGGATATGTTCGAGGGCGTCATGATGCCCGAGCTGTATCTGGCGGATGCGTTGGGCGCCACCGGAAAACCGCTGCTCCGGGTGCATACCGCGGGCTCGGTCGGCGGCTCGACGGGTGTCGTCGCCGCGAACCTGGTGCAGGCGGGCGTGCACAAGAAGGTGCTCGCGGTGGCGTGGGAGAAGCAATCCGAGTCGAATGCCATGTGGGCGTTGTCGATTCCGGTGCCGTTCACCATGCCGGTCGGCGCGGGCGCCGGCGGCTACTTCGCCCCGCATGTGCGCTCCTATATCCGCAGGTCGAGCGCGCCGAGCCATATCGGCGCGATGGTCGCGGTGAAGGACCGCCGCAACGGCGCGAAGAATCCGCTGGCCCACCTCAAACAACCCGATATCACCCTCGAATCGGTGCTCGCTTCCCAAATGCTGTGGGACCCTATTCGTTTCGACGAGACCTGCCCGTCCTCCGACGGTGCGTGCGCGATCGTCATCGGCGACGAGGAAGCCGCAGCCGCGGTGGAATCCGCGGGCAAGAAGGTCGCGTGGGTGCACGGCACCGCCATGCGCACCGAACCGACCACCTTCGCCGGGCGCGACCAGGTCAATCCCCAGGCCGGTCAGGATGCGGCGGCGGCGCTGTGGAAAGCGGCGGGTATCAAGGATCCGCTGGAAGAGATCGACGCGGCCGAAATCTATGTGCCCTTCTCCTGGTTCGAGCCGATGTGGCTGGAGAACCTCGGTTTCGTCGCACCGGGCGACGGCTGGAAGCTGACCGATAAGGGCGAGACGGAGATCGGCGGAAAGCTGCCGGTCAACCCGTCCGGCGGCGTGCTCTCCTCGAATCCGATCGGCGCCTCCGGCCTCATCCGGTTCGCCGAGGCGGCCAAACAGGTGATGGGCCGGGCCGGCGCCTACCAGGTGGCGAATGCGCGCAAGGCGCTCGGCCACGCGTACGGCGGTGGCTCGCAGTACTTCTCGATGTGGGTAGTAGGAAGCGAACACCCGTGAAATTCACCCTCGGCATCGCGCTGAGTCCGCTGGAGCAGCTGCCAGAACTGGCGAAAACCGCTGAAGAGTGCGGCTTTTCATCGATCGCCCTGCCCGACTCGCTGTTCTACATGGAGTCGGCGTCGGCGAAGTATCCCTACACCGCCGACGGCAGCCGCTTCTGGAGCCCGGACACCCCGTGGGTCGATCCACTGATCGGCGCCACCGCCATGGCCGCGGTCACCAGCCGCATCCGCTTCTACACCAATGTGCTCAAGCTCGGTTCGCGCAACCCGCTGCTGCTGGCCAGGCAGGTCGGCTCGGTGGCCAACCTGTCCGGCAACCGGTTCGGCTTCGGCGTCGGGATCGGCTGGGCACCGGAGGAATTCGAATGGTGCGGGGTGCCGTTCGCACGCCGCGGCGCCAGGGTCGACGAGATGATCGAGGTCATCAAGCTGGTGCTCGGCGGCGGCATGGTCGAGTACCACGGCGAATTCTTCGATTTCGCGCCGCTGCAGATGAGCCCAGCGCCCAGCGAGCCGGTGCCGTTCTACATCGGCGGGCATACCGAGGCGGCGCTGCGGCGCGCGGCGAAGGTCGGCGACGGCTGGACCTCGGCCATGATGACCTACGCCGAGCTGTGCACCACCATCGGCAAGCTGGGCGCGCTGCGCGCCGAATTCGGCCGCGGCGATGTCCCGTTCGAGATCCAGGCGGTGTGCATCGACCGGTTCGGCCGCTCCGGCTATCAGGACCTGGCCGATGCCGGGGTCACCGACGCCATCGTGGTGCCGTGGATCTTCGACGGCATCGGCTTCGACGGCGAGCTCGCGGCCAAACAGGATTCGCTGCGCCGCTTCGCCGCCGAGAATATCGAGAACCCCATCGAGGAGCGCCGATGACGGCCACGACCGACCATCCGGCCCGCACGGCCGGGCTCGCCTCGCAGGCCGCGGTCCGCGCGCGGAACAAGGACGCCTGGCTCGACCTGTTCGCCGAGGACGGCATCGTCGAAGATCCCATCGGCCCTTCTGGATTCGATCCCGAGGGCAAGGGCCATCGCGGCCGCGACGCCATCGCGGCGTTCTGGGACAAGGCGATCGCCAAGACCGACTCGATCGAATTCCTGTTCACCGACTCCTTCGCCTGCGGCAACGAGATCGCCTTCACCGGCACAATCCGCAGCACGCTCGGCGGGCACCGGATCGATGCCGACGGCGTGTTCACCTACAGGGTGGACGAGCACGGCAAAATCGCCGCGCTGCGGGCGTTTTGGGAGATCGACCGCGCGATGGCCACCGCGAGGCCCGTCGACTGAGACCACCGAACGAAGGGTCCTCGCCGGGCATTGGGACTGCCTGGCGAGGACCCTTGCTTTGTCGATGCGGCTGCTCGTCAGTGCGCGACCGGACAGCCCTTGCCCTTGTAGTCGACCGGGAACTCCTTGATGCCGTTGAGCCAGCCCGAACGCAGCCGCTTCGCGTCACCGATCTTGGTGATATCCGGCAGGTGATCGGCGATGGCGTTGAAGATCAGGTCGATCTCCAGCCTGGCCAGGTTCGCGCCGATGCAGAAGTGCGCGCCGGTGCCGCCGAAGGACAAGTGCGGGTTGTCCTTTCGCATGATGTCGAACTTCTCCGGATCCTCGAAGACGTCCTCGTCGAAGTTGGCCGACTTGTACAGCATGACGACGCGCTGGCCCTTCTTGATCTGCACGCCGCCGAGTTCGGTGTCCTCCAGCGCGGTCCGCTGGAACGAGGTGACCGGGGTGGCCCACCGGATGATCTCGTCCGCGGCGGTGGCCGGGCGCTCCTTCTTGTACAGCTCCCACTGGTCCGGGTTGTCCAGGAAGGCCATCATGCCGTGCGAGATGGCGTTGCGCGTGGTCTCGTTGCCCGCCACCGCGAGCATGATGACGAAGAAGCCGAACTCCTCCTCGGTCAGCTTGTCGCCGTCGATATCGGCCTCGATCAGCTTGGTCACGATGTCATCGGCCGGGCAGGCCTTGCGCGCGGCGGCCATTTGATAGGCATAGCCGAGGATTTCGACCGAGGCGGCCACCGGATCGGCGGTGCTCTCCGGATCGTCGTAGCCGGTCATGTCGTTGGACCAGGTGAACAGCTTCATCCGGTCTTCCTGCGGCACGCCGATCAGCTCGGCGATGGCCTGCAGCGGCAGTTCGCACGCGACCTGGGTGACGAAGTCGCCGCCGCCTGCCGTGGCGGCCGCCTTCACGATCGACTCGGCCCTGGCCGACAGCTCGGCGCGCAGCCCGTTGATCGCGCGCGGGGTGAAGCCGCGCGCGATGACCTTGCGCAGCTTGGTGTGCTCGGGTGCGTCCATGTTCAGCAGGACGATGCGCTGCAGTTCGATCTGCTCGCGGGCGATGTCGTCGTTGAAGCGCGGCAGCGCGGTGTTCTCGAAGCTGGAGAAGACATCGCTGCGCCGCGACACCTCTTTGACGTCGGCATGCTTGCTGACCACCCAGAAGCCGTCGTCGTGGAATCCGCTCACCTCGGGCGACTGGGGATTCCACCAGATCGGCGCGGTGCGGCGTAGTTCGGCGAACTCGTCGACCGGAACCCGCTGCGCGTAGATGTCTGGATCTGTCACATCGAATCCGTCGGGCAGATTCGGGCGTGGGTTCCGGGTTTCAACCACCAGATGTCTCCTTCGACAAACTGAAACACGTTCTATAATCATTGAAGCACAGGCGCGAGAACCACAAAAGAAGCTGGCATGATCCGCCTGCGGCATACACGCGTAACGCGTTTCATTTTTCTGCCCCAAACGGAAGGTTGGAGATGGGAACACCCGTCATCGTCGAGGCCGCTCGTACCCCCATCGGCAAGCGCAACGGCTGGCTGGCCGGACTGCACGCCGCCGAACTCCTCGGCGCCGCACAGCACGGCATCCTCGAACGCGCACAGCTGGATCCGCTCCTGGTCGAGCAGGTCATCGGCGGCTGCGTCATGCAGGTCGGCGAACAATCCAACAACGTCACCCGCACCGCATGGCTGCACGCCGGACTGCCGTGGCAGACCGGCTGCGTGACCATCGACAACCAGTGCGGTTCGGCACAGCAGGCCGCGGGCCTGGTGGCGGGCCTGATCGCCACCGGCGCCATCGAGGCGGGCATGGCGTGCGGCATCGAGTCGATGAGCCACGTACCGCTCGGCGCCAACGTCGGCACGCACGCCGGGCCGCGCCGCCCCGCGACTTGGGACATCGATATGCCCAACCAGTTCGAGGGCGCCGAACGAATCGCCAAGCGGCGCGGCATCACTCGCCGCGATACCGACGAGCTCGGCTTGCGCTCACAACAACTGGCCGCTCAGGCGTGGGCCGAGGGCCGCTTCGACCGCGAGGTACTCCCGCTGAAGGCCGCACCACAGGTGGACAAGGAGGGCAACCTCACCGGCGAGACGCTCGACGTCGTGCGCGATCAGGGTCTGCGCGACACCACCGCCGAGGGCCTGGCCAAGCTGAAGCCGGTGCTGGAGGGCGGAATTCACACCGCGGGCACCTCGTCGCAGATCTCCGACGGCGCCGCCGCGGTGCTGCTCATGGACGAAAAGGCCGCTGAGCGCAACGGTTTGCGTCCACGCGCCCGGATCGTGGCGCAGTGCCTGGTCGGCGGCGAGCCCTACTACCACCTGGACGGTCCGGTGCAGGCGTGCGAGCGGCTGCTGGAGCGCACCGGCATGAGCATCGGCGATATCGACCTGTTCGAGATCAACGAGGCCTTCGCGGCCGTCGCACTCTCCTGGGCCTCGGTGCACAAGCCGGATATGGACCGGGTGAACGTCAACGGGGGCGCGATCGCGCTGGGTCATCCGGTCGGCAGCACCGGATCACGCCTGATCACAACGGCTTTGCACGAGCTGGAGCGCTCGGGCAAGAGCACCGCCATGATCCTCATGTGCTGCGGCGGCGCACTCGCGACGGGCACGATCATCGAGAGGTTGTAGGAACTTCAACCAAATCCTGTCGATTGGTTGAACGTTCATCTCCGAAGCCCCAAAACGTGTCGTACGCCACACAATGCGGGGTACAGAGAAGTAGATGAGACGTCAGCTATCTTTCGGCTATCATTGGCCCGTCGGGGAAGACCTTCGCGACGGGCCAGAACCGTGTCATACCACGCCTCCACTAGAGCCGTTGGGGTGACCCGCAAACGCGACCGTCCCAGTGACTTCCCCGCAGCGGCACCTAGAAGCTTCAAGGAAATCCGGAATCAGGCGTAGGTTTTCAGTTACTGAGCCGCTAATATCAATGATACGTATCCGAGATAACGACTGTTAGTACAGCGAAGGGAATTGGGCGGCTCACAATGGCTGATTTCGCGGCGCGGCTGAACAAGCTGTTCGAAACCGTGCATCCCCCGGGGCGTAAGCCGCACACCAACGCGGAGGTTGCGGCTGCGCTGACGGCCTCCGGACATCCGATCTCGAAACCGTACCTGTCCCAGTTGCGGTCGGGACAGCGGACCAACCCGTCCGACGAGACGGTGGCCGCCCTGGCGAAGTTCTTCAAGGTCAAGCCGGACTACTTCTTCAACGACATCTACGCAGCCAAGATCGATCACGATCTCGAGCTGTTGTCCCAGCTGCAGGGCTACGGACTGAGAAGGCTGTCGAGTCGAGCGTTCGACCTGTCCGAAGAATCTCAGAACCTCCTCACGTCCATGGCGGAGAAGTTGCGGGCCAGCGAAGGCTTGCCCGAAATTCCTCCGGACGGCACGGAATAGGTTCGTGTGCAGCGCAGCTCAGTGTGACCCGGGGGTCGCACTGGGCTGCGTTATGCGTGGCGCCGGGGGATGCGGGTGCTCCGACGGGGTGTTGTCATGCCCACATGACGTGTGGGCATGACCATAGAAATGGGGGCTTGAAGGGGACAACGACGCGCACTCGCGCGCGGATCTCGGTCCGGCATGGACACATTCGGATGAACACGCATTCCGAGTCGAGTGGCCGTAGCAAACCGGTCAGCCTATTTCTCACATGTGCCAGAACTCATCCGAGTAGGCCGTGAAGTAGGCCGATCAACCGCGCCTGTCCGGCCGCACAGCAATCGCCGCGGGGAAAACCCGGACGGGCGGTGTTGATCAATTTCGAACAGCGGCGGCGGTTGTCGCGTCATAGGCCCTGGCAATCGCCTGGACCCAGCCACGCGGGCTGATCCCCTCCGGTGGCGTGATCCAGCGTGCGTCGACGATCACATCGCCCATGGGGTTCCTCGCCCACTCGGCCACCCGGTCGGCGCGCTCAGCGATCGAACGCGGTGGCGGACCGGCCTGGGCCAGCACCACGCCACCGCCCGACTGCAGGTACAGGGCGTCCATGATCTGCGCCACCTGGTCCGATGCCTTCAGCTGCGTCGACGTGCCGGTCTGATCGTGCGCGACCACTTCGGGGAACCGACCGATCAGGACGCGGTGCAGCACTTGAATCTGGCGCAGCAGCAGACGCGCCCGCACCCACAGCTCGACCACGATCCAGATCGCGCCGAACGCGATGAGCAGCGCGGCGATCTCCCAGGCCGGCCAGCCCCAGTTCGGCTGCCCGGCCCCCGCGCGCGGCGCGTGCACGAACGCGCGCCGGATCTCCAGCACCGCGAGCACGCCGACGACGGCGGTACCGGTGGTGTAGATCGCGATACCGCGGCCGAGGGTGGTCCAGTCCAGGTTGCGCAGGCCGGTGATGGCGATGAAGACGCAGCCGAACGCGACGATCGCCCAGCCGAAGGTGGTCGACCAGGCGAGGGTGATGATGATCGCGAGCACGCCCGCCCCGTAGATCACCCTGGCGATCTGGCCGAGGTTGCGCCGCGACACCACCGGCCAGGCGGCCGCGGCCACCACCGAGGTGGCCGTCGCGAACAGGATCCACGCCGAGACCACGACGGCATAGGAGAGCAGGCCGTTGCGCAGTCCGTGCGGCAGCAGGTTATCGATCGCCAGCGCCACCTCCGGCACCGCGACCGTCGCCGCCAGCGCGACCGCCGCGACCGCGACGACGATCGCCACCCGCGCGGTGGTCGCGGGCTTGACCAGACAGCGGCCGACTCGGGCACCGGCGGCAACCCAGACCAGCAAGGCCGTCAACCACAGTGTCATCCGAGTGCCTCATCGAATCGAAGGACCGAGACGCCTGCGCCACGGCTGTTGAACACACGCAATCGGGTCATCAGCATGGCGGCGAAGGTCTCGGCCTCCCATTCGGCGAGTTCGTCCGCGCCGTCGTCGACGATCTGCTGATGCGCCCGCTGGCTCAGCATGTAGGCGATCAGATCGTCGCTGGCCTCCAGCGTCACCTCCGGCGCGGGCGCGCCTTCGTGGTCGAACACGATGTGGCCGAGTTCGTGCGCGAGGGTGTGTTCGCGGCTCGGCAGCGTCTCGGCCAGCACGATGACGTCCCGGTCCGGATAGAACCTGCGCTGGCCGCACACGCCGGGACCGAGGTGCGCGCTGGCGATCTCGATCTCCCGCGCGCGCTCGTTCGCGATGGCCGCGACCACCTCGTCCAGCGTGGTCGCGTCGAAATCGGCCGCGACCGCACAGACGGCGTCGACCGCGGCGGCCACCCGGCGGTAGGCCCGTGAGCTATGGGTCGTCCTGCTCTCGTTCACCATCGCCTCCTCACGCCCTCGGTCCGAAGAATTCGGCACGCGCGGCATCGACGCGGGCCTGGGCGGCCGACGCGCTCTGGAAACTGACCGCGCCGGAACCGGTGCCTGCCAGCGCGAGCGCGAGCAGGCCGCCGATCACCGACAGCAGATGCGGTTTCGGCAGTCCGTCGTCGGCGCTGGTCGGGCGCACGTCGGGATTCGGTTTCACCGGGGCCACCGGAGCCGGTGGCGCCGGCGGCGGGGGTGGCGGTGGCGGGGCCGGTGGGGCTTCCTCGGGCGCGGGCGCGACCACAGGAAGCATCGGCAGAACCGGTGGGGTGATCGCGGGCAGCGGCGGAATGATCAGGGGCACCGACGGCGAAGGCGGCACGGTGACCGGAGGTGGCGGCTGCAACAGCAGGAGCAGCAGCCACGGCGCGGCCGAACCGACGGCGGCGGAACCGAGCAGCGCCGAACCGGTCGCCGCGGAACCGGCACCCGCGGAACCGACGCCCGCCGAACCGACACCGGCGGAACCGACACCGGCGGAACCCACGCCCGCCGAACCGACACCGGCGGAACCGACGCCCGCGGAACCCGCCGCGCCAGCGGAACCGACAGCGGCGGAACCGGTAGCACCGGCCGAGCCGACGGCCGCGGAACCGGTAGCACCGGCCGAACCGACAGCAGCGGAACCCGTCGCACCAGCCGAGCCGACGGCGGCCGAGCCCGTCGCACCGGCGGAGCCGACAGCAGCGGAGCCGGTGGCGCCCGCCGAGCCGACGCCCGCGGAACCCGTGCCGAGGAGCGCACCGACGCCCGCGGAGCCGGTGCCGACGCCTACCGAGCCCGCCGCCGAACCGGCGGCCGCGGAACCGGCACCGGACGAACCGGCAGGTCCGGCGACCGGCGTCGGGTCGAAGGGCATGAGGGGAATCTGCTGACCGGGCGGTACGTCCCCGGAATCATCGACGAGGCCCGCCGTCGGGCCGGACGTGGCGCAGTGCTGGCACGCTAGGTCGGGCTCTGCCACGGCCGCGACCGGGCCGAGCAGGGCAGAGCCGGCAACAGTCCCGGCTACTGCCACCAAACGTAACGTGCGACCAACGGCCATGCGCCAGCCTTCCCCTTCATCTGTGGATACAGCGCAGATCTGTGCCCGGTCGCAACTCTCATCCGGGACTTTTCAAGGACGGAAGCCCATGATAAACAACTGCTCTGACCCACGCAGGGGGATGGTCCAAGCTCAGGCCCCGTAAACGGCCTCCGGGGGTGTCGCCTCGGCAATGAGATCCGCCACAATCGGCCCGAGCTCCGCGGGCTCCCACCGGGCGCCGCGGTCGACCGGCGCCCCGTGGCGCCAGCCATCGGCCAGCGCCACTTTGCCGCCCTCGACTTCGAACATCCGGCCGGTGACGGCGGCGGACTGCGCGCTGCCCAGCCAGACCACCAACGGCGAGACGTTCTCCGGCGCCATGACGTCGAAACCGTCCGCCGGCTTGGCCATGGTTTCGGCGAAGACGGTCTCGGTCATCCTGGTGCGCGCCGCGGGCGCGATGGCGTTCACGGTGACCCCGTAGCGGCCGAATTCGGCTGCGGCGGTGAGGGTTAGGCCCGCGATACCGGCCTTGGCCGCGCCGTAGTTGCCCTGGCCGACGCTGCCCTGCAGGCCCGCGCCGGAGCTGGTGTTGATGATGCGGCCGTCGACCGGGCGGCCCGCCTTGGACTCGCCGCGCCAGTACTCGATGGCGTGCCGCATGGTGGCGAAGTGGCCCTTCAGGTGGACGCGGATCACCGCGTCCCACTCGTCCTCGCCGAGGTTCACCAGCATCCGATCGCGCACGAATCCGGCGTTGTTCACCAGGACGTCCAGCCCGCCGAAGGTATCGACGGCGGTGTGGATGAGCCTGCGCGCGCCGTCCCAGTCCGCGACGTCGTCACCGTTGGCGACCGCGCGGCCGCCGAGCCCGGTGATCTCCGCCACCACTTGCTCGGCGGGAGTGTCGCTGGTCGCCGCCCCGTCGAGCGCCGAGCCGAGATCGTTCACCACCACGTTGGCGCCCGCCGCGGCGAAGGCGAGCGCGTGCGCGCGGCCGATCCCACGGCCGGCGCCGGTGACGATGACGGTGCGCCCGGCGCAGATCTGCGTGTCCATACCTGTCCTTGGTTAGTTGGTGCTCTTGGCTCGATCGGCGTTGCTCGCCGCGAGGAAGGCGGGACGCTCGCCGCCGCCGTGCACGAGCAGCGTCGCGCCGCTGACATAGGCGGCCAGCGGTGAGGCGAGGAAGGTGGCGCAGCGGCCGATATCGTCCGGCCTGGCCATCCGGCCGAGCGGGATGGTCCGGCCGACCGCGTCGACGCCGTCTTGGTCGCCGTAGTGCAGCCGGCTCAGCTCGGTGTCGACCGGGCCGACAACCAGCGAGTTCACCCTGACCTTCGGCGCCCACTCGACGGCGAGCGAGGAGGTCAGGCTGTCGATGCCCGCCTTGGCCGCGCCGTAGGCCGCGGTGCCCGGCGAGGGCCGGTGCCCACTGACGCTGGACACCATCACGATCGAGCCGCCGTCGCTCTGCTCCTGCATCACCGCATTGGCGGCCTGCGAAACCAGCAGCGGCGCGAGCAGATTCAGCTCGACGATCTTGGCGTGGAAGTTCTTGCTCGCCTCGGCGGCGAGGGCGAACGGCGCACCGCCCGCGTTGTTCACCAGGTGGTCGAGGCGGCCGTGGCGGGCGAGCACGGTGTCGATCAGCGTGCGTACCGCGTCCGCGTCGCGCACGTCGCACGGCAGGTATTCGATGGTGCGCCCATTGCTGGTCACCGGATCGCCGGCCGGGCGGCGGGCGCAGGCGACGACGGTCGCGCCCGCGTCCAGGAAGGTCTTGCTCACACCGGCGCCGACCCCGCGCACCCCGCCGGTGACGAGAACGACGCGGCCGGCCAGATCGATTTCGAGTGCCACCGTGCTAACCTACCAAGCAACTGCTTGCTTTGCCAATGCTGGGCGGATCGATGCCCGGCAACGGGAACCAGATGGGATACGCGATGGGGATAAACCGTCACTCCGAATCAACCGGCATCACCGTGGTCACGGTGGACTATCCGCCGGTCAACGCCATACCCTCGGACGGCTGGTTCGCCATCGCCGACACGGTGCGCGCGGCGGGCCGCGATCCGGAGACCCGAGTCGTGGTGCTGCGCGCGGAGAATCGCGGTTTCAATGCCGGGGTCGATATCAAGGAGATCCAGCGCAAGCCGGGTCATCAGGCGCTCATCGACGCCAATCACGGCTGTTTCGAGGCATTTTCGGCCATCTACGACTGCCAGGTTCCGGTGATCGCGGTGGTGCAGGGCTTCTGCCTCGGCGGCGGCATCGGCCTGGTCGGCAACGCCGATATCGTGATCGCGTCGGACGACGCGACATTCGGCCTGCCCGAGGTCGACCGCGGCGCGCTCGGCGCGGCCACCCATCTGTCCCGGCTGGTGCCGCAGCACCTGATGCGTGCGCTGTTCTACACCGCGAGCACCATCACCGCGCAGCAGCTGCACCACTACGGCTCGGTGTATCAGGTGGTGCCGCGCGCCGAACTCGACGCCGCCGCACTGGAAGTCGCCAAGAACATCGCGGCCAAGGACGGCCGGGTGATCCGCGCGGCGAAGCGGGCGCTCAACGGCATCGACGTACAGGACGTGCACCGCAGCTACCGCTACGAGCAGGGATTCACCTTCGAACTCAACCTCGCCGGGGTGGCCGACGAGATCCGCGCCAGGTTCGACGACGACTTGGCGGCACGCAAAGCGGGAGAGAAATAGCCATGCGGGACAAGCGAATGTCGCTCGACGAGGTCGTCGGCGAACTGCGCAGCGGAATGACCATCGGGATCGGCGGCTGGGGGTCGCGGCGCAAGCCGATGGCGCTGGTGCGGGCGATCCTGCGCTCCGATATCCATGACCTCACCGTGGTCAGCTACGGCGGCCCCGATCTCGGCCTGCTGTGCTCGGCGGGCAAGGTGCGTAAGGCGTACTACGGCTTCGTATCACTGGATTCGGCGCCGTTCTATGATCCGTGGTTCGCCAAGGCGCGCACCTCCGGCGCACTGGTGGCGCGCGAGATGGACGAGGGCATGCTGAAGTGCGGGCTGGAGGCGGCCGCCGCGCGGCTGCCGTTCCTGCCGATTCGCGCCGGTCTCGGCTCCGATGTGCCCAACTTCTGGGAGGGCGAACTGAAGACCGTCGAATCGCCGTACCGGCGCCCGGACGGGCGCACCGAGACGCTGACCGCGATGCCCGCGCTGAATCTCGATGCGGCGCTGGTGCATCTGAATATCGGCGACAAGCACGGCAATGCCGCCTACACCGGCGTCGACCCCTACTTCGACGACCTGTACTGCCTCGCCGCCGAGCGGCGCTACCTGTCGGTCGAGCGCGTCGTCGAGACCGAGGAGCTGGTGAAAACCGTTCCGCTGCAGTCGATGCTGCTCAATCGGATGATGGTCGACGGTGTCGTCGATGCGCCGGGCGGCGCGCACTTCACGCTGGCCGGTGACAGCTACGGCCGCGACGAGAAATTCCAGAAGCACTACGTGGAATCGGCCAAGACCCCGGAAACCTGGCAGGCCTTCGTCGACAAGTACCTGTCCGGCTCCGAGGACGAGTACCAATCCGCGGTGCGCGAATTCGCCGAGGGGGCACGGTGAGCGACACGTCCTCCCGGGCACGGATCACGACGCCGCGCACGGAATCTTCGAACAATTCGAGCGCGGCGGCGGCAGGTCGGCGCGGCGCGAGCACAGGAGCGGCCCGATGACCACAGACACCATCACCCGCGCCGAGGTATGCGCGGTAGCCTGCGCCGAGATCTTCAGTGGCGCCGGGGAGATCATGGCCAGCCCGATGTCGCCGATGTCGATCATCGGCGCACGGCTCGCCAAGCTGACCACCGAGCCCGATCTGCTGCTCTCCGACGGCGAAGCGCTGTTCTTCGCCGACACTCCCCCGCTCGGCGGCAAAGCGCCGATCGAGGGCTGGATTCCGTTCCGCAGGGTGTTCGACGTGGTCGCCTCCGGCCGTCGACATGTGGTGATGGGCGCCAACCAGATCGACCGGTTCGGCAACCAGAACCTGTCCGCCTTCGGACCGTTGCAGCAGCCGACCAGGCAGATGTTCGGTGTGCGCGGCGCACCGGGTAACACCATCAATCATCCGACCAGCTACTGGGTTTCGCGGCATACCCGGCGGGTGTTCGTCGACCAGGTCGACATCGTCTCCGGCGTCGGCTACGACAAGGTCGATCCGGCCAACCCCGCGTATCGGTTCCTGCATCTGCACCGGGTGGTGACCAACTTGGGCGTCTTCGATTTCGAGGGGCCAGGCCACACCATGCGTGCGCGCAGCCTGCATCCCGGCGTGACCGCTGCCGAGGTCGCGGAGAACACCTCGTTCGAGATCACCGGGCTTGCCGATGCGGGTGAGACCAGACTGCCCACCGCCGAGGAGCTGCGGTTGATCCGGGATGTGCTCGACCCCAAGAAGATCCGTGAATCCGAGGTGCCCTCGTGAGTACCCTGCGCACCCCGCTGACCGAGCTGGTCGGCATCGAGCACCCGATCGTGCAGACCGGGATGGGCTGGGTCGCGGGCCCGAGCCTGGTCTCCGCGACGGCCGAGGCGGGCGGGCTCGGCATCCTGGCCTCGGCGACCATGACCTACGCGGAGCTCGAGGCGGCGATCGCGAAGACCAAGGCGCACACCGGAAAACCGTTCGGCGTGAACATTCGGGCGGATGCCACCGACGCTCCGGAGCGCATCGATCTGCTGATCAGGGAGAAGGTGGCGGTCGCTTCGTTCGCGCTCGCACCGAAGCAGGAGCTGATCGCGAAGCTGAAAGACGCCGGGGTGGTGGTGATTCCGTCGATCGGCGCGGCCAAGCACGCGGTCAAGGTGGCCGCATGGGGCGCCGACGCGGTGATCGTGCAGGGCGGCGAGGGTGGCGGGCACACCGGCCCGGTGGCCACCACGCTGCTGCTGCCCTCGGTGCTGGACGCGGTCGACATTCCGGTGGTGGCGGCGGGCGGCTTCTTCGACGGACGCGGCCTGGCCGCCGCACTGGCCTACGGCGCGGCGGGTGTCGCGATGGGCACGCGCTTCCTGCTCACCAAGGAGAGCACGGTGCCGGACGCGGTCAAGCAGGAGTATCTGCGCAGGCAGCTGCAGGACACGGTGGTGTCGGTCAAGGTCGACGGTATGCCGCACCGGGTACTGAACACCGAACTCGTACAGCGCCTGGAGCATTCAGGGAGGTGGCGTGGGCTCACCGCCGCGGTCGCCAATGCCGCCAGGTTCAAGGGGATGACCGGGATGAAGTGGTCGACCATGGTGCGCGATGGCCTCACTATGCGAAAGGCCAAGGACCTCAGCTGGTCCCAGGTCGTCATGGCGGCCAATACGCCGATGCTGTTGCGCGCCGGACTCGTCGAGGGCAACACCCACGCGGGCGTGCTCGCCGCGGGCCAGGTGACCGGCATCATCGACGACCTGCCCACCTGCAAGGAGCTCATCGACCGCATCATCGCCGATGCGAGCACCCGAATCGATGCCATCGCCACACTGCGCGATCGTCCGAAAACAACGGCACCCCGGTCGAACTGACCCACTACACCGATCGGCCGCGGCCCCTCCTCGTCATCGCGCCACCGTCGTCCCCGCGAATACCGGTTCCGATGCTCGCATCATCGAATCTCGCGCCACCACGGGATGACGGGCAGGGGCAGCAGGTGAGCCCGGATGACGGTGCCGGGACGTACACAGGGTGAGACGACGAAAAGCCGCCCCGGTCTTGTGGACCGGGGCGGCGTTTCGCCTCTCGGATTACTTGCTGATGCGCTCGATGATGGTGACGTTCGCCGTACCGCCACCCTCACAGATGGTGAGCAGACCGTAGCGCCCGTCGATCCGCTCCAGCTCGTTGAGCAGCGTGGCGAAAAGCTTTGCGCCGGTGGCCCCGAGCGGATGGCCGAGCGCGATGGCGCCGCCGTTCACATTGACCTTGTCCGGATCGACGCCGGTCTCCTTGATCCAGGCAAGCACCACCGGCGCGAAGGCCTCGTTGATCTCGACGACGTCGATGTCATCGATGGTGAGACCGGTCTTCTCCAGCGCCCACTTGGTCGCCGGAATCGGCGCGGACAGCATCATGATCGGATCGGCGCCGCGCGCGCTGACGTGATGAATCCGCGCCCGCGGCGTCAATCCGTAAGCCTCGACGGCCCATTCGGACGCGAGCAGTGCCGCACTCGCGCCGTCGGAGATCTGGCTGGCCACCGCGGCGGTCAGCGGGCTGCCCTCGGCGAGCGCGGGCAGCGACGCCATCTTCTCCAGGCTGGTCTCGCGTGGCCCCTGGTCGATCCAGAAGTCGCCGACCGGCACGATCTCCCGGTCGAACCGGCCGTTCTTGATGGCGTCACGCGCCCGCTGGTGGCTGCGCAGCGCCCAGCGCTCCATGTCTTCCCGGCTGATCCCCCACTTCTCGGCGATCAGCTGCGCGCCACGGAACTGCGAAACCTCGCCGGTGCCATAGCGATGGTCCCAGCCCTGCGAACCGACGAACGGCGAGTCGAAGCCGTATTCCTTGCCCGCCAGCATGGCCGCCGAGATCGGGATGGCGCTCATGTTCTGCACGCCCGCCGCGACGATGACCTCGGCGGTGCCGCTCATGATCGCCTGTGCGCCGAAATTGATGGCCTGCTGGCTGGATCCGCACTGCCGATCGACCGTGACGCCGGGCACCTCTTCCGGGTACCCGGCGGCCAGCCATGCCGTGCGGCCGATATTGCCCGCCTGCGGGCCGATATTGTCGACGCAGCCGACGATCACGTCGTCGACGTGCGCCGGATCAATGGTGTTGCGGTCCAACAGACCTCGCAGCGCGGCCGCGCCGAGATCGGCGGGGTGCACACCGGCGAGCGCACCACCGCGCTTGCCGACCGGCGTGCGCACCGCGTCGATCACGTAGGCGTCCCGCAGTGGGGCGTAGGGGCGGCGAGCGGATGGTGCTGACATAGAACGAAACTCCTACTAGTTGTGCCCAGGCAACGTGAGCCCGTCGAGCACGATGGTCAGGTACTGCTTGGCGAGGTTCTCGACGGTGATGGCGCCGCCGGGCTGGTACCAGCGCACCGCGACCCACACGGTGTCGCGCAGGAATCGGTAGGCCAGTTCGACATCGAGCTCGGGCCGGAAGCTGCCGTCCTCGACGCCGTTGATCAGCACGCGATGCCAGAGCTCGCGGAACTCGCGGTTGTATTCGGCGATGTAGGCGAATCGCTCCGCGTCGCGCAGCCGCTTGGCCTCGGCCTGGTAGATGGCCACCGCGGCGTGGAACCGGTCGAAGGATTCGTAGGAGGCGATCACCAAGGCTTCCAAGGTGTCTCGCGCGCTGAGCCCGGAGTCGACGATCTCCCGGTAGCGCCCGAACAGGTCGTCGAGGAAGCCGCGCAGGATCTCGTCGACCATCGACTCCTTGGAATCGAAGTGGTGGTAGAGACTGCCCGATAGAATCCCGGCCGCGTCGGCGATATCGCGAACGGTCGTCGCTCGCAGTCCCCGCTCGGCGAACAGGTCGGCCGCCAGCGTGAGCAATTCATTGCGCCGTGCTGATTTCGAGGTATCGGGTGCGGTCACATAGGCGATCATACAACCAAGCATTTGCTTGGTCGAGTAGGCGTGGCACTACCGCGATTCGGGGGCGATCTTCCTCAGCGCATCGAGTAGCGCAGCGGCGAGGACATCGACAGATCCGCGAGCAGCCGATCGCAGATGACCAGCGGTGACAGGCCCGCGCGCGCTAGTCGCGCCACCAGCGCGAGACGCCGCTCGCAGCTGTCCCATTCGACCGTGAGCGGGCCGCGACCGGGGCCGGCGTCCACGGTCGCCATCACCCGCGGCGGGCCGAACCGGGACGGCTCCTCCCGCAGTTTGAGCACCATGCCGCGTTGCCAGGCGTTGTAGGTCTCCATATCCGCGCCGACCACCAGCTTGTCGGTGGCATCACACAACCCCTGGGCGATCTCGTCGGCGAAGGCGACGCGATCGAGCCGGAACTTGCGGCATTTGCGCAACACCTCGAGCAGGTCGGCACGCACCTCGCACAGCAGCGCGGTCTGGCGCTGCCTGCGCCGCGACTGTTCGGAATCGGTGCCATCCGGTTCGATGACGTAGCCGATGCGGCGGGCCCGCTCCTGATCGCGGGCGATATCGGCGCGCAGCGCGCCGCGTGGATCGCGGGCGACTTCGCCCTCGTCGATCGCGTATTGCTCGAGTATTTGGGCGGCCCTGGTCGCGGTGGCGCATTCGGAGGTGTGGTCCATCAGTTCGGCGCCGAGCGTCAGCGCGGCCAGGATCAAACTATCCAGCCGCCGCCGGGCAAGCACGACTTCGCGCACCAATTCGAGTTCCAGTTGTTCGCGGGCATGTGGGCTGTCCGGGCCCATAGCCATCGCCCCTTTGGGGAGTTAGCGGGATCCGACCCTACCCAGCATGGCACACCTGACTCCGCGGCGTATCAACCTTTTTCACCTGATCAGGTGCCCATTTTGGGCTGTCGCCTGCTTGCCGAAGTGCGATCGCACTCAGGCGTGACGAACGGAAACCGACAGTTTGTCCGTCGCGCGCAGCGCGTCGTACAAGGATCACAGCGAATCGCCGTCGGCGGGGGAAATTATGCGAATTACCGCGGTGTGCGCCGCTCCCGTGCGGTCGCGGCGACACCGCGATCATCACAATTCAGGCGCGCTGGCTGCTGACCGAGACCACCTCGCCGGTCAGATACGAGGTGTAATCGCTGGCCAGCATGGCAATGGTGGCGGCGACCTCCCACGGCTCGGCGGCGCGGCCGAAGGCTTCGCGCTCGGACAGCCGATCGAGCAGATCGGTCGAGCTGACCTTGTCCAGGAACGCGTGCCGCGCGATGCTCGGCGCGACCGCGTTGATCCGGACACCGAGTTCGGCGGCCTCGATCGCGCTGCATCGGGTCAGCGCCATGACGCCGGCCTTCGCGGCCGCGTAGTGGGCTTGGCCGTGCTGGGCGCGCCAGCCGAGCACGCTGGCGTTGTTGACGATCACCCCGCCGTGCCCGGCCTCGCGGAAGTAGCCGAGCGCGGCGCGGGTGCAGCGGAAGGTGCCGTTCAGAGTGATGTCGAGGACGCGATCCCACTGCTCGTCGGTCATGTCGACCACCGGTGTCTCACCGCCGAGGCCCGCGTTGTTGACCATGATGTCGATGCGGCCGAACACTTCGGCGGCGCCGCGCACCAGCGCGTTCACCTGCTCGGTGCGCTGCACGTCGCAGACGAGGGAAGCGATTCGGCGGTCCGGGAATTCACCCTTCAGCTCGACCTCGGTCTCGGCGAGCCGCCGCTCGTGCCAGTCGGAGACGACGACGTCGGCGCCCTCGGCGAGCAGCCTGCGCGCGGTGGCGGAGCCGATGCCGGTGCCCGCCGCGGCGGTGATCACCGCGGTGCGCCCGGTCAGCAGTCCGTGGCCCGGAATCGGTTCCGGCGCAATGGACAACGGTCCGGCCGTGCCCTCGCTGCGCTCGCTCATGACTGCGCCTCGCTGCGCTCGGCTCCGTCATGCGCGACGCGCGCTGTGTTGTCGATTCGCTCGCTGCGCTCGCTCATGGACGCGCCTCACGCGGCAACCCGAGCACCCGCTCGGCGATGATGTTGCGCTGCACTTCGTTCGAACCTCCGTAGATCGTGTCGGCGCGGGTGAACAGGTACAGCCGCTGCCATTCGTTGAGATCGTGTTCGCCCGCGACCATGCCCGCGGGGCCGAGTACCGCCATGGCCAGTTCGCCGAGGCCGCGATGCCAATTGGCCCACAGCAGTTTCGCGACCGAGGCCTGTCCGCCGTCGTCGGCTGCAGTGTTGTTTCGAGCGACCTGCGAGCTGTCACTAGCGGTGCCCTCCAACGTGCGCATCGCATGGGCGCGGAGCACTCGCAGGCCGACCCATGCCTGATCGATCCGAGCGGCGATCAGCGGATCGTCCAGCGCGCCGGTGCGCTCGGCCAGCGCCTCGATATCGGCGAGCTCGCGGGCGAAGCGGATCTGGTTGCCGAGGGTGGAGATACCGCGCTCGACGGTCAGCGTGCCCATCGCGATGCGCCAGCCGTCGCCGGGTGCGCCGACCACCAGGTCGGCGTCGGTGCGCGCGTTGTCGAAGAAGACCTCGTTGAATTCGGCCGTCCCGGTGAGCTGGACGATCGGGCGGACCTCGATGCCCGGCTGCTTCATCGGAACCAGCAGGTAGGACAGGCCCTTGTGCCTGATGGAGCCGCGCTCGGTGCGCGCGATGACGAAGCACCAGTCGGCCACGTGCGCCAGCGAGGTCCAGATCTTCTGGCCGTTGATCGACCATTCGCCGCCGTCGAGCTGGGCCGCGGTGGTGATGCCCGCCAGGTCCGAACCCGCGCCGGGTTCCGAATAGCCTTGGCACCACAGCTCACTCACGGTGCGGATGCCGGGCAGGAAGCGCCGCTTCTGCGCCTCGGTGCCGAAGGCGAGCACGGTCGGCCCGAGCAGTTCCTCGCCGACGTGGGAGACCCGCGACGGCGCATCGGCTTTGGCGTATTCCTCGTGGAAGATCACCTGCTGGCGCACGCTGGCCGCGCGGCCGCCGTACTCCTTCGGCCAGCCGAGGCAGGTCCACCCGGACGCCGCGAGGTGCCGGTCCCAGGCCAGGCGTTCGTCGAATGCCTCGTGCTCGCGGCCCGGCCCGCCCAATCCGCGCAGTTCGCGGAATTCTCCGCTGAGGTTCTCGGCCAGCCACTCGCGCACTTCTGCGGAAAACCGCGCATCGGCAGCGGCGGTGCCGGAATCTGAGGTCTGGATCGCACCCACGCCGGTAGGATAACCTACCAAGCACTTGCTTTGTAAGGTGCTGGCTCAGCCGCCAGCACGGACGGTGAGGACAACCGTGACAACCCCTGCTCAAACGACACCGATGGCACTGCACGACGCCGCGCGTGCGTACGCCACGGCACCCGCCGTCGCCGACGGCGCGGTCCGGCTCGACTGGACGCAGCTGCTCGCGGCGGTCCAGGAGGTGGCGCGGGCGCTCATCGCGCGCGGCGTGCACGCGGGCGACCGGGTGGCCATGTGGGCGCCCAACACCCACCACTGGGTGGTCGCCGCGCTGGCCGCGCACTACTGCGGCGCGGCGCTGGTGCCGTTGAACACCCGCTACGTCGCCGACGAGGCGGCCGACGTGCTGGCCAGGGTGGACGCGAAGGCGCTGTTCATCGCGGGCACCTTCCTCGGCCGCGACCGCCTCGCCGAACTGCGCGCGGCCGCACCGGATCTGGTGATCGAGACGGTAGTTGTCATCCCGGTCGAACCGGAGACCTCGGTCGACGTCGATGCGCACGTGCTGAATTGGGCACAGCTGGCAGGCATCGCGGAGACGGTGAGCGCCGACGAGGCGCGCAAGCGCGCCGAATCGGTTGACCCCGAGGATATTTCCGACATCCTGTTCACCTCCGGCACCACCGGGCGCAGCAAGGGCACGCTGGTCGCGCACCGGCAGGCGCTGTCGGTGGTGCGGGCCTGGGCCGAATGCACCACGCTCACCCAGGCCGATCGGTACCTGGTGGTGAGCCCGTTCTTCCACAACTTCGGTTACAAGGCGGGCATTCTCGCGTGCCTGGTCACCGGCGCCGCGCTCGTGCCGCAGGCGGTGTTCGACGTGCCCGCCACCATGCGGCTGGTGAGCACGGAGCAGATCACCGTGCTGCCCGGCCCGCCGACCATCTATCAGACGATCCTCGACTACCCCGAGCGCGACCGATTCGATTTGCGCACTTTGCGGGTCGCGGTCACCGGTGCGGCGACCGTGCCGGTGGTGCTGGTCGAGCGGATGCGCGCGGAACTCGAATTCGCCGTCGTCATCACCGGTTACGGCCTGTCCGAGGCCGCGGGCTTCGGCACCATGTGCCGCGCCGACGACGACGCGGCGACCATCGCGAACACCTGTGGCAGGCCGATCGCCGGTTTCGAGCTGCGGTTGAGCGAGGCGGGCGAGGTGCTGCTGCGCGGGCCGAACGTCATGCTCGGCTATCTCGACGATCCCGAAAGCACCGCGGAGACCATCGATGCGGACGGCTGGCTGCACACCGGCGATATCGGCACGCTCGACGAACGCGGATATTTGAAGATCACCGACCGGCTCAAGGACATGTACATCTCCGGCGGCTTCAACGTGTATCCGGCCGAGGTGGAGCAGGCGCTCGCCCGCCTCGACGGCGTCGCGGAATCCGCGGTGATCGGCGTGCCCGACACCAGGATGGGCGAGGTCGGCAAGGCCTACGTGGTGCGCAAGCCGGACGCGGAACTCACCGAGGACCAGGTACTCGCCCATGCCACAACGGTGCTGGCGAACTTCAAGGTGCCGCGCTTCGTCGAATTCCGCGATCAGCTGCCCTACAGCGCCGCGGGGAAAGTGCTCAAGCGTCAACTACGTGAGGAGAAGTAGATGTCAGACGGGGCCGGTATTTCCGTCGGGGCGGTGGGGCGGGAGGAACAGGGGCCGGATGTCGTCACCTATGAGCGGCGCGGCCGGATCGCCATCGTCACCTTGAATCGGCCCGACTACCGCAACGCGCAGAACTCGGTGATGACCTATGCGCTGGACGCGGCCTTCGAGCGCGCCGTCGAGGATCCCGAGGTCGGCGTGATCGTATTGGCGGGCAACGGGAAACACTTCAGTGCCGGGCACGATATCGGCACGCCGGGGCGCGATCATCACGTGCGCTACCCGAACAAGGCAGCGCTGTGGTGGGACCATGTGGACAAGGTCGGCGGCGATCAGCGCTTCGCCCGCGAGCTCGAGGTGTACCTCGGCATGTGCCGCCGCTGGCGCGAGATCCCCAAGCCGACCATCGCCATGGTGCAGGGCGCGTGTATCGCCGGTGGGCTCATGCTGGCCTGGGTGTGCGATCTGATCATCGCCTCGGACGACGCGTTCTTCTCCGATCCCGTTGTCCGGATGGGTATTCCCGGTGTCGAGTACTTCGCGCATCCGTGGGTGATGGGACCGCGCGCGGCGAAGGAGTTCCTGTTCACCGGTGACCGGTTCGGTGCGGCGCAGGCCAAGGAATGGGGCATGGTCAACCGGGTCGTCCCGCGCGACGAACTCGAAACCGAAACGCTCGCCCTCGCCGAAAAGATCGCCACCATGCCGCGATTCGGTCTCGCGCTGACGAAGAAGGCGGTGAACCAGGCCGAGGACCTCATGGGGATGCGCTCCGGCATGGATTCCGTCTTCGGCCTGCACCACTTCGCGCACGCGCACAACGCCGAGGTCGGCGCCGACTCGCTCGGCGGCATGAACGCCAAAACCATGAAGGCCACCGCGAGCGCACCCGTGGGGACCGAGCAGAACGGAACGACGTAAGTGGATCTGGATCTCGACCAGGCGACCCAGGAATTCCAGCGTGAAGTCCGCGAATTCCTCGCCGCGCACACACCGGCCCGCCCATTGCCATCGATGGACACCAGAACGGGATTCGAAGCGCATCGCGAATGGGAGCGAACCCTCGCCGACGCAAGGCTTTCCGTGGTCTCCTGGCCGCAGGAGTACGGCGGCCGGGACGCCTCGCTGCTGGAATGGGTGCTGTTCGAGCAGGAGTACTACGCGGCGGGCGCGCCGGGCCGGGTCAGCCAGAACGGCATCTTCCTGCTCGCGCCGACGCTTTTCGAGCACGGCACGCCCGAGCAGCTCGACCGGATCATGCCGAGGATGGCGCGCGGCGACGATATCTGGGCGCAGGCCTGGTCCGAACCCGAGGCCGGTAGCGATCTCGCCGGAATTCGCTCCACCGCGCGGCGCACCAACGGCGGCTGGCTGCTCAGCGGGCAGAAGACCTGGAGTTCGCGAGCGTCGTTCGCGGACTGGGCCTTCGGGCTGTTCCGCAGCGATCCGGAGGCGGAACGGCACCGGGGTCTCACCTACGTGATGTTCCCGCTGTCCGCGGATGGTGTTTCGGTACGGCCGATTCCGCAGTTGGACGGCGAGCCCGGCTTCGCGGAGATCTTCCTGGACGACGTCTTCGTCCCCGACCGCGATGTGATCGGCGAACCCGGAGACGGCTGGCGAGTCGCCATGAGCACCTCCAGCAACGAGCGCGGCCTCTCGCTGCGCAGTCCAGGCCGGTTCAGCGCCACCGCGCAGCGGCTGATCGATCTGTGGCTCGCCACCGGTGACCGGACCAACACCGCGCAGCGCGACGCGGTGGTGGACGCGTGGATCGGCAGCGAGGCCTACCGTCTGCACACCTTCGGCACGGTGACCAGGCTGAACGAGGGCGGCAAGCTCGGCGCGGAATCGTCGATCACCAAGGTGTTCTGGTCCGAGCTCGATATCGCCATGCACGAGACCGCGCTCGAGGTGCTCGGCGGTGGCGCCGAACGGTCCGGGCCGTGGACCGACGGCTACCTGTTCGCACTGTCCGGCCCTATCTACGCGGGTACCAACGAGATTCAGCGCAACATCATCGCCGAGCGGCTGCTCGGACTACCCAGAGGAGCCAGCCGATGAGGTTCGCGCTTTCCCCGGAGCACGCCGACTTCGGCGCCAGCGTGCGCAAACTGCTCGACGCCGGCCACACCCCCGCCGCCGTGCGCGCCTGGGGTGCGGGCGATCCGCGACCGGGCCGCGCACTGCTGCGGCAGGCAGCCGGCGCCGGTGTGACCGGGCTGATCATCGAGGAGAAGTACGGCGGGCTCGGCGCGGAACCGATCGACCTGGTCGTCGCGTTCGTCGAACTGGGCCGCGCCGCGGCGCCGGGCCCGATCGTGGAGACGGCGGCCGCGATTCCCGCACTGCTGCAAGCACTTCCGGACAACAGCGGGGCCAGGCGCTGGCTGCCCGGTTTCGCGGACGGCGACGCGCTCGGCACGATCGCCTTCGCGACGCCGGATCGCGACACCGTCGCGCTCGACGCCGATACCGCCGAGGTGGTGCTGATCGCCCAGGGCAATCGGCTGTCCACCGCGCACCACACCGGGCTGATCCGCTCGGTCGATCCGGCGCGGCGGCTGTTCGCGGTGGCGCCGGACGAGGTTGTCGCCGAGGGCGATCAGGTACCGGCCGCCATCGCCGCCGCCTTCGACACCGGCGCGCTGGCCTGCGCGGCCCAGCTGCTCGGCGCCGGGCGCGCGCTGCTGGCCGCCGCCACCGAATACGCCAAGCAGCGCAAGCAATTCGGCAAGCCGATCGGCGAATTCCAGGCCGTGAAGCAGAAGCTCGCCGACGTGCTGATCGGGCTCGATCTGGCCGAACCACTGCTGCATCGCGCGGCCCTGACCATGGGCGAATCCACCAGAAGCCGTGACGTATCCGCCGCGGTGGTCGCCTGCGGTGACGCCGCGTACCTGGCCGCTCGCGCGGCATTGCAGGTGCACGGTGCGATCGGTTACACCGCCGAATACGACCTGTCGCTCTGGCTGACCAAGGTCACCGCGCTGCGTTCGGCCTGGGGCACACCGGATCTGCATCGGGCCAGGATCGCCCGTTCGCTGCGCGACGAGGCCGTGCGCGACCGCTCACTGCGAGGCACCGCATGACCAGCGCCGAACACCTCGAATTCGTCAAGTCGGTCCGCGCACTGCTCGCCAAACACGCTGGGCGCGAGGCGGTTCGCGCGGGGATGGACAGCGAGCTCGGCTACGACCAGACGCTGTGGAAGCTGCTGTGCGAGCAGATCGGCGTCGCGGCACTCGCCATTCCGGAGGAGTACGGCGGGATCGGCGCGAGCCTGGTCGAATCGCTGCTCGTGGTCGGGGAACTCGGGCGCACGCTGGCCGCGGTGCCCATGCTCGGGTCCGCCGTACTCGGTGCGCAGGCGGTGCTGCTGTCCGGCGACGAGGAGGCCGCGGCCCGGCTGCTGCCCGAAGTCGCCGAGGGCACACGGACATTGGCGGTGTGCTGGGCGGGAGCGGACGGCTGGGACGCACCCGGCGTGCTGGCCGATGGGGAGACACTCACCGGCACTGCGCATTACGTGCTGGACGGCGACAATGCGGACACGCTCATCGTGGTGACGTCGTCGGGGCTCTACGAGGTCTCGCCGTCCGCCGACGGCGTGACCAGGCGGGTCGTGCCGACGATGGATCCGAGCCGCAGGCTGGCCGAGATCGGCTTCGCCGCGACCCCCGCGCGCAGGCTCGGTGCGGGCGATCCCGCCGGCGTCATCACCGCCCTGCGGGAAATCGCTTGGGCCGCAGTGGCCGCCGAGCAGGTCGGGGCGGCGCAGCAGTGCCTGGAAATGACGGTCGAGTACACCAAGTCCCGGGTGCAGTTCGGCCGGGCGATCGGGAGCTTCCAGGCGCTCAAGCACCGCATGGCCGATATGTATGTGCTGCTGGAGTCGGCGAAGTCCGCATCGATCGCGGCGGCCACCGCGGTGGCCGAGCGCAGCCCGTCGGCGGCCGAGGACGTCTGGGTGGCCCGTGTGCACTGCTCGGCGGCGCTGACCAGCATCGTCGCCGAGACCGTCCAGCTGCACGGCGGCATCGCCATCACCTGGGAGCACGACGCGCACCTGTTCTTCAAGCGAGCGCACGGCGATGCTCAGCTGTTCGGGGCGCCGGCACGACCGAAGGTCGCGAGTAGCTGAGCGGCCGACGGTCGCCAAATAGTTAGCTTATGTAAAGTTAGCCTGGTGCAACAGAGCCAGGTGACATCAATCGACGACAGCGTGGTCAACCTCCTCGTCACCGCGGCCAGACTGACCCGGCTGGCCGGGGTGATGGGCGGCGACGACCTGCCGCGCGCCGTCATGCGCGCGCTCGCGGTACTCGACGAACACGGCGCGCTGCGGGTCAGCGAATTCGCCCGCGTCGACCGCTGCTCCCAGCCCGCCGCCACGAACCTCATCGGCAAGCTGGTCGCCGACGGCTACGCGAGCAGGCGCAGGGACGCCTCGGACTCCCGCGCCGTCGTCGTCGAGCTGACCCCCGCGGGCCGAGCACGACTGAGCGCGGCCCGCGTCACCTACGGCGCGGCCATCGCCTCGCGCCTGACCGGCTTCGACGCCGAGCGGCTCGACCGGATCCACGCGGAGCTCGCCGAACTGCTCGAAGCGCTGAAATCGGCGGGGCCGCAGTAATAATCGGCGGGGCCGCACTGCGACCGCGCGGCCATTCGATCCGGGTGCGGTACACCGCACGCGGAGTACGGTGGGACGGTATGACCGAGCGAATCAACAACGCAGCCCGAGCTGCGGAAATGCCGGAGCCGAACGTCAGCGAGGCGCGGTCATGACCGAATCGCAACGGGGGCGCGTGCGCATCGAGACGAGTCACAAGCGGGTGCGCGCCTACCTCGGTGGGCATCTGGTGGCCGATACGACTCGGGCCGCGCTGGTATGGGAGTTCCCGTACTACCCCACCTTCTACATTCCGGCGGACGATGTGCGCGCGAAGCTCGAGCCGAGCGGCGCAACCAAGCGCTCGCCGAGCCGCGGCGACGCGACCGTCTACGACGTGGTCATCGACGGCATCACGGCCGAGGGTGGCGCGCTGCGATACCTCGATTCCCCGCTGCCGGAGCTGAACGAGCTCGTCCGGCTGGATTTCGCGGCGATGGACGAATGGTTCGAAGAAGACGAGCCGATCTACGTCCACCCGCGCGACCCGTACACCCGCGTCGATATCCTGGCCAGCTCCCGTCACGTGCGCGTGGAGATCGACGGCGTCACCGTCGCCGACTCGCGCTCCCCGCGCATCCTGTTCGAAACCGGTCTTCCCGCACGCTATTACCTGCCGCTCACCGACATTCGCATGGACCTGCTCCAGCCGTCGGACACCCACTCCAGCTGCCCCTACAAGGGCACCGCCGACTACTGGACCGTCCGCGTGGGCGACAACGAATACCCCGACTTCGTCTGGATCTACCGCACTCCCCTCCCCGAGAGCCAGAAGATCACCGGCCTCGCCTGCTTCTACAACGAAAAGGTCGACATCTACCTCGACGGCGTCCTCCAGGACCGCCCCCGCACCCACTTCAGCTGACCGCTATCAGGTCCGTCTAGTTCGCCGAGCGCAGTCGAATGGCCCCTGCCTGCGGCGTGTCACGGGGCCATTCGACTGCGCTCGACGGACTTTGATCACCTCACCGGGCTTTTGGATGCGGCGTAGGCGGTTGAGATGGCCGCGCGCGGTTGGTCAGCGGTAGTTCATCAGGCCGTCGTCGAGTTCGGCGGCGTCGCCGTCGCGGTGGGCGGCGAGGGCTTGTTGGAGGGCGAAAGTGCCTTGGATGGTGGTGATCCGGGTGGCGAGGGCGTTGGCATCGGCGGAGAGGTGGAGCAGTCGTTGGAGGAAGCCAGGGCCGTAGGTTGCGCCGAGAGCGGCGTAGTCTTCGGCAGGGTCGCCGAGAGACGCTGCGTCCCAGTCGATTACGCCGCGCAGCACCGGAAGGCCGTCGACCGTTTCCCACAGCAGGTTCTCGCCGCCGAGGTCACCGTGGATGACGGCGGTGATCCGATGGGACAGGGATTCGACGGCGGTGAGCTCTCGTTCGGCGCGCCGGGTACCGGAGTCGGTCATCAGCGGATACAGCTCCGCGCGTACGTCGGCCGCGAAGACGGACCAGTGGTCGGCGGGAGTACGGGACAACACTCCGCCGGCCGCCGGATCGGCCGCCGACACGGACCGTCGGTCAGTAGCCGCACATGGCGAACCACCACTCACCGACGGGTCAACCGCGGCGGCCGCCAGCCTCGTCAGCAGCTGATGACAGTGCCGCACAACGTGTTCCATATCCGGATCCGCCAGCACCTCAGGCTCGATAGGCGCACCGGGAATACGGGTGAGCACGAGATAGGGCACACCATCATCGACCCCAGCACCCAGCAGCTCCGGCACCGCCACACCCAGATCGAACTTGCGCAACGCATGCAAGGTCGCGGCCCGTTCGGGCAGCCGCGCGGCCGCCGACTCGGTACGCGCGAAACACACCACGATGGTCGCTCCCAGCACCACGCCATGGAACTGTCCTTCACGCACCTGGAGCCCGGATACCGACTCGCCGGGCAACAAGGCCGTCAGCAGGTCACGGTGCCACTCGAGCAAATCGCCACGCACAGAGTCCCTCTTTCGCCCTTCTACCGTCTCGAGCCACCGCGAGGTCCGCTCGCGATCCGTCGAGCGCAGTCAAATGGCCCCCAGATACGGCGTGTCGCACGGCCATTCGACTGCGCTCGACGTTACTGCTCGAGCATGCGACTACAGCCCGGCGTCCGGGCTACCCACTCGACAGCCCGCGGTGCCCGGTCCTGTCGAGTGAATCGGCGGTGCTCGTGAGCACCGCCGAGCGGGCGTTGGGGTGAGTGACCGGATTCGAACCCGCGACCTTCTGGATCACAACCAGACGCTCTAACCGACTGAGCTACACCCACCATGTTCCTGGTGGCGACGGTAGCGCAGCCGGTTGCGCGCAGTCTCCTCATTTTCGCCACGACACGTGCGGCCCATAGATGGGGCATAGTCGGGGTATGACCGATACTCGACCGGCGCTGGCCGCCGCGCTTGATCTGTCGCCGCATCCCGAGGGCGGCTGGTATCGCGAAACATGGCGCAGTGCGGTGGAATTCAAGCCGGATGGCTATGAAGGGCCACGGGTGAGCGCGACCGCGATCTACTTTCTGCTGCTGCCCGGTGAGCGGTCCGCGCCGCATACGGTGCGGTCCGACGAGCTGTGGCTCTGGCATCGGGGCGGGCCACTCGTGCTCGACATCGGGGGCGAGGAGATCGTCCTCGGGCCCGATGTCGAGCACGGTCAGGTGCCGCAGGCGGTGGTGCCGGGCGGTGTCAGCCAGGCGGCCTGGCCTGCCGGCGAGGAGTACGCGCTGGTCTCCTGCCTCGTCTCGCCCGGCTTCGATTTCGCCGATTTCCGGATGGACTGACTACTCCGGAATTTCGAGTACGCCCTCGTCGACGGCCCACTTGATGGTCTTGTCCAAGTCCGGGCACGACTCGTGGCGACCAGGGCCGTAACCCTCGGCACTGAGCTTGGCGAACACCGGGCAGTGGGCCGCAGGATCGCCGGTCCACTGCACCGATGTCTGGTGCGCACTGCTCTTGCGCACCAGCACCTCACTGCGGCAGGCATGACACCGCAGCGGTGTCATGCCCTCCTCCAGATACCGCTGTTTGTCGACCACGGTCTGGGCCAGCACCGCCGCGCGCCGCGCGGGCTGGTCGGCGAAGTCCGGCGCTTTGGCCCAGGTCGCCATCAGACTCCGGCCTCCGCTTCCGCCGCGGCCGCCTCGTCGGCTTCCCGCTTGCGCCGCAGGTTCTCCGCGACCTCGGCCTCCCACGCCTCGTTCGCCTTGGTGGTGTCCACCTCGAACTCGAAGCGCTGGGTCATCTTCTCGGTGACGTCGGCCGCGTCCACATAGAACTGGTCGTACCAGCGGCGCAGCTGGTAGACCGGGCCGTCCTCCTCGCAGAGCAGCGGGTTCTCGACCTTGGACTTGTGCTTCCAGATCTCCACGTCCTGCAGGAAGCCGACGCCGATGCCTTCGGTCATCTTCGCGGCGAGCCGATCGGCCATCTCCCCCTCGACGCCCGTCGGCTTCTCCAGCGTGACACCCCATTGCAGGACAAAGGAATCCTGCGACACCGGGTAGTGGCAGTTGATCAGGACGCTCTTGACCTCGTACCCGCTGTAGATGTTGATCAGCGGGTTGATCATGTAGGACGGCCCGAAGTAGGACGCCTCCGACTTCAGCAGGGTGTCGCCGCCGTACTTGGAGGCCATGCCGATATCGGGGCGGCCCTTGGTCTCCAGGAACTGAGTGGCGATATGCCCCTCGAAGACGTTCTTGAAGTAGGTCGGGAACGCGAAGTGGATGTAGAAGAAGTGCGCCATGTCGACCACGTTGTCGATGATTTCGCGGCAGTTCGCGCCCTCGATCAACAGCGAGTTCCAGGTCCAGTCGGTCCACCCGCTGTCGAGCTGCTCGCTCGGATTGCCGTCCGCGTCGGTGTACGGGCCTGTGATATGCGGAATGGTGACCTCCGGCGGCGGCTGGCTGCCTTCGACGTCGTGCCACACGAACAGCTGACCGTTGCGCTCCAGCGTGGTCCACTTCCTGGTCCGCGCCAGCGGTGGCACGCGCCGCCCATACGGGATCGCCGTGCATTTTCCGGTGCTGCCGGACCAGCGCCAGTCGTGGAACGGGCAGGCGATATCGCCGTTCTTGACCTCACCCATGGTCAGGTCGCCACCCATATGCCTGCAGTAGCCGTCGAGGACGCGCAATTGATCGTCGCTGTCGGCCCAGATGACGAGCTTGGTGCCGAATACCTCACGGGCGTGCGGCTTCCCGTCACGGAACGACTTGGCCAAACCGAGGCAATGCCATCCCCGCGCATATCGGGATGGTGCGGTACCGACGTCTAGCTCCCGGACTTTCGCACTGCCCCCGTGTGGGGTAACTGCCATCGCGATTCCTCCTCCTTCTGTACTAGAACACGTTACAAAAATGTCGCGTGTCACGCCAGCGATTGGCCCCACATCCTGCACATGTCCGCGCATGATGTGCCGATGACGTCGGTTCTCGACAGAAAGTAGGAACCTGTTCTAGTCTCAAGGGCAAATGAGTACCGGTTATCAATCGACCAGGCGGGAGCAGGTCCGGAAATGACTCGAGAAGTGACCGAACGGGTCGACGCGCTGTTGCCGACCTTGCGCGAGCGCGCGCAGGAGGCCGAGGACCTGCGGCGCATCCCCGACGAGAGCATGAAGGCGCTACAGGAGACGGGCTTCTTCCGGCTGCTGCAACCCAAGCAGTGGGGCGGGCTCGCCGCGGATCCGGTGGTCTTCTACGACACCGTCCGCAAGATCGCCAGCGCGTGCGGCTCCACCGGCTGGGTTGCCGGCATCGTCGGCGTGCACAACTGGCACCTCGCGCTGTTCGATCAGCAAGCACAGCAGGACGTTTGGGGCGAAGACACCGAGGTCAGGATCTCCTCGTCGTACGCGCCGATGGGTGCGGGCACCGTGGTCGACGGCGGCTATATCGTGCGCGGCGCGTGGGCCTGGTCGTCCGGCTGCGACCACGCGACCTGGGCGGTGCTCGGCGGTCCGGTGATCAAGGACGGCAAGCCGGTCGACTTCGGCTCGTTCCTGATCCCGCGCACCGACTACCGCATCGACGATGTGTGGAATGTGGTCGGCCTGCGCGGCACCGGCTCCAATACCGTTGTGGTGGAGGACGTCTTCGTGCCGTCGCACCGGTTCCTCAGCTTCCGCGCGATGAGCGAGATGAAATCGCCCGGCCTGGAACAGAACACCGATCCGGTGTACAGAATGCCATGGGGCACCATCCATCCCACCACCATTTCCGCCCCGATCGTCGGCATGGCGTACGGCGCCTACGCCGCGCACGTCGAACATCAGGGCAAGCGGATCCGCGCGGCCTTCGCGGGCGAGAAGGCCAAGGACGATCCGTTCGCCAAGGTGCGGATCGCGGAGGCGTCCAGCGATATCGACGCCGCGTGGCGGCAGCTGTCCGGCAACGTCGCCGACGAGTACGCGCTGCTCGTCGCCGGCGAAGAGGTGCCGTTCGACCTGCGGGCCCGTGCCCGCCGCGACCAGGTGCGGGCCACCGGCCGCGCGATCGCATCGATCGACAAGCTGTTCGAGAGCTCGGGCGCCACCGCGCTGGCGAACGGCACTCCGCTGCAGCGGTTCTGGCGCGACGCGCACGCGGGCCGGGTGCACGCGGCCAACGATCCCGAGCGCGCCTACCTGATCTACGGCACCAACGAATTCGGCCTGCCGGTCGCGGACGCGATGGTGTAGCCATGACCTCGACTGTGGAACTGACCTTCGAGTCCACCTCGCACTACGCACAGGTGCGACCGGACCTGAAGCTGCACTATCACGAGGCGGGCGTCGGCAACGGGCCGACGATCGTACTGCTGCACGGCGGCGGACCCGGCGCCTCGTCCTGGTCGAACTTCGCCCGCAATATTCCGGTGCTGGCGCAGAACTTTCACGTGCTCGCGGTGGATCAGCCGGGCTTCGGGTTGTCGGACAAGCCGGTCGACCACCCGCAGTACTTCGTGCACAGCTCGTCGGCGCTGAAGGATCTGCTCGACCATCTCCAGATCACCGAACGCGTTCACCTGCTGGGCAATTCGCTCGGCGGCGGCGCCGCGGTGCGCTTCGCGCTCGACTACCCGGACCGTGCGGGCAAGCTGATTCTGATGGGGCCGGGCGGGTTGAGCGTCAACGTCTTCGCACCCGATCCGACCGAGGGCGTCAAACATCTCGCGAAGTTCAACGCCGAGCCGACCAGGGCGAATCTGGAAGCGTTCCTGCGGATCATGGTCTTCGATCAGTCGCTGATCACCGAGGAGCTGATCGACGAGCGTTTCGCCTCGGCGAGTACACCGGAGGCGCTTGCGGCCACCCGCGCGATGGGAAAGTCGTTCGCAGGCGCGGATTTCGAGAAGGGCATGATCTGGCGCGACGCGTTCAAGCTGCGTCAGCCGGTCCTGCTCATCTGGGGCCGCGAGGATCGGGTGAACCCGCTCGACGGCGCCATCGTGGCGACGAAGATGATTCCACGGGTGCAGCTGCACGTCTTCGGCGGCTGCGGACACTGGGCGCAGCTGGAGCGGTTCGACGAATTCAACCGGCTCGCCATCGATTTCCTGGCAACCAAGGGGAAGTAATGGGGATTCGATCACTGGGCTATCTGCGCATCGAGGCCACCGATATGGCGGCCTGGCGCGAATACGGCCTCAAGGTGCTCGGCATGGTCGAGGGCAAGGGAACCATTCCCGATGCCCTGTATCTGCGCATGGACGAGTTCCCCGCGCGGCTGGTCATCGTGCCGGGCGAGCAGGACCGCTTGCAGGTTTCCGGCTGGGAGACCGCCAATGCCGGTGAGCTGCAGGACATCCGGGACCGGCTGTCGGCGGCGGGCGTGCCGTTCAAGGAGGGCACCGCGCAGGAGAAGGCCGACCGCAGGGTCGACGAGCTGATCTCCTTCGAGGACCCGTCCGGCAATACGCTCGAGGCGTTTCACGGTGTGGCGCTGGAACATCGGCGCCTGGTCACCCCGTACGGGCATCGGTTCGTCACGGAGGAGCAGGGTCTCGGCCACGTGGTGCTCAGCACCTCCGACGATGCGGCGGCGCTGACCTTCTACCGCGACGTGCTCGGCTTCCGGCTGCGCGACTCGATGCGACTGCCACCGCAGATGGTCGGCCGTCCCGCCGACGGTGAACCGGCCTGGCTGCGCTTCTTCGGCTGCAACCCGCGCCACCACTCGCTGGCCTTCCTGCCCATGCCGACGCCGAGCGGCATCGTGCACCTGATGCTCGAGGTGGAGAACGCCGACGACGTCGGGCTCGCCCTCGATCGCGCGCTGCGCAAGAAGGTACGCATGTCGGCCAGCCTCGGGCGGCATGTGAACGACAAGATGCTGTCCTTCTACATGAAGACCCCCGGCGGATTCGACGTCGAATTCGGGTGCGAGGGACTGGAAGTCGACGATCACGACTGGATCGCCCGGGAATCCACCGCGGTGAGCCTGTGGGGTCACGACTTCACCATCGGCCAGCAGCGGCAGTGATCGACAGGGTGGGCGCAACGATGACAGTGGAGCAGACCCCGGAGATCGATCCGCGGGCCTTCCGTAATGTGCTCGGGCAATTCTGCACCGGCATCACGGTGATCACCACCTTCGACGGCGAGCACGCACCGATCGGCTTCGCCTGCCAGTCGTTCGCCGCCCTGTCCCTGGAGCCGCCCCTCGTGCTGTTCTGCCCGACCAAGACCTCGCGGTCATGGGCGGCGATCGAGCAGGCGGGGCGGTTCTGCGTGAACGTACTCGCCGAGGAACAGCAGCAGCTGTGCGCCAGGTTCGGTTCTCGCGAGCCCGACAAGTTCGCCGAAACCACCTGGCACACTTCCGCTCTGGATCTGCCGGTGCTCGACGACGCGCTGGCCACCATCGAATGCACGGTGGACAGCGTCGTCGACGGCGGTGATCACTACATCGTCATCGGGCGGGTCAAGGCGCTGTCGGAGTCGACGGCCTCGGGCAGGCCGCTGCTGTTCTACCGCGGGCAGTACACCGCCATCGAGCCCGACAAGACGGTTCCGGCGCCTTGGCGTGCCGACTTGGAGCACTTCCTCACCACGACCACGCTCGATACCTGGTTGTAGGGCGCAAGCGCGCGAGACATGGCCTCAGCGGATCGAGAACCGCCAACGGCAGGTACCCGCTAGGGCAGGCACCGAGTGAGTAGCGCCCGGATCTGTTCTCGGGTGGGCGGATTCATGCTGGCCATACCGCGCAGGGTGAGCCCCTGGGCCAGATCCGCGAGCAATTCCGCGGTTTCTGGGTCGGTGTAGCGGGCGTACAGACCCCGGGTGGCGGCGGTGAAGCGGTCGGCGACCGGGCGCAGCGCGGGGCGCCGGATGGCCGCGACGTACAGCTCCAGCTGGACCGTGGTTCTGGCGCGCTGAGCGGTGAAGCAGTCGAGGAGCGCGTCGGCCGTCATCTCGATGACGTCGGCGACGACGAGATCCGGATGATCCACCGGTATCGCGGCCATGATCGCCTCGTATTCGGCGACCGAGATCTCCAGCGCGGCCAGCAGTAGATCTTCCTTGCTCCGGTAGTGGTAGGTCGTGCCCGCGATCGGGACGTCACCCTCCGCCGCGACGGCGCGATGGGTAAGCCCCTCCACCCCGCGCTCGCCGATGACGCGCACCGCGGCCTCCGCGATTCGCATGCTGCGCTGCGGGTCGTAGCGCCGGGTGCGGTGCTTACCTCCGCCAGGCCGATCGGCCACATCAACTCCCATCACCGCCGCTCAGGACACTTGTCGTAGCCCTAGGGTACAAATGTACCCAATGCGACTCACACCTCTTCCGCAAATGTTCGGCTACCTGTAAGGTACAAATGTACCTAGCAAGCTCCGCGTCTGTGGGCGCCACGCAGGATGGCGCGAACCCCGACTACCCCGAGTCGCGACGAAGGGAGTACTACATGAAGATCACAGTTCTCGGCACCGGCGAAGGCGGCCGTCTGCACGCCGCCAAACTGTCCGAACTCGGCCACGAGGTCGTGGTCGGCACCCGCGACCCGGCGACCACACTGGCCAGGACCGAGCCCGACATGATGGGCAACCCACCGATGTCCGAATGGCTCGCCGCGCACCCCGGCATCGCCCTGCTGAGCTTCGGCGCCGCGGCCGCCGCGGCCGACCGGCTGGTCATCAGCGGTATCGACGGAGCGAGCGCGGTCAACGCACTCAGCGGCATCAAGGAGCAGCTGACCGGAAAAGTGCTGGTGGACTACGGCATTCCGTTCAATTACGGTGTGTCCGGCCCGCACCCGTGGCCGACGCCGTGGGGTTCGATGCCGACCTTCGCCGTACTGGACAGCGACAGCCTCGGCGAGCAGATCCAGCGCGCCCTGCCGAATACCCACGTGGTCAAGGCCTTCTGCACTCAGGAGCAGGCAACCGTCGTCTCCCCCGGCGATTTCAACGGCGGCGACCACACCATGCCCATCTCCGGCAACGATCCGGAAGCCAAGGCCGCCGTGGTCGACCTGCTGAAGTCCTACGGCTGGACCGACATACTCGATCTGGGCCCCCTCGTCTCGGCCCGCGGCCAGGAGATGTACTCCCACCTGCATTCCGCCATCGGCTTCGCCCTCGGCGGCGACCGCCGCTTCGGCCTCAAAGTCGTCCGCTGACCCAGGCTTTCGGCGTCGGGTGGCACATCACCGCGAAGTGCCACCCGACAGCTGTGCCGGACCGAACCTGCTCGCGGCGGGCCTCAACACCGCGACCATCGCCGAACTGCTCCCCTGCATGATCGATAACGGCACCACCCTGGCCCCGGCCTGCGTCGGCATGCTCCCCGACCTGAACCGCGAACGCACCCGCCTCACCGAAGCGATAACCCGCCTGCTCACCGCCCGCGACACCCTCGACTCCATCATCACCGCCACCCCCACCGAAACCCCCGAAGCCTGCTACGCCCAGGCTTAGACCCACAGCAGTTACAGTGTGTCTATGTCTCGACTCGGTCGAATCACTTCAGACCCAGACATCTGCCACGGGAAACCGGTGGTCAGGGGGCTGCGGTATCCCGTCGAGATGCTCTTGGAGCTGCTCGCCGGTGGGATGAGCATCGAGGAGATCCTTGATGACTATCCGGACCTCGAACACGAGGACATCCTGGCGGTGCTCGAGTACGCTGCCGTCGTGACCGCACAAAGGACCACGATCCCGTTCGATGCTGCGTGAGGTTTCTGGTCGACGCGCTGTTGCCTCGCCGACTTGCGACGTTCCTGAACTCTGCTGGCCACGACGCCGTGCACACATCCGAACTCGAACTCGGGCATCTGGACGATATCGTCGAGTTGTTCTCGACGTGCTCGGTGGTGGAACTGGGGCGCGATCGGCTGGTTGGGCATACCGATCGCGACCCCGACTGATCAATCAAGCTAGGACGGTGGACTTTTCGCGCTGGAGTTCCAGGGCGATGTCGATGAGCTGGTCTTCTTGGCCGCCGACGAGTTTGCGCCGGCCTGCGCGGACGAGCATTTCGGCGGCGGAGACGCCGTAGCGTTCGGCTTGGCGTTCGGCGTGCTTGAGGAAGCTGGAGTAGACGCCCGCGTAACCCATCATGAGGGATTGGCGGTCGAGGAGGCATTCCTGGGGCATGGCGGGGCGGACCACGTCTTCGGCGGCGTCGGCGATGGCGAAAAAGTCGATGCCGGTTCTGATATCGAGCTTGTCGCAGACGCCGACCAGGGCCTCGACGGGGGTGTTGCCCGCGCCGGCGCCGAACCGGCGTGCGCTGCCGTCGATTTGGGTGGCGCCCGCGCGGATGGCGTAGATGGAGTTGGCGACGGCCAGGTCGAGGTTCTCGTGGCCGTGGAAGCCGACCTGCGCGTCGGCGCCGAGTTCGGCGACCAGCGCGGCGACCCGGTCCGTAACCTGGTCCAGCACAAGGGCGCCCGCGGAATCGACGACGTAGACGCACTGGCAGCCCGCGTCGGCCATGATGCGGGCCTGCTTGGCCAGCGCCTCCGGCGGCTGAGTGTGCGACATCATCAGGAAGCCGACGGTTTCCAAGCCGAGATCGCGCGCCAGGCCGAAGTGCTGGATGGAGACATCGGCCTCGGTGCAGTGGGTGGCGATGCGGCAGATCGACGCACCGTTGTCCTGGGAGATCTTGATGTCTTCCTTGACGCCGACGCCGGGCAGCATCAGCACCGCGATCTTGGCCTGCTTCGCCGTCTCCGCGGCGATCGTGATCAGTTCCTGCTCAGGGGTTTTCGAGAAACCGTAGTTGAACGAGGAGCCGCCGAGACCGTCGCCGTGGGTCACCTCGATGACCGGAACGCCGGCGCCGTCGAGCGCCGCGACGATGTCACGGACCTCGGTGGCGGTGAACTGGTGGCGCTTGTGATGGGATCCGTCGCGCAGCGAGGTATCGGTGACGCGGATGTCGAGTTCTGCTGAATAGGTCATGATCGAAGCTCCTTCACACCCGGGCCGAGAGAATCTGCTTGGCCATGACCTCGCCGACCTGCGTGGCCGCGGCGGTCATGATGTCGAGGTTGCCCGCGTAGGGCGGCAGGAAGTCACCGGCGCCTTCGACCTCGACGAACACCGAAACCTTCGCCATACCACCGGATACCACCGACGGCTCGTCGAACTGCGGCTCGTTGAGCAGGCGGTAGCCCGGTACGTACTGCTGGATATCGGCGACCATGCGGTGGATGGACTCCGCGATCGCGTCGGTGTCGGCGTCCTCCGGAATGGCACAGAAGATGGTGTCGCGCATGATCATCGGCGGTTCGGCCGGGTTCAGGATGATGATCGCCTTGCCGCGCTGGGCGCCGCCGATGGTCTCCACGCCGCGACTGGTGGTCTTGGTGAACTCGTCGATATTGGCGCGGGTACCCGGTCCGGCGGAGACCGACGACACCGAGGCGACGATCTCCGCGTAGGCCACCGGAACCACCCGGGAGACCGCGGCCACGATCGGAATGGTGGCCTGGCCGCCACAGGTGATCATGTTGACGTTCGGCGCGTCGAGGTTGGCCCCGAGGTTCACCGGCGGCACCACGGCCGGGCCGACGGCGGCGGGCGTGAGGTCGACCGCGCGGATGCCTGCCTCGGCATAGCGCGGCGCCGCGGCGCGATGCACATACGCCGAGGTGGCCTCGAAGACCAGATCGGGCAGTTCGGATTGCGCGAGCAGCCAGTCGACCCCGTCGGCCGAGGTCTGCAGGCCGAGCCCGCGCGCCCGCTTCAACCCCTCGCTCTCCGGGTCGATGCCGATCATCCAGCGCGGTTCCACCGTGCTGGAGCGCAGCAGTTTGTACAGCAGATCGGTGCTGATATTGCCGGACCCGACGATCGCGGCGGTGACGGTGCCGTTTTCGGACACGACAGCCTCCTTGGGGGACGGTAGCCGGCGAAGCCGGCGGGGGTGGGTGGACTCAGCCGAATTGCAAACGGACAGAACCGAGTCCGGCGAACTCGGCATGGAACGCATCGCCAGGGCGGGCGTCGATGGCGCGGGTGCACGACCCGGGAAGCACGACGTCGCCCGCCCGCAGCCGCACACCGAAGCTCGCGACCTTGCGCGCGAGCCAGGCGACGGCGATCACCGGATCACCGAGTACGGCGTCGCTGCGGCCCTCGGCCACCACCTCGCCGTTGCGGGTGAGCACCGCGTCGATCGCCTTGATGTCGATATCCTTCGGCGCGACTCGCTCCGGACCGAGCACGTAGCCCGCGGACGAGGCGTTGTCGGAGATGGTGTCGCACAACCCGATCTTCCAGTCCTTGATCCTGGAGTCGATGAGCTCGATGGCGGGCGCGTAGGCGACCGTCGCCGCGAGCACGTCGGCCTCGGTGCAGTCCGCGCCCGGCAGGTCGGCGCCGAGCACGAACCCGACCTCCACCTCGACCCTGGGGAACAGGTAGCGGCCCGCTTCGACCGGAACGTCCTCGTAGACTTCCATTTCCGCGAGCAGATGCCCGTAGTCCGGCTCGTCGACGCCCATCATCTGCTGCATCGCCTTGGAGGACAGGCCGACCTTGTGGCCGACCACCCGTGCCCCCGTATCGAGCCTGCGCCGGATGTTGAGCAGCTGGATCTCGTAGGCATCGACCACGTCGATCTCCGGGAACCGGCTGACCAGCGGATCGATGGGCACCCGGTCGCGTTCGGCGCGTTCGAGTTCGTCGGCCAGTTCGGTTCGTACCGCGTCGGACAGCACGCTAATTTCCTTCCACTGTTGCTTGATCGAGCGCGGGCGCCGATGCGCCCGCGGCGGACCGGCCCGCCCTTCGCCCGGAGAAAACGCAGTCGGCCAGCGAGAGCCCGCTGACGTAGGACTCCGAGCAGATCCCCACCGCTGTGCGGCCCGCCGCGTACAGGCCCGGAATATCCTTTCCCGCAGCCGATTTCACCGCACCGGTGTGCTCGTCGACGAGGACGCCGCCGAGGGTGAGCATCGGGCACGGATTGGTCAGGCTTGGCTTGATACCCACATCCAACAACCAGAAAGGCCCGGTACACACCGGTTTGGTGAACTCGGACGGCTTGCCGACCGGATCGGGGGCGCCGCTGTCGATGGCGGCGTTGTGCGCCTCGACGGTGGCGCGCAGGCCCGCCGCGTCGATACCGGCTTTCGCGGCAACCTCTTCCAGCGTCGCGCCGCGAATCGCGGTGCGCCGCATGGCCTCGAACTGCCCGCGCTGGAACCACGCGCCCTGCTTGCCGATCTGGCCGATCGCGGTGCGCATCAGCCCGTCGTCGGCGAGCAGCCAGCCGTTGCCGCCGTGCTCGGTGATCAGCGCATGCCCCACCGCCGCGCCGTAGCGGGTCTCGTCGATGACCCGTGCGCCCGCCTTGTCGACGAGCACCGCGCCGGTGAAAGCGCTCGGCGGCAACAGGAATCGCCAGGCCGAGACATTGCCCATCCGGTCGGTGGCCGCACCGGCCGCGCGCGCCATCACGATGCCGCTGCCGTCGTCGCCCGTGGTGCCGAGCGCGAGCCCGCCCCGATACTCCGGCGCGTATTCGCGCACCATCGCGCGGTTGGCGATGAACCCGCCCGCACTCACCACCACACCGCGGCGGGCGAGCACGCGAATCACGGTGCTGTAGCGGCGATCCAGTGCGTCCAGCCGCTTTTCGAGGGCATGCCGCAGCGGCGGATAGTAGATGCCGGGTTTGGCGGCGATCTTCGCCATCCTGGTGTAGCGATCCCGCACGCGACCCGGTGCGTCGCGCAGGGTCCGGCATTCGACGCCGATCACCGATCCGGTGTCGTCGAGGAGTAATTTCGTTGCGCGCGTGAGCATCTCCACCCGCACACCCAGCCGCGACGCCGAGGCCGCGAGCGGTCCGGTGAGCCGCTTGCCTGAGGTGCCTTTGCCCTTCACCCGGTGCCCGCGCTGCGCGGCCGGTATATCGCGGAACGCACCGGAGATCTCACTGCCCGAGTAGTACAGGTAGTAGCTGTCGTTCGGATACGACGTCTTGTACGGGCACAGCGACGCCTCGAACGGCACGCCGTTGCCCTTCAGCCACTCGATCATCGCCGGGCTCTCGTCGACGAATCGGCGCAGCGTATCCGGCGTCACCGCGTCGCCGACCTCGCGCTCCAGATAGGCGAGCATCGCCTCGGGTGTATCCGCGACACCGGCCTCGCGCTGCACCGAGGTGCCGCCACCCGCGTAGATGATGCCGCCGGACAGCGCGGAGGCGCCGCCGCCGGTGAACCGGTCGAGCGCGAGCACCTGCGCCCCGCCGGTGGCGGCCTCCAGCGCCGCGGCGGCGCCCGCGGCGCCGAAGCCGACGACGACTACGTCGGCGACCAGGTCCCAATCGAACCCCATGTGCTAACTCCGTCTGAAACTGAAACAAGTTTTCTTGGCCGTCGAAATGCCGAGCAAGTCCTCTGCCACACAACATAGACCAATGGCGGCATCATTCTATAACGTGTTCTACATGAGTGATCCGGTTAATGAACCACACAGCTACGACGTGGTGGTGGTCGGCAGCGGCGCCGCCGGTATGACCGCTGCCCTCACCGCGGCCCACCACGGGCTGAGCGCGGTGATCATCGAGAAGGCCGCGCACTACGGCGGGTCGACCGCACGGTCCGGCGGCGGGGTGTGGATACCGGGCAACAAGGCGCTGAAGGCCGCTGGCCGCCCCGACGATCGCGAGGCCGCCCGCACCTACCTGCACAGCATCATCGGCGACGTGGTGCCCAAGGACCGGATCGACACCTACATCGACCGCGGCGCCGAGGCCTTCGACTTCGTGCTCGAGCACAGCCCGCTGAAGATGAAGTGGGTGCCCGGCTACTCCGACTACTACCCGGAGGCGCCCGGCGGCCTCGGCCAGGGCCGTTCGTGCGAGCCCGCGCCGTTCAACGCCAAGGTGCTCGGCGACGAACGGTTCAAACTGGAGCCGCCGTACGCCAAGGCGCCGCTGAATGTCGTTGTCATGCAGGCCGATTTCGTCCGGCTCAACCTGATCCGCCGCCATCCGAAGGGCATCATGCGCGCCATGCGGGTCGGCGCGCGCACCTACCTGGCCAAGTGGACCGGCAAGCACATCCTCGGCATGGGTCAGGCCATCATCGCCGCCATGCGCAAGGGCCTGATGGACGCTAAGGTGCCTGTGCTGCTGGAAACACCGATGACCAAGCTGATCGTGGAGAACGGCGTGGTCACCGGCGTGGAGGCGCTGCGCGACGGCACACCGGTGACCTTCACCGCGCGCTACGGCGTCGTCCTCGGCAGCGGCGGTTTCGAGCACAATGCCGAGATGCGCGCCAAATACCAGCGCCAGCCCATCACCACCGAGTGGACCACCGGCGCGGCGGCCAATACCGGCGACGGCATCCTGGCCGGTATCGCGGTGGGCGGCGATGTCGGTTTCATGGAGGACGCCTGGTGGGGACCGACCATTTTCAAGGGCGGCAGGCCGTGGTTCGCGCTGGCCGAGCGCAACCTCCCCGGCACCATCATGGTCAACGCCGACGGCAAGCGATTCGGTAATGAATCGGCTCCCTACGTCGAGGCTGTGCACACCATGTACGGCGGCGAATACGGCCAGGGCGATGGCCCCGGCGAGAACATTCCGGCCTGGCTGGTGTTCGACCAGCGCTACCGCAACCGCTACATCTTCGCGGGACTACAGCCCGGTCAGCGGTTTCCGTCCCGCTGGATGGAAAACGAGCGCATCGTCAAGGCGGATACCCTCACCGAACTCGCCACCAAGATCGGCGTGCCCGCGGATCAGCTCGGCGCGACCGTCGAGCGGTTCAACAAGTTCGCCGAGACCGGTAAGGACGAGGATTTCGGCCGCGGCAACAGCCACTACGACCGGTACTACGGTGACCCGACCGTGCAGCCCAACCCGTGCCTCGCGGCGCTGGTGCAAGGCCCGTTCTATGCGGCCGAGATCGTGCCGGGTGACCTCGGCACCAAGGGTGGCCTGGTCGCGGATACCGCGGGCCGGGTGCTGCGCGCCGACGGCAGCGTGATCGATGGTCTGTACGCCTCGGGCAACAGCGCGACTCCGGTGATGGGCCACACCTACGCGGGCCCCGGCGCGACCATCGGTCCCGCGATCACCTTCGGGTATCTCGCCGTGCTCGATATCGCCGCGAAGAAACGCGCCGCCCAAGCCTGATGCGGGCTTGCCCGCGGACGCGATCGGCCGCAGGATCGATCCTGCCGCCCCCACAGAGGAGAACCGATGCCCATCGATCCGAAAATCGCACTCGGAGCGGAACTTCCGAGCCGGGAGTTCAGCTGGACACCCTCCGATGTGCAGCTATATCAGCTCGGCCTCGGCGCGGGCACCCGCTGGACCGATCCGGCCGAGCTGCGCTATCTCGACGATCGGGCGCCACAGGTGCTGCCGACGTTCGCCACCGTCGCGGCGACGCTGCACGACACCGAACCGCCGCGAGTTCGCTTCCCCGGCATCGACATCGACCTGGCGAAGGTGGTGCACGGCTTCCAGGAGGTGCGGGTGCACCGGCCGATCCCGGCCGCGGGCAAAGCGACGAGCACTGGGCGCATCAGCGAGATCTGGGACAAGGGCTCGGCGGCGGTGATCGTGCAGGAGCAGGCCGTCACCGGTTCCGACGGCGCGCCGCTGTGGACCGCGCGCTCGTCCATCTTCGCCAAGGGCGAGGGCGGTTTCGGTGGCGAGCGCGGGCCGAGCACCAAGTTCGAACTGCCCGATCGCGCACCGGATTTCGACGTGACGACGGCGACGCTGCCGCAGCAGGCGCTGCTGTACCGGATGTGTGGCGACCGCAACCCGCTGCATTCGGATCCCGAATTCGCCCGCGGCGCGGGCTTCCCCAACCCGATCCTGCACGGCCTGTGCACCTACGGCATCGTCTGCAAGACCGCCACCGATGTCGCGCTCGACGCCGACGCCACCAGGGTGGCCGGATTCCGTGCGCGTTTCGCGGGCGTGCTCTACCCGGGCGAGACCATCCGCACCCGGATCTGGCGCGAGGCGGACGAACTCGTCATCGCCGCGACGGCCGTCGAGCGCGACGACGCTCCCGTCCTCGCCGACGTCGCACTTCGCTTCCTGCCCGTTTAGGCGTTTTCGGCCGTCTCGCCGCCGTTGCGGCGGCGGGACAGGTCCTGAATAAGCAAGACGTACAACGCGATCACCACGAACGGTGCGAACGCGGGCGCCCAGGCGAGCCGGATCGGCAGCAGCGCGGCGGATACGGCGGCGCCGGTGAACAACAGCGCGCCGAGCACCGACGGGATGGTGGTCGGCACGACGCCGGACGGCGCGGTGACGGTCGCGGTGTTGAGCAGGTAGGTGGTGGCCACCAAACCCGCTGCGGCGGCGTGTAATACGTCGGCGTCCACCGAGGCGAGCACGCCGATGGCGAGCAGCACCGCGGCGACCGCCGACAGCCGGAAGAACCAGCCGACGGCGACCAGGACCATGGCGGGGATGCCGAGCCAGGGCTCCAGCAGGGTCACCGCGCCGACGAGCAGCACACCGGACAGGACCGCGAGAAATCGTGTCACGACATCACCTCGACCTGCGTACCCGGACGGTGCGCCTGCGCTCGGGAACCAGCCGCATCGCCTGATCCAGGCGGGTGTCCTCGGGCCAGGCGATGATGTCGACGCCGACGGTGCCCATATCGCGGTACATCGAGGCGCGCTCCAGCTGCCACATCTTGGCCAGCGTCGGGTCGAGGTGATCGCGAAACGGCGTGCCGCGCAGCACATCCACCACCACGACCACGTGACCGCGCTTGCGCAGATCGATCAGCGCGAGCGCGAACTGGGTGTCGAGCAGGGTGGAGAAGGCGATGACGATCGCGCCGGGCGGCACCGCGGCGTACGGCGCCAGCGTGCCGGTGGTCTCGATATGTTCCTCGCCGACCCCGAGCACGGTGTCGACGATGCGGTAGAACTGGCGGCGGCCGATATCAGGGCGCAGCCAGCGCGGCGCCTGCCCGAGGCAGACCACCGCGGTGCGATCCCCCGCCTGCAGCGTCGACTGCACCACCTGCGCGGCGCCGCGCACCGACAGCTCCAGCGAGTCGGTGGCGGGCCCCGGCGCCTGCTGTGAGGTGTCGACGAGCACAACGACATCCGCGGACCGATTGGTCAATCGTTCGGTGACGTACAGCCTTCCGCGCCGCGCGCTGACCGGCCAGTTGATGATGCGCAGCTGATCGCCCGGTGCGTAGGCGCGAATGTCGGCGTACTCGACGCCCGGCCCGTGCTTGCGGGTCAGATGTGTGCCGAGGCGCTCGGGAAGTTCGATGCGCGGCAAGCGCATTCGCTGCGGGTCGGTGATCGGGTAGACGTAGAGCTGGCCCGCGGGCAGCGTCGCGGTCGCCACCGCGAGACCCGCCGGGCTCAGCGCGGAGACGCGCACGGCCACGGGGTACCGGCCCCACCGATCCGTCGACAGTGCGAGCCGCAGGCCCGCGGGCGCGACTCCGGAATCGCTGGACTCCTCGATCTCCACGCCGAGGCCCGTCGTCTTGCCCGGTGTGCAGCGCAGCAGCGCGTGCCCGGACTCCACGAACGCGGCGACGGTCAGCACCACCTCCTCGGTCTCGAAACACCGCAGTGTGCCTGCGCCGTCGACCTGGATGCGGGTGCGGGACTGCTGCCACGGTGCGGTGGCGAGCACGCCGAGCAGCGGCGCCGCGAAGACGACGAGCTGCCAGCGGCCGAGCAATACCGCGACCGCGAGCGCCGCGGCCGCGCACACCGCGAGCATGTACACCAGTGGTGCGGGGCGCCAGCGCAATTCGGCCTCGACGGTGGCGCTGGCGTCGCGGTGCCTCATGTCGGGGTCGCGCGCGGTACGGGCAGGCGGCGCAGCAGTTCGGTGATCACGTCCTCGCCGCGGATCCGGCGCACCCACATCTCCGGGCGCAGGGTGATCCGATGCGCCATCGCCGGAACCGCGAGCGCCTTCACGTCTTCGGGGATCACGTAGTCGCGGCCGAGCAGCAGCGCGCGTGCCCGCGCCATCTGCACCAGATCCAGTTCCGCGCGCGGGCTCGCCCCCACCTCGACCTGCGGATGGCCGCGGGTCGCCGAGGCAAGGGCGACGACGTAACTGACCACGTCGGGATGCACCGTGACGAATTCGACGGACTGCCGCATCTCCAGCAGCCCGTTCGCGTCGACCACCTGACCGACCTGCGGCTGCTGCGCACCGCGCTCCAGCCTGCGCCGGATCATCTGCGTCTCATCATGTTCGGACAGATAGCCGAGCCGCAGCTGCATCGCGAACCGGTCGAGCTGGGCCTCCGGCAGCGGATAGGTGCCCTCGTACTCGATCGGGTTGTCGGTGGCGAGCACGATGAAAGGTTCTGGCAGCGGATAGGTTTCGCCGTCGATGCTGACCTGCCCCTCCGCCATCGCCTCGAGCAGGGCGGCCTGGGTCTTGGGCGGCGTGCGGTTCACCTCGTCGGCGAGCAGCACATTGGTGAACACCGGGCCGCGCCGGAAAGTGAAGCGGCCGGACGACATGTCGTAGATGGTCGAGCCGAGCAGGTCGGCGGGCAGTAGGTCCGGGGTGAACTGGACCCTGGTGAATTGCAGGCCCAGCGCGGCGGCGAACGACCTGGCGATCAGCGTCTTACCGAGGCCGGGTAGATCCTCGATAAGCACGTGACCGCCGGACAGCACCGCGATCATGATCAATTGCATCTCGTCGCGCTTGCCGACCACCACCCGGGACAGTTCCCTGAGTACGGCCTCGCTGCGCTGAATGGTCGCATCCATCGGCATGGTCATCTGTGTATTCGCACCTGTCTCAACCCATTTCACATTGCCTGCAGGCGGCTGAGGATCTCGTCCAGCGCCGCCCGTCCTGGCGCAGGCGACGTCTGGTCGCGCAGCGCCGAATTCGCCGGGTCGACCCAGCGCCACAGTTCGGGCCCGAACTGCATGATGCCCGCGGCCTCGGTCGCCCTGCGGTTCTTCGCCACCCGCTGCCCGCTGGACAGCTCGAACTCCTTGGCCAGCAGCGGCCGCAGGTGCCGATCCCACTCGGCGCGGGTCCCATCGGCCCGGTCAGCCAGCATCTGTGCCCTGGCGTGCCAGCGGCGCAGCATCTCCGCGGGCCCGTTCTCGATCTCGTCGGCCTCGGGCTCGTCCGGCGCGCTCGACCGTTCCCACAGCGAATAGATCGCCGCAGCGAGGGCGAGCACCACCGGAATTCCGGCGACGAGCAGCAGCACGCCGCGCGCCCGTTCGAAGGTGACCAGCTCGATCACCACGACGAGTACCGCCATGCCGATCGCGGTCGCGGTCCTGTTCACGAGACGACCTCACCTTGCAGATCCGCGAGCACGATGCGCAGCAGTTGTTCGGCGCGCATCCGCTGCCATTCGAGCATCGAATGCGGGCTGAACCTGGCCTCCTCGAACAGCGCGACCAGCTCACGCGCCGAGGCGTCGTGTAGCGCACCGCGTTCGAAGGCGCGGGCGAGCACCTCCATCGGGGTGTCCGAGACGAGCGGCGCGGCGGCGCGGTCGAAGGCGAGCCCGTGCTCCATCGCGACGTAGCAGGCGATGATCGCGGTGCGCGGATCCTGACCGGGCGCGTCCAGCGCGGCCAGGCCCATCTCCGCCGCCCTGGCGAGCGAATCCACCACGGTGGTGGTGGCGGGGGTCAGCGGCAACGGCGCGGGTTGCGGATGACGCCGCGACGAGATCGCGACGACGACGAGCCCGATGACGGCCACCGCGATGAGCAGAACCGCCACCACGATCGCCAGCAGCAGCGCGGTACCGGTCAGCGCGTCGGGTGGCTGCGCGGCATCCGGTGGACCGCCCGCGGTCGGCGCCGCCGGCCTGCCGCTGGCGGGCGGCGGTGGCGGCGGCGGCTCACCCTGACGGCCGAAGCCGATGAACAGGACCGCCGACAGCGCGGCGAACAGCAGCGTGAGCGCCGCAAAGGCGGCGAGCGCGAGCAGGCCGGCGCGGCCGAGCCGCCACCATGGCCGCTTCTCTTCGGCCTCGGGCATGGCGAGCGGCAGCCGGTGCTGGCTGGCGAGCACCCCGGCGAGCAGGATCACCACCGAAACCAGCAGCAGGACCGGCATCATCGCCACCGACAGCGCCGAAGGAATGGTGCGGCGGGCGGTGGATTCGGGGGCGCCGGGGATGTATCCGAGCAGCGCGACGGTGGCAACCGCGAGCAGCGTGATCAGCAAGACCACACGAGATATCGGCGCTCGCGCCTCAGCCACCGCGTTACCACCAAGTATTCGAATTGCCCCTAACAGCCACATGGTTACATGCCGGGTGGTCCGCTCGGGAGCGAATCGAATACTTGGCAGTAGGTCGGATTCGCGCCGATTTGGGGCGGCTCGCGCGGATTACCGGGTGGTTGCCGGGGCCGGTTGTGCAAGCTCACCAAGACGGCTGGCCGCCCGTGCGATATCCGGGACGCCGAGCACGCCGTCGATCAGGTCGGACAGCGGAACCTGGGCGTAGACAGTCAGCTCGATATCGGCGTCGTACAGCACATCGACCAAATTCACCAAGCGCATCGCCCAATCCGGCGGGACGGTGCGCAGCGGCGGGATATCGCAGAGTGTCCAGTGCCGGAATCGCTTGGCCAGCTGGACATAATCCGCCGCCGAGGTCGGGGCGCCGCAGATATTCGCGAAATCAATAGCGAGTGCCTCGTTTTCGATGGTTCTCGCGCGCAGCTTTCGCGCGCCGATCGGGAGATCGACCACGCCTGTCACCGCTGCGTCACCGAGTAGGTAGCGCCCGGTGGCGAATTCGCGCTCGGCGTGTCCCCGCGTGCGGTAGTCGAGGGGGCCGTCGAGGGTGACCAGGTCCATGTGCGCGACGATCTTCGCGATGGCAGGCAGGAACTTGTCGTGGAACAGCGGATTGGGCAGCAGTTCCTCGGGTGGATAGTTCGAGGTGACCACCAGCACGATGCGACGGGCGAACAGATCGTCGAGCATGCGGGCGATCAGCATGGCGTCGCCGATATCGTGCACGTGGAATTCGTCGAAGCAGACCAGCCTGGCATTGCCGAGCAAGGTATCGATCGCCTTGCCGATCGAGCCGTATTCGTGGGCCGCGGTGTGCAATTGGGCGAAGAACTCGTGGAAGTGATAGCGCCGCTTGCGCTCCGAGGCGATATCGGCGAAGAACCGGTTCATCACCATGGTCTTGCCGCGGCCCGGCCTGCCGTGCAGATAGATACCCCGATGCCGCTTGATCGGTGCGCCGTGCTTGTCGAGCAGTTCGCGCAGTCGCGCGACGGCCCGCTGCTGATCGCTGTCGAGTACCAACCCACCGGGTTCCATGACTACCTCCTCGTCCTCTACAGTTGTAGAGGATCCGGTGTCGGCAAACCATGGAAGGTGACGATGTCCACAACCGATCGGCGCACGCTCATCGTCGATGCCGCCATCGATCTGATTGCCGCCCATGGCCTTCGGGCGCTGACCCATCGTGCGCTCGATACGGCGCTGGCACTGCCCGCCGGATCGGCCTCGTACTACTTCCGCACCAAACGCGGGCTGGTCGAGGGCATCGTCGACCGGATCACCAAACGGTCGCGGGCGGAGTTCCTGGCCGCGCAACCACCGGGCGCGAAGGCAGGCACCCGCAGCACGAAACTCCCGGCCACACCACCACCGAACTCACCGGCTAGCGCCAACGACGCGGAACATGTGGGCGCGCCATTGTCCGGCACAGCCGCAGGCACCGGCGATATCGCGCACGGCATCGCCGTCTGGCTGGACCGGCTGCTCACCGAGCGGCGCAACCATTTGATCGCGCGGCACGCGCTGATCATCGACCTGCTCGGGGACGCGGAATTGCACGATCGCCTGGCTCGCAGCCTGTTCTCCACCGAACGCGCACGCGAACTGTTCGAGGCTCTGGGCGCGGCCGATCCGGCAACAGCCGCAGCGGATTTCGTCGCGGTAGTCGAGGGCGCGGTGTTCGATCGGTTCGCGGGCGCCCGTGTACATCTCGCGCCCGGTACGCCCGCAAGCGTCAACCAGCTCGCCAATCTCTTGGCGCCGCACCTGCGTTGAGCTTCAGCGCCAGCCGCGCTCGCTGAAGTGCGGCCCGTGCGGATAGGCGCGGATACCGGCGAAGGAGTAGGCGATGATCGACTCGGGCAGCGCGTGCAACGGGAACCAGCGCAGCTCCCAGCACTTGTCGGGCTCACGATTGACCGGTTCGCCCGCCCAGCGGACCGCCTCGAAGAACAACCCGAGGCGCGATTCGTGGCCGGAGCCCACCACGTGGGCGGTGTGCAGATGGCGCAGATCGTCCGGATCGATGACGATCCCGAGTTCCTCGTGCGCCTCCCTGGCCGCAGCCGCGGTGGCGGACTCACCGGATTCCAGCTTGCCCGCGGGTAAGTGCCAGCGCCCGTCGAACTCGTCCTCGCTGCGCCGCTTACTCAACAGCAGTTCACCGTCGCGGACGAGCACGACGTGCACATCGACGAGGTGCCGGTCGCTCATGTAAGGCTCCTCCTTCACCCTCTGCCTGCCGCTCCAACCTACGCCCGAATCCACCGGCGGGACATCGGCCACCTGCACCGATAACCAACCGAGACGAGTCCCAGCTGGACGGCACGCTGGGCAGCCCGCCTACCTCTCCCTCTCTCTATCGAGCGCAGTCGAATGGCCCCCGGATACGGCGTGTCACAGGGCCATTCGACTGCGCTCGACGTTGCTGCCTGGGCATGCGACTACAGCCGGATGTCGGTTACTCGCCCCCTCTGGCGCACGGGCATGTAGCCACCACGCGGGCCGGACTGCCAATGCGGGCGACGACGCCTGGTGTGCCGAGCGCAGTCAATTGGCCCTCGATTGCGGCGTGTCACAGGGCCATTCGACTGCGCTCGGCGGGTTCGGCTAGTTGGCGCTGAGGATGAGGCCGGAGGTGGGGACGCCGGTGCCCGCGGTGACGATGATGTTCTGGGTGTCGGGTACCGGGTTGACCGAGGTGCCGCGGATTTGGCGGACGGCCTCGGCGATGCCGTTCATGCCGTGGATGTAGGCCTCGCCCAGCTGGCCGCCGTGGGTGTTGAGCGGTAGGCGGCCGCCTATCTCGATGGCACCGTCGGCGATGAAATCCTTTGCCTCGCCGCGGGCGCAGAAGCCGAGTTCCTCCAGCTGCATGAGGACGAACGGGGTGAAGTGGTCGTAGAGGATGGCGGCCTGCATGTCCTCTGGGCGCAGACCGCTTTGCGCCCAGAGCTGTGCGCCGACCAGGCCCATTTCCGGCAGGCCGGTCATCGCGTCGCGGTAGTAGCTGGTCATCACGTACTGGTCGGCGCCGGAACCCTGTGCGGCGGCAGCGATTACGGCGGGGCGCTGCGGCAGGTCACGGGCGCGTTCGGCGCTGGTGACCACGATGGCGACACCGCCGTCGGACTCCTGGCAGCAGTCGAGCAGGTGCAGCGGTTCGGCGATCCAGCGCGAATTCTGGTGATCCTCCAGCGTGATCGGCTTGCCGTAGAAGAAGGCGGCCGGATTCACCGCGGCGTGTTTGCGATCGGCGACGGCGACGCGGCCGAAATCGGCGCTGGTCGCGCCGTATACGTGCATGTAGCGCCTGGCGACCATGGCCACCTGAGCGGCGGGCGTGCCGAGGCCCTGTGGATAGGCCCAGCCCGCGTCGATGCCGGAGGAGGTGGGCGCGGTGGCCAGCGCCGTGGAGAACTGGCCGAAGCGCGAGACGGACCGCTCGTTGAAGGCGCGGTAGGCGACCACCACATCGGCGACTCCGGTGGCCACCGCCATGGCCGCCTGCTGGATGGTGGCGCAGGCCGCGCCGCCGCCATAACCGATGTGGCTGAAGAACTTCAGCTGCGGTATACCCACCGCGCGGGCGACCGCGGCCTGGGTGTTGGTGTCCATGGTGAAGGTGGTCAGCCCGTCCACGTCGGCGGGTGTCAGCCCCGCATCGGCCAGCGCCGCGGTGACCGCCTCCGCGGCGAGGCGCAGCTCGCTGCGCCCGGAATCCTTGGAGAAGTCGGTGGCGCCGATGCCGACGATAGCGGCGCGGCCGGACAGAGTTTGCTCACTCATGTGAACTCCGGTAGGCGATAACGGCTTTCGCCGTGATGTGGGCACCGAGGCTGTCGTTGCCGACCACATCGATGTGGATGTCGTCGCCCTCGACGGCGGAGACTGTTCCGGTCATCGTGAGGGTGTCGCCCGCATACAGCGGTACGCCCAAACGCAGCGAGATCGACTTCACGATGGCGCTCGGCCCGGCCCAGTCGGTGACGAAGCGCTGCACCAGCCCGGTGTCGGTGAGGATATTGACGAAGATGTCCTTGGAACCGCGCGCGACCGCCTTGTCCCTGTCGTGGTGCACATCCTGGAAGTCCCTGGTGGCCAGGGCCGTACTGACCACGAAGGTCGGATCGGCGTGGATGACCAGCTCCGGGAGTACCGTGCCCACCTGCACCCGCCCACCCGTCGCCCGACCACCACCCCTCACGGAATCGCTACGCGATGCTGTGCTCATTGGGAAACAACCTTCCAGTACGGCAGTGTGGCGTCGTCGTCGAGCTTCTCGAACGCGACCTCGACGGGCAGGCCGACGCGCACCTCGGCCGGGTCGATACCGCGCAGCTCGCCGAGCATGCGCACGCCTTCGTCGAGTTCCACCAGCGCCACCACGAACGGCAGCTGCCGCCCCGGCACTTTCGGCGCGTGGTGCACGACGTAGCTGAACACCGAGCCACGCCCGCCGGAGACGACGTAGTCGGTCTGCTTCGCCTTGTCCTGCCAGATGGCCGGGATCGGCGGATGCCGCAGCGTGCCGTCGGGCAGCCGCTGGATCCGCAGCTCGCCGAGCTTCGTTCCCTCCCAGAAGAATTCGGTATCCCAGGAGACAAGGGGTTTGACCCGCTCCCCCGCGGTGGCCTTCGCCGCGGTCCCCGGCGCGAACTTCAGCAGCCGGAACAGCATCTCGGCGACCACCTCGTCGCCGACCTTCCAGCTGGTCTGGAAGGTGACGAACCAGCCGTCGCCCAGCGCCGTGCGCTTGGGACCCTTGATCTCGGACAGCCTGCTGACCACCGAAACCTCTTCGCCCACTTCGAGATAGCGATGGTAGGTCTGCTGGCAGTCGGTGGCGACCACCGAGGTGAAACCCGCGGCGTCGAGCAGTTCGGTGGTCGCGCCCATCGGATCGTCGTCCGGCCGGGCACCGGCGAGCCCGAACATGGTCCACACCTGCGCCATGGCGGGCGGCGCGACGATGCCGTTGTGGCCCGCGGCTTTGGCGGCGGCCTCGTCGACGTAGATCGGGTTGGTGTCGCCGAGCGCCTCGACCCAGTTGTTGATCATCGGCTGGTTCACCGGATCCCGCCCGAAGCGGGGCGCGCAGTCGCCTGCCGCCTTGATCTGCTCGGCGGCGGCGATGATGGCTTCCGGATCAATGGTTTCCGGCACGCGTTGCTCCTTGGTCATCGGGGTACTCGCGGCAGCCGCAGCCCGGCGGTGGCGATGAGCTCGCGCATCACCTCGTTGACGCCGCCGCCGAAGGTCACCACCAGGTTCTGCTTGGTGCGCCGGTCCAGCCAGACCAGCAGGTCGGCGGTGGCCGGATCAGCCGGATCGCCGTAGCGCCCGATGATCTCCTCGGCCAGCCTGCCCGCCTCCTGCAGCGATTCGGTGGAGAAGACCTTGGTGGCCGAGGCATCCGCGATCACGGTGGACTGATCACCGTCGGACGCCGCGGCGTGAGCGCTGGGCCCAGAGGCGGTAGCGGAGCTTGACCACGCAGGGCCCCGGGAACGCCGCAAATCAGATGCAGCCGCGACCTGCCAGTTCAGCAATTCGTTGAGCCGGACCATGGCGTGGATGCGGCCGAGCGAACGGCGCACATCGGCCTCGCCGAGCACACCGTTGCGCTGCGCCCATGCCCTGGCCCGGTCGTAGAGCTGCTCGATCTTGCCGGACGGGCCGAGGCTGACCCGCTCGTGATTGAGCTGGGTGGTGATCAGCCGCCAGCCGCCGTTCTCCTCGCCGACCACCATGTCCGCGGGCACCCGCACATTGTCGAAGTAGGTGGCGTTGGTGTGGTGCGCGCCGTCGCAGGTGATGATCGGCGTCCACGAGTAGCCGGGATCGGTGGTGTCCACGATCAGGATGGTGATGCCGCGGTGCCGCGATTCGACCGAACCGGTGCGGCAGGCCAGCCAGATGAAATCGGCCTCGTGCGCGCCGGTGGTGAAGATCTTCTGCCCGTTGACGACCCAGTCGCCCGCGGCGTCGCGCACCGCGCTGGTGCGCAGCGAGGCCAGATCGGTGCCCGCCTCCGGTTCGGAGTAGCCGATCGCGAAATGGATATCACCGGAAAGGATTCCGGGCAGGAAGCGCCGCTTCTGCTCCTCGGTGCCGAACTGTTGCAGCGTCGGCCCCACCGTCAGCAGGGTGACCAGCGGCAGCGGCACGTCGGCGCGCACCGCCTCGTTGAAGAAGATCTGCTGCTCCATCGGCCCGAAACCCTGGCCGCCGAACTCCTTCGGCCAGCCGACGCCGAGCTTGCCGTCGCTGCCCATCCGGCGCACCACCGCGCGGTAGGCGTCGCCGTGCCGGTTGACCGCCATCTGCGCCTCCTCCTCGGGAGTGACGAGATCGGCGAAGTACGAACGCAATTCGTCGCGCAGTGCGCGCTGCTCGGTGGTCAGATCGATGAACATCTCGCCCCCAGCCTGTCGAGTCGGAACGCCCCGCCGCCGAGCCAGCGGGCGAGGTCCTTGGCCTGTGAGTAGTAGCGGTGCATCGGATGGGTCACATCGACGCCGAGACCGCCGTGCAGGTGATGACATTTCTGCATGGCGACGGGCAGGTCGGTGGCGACGGTGTAGGCCAGGATCTCCAGGTCGTCATCGACCCGTTCCTGGTGCTTCGGATCCGTATCCGCCTGCGCTAGCGCCCAATTCGCCGACAGCGTGGCGGCGTGCAGCGTGCGCGAGACCACGTAGAGGTCGGCGATCTGCTGGGCCACCGCCTGGAATTCGGCCAGCGCCCTGTTGAATTGCCTTCTGGTGCGCACATGTTCGGCGGTGAGCGTGATCGCGCCCTTCAGCAGCCCGTCCGCGACGGAGCCGATCGAGGCGAGCGCGAGCCGGTGCAGCTGCCCGAGCGCGCCCGGCATGAACTGCTCGGCCGGGATTTCGACCCGATCGAGCCGCACGCTGCACTCGGGCATGCCGCCCGATACCGGCGACGGCGTCTTGGTCAGCCCCGGCGCCTCCGAATCGATCAGGGCCACACCGGAATCGGTCGGGATGAGCAGCCAGCGCGCCTGTTCCGCGTACGGCACCGCGACCTTGTGGCCGGTGACGCGCACGGAGTTGCCGTCGGATACCGCATGCGTCTCCGGCTTGACCGCGAACGGCGCCGCTGGTTCGCTCAGCGCAGCGGTGAGCACCGCACCCGCCGCGACCTCGGGGAACACCCGGGCGGCAACGCTGTCCGGCAGCGTATCCAGCAGGGGAAGCACCCCGAAGCCGAGGGTCGGCAGCGCGGGCGCCGCCACCGCGTCGGTGGCCAATTCGGTGAGCAGCACCGATATTTCGGGCAGGCCCATCCCGTCGCCGCCGAAGCGCTCGGGGAGGGCCACCGATAGCAGTCCGGTCTCGATCAGGCTCGGCCACAGCTCGATATCGCGCGCCGGTTCCCGTTCCAGCAGGCTGACAACGACTTCGGCGACGGCGTCCTGGCCTTCGTCTCTGGTGAAGTCCACGCTTATCTCCCAGTACTTGGTCGGCTAGCTGTCGTCACGTGGCAGTCCGAGAATCCGCTCACCGGCCACGGTGAGCAGGATCTGTTCGGTGCCGCCCGCGATCGACAGACAGCGGGTGAGCAGGAATTCCTTGACGACGTCGGACTCGCGCGCGCCGGCGGCGCCCGCCGCCTCGACGGCGAATTCGGCCACCGCCTGCCGGTGCCGGACACCGACCAGCTTGCGCACACTGCTCTGCGCGCCGGGATCACCGCCCGCCAGCATCTTCACCGCCGCCCGCTGCTCGAGCAGCAAGCCGCCGATGGCCTCGGCGACGAAGGCGCCGAGCCGATCGTTGTTCAGCTCCGAACCAGGGCCGGTGGCGGGCAGCTTGGCGATGAGCTCCTCGAGCTCAGGGCCGATACCGTTGCCGCCCATGGCCACCCGCTCGGTGGACAGGGTGGACCGCGCGATCTTCCAGCCGCCGTTCAACGCGCCGACCAGGCAGTCGTCCGGCACGAAGACGTCATCGAGGAACACCTCGCTGAACCGCGCCTCGCCGGTGATCTGCACCAGCGGACGCACCTCCAGGCCCGGACTGCGCATATCGACCAGGAAGTAGCTGATGCCACGGTGTTTCGGCGCGTCGGCGTCGGTGCGGGCCAGGCAGATACCCCAGTCGGCCTTGTCGCCGAGCGAGGTCCACACCTTCTGCCCGCTGAGCCGCCAGCCGCCGTCGACCTTCTTCGCGCCGGCGCGCAGCGCGGCCAGGTCCGAGCCCGCTCCCGGCTCACTGAACAGCTGGCACCAGACCACCTCGCCGCGCACCGTCGGCCAGGCGAAACGTTCGATCTGCTCGGGTGTTCCGTACTGCAGCAGGGTCGGCACCGCCCAGCCGCCGATGGCCAGCTCGGGGGCGGCCAGTCCGGCGCGGCGCAGCTCCTCCGAAATCACCAGTCCCGTCATGGGATTCGCGCCGCGGCCATAGGGCGGTGGCCAGTGCGGCATGATCAGCCCGGCCTCGGCGAGCGCGTCGCGCTGCCGATCGACGGGCAGTGCGGCGATCGCGGCCACCTCGGCGGCCAGCTCGCCGGCGCTGGACTCGGCAACGGGGGCAACACCTTCGGCGGCGAAAACCCGATCCGCGCCGGTGCTCCGGCGCAGGCCGGCCCTGGTCAGCTCGGTCACCCTGGCCCGCCAGCGCGCGGAACCGCCGAGCAGCTGGCGCAGCGCGGTGGCCCTGCGCAGGTAGAAGTGCGCGTCGTGCTCCCAGGTGAAGCCGATGCCGCCGAGCACCTGGATACAGTCCTTCGCGGTCTCGACCGCGGCATCCAGCGATGTCGCCGCGGCGATCGCGGCCGCGATCGGCAGTTCGGCGCCGCCCTCGTCCACCGCGGCCGCGGCGTCGGCCGCGACGGCGCGGATCAGCTCGGTGCGGCACAGCATCCACGCGCAAATGTGTTTGACCGCTTGGAAAGATCCGATCTTCCTGCCGAATTGCTCACGCACCTTGGCGTATTCGACGGCGGTCTCCAGGCACCAGCCCGCAACACCGGCAAGTTCGGCGGCGGCGAGCGCGGCGATCAGATCGAGAACGTCGTACGCCGGAGCGAATACGCGCTCGGCGGGCACCGCGACTTCGGCGCACTGCACCCTGGCCAGCGGGGTACTCGGGTCGAGCGGCGCGAGCGTTTCGATCCGCAGGCCAGGGGTGTCCGCCGGAATCAGGCACCAGCGCAACCCATTCGGCGTCCGCGCGGGCAACAGCACCGCGGTGCCGGGTGCGGCGCCGAGCACCGATTCCCAGTCACCCGTGAGCAACACCGCATCGGCTGCCGATCCCGGCGCGACGGAGGGTACGCTCACTGCGGATTCGACAGCGCTGTCGAGACCGGGAAGCGCGATACCGCACGCGACACCCTCCTCGAGGCTGCCCGCGGTGACCAGATCGGCCACGGCGGTGGCGAGCACCGGCCCGCCGACGAGATCGTGTGCCGCCTGTTCGATCAGCACGGCGAGGTCGGCGACCGTCCCACCCGCGCCACCGGCGTCCTCGGCGACGGCGACGCGGAAGATTCCGATATCGGCGAGCCCCGGCCAATAGGCGCGCCAGAACTCGGGGGCATCCTCGCGCATTGTTGCAATTGGGTGGACCGATCCTGCCCACCCGCGCATCGACTCCTGGACGGCTTTATGCTCGTCAGTGGTGGCGATGGTCACACTCCATACCGCCTTTCCGGCGTGACTCCTGCACCTAGAACATGTTCTAATATCGTTCTAATATCAACGCTGGGCGGAAGTCAAGAGACCCTCCGCTCGGCGGACTCGGGTACGCCGCCGCGCAGCCGACGAAACGACGTTTCAGGAAAGGACTTTCACCGATGGCCAGTCCCTCCCGATCGCAGCCCGCCGATTCGAATGCCGCGGCGCGAGCGACGGCGACGGTTACGACGCTCAGCGAGGACGATCTGAGTTCGGCCGCGCAGCGGGATCGCCGGAAGCGAATCCTGGACGCGACGATGGCGCTGGCCTCCAAGGGCGGCTACGACGCGGTGCAGATGCGCGCGGTCGCCGAGCGCGCCGATGTCGCCGTCGGCACGCTCTACCGGTACTTCCCGTCGAAGGTGCACCTGCTGGTTTCGGCGCTGTCACGCGAATTCGAGCAGATCGAGGGCAAGCGCAAGCCGCTGGCCGGCCAGTCACCACAGGAGCGCATGCATCTGCTGCTCACCCAGATCACCCGGATGATGCAGCGCGATCCGCTGCTCACCGAGGCCATGACGAGAGCGTTCATGTTCGCCGACGCCTCGGCCGCCGCGGAGGTGGACCGGGTCGGCAAGGTGATGGACCGGGTGTTCGCCCGCGCCATGAACGATGGCGAGCCCACCGAGCGTCAACTCGCCATCGCGCGGGTAATAAGCGATGTGTGGCTGTCGAATCTTGTTGCGTGGCTGACCCGGCGTGCCTCGGCGACCGATGTCACCGAGCGCCTCGAACTCACCGTCGACCTGCTGCTGGGCGAGCGCAGCTAGCGGCGCGAGCGACGAGCCCGGAGGCACAACTCAGGGGCCGACGACGCCGCGCTGCGCAAAGTAGGCGCGCACACGCAGGGCTCCGGGAGCGCCGCGGATCAGGCAGAGCTACCGAAGGGCCACGCGGACAGCGGATTTCCGGCAAATCCGGCACGCCCGGAGACCTGGGCCACGCCGGAGGCAGAATGCGAGCCAGCACACGCTGGCGTTGTGCGCGACGGCGCGAACAGGGAAGATCGAGTTCCGCGCCGCTGCGGGCCCCGTGCAATCGTGCGCACGCATACCGGCGCGGGGATGTGCGGCAAATTCAACACAGTATTGTTTTGCCCGCCCCTGAAAAAACTCCTCCGATCACTAGGTTGGATGCGTGAGCGCACAGGATCTGCCACTGGAACTTCGCCGTGCATTGTCGACGGTCGCGCGCGTGCCACGGCTCTTGGTCGCATCGGATTACGACGGGACGATCGCGCCCATCGTGTCCGATCCGGCCAAGGCTTATCCCCATCGGGAATCGGTGAACGCGCTACGCGCACTCACCGGACTGACCGGCACGACGGCCGCCGTGATCTCCGGCCGCGCGCTGCGGGATCTGGCCGCGCTGTCCCGGCTTCCGGTCGAGGTACAACTCATCGGCAGTCACGGGTCGGAATTCGATGTCGGCTTCGTCCATGCCATCGACAACGACGCCAAACATCTGCTGCAGGAGGTGACCACGGCGCTCACTCGGATCGCCGAGGAGAATCCCGGCGTCACGGTGGAGACGAAACCGGCGAGTATCGCGCTGCACGTGCGCAATGCGAGTCCGGAGATCGGCCGCCGCGCGCTGAACACCGTCCGGCAGGGCCCGGCGTGCTGGGTCGGCGTGCAGGTGACCGAGGGCAAAGAGGTCATCGAACTCGCGGTGGTGCCCACCGACAAGGGTTCCGCGCTCGACACCGTCCGGCACGAGGCAGGGGCATCGGCCGCGGTGTTCTTCGGTGACGACGTCACCGACGAGAAGGCGTTCCGCGTGCTCTCCGGTCCCGATGTCGGTATCAAGGTCGGTCCGGGCGAGACGCTGGCCAAGTTCCGGGTGGACAGCACCGAGGCCGTGTCCTGCGCGCTCGCCTTCCTGCTCGAAGAGCGGCGCACCTGGCTGGCAGGCGCGAGCGCGCCGCGGATCGAGCGGCTGACCATGCTGGCCAGCCCGCGCTCGGTGGCGCTGCTGACGCCCGACGCGACCGTCACGTGGTTCTGCCATCCCGAGCCGGATTCCGCGGCGGTGTTCGCCCACCTGCTCGGCGGACCGCAGGCCGGGCACTTCACCATCGCGCCGGAGCGACCGGGCCTGCCGCTGTCGCAGCGCTACGTCGACTGCACCATGACCGTCGAAACCCGTTGGGCCAGCCTGCAAGTCGTCGACTACCTGCCGCACGACGTGGCGCCGGACCGCACCGACCTGACCCGCGTCATCACCGGTGACGCGAAGGCCGTCGTCACCTTCGCACCGCGTCCGGAATTCGGGCAGGTGCCGGTGACCATCAAGTGCGGGCCGACCGGACTGCGGGTACTCGGCACCAACGATCCGATGGTGCTGCGCTCCCCCGGCGTCGAATGGGAGATCATCGACGACGGCGTGCACCACTCCGCGCGCGCGGTCGTCGATCCGTCCAAGGGCCCGGTCGTGCTGGAAATGCGCTGCGGGACCGCCGATCTGGCGCCCGCGATGACCAGCGAGGCGGATCGCCGCCGCGAGGCCGAGCTCTACTGGTCGCAGTGGGCGGGCACGCTCGATCTGCCGCCGCTCAAGCCCGATCTGATGAAGCGCTCCGCGCTCACCCTGCGCGGGCTCGTGCACCGGCCGTCCGGCTCGATCCTGGCCGCCGCGACCACCTCGCTGCCGGAAGACCTCGGCGGCGTGCGCAATTGGGACTACCGCTACTGCTGGCTGCGCGACGCCTCGCTCACCGCACAGGCTCTGGTCTCGCTCGGCTCGCTCACCGAGGCCGAGGAATTCCTCGACTGGGTGCACCGGGTGCTGGAGACGCTGCAGGGGCCGGAGCGGCTGCACCCGCTGTACACCATCTACGGCGAGACGCTGCCGCCCGAGGCATCGATCGATCAGCTGCCCGGCTACGCGGGCTCGCGCCCGGTGCGCGTCGGCAACGCCGCGAATATGCAGGTGCAGCTGGACGTCTTCGGCCCGATCGTCGATCTCATCGCGAGCCTGGCGCACGGTCGCGAGAAGAAGGGCATCACCGATCCCGCCAAGGCGCTGCCCGACGCGGACTGGGAACTGGTGCACGCCATGGTTTCCGCGGTGCAGCGGCGCTGGCAGGAACCCGACCACGGCATCTGGGAGATCCGCGGCAACCCGCGCCACCACGTGTACTCGAAGGTGATGGGCTGGCTGACCGTCGACCGCGCGCTGAAGCTGGCGCGCCGGTTCGAGCGGGCGGCCGATCCGGAGTGGGAGCTGCTGCGCGAGACCATCGCCGACGAGGTGAAGACGAAGGGCTGGAACGACGAGGTCCAGTCCTACACCGCCGCGTACGACGGCATTGATCTGGACGCCGCGACCCTGCACATCGGGTTGAGCGGGCTGATCGATCCGTCCGATCCGCGCTTCGCGGCGACCGTCGTCGCCACCGAGGCCGAGTTGCGCAGCGGTTCCACGGTGTACCGGTACCACCACGACGACGGGCTGCCCGGCGGCGAGGGCGGCTTCCACCTGTGCGCCGCCTGGCTCGTCGAGGCCTACCTGCTGATCGGCAAGCGCTCGGACGCCGAGGCGCTGTTCGCACAGCTGGTCGATGTCGCGGGGCCGACCGGGCTGCTGAGCGAGGAGTACGACCCGGTCGCCGAACGCTCGCTCGGCAACCATCCCCAGGCCTACAGCCATCTGGGTTTGCTGCGGTGTGCCCAGCTGCTCGGCAAGCCCGTCGAGGCGCTGCTCGTCTGACCTGACCGACCGGATGCCCACGAACGCATGCGTTCGTGGGCATTGTCGTCTGTCCCGGCTTTTCGATGGAGTTGGCTACTGCTAAAGTGAAACGGAAACGATTTCCATTATGATGTAGAGCACTGCCAGGAGTACGCGCGTGAGAACCCGATTCGCCATCAGAACCGCCGCCATCGTCGCGGGGGTGGCGACCGCGCTGACGCTCACCGCCTGTGGCAGCGCGAAGGATTCGGATCGGCCGACGGTCATCGCGTCGACCAACGTGTGGGGCAATATCGCCGCGACCATCGCCGGGCCCGACGCGAAGGTGGAATCGATCATCAGCGATCCCGGCGCCGACCCGCATTCGCACGAGACCTCGGCCGTGGAGTCCGCCAAGATCAGCGATGCCGACCTGATCGTCTACAACGGCGGCGGCTACGACGAATTCATCGAGAAGGCGGTGGCGGGCCGCAAGAAGCGCACCGTCGACGCCTACGACTCCCGGGCCGACCAGAACGGAAAGAACGAACACGTCTTCTACGACGTGAACACCGTCGGCGTGGTCGCCGACCGGATCGCCACGGCGCTCGGCGAGATCGATACCGCGCACGCGAAGAACTACACCGACCGCGCCGCCGCCTTCAAATCCCAGCTATCCGGCATCACCGCGATCACCGCGAAGTTCGCCGCCGACCACCCGAAAACCCCGGTGCTGCAAACCGAACCGCTGGCCTACTACCTGCTGCGCGCCGCCGACGCCCAGGATTTGACACCGCGCGAATTCCAGGAGGCAATCGAGCAGGAGACCGACCCGGCACCCGCCGCGGTGGCGGCCACCCGGGATCTGCTGACCGGCAAGAAGGTTCGCGCGCTCGTCTACAACGTGCAGACCCAGGACAAGATCACTCGCGACCTGCGCGGCGTGGCGCAGTCGGCCGGTGTACCGATCGTCGAGGTCACCGAAACACTGCCCGCCGACACGGATTACGTGCAGTGGCAGACCAAGAATGCCCAGGCGCTCGCCGCCGCGCTGAGCTGAGTTTCCATGATGAGGGACATGCCGAGAACTGAATCCACCGTGCCACGGCCGGGCTCCGATCGGAGTTCGGCCGTTCGGCTGGACGGTGCACGACTGGCGTTCGGCGACCGAACACTATGGCAGGGACTGGATCTCGATATCGCGCCCGGCGAGTTCGTCGCGGTACTCGGGCCGAACGGGTCAGGAAAGACCTCGCTGCTGAAGGTGCTGCTCGGTCAGCTCGGGCTCAGCGGCGGCACCGCGACCATCGCCGGATCACCCGCGCGGACCGGTAATCCGGATATCGGCTATGTGCCGCAGCAGAAGACGATCGATGCGGGCGTGCAACTGCGCGGTGTCGACCTGGTCGGGCTCGGCGTCGACGGGCACCGCTGGGGACTCGGGCTGCGCGCGCGTGCCGAACGCAAGCGCAAGGTGGCCGCCGCCATCGCCGATGTCGGCGCGGAGAAATTCGCCCATGCGCCACTGGAATCCATGTCCGGCGGCGAACAGCAGCGGCTGCGGGTCGCGCAGGCATTGGTCGGCGATCCCAAGGTACTGCTCTGCGACGAACCGCTGCTCAGCCTCGATCTGGCCAACCAGCGCCTGGTCGCCGAACTGATCGACAAGCGCCGCCGCACCAGCGACACCGCGGTGCTCTTCGTGACCCACGAGATCAATCCGATTCTGCCGCTGGTGGATCGGGTGCTGTACCTGGTCGACGGCAAATTCCGGATCGGCACCCCCGACGAGGTGATGACCTCCGAGGTCCTGTCCGAGCTGTACCGCACCGAGGTCGATGTCCTGCGCGTGCGCGGCCGCCTGGTCGTCGTCGGCACCGGCGACACCATGGACGCCCTCGGCGAAGCGGGCGCCCACTGCCACGGCAACCACGGACCCAACGGATACGGTCCGCGCACGATGACCGAAACAGCGCCCGAAACCCTCAGCACACCTGCCGAATCCGGCGTGCGGCGCGACGCGAACGGGGTGCGGGCGTGATCGACAAGCTTTCCGATGTCTTCTCGAAGATGCTCGACTTCTCCACGACGGCCAACCTGCTGTCCTACGACTTCGTGCAGCAGGCGGTGCTCGCCGCGGCGCTGCTCGGGTTGCTCGCCGGGGTGATCGGGCCGCTGATCATCAGTCGGCAGATGTCGTTCGCGGTGCACGGGACCAGCGAGCTGTCGCTGACCGGCGCGGCGGCGGCGCTGCTGGCGGGCGTGGGGGTCGGGCTCGGCGCGATCGCGGGTTCGGTGGTCGCCGCCGTGCTGTTCGGCGTGCTCGGAACCCGTGCGCGGGAACGCGATTCGGTGATCGCGGTGGTGCTCTCGTTCGGACTCGGGCTTTCCGTGCTGTTCCTCTGGCTCGGCCCGGATCGGGCGGGTTCGAAGTTCTCGCTGCTCACCGGCCAGGTGGTCAGCGTCGGCAACAGCGGACTCGCGCTGCTGATCACCTGCACGGTCGCCGTGCTCGCGGTCCTCGCGATCGTCTACCGCCCACTGCTTTTCGCCAGCTCCGACCCGGAAGTCGCGGTCGCCCGCGGTGTTCCGGTGCGCGCGCTGTCGATCGTGTTCGCGGTCATGCTCGGCGTCACCGCCGCCTTCGGCGTCCAAATCGTCGGCGCCCTCCTGGTGCTCGCCCTGCTGATCACGCCGGCCGCAGCGGCCGCCCAGCTCACCGCGAACCCGGTCCGCGCGACGGTTCTGGCGGTGGTATTCGCCGAAACAGCCGCGGTCGGCGGCATCCTGCTGTCCCTCGCTCCCGGCGTCCCGGTCTCCACCTTCGTCACCGCCATCTCGTTCACCATCTACCTGGTCGCCCGCGTCGTCGGCGCCCGCCGCCGCCAACTCGCCCGCACCCGCTGACCCGCCCTCCGCCGTGTAGCGATTTCGGCGCCGCGCGCTCCTCCAGGCCGCCACTCGCACGACGGTAAGACCATTGTGGGCGGGTGCCTTCAGTTGGGTGGGTCACGTTTCGTATGCTCGGGGGACGCGAACGACGAACGAATGGTGACCAACGATGATCGACTTCTCGATTCCTGCCGCACTCGCCGCCGAACGCGATCGCGTCCGGCAGTTCGTGATCGACAAGATCGTGCCCTTCGAGCGGGATCCGCGGCTCACGTCGCACGGGCCGACCGATGAGCTGCGGCAGGAACTGGTCGAGCTCGCGCGGGCGGAGAAGCTGCTCACCGTGCAGGCGCCGGAGGCATTCGGCGGGCGCGGGCTGACCCACGTCGAGCAGGCGGTGATCTACGAGGCGGCGGGCTGGTCGACGCTCGGCCCGGTCGCGATGAACTGCGCGGCGCCGGACGAGGGCAATATGTACCTGCTCGGCAAGATCGCCAACGCCGAGCAGATCGAGCGCCATCTGCTGCCCGCCATCCACGGCCATCAGCGCACGGTCTTCGCGATGACCGAACCCGACGGCGCGGGCTCTGACCCGAATCAGCTGGCCACCGAGGCCGTTTTCGACGGCGAGAACTTCACCATCAACGGCCGCAAATGGCTGATCACCGGCGCGAACGGCGCCAAGACCTGGATCATCATGGCGCGAGTCGCGCCGAATCCGCACCTGCCGGAGGGCCCGACGCTGTTCCTGACCGACGGCGACCGGCCTGGCATCATCGTCGAGCGCACCATGAACACCATGGACCGCAACTATGTCGGCGGTCACGGCGTCGTGCGCTTCGAGAATCTGACGCTGCCGAAATCGGCACTGCTCGGCGAGACCGGTCAGGCGCTGCGCTACGCCCAGTTGCGGCTGGCGCCCGCCCGGCTCACCCACTGCATGCGGTGGCTCGGCGCCGCCGAGCGCGTGCAGAGCATCGCCGCCGACTACGCCAAGACCCGCACCGCGTTCGGCAAGCCGATCGGCGAGCACGAAGGCGTCTCGTTCATGTTGGCGGACAACGAGATCGCGCTGCACCAGTGCAGGCTCACCATCTGGCACGCCTGCTGGCTGATGGACCAGGGCGAGAAGGCGCGGCACGAGAGCTCGATCGCCAAGGCCTTCGTCTCCGAGGAGCTGTTCAAGGTCACCGACCGCTGCGTCCAGGTGCTCGGCGGCATCGGCATCAGCGATGAGACGGTCGTCGAAATGATCTTCCGCGATATGCGCGCCTTCCGCCTCTACGACGGCCCCACCGAAGTCCACAAGTACGCGATAGGCCGCAAAATCTTGCGGTAATTCGACCCACGCCGCGCTCGACTTGGCCCCGATGAGCACACTCAGGCGCAACCGCCAAAGCACCGCGCACCCCGTCCGGAGCGAGTCTTACGAGCGACCGTTGGCGGCCCGTCTCGCATCCGAGCGGCCGAAGCGCATGCGCCGCAGGCGCGAGTCTCGGCCGCTCGGATGCGAGACACAGGGGGCCGCCAACACGCAGCGCCGCAGGCGCTGCCAATTAGACACAGGAGGCGGCGCAATTGAACACATACGCGACTACGATCCGTGGCATGAGTTCGGAATTGCTCGTCGATGTCTCCGCGGGCATCGCCGTGCTCACGCTCAATCGGCCCGCACAGCAGAACGCCTTCACGCCCGCGATGGCGGCGGAGTTGAGTTCCGCGCTACAGCGGTGCGATGCCGAGGACACCATTCGCGCCGTCGTGATCACCGGGACGGCGCCCGCGTTCTGCGCGGGCGCCGATCTGTCCAACCGGGTCGGCGATGTCAGCGCGACGATCGATCCGCCGCCGTGGCGGGTGCGTAAACCGGTGATCGCGGCGGTGAACGGCCACGCGGTCGGCATCGGGCTCGCGCTGGCACTGCAGTGCGACCTGCGCTATATGGCGCGCGACGCGGTGTACGGCCTCAACCAGGTGCGCCGCGGCGTACTCGCCGACGGCTACGCGCACTGGACGCTGCCGAGGCTGGTCGGCATGGCCAATGCCGCCGACATCATGCTGACCGGGCGCACCTTCGACGGCGAGGAGGCCAAGGCGATGGGGCTGGCCAACGGCTGCCTCGCCGCCGGTGAGGTGCTGCCGACCGCGCTCGCCATCGCACACGACATCGTCAACGGCTCGGCGCCGCTGCCGGTCGCGCTGTCCAAGCGGCTGCTGTGGGAGGGCATCGAGATGAGCCCGGCCATGGTCGGGCAGTTGGAAACCGACCTGAACGAGCACGTCAGCAAGAGCGTCGACGGCGACGAGGCGATGGCGGCGTTCCGCGATCGCAGGCAGCCGAACTGGACGGGCAGCATCAGCGAGGAATGGCCCGCCTGGGACAGCAAGCCCGAGCGGCCCAGCCTGGACTGACCCGGCTTGGCTCAGGCCCGGCCGCCGATCAGGATCAGCAGGAACAGCACCGCGAGCACGATCATCAAGATCGTGCCGATGACACCGAGGGTGTATCCGACGATCACCTGGGTCCGGCCGCCGTACGCGCCGCCGGACTCCTCGATCTGATCCAGCGCCCGCTTGCCGAGTGCCCACGCCACCGGCCCGAGCACACCACAGCACAGCAGGCTGGCCGCCCCGAGAAACAGCACGGCCGTCGCATTGGGATGCTCGACCGGCGGCCCCGGCGGCTGGTTGGGTATGACCACGAGCCGAATTCTACGGGGATGTAGTCGATTTGCCGCCTAACAGCCGCGGCCGATTCGGGTTCGACGTCGCCACCGGCCTCAGCTCCGCCATCGCGGAGCGCTGAACACCGAATTGCGTTTCGCGACGACTGATTTCGTGAGCACATGGGTAACTCACCGGGGACGCCCAAAGCTCGGCACGCAGCCGACCGCCGGCCGCGAACGGCGGCCTGGCGGCACTCGGTCTGGCCTAGATACGCGGGGAGGCGGGCGAGCGACGTTGGCGAGCGATCTCCGAGAGCACGACGCCCGCGGCCACCGAAGCGTTCAGCGACTCCACCGGACCGGCCATCGGAATGCTGAGGATCGAGTCGCAGGTTTCGCGGACCAGACGGGATAGGCCCTTGCCCTCGGAGCCGACCACGATGACGGTGGGTTCGCTGCCGTCGAAATCGTCGAGGGTGGTGTCGCCGCCCGCGTCGAGGCCGACGACCTGGATGCCCTGGCTCGCCCAATCCTTCAGCGTGCGAGTCAGATTCGTGGCGCGGGCAACCGGGAGCCGAGCGGCGGCGCCCGCACTGGTGCGCCAGGCCACCGCGGAGACGCTCGCGCTGCGGCGCTGCGGGATGAGCACACCCTGCCCGCCGAAGGCCGCCACCGAGCGGATCACCGCGCCGAGGTTGCGCGGATCGGAGATGTTGTCCAGCGCGACGAGCAGCGCGGGCTCGGCCGAGCCGCGGACCCGGTCGAGCAGATCGTCCGGATGGGCGTAGCGGTACGGCGGCACCTGCAGCGCGAGGCCCTGGTGCATTCCGTTGGCGCTCAACCGATCCAGGTCGCCGCGCGGCACCTCGAGGATGGAGATGCCCGCATCGGCGGCCATCTTCACGCTCTCGGTGAGCCGCTCGTCGTTCTCGGTGCCGACGGCGACATACAGCGCCGTCGCGGGCACACCGGCGCGCAGGCATTCGACGACCGGGTTGCGGCCGAGCACCATCTCCGGGCTGTCGTCGCTCTTGCGGGTCGCCGTACGCGCACCGCCGCGCGGGTTCGAACGGCCCTGTGCCTGTTCGGCTTTCGCCTTCAGCTTGGCACGCTTGGCGGCAGGGTGCTTGGTCCGCGCCTCGGCGGGCGGTGTCGCACCGCGACCTTCGAGGCCGCGCCTGCGCTTACCACCCGAGCCGACAACGGCACCCTTCTTGGTGCCGCCCTTGCGAATAGCTCCTTTTCGCTGCGAATTCCCTGCCATCAGTCCGCCTTCCGTGTCTGTTGACGGCGTCCGCGGGGCCCTTCGTGGTTACGCACGCTGCCGCCTCCTGGCCCGTCGCTCCCGCCGTGTGGAGTGCCCAGCGACCACTCGGGACCGTTCTGGGTATCGGTCACTTCGATTCCGGCGGTCTGCAACCGGTCCCGCACCGCGTCGGCGGCGGCCCAATCCTTGTCCGCGCGCGCCTGCTGGCGGCGGTCGAGTTCGGCGCGCACCAGCACATCGAGTGCGTCCATGGTGTGCGAGGAGTCCTGCTCGGTGTGCCAGTGCGGGTCGAGCGGGCAGACGCCGAAGATGTTCAGCATGGCCCGCACCTGGCCGCACAGGTCGCGCGCGGTATCGAGATCGCCCGCGTCGAGCGCCTTGTTGCCCTCGGTCATCACGCGGTGGATCTCGGCCAGCGCGCGCGGCACCGCGAGATCGTCGTCGAGCGCCTCGGCGAAGGCGTCGGTCCACTTACCGACCGGCACCTCGCCCGCCCGCTCGATCACCCGGTGCACGAATGCCTCGATGCGCTGGTAGGACTGGGCGGCGTCGTTGAGCGCCTTATCCGAGTACTCCAGCATCGAGCGGTAGTGCGCGCTGCCGAGGTAGAACCGAAGTTCAACGGCGCGAACACGTTTGAGCACATTCGGCACCGAGAGCACATTGCCGAGCGACTTGGACATCTTCTCGCCGCCCATGGTCACCCAGCCGTTGTGCATCCAGTAGCGGGCGAAACCGTCACCGGCGGCCTTGGATTGGGCGATCTCGTTCTCGTGGTGCGGGAACACCAGATCCATACCGCCGCAATGGATGTCGAATTCCGGGCCGAGGTAGAACTCGGCCATGGCGGAGCATTCGAGGTGCCAGCCGGGGCGGCCGGGCCCCCACGGCGACGGCCAGGTCGGCTCGCCGGGCTTGGCCGCCTTCCACAGGGTGAAGTCGCGCTCGTCGCGCTTGCCCTCGCCGAGGCTGCGGCTCTCGCCCTGGTGCACGTCGTCGAGCCGCTGGCCCGAGAGCTGGCCGTAGGCCGGGTAGCTCTGCACGTCGAAGTAGACGTTGCCCTCCGAGGCGTAGGCGTGGCCACGCTCGATGAGGCGCTGCATCAGGTCGACCATCTGGGTGATGTGACCGGTGGCCCTCGGCTCCGCGGACGGCGGCTGCACGCCGAGCAGGTCGTATGCCTTGTCGAAGGCGCGCTCGTAGGTGGCGGCCCACTCCCACCACGGCCTGCCCGCCTCGGCGGACTTGGTCAGCACCTTGTCTTCGATATCGGTGACGTTGCGGATGAACCAGACGTCGTAGTCGTGCGCCTGCAGCCAGCGCCGCAGCACATCGAAAGCGACTCCGCTGCGCACATGGCCGATGTGCGGTTCACCCTGAACCGTTGCGCCACAGAGGTACACCGATGCGCGGCCGGGGACCAGTGGCGCGAAGTCGCGCAAGGTCCGCGTGTCGGTGTCAAACAGGCGCAGAGTCACGGAAACCCATCCTAGCTGGTATATGTACCGCACTTGCGCCCCGGCCGACGTCCGGGACAGCAGTGCGGTATACGACAGGAATCGAGTCGCGACGTACGAACACCGGGCGCCGCGACACGCGTATTTCGCACGCGGCGGGGCCCGGCGTTAACCCTGTCTATCCGAGAACGGGGAAATTGGCGCGAATCACATTGTGCGGATCGCGGGCGCGCTTGATCGCGCGCAGCCGATCCAGCGTCGCCGGATCGAAGGCAGCGGCGGCGCTCTCCCCCGGCGCCAGGAAGGTGTAGGGCTTCGATCCGGTGATGTGCGCGCCGAGATCGTCGACGATTTCGGCGAATCTGGCGCGGGCGCCGTCGGCCAGCGGCGGCAGGCCGGGGCCGAGCAGGTACAGCGCGTACGGCTCCGTAATCGGCCCGCGCGCACCGCCGTCCGCGCGGGTTTCGGCGAGCGCGCCACCGAGGCCACGGATCTGGATGTTGATCAGCGGCGCCACCGGTGCTTCGATCAGCGTCTTGACCACGGCATCACCGAGATCGGTGAGCAGCTCGCCGCGCGAGAGCGACGGGGTCGGGTCGGTGGGTTCCGCGGTGATCTTGCCGATCTGCGCAGGGGTCAGCTCGCCGCGGGTATCGGCGAGCACGCCGTCGATCGCGTCGAGACGGGCGGTCCGCGCCCGGCCCTCCTCCGGATCGCCCAGGTAGGCGAAGTCGATGGCGACGGACGGCGCGAGGCCGGGAATCTGGTAGCGCTGCAACCACACCGAGAGTTCGTTCGGCGCGTCGGCGGTGAGCTCGGTGAACAGCTCGAACACCGCGCGGGTGCGCTCGGCGGGCCACATCACCCGCCCGCCGTACAGGCGCGGCAGCTCGACCAGATCGAATTCGAGCGCGGTGACCACGCCGAAATCACCGCCGCCGCCGCGCAGCGCCCAGAACAATTCGGAATCGGACTCGCCGGTGATCCGGGCCCGGCGGCCGTCGGCGTCGACGATCTCGAAGGCGCGCACCGCGTCCGAGGCCCAGCCGTACTTGCGGGCGAACCAGCCGAAGCCGCCGCCGAGGGTGTAGCCGGTGATGCCGACCACCGGGTTGCTACCGGATCGCCCGGCCAGTCCGTGCGCCGCGGCCGCGGCCTGCACCCTGCCCCACTGCGCGCCGGTGCCGACGCGCGCCACCCGGCGCTCGGCATCGATCTCGATACCGTCGAGGCGGCCGGTGCGGATCAGGATCGCGTCATCGATATCGCCGGTCGCGCCGTGCCCGGTCGGCTGGGTGACCACTCGGCGGCCGGTCTGACGAGCGTGCTCCAGCGCGACGGCCACATCGAAGTCGTCGGCGACCTCGACGACCGCGGCGACCGACTGCGAAATGGCCAGGTTCCAGGGGCGCGCCGCCTGCTCGAATCCGTCGTCACCCGGCAGCAGCACCACGCCGTGCACCGCGCTGCGCAAACCCTGAATACTCATTACCCGCACCCTCGATCGCTGTTGTCTTCGTCGTTGCTACCTGATTGACGCAGCAGGACGGACAAGTGTGACACCGCGATTCGCGCGGGCGGATTCTTCCGGGGCAGGAAAGTCAGGAACGCGCGTTCAGCAGCGCGGTCGCGATCGCCGCGACCCCTTCACCGCGACCGGTAAGGCCGAGCCCGTCGGTGGTGGTGCCGGAGACCGAGACCGGCGCGCCGAGCAGATCGCCGAGCACCCGCTGGGCCTGTTCGCGGCGCGGCCCGATCTTGGGCCGATTGCCGATCACCTGGACGGCGGCGTTGACGATGTCGAAGCCTGCCTCGTCGAGCAGCCTGCGCACTTCCTTCAGCATGGCCGCGCCGGAGACGCCCGCCCATTCGGGGCGGCCGGTGCCGAAGACCGCGCCGACGTCACCGAGGCCCGCCGCCGAGAGCAGCGCGTCGCAGAGCGCGTGCGCGGCGACGTCGCCGTCGGAGTGGCCCGCGCAGCCGTCGTCGCCGTCGAACAGCAGGCCCGCCATCCAGCAGAGCCTGCCCGGCTCGATCGGATGTACATCGCTGCCGATGCCTACCCGCATGGTCATGATCGCACCGCCGTCGCGTCGGGCCGCAGGCCGTTGCCTGCCCGGCCGTTGTCCTGCGCCCGGCGCTTCGCCAGCACGGCCTCGGCCAGCAACAGGTCGAGCGGAGTAGTGATCTTGAAAGCCGATGGCTCTCCGGCAATGGTGCGCACCTCGGCGCCGAGCCGCTCGACCAGGCCCGCGTCGTCGGTGGCGTCGATCTCGGCCGCGTAGGCGGCGCGCAGCAATTCCGCCGCGAAACCCTGCGGGGTCTGGATGGCGCGCAGACCGGCGCGATCCGGCGTGCCGGTCACCGCACCGCGCGGGTCGACCGACTTGATGGTGTCGACGACCGGCAGCGCGGGCACCACGGCGGACTGCCCGGCGCGCAGCTCCGCCGCCACCCTGGCGATGAGCTCAGGGGGCGTGAGCGCGCGTGCGGCATCGTGCACGAGGAAGTAGGAGGCGTCGGGCGCGGCGGCGATACCGGCACGCACCGAATCGGTGCGCTCGGCGCCGCCGACAACCACCTGGACGGCCTTCGCCGACGGCAGCAGGGCAACTGCCGTCTCGACGAACTCGGCGGGGACTACGACGATGATCCGATCGACCGCCCCCGAGGCGATCAGGCCGTCGACGGCCAGCCGGACCATAGGTGTGCCGCCGACCGCGACGAACGCCTTGGGCGTGTTTTCACCCAGGCGAACGCCACGGCCGGCGGCAGGCACCAATGCGACTACATTATCGGCAGCGACACGGGGGCCGCTGTCAGAACTGTTCACGGTCAGGAAGCCGCGGCGAGAACCTCATCCAGCAGGATCTCGGCCTTGCCATCGTCGGTGCCCTCGGCAAGCGCGAGCTCTCCGACGAGAATCTGACGGGCCTTGGCGAGCATGCGCTTCTCACCGGCGGACAGGCCGCGGTCCTGTTCCCTGCGCCACAGATCGCGGACGACCTCGGCCACCTTGTTCACATCGCCGGAGGCGAGCTTCTCCAGGTTGGCCTTGTAGCGGCGAGACCAGTTAGTCGGCTCTTCGGTGTGCGGCGCCCGCAGCACCTGGAAGACTCGATCGAGACCCTCCTGGCCGACGACGTCACGCACGCCGACGTATTCGGCGTTCTCAGCGGGAACGCGAACAGTCAGGTCACCTTGGGCGACCTTCAGGACCAGATACTCTTTTTGCTCACCCTTGATGGTGCGAGTCTCGATTGCTTCGATCAGCGCCGCTCCGTGGTGGGGGTAAACGACGGTGTCTCCGACCTTAAAAATCATGTGTCCCGTGCCCCTTTCGATGTTCACAGTTTAACATGCGACTCGGTAACGGCGCGATCAACTGTGCAGGTCAGGGCCACAACGAGGCCACCGCGGGGGTTGACAGAACCCTATCGGTGTGCATTACGTTGTGCCAGAACGTGTTAGCCGCCGACCAGCCCCGACACACCGGCGGACGCCACGACCAGCAGCGCCCCCGCAACCCCACCGCCACCCGACCGAACCGTTATCCAACAGATGCCGAGCCCAATGTGGTGTCGTGCCCCCTCGACATATCCACACCCACGAAGGCGTGCCACCGCGACGACGCGGGGCCATCGAACACGCCGCGCGCGGGCGCGGCCGTCCCGACACAAGCCGCCCGCGCGTCTGTCGCGATACGGGAACTACTACGCTCCCTAGTTACTACTCTCCCTAGTGGAGTGAGCCCGGTCGACATGGAGGACAACCCGTGACTGCCCTGAAAGCTGTGACCGCCTCGAAGGTGGCGCGGACGCCGAAGCTGCGGCGTCGCATGGTGCCGGTTGCCGCGCTCGCCGCGGGCGCCGCACTCGCACTGTCCGGCTGTGGTGCGGGCCAGATCTCGCAGACGGCCGATCAGGTCGCCGCGGTGAACGGCAACGCCGCCAATGTCGGCCGGATCTCGCTGCGCAACGTGCACATCGTGTTCCCAGAGGCGGACGCGGGCGAGCACAACAACTCCAAGGGCGGCAAGGCCGTCATCGCGCTGTCCATCATCAACAACAGCGAGACGACGGCCGACGACCTCAAGAGCGTCACCACCGATCTCGGCACCGTGGTACTGACCCCGGCGCCGGGCAAGTCGTCCATCGAGATCGCGCCGCAGCAGACCGTCGTCGCCGCGGCCAAGGCGCCCGCGCACGCCGCCGCGCCCGCCGCTCCGGCCGCGGACAACCACGGCGCGCCCGCGACCGGCCACGCCGCGCCGTCCAATGACCCGGAGGCCAAGCCCGCGCTCATCGAGATCACCGGGCTGACCCGCGACATCACCCCCGGCCTGACCTACAACGTGCTGTTCAACTTCAACCACGCGGGCAGCGTCAGCGTTCAGGTGCCGGTCGACGCCGGCAAGTCCGAGCGCAAGGGCGGCGAGAAGTCCGCGAGCGCCGAGGGCGAGCACAAGGGCGGCGGGCACTGAGCCCCGCGTAACTTCAGACGAACGACCGTCGCATCCACGGATGCGGCGGTCGTTTTTCTTTGTGCCGCAGCCGGATTGTCGGTCGCGGTCCGTAAGGTGCGCGTGTGGCCAAGACCAAGCAGATCTTCCGCTGCTCCGCCTGTCAGCACGAGGTGCCCAAATGGGTGGGTAAATGCCCCGACTGCGGTGCGTGGGGCACCGTCGACGAGGTGGCGATGGCGGCGGCGCCCGCGGGCGCGTCCGCGGGGCGGCGGGCGATGCTGCCGAGCACGGCCGCCGCGCCGATCTCGCGCATCGATTCGAAGGTCACCCAGGCCAGGCCGTCGGGCGTGGACGAACTCGACCGCGTCCTCGGCGGCGGCGTCGTGCCCGGCTCGGTGGTGCTGCTTTCCGGCGAACCCGGCGTCGGCAAGTCGACCCTGTTGCTCGAGGTCGCCTACCGCTGGGCGGCCCAGCGTGAGGAAAAGTCGCTCTATGTGACCGCCGAGGAATCGGCGGGCCAGGTGCGGCTGCGCGCCGATCGCACCGGCGCGGTGCACGAGCGGGTCTATCTGGCCGCCGAATCCGATCTGTCGATCCTGCTCGGGCATGTCGAACAGGTGCGCCCGACGCTGCTCGTCGTCGACTCGGTACAGACCATGATCGCCCCGGATGCCGAGGGCGTGATCGGCGGCGTGACCCAGGTGCGCGCGGTGACCGCCGCGCTCACCTCGCTGGCCAAGGCGAGCGGTATCGCGGTGCTGCTGGTCGGGCACGTCACCAAGGACGGCGCGATCGCGGGCCCACGCACCCTGGAACATCTGGTGGATGTGGTGCTGCAATTCGAGGGCGACAAGAACTCGACCCTGCGGATGGTGCGCGGGATCAAGAATCGCTTCGGCAGCGCGGACGAGGTCGGCTGCTTCGAACTGCGCGGCGACGGGATCGTCGGGGTGGCCGATCCGTCCGGGCTGTTCCTGCACCACCGCACCGAGTCGGTGCCAGGCACCGCGGTCACCGTGGCGATGGACGGCAAACGCCCACTGGTCGCCGAGGTGCAGGGGCTCACAGTGAAGACCGAGATCCCCTCACCGCGCCGCGCGGTGAGCGGGCTGGAGTACAACCGCGTCGCCATGGTGCTCGCGGTGCTACAGAGCCGCTGCGGCGTATTTCTCGGCAAGAGCGATATCTACGCGGCCACCGTCGGTGGTATGCGGCTGAACGAGCCCGCCGCCGACCTGGCGGTGGCGCTGGCCATCAGCAGCGCGGCGAAGGACAAGGCGCTGCCCGCGGGCTGGGTGATCATCGGCGAGGTCGGCCTGGCGGGCGAGGTGCGCAGGGTGACCGGTATCGGGCGCAGGCTCGCCGAAGCCGAGCGGCTCGGCTTCACCACCGCTCTGGTGCCGCCAGGCAGCGACACCAAGGGCATCAAGATGAAGGTGCACGAAGTGGGCGACGTGGCTTCGGCGTTGCGCCTGGCTCGAATCGGCAAGGGCCGCAAGGACACCGGCAGGCACACCGACGCCGAGAAGGTACCGGTGGACGAGCTCTCCGTGGACGAGCTCCTGGCCGGGCACGGGTTCGGCACCTCCGGCCGCCATCTCGGCGTGCCGGACGAATCCGACGAGCCCGGCGATCCCGATCTACCGAAATTCGCCACCGACCCGGCCGAGATGGACGAGTTCACCGCGCGCAAAACCCGCAAGCAGCTCCGGCAGAGCGATTAATTACGCGATGTTGAACGGCTCGGCCGCGCTGCGGACCGTACCCAGCTGTGCGACAACGGCATACGCGCCGGGCGGCACCTGAACGCGCTCGCCCGCGCAGCTCGGCTGCGAGGTGGAACCCGACCAGGTGACGGTGAAGGCCGCCTGCTCACCGCGATTCAGCGTGCGCACATCGGGCTGGCCGTCCGGGTAGCAGTCGGTGCTCGACCACAGCCTGCGCTGGCCGTCGAGACTGTGCACGGAAACCTGCTGCAGGCCGGAACCCATGTCGCGGGCGCAGGACACCGACGAGATATTGGTGATGACGATGCCGAACACCGGCTGCTCACCAGTCTTGTACGTGGGCTGCTCGACCGTCACCTTCACGGCGAGCGACTGATCGGGACACTGACCCGGCGCGGCCGCCGAGGTTGCCGTCGCACTGCCGGAGGTCTTGGACGCGCTCGACTCACCGCTCGCCGACGGCTTGCTCGCGTCGGCGGGCTTGTTCGCCGACGTATCGGCGGGCTTCGACGAGGACGACGACGAACTCGACGCGGCAGCCTTCGTACTGCCGGGCGAGTCGCCTCCGCGCGAGACCATGATCGCCAGCCAGATGACCAGCGCGAGTGCCACTACCAGGGCTCCGATGGCGAAAGCACGGCGACGCCAGTAGATCTCCGGAGGCAGCGGTCCATTCGGTTCCAGCACGCCTCAACGGTAAGGGCACGGTCGGGCGCAGCGTCTCAGGGTCTCGGCGTGTCGGGTCGGAGAACGCTTCTGTGGCGGGTAAATTGCGGGCGGCACGCTGGGTGAACGCACCGGCCCGCCGCTAGCGACTGCTTGCAGGTCGCTCGAAACAACACCGCTAGCGACTGCTTGCAGGTCGCTCGAAACAACACCGATTCAGGCCAGCTCGCCGATGTTCCCGACGACACGCTGCAGCTGCACCTTGCCCTCGGCGAGTTTGTAAGTGACGCAGGCGATCGCGCATTCACCGGTCGCGACGCGCTGCGAAATGATCATGGAGCGCTGCATGAGCAGCCTGCTGGTCTCCACCACATGCCTGGCCTCTAGCTCGTCGACCGTGGTGAGCCCCTCGCGGCGGCCGACCAAGATCGACGGGGTGACCCGCTCGACCACGCTGCGAATGAACCCGCCGGGCACCTCGCCACCGTCGAGCGCGTCGATGGTCGCCTTCACCGCGCCGCAGCTGTCGTGGCCGAGCACGACGATCAACGGCACGTTGAGCACCTGCACGCCGTACTCGATGGAGCCGAGCACCGAACTGTCCACCACATGACCCGCGGTGCGCACCACGAACATGTCGCCGAGGCCCTGATCGAAGATGAGCTCGGCGGCCACCCGCGAGTCACCGCAGCCGAACAGGATCGCGGACGGGTGCTGACCGCTGACGAGCTTCGCTCGCTGGGCCGCCCCCTGGCTAGGATGCAGCAGCGTGTCGTTGACGAAACGCTCGTTGCCCTCGCGGAGGGATTTCCAGGCGCTGATCGGGTTGGAACCAGGCATAGCGTCCATTGTGCACAGGGCATTGGTTACCAGCGAGTCTGTTTCGTTACGGGTCGGCAAATATCGCCTGGCCGTGCACTGAGAACCAGCGTGAGGGGACCCGGGCGCGGCGCCGCGATGATCGCGAAGAAGACTGCGACAGCAACCGCGGGCACTGTGCCGCGACAATCGCGAGGGAGCTGCGTCAGCACACGCGAGCGCGGCAGCGAACACGAACGACAGTCGCGCGGGCGGCCGCGGCGGGCAATCCGCGACCATGCGGCGGAGACAATGCGGACGGCACAGCGGCAACCGCGAGCACGACGCAGAGACAACTACGAGGACACCGGAACAGCGATCACGAGCACAGTGCGGCGACAATCGTGAGAGACATGCATCAGCACACGCGAGCGCGAATCGCGCGGGACCCCGCGGCCGGCGACCACGAAGCGGAGACAGTGCGAGGACGGCACAGCGACCGGCGTGCGCGGAACTGACGCGGCAAACGCAAGCACGGCAGGGCGGCAATCGTTAGCACGGCACGGCAGGAGTGGTGAGGACAGTGCGGGACAGGGTCGAGGGCATCGACGCGGATGTGCTGCTGGATTGGTATCGCGAGACCGCGCGCGATCTGCCGTGGCGGCGGGCCGAGGTGACCGCGTGGCAGATCCTGATGAGCGAGATCATGCTGCAGCAGACGCCGGTGGTGCGGGTCGAGCCGATCTGGCGGGAGTGGGTGGCGCGCTGGCCGGTGCCGTCGGCGATGGCGGCGTCCACTCAGGCCGAGGTGTTGCGGGCGTGGGGCAAGCTCGGCTATCCGCGGCGGGCGCTGCGGCTGCACGAATGCGCGCGGGTGCTCGCCGAGGAATACGGCGACGAGGTGCCTGCCGATGTCGATGTCCTGCTCGGCCTGCCGGGTATCGGCGCCTACACCGCCCGCGCCGTCGCGTGTTTCGCGTACGGGCAGCGAGTTCCGGTGGTGGACACCAACGTTCGCCGCGTCGTCGCCCGCGCGGTACACGGCAAGGCGGAGGCGGGCAATCCGGCCGCCAGGGACCTCGCCGAGACGGAAGCCCTACTGCCGCAACGGATCGACCGTGCCGCGACCTTCTCCGCCGCACTGATGGAGCTGGGCGCCGTCATCTGCACCGCCCGCACTCCCGGCTGCGACCGCTGCCCGCTCCCCCGCTGCGCCTGGGTGTCGGCGGGCAAACCGGTCACCGAAATCGTCCGCCGCACACAGAAATACGAGGGCACCGACCGCCAGGCCCGCGGCCGCCTCCTCGACGTCCTGCGCGCCGCCACCGGCCCCGTCGAACGAATCCGCCTCGACATCGCCTGGACCCGCGACCCGGGCCAGCGCGACCGCGCCCTCGACTCCCTCCTCGTCGACGGCCTCATCGAACAAACCCCCGACGGCCTCTTCGCCTTAGCCGGAGAAGGGCAATAGCCGCACAGTGCGCGGCGGCACAATCGGTGCGCGGTATTGCGATCGACGTGCGGGACCACAGTACCTGCGCAGCCAGGGCCGTCCGCGGTCGCGCTCCGAATACATTGCCGCGCACGGAATTCGCGCGCAATCACTGCGCGGGAGCGCAATTGGTGCGCGGGGTCAGGGGGCGAGGATGCGGCGGAGGAAGTGTTCCACTTCGATGCGGTAGCGGGCGGGTTGGTCGTCGTGGACGAGATGGCCTGCGTCGGGGATTACGACGTGGTGGGCGTCCGGGTGGACCTCCGCCATTTCGCGCATTTGGCCGGGCGGGGTGATGGTGTGCTCGCCTTCGATGAGAAGGGCGGGCATGTTCAGGGATTTCCATTGGGACCAGAAATCGCGGGTGCCCCATTCCTCCGAGATATCGCGGAAGGTGGCGACGGAGCCGTGCAGGCGGTAGCCGTCGGGGCCGTGTGCGAACGAGTTGAGGAAGTAGCGGCCCGCGACCGGTCCGAAGTAGGCGAGTACGGCGGCCGAATCCGGGAAGGGCTGCGGCCATGCCTCGATCATCGCGACCCAGTCGGCGGCGGTGCGGCCGGTGAAATCGGGCGCGATGTCCTCGACCACCAGCGCGCGGACCCGCTCCGGATATTCGGCGGCGAACACCCAGCCGTGCAGCGCGCCCATCGAATGCCCGATCAGCACCATCGGTTCGGTGATGACGGAGGTGGCCTCGACCAGATCGGCGACGAACGCCTCGGTGGTCAGTTCGGCGGGTGCGGGCCTGCCGTGGCCCGCCGCGTCGAAGGTGTAGACGTGGCCGTATTCGCGCAGCCAGTCCAGCTGATCGCGCCAGGTGCGGGCACTGCCCATCAATCCGTGCAGCAGCAGGATCGGCACCCCTGCTCCACCTTCGTCATGCAACATCGGATCCGACGATACGGACAAAGCGGCGGCGACCGACAGGCAGGCAGCGCACCGCGGCCGCCCGACCCACCACGCGCGTCCACCTGCGGACCGAGCGCGGCAAGACCGAGCCGCAACATCGGGATCGGCGATACGGACCAAGGCCCTGCCAGCCAACAGGCGGGCAGCGCGGGCCCACGCGGCGGCATCGGGCACGACGGCACGGACCAGCGGCGGCACCCGCAGTGAAGCGGCGCACGTCGAGCGGCGGCCCCCTCGATGTCCGTTAGGCGTACCTCCGCATTCGCTCCGGCCATGCGCAGGCTGAGGACGGCAAAGCCGGTTGCGCCCATTAGGTTGGATCGCATGGCTGTTGTGAAGATCAATGCGATCGAGGTTCCCGAGGGCGCTGGCCCCGAACTGGAGAAGCGGTTCGCGCACCGCGCGCACGCGGTCGAGGGATCGCCCGGGTTCCTCGGGTTCCAGCTGCTGCGTCCGGTGGCCGGGGAGAACCGGTACTTCGTTGTCACGCAGTGGGATTCGGAGGACTCGTTCGCGGCATGGCGGGACGGGCCCGCGCGGGCGGCGCACGGCGGTGAGCAGAAGCCGGTATCCACCGGCGCCTCACTGCTCGAGTTCGAGGTGGTGCTCGACGTGGCGGCCAAACCGGCCTCCTGAGCCGTATTTCGCCGCTACCAGGTGGAACGGAATCTCGCGCGGCACGCGCACACCGTGTCGCGTGTCCGTTCTGCCGTGTTGACGTTCCCCGCCTCCAGGTGTCACAGTTCGAGTGACAACACGCGACGGTGTTGCGGTAATTCCGGTGCGAATCCGGAGCGGTCGCGCCACTGTGTTCCTCGCACCGAGTCCCGGTGCCGGAAGAGCCAGACACCGGCATCGTCGCACCGAACTCGACGGGACGCGTATCCCTAGGAGGACTCGAATGGCCATCGCGCATTCACCGAGCCGGGCAGCCGATTCGCTCTCGACGCTGCTCGTCGCCGTAGGTGTCGTACTTCTCGCACTGCTCACGCTGTACCTGGTCGGCTTCGATCAGGGCGTCATCTCGCGCAGCGGGATGTACCTGCACGAGCTGATGCATGACGGACGGCATCTGCTGGGCGTCCCGTGCCACTGATCGGTTCGCTCAAGACCCTGCTGCTGCGCGGTCTGCTCGCCGGCCTCGTCGCCGGCCTGCTGGCCGCCACGGTGGGCTTCACCATCGGTGAGCCCAAGGTGGAAGCCGCCATCGCCATCGAAGAAGCGGCCAGTGCCAAGGAACAGGCGCAGGAACCGGCCGGGCACACCCACGGTGACGAAGAGGAACCGCTGGTGAGCCGCTCCGGGCAGAAGGCGGGACAGTTCCTCGCGCTCGGCCTGGCCGGGCTCGCGCTCGGCGCGCTGTTCGCCACCGCCGCGCATTTCGCCCGCAGGCACACCGCGCTGTCCGGCCCGAAACTCGCACTGACACTCGGCCTCGGCGGCTGGGCGGCCATCGTCGCCGTACCGTTCTTCAAATATCCGGCGAACCCGCCTGCGGTGGGCGATCCGGACACCATCAATCAGCGCACCCTGCTCTGGGTCGCGGCGGTACTGCTCGGCTTCGCGGCCGTCGGCGCGGGCGTTTTCGTCTTCAAGCTGCTGCGCAACCAACTGGAGACGGTCCGGCTCATCGCGGGTGTCGCCGCGTTCGTGCTGATCGTCGCGGTGGGCTACATCCTGCTGCCCGGCATCGACGAGGTGAAGGACGACTTCCCCGCCTCGCTGCTGTGGCAGTTCCGTGCCGCATCGCTCGCCGAGACCGCCACGCTGTGGGCGGCTTTGGCGCTGGGCTTCGCGGCGCTCACCGAATTCGCTTCGCGCGGTAGCACTCCGGTATCAGAACCGGTCGCTACCGCGGGCTGATCCCGAGCGAGACCGAAGAGGGCAGTGTCGGCGATATGACCGGCACTGCCTTTTTCGTTCCCGCCCGCCGCACCGTCGAAAACCAGCCACCGCTTGCGATTTCGGTCGCCTTCCTCGCCTTCGTCGCCGCACTGCTCGCCGGTGTCGGCGAGGCCATCGTCTATGTCACCAGGGCACTGACGGATGCCGACGCCGACGTCGGCGACCTCGTCCCCGGCCTGTTGATGCGGACCGGCATCTACCTGATCGTCCTGCTCGTCGCCATTCGCATGACGCACGGGGACCGTTGGGCCCGAATCGTTTTGACCATCGGCATCGGCGTGGTCGGCTTGGCTTCACTGATCATCGAGCCCATCGGGGCGCTCCTGTCCGCCGACGACTTCGGCGACCTGTTCGCCGGAATCACCGCCGACTCGGTGCTCATCGGCATCCTGCGTGGTATCCACATCGTCGCGGTACTCATCGCCATCCCGGCCATGTACCGGCCGGACGCCCGCGCCTACTTCGGCTCCCGTTCCGCCGCATGACCACTCGGCTCCCCGCACACCGGATTCCGGTGTGCGAAGAACCGGGCAGCTATGCGGGCCTTCAGCCTTCGAAGGTGGCGTCCAGGCTGATGTCGTCGACACCGGCCAGCGCCTTGCTCACCGGGCAGCCCGCCTTCGCGGCGGCCGCGGCCTCGGCGAACTGGGCGGCATCGATGCCTGCGGCCTTGCCGCGGACGGTCAGCTTGATGGCGCTGATGCGGAAGCCGCCCGCCGGGTCGGGACCGAGGGTCACGTCGGCGGTGACGTCCAGGCTCTCCGGGGTGCCGCCCGCGTTGCCGATCTGCGCCGACAGCGCCATGGCGTAGCAGGAGGAGTGCGCCGCGGCGATCAGTTCCTCGGGGCTGGTGGTGCCGTCGGCGCTCTCGGCGGAGCGCTTGGGGAACGACACGTCGTACTTGCCGACACCGGAGCTGGCCAGCTCGACCTGGCCCGAACCCTCCTGCAGGGAGCCGGTCCAAGCGGTGCGCGCGGTACGTGTGGGCATCACAGTCCTTTCAACGATGATCGATTCAGCTCGAACCTACTCCGCGCGGCTCAGTCGGTCGCGGTGGTTCGCAGATCGAGCTGCTCGAGCACCAGCGGCCAGGCCTCCCGATGCCGGTCGCGCGCCGCCTCGCTGGCAAACCCGCTGTGCGTCAGGCGAAGTCGGGTTCCGGCGCCCTCGGCGATGAGCTCGACGGTGACCACGGTTTCCGCGCCATCGGTGCCGTCGGCGCCGGTCACCCAGGTCAGCTCGACCAGGCTGTCCGGCTCCAGCCGCAAGAAGCGGCCGTAATGGGGGTGCCGGGCGCCCTCGAAATCGGTTTCGAAGAAGAAGGGTTCGTCGACCGCGCCGCGCATCAGCACCGAGCCGGGCGCGGCGAACCAGCGGTCGAACTGCTCGGTCCACGCCAGATACAACTCGTCGGGCGACGCGATCATCAACCGTTCGACGGCGAGACCACTCGGCTGATCGGCCATGGTCAGCACCCTACTACCGCCCGCGGCGGGCTCACTCGGGATTGGTGACCCGTGCGAGCACGATGCCGCCGAGGATCAGCGACAGCGAGAGCAGCCTGCCCGCGCTCAGCGGATCCTTGTTGATCACGATGCCGAGACCGATCGCGCCGATCGCGCCGATGCCGGTGAAGATCGCGTAGGCGGTGCCGACCGGCAGTGTCTGCATGGCGCGGGAGAGCAGGTAGACCGCGAGGCTGCCGAGCACGAAGCAGATCACGGTCGCCACCGGCTTGGTGAAGTTCTCGGTCGGCTTGATGCTCTGTGACCACACGATCTCCACCAGACCGGCGACCCCTAGGACCACCCAGTTCATCTCAGTACTCCTTTGCCAGATCGCGGACCGCCTGCAGTGCGGCGGCGTAGGACTCGTCGTGTGCGGTGCGCAGGTGCGCGAGGTTGGGATCCATCCGGGAATTGGCCAGCTCGGCGTTGACGAACACCGAGTCCTGCACTGCGAAGTGCCCCGCGAAGAAGTCGCGCAGATAGCGCTCCTGGTAGTCGTAGGCCGCCTTGGGCGCGCCGGGCGAGTAGGCGCCGCCGCGGGCGGTGGTAACCACGAATCGCCGGTGCCCCAGCGACATTCGCGGGAAGGTCACCTGATCGAGCCAGGCCTTCAGCACGGCCGGAATCGAGTAGTTGTACATCGGGGTGCCGATCAGGATGACGTCGGCGGCGAGCACCTCGCCGAGCAGCGGTTCGACGATCGCCCACGCGGCGGCCTGCGCCGGGGTGCGCACCAGTTCGGCGAGCCGGTCCAGATCCGTGGCGGGCAGTGCGAGCACGGCATCGCACAGCTCGGTCCACGCCTCATCGATGAACGGGACCGGCTCGGCCGCCAGATCGCGGTAAAGGTAAGCGCCGTCCGGGTTTTCGGCGCGCCAGACATCGGCGAAGGCGGCGCTCAGCTCGCGGCTGATGGCGGCCCGGCGGGCGCTGGCGTCGAGGTGCAGCAGTGTGGTCATTTTCCGGTCCTCCAATTAACTGGACAGTTCGTCCGTTTGGTTTCGAGACGACGATATCCATAACTGGACAGCTTGTCCACTTATTCCGGGATGGGCTACAGTCGCGGGCATGGACACCCGATCCGACCTGCTCACCGGCGATCCGGCACCGGCGCCCGCCGAGCGCGCGGACGCGGCACGCAACCGGGCCAAGGTGCTCGCCGCCGCCGCCGATCTGTTCGCCACCCGCGATCCGCGCACGGTGACGATGGACGACATCGCCAAGGCGGCGGGCGTCGGCCGCGGCACGCTGTACCGGCGCTATCCCGACAAGAACTCGATCGCCGTCGCACTGCTCGACGAGCACGAGCGGGCATTGCAGGACAAGCTGTTACGCGGCCCGGCGCCGCTCGGCCCCGGCGCGCCGCCCGCCGAGCGGCTGGCCGCCTTCTACACCGCGATGGTCGAATTGCTGGACGCGCACGCGGATCTCGTGCTCGGGGCGGAAACCGGCGGCGCGCGGTTCGCCACCGGCGCCTACGGGTTCTGGTATCTGCATGTGCGAGCGCTGCTGGTGGCGGCCGGAATTCCGGAGCCGGACGCACTTGTCGATCCGCTGCTCGCGCCGCTGGCCGCCGAGGTGTACCGGCATCAGCGCGAGCGCGGGCTCGGCTCGGCGCAGATCACCGCGGCGCTGGTGCGGCTCGGGCGATCCGTGATCGGCGGATAGAAACGCCGAAAACCGCTGGGGACTGTTGTCCACCAACGGTTTTCGATTTCCGGATCAGCGCTCACACCATATCGCGCCGTTTGAACAGCCACAGGGTGCCTGCCACGAAGACCGCCGCGTAGATGCCGAGGAAGACCAGCGATTCGGTGCGGGACAGGATATCCAGCACGCCCGGTGTCGCCGCGCCCTTCACCGACCGCATCGCACCCGCCATCGACCCCGCCGCCGTACCGGGCAGGTGATCGGTGATGGCTTTGATCGGCTCGAAGATGCCTGCCACCCCGCGAAGCAGGTTCTCCACCACCAGCACCCAGACCAGCCCGAGGCCGACCGCGAGCGCGGGCCCACGGGCGATCGTGCCGATCAGCGCGCCGAGCAGGGTCCACATGCCGAGAATCGCTATGCCGGTACCGATTCCGAGCATCGAACGACCCAGCGGCGGCAGCGCGAGCGCCTGCCCCTGGGTGGCCCCGATGATCGACGCGACCCCGACGTCGACGACGAACACCACACACACCAGCCCGACCACGACCAGCATCAGGCTGAGCACAACGGCTCCGATCGCGGAGAACCGCGACGGCCCCTGGGTGAACACGGTCTTCCATGTGCCCCAGCCGAATCCGCTGCCGACCACGAGCGCGCCGAGGATCAGCATCAGCGCGCCGCCGAACATCGCCATGCCCTGGGTGAACACCTCGGGTACGGCGGCGGGCAGCATCTGTTGCAGCAGTGCGTCTTTGGGCAGCCCGTTCGACATCCGGCTGGATTGACCCGAGGTGTAGGCCAGGTAGTTGAACAGGTAGGCGAACACCAGGTTCAGCACCACCCAGCTGCCGAGCACGGTCCAGAACGCAGGCCATTTGCGCAGCCGCAGCAGTTCGGCCCTGGTGCTCGCGAACAGGTCGCGCGCGATCATTTCACTTCCTCCATCTGAGTCATCTCGAAAAACACTTCCTCCAGCGACTTTTCGTCGATCCGCAGCTCGAGCAGATCGGCGCCCGCCGCGACCACCGCACGGGCCACCTCGGGTGCGGCAGAGGCATCGGCCTCGATCCGAATCCCGTTGGCGGTCAGCAGGACCGAGCGCTCACCCATCGCCAGCCGGACGGCGGGGAAGGCCAGCTCCATCGGCTCGGCGCGCAGCAGCAGCGATGAGCCGCCGCGCAATTCGGCGACGGTGGATTCGGCGATCAGCTTGCCCTGGGAGATCACGCCGACCCGGTCGCAGATCTGCTGCACCTCGCTGAGCATGTGGCTCGACAGCAGCACGGTGTGCCCGTCGTCGGCGAGAGTCGTGATCAGCTCCCGCATTTCGGCCATGCCCTGCGGGTCGAGGCCATTCGTCGGCTCGTCCAGGATGAGCAGGTCGGGGCGGCCGAGCATGGCGGCGCCGACGCCGAGCCGCTGCTTCATGCCGAGTGAGTAGGTACGGAACTTGTCGTCGGCGCGCCCGGCCAGGCCGACCCGGTCGAGCGAATCATCGACGGCGTCGCGGCCGAGCCCGCGGTACTTGGCGAGCACCCGCAGGTTGTCGCGGCCGGAGAGGTATGGATAGAAGCCGGGGCCCTCGATGAGCACGCCGATGCGGCGCACCACGGCCGGATCGCCCGGCGTATGCCCGAGCACGGTCGCGGATCCGCTGGTCGGCCGGATGAGCCCGACCAGCATCCGCAGCGTGGTCGTCTTCCCCGCGCCGTTCGGCCCGAGGAACCCGTAGATCTCGCCGGCCTGGACGCTCATGCCCACGCCGTCGACGGCGGTGTGTGCGCCGTAGCGTTTGGTCAGCCCTGCGGTGGCAACAATGGATTGGTGGCGCTCCCGGGGCCCTGCGTGGTCACGCTCCGCTACCGCCTCCGGGCCCTGAGCTCGCGCCGCTGGAATTGCATCGTTCATGCACTGAGAATCCGCCGCGGACCTGCCCCGGCACATCCGTCGCGCGGCGACATCGCGCATACGTAGCGCGGCGGACGACGAGAGATAAGCCTGCCTAATAGGCTGCACTGGTGCGGGCAGGGAACATGAGCAGGGCGACGGCCGGTTTCGACATCGGGGTGGCGCTCGTCGTCGCCGCGATCCAGGTCGTCGGGGGCACCTTCGCCAATATGAACCAGCCCGACGTGCGTTCGCTCGATATCGCCGGTTACCTGCTGCTGCTCGCGGGGCCGATCGCACTGGCCTGGCGGCGCTCCCAGCCGGTGCCCGTCTTCCTGTTCACGCTCGGCATCTGTGTCGCCTACCTGGTGTCCGGCTACGGATACGGGCCGATCTTCATCTCGCTGCTGATCTCCTTCTTCACCGCGGCGACCACCGGATCCCGCTGGTGGACTTACCCATTCGTCCCGGTCGGCTACCTGATACTGGTCTGGCCGCTGCCGACGCTGCTCGGCCGCGATGTCAACGCGTGGCAGATCTTCGGCCTGATGGCCTGGCTGGCGGTGATCCTTTCGGTGGCCGAGGGCATCCGGCAGCGCAAGGCGGTGCTGGTGGCGCGGCGGCAGCGGGCCGAGGCCGCCCGCCGCGACGCGGAGGCGCAGCGCGAGCGGCGCGCGAGCGAGGAGCGCCTTGCCATCGCCCGCGAATTGCACGACGTACTCGCACACAGCCTTTCGCTGATCAACGTGCAATCCTCGGTCGCGCTCGAGCTGTTCGAGAAGAAACCGGAACAGGCCGAATCCGCGCTCGCCGCGATCAAGGCCGCGAGCCGGGACGCGCTCGCCGAGGTGCACACGCTGCTGCACGCGATCAGGACCGGTGGCGGCGTCGCGGGCGAGGCCACCGGCGAATCGAATTTCCCTGCGGCCGAGCCCGATTCGGTCCGCCAAGGACGCAGGAGCTGGCGCGATTCGCTCGGCCGCGGCGCCGAGCGCACCGAGGCGGAGCTCCCCCGGGAAGCACCCGCCCCGCCGCCCGTCGCGCCGCGTGCACCGGCGCCGAGCATCGATGACCTGGACGGGCTGCTGCAACGCGCACGCGCGGCCGGGCTGACGGTGAACACCCGGGTACTCGGCACCGCGCACAAACTGCCCAGCGTCATCGATGTCGCGGCCGCGCGGATCATCCAGGAGTCGCTCACCAATGTGCTGCGGCACGCGCCGGGCGCGGACGCCTCGGTGACCGTGCGGTACACGAACTACTCGGTCGACCTGACCATCGACAACAGCAGGCCGACCGGGACACAATCGAGGTCCGGGTCCAGCGGGGGAAACGGCATCATCGGCATGCGCGAGCGGGCGCACGCGCTCGGCGGTCAACTGACCGCGGGGCCGCGCCCGAGCGGCGGATTCCGGGTCGCGGCCCGGCTCCCCGCGCAGCCGCCCGCCGCCGACTCGCCCGCCGAACCCGCACCGCACGGCAGCGATCAGGCAACGTAGACGTGACCTAGGAGGCGCTATGAGACACAATCGCGAAGCGCTCATCGCGCCGACGGGGTGCGGGACCCCCCGCAAATCACAGGAGGCGTTGTGAGCATTCGGGTGCTGGTCGCCGACGATCAGGCGCTGGTGCGGGGCGGTTTCGTCGCCCTGCTCGGCGCCCAGGACGGCATCGAGGTGATCGGCGAGGCCGATAACGGCGAACAGGCCGTGCGGATGACCCGCAGCCTCACCCCCGACGTGGTCCTCATGGATATCAGGATGCCGATCCTGGACGGGCTGGCCGCCACCAGGATGATCGCCGCCGACCCCAAGCTGGCCGAGGTGAAGGTGGTGGTGCTGACCACCTTCGAACTCGACGAATACGTGTTCGAGGCAATGCGTTCCGGCGCGACGGGCTTCCTGGTCAAGCACACCGAGCCCGCCGATCTGGTGCGCGCCGTGCGCGTCGTCGCCGCCGGTGACGCGCTGCTGTCCCCCGGCGTCACCCGCAGGCTGATCGCCGAATTCTCCGCACACGCCAAACAGCCACCGCCCGCGACGTTTTCCGAACTCACCGACCGCGAGCGGGAGGTGATGACGCTGGTCGCCGAGGGGCTGACCAATGCCGAAATCGGCGAGCGGCTGTTCATGAGCCCGGCCACCGCGCGCACGCACGTCAGCCGGATCCTGATGAAGCTCGACGCGCGCGACCGCACTCAACTGGTGGTAATGGCCTACGAATCCGGCCTGGTCCGCCCCGGCTGGCAGTAGTTCAGCTGTCCGGATTCGCCTCGCGCCGTTGCGCTTCGGTGAAGACCGGCCGCGGCGCGCCCGCGGGCGCCGCCTGCGCCTGCGCGGAGTACTCGGCCGCCGCGCGGAAGACCGCGCCGACACCGCGTGAACTCGCCGCGTAGGTGATGGCCTGGCCGGGTGCGATGCCCATGTCGACCCCGATGGCGACCGCGTCCATGTTGGCGCCGAGGAACAGGAAGGTCCAGTTGTAGGTGTCCTCCTGCTGCTTGATCAGCTTGCGCACGGCGTCGTTGGACCACTCCCTGCTGGAATTCTCGTGGCCGTCGGTGAGCACGACGACGATGACGGTGCCGGGCCGCTCGTGTTCGGGCCGCTTCGCCAGTTCCGCGCCGACCTCGGTGACCAGCTTGCCCACCGCGTCGTAGAGCGCGGTCATCCCCCTCGGCTGCAGTTCGAGCGGTGGCACCTCGGCGATCGGACGGTTCGCGTAGACCACCTCGTATTCGGTGTCGAACTGCGCGAGCGTCACCTCGGTCGTCTTCGGCACCTGCCGCTGCTGCTCGATATACGCGGCGAAACCGCCCTCGGTGTCGGTTTTGATCGACTGCATCGAGCCGGATCGGTCGAGCAGGATCGCGATCAATGTCAGGTCTGAATTCGTCATCTTCTACCCCCGGGCCATGGGATTGGACCTCCTCCACCGTACGCCGATCGGGCGGCGACACACCGGCCGCGCATATACGTCCGCATACGTATCCGAGGTCGCGCCGCGCGGCCGATGTCGCAGGTGAGCGACCCGAGCAGGCTTAGGGCATGAGCATGCAGTTCGGAATCATCCTCACCCCGCGTTCGGCGGCCGAATGGGTAAGCACGGTGCAGAACGCCGAGCAGCAGGGCTATCGGGCCATTCTGCTACCCGACACACTCAACACCCCGTCGCCCTTCCCTTCGCTGGCGGCCGCCGCCGCGGTGACCACGACGATTCGGTTGCGTCCCAACGTACTTGCCGCCCCGCTGCGGACCACGGCCGTGACGGTGCGCGAAGTGGCCGCGCTGCAACTACTTTCGGACGGCCGGTTCGAACTCGGCATCGGCGTCGGCCGCCCGGATGCCGCCGGTGAAGCCGAGAAGCTCGGCACCACTTGGGGTTCGGCGGCACAGCGGCGGGCGCGGCTGTTCGAGACGGTGGCGGCGGTGCGCGCCGAGGTCGATCCCGCGCCGCGGATCGTGGTGGCCGCCAACGGCCCGAAGATGCTCGCCGCGGCGGCCGAGGTCGCCGACCGGATCCTGCTGGCCGCCATGCCGCAGGCCACCGAGGAGGATCTGGCCGCGATGGTGCGGGTGGTCCGCGATCACACCGACCGCGATATCCGCTTCACCCACCAGCTGGTCGGCGTCGGCGATCAGCTGCCGTATTGGACCACGACCCGGCTCGGCCTGACCGCGGCGGGCCTGCGGGCGGGCGGCGCCGCCGGGCTGCTCGACGCCGACCCGATCGCGGCCGCCGAAGTACTCGAATATCGCAGGGAGAAATACGGAATCGACGAGCTGATCGTCGCGGGTGAGTCGGCCCGCGCATTTGCGCCAACCCTGGCCAGGTTCGCCACTTCGTCCTGAATTCCCCTACGGCACTTCACTATTGGATTGCCGATCGGCCGGATCGACACCGCCGATCCGGCCGAAATCGTCGGCCGTCGCTGATACATTCGGATCGAGGCAACGAAAAGCACTACCTGGGGGAAAGATTCACAATGGGGACCATTCTGTCATTCAGACGCGTCACACCGGAGGAACTGGACCGAGCGCTCATCGACTCGGCGGCATTGAGCGAAATCATCTGGCGGGAGCGCCCCAACGGCGAACCGAGCGGCTATCTCGACAAGGCTTGGGGCGGTTTGTATTTCCTTTTCGAGGCCGCCGCCGTCCCGGTCAACCTGGCCTACGACGGCAGCCCGATCGGCGACGAGGGCACGTATTTCGCCTGGCCCGCCGCCACAGTCGAACGGGTCGCCCGAGTATTGCGCAGCACGCCATTCGAGCGGCTCGCCGCCTATTACGACCGGGCGGTTTTCACCGAACGCGGCGTATACCCGAACATCTGGTACGAGGGTTCGGGCGCGCTCGACTATCTACGGCACCACTACACGAGCCTGACCCGCTTCTTCGACACCGCGGCACGCACCGGCTCCGCCGCCATCATGCATTTCGGCTGAACCGCACGAAAAAGGTTCGCCCCCACTGGATTCCAGTGGGGGCGAACCTTTGCGGAAACTTACTCGCCGGAGGCCGCGGCCTCGGTGGCGGCATCGCCCGCGGCGGCCAGCACCGGAGCCTTCTCCTCCGTGGCGGACGCCTTGGTCAGCTTCGCCTTGCCGGTGAAGGTGAACTTGGCGTCCTCGCCCGCGCCTTCGCCGTTCCAGCCCTCGACGTCGACCACGATGGTCTGGCCGGGGCCGATCTCGCCGAAGAGGATCTTCTCCGAGAGCTGATCCTCGATCTCGCGCTGGATGGTCCTGCGCAGCGGCCGAGCACCGAGCACCGGATCGAAGCCGCGCTTGGCCAGCAGCGCCTTGCCCTGCTCGGACAGCTCGATCTCCATATCCTTGTTCTTCAGCTGCTTGGCGACGCGGCCGATCATCAGGTCCACCATCTGCACGATCTGATCGGTCGTGAGCTGATGGAAGACGATCACGTCGTCGATGCGGTTGAGGAACTCGGGGCGGAAGTGCTTCTTCAGCTCGTCGTTGACCTTGAGCTTCATCCGCTCGTAGTTCGAGCCCTCGGCGTTGGACTGGGTGAAGCCCAGACCGACCGCCTTGGAGATGTCCGAGGTGCCCAGGTTGGAGGTGAAGATCAGCACGGTGTTCTTGAAGTCGACCGTGCGACCCTGACCGTCGGTGAGACGGCCGTCCTCCAGGACCTGCAACAGGGTGTTGTAGATCTCCTGGTGCGCCTTTTCGATCTCGTCGAACAGCACCACGGAGAACGGCTTGCGGCGCACCTTCTCGGTGAGCTGGCCGCCCTCTTCGTAGCCCACGTACCCGGGAGGGGCACCGAAGAGCCGCGACGCGGTGAAGCGGTCGTGGAACTCGCCCATGTCGATCTGGATAAGCGCGTCGTCGTCGCCGAACAGGAAGTTCGCCAGCGCCTTGGACAGCTCGGTCTTACCGACACCGGACGGGCCGGCGAAGATGAACGAGCCGGACGGGCGCTTCGGATCCTTCAGGCCGGCCCGAGTGCGGCGGATCGCCTTCGAGACCGCCTTGACGGCGTCCTCCTGGCCGATGATCCGCTTGTGCAGCTCGTCCTCCATGCGGAGCAGACGGGTGGTCTCCTCCTCGGTGAGCTTGAAGACGGGGATGCCGGTCCAGTTGGCGAGCACCTCCGCGATCTGCTCGTCGTCGACCTCGGCCACGACGTCCAGATCACCGGAACGCCACTGCTTTTCGCGCTCGGCCCGCTTGGCGACGAGCTGCTTCTCCTTGTCACGCAGCCGCGCGGCCTTCTCGAAGTCCTGCGCGTCGATCGCGGACTCCTTCTCCCGGCGCGCCTCGGCGATCTTGTCGTCGAATTCGCGCAGGTCCGGCGGAGCGGTCATGCGACGGATGCGCATGCGCGCACCGGCCTCGTCGATCAGGTCGATCGCCTTGTCCGGGAGGAACCGGTCGTTGATGTAGCGGTCGGCCAGCGTCGCGGCGGCCACCAGCGCGCCATCGGTGATGGAGACGCGGTGGTGCGCCTCGTAGCGGTCGCGCAGGCCCTTCAGGATGTTGATGGTGTGCTCGACGGTCGGCTCGCCCACCTGGACCGGCTGGAACCGGCGCTCCAGGGCGGCGTCCTTCTCGATGTACTTGCGGTACTCGTCGAGGGTGGTCGCACCGATGGTCTGCAGCTCACCGCGGGCCAGCTTCGGCTTCAGGATCGAGGCCGCGTCGATGGCGCCCTCGGCGGCGCCCGCACCGACGAGCGTGTGCAGCTCGTCGATGAACAGGATGATGTCGCCGCGGGTGTTGATCTCCTTGAGCACCTTCTTCAGGCGCTCTTCGAAGTCACCGCGGTAACGGCTGCCCGCGACCAGGGAACCCAGGTCGAGGGTGTAGAGCTGCTTGTCCTTCAGCGTCTCCGGCACCTCGCCGTTGACGATGCGCTGGGCAAGGCCCTCGACGACGGCGGTCTTGCCGACACCGGGCTCGCCGATCAGCACCGGGTTGTTCTTGGTACGGCGGCTCAGCACCTGCATCACGCGCTCGATTTCCTTCGAGCGGCCGATGACCGGGTCGAGCTTGCCCTCGAGCGCGGCCTGGGTCAGGTTGCGGCCGAACTGGTCGAGCACCAGCGAGGTGGACGGCGTACCCGCCTCACCGCGCGAACCGGAACCCTCGACGGGCTCCTTGCCCTGGTAGCCGGACAGCAGCTGAATCACCTGCTGCCGCACCCGATTCAGATCGGCACCGAGCTTGACGAGCACCTGCGCCGCCACGCCCTCGCCCTCGCGGATGAGGCCGAGCAGGATGTGCTCCGTGCCGATGTAGTTGTGGCCGAGCTGCAGCGCCTCGCGCAGGCTCAGCTCCAGCACCTTCTTGGCGCGCGGGGTGAACGGGATGTGACCGGACGGAGCCTGCTGGCCCTGGCCGATGATCTCCTCCACCTGGCTGCGCACGCCCTCCAGCGAAATGCCGAGCGACTCCAGCGACTTGGCCGCGACACCCTCACCCTCGTGAATCAGCCCCAGCAGGATGTGCTCGGTGCCGATGTAGTTGTGGTTGAGCATCCGGGCCTCTTCTTGGGCCAGGACAACGACACGCCTCGCGCGGTCGGTGAACCTCTCGAACATCGCTCCCTCACTCTCCTGCTCCGACATTCTGGCGTCCGACGCTTCAGATCGACTGTGGCGTCAGCCTGCCATGAAGCCCGGGGGTTGCGGCCCCCGCCTCCACTCTAGTTGGCAGGGGATACGGCCGCCTCCAGTCCACCCTATTGGTGACCAGCGACAGCACGGTCATTCACTCATAACGTGAGCGTTGCAGCATTCGTTTCCACCTAGGTTTTGCCTAGAGCGAACACTGATTCTGGCCGCCGTACCGACTGTCAACCCGTGCCTGGTCTGTCGCATTCCGCCGATTCGCGCCGGTACGCGCGGTCAGCCGGTGAACGGCGGCACGAACTCGCACGGCACGGGCCGCGCGTTGGCCGGGTCGAGCGCGTTGAGGACGTAGGCGGCCGCGCGCGGGCTGCCCGCGATGGCCATGTGCTCGGAGAAGTCCTGCGCGCAGCCGTCCTGCACGACGATGTTGGTGGTCTTCGGCCCCGGCACCACGGCGGAGGTGTGCGGTACGACGATCTCCTCCAGGCTGCCCACGATATTGGTGTAGGTGAGGTCGGGGTGGTAGATACCGTCGGCGTTGATCGACCGGAAGTAGTCCGCGTCGCGGTACACCTGGCCGCAGGCCTGGCACAGCGAGCCTGCGATCGCGTCGAATGCGGGCCCGGCGCCCAGCGCCCTGCTGAACACCGCGATATCGGAGATCCCGAAGGCGTTCGAACCGAGCCACGGTGCGGCGATGCCGACCATCTTGTCCACCTTGGCGGCGCCGTCCAGCCGTTTCACGTAGTAGTTGCCGACCAGCGGGCCCTGCGAGTGCCCGACGAAGTCGACCTTGGCCGCGCCGGTCGCGGCGAGGACACGGTCGACGAAGGCGGAGACCTCCCCCGCGCTCTGCTCGATCGGGCGCATGCCGCCGATCGCGGAGATGGGCCACGGCAGGTTGTACGCGCCGTAGGTCAGCGAGTAGACGCAGTAGCCCGCATTGGCCAGCAGCGGGGCGTACACGCCCCAATTCGTCTGTGCGCCACCGCCGGTGCCGTGCAGCAGCACCACGGGGTTGGGATGGGCCGCGCTGGGGCGGCACGACCAGTCGTTGGATCCGGGCAGCGAGCCGCCGGGATCGAGCAGTTCATTGGGGATGCCCGCGAAGAAGTTGTAGTCGACCGGATACTCCGCCCGCGCCGGGGCGGCCGCGCCCGCCCAGAGCACGGCGAGCACCGCGATGATCAGTGCGGATCCTGGAACACGCCGCATGAGCCCTCCCAAATTGAAACGTGTTCCAGAAAGCTAACGCAGAGATGGCGGCGGCACATCGGAAACCGGCCAGTAGGACCGGAACTGGCGGCGATGGTCAATCGGCGCGAGAATGCCCGTCCACCTGCGGAATTCGTCCGGTGATCGGCCGAGAGGCGGTGCGGCGCCACCGGATACGGAACAGCCCGGAGCGTCGGCCGGCGCTCCGGGCTGTCGATCATGCGGTGTGGACTACCGCGGCGGGTTGTGCGGGAACTGCTGGCCTGCCTGCGGCGTACCGGCCTGCGGTGCGCCGTACTGCGGACCACCCTGCGGCACACCATATTGCGGTGCGGCCTGCGGTGCGAACTGCGCACCGGCGGCCACCTGCCGCGCAGCGGCCGAACCCGACGCCTGCGCCTTGCCCTGCTGGATACCGCTCACGAACAGGGCACCGCACAGGACGAGGAAGGCCAGTGCGTGCAGCACGCCGCGGACGATATTCCAACGGACCCAGGTCGATTCGAAGTCGGCGCGCACCTTGGCCAGATCGGCGATCGTCGCGGGATCACCCGCGGCGGCGAGCTGATCGTTCAATGGCACGTTCAGGCCCGAGGTGACGGCGAACGCGATGATGTTGAGCACCAACGCGATGCCGATCCAGATCAGCGTGGCGCGGTGTTCCTTGCCGAGGTGCAGCGCCGCCGCGAGGATGGTGAAGCCGACCGTCCCCATGAACCCGATCATGAAGACCGGGTTGATGATCACGACGTTGATCTTCTGCATCACGTCGATCATCGTGCGATCGTCGGCCTGGTTCAGTGCGGGCATCACCGAGTTGGCGTAGCCGTAGAACAAGCCTGCGATCAGACCGGTGGCCACGGTGGCCAATACCAGGGCGACAAGTCGCGTTGCGGACATGAGGTCCTCCTCCAAGCTCTACCGGGGCCCTCATCGCTCCGGTTTCATACCTCTTAGTCAACCGCCCAGCGAGGCACCAGAACATGGCCCAGACGCTCGGCCGGCTAAGCGATCGTCTACCGCATTGCGGCAGTCGGCAACCGGAGGGCTACAAATCTCGGTCGGAAATCAGACCGCTCTGCATGGCCAGGCCCGCGAGCCGCACCCGCTTCTGGTTCTGCGGCAGGTCTTCCACGCCGAACTTGGCGAACAACGCGCGCAGATGGGTCTTGATCGCGTCGACGCTGAGGAAAAGTTCCTCGGCGATCTGCTGATTGGAGGCAGGCGTCGCGAAACCCGCGCCGTGCTTGTACGGACGGCAGAGCGCGATCAGCACGGAGCGCTGCGTCTCGGTGAGCGAGCGCAGCGTCGGGATGGAACCGGTGGAGGTGCGGGTGGCGTCGTCGACGACACCGCCGAAATCATGGAAGGAGACCAGCGAGGTGCCGACCCGGATCCGGTCGCCCGCCATCAGCCTGCGCCTGCCGACAAGTCGCTCGCCGTTCACGAAAGTGCCGTTGCGCGAAAGGCCGTCGTCGACGATCGTCCAGTGCGCGCCGAGGTACTCGATCGCGGCATGCAGGCGCGACACTTCCGCGTCCCAGCGCAGGGCCAGATCCGCCTGCGGGGAGCGCCCGATGGTGACGCGCTGTTGTTCCGGACTGAGCAACAGCTCTTGCTGACGGCCCGCGTCATCGGTGAATCGCAACAATGATCCGACGAATCCAGTCACTGTGCCGATACCTCGCCTCTCCAGACCACCAGTGACCTTCGCACGTTTCCATGGTGCCGCGTCGGGGTACCGACAGCAAGATCGAGACCGGACGACCGTCCGGCCTGCTGTGCGCGCAGCGGTTACCTGATCTTGCTGCTATATCGAAGTCCTATGAAAACAAGACCGCCGCCCGGGCCTCGCACGTTTAGCCCGAGCGGCGGGAGCAAAAAGAAAACTAGCCCTTCGCGGCCTTGTTGTACGCATCGGTGATGTCGGCGGAGATACGACCGCGTGCGGACACCTTGTGCCCATTCCGGCGTGCCCACTCACGAATTGCCGCGCTTTGTTCGCGATCGATCGAGACCCGGCTCTTCGGCGCACCCGCCGCGGCTACCGCTGCCTTGACCCGGCGCCGGCCACTGACCCGGCGCGCACTCGAAACCCACTGCTCCAGACCGTCGCGCAGCTTCGCCGCATTTGCCGTCGACAGATCGATCTCGTACGACACACCGTCGATCGCAAACTCGATGGTCTCGTCCGCGATGGACTCACCGTCGACATCGTCGATCAGGCTAACGGTGACCTTCTTTGCCATGAGATGAACGTCCTCTCGAAATCGTGCGACCCGCATACTAGGTCGATTACCCGAGGCAAGAATACCCCGAATTCCAAAAATTCCAAGACGAGCCCTCCGCTATGCAAACGGAGTGCTCAGCGCGTGACCGGACGCACAATTGGGAACAGTATCGTTTCCCGGATTCCCAATCCCGTCAAGGCCATCAACAAGCGATCGATTCCCATACCCGTACCGGTTGTCGGCGGCATACCGTGCTCCATCGCGGCGAGGAAGTCCTCGTCCAGCGCCATGGCCTCGTCGTCACCCTGCGCGGCCAGTCGCGCCTGATCCACGAAACGCTCGCGCTGGATCACCGGATCGACCAACTCCGAATAGCCCGTTGCCAACTCGAAGCCGCGCACATACAGGTCCCACTTCTCGGTGACACCAGCCTTGCTGCGATGCTGCCTGGTCAGCGGTGATGTCTCCACGGGGAAGTCGCGCACGAAAGTCGGCGCGTACAGCTTGTCGCCGTACTGGTGCTCCCACAGTTCCTCGACCAGTTTGCCGTGGCCGTAGCCCTTGCCCTCCGGAATTTCCAGACCGACCCGTTCGGCGAGCGCGTGCAATTCCTCGATGGTCGTTTCCGGAGTGACCGGGACACCCAGCGAGTCCGACAGCGACGGGTACATCTCGACGGTCGCCCACTCGCCGCGCAGATCGTATTCGGTACCGTCGGCCAGCGTCACCACCTGGGTGCCGAACGCCTCCTGCGCGACTTCCTGGATCAATTCCCGGATCATCGTGGCCGAGGTGTCGTAGGTGCCGTACGCCTCGTACGTTTCCATCATGGCGAACTCCGGCGAATGCGTGGAGTCGGCGCCCTCGTTGCGGAAGTTCCGGTTGATCTCGAAGACCTTCTCCAAACCGCCGACCACGCAGCGCTTGAGGAACAGTTCCGGCGCAATACGCAGGTAGAGGTCCATATCGAGGGCATTCGAATGGGTAACGAACGGCCGCGCCGCCGCGCCGCCGTGCAGCGTCTGCAGCATCGGCGTCTCCACCTCGAGGAAACCGCGGCGCTCCATCGCGTTGCGCAGCGCGCGCATCACCGCGACCCTGGTGCGCGCCATTTCCCTGGCTTCTGGGCGGACGATCAGATCGACATAGCGCTGGCGAACCCGCGACTCCTCGTTCATCTCCTTGTGCGCCACCGGCAGCGGCCGCAGCGACTTGGCCGACATCGCCCAGGAATCGGCCATGACGCTCAATTCCCCGGTGCGCGAGGAGATGACCTCGCCGTGCACGTATACGAAGTCGCCGAGATCGACATCGGCTTTCCATGCGGCGAGCGCATCGGCGCCGACGCCGTTGAGACTGATCATCGCCTGCAGCTTGGTGCCGTCACCCTCCTGCAGCGTCGCGAAACATAGCTTGCCGGTATTACGAGTGAAAATGACGCGGCCGACGATGCCGGCCTGCAGGCCGGTCTGCGTGTCCGGCGCGAGGTCTGGATAGGCGGCACGAATTTCGGCGAGAGTATGCGTGCGCGGCACCACTACCGGATAGGGCTCACCGCCCTCGGCAAGCAGTCGCTCGCGCTTCTCCCGGCGAATCCGCATCTGCTCCGGCACGTCGTCTACTTCGACGGGGCGGTTGGATTGCCCCGCAGGAGCCGAGCCCGCGGAGCTACCGGACGAAGGGGAGTTGGAAGCGCTCACATCCAACAACCCTAGCGTGCACCGGAAATCGTTTTGCGGGCCGCCCGCACAGTTCACACCAGTAACGAATCGGTATCAGTTCGCGGCCGGATTTTTCGCCATCCGGCAACCGCCCGAAAACCGGCGCACAATCGAAACCGACTGTGCGCCTATGTATTTCGAGATGGAAGCGTCTGGCAGCCTTTTACAGGGCCGCCAGCGCGGCCACCTCGCGCGCGAAGTGCGGCGCCCGGATTCCGATCGACAGCAGGCCCGCCGCCTTCAACGCGTGGAAGCCGCCGACCAGATCGGTGGCCCTGCGCAATCCGAGTTGTTGCAACGAGGCCGCCGCGAGGCTGGAGGTATAGCCCTCCGAGCACGCGATGATCCATTCGACATCGTGATCGGTGGCCAGTGCCAGGCGCGCCGAACTCGTCGGATCGAGGCGCCATTCCAGGACATTCCGCTCGATCACCAGCGCGCCGGGCAGCGCACCTTCTCTGGCCCGCTGGGCCTGCGGCCTGATGTCCACCAGAATCGCGCCCCTGGCGAGCGCCTTCGGCAATTCGAAGGCATAGATCCGGGTCAGCTGCGCCCGCGCGTTCTCGAGCATCTGGTCGATGGTCAGAGTCATTACATGTCGCCTTCGGGCTGGTCGGTGAGAACGGTTCGGGTACGGCGCAAGGTGCCGTGGCCGGTGACTTCGTAATACGACATGGCGGTCAGCGGCGGGGAATAGGCGTGCACGCTGAGCGTCGGCTCGAGCGGGCCGGTGGATTGCGCGGTGACATTGATGGAAGACCCGGCGGTGTCGATTGATTGGGCGGGCGCGCGCATCACGTCGTGCACCCAGCCGATCGGAAACGAGGCCTGATCGCCCGCGGTGAGTGTGCGCCTGCGTAGTTCGGCGCCGTTCCAGCGGAATTCCGACAGTGCGCCGCTGAGCACGGTCAGCGCGCCGAGCGAGCCCGCATGATCGTGCAATTCGGTCGACTTGCCCGGCGTCCAGCTGATCAGCCAGACATCGACCTCGTCGTCGGCGAGCAATCGGGTCGCCCAGCGTTCGTCACCCGGCCAGATACCGTCCTGCGGCAGCAGGTGGTCATAACGGCCGGTGAGTACGTCCTCGGCGCCCTCATCGGTCAGCCGGAGCAAATCCGCGGGGCGCAGCCGGGTCGGCAATGCCGAAGCGACGGCACGGTCGAGCGGCGGCACCGCCGAAAAAGCGTCACGTGCGGAAGAAAGGGAAAGAACAGAAGAACGCATCGGCGAATCTCCAGGAGTTGTGTATCAACGGTCGAGGGAAAAAGCTCAGCCTCGAACGGTCGAGGCAGGTCAGCCTCGACAACACTCCTGGGTGCTCACGCGGGAATACACGGCAGCGAGTCTAGCAGCGACTCAGCCACAAGCAATACCCGCAATTCCAGTGGACTGACTCACAGCAGCTCCGGCGGGAGGTTATGGCCCACTCGGCGCAGCAACCACGAAAGCACCACGCACCCCGCTCGGAGCGAGTCTTACGAGCGACCGTTGGCGGCCGTCTCGCGTCCGAGTGGTCGAAGCGCATGCGCCGCAGGCGCGAGTCTCGACCGCTCGGACGCGAGACACCAGGGGCCGCCAACACGCAGCGCCGGAGGCGCTGCCATCAAACACTGGCATTCTTCCTACGCTGATTGCGCTCGTAGACCAGGCGAAGGCCGGTCTGTGTGAGATGCGGCTCATGGTGGTCGATGGTCTCCGATTCGGGCACGATCAGCGCCGCGGTCACGCCGGTCGCGACCACCGCGACATCGTCGCCGGAGAACGCGTCGAATTCGTCGCGGATTCGATCGATCAGGCCGTCGACCAAACCGGCGAAGCCGAAAACCGCGCCGGACTGCATGCATTCCATGCTGTTCTTGCCGAGCACCGAGCGCGGCCGCGCCAGTTCGGCGCGGCGCAGCGCGCTGCGTTCCACCAGCGCCTCGGTGGCGATTTCCACACCCGGCGCGATGACGCCGCCGAGGAACTCGCCCTTGGCCGACACCAGGTCGACACAGATCGCGGTGCCGAAATCGACGACGATCGCGGCCGAGTTGAAGTGGTGGTAGGCGGAGAGGCAGTTGATGATGCGGTCGGCGCCGACCTCTTTCGGATTGTCGACCAGGAGCGGAATACCGGTGCGCACACCGGGTTCCACCAGCACGTGCGGGATGTTGCCCCAATACTTGGTCAGCATCACCCGCAGTTCGCGCAGCACCGGCGGCACCGTCGACAGCGCGGAAATGCCGATCACCTGGTCGAGCTGATCGCCGACCAGCCCGCGCACCTGCATGGCGAATTCGTCGGCGGTCAGCAGCGGATTGGTGTGGATACGCCAGTGCCGCACCAGTTTCGAATGCGCGCCACTGCCCGAGAACAGGCCGAGTTCGATGCCGGTATTACGAACGTCGATGGTCAGCAGCATCGGATCAGGCGTCGACGAAAGCGGTGAGTGAACGCGGGGAGGTGAGGCCGGAGCCTTCCGGCGCGTGCGCCGGGTCCGAACCGAGTTCGATCGGGCGGTTGTGCTCGTCGACGAAGACGACCTTCGGGTCGTATTCGCGGATCTCCCGCTCGTCCATCATTCCGTAGGCGATCAGGATGACGAGGTCGCCCGGGTGGACCAGATGCGCGGCGGCGCCGTTGATCCCGATCACACCGGAACCGCGCTCACCCGCGATCACGTAGGTCTCCAGCCTGGCGCCGTTGGTGATATCGACGATGCAGACCTGTTCGCCCTCGAGCAGATCGGCGGCGTCGAGCAGATCCTGGTCGACGGTCACCGAACCGACGTAGTGCAGATCGGCGTGGGTCACCGTGGCGCGGTGGATCTTCGACTTCATCATGGTGCGCAACATCGTTGTCGCCTTTCTAGACCGATGCCTGGGCGGGCTGGGAGCTGAGGTTCGGGTGGCCGTCGATCGGTGCGCCGAGCACGACGGCGGCGTTATCGATGAGCCGGGTGGTGCCGACCCTGGCCGCGACGAGCAGTCGCGCGTTGCCCGCGGCCGGGGCGGCGTCGAGGGTCGAGGAGCGCAGCTCGAGGTAGTCGAGCTGCAGGCCGGGTGCGGTGTCGAGGACCGCGCGGGCCGCGTCGAGCACCGCCTGCGCGCCGAGGCCGCCCGCATGCCTGCCCGCGGCAAGCGCCGCGGACAGCGCGAGCGCCGATTCGCGCTGCGCCGCATCGAGGAAGCGGTTGCGCGAGGACAGCGCGAGGCCGTCCGCCTCGCGCACCGTCGGCACCGGGACGATCTTCACGTCGAAATTCAGATCGCGCACCAGCTGGCGGATGAGCGTGAGCTGCTGGTAGTCCTTCTCCCCGAAGAACGCCTCGGTGGGCCGCGCGATCTGCAGCAGCTTGGCCACCACCGTCAGCATGCCCGCGAAATGGGTCGGTCGGCTTGCCCCCTCCAATTCGGCGCCGAGCGGGCCCGCGTGCACGGTGGTGCGCTGGCCGTCGGGGTACATATCGGAGACGCTCGGCGCGAACACCAGCTCGACGCCCTCGGCGCGCAGCAGTTCGACGTCGGCGTCCAGGGTGCGCGGGTACTTGTCCAGGTCCTCGTTCGCGGCGAACTGCAAGGGGTTCACGAAGATCGAGACGATCACGTGCTGATTGGTCCGCTTGGCCCGGCGCACGATCTCGAGGTGGCCCTGGTGCAGCGCGCCCATCGTCGGCACCAGTGCGACCGTGCGGCCGACCTTGCGCAGCGCACTGGAAACGGCGGCGATCACTTCGGGATCGTGATGGATGGTCAGTTCGCCCGGCCGGAAGGTGCCGCGCATTTTCGGATCGAGCCCACCCGTCGCCCGACCACCGCCCCCCATGGAATCGCTACGCGATGCTGGGTTCATTTTCCCTCCAGGAGGTCGATTAGGTTCGGATGGGAATTGACACGCTCGGCGGTGCGCAGCGACAGCGCGCGATAGCCGGCGGCGAGTTTGGGATCCACGGCTTCGAGCGCTTCCAGATGTGCCGCAACGGCATCCGCGTCACCGCGGGCGACCGGACCGGTCAGCGCGGACTGGCCGCGGCGCAGCGCGTTGTCCAGCGCCGCCGAGGCCAGCGGGGCGAGCAGGCGTTCGGCGAGGCCGTTCGGCTGCTCGTCGACGGTCTGCTGACCGAGCAGCCCGGGGCCCGACAGCGCGACCCGCAGCGCGGCCACCGCGTCGACGATGACCGTGACCAGGTGGTTGCTGCCGTGCGCGAGCGCGGCGTGGTACAGCGTGCGGTGCTCCTCGGAGACACGCACCGGTTCGCCACCCATCTCGATCACCAGCGATTGCGCGATGGCGTAGCCGACCTCGTCGGCGGCGGTGATCCCGAAACACGCGTTGGCGAGCCTGCTCACGTCCTCGTCGTGGCCGGTGAAGGTCATCGCGGGATGGATGGCGAGGCCGAGCGCGCCCTTCTCGACGAGCGGCGCGAGCACGGTGACACCGTTCGCACCCGAGGTGTGCACGACGATGGTGCCGGGCCGCACCACGCCCGCGCTCGCCAAACCGCGCACCAGCCCGGCCAATTCGGTATCGGGCACCGCGAGCAGCAGCAGTTCGCTGCGGGCGGCCACCTCCTCGATCGGCAGGATCTCGGAATCGGGCAGCCTGGTCCGCGCCCGGTGCACCGATGCGTCGGAGATGGCGGAAACGCCGAACACCACATGCCCGGCACGCTCCAAAGCGACGCCGAGTGCGGAGCCGACGCGTCCCGCCGAGACGATGCCTACCGTCAGGCGTGCGGGCGCGGGGTCGTTGTCGGAAGTCAGACTTCTCGAGGTCAACGGTGTCCTCTCGATTTCGTTCCAGTCCCGCACCGCGGGTACCAGACGTACGCCTAGAGGATATCGGCCTCGTCTTCGCCGATGCCATGGAGCACGGGGGTGATCTCCGCCGCAGTATCGATAACCTGCGGTTACGCCGATCGCTCAGCGGCGGTCGCGGCCGTTTTCCTCGGACTGCAGGTTGGCCATGATCTCGGCCACCGAGAGGCGGCGCGAGGAGGTGTCCTCCTCGGTATCGGCCTCGCGGCGGCGCCTGCGCGAGCTCGCGCTACCCATCGTCGGTGCATCGGGCGCCGACAGGCGCGGCGCTTGCGGCGGCGCGGCGGGCGCCGCGGTCTGCGGCGCCGGGCGGATCGGTTCGGGCGGTGTCTCGGCGAACGCGTCGGCCCAGCTACCGGAACCGCTGATCGGGCCGGTGTGGCGATCGTCGTCGATGTCGACGTCGGTGATCTCGGCGTCACTCTCTTCGTCGTATTCGGGCGAGACGGCCGAGGTTTCGGCGGTGACCGGCTCGTCGAAGGGGCTGGCGAAGAGCGGTGGTTCCGGATGATCGGACACGAAAACCGGCGTTACGGTGCTGCGGGTTTGCTGTGCGGTCGATCTCGACCAGGCCTCGGCATCCGCGGAGCTATTGTCCGACAGGTCGGCCGCCGCGCTCGGCAGCTCCTGGATCCTGGTCGCGTCGGCGCGCAGCGCCGGTCGATCCATCGGCAGATCACCGTCGAAGAGCCGCTGCAGACTCTGGCGCAGCACGGTCAATTCGGCGCGCAGCGCGGCCATATCGGAGGCGTCGGCGCCGACTTCCTCGCGCACCCTGGCCTCGACGCCCAATTCGTACTCGCGACGGGCCGTGACCTCGCGTTCCAGCTGCAATTCGTAGACCGTCTGCAGGTCGCGGACCTTGGCCTTGTCGACCGTGGATTCCTTGCGATATCTGGTCGCGGCCAACGCACCGATCGCGGCGGCCCACAGGGCGGCGACCAGACCGATCCGGACAAACTGCAAGCTGTCGCTGAAGACCAGGAAAACGCTGGCAACCAGACCGAGCAGAATCAACACACCGATGAAGAATTTTCCCGCGTCGTCCCGCCGTCGACGGGAAGTGCTGCTACGGGAGGGTGAAACCATGCCAGCCAGGGTAGCTTGCTTGCCGGGCCGCGCCCAGAACCCCGATCGGCAATTCGACGAGCAAAATTAGCTATGTGGTAGCTGGATCATCGGTTGGGTCATCGGGTGCGCGGCAGCAGTACTCGAGCCACAGTGCGGCAGCAACCAACAGCAGACCGGCGAGCAGTCCGACCGTCGCACCGGAGACATCCGCGGCGGCCGCGCGCAGCGTGCCCCGCTGCGGGAACACCCAGCACAGGAAGCCGAGCCAGACGCCCGCCGCCAGCGAACCCACCTGCGCCGAGGCCTTGGCCAGCGCGACCGCGCGGGCCGCGGTGATCGGATGCAGCTGATGCGGACCGTCGCCGATCCGGTGCTCGTTGATCCGATTCCTGATCACGAAGCCGAGAACCAGTTCGATCGCCGACACCGGATACAGCGAGGCGCCCGCGTAGATCGAGATCGGCGGGAAGGCGGAGTACATCATCCTGGTGCCGACCCACGCGATCAGCGCGGCGACAACCACATTGGCCACCAGATCGAGCACCCGCGTCGGCTTCAGCTTCACACCGCTCCCCCGGCGCTCGTCGAATCCCCTTGCGCTGCCGTCAGGCTCAGCTCGGTGGGCCGCACGCCCGCGCGCTCGGTCGCATCGATGGCGTCGAGCAGTTCGCGTGCCGTCCGCGCGGCACCGTCGACCTCCAGCACCGCGTCAGGCTCGACCTCGAGCCAGGGAATCAGCACGAAGGCGCGACGGTGCGCCTGCGGATGCGGCAGGGTCAGTTCCGGATCGGCGCTGCGCAAAGCGCGCAGCTCGCCGTTCTCGTGCTCGGCGCACCAGACCACGTCCACGTCGAGTGTCCGTGCGCCCCAGCGCACCTCGCGCACCCGATCGGCGGCCCGCTCCAGCCGCTGCCCCTCGCGCAGCCAGTCGTGACAGCCGAACGCCGGATCGTCCACCACCACAATGGCATTCAGGTAGTCGTCCTGCGGAACCCCGCCCCACGGCGGCGTCGAGTACACCGAGGACACGGCGCGCACCCGGTGCCCGAAACCGTCGACGACGCTGCGCAGATGGCCCAGCCGATCGCCGAGATTGGCACCGATCGAGAGCACCGCGCGAGTCATACCGCCGGCCCTCGGTGCCGTGCGGTGACCACGCGGACATCGGCGAAGGAATGCGGGATCGGCGCGGAAGGCTTGTGCACCACCACTTCCACCGACTGGATGCGCGGATCGGTCATCACGTCGTCGGCGATCTCGGAGACCACCTTCTCGATGAGATTGCGCGGCGGGCCCTGGATGATCTGCACCGCGCGCTCGGCCAGCGCACCGTAGTCGACGGTGGCGACCAGATCGTCGGAGGCGGCCGCGACCGAGAAGTCGACCCAGACGGTCAGGTCGACGAGGAACTCCTGGCCGTCGCGCCGCTCGTGGTCGAAGCAGCCGTGATGGCCGAACGCGCGCAGGCCGCGCAGCTCGATCCGATCGAGCCCGCGCCGCACCTGCGTTTCGGTGCCTTCGGCGTGCGTGTCGGTCATCGGACCTCCCGTGATCGTGCGGCGCGCTGCCAGGCGTCGGTGACCTCGATGGCGTCGAGCGAGGCGCGCACATCGTGCACGCGCACGCCCCACGCGCCGTGCGTCGCGGCCAGGGCGGACACCGTCGCGGTGGCGGTCTCCCTGCCGTCGGGCGGACGCGGGCCGGACTCGTCGGCGAGCAACGCGCCGAGGAAGCGTTTGCGGGAGGCGCCGATGAGAATAGGCAGCCCGCCCGCGACCAGTTCGGGCAGCGCGCCGAGCAGCGCCCAATTGTGTTCGGCGTCTTTGGCGAAGCCGAGGCCGGGATCGAGGATCAACCGGGCCGGGTCGACACCGGCCGCGACCGCCAGGTCGACCTGCACGCCGAGTTCGGCGCGCACCTCGGCGACCACATCGTCGTAGTGATCGGCCGGGCCGGTGTGCCGGTAGTCGGCGGCCGCCCGCCAATGCATGAGGATCCACGGAACCTGTGCGGCGGCAACGACTTTCACCATATCCGGATCGGCGCGCCCGCCGGAGACGTCGTTCACCACCGAGACGCCCGCCGCCAGCGCCGCCTCGGCGACGCTCGCGCGCATGGTGTCCACGCTGGTCGGCACGCCCGCGGCGACCAGCCCGCGGATCACCGGGACGACCCGATCGGCCTCGGTCCGCGGATCGATGCGGATCGCACCCGGCCGCGTCGACTCACCACCGATGTCGACGATGTCGGCGCCCGCCGCGTACAGCTCGACACCGTGCTCGATGGCCAGCTCGGGATCGAGGTAGCGGCCACCGTCGGAAAACGAGTCGCTGGTGACATTGACGACGCCCATGACCACACAGGAGCGTCCGCCACGCGGCTCGATCACTTCCGCAGAATGAGGTCGAGCGCCTCGGCGCGGGTGGTCGCGGAGGACTGCAGCAGGCCGCGCACCGCGGAGGTGGTCGTGCTCGCGCCCGGCTTGCGGATACCGCGCATGGCCATGCACAGGTGCTCGGCCTCGATGACGACGATCGCGCCGCGCGGATCCAGCTTGCGCATCACCGCGTCGGCGATCTGGCTGGTCAGCCGCTCCTGCACCTGCGGACGCTTGGCGTACAGGTCGACGAGGCGGGCCAGCTTGGACAGGCCGGTCACCCGGCCGTGTGTGCCGGGGATGTAGCCGACGTGTGCGACACCGTGGAAGGACACCAGGTGATGTTCGCAGGTGGAGTACATCGGAATGTCGCGCACCAGCACCAGCTCCTGATGCCCCTCGTCGAAGGTGGTGTTGAGCACCGCGTCCGGTTCGACGTAGAGCCCGGCGAACATTTCCCGGTAGGCGCGGGCCACCCTGGCGGGCGTATCGGTCAGGCCGGGGCGGTCCGGGTCCTCGCCGACCGCGATCAGCAGTTCACGGATCGCGTTCTCGGCACGGAGCTGATCGAACGGCTTACCGGTTTCGAGCGCGGTGAGCGCAGGCTTGGCAGTACCGTTCGACGCCTCGGGACCATGGGACACTTTGATCCCGTTGGATTCAGCGCTATCGGACCCGGCGAGCGTGTGACCACCGACGTTTTTGTTGGCCGACAATCGAGGACACCTCCAAATCTCGGGCGCCGACACTCACTCGGCACCCCGATGGTCGAGCCTAATCGCCACTACTTCAGTGACGACCGTTCGGTCCATCCCACTCGCGGCTCTCACCCTCGTCGTGCTGGCGACTCGGCTCCTCGAAGCCGTCGTAGCCACCGCCCTCGGCGGCAGGCTGGGCCTGACCGCCCTGCCACGGTTGCTGCTGCTGGTATCCGTGCCTCGGCTGCGGTGCGGTCCAGCCGCCAGTGCCGTATCCGGACTGACCGGACGCGGGCTGCTGCGGCTGATCCTCGCGCGGCGGCCAGCCCGGCGCCGACCAACCGGCCGGGGCGCCGTAATCCGGGCGCGAACCGTGCGTGCCCGCGGCACCCTGACGCTGGTAGCCGGGGCCAGGTGTCTGCGGCAGCGGATAACCACCCGCGGGCGGCGCCGGGTAGCCCGCGCCGTACTGCGGCGGCTGCTGGTAACCGGCGGGCGGATAACCGTTGGCGGGCACCGGCTCACGCTGTGGCAGCGCGGGCTTGACCGGCTCCGGCGGCGGCCACGGCTCGCCGCGCTCCAGCGCGAGCTCGCCCGGGGTCTTCACCGGCGGCTTGTCCGAGGGCACCCGATCACCGAAATCGTTGAATGCGGTGATCCTCGGCCGCTTCTCCACCGTCGACAGCAGCTCCTCGAGCTCCTTGCGGTGCAGGGTCTCCCGCTCGAGCAGCGCCGTCGCCAGCACGTCGAGCACGTCGCGGTACTCGTTGAGGATGGCCCACGCCTCGGTGTGCGCGGCCTCGATCAGGTTGCGCACCTCCTCGTCGATCTCGCGGGCGACCTCGTGCGAGTAGTCCGATGCCATGCCCATCGACCGGCCGAGGAACGGGTCGCCCTGCTCCTGGCCGTAGCGCACGGCGCCGAGGCGGGCGCTCATGCCGTATTCGGTGACCATCGCGCGGGCGATCTTGGTGGCCTGGTCGATATCGGAGGACGCGCCGGTGGTCGGCTCGTGGAACACCAGCTCCTCGGCCGCGCGGCCGCCCATCGCCATGACCAGGCGGGCGATCATCTCCGAGCGGGTCATCAGGCCCTTGTCGTCCTCGGGCACCGTCATCGCGTGGCCGCCGGTGCGGCCGCGGGCCAGGATGGTGACCTTGTAGACCGGCTCGATATCGGGCATCGCCCAGGCGGCGAGCGTGTGGCCGCCCTCGTGGTAGGCGGTGATCTTCTTCTCGTGCTCGCTGATGATGCGGCTCTTGCGGCGCGGTCCGCCGATCACCCGGTCGACCGACTCCTCCAGCGATTCGCCGGTGATCACGTTGCCGTTCTCGCGCGCGGTGAGCAGCGCGGCCTCGTTGATCACGTTGGCCAGGTCGGCGCCGGACATACCGACGGTGCGCTTGGCCAGTCCGTCCAGGTCGGCCTCGGCCGCGATCGGCTTGCCCTGCGAGTGCACGCGCAGGATGGCGCGGCGACCGGCCAGGTCCGGATTGCCGACCGGGATCTGCCGGTCGAACCGGCCGGGGCGCAGCAGCGCGGGATCGAGGATGTCGGGCCGGTTGGTGGCCGCGATCAGGATGATGCCGGTGCGGTCGCCGAAGCCGTCCATCTCGACGAGCAGCTGGTTGAGGGTCTGCTCGCGCTCGTCGTGACCGCCGCCGAGGCCTGCGCCGCGCTGGCGGCCGACCGCGTCGATCTCGTCGACGAAGATGATGCACGGGCTGTTCTGCTTGGCCTGTTCGAACAGGTCGCGCACGCGCGAGGCGCCGACGCCGACGAACATCTCGACGAAGTCCGAACCGGAGATGGTGAAGAACGGGACGCCCGCCTCACCCGCGACCGCGCGGGCAAGCAGCGTCTTACCGGTGCCGGGCGGACCGTAGAGCAGCACGCCCTTCGGGATCTTCGCGCCGAGCGCCTGGTAGCGCACCGGGTTCTGCAGGAAGTCCTTGATCTCGTAGAGCTCTTCGACGGCCTCGTCCGCGCCCGCCACATCGGCGAAGGTGGTCTTGGGCATGTCCTTGGACAGCTGCTTGGCCTTGGACTTGCCGAAGCCCATCATGCCGCCGCGGCCACCGCCCTGCATGCGGACCATCAGGAAGATGAACAGGCCGAGCAGCACCACCATCGGCAGCACGAGGAACAGGATCTGGCTGTACCAGGTCTCCGTCTTGACCACGGTGTTGAACGGCGCGCCCGAGTTCTTCACGGCATCGAAGACCTGGTTGGAGGTCTCGCTGCCGCCCGGATACTTCGCGATGATCTGGGTCTTGCCGCCGGTGGCCTCGTTGCCGTTCTTCAGCTCGATGCGCAGCTGCTGTTCTTTGTCATCGATCTGCACGTTCTTGACGTTGGACTTATCGCTCAGCTGGCTCAACGCCACCGAGGTGTCGACACTCTTCCAGCCGCGCGTGTCACTACCGAAATAGCTGAACGCAACGATCACGAGCACGATGCCCGCGATTATGGCCAGGGTGCGAAACACTGTCTTGCGGTTCATAGAGCGTCGGCCGCGCGGCCAGTCCTTTCCGGTGATTCCGGTTCTTGCCTAAGCGATGCAGCGGGTGCGTCCTTCGCCCCGTCGGGGTTTCGGATGCGGACATGCCACGTTACCGCGTACGGTCTAGTCGATACATCGCGCAGTTCGACTGCTGGTGCAGTTAAAGAGGTAAACGGCCGAAGAACGACGGTGGTTCCCGAAGTCTGCGGTCTGGCTTACTCCAAGTGGTCACAATCATGGCATGTTCGGCCTATCGTGAGCGACGACACAGCACTTGCGGGGCGAAGCGACGGGCCCAATCAGACAGAGCGCAGGGGGTATGGACATAGTCGAGCTACGGACACCCACGGCGATTGTGCGCCACGGTCGCGGGCGATTGATCGTCCTGCGGCCCGGTAGCGACGGCGAGCGCGTGCTCGACGTCCCGGTCTCCGATCTGCTGAAGGTGCGGCTCAACCGACGCGCGGACGACGCGGTGGTCATCGAGATCTATCTGCGCTATCCCACGCCGGTGCTCACCGGTGTGCCCGCCGACCGCACGCCGCTGCCGGTGCTCATCGCCGAGCACGACGTGCCAGCGGCGACCGAGATCGTCGACCGGATCAACGACCAGATCCTGGCCACCCAGCGCATCGATGTGGCCGCTCCCGATCTCAACGCCCCCGCTCCCGTCTGGGGTAAGAGCGGGCCGACCAGGGCCGACGTCGACCGCGCTGTGCGCAGGATGGCGCCGCGCCGCGAGGCCAAGGCCGCGATCGCCGCGCTGCACCGCTACGTCACCCCGGACGAATACGTGCTGGAGACCGCGATCGCCGTCGCCAACCTGCCCGCGGGCGCCGGGCCGGGGCTGCTTGCCGCGACCACCGGGCGGCTGCTGTTCATCTCGATCGGCAACGGCGCCCGCTACGCGCACGAGCTGCCGATTCCGGCCGTACTGTGGGCGCGCACCACCGAGGGCTCGGCGCCGACGCCGGGTGAGATCGGCGCGGTGCGCGGTGAGACCGGCATCGACGTGCACGACGGCTATATGACGCTGCACTTCACCGGTACCGATCGGGCCGATACCGAGCGCGTCACCTGCGCGGTGAACTTCGCCGTGCGCCGCGATTCCGCCGACGGCGCCGCCGGTCCGGCCGATCCCGGTGTGGCACAGCTGTATTCGGAGTGGGAGCTGCTCGTCGAGCGGCATTCGCTCGGCATGGTCGACGACGGCCAGTTCCAGCGCTACGGCCGCGGCATCCTGCGCTCGCTCCCCGACGGCGGATAAGCCGACGGGGTAGCCGCGGCTCAGCTGCTCGGCTGATCGCCGTTGGCCGGCACCGAGGGTGGTGCGGGGATCTCGTTCAGCGTGATGCGCCGCCACGGGCTGGTCGGGCGCATCCACAGGCGGACCAGTTCCATCCTGCGGTCGACGCCGCCGTTCTTCAGCTCGGCCAGATCCTCACAGGCCTGCCAGTAGGTCCAGCCGGTGAGGTAGGCGTCGCCGAATTGCCGCCAGTTCCGGTATTTGCGCTGGGCCAGCGGTAGCGCGCGCATCAGGTAGTCCCATGCCACGTCGGCGTCGAGATAGCCTGCGGTGAACGCCATTCTGGCCACCGCGACCACCCGCGCCAGATCCCAGGCGTGGATATCGCTCGGCAGCGGGCGGGCCAGATGGTCGGTGAATCCGATCTTGATCGCCTGTGACCAGATGTCGTAATCGCGGACGAGCGCCTCCGGATTGTCCATCCCGCGAAACGATCCGACCTGCCGCAGGAACGCGCGGTGCCGGTCGGCGCGCTCACCGAAGCGGTCACGCTCGCTGGCATTGATCGAGGCCATCACCAGCGGATGCACCATCGCGTAGAGCGGCGCGTGCATCCCTTCGAGCAGCTGCTCCATCGACGCCTGCGCCTCGGTGCCGTCGGTGATGCCCCATGCGCCGGTGAGCGTATCGATGGCCAGCTCGCGACGGTCACCGAGCGGATGCTCGCGCTCGGGGCCGAGCAGCAGCGCATCGTGGAAGGCGTCCCAGCGGGCCGAATAGAAGGCGCCGAGTGCCAGCGCCCGCAGCTCGTCATCGGAGACGGCGGCCCCCGACCAGTGGTCTTCCTCCCGCTTGTCCAGCTCCTCGTAGGGGAAGGTCGTCATGGTGGGTAGACCGCGGGCAGGCATGCACCCGATTCTTCACCATCGATCGGGACACGGCCCGGTTATCGCCGCCGCTGTGTTGGATCGGCGGCTCCCCCGCGGCCCGCCCGCAGTCGGTCGCGTGAGATTTTCACATCGAATCTTTCTTGCCCTGCCGCAGCACGCGACTGCGGGTTACTGTGCACCATGCGTGAAAACATCACCGTCCTGCGGGGTATGGAGCCTGCCGCCACCGAGCAGGAAATCTATGCTGCCGCACTGCAGTACGTGCGCAGGGTCGGTGGCGTGTCCGGCCTCAGCTCGACCACCAAGGTCGCCGTCGACAAAGCCGTCGCCGCGGTCGCCGCCGCGACGACCCAGCTACTCGCCGATCTATCGGAGCGCCAGCTACCCCCGCCCGCCGAAACCCCCCTGCGCCGGTAGTCGGCTAGAGCCCGTAGGCCACGACACAGACCAGCGCGATCTCCAGCGCCAAGCTGCGCGCTTCGATCGGATGGCCGAGCAGCTCTTCGATGCGCTGGATCCGGTATCGCACCGTGTTCTTGTGCACCCCAAGCAGTTTCGCCGTGGCCTCCGGGCTGCGATGGCTCCTCAGGTACGCGTGCAGCGTCTCGCGCAGCCGGGCGGTATTGGCATCGTCGGCGGCAAGCGCGCGCAGTTCACGGCCGATCAGGCCGCGCATGGCCGCCTCGTCCGCACCGGTCAGGTAGGCGATCTCCACATCCCGATAGGCGATGACCCGCGCCGCGCCCGCCGGGCCGCGCTCGGCGACATGCCTTGCCGCGACGGCCTCCCGGTGGCTCTGCCGGAAACCCACGACCTGCGCGCCGGGCATCCCGAACGCGACACGGACCGGGGCCTCCACCTGGTCGAGCGCGAGCCGCAGTGCGTCGTCGTCGAGGCCGTCACCACCGTCGCCGAGCCCGGCCCACGCCCACATCCCGCTGGCTCCGGACGGCACGGTGAGCACCCGCGCGCTGCCCATCGCGGTCGCGACCCTGGTGGCGACGCGCTCCAGCAGACCGATGAATTCGCCTTCGCCGCCCGCGGGTTCGGCATCCCGATCGGTCCACAGCACGAATCCCAGATGCGGCTGGGACAGCCGGTAGCCGAGCCGGATCGAGGCCTGCTCGGTATCCAGTTCGTCACCGGCGAGCAGGGCGCGCACGGTCTCGGTGCGCCGGTTGAGCGCGGCGCGCAGCACCCGCTCGCGCTCCTCCATATAGGTGGCGGTGAGCGTCTCGACCGAAATGCTCACCCACTTCGTCGATCGGTCGAAAAGCCGCAGCAGCACCGCCTTTTCGATCTCGTACGGCGCGCGGCGCTGGTCTACGGCCTCGGTCATGTAGTCGAGTACCGCCTCCTGCCCGATGTGATAGGTGCGCAGCAGCACACGCAGGTCCAAACCGCGCCGGGCGATCGTGCGCGCGAAGGCGTGCGCCTCCTCCGGCAGCGCGAATTCGAAGGTGTCACTTGTCAATCCGCTCAGCACGATCCTGGCGTGCGCGCGGGTGCTCGCCGCGAGGTCGCGGCGCATGTCGCGGTCGGCGAGTTCGGGGATGCCTGCGATGATCGCGTTGTCGAGCCGTTCCACCACCTGTTCGAGTGACGCGGTGCGCATGGTCTCGTAGACGTATTCCGCCAGCCAATCGCGGACCAGCTCGCTGTCCGGCGCCACCGCGGTGATCGGTGCGGTCGCCGCGGAGCGGTCCGGCAGTGCGGGTGTCACGACTCCTCCGAATCATCGACGGCAGATTTGGTTCCAGAGCACAAAAATCGCCGATTTCGTTGACAAACTGGGCCAAGAATGTGCTGCGCGCTTGTGTCACGATCATAGTTCAGTGAACTGATTCACAGTCAGACCTGCGCTGTACAGCACAACGTCCGTGGGAGAGCAGCAGTGACCAACACCGAACCAGCGCCGGGCGCCGCCAAGAAGGCCGCACCGCGCAAGACGACCCCCAAGGCCGCCACGAAGACGCCCGAGCCCGCCGCCACCGTCATCGAGGTGCGCAATCCCGGCACCGGCGCGGTCGTCGGCACGGTGCCGAACCAGACCGCCGACGAGGTCGCGGCGGAGGTCCGCGAGCTGCGGCTCTACCAGCCGGAGTGGGAGGCGATCGGTCCGGACGGCCGCAAGGAATGGCTGCTGAAACTGCAGGACTGGCTGATCGACAACATCGAGCACCTGGCCGACGTCCTGCAATCGGAGACGTCCAAGCCACGCGCCGACGCGCTGATCGACCCCGCGTTCGGCAGCGACCTGGTCGGCTACTACGCCCGCCGCGCCGCCAAGTTCCTCGCCGACGATCACCCGTCGCCGCACAGCCCGCTGGCCAGGGTCAAGAAGCTGACCACCACCTACCGGCCGTATCCGGTGGTCGGCGTGATCACCCCGTGGAATTTCCCGCTGGCCATGCCGGTGATCGATGTGATTCCCGCGCTGGCCGCCGGCGCCGCGGTGCTGCTCAAGCCATCCGAGGTGACGCCGCTGTCCGCGCTCGAATTGGCAAGGGGCTGGGCCGAAATCGGCGCGCCGCCGGTCTTCGCCGTGGTCACCGGCGCAGGCGCGACCGGCGCGGCCGTGGTCGGCAACGCCGACTACATCCAGTTCACCGGCTCCACCGCGACCGGGCGCAAGATCGCCGCGGCCTGTGTCGAGCGGATGGTTCCCTACAGCCTGGAACTCGGCGGCAAGGATCCGGCGATCGTGCTCGCGGACGCCGATCTGGACCGGGCCGCGCACGGCATCACCTTCGGCGGCATGTTCAACTCCGGCCAGGTCTGCATCTCGGTGGAGCGGGTCTATGTCGAGGCGCCGGTCTACGACGAATTCGTGGCCAAGCTGACCGCCAACGTCAAGGCGCTGCGCCAGGGCATCGACGGCAGAGAGGCGAAGTTCGAACTCGGCGCGATGGCCAACGAGAATCAGGCCCAGATCGTGCAGCGCCATGTCGACGAGGCCGTCGCGGCGGGTGCGCGGGTGCTCACCGGCGGCAAGCGGGCCGGTTTCGGCACCGCGTTCGAGCCGACCGTGCTCGTCGATGTTGACCACACCATGTCCTGTATCACCGAGGAGACCTTCGGCCCGACGCTGCCGGTGATGAAGGTGGCCGACGAGGCCGAGGCGATCCGGCTGGCCAACGATTCGATCTACGGGCTGTCGGCCTCGGTGTGGACCGGCGACAAGGCGCGCGGCGAACGCGTTGCGCGCCAGCTGAATGCGGGCGCGGTCAATATCAACGACGTCTTCGCCAACCTGTTCAGCTTCGCGCTGCCGATGGGCGGCTGGGGGCTTTCCGGTGTCGGCGCGCGCTGGGGCGGCGCGAACGGCGTCCGCAAGTACTGCAGGCAGCAGGCGATCACCACGCCGATGCTGCCGACCCAGCAGAAAGAACTGGTCTGGTTCCCGTACTCGATGCCGAAGCTGCTGTTCGCGCTCGGTGCCATGCGCGCCGCGGGCGCACGCGGCCTGCGCCGCTTCGATATTCCGGCACTGCTGAAACTCAAGGGAGACAACAAGTGACAGATTCGGCAAAGGTTCGCGGCAAGGTCGTCGTGATCACCGGTGGCGCGCGCGGCATCGGCCTCGCCACCGCGACCGCGCTCACCGCGCTCGGCGCCAAGGTCGCGATCGGCGATATCGACGAGGCCGCCGTGAAGGAGTCGGGCACCACCCGCGGTTTCGAGCTGTACGGCAAGCTCGACGTCACCGATCCCGTGTCGTTCGAGAATTTCCTCGACGAGGTCGAGCGCACCGTCGGGCCGATCGACGTGCTGATCAACAACGCGGGCATCATGCCGACCGGCAGGCTGGCCGACGAGCCGGACCAGATCACCCGCCGGATCCTCGACATCAACGTCTACGGCGTGATCCTCGGTTCCAAACTGGCACTTGCCAAGATGCTGCCGCGCCGGGCCGGGCACGTCATCAATATCGCCTCGCTGGCCGGCGAGACCCACATCCCCGGTCTGGCCACCTACAACGCGAGCAAGCACGCGGTGCTCGGGTTCACCGACACGCTGCGCGAGGAGTACCGCGAGCACGGCATCCGGTTCTCCTCGGTGCTGCCGACGCTGACGAATACCGAACTGGGTTCGGGCATCAGCGGGCCGAAGCTGTTGCGCCCGGCGGAACCGGAGGAGATCGCCGATGCCATCGTCGCGCTGATCGCGGCGCCGAAGTCGAAGGTCAGGGTGACGACCATCGCTGGCATCGTCTCGCAGGTGGTCGGGCTGCTACCCGAGGCGGTCGGCGACGGCATCGCGCGGGCGCTCGGGTCCGGCCACGCCTTCCTCGACGACGTCGATGCGGCGCAGCGCAAGGCCTACGAGGAGCGGGCGAGAAGCGTCTGAGAAACGGACCTACGCGACATACCAAAACATTTTGTGACCAACCTCACACTATGACGCGGTGCTGGTCGTCGAAGCCCCTAACGCCGATTCCCCGTCGGTCGCTACCGCGATCGACGGGAGTCGGGCGCATCGCAGCAATCGCGCGCGGGAATCCATAACACCTGGTCAAGCGTCCACAAGCCCCGTTCGGCGCATCACGGCTACCGTCTGCCGAAGATTCGCAGACTCGATGGTGCGCCGCACCATCACAAGCAATATGCTGTCCCTAACAAACCTATCGACTGTTTCGGCCAGCATATCCGGACTTTCCGGCCTGATAAGGGTGGAAATTCAGGACTGATTCTGATAGCAAGGGGCTATGGACCCGCATTTGCGCGACCTGCGGTATTTCGTCGCCGTCGCTGAGGAACTGCACTTCACCAATGCCGCACAGCGGCTGCACATCGCTCAACCCACCCTCTCGCGACAGATTCGCCAGCTCGAGCGCCAGCTCGACGTGGTCCTGTTCGACCGCAACCAGCGCAGCGTCGCGCTCACCGTGGCGGGCAAGGAGCTGCTCGAGGGCGCGCGCAAGATCCTGGAGCTGTGGGAGGTCACCAACGCCTCGCTGCAGGAGGCGGGTGAGGTGCTGCGCGTCGGCGTCCAGTCGGCGCTCGGGCGCGGACTGCTCAACGACCTGGAGAGCGCGAGCGGCCACCGCCTCGCGCTGCACGCCGCCTCCTGGACCGACCCGTCCAGCGGGCTCGCGGGCCGCCAGGCCGATCTGGCCCTGGTCTGGCTGCCGCTGCCCGATTCGAACCGCTACCGCTGGCAGGTGCTGCGCACCGAGCCGCGCTGGGTGCTGCTGCCGGAGAGCCATCCGCTGGCCGACCAGGAGAGCATCGACTTCACCGATCTGCTCGACGAGTCGTTCGTCGCGCTGCCCACCGAAGCCGGTGCGGTGCGCGACTTCTGGCTCGGCAACGACGCACGTGCGGGCCGCCAGGTGAAGATCGGCGCGGAGGCCGCGACGCCGGAGGACAAGCTCGAGGCCGTCAGCCTCGGACTCGGCGTCTGCCTGCTCGCCGAGAACAACGTGCCGATGTACCGCTGGCCCGGCCTGACCGCGCGCCCGGTGAACGGGCTCGCGCCGTGCGAGCTCGCGGTCGCCTGGCGCGCCGACGACAACCGGCCGACCATCCTGGAATTCGCGGGACGCGCTGTGGCGGGCGGCTTTTCGACGCTGTCGGGTTCCTGAGAGCTGAGCGGTTCGGCGACGCTAGCGATGCACGGTGCGCCGCCACGGGTGCAGCGTTTCCAGTTGCGCGGCGAGGCGCAGCACCGTGGATTCGCTGCCCGGCGGGCCTGCCAGCTGCGCGGCGACGGGGGTGCGGGAACGGGGGTGGGTGCCCATCGGTATCGATGCCGCGGGCCAGCCGACCAGGTTCCAGATCGGCGTGAAGGGTGAATACCTGGCGCTGGTGAGCGCATTCGCCAGCCAGCCGCCTGCGTGCCAGGCCCGCGCCCGAGGCGGTGGGGTGGCGAGCGCCGGCGTGATCACCACGTCGTAGCGTTCGAAGAATTCGAGCAGTCGGGTTTCCACCCGATCGATCTGAGCGGGGCGCACCAGCCGTAGTCGTTGGACGAGGCGGCCGAGCGCGAGATGCCTGCGGGTACGGCGTTGTAGTCGATCAGGATGCGGGAGGGTCGCGGCGTCACGGGTGCCCGTGGCCAGCCAGCGTAGGAAGAGGGCGAGCAAGGCGTCGCCGTAGGGCAGCGTCGTCGGTTCGACGAGGTGGCCTGCCGCGGCGGCGGCCGATCCCGCGGTGCCGGCCGCCGCGGTCCAGTGCCGGTCGACCCGGAAGAACCGGGACGGCGGGGCGACGGCGAGCCCGATGCGTAGTCGGCCCGGTGGGTCGACCTCGGCTAGGTCAGGTCGCGCGGCGAGCACCGACAGCGTCAGCGCCGCATCGGCGACCGTCGTTGCGAGCACACCGTTTTCGGCCATGCCCGACCACGAGTCGACACCGATCTCGGCGGGCACGGTGTGGCGCCCCGGCTTGATGCCGAACAGCCCGCAGCAGGCCGCGGGGATACGGACCGAGCCGAGCCCGTCGATGCCGTGCGCCACCGGAACCAGGCCCGCGGCCACCGCGGCCGCCGCGCCACCGGAGGAGCCGCCCGCGGTGCGCCCGACATTCCACGGGTTGCGGGTGATCCGGCCCTGGCTGTCGGTCATCGCCCAAAGTCCCTGTTCCGCAACGGTGGTGAGGCCGACGATCACCGCACCGGCCGCGCGCAGCCTGCGCACCACCGGATGGTCGGCGCCCGCGGGCGCGGTATCGGTGGCGGCCGAGCCCGCCAGCACGGTCTCGCCCTCGACCGGGATGTGGTGCTCGAGCGCGATCGGCACGCCCGCCAGCGGCAGCACGTCCAGATCGGAGCGCTGCTCGAGCGCGGCGGCCTCGGCGCGCGCCCGCTCGGCGCGAACCACGCTGAACGCGTTCACCTTCCAGTTCTCGGCGGCGATCAGGTCGAGCGCGGCGGCGACGGCCTCGGTCGGGGTCGTCGAACCGTCGCGCACGCTCGCCGCGATCACGGCGGCCGGGCCGCGTGGCGTACCCGCGTCGGCCGGGGTGTTCGAGTCGACTTCATGGACCACAATTGAACCGTCTGCTACCACTGCAGCGTCGTTGTACATGTGCTGATTCGCCCCCGTCGCTTCGTTGTCGAAATTCGGGTGATCCGCTGTTCAGCGGCAAGTTATCATTCCGAATACTGCTCGGGGGACGATGCCGTCGGGTGTGGCGGGATTTATTCCGGTGCACCGACCGACCAGTGCGGATTCTCTGGCGTCCGCCGAGCCACAAGGTCACGAATATGAACCCCAGGTCCGATAGAAGTCCCGAATCCGGTATGGGTTCCGAAGTCGATTCCCGGCCGATCCATACGGAATTCAGCGTGGTCGAAGCGTTCGCCGCCGCATGGGAAACCGCCGCGCGCCAAACCACGCTGGCACCGCCGGAGATCGCCGCCTACCTGCCGGACGCGCAGACGCTGCGCCGGGAAGCGCTGCTCGAATTGATCAGGGTGGACCTGCAGCACCGCTGGATTCGCCGGTCCCCCGCGCCGCGAGCGTTGGAGGCGGCAGCGGAGCGTGACCGCGAAGAGGCACGCGAACCGAATACCGTGCCCGCGCCGCGCAAGCGTTTGATCGAATACTGCGCCGAGTTCCCCGAACTCGCACCGGGTGACATTCCCGCCGGCCTGGTGTACGAGGAGTTCGTCATCCGCAGGCACAGCGGCGATCGGGTCGATCCCCGTGATTGCCTGCGCGAATATCCCGCACAAGCCACGGAACTGCGTGAGCTGCTCAATGCCGACGAGGTGGATCAGAGCACCAGAAGGGCCGCGCTCGACGAATCCACACTGGTCGGTTTCGCCCGCACCAGGACGGCGCTGTCCGGCGAACTGAACCGAACCACCGAGTCCGTTCGTAATACCGAAGTGACCCGCACGTCCGTCGACCTCACCGGCACGGCGACCGCGATCCCGACCACGATCGGTACCGGCCCCGGTCGCTACGACGCGCTCGACCGGATCGAGATCGGCCAGCGGATCGACGACTTCGACCTGCTGACCGGCCTGGGCAGCGGTGCGTTCGCGCGGGTCTTCCTGGCCAGGCAGCGCTCACTGCAGCGGCTGGTCGCGGTGAAGATCTCCGCCGACCACGGCACCGAACCGCAGACGCTGGCCCAGCTCGACCACGACTACATCGTGCGGGTCTTCGACCAGCGGCTGCTCGACGCGGAGGGACCGAACAGCAAGTCGGTGCGGCGGCTGCGGCTGCTGTACATGCAGTTCCTGCCAGGCGGGACGCTGCTCGGCGTGCTGCGCTGGGTACGCTCCACCCCGCCCGCCGAACGCAGCGGACAGCTGCTGCTCGACGCGGTGGACGCGGCCATGGAGGAGAAGGGCGAGATCCGCCCGACCGATTCCAGCGTGCGCGCCGAGATCGCCGGGCTCAGCTGGCCGGAAACCGTTGCGTGGCTTGGCCGCAGGCTGGCCGACGCGCTCGACTACGCCTCGACCCACGGTGTGCTGCACCGCGATGTCAAACCGGCCAATGTGCTGCTCACCGCCGAGGCGGTGCCCAAACTGGCCGACTTCAACATCAGCTTCAGCCGCAATGTGGCCGGTACCAGCCCGGTCGCCTACTTCGGCGGATCGCTGGCCTACATGTCACCCGAGCAGCTGGAGGCCTGCCATCCCGGCCGCGAGCGCACCGCGGCCGATCTGGACACCCGCGCCGACATCTACTCGCTCGGCGTGGTGCTGTGGGAGCTGCTGACCGGCGCGAAGCCGTTCGACGATTCCACCGCGGGCGCCGACGAACACGGCGACGACACCACGCTGGAGGCCATGCTGGAGCGGCGCAGCGCGGGCGTGGATCCCGGCGCGCTGCAACGGGTTCCGGCCAACTGCCCGGCCGCGCTGCGGCGGGTGCTGCTGACCTGCCTGGATCCGGAGCGGGCCAGGCGCTGGGCGAGCGGCGCGGTGCTGGCCAAACAGTTCGACCTGTGCCTGGACGCGCGGGCCAGGGAACTGGTCGATCCGGCCCCGCACAGCTGGCGGCTGCGACTTCGGTCGTGGCTCATTCCGGTGGTGCTGCTCGGCCTCGGCATGCCGAACGTGCTTGCCTCCCTCTACAACATCCAGCACAACCAGCACCTGATCATCGACCGGCTGCCACAGGACGCGCAGCACAGCTTCGTGATCATCACCGGCGTGGTGAACGCGATCTTCTTCCCGCTCGGCATCGCCCTCGTCGCGTACATGTCCCGGCTGTTGCTGACGGTGCCACGCGGGCTGCGCAAAGGCCGCCGCTACGACCCGGAGACGCTGCGCAAAGCACGGGCCGACTCGCTACTGCTCGGCGATCGCGCTGTCACCGTGGCGTTTTCGCTGTGGACGATCTCCGGCATCACCTTCCCGATCGCTTTGCAACTCGCGGCGGGCGGCATACCGGGCCGCGCGGTGGTGCACTTCCTCGCCTCGATCATCGTGTGCGGCGCCATCGCGGTGGCGTACCCGTTCTTCCTGGTGACCTTCTACATGGTGCGCTGCATCTACCCGATCTTCCTGCGGCACGGCGAGATCAGCGCCGAGGACGCGGTGTGGTTACGCGGGCTCGACCGCCGGTGCAACGGCTACCTGGCGGTGGCCGCGTCGGTGCCGCTGCTCGCGGTGGCCGGGGTCACCTTCCTGCCGCCCGGCGATATTCCGATGGTGATCGTCGCGGTGCGGGTGCTCTGCGCGGGCGGCATCATCGCGTTCGTCGGGTCCTATGTGCTGTTCCGAGCGCTGGAGGCGGATCTGCAGGCACTGGAACGGGTTGTCGCGCCGACTGATTCGTTAACACTCGACGAGGCGCCCGCGGAAACGCCATCGTGAGAACCACGCGTGCCGAGGCCGTCGCCGAGTTCGCCGCCGATTGGCAACGCAGTCTGCGCAACGAGCGGGTCAACCCGCCGCGACTAGCCGACTACGTGCCCGACAGCACCAGGGCGCGGATCGCCGTGCTCACCGATCTGGTGCGCATCGACCTGCGCAGGCGCTGGGATCTGGACGGGCTCGGCAAGCGGATCGCGGAGTACCGCAAGGAGTTTCCCGAATTCGACCAGAGCCCGGCGCTGGCCGAGCTGGTGTGCGAGGAGTTCGTCGCGCGGTGCGCCAGGGAACCGATCACGGTCGAGACCTTCCTGGCCGAATATCCCGAACTGGCCGACGAACTGCGCGAACGGCTCGATGCCTTGGCGGGCGCCGACGCGGGCACGGCCACCGCCGAGATGCCCGGCGCCGCCGCCGCGCTGGCGCCCGGCCGCCGGATCGACGACTTCGATCTGCTCACCGATCTCGGCGCCGGCGGGACCGGACGGGTCTTCCTGGCCAGGCAGCTGTCCATGCAACGACTTGTCGCCGTTCGGTTTTCCGCGGGCGCGGTCGGTGCGCCGCGCACCATGGCCAAGCTCGACCACCCGCATATCGTTCGCGTCTTCGACCAGCGGGTGCTGACCGGGGCGCAACCGGTGGCGCGGCTGGTCTACATGCAATACCTGCCGGGCGGCACCGCGGTGGAGGTGCTCGCGGCCCGCCGCCGAGGGCCGGAGACGGCGGGTGGGGCGCTGCTGCTGCGCGCCGTCGACGCGGCGATAGAGACCAAAGGCGAAATCCGGCCCGCGGATTCGCGGATCAGGGCCGAACTCCGCGCACGCAGCTGGCCCGCGACCGTTGCCTGGCTCGGTATCCGGCTGGCGCAGGCGCTCGATTACGCTGCCGGGCAGGGCATCGCACATCGCGCGATCAAACCGTCGAATGTACTGTTCACCGCCGAGGGGTCGCCCAAATTGGCGGACTTCACCGTCGGCACCGCGAGCGCACCACCAGCCGACGCCGACCTCGATGTGCCCCACGACGATTCGTTGCCCTACCGCGCGCCGGAAGAACTGGCGGCCGCTCTCGGCCACACCGCGGCGCGGCCGGATGCCCGCAGTGACATCTATTCGCTCGGCGCGCTGCTCTGGGAATTGCTGACCGGCGCGGCGCCGTTCGGTGACAACGACGCATCGCTGGAAACCGCCTTGGCCCAGCGTTCGCGCGGCGTCGAAAGCACCGCGCTCGAACGCATTCCGGCCGACTGCCCGGCCACCCTGCGCCGGGTGCTGCTCACCTGCCTCGAGCCGGATCCGGACCGGCGCTGGCACAGCGGCGCGATGCTGGCGCAGCAGCTGGAGCTCTGTCTCGACGACCGCGCACGCGAACTCGTCGACCCGGCCCCCGGCTGGCGAATACGGCTGCGGCGGTGGCGAATACCGCTGATCACCCTGGCCATCGTCGTGCCGAACGCCTTCGCATCCCTCTACAACATCCAGCACTCCACCAAACTGATCCACAGCAAGCTGAGCCTGCAAGCACAGCACCAGCTCGATATCGGTACGGCGGTGGTGAATTCGATTCTGCCCGCCGCCGCGACGGCGCTGCTGCTCTACCTGTGCCGCAACCTGATCATCGTGCCGCACGGCCTGCGGGCCGGGATACGCTACGGCCCTGAGACATTGCGCCGCGCCCGCACCGACGCGCTGCTGCTCGGCGACCGCGCGGTGTCGATCATCTTCACGATGTGGATGCTCTCTGGCATCTCGTTCCCGATCGTCATCCGGGGCGCCGGCGACGCCATCACCGCCAGCGACTACGCCCACTTCGTGATCGCGCACGCGGTCTGCGGCGCCATCGCGGTGACCTACCCGTTCTTCCTGGTGAACTTCTACGTCATCAGATACATCTATCCGATGTTCCTCAGCCACGGCGAGCTCAGCGTGCAGGACGCCGGACGGCTGCATCGCCTGCGGCGCAGATGCGGCGTGTATCTGATCGTCGCGGCGTCGATACCGCTGCTCGCGGTCACCGGCGCGACGCTGCTGTCGGAACTCGAACTGACGCAGATCATCGTCGTGGTGCGGGTACTGAGCATCGGCAGTGTGGTCGCGTTCGTGATCAGCTATGCCTTGTTCCGCACACTGGAGCAGGACATGCACGCGCTGGAGCGCGTACTGGCACCCACCAAATCGGTTACCCTACCCGGATGACCGCGCAGCGGCCGTTCGGACGGCTGGTGAGCCTGTCGCATGTGCACGACCCCGCGACGACACCGCTGTTCCCCGGCGACCCGGAATTCCGCACCGATATCGTGGCAACCATCGCCGACGACGGGTACTACCTGCGCTACATCCAGCAGGGCGAGCACACCGGAACCCATTGGGGCGCACCGATTCACTTCCACGCCGACGGCTTGGCCGCCGACGAACTCGACCTGGACGACTTGCTGCTGCCCGCGGTCAAGCTCGATCTGCGCGAACCCTGTTCGCGCGACCGGGATTACGCGATCAGCGTCGCCGACCTGCGCCGGTGGGAAACCGAACACGGCCGCATCCCCGACGGTTCCGCGATCGTCGCCTGGACCGGCTGGGATGCGCTGTGGGGCACACCGGAATTCATCGGCACCGGCGAATCCGCCGAGCACCAGCCGGGATTCGCCGTCGACACGGTCGAATGGCTGCTAGACACCGGACGTCTCGGCCGCCGCGGCGCGCTCGGCATCGACACCTTCGGCCCCGACCTCGGCACCGACGACACCTACACCGTCTCCAAACTCCTCTACCGCGACCACCGCATCAGCCTCGAATGCCTCGCCAACCTAGCCGCCCTCCCCCCGACCGGCGCCTGGATCCTAGTAGGCAGCCCCCTCTACCGCTCCGGCTCCGGCGCCCCCGCCACCATCTACGCCCTCCTCCCCTGACCCCTCCCCCGCCGAGCGCAGTCAAATGGCCCCTCCCGCCAGCGTGTCGAAGGGCCATTCGACTGCGCTCGGCAAGAGAGATATCGCAGCAGCGGGGCACGGCTCTGGGTGCACGGCAGCGGCCGAACTGTGCGCCGAGCGCAGTCGAATGGCCCCATGACACGCCGGTGAGTGGGGCCATTCGACTGCGCTCGGCGCGGGGTTAGACGGGGGTAGTGGGTGGGTCCTCGCGGGGTTGGGCGGCGGTGGCGGCTACGGCGATGACTACGAGGGTGATGCCCAGGATTTCGACGAGTTGGGGGCGCTGGGTGAGGAAGATGGCGCCGACTACGGCGGCGGTGGCGGGGAGTAGGGCGAGCAGGACGGCGAAGCGGGCCCGGCCGACTCGGCGCAGCACCACCTGGTCGAGTGCGTAGGGAACCGCGCTGGCCATGACGCCGACGCCGACGCCGAGCAGCCAGGTGCGCGGGTCGGCGAAAACCGTTGCGTCGACGGCGAGTTGCGGAACGACCACGAACGGTGCGAGCACGCCCGCCGCCACCGCCATGCCGACCGCAAGCGAATCCAGCCCCTGTCCCGCGTCGGCGACTCGCTTGCCGACCAGGATGTATCCGGCCCACATCACCGCGGCGGCCACCGCGAAGCCGACGCCGATCGGGCTCACGTCGAGTTGCACACCGGCGAGCAGGAATACCCCGGCGGCAACCAGAACCACCGCGAATATGTCTCGCGCCCTGCGTGATCCGAAGGCGGCGACGGCGACCGGGCCGAGGAATTCGATGGCGACCGCGGTACCGAGCGGAATCCGCGCGATGGCCTCATAGAACACGATGTTCATGACCACGGTGACGATGCCGAAAGCGGTGGCGACCAACACTTCTCGCCTGGTCCACGCGCGCCGCCACGGCCGCCGCCACAGCACGAGCGCCAATCCGCCTGCGGCCGCGCGCAACCAGGCGACGGTGGTCGGCTCGATGGTCTCGAACAAGAATACGCCGATCGCGGCGCCGATGTACTGCGAGGTCGCGCCGACGACGAACAGCAGCGGCATCGACCACGCCGGAATCGCGAAGCCGGAACGCCGGTTTCGCGTCGCTACGGAAGTCATTGCCCCGGACCGGAAGTCACAGCGGGGGCGGGATACGGCGCGACCGTCCCGAAAGGCAGCCGCGCGGCGACCGGCCTGGTCATCGCGATCGAACTCGTTGACGGGTCCGGGTATTCACCACTGCGGACATCGCCGGGTACCGATCCCCCGGCGAGCATTCGTAGGATCACACCCTGGAAAGTAGCAGGGCGGTCGCCGGGTCAGTTACCGCCGTAGACCTTCGGGTCCAGTGTGCCGATGTAGGGCAGGTCGCGGTAGCGCTCGGCGTAGTCGAGGCCGTAGCCGACGACGAACTCGTTCGGGATGTCGAAGCCGACGTGCGCGACATCGACATGGGTGCGCAGCGCGTCCGGCTTGCGTAGCAGCGTGACGACCTCGAGCGAAGCCGGGTTGCGGGTGGACAGGTTGCGCTTGAGCCAGGACAGCGTGAGACCGGAGTCGATGATGTCCTCGACGATCAGCACATTGCGGCCCGCGATGTCCTTGTCCAGGTCCTTCATGATGCGGACCACGCCGGAGGACGAGGTGGACGACCCGTACGACGAGACGGCCATGAACTCCATCTGGGTCGGGATCGGCAGCGCCTTGGCCAGGTCGGTCATGAAGAAGATCGCGCCCTTGAGCACGCCGACCAGCAGCAGATCGCCCTCGGGGGCGTCGGCCGGGTAGCGCTTGGCGATGAGCTCGGCCAGCTCGCTGGTCTTTGCGGCGATCTCTTCCTCGGTGATCAGCACCGACGCGATGTCGTCCCCGTACACGTCAGCTGATGTCCTTCCAGGCGGTGTCGATCCCGATCGGCCGATCCATTACATCAGCCGTCACTCATACGCAGTGTCAGCCTGCCATGTTCGCGCGCCGCAACCAACCTGCTGTCCGGCCTGCCGCCGCCGACCGCGACGCCACCTTGGCCACGCCAAGCCGTCACCAGTTCGTCGACGGCCCGTAAATGCTTGTCGGTCAGCGCTTTCGCACCACCCGCGAGCAGCCATGCTCGAATCGCCCGCCTGCGCAGTGCGGGCGGCGCAGTGGCGAGCGTCTCGATCGAGAGGTCCGCCCCGACGGCCGCGGTGTGCAATAGCTCACTCGCCAGCACGTCGAGTACCGCGCCGTCCTCCCGCAACTGTTCGGCGGTACGCGCGAGCGCCGCGGCGACCCCGCCACCGAGCACCTCCTCCAGCAGCGGCAGCACCTCGGTGCGCAACCGCACCCGGGTGAACTCGGGCGCCGAATTGTGCGGATCCTCGTGCGGCGCCACCCCCACATCCGCACACAACTGCCGGGTGACCTCGCGCCGCACCCCGAGCAACGGCCGCCCCCACGGCGCCGCGTACGCCGCCATCCCCTGGATGGACCGCCCGCCCGAACCACGCGCCAATCCGAGCAGCACCGTTTCGGCCTGGTCGTCAAGGGTGTGCCCGAGCAACACCGGTAAACCTGCGCGCGCCGAATCCAGCGCCGCATACCGCGCCCGCCGCGCCGCTGCCTCCATCCCCCCGTCACTCCCCACGGCCACCGCGATCACCCGGGCCGACCGACACCCGAGCCCGAGCGCCTGCGCCACCGCCTCGGCCGCCACCGCCCCCGACCCGGCCTGCAACCGATGATCAATCACCAACGCATCCACCGACTCCGCCTCGACCACCGCGGCCGCCGTCAACGCCAGCGAATCGGCGCCACCGGACAACGCGACCGCGACCCCACCCCCGACCGAATACTCGGCCAGCCAACTACGCACCGCCCGACGCACCTCGAGCACCGCCCCCGTCTCCGGCAACCGCCGCACCGGAGCACCTGCCTCCGGCCACGCACGGCGCACAGGCGGCGCGGAGTCCGTCCCCCGGCCATTCCCCACCCCTTGCACCCCACGGCTCATGCTCGGAGACTACCCACCGCCCCCGCCAGCACTATTCGACGTCCCGAACACCCGTCACGTGCGATTCGGACCAGACGTATGCGACGAGTCGCGGGCACAAGGCCGCCCCGATCGCTCACACCCCCCAGACGCACCTTCGCACCCGGAGCGCTCGGACGTACAGCCGCATACGGTTTGACTTGCCGCGCACCGTTTCGCATGCGATTCCCTACGCGGGCGATCAGATGGTGTGCGGCTGTGCGTGCCCGGAGCGCTTGGGCACCCGGCTGCTCAGCCGACCACGCGGCCGATCCAGCGTTCGGGTGTGGCGATTTCCTCTGGGCGCGGGAGGGTTTCGGGGTTGGTCCAGATGGCGTTGAAGTTGGACATGCCGACTCGGCCCACGACTTCGTCCACGAAGGCCTTGCCTCGGACGTACTGGGCGACCTTGGCGTCGACGCCGAGCAGGGCGCGCAGGAGGCGTTGCAGTGGGTTGGTCGGGCGTTTGCGGCGCTGGTCGAAGGCGGCGCGGATCTGGTCGACCGAGGGGATGACGGCGGGGCCTACGGCGTCCATGACGTGGTCGGCGTGGCCCTCCAGGAGCGTGCCGAGGACGAGCAGGCGGTCGAGTGCCTCGCGCTGCGCGGGCGGTTGGGTGGCGCGCAGCAGCCCGACGACGCCGCGCGCGTTCGGATCGTCGGCCGAATCGCCGCGGCGGCGCTCGCGCAGCTCGTCGACCAGGCGCGAGAGCATATCGGTCAGCGGTTCGTCGCCGACCTCGCCGAGCACGTCCACATTGCCGCGCATGTAGTCGGCGAGCCAGGGCGCCGAGGAGAACTGCACCCGGTGGGTCACCTCGTGCAGGCAGACCCAGAAGCGAAAGTCGGTGGGCGACACGCCGAGTGCGCGTTCCACGGCCATGATGTTCGGCGCGACGAGCAGCAGCGTCCCGTCGGGACCGGTGAACGGGTCGTACTGGCCGAGGATCGCGGTGGACAGGAACGCGAGCATCGCGCCCGCCTGCACGCCCGCGGGCTTGCCCGCGAGCAGCCCGCGCTCGGCGGTATCGGGTGCGGCGCCGGTGAGCTGGGACATGGAGTCGGCGGCCGCGGCGATCCAGCCGGGCCGGTCGACGATGCGCGCGGCGGGTACCGGCTTGTCGTCGAGCATCCGGCTGACCTCGCGCACCGGCCCCTCGGCCCGCTCCGATGCGGACGCCAGTTCGGCGACCACCTGTTCGGCGGCATAGCGCGAGGTCCGCGGTCCGGCGGGGACGAGCGCCGCGCCGGTACGCGCCGCGAGTTTCCAGTCGACGGCGGCGGAGAGCGCACCGCGCCGCCGCGTCTCGGCGACCACTACCTCCTGACCCGATTCGGCGGCGGTACCGGATTCGGCATCGCCCGATTGATCAGTGCCTCGGTTCATGGTCATCCACCCGTCACGAGCATCCACAGTTACGCAGCGTGCCCGCGATAGCATCCAGGGCGGGCCTGCTCACCTCCGGCGGCCGATCGTTCGACATCAGCGCGAAGGTCAACACCCGTCCATCGGCATCGAGCACGTACCCGACCAACGTGCTGGAGACCGAGAGAGTTCCGGTCTTGGCACGCACCCAGCCCGCCGCCGCCCGATCCCGGTGGACGTAGCGGCTGGTGAGCGAGCCCGTCGCACCGGCGACGGGCAGGTCGTCGAGCATCGGCGCCAGTGTCGCGGTGAGCCGGTCGGGATCGGCGGCCGTCGTCGCGCCGGTCGGGGTCACCGCGACGGCGTTCGGGCGGGCGGCGGTCGCCAGGATGCGGTCGAGCAGCCGGGCGGGCACCCGGTCGTCCACCGACAGTCCGCTGTTGTCGTGCATACCCATGCCGGTCAGGTCGAACCCGGCCTTGCCGAGCACCGCGTTCAGCGCGACGACCGCGCCGTCGAAGGAGGCCGGGTTACCGGTGGCCACCGCGATCTCGCGGCCGATGGTCTCGGCGAGGACGTTGTCGGAGTGCACCATCGTGTCGCGCAGCCGATCGCGCAGCGGTGCGGAGCGCACGCTGGCGACCTCGGTCGCGCCGGGCGCGGCATTGCCGAGCCTGACCTTGGCCGGATCGAGCCCGAGTTCGACGGCGAGGCGCCTACCCGCGTCCAGCGCGGGCGTCGGGGTGCGCGGTGAGTATTCGACCAGCGGATCGAGCCTGCCGCCGTCGATCATCACCGATTCGATCGGCGCGATCGAGCCCTCGCGGATGTCGACCGGGTCCCAGCCCGGCGCCATCGTCGGTCCGGCGTAGGCGGAGGTGTCGACCACGATCGTGTCGACCTGGCGGCCCGAGGCCCGGATCTGATCGACCAGATCCGACAGACGAGGCCCGTTGGGGTAGTAGCCCTTTCCGTCCGGCTGCGCCGTCAGCGTCGGGTCGCCACCGCCGACGAAGACCAGTTCGTTCGGCGCCGCGCCGGTGACGACGCGGGTGATCACCCGATGGTCGCCCGGCAGCGCGAGCAGCGCGGCGGAGGTGGTCAGGATCTTGGCCGTGGAGGACGGGATCTGCGGCTTGCTCGGATCGCTCGCCCACAGCACCGCACCGGTCGCGGCATCGGTGACCGATCCGGTGAACGCGCCCAGGTCGGGATTGCCGACCACCGGCGCGAGCGCGGCCGCGACACCCGCGGCCGTCGGGGTGCGCGCGTTGTCCGGGGCGGGCCGCACCCGCGGCGTCGGCGCCACCGGCGCGGGCGGTGCGGCCGTGGTCAGCCCGCCGTGCCGGAATTCATCGGTCCACGGTTTGACCGTGACCAGCACGACAGCACCCGCCACCAGCAGAACAGCGAACGTGACACCGATCGCGATCCACGTCTTGCGGCGCCGCTTGGCGGCCAGTCCACCGATGTTCTTACTGCTCTGACCAACCACCTTGCCCGCCGTCTCTGCTCGAGGCCGCTCCTGCCGCACCCATCTGACCGTCGACCACACTATCCTCGTTGCGCAACCGTTCCCCCGAACAACCTGGCGCGTCGACAGACCGCGCCGCATAGGCACGTAAGGAGATGGCGTGGAGTTCGACGTCACCATCGAGATCCCCAAGGGTTCCCGCAACAAGTACGAGGTCGATCACGAGACCGGCCGCGTCCGGCTCGACCGGCACCTGTACACGTCGATGGTCTACCCGGCCGACTACGGCTACATCGAGAACACCCTCGGCGAGGACGGCGACCCGCTGGACGCACTGGTCCTGCTGCCCGAGTCGGTGTTCCCCGGCTGCCTCATCGAGGTGCGCCCGGTGGCGATGTACAAGATGGTCGACGAGGCAGGCGGCGACGACAAGGTGCTGTGTGTCCCGGCGGGCGATCCGCGCTGGGAGCACATCCAGGACCTGAAGGACGTCCCGGAGTTCGAGCTGGCCGCGATCAAGCACTTCTTCGAGCGCTACAAGGACCTGGAGCCCGGCAAGTACGTCAAGGGTTCGGAGTGGGTCGGTCGCGCCGAGGCCGAGGCCGAGGTGCAGGCGTCGATCAAGCGGCTGCAGGATCAGGGCGGCCACTGATACGCCAAGAGGGAAGTCCGCACGCGCGGACTTCCCTCTTTCGTTTCCGGGCGACTAGACCGGTGACGCGGTCTCGGTGATGCGCGCCCGCCGCTGCCGCCGCTCCTCGATCACCTCGTCGAGGTGCTCGCGCAGCAGGAACAGGATCGGGCCCTCCAGCTCGCCGTGCACCCGCTCATGGGTGAGGCGCGCATCCTCCATGGTCGCGAAAGATTCCGCGGCGGAGCGGAATACGCAGTAGGCCTGCTCGGAGCGGCCGAGCGCCTGGAGGATGAGCCCGTGCAGCACAAGCACTCTGGCGCGGTGCAGCGGCCCGGTGGCCCTGGTCAGCACCTGCTGCGAGGCGTCGACGGACGCCTCGGCGTCGATCAGGCGCCCCGCCATCATGTACACATGCCCCAGGCGCGAGAGCGCCCAGCCCTGACGCAGCACCAACCCGCTGCGCCTGGCCAGCTCGACTGCCTTTTCGCACAGCTCGATCGCCTGGGGGTAGTCGCCGACGTAGGCGCGGTTGGCGCCGAGCTCATGCAGCGCCGTGGCCTCCAGACCCGCATTGCCCATTTCCCGCGCCAGTGCGACACCCCGCCGCGCCCGCTCCTCGGATTCGGCGAATTTGCCCGCGTCGGACAGGGTTTTGGCGATGTGCACCAGGCAGGCGCACTCGATGGCCCGGTCGCCGAGCCTGCGCGCCAGCCGGATGGCCCGCTCGGCGTGCGCCAGTGAGGCGGCCGATTCGGTGCCCATCCTGGTCGACGAGGCGAGCAGGGCGGCGGCGAAGGCGGTCAGCCGCTCGCCGGTGCCCGAACCCACGTTGAGCGACAACGCGATCCGCTGATGATCGCGGCCCTCGCGCAGCGCGCCGAGCGCGTCGGTGCACAGCAGGCCGAGCGCGACCCTGACCCGGCATTCGACCTCGCGATCGGCCACCTGCAGCGCCGCGTCGAGCAGCTTCTCCAGCCCGCGGGCCAGCTCTTGGCAATTCGGCCCGCCGTCGTTCAGTTCCGCCGAGGCCCAAGCGATATCGGCGGCGATGGCCAGCGCGGGCCCGCGCACGTGCGCGGCCTGCTGGTACAGCGTGGCCAGGTTGGGTCGCTCGGCATTGAGCCAGGCCTGGGCGGCGCTGCTGGCGGCGAAGGACAGCCCCCTCGTGGTGGTCGAGCGCAGATGCTCGGGCAGCGTGGTACCCGGGTTCAACACCGCGACAACGGATTTCATGGTGGCCAGATAGAAGTCCAGCAGCCGCAGCAGCGGTGCGAACACCGGGTGGGCCGGATCCGGTTGCAAATCCCTGGCGAACAGCCGGAGCAGATCGTGGTAGGTGTAGCGGCCCTGCGCGGTGGTGTCGACCAGGTTCAGATCGACCAGCGATTCGCACAGTTCCTCGGCGATCAACCGATCGACGCCGAGCACCGCGGCGGCGCCGTCCAGCGAGATCTCGGCGACCTCGGGGACGCCGAGCACCTGAAATGCCCTGGCCTGCACGGGATCCAGCTGGTCGTAGCTGAGCCGGAACGCCGCCTCGACCGCCAGGTCGCCGGTGCGCAGCGCGGCGAGGCGCTGCTGTTCGTCGACGAGCCGTTCGGCCAGGCCGTCGATGGTCCACTTCGGCCTGGCCGCCAGCCGCCCGCCGACGATGCGCACCGCGAGCGGCAACCCGCCGCATGCGGCGAGCACGCTGTCCACCGCCTTCGGTTCCGCGGCGACCCGATGCGCGCCGATGATGCCGGACAGCAGGCTGCGCGCCTCGGCGGGGGTGAGCACATCGAGCCGGACGCCGAGCACGGCGGGCATTTCCGGCATGGTGGAGCGACTGGTGATCAACACCGCCGACCCCGGCGTACCGGGAATCAGCGGCGCCACCTGATCGACGTCGCGCGCGTTGTCGAGCACGACGAGCACCCGCTTGCCGTCCAGGCAGCTGCGGAACTGGGCCGACCGCTCGGCCAGCGACGGCGCGATCTCACCCTCCGGCACGCCGAGCGCGCGCAGGAAGTCGCCGAGTGTATCGGCGGCGGGCGTGCCGAAGCGTTCCACCTGATTCTGTTGCGTAGCAGGCGCGAACCCGTGCAGGTCGACGTGCAGCTGACCATCGGGGAACCGATCGCGCACCCGGTGCGCGACATGCACGGCGAGCGCGCTCTTGCCGATGCCGCCCATGCCGCCGATCGCGCACACCGGCACGAAGTTGCCGTCGGTATCGGTCAGCCAGTCGCCGATGCGGCGGATCGCGTCGGCCCGGCCGGTGAAATCGGCCACATCGGCGGGCAATTGGGCGATCCTGGCGACGGTGCGGCGCTGCGGTCCGCGCGGCGCGGCGGCGGACGGCACCGCGGCGGGGCTCTCGGCCTCGCGACGCGGTGCGGGCAGATCCCCGCGCAGTATTCGATGATGCAGCTCTGCCAGCTGCTGTCCAGGCTCGATGCCGAGCCGCTCGATGAGCACCCTGCGGGTGTCCGCGTACACCGCGAGCGCCTCGGCTTGGCGGCCCGCGTGATACAGCGCGGTCATCAGCAGCCCTCGGGTCTGCTCGCGCATCGGATGCTCGGCGCACAGCGGCGAGAGTTCGGCGATGATCTCCGGATACCGGCCGAGGCGCAGATCCAGTTCGATGCGCTGCTCGAGCAGCGCGAGCCGCCGCTCGACGAGCTGGATGCGCTGGCGATCCGCGTACGGACCGGGCAGCCCCGACAGCGGCGTGCCCGTCCACAGGCGCAGCGCGCTGTCGAGCCGGTCCCGCGCGGCCTCGACCGAGCCCGCGTCCTCGGCGAGCCGCTCGGCCTGCATCTCCAGCAGCAGTTCCTCGACCTGCTCCACGTCGACCGATCCCGGCACCAACCGCAGCGCGTAACCGCCGCCGAAGCCGACGAGCACGGTGGCCGGGCCGCCGGACGGGCGCTCGGGTTCCAGCACCCTGCGCAGATGCAGGATGTGGTTGCGCAGGGCGCCAACGGCACTCGGCGTCGGATGTTCGCCCCAGACACCGTCGATCAGCTCGGGCACGGTCGCCGAACGACCGCTGCGTAGTAGTAGTGCCGCCAGCAAGGCCCGGCGCTGCTTGGATCCCAAATCGAGTTCCAGCTCGCCGCGCCAAGCACGAACCTCACCGAGCACAGCGAACTTCAGCATGCGGTCCCCTCTCTGACCATGGAGCGTCGCTATAAAACCTAGACAATCGTTCGCGATGCTCGCATCCTCATGCCAGGGCGGTCACCGATGAGACAACGATGATTCCTGGCCAGCGGTTGCCCACTCAACCAGAGGCTTCATGAGATTTTCATGACGGGATCGGTGACGCGTGGGCATCGACCGGACACCACCTGGATGGTGGTGCTGGCACTACCGCACGGTGGCGCTGACGCTACTCCGCATTCGGGTGCCCGTGTCATGGGATGAATGTATTCGATTTCCTACGCTCGAAATCGTCCGGGACAACGGTCATTCCCGGCTCGAGCAGGAGGAACTTTTGCCTACCAACGCATGGCGGCGGCACGGCGGAAAGGCGGCCGTCGCGGTCGCCCTCGCGGGAGCGGTGCTCGCCGCGTCCGCGTGCGGCGAGGCGACGCGGTCGAGTAGCGCGGCGGATCCCGCACCGTCCGCGGCGATCGCCAAGGCGCTCGACGACGTCGTGCGTGCCGGATTCCCCGGCGCGCAGGTGGTGATCAGCGGGCCGGGCGGGCAGCGAACCATGACCGCCGGTGTCGGTGATCTGCGCACCGGAGCACCCATCGCGCAGGACGCGCAGGTGCGCATCGGCAGCAATACCAAGACGTTCGTGGCGACGGTGCTGTTGCAGCTGGTGGCCGAGGGCAAGGTGCAGCTCGACGCGCCTGTGGAGCGGTACCTGCCGGGGGTGGTGCACGGCAACGGCAACGACGGCAACCGCGTCACGGTGCGGCAACTGCTGCAGCACACCAGCGGCCTGCCCGAATATCTGGCCTCTGGTGATCCTTCCGTCGCGCCGGATCCGAATTCCCCACAGTTGCAGGTGGATTCGGAGGCTGTGCGCTGGCGGCACTACGACGACGCCGGGCTGGTGCGCATCGCGATGAGCCTGCCGCCGCGGTTCGAGCCCGGTGCGCGCCAGGTCTATACGAACACCAACTACATCCTGCTCGGCATGCTGATCGAGCGGGTGACCGGACAACCGGTCGCCACCGAGATCACCCGCCGCGTCATCGAACCGCTCGGCCTGCGCGCCACCTACTTCCCCGCGGCCGAGGACACGGGTATCCGCGATCCGCACCCGGTCGGCTATCAGGAAACCGATGGGCAGCGTGTGGATTTCACCGCCCAGAACACCACGTGGGCCGGCGCGGCGGGCGCGATGATCAGCACCGGCGCCGAGCTGAACAAATTCTTCACCGCACTGCTCCGCGGCGAACTGCTGCCCGCCGACCAGCTCGCGGAGATGAAGAAGACCGTCCCGTTCGACCGAATGCCCGGCGGCGGTTACGGATTGGGGCTGGTCCGGTATCCGACGGCATGCAAGGAGATGTGGGGGCACGGCGGCAGCATCCCCGGCTTCGAGACCCGCGACGCCGTCGCCGCCGACGGCACCGCCGTCACACTCACCGTCAACCAGCTGCCCGCGAGCCAGCAGAGCGCCGACGTGGTCGTGAAGGCGTTCGACGCCATCGCGTGCGCGGCATGACCGAAACCGGAGGAACGACAATGCATCGCGCCAAAGCCCTCATGGGCGTGCTCGCCGCCGGCCTGATCGCGGCGACCAGCGCGGCGTGCGCCACCGAGGCCGAATCCGGCCCGCCCGCGCTCGACCGCTTCCACAGCCAGAAACTGGACTGGAAATCGTGCGGGGATCCGCGCCTCGATCCGGCGGGCGCGCAGTGCGCCGACGTCACGGTGCCGCTGGATTATGCTGAGCCGCAAGGCAAGACCATGAAGGTCGCGATCTCGCGGATCGCCGCGACCGATCCGGCGCAGCGGCGCGGGGTCATGCTGTCCAACTCCGGCGGGCCGGGCGGACCAGGACTGGATTTCATGGTCGACGTCGGCGCCGCGATGACGCCGGACGTGCGCGCCCGCTACGACCTGATCGGCATGGACCCGCGCGGTGTCGGCCGCTCCGACCCGATCAACTGCCGCTGGCCGCAGGGCTTCGGCTTGCAATCAGGGGGTATCGACGCGGCGAGCTATGCCGAATCCGTGGCAACCCAGCGCGATCTCGCGCAGCGCTGCGCTGACGTGGAGGGTGATCGGCTGCGGCACATCACCACTCGCAACACCGCGCGCGATATGGATGTGATCCGCGCGGTGCTGGGCGAGGAGCGGGTCAGCTATTTCGGCACCTCCTACGGCACCTATCTCGGCGCGGTGTACACCCAGATGTTCCCGGAGCGCGCCGACCGGATCGTGCTCGACAGCTCGGTGGATCCGGACCGCTACGGCGCGGTCGAGATGACGCGGGATATGGGGCCCGCCAACGAGGCCGCGCTGGACCTGTGGGCCGACTGGGTCGCGCAGCGCGACGGCGAATACCACTTCGGCGCAACGCGCCAGCAGGTGCGCGCCACCGTCGAGGACCTGATCCGCCGCTCGGCGGCCACCCCGATTCGGTTGGGCGCCTACGACATCGACGATCACACCGTACCGATGGTGCTGTTCATCGGTCTCGATACACCGGCAGGCTACGCGGACGTCGCGGTCAACATGCGCCAGCTCGCCGACGCCGCCGCCGGCTTACCCGTCCAGATCTCCCCCGAGCTGGACAAGGCCCTCGCCTTCATGCTGACCGCCAAGCCGGAGGACGGCTCCGCGCAGATGGCGATCATGTGCGGCGATGTCGCGGCGCCGCGCGACACGGCGTGGTACCTGAGCAATATCGAGGCGGCGCGGGCGAAGGAGCCGGTGTTCGGCCCGTTCGCCAACAACATCACACCGTGCGCGTTCTGGGCGGCCCCGTCCGAACCGGCCACCGTGGTACGCAACGCGGTGCCGACGCTGATCGTGCAGGCCACCGGTGACACCCGCACCACCTATAACAACGCGCAGGGGATGCGGCGCGCGCTGAGCGCGTCACGGATGGTCACCCTGCAGGATGTGCCGGTGCACTGGATCTTCGGGCGCTTCCAGAACAAGTGCGTCTACGACAAGGTGAACACCTACTTCCGGGACGGGACACTGCCCGCCGAGGATGTCACCTGCCGGATCGACTGACCTCCCGACGCACAGCGCCCGAATCCGAACAGGTTCGGGCGCTGTGCCGTTCGATCACCTTGCCGCCGTTCGATTGCCTTGTCGCTCAGGCATTCAGATACGCGAGCACCGCGAGCACCCGCCGGTGCCCGACATCGTCGGCGGACAGGTTGAGCTTCGCGAAAATACTCCGAATGTGTTTGTGCACAGCGCCTTCGCTGACCACGAGCCGCTCGGCGATGGTGGTGTTGTTGTGCCCCTCCGCCATCAGCGCGAGCACCTCACGCTCCCGCGCCGTGAGCCCGGCCAGCGGATCATCGGCCTTGCGCCGCACCAGCAGCTGCGAGATCACCTCGGGATCCATCGCGGTCCCGCCATCGGCGACCCTGCGCAGCGAATCCAGGAACCGATCCACCTTGCCGACCCGTTCCTTGAGCAGATACCCGACGCCGCCCGCCCCATCGCCGAGCAGTTCGGCCGCATAGCTGTTCTCGACGTAGGCCGAGAGCACCAGAACCGGCAATCCGGGATGAACGGCCCGTGCCCGCACCGCCGCACGCAACCCGTCATCGGTGAACGTCGGCGGCATCCGCACATCGACCACCACGGCGTCGGGCCGATCCGCGGTCACCGCGGTCAGGAAGTCATCGGCATTGTCGAAGGCCGCGACCACCTCGATCCCCGCCGTACTGAGCAGCAGTACGAGTCCCTCCCGTAGAAGGGCATCGTCCTCGGCGATCATGACCCGCACGGCAACTCCACGCCCATCACCCTAAGGCCAACCGCCCACAACAGCCGACCCACGTGGCCACGCCCGCGCAGTGCCGTCGCACGGTCGGGTCACGACCCACACGGCAGCGCCACGCGCAGCACGGTGGGGCCGCCGGGCGGGCTGCTCAGTTCCATTTGCCCGTCCAATGCTTCGGCCCGGCGACGGATGCCCGCGAGCCCGCCGTCCTCGGTCTCCTCGGCATCGCCGATCCCGTCGTCGCGGACCTCGACCGTCAGCAACTCCGGCCCACCGCCGAGCACCACCGAAATAGCTTTGGCGCCAGAGTGTTTGGTCGCATTGGTCAGCGCCTCGGCGATGACGAAGTAGGCGGCGGCCTCGACGGCGGCGGGCCGCCTGCCCGACTCGCGCACCTCCAGCGTGCACGGGATGGGACTTCGCGCCGCCAGCGCCGACACCGCACTGGCCAGGCCCCGATCCGCAAGGACCGGCGGATACACACTGCGCAGCACATCGCGCAGTTCGGCGAGCGCGTCGGTGGCCGTGTCCTGTGCCTTGCGCACCAGCTCCTGCGCCTTACCCGGATCCCGTTCCCGCAGCTGATCGGCCAGCCCGAGCTGCATGATCACCGCGGCGATCCGCGCCTGCGCGCCGTCGTGCAGGTCGCGTTCGATCCGGCGCAGTTCCGCGCCGTGCGCGTCCAGCGCGGCCGCCCTGGTCGCGGTCAGCTCGGCCACCCGGTGCGCGAGCGCAGCACCCTCCGTCGGGCCGAGCAGTGCCCGCACGATCAGGGCCTGCCAGCGGGCGATCACCGGGATCTGCAGCACCAGCACGCCGACCGGGATCGCGATGGCCATATTCGCCAGCGCGGTCGGCCATGAGGTCGCCACGATGCCGAAGCTTTCGACGGATCCCTCCGGTACCGCCTGCCAGTAGAACGGAACCAGGAGCTGATTGATCGCGCTCAACGGCAAGGCGACCCCGAGCACCCCGACGATCATGCCGGTCACCGCGTGCAGCAGCAGCCACGCCAGGTCGCGTCCATTGGCCGGATCGGTGAACACCGTCGCGAGCCGCCGCCCGAGACCACCGGTCATCGGCCGGTACACCGCTTCGATCGGCGCGCCGAGCAGCCATCCCGCCCTGCGCCGCTCGGCGCCGAGCAGCGGCCGGACCACCCGCATCGCCTCGGGCAGCGCCGGAATCCCCACCCCGATCATGCACAGCGCGCCGACCACGAGCATCCCGAAGAGCGCGAAGATCGACAGCACCGAGGTGAGGCAGCCGAGCGCGAGAAAGCCGACCGACCGCGGCAGCCGTCGCAGCCGGTCGAGGAGATAGCGCACGGTCAGCGCCTCCGCAGCATCGTCACCGCTCGACGGTATCCCACGCAGAATCGCCACTGCCCGGCACCGGCGACGGCCGGTACCGGGCAGACTCGAGAAGGTGCTAAGCCGATCCGGTGCGCTCCACCAGATCCCCGGCCCCGTCGGCCGACTCGGCCTCCTTCGCCGCCTGGATACCGCTGACCATGCGCAGCGGCACTTCTTTCCAGAACAGCACCAGGATCAGCGCGAGCAGCGCAACCCCGGTAGCCGAAAGGAACACCGACGACATCGATTCCGCGAACCCGACCTGGAACGGCCGCGCCAGCTCCGGGCTCAGCTGCTGGATGATCGAGCTGTCCTTCAGCACCTCGCCTGCCGCCGAAGTATCCTGCGCGAGCAGGCCTTTCGACAGCGCGACATCGGCGGGGTTGCTGCTCTTCGCACCCTCGATCACCGCGTGCTGGAACTGCGGATCGCTTGCCGCCGAACGCATCTCCTCGGAGATGTTCGGTGTCAGCTGGGCGAACAGGATCGACAGGAAGACCGCGACGCCCAGGGTGCCGCCGATCTGCCGGAAGAAGGTCGCCGCCGCGGTCGACACGCCCATATCCTTGGGCGGCAACGCATTCTGCACCGCGAGCGTCAGCGGCTGCATCAGGTTGCCGAGGCCGAATCCGGTGAGCGCCATGAAGATCATGGCCAGCCACAGCGGGCTGTCGGCGTCGAGGTAGTGCAGCAGGAACAGCCCGAGCGTCAGCATGGTCGCGCCGATGAGCGGGAAGGCACGGTAGCGGCCGGTCTTCGAGATCAGCTGACCCGACACCACCGATCCGGTCATCAGGCCGAGCACCATCGGCAGCATCTGCAGACCGGCCAGCGTCGGACTTGCCCCGCGCACCACCTGCAGGTACTGCGGCAGCAGCGAGATACCGCCGAACATCGCCGCGCCGACCACGATCGAGATGACGACGCCGAGCGCGAAGGTGCCGTTGCGGAACATCCGCAGCGGGATCAGCGCCTTCTCCTTCAGCGACTTCTCGACGAGCACGAACCCGATGACGCCGAGCGCGCCGATCACATAGCAGGCAACGGATCGTCCACTGCCCCAGCCCCATTCACGCCCCTGCTCGGCCACGATGAGCAGCGGCACCAAACCGATCGCCAGCACGAGCACGCCCCACCAGTCGACCCGGTCGGTGGAATGCGGCCGCTTCGGCAGCTTCAGCACCTTGGACACCACCGCGAGCGCGATCAGCCCGACCGGCACGTTCACCAGGAACACCCAGCGCCAGCCGCTGACACCGAGGATGGTCTCCTGACCGGCGAGCACACCGCCGAGTACCGGGCCGACCACGCTGGAGGTGCCGAACACCGCGAGGAAATAGCCCTGATACTTGGCGCGCTCGCGCGGGCCGACGATGTCACCGAGGATGGTCAGCGCCAGCGACATCAGGCCGCCCGCGCCGAGGCCCTGGAACGCGCGGAACGCCGCGAGCTGGTACATCGACTGCGCCATCGTGCACAGCAGTGAGCCGATCACGAAGATGGTGATGGCGGCCATGAAGAACGGCTTGCGCCCGAACATATCGGACAACTTGCCGTAGAGCGGTGTCGCCAGCGTCGCGGTGATCAGATAGGCCGTCGTCGCCCACGCCTGCATCGAGTAGCCGTCGAGATCGTCGGCGATGGTGCGGATCGCGGTGGACACGATGGTCTGGTCGAGCGCCGCGAGCAGCATGCCGAGCATCAGGCCGCTGAGGATGGTCAGGATCTGCCGGTGGGTGAAGCCGCTGGACTCCTCCACCGTTGTTGTTGCCGGTGCTGTCACGAATCTTTCTCCGTCCCAATGGCGTACAGGTCTTGCCTGGGCCGGATGGCGGCAACCATGGCCGGCTTGGCTTGCTCGAAGTCGTCGACGAATCGGCGCAGCAGCCCGGCGAAGGCCGCCCGATCCTCGGCGGTCCATGCGGACATCACCATGGTCAGGTTCTGCTGCCTGCGCTTGCGGATCGTCATGGCCACCTCGCGACCGTGCTCGGTGACGGCGAGCACGCTCGCCCTGCCGTCGGCCCGATCAGCCTGCCGCTCGACCAGATCGCGCTCGACCAGCTGCGCGACCTGCCTGCTGACCGTCGACGCGTCCGAATGCACCGCGTCGGCGAGCGCACCCGAGCGCATCGGGCCGTCGCAGAGCAGCCGGAACAGGATCACGAACGCGGCGGGGTCGACACCTTCCGAGGTGCGCAGCTGCGCCGTGACCCGATCGCGGATCCGCTGCAGCCTGCTGAGTTGGGTCGCGATCGTGTCGACGGAACGATCGTCCTCGTCCACCTGAATCACCCTTACTTGTATCAATCAAATAGTTGGTGAATACAAGTATGTAGACGAGCCGACGGCTAGGGCAAACGTTTTTCCGGTCTTTACCGGCCCTTGAACTCCGGCGGGCGCTTCTCGAACACCGCCTGGATCGCCTCGGTCAGGTCCTCCGACGGCAGGAACGCCGAGTTCCACGCCGACACGTAGCGCAGCCCGGCGGCCACCTGATCCTTGGTCCGCTGATCGAGCACATCCTTGGCGCCCTGGACCACGAGCGGCGGATTCGCGGCGATCTCGCGCGCGGTGGCATGCGCCGCGTCGAGTACCGCGTCCTGATCGGCGAAGACGTCGTTGACCAGGCCGATCTTCTCCGCACGCGCGGCGTCGATGTCCTTGCCGGTGTAGGCGAGCTCCCGCAGGTGGCCCTCGCCGATGATGCCGGGCAGCCGGTGCAGCGAGCCGATATCGGCCACGATCGCGACCTTCGCCTCGCGCAGGCTGAACTTCGCGTCGGCGCTCGCGTAGCGAATATCGGCGGCGGCGATCAGGTCGAGCCCGCCGCCGATGCACCAGCCCGCGACCGCGGCGATCACCGGCTTGCGGCAGTCCGCCACCGCGGTGACCGCGGCCTGCATCCCGCGGATGCCGTTGAGCAGCTCGGTGCGCGGCGCGGCGAAGGCGCGGTCGGCGAGCACCGGACCGAACAGACCTGCCATCGCGGGCAGATCGAGACCGTAAGAGAAGTGTTTACCCGAACCGGTGAGCACGACGGCCCGCACCTCGGGATCCGCGTCGAGCGCGCGGAAGATCTCCGGCAGCTCACGCCAGAAGTCCGGACCCATCGCATTGCCCTTGCCGGGGCCGGTCAGCGTCACCTGAGCGACGTAGTCCTTGATTTCGACGGTGAAAGCCTGCCAGTCAGTCATTTGTACAGCGTATCGGGCGCGCTGCCAGGCCACACCGAACCGCTGGGATCCGGACACTCAGCAAAGGCGGCCGACCAGTTCTGTCCACGTGTAAAAGGTGTGCAAAATTGCTGGGCCACACTGGTTCTCGCGCCGGGACAGCCGGATCATGGTCGGTGTCAGCAACCCTCACACACCGGGTTCGGAGGCCACCAATGCTGATGCACCAAGGAATCGGCTTGGACCGCTTCAACGAAATCTCCCGCGGTCGCGCCGTACACGCGCTGTTCGAATGCTGCTGCAACGTCACCTGGGCCGCACAGATCGCCGACGCGCGCCCCTTCGCCGATCGCGAGGCACTGTTGACCATGGCGGATGTCGAACTGCTCGCGCTGTCCCAGTCGGATCTGGACCGTGCCATCGACGCCGTTGTGCACGAACAGGTTTCGCAACGCGGCGTCACCGAGCTCGCCCGCATCACGCGCACGCGGATCGACCGCATGCTCGGACCGAGCGAGGGCTATCCGGAGTACTGAGATCGACGGGCGTATCACCCGCAATCGCTCTACTCTGGTTGCCATGCGCAGGTCGTCGTTACCACCGGTCGCAACGCGAGTTGCGGACACCCTGATCGCGCGCGGTCATCACGGCGTCATCGTCAACCAGCCCGCTGCCACGCACACCGCCGCCGACGCGGCGCTCGCGCTCGGTGTCGAGTTGGGTGCCATCACCAAATCGCTGGTGTTCCTGCTCGACGACGATCCGGTGCTGCTGCTGGTTTCCGGTGCGCACCAAGTGGATCTGCACAACACGGGCAAGCGGCTCGAAGGCACGCTGACCCGCGCGCCCGCGGCGATGGTGCGCGAGGTGACCGGGCAGCCGATCGGCGGCGTCGCACCCGTCGGCCACCCCACCAACCTGCCGACCTGGGTCGACAACGCACTCGCCGAGCATCGCGAGGTGTGGGCGGCGGGCGGGCACCCGAACACGGTGTTCCGCACCTCGTTCCGCGAACTGGTGCGCATCACCGCCGGGCTGCCGATCGATGTCGACTAGCACGCCACGCTGAAACAAAGATCAGGTGTGATCGAACTGGTTTCAGTGCGCGAGCGTAGTTTCGTCATGTGACCGAAGCACAGCGGCCCGAGGCGGGATTCCAGATCCCCGACGATTTGAGTGGTATCGCCGCGGAGCAGTATCGCGCGGCGATGCGGCACTACCCGGCCGGCGTCACCGTGGTGACCCTGGACTCGGTGGACGGTCCGGTCGGCTTCACCGCCACGTCGTTCGCGTCGCTGTCGATGACGCCGCCGCTGGTCTCGTTCAATATCGCCAACAATTCGTCGAGCCTGTCCGCGATGCTGTCCGCCGATTCCGTGGTGATCCACTTCCTCGGCGAACATCAGCAGCACATCGCGCAGCGCTTCTCCCGCAGCGCGGAGCACCGCTTCCGCGACCGCTCGCTGTGGACCACCCTCACCACCGGCGAACCCGTCCTGCACGGCACCCCGATCTGGGTGCGCGCCGCGGTCGAGCAACTCATTCCGATCGGTGACCACACCTTCGTCGTCGGGCTGGTCACCCGGGTGCACGACAGCACCGACGACAAACCGATCGCCGCGCCGCTGCTCTATTACAACGGCAACTACCACCGGCCGTCCTCACTGGGCGACTGACAGTCGACGCATTCCCGTCGATGCGGCCGCTCAGCCGATGAGGCAGGGCGCAGCGCCGTCGGCGGAATCGGGGTTGAACGGCCGGGTTTCCGGAGTGGGGTTCCACAGGCCGTTGGTGGCGGCGTAATTCCAGCTGGGCCCGGTGGACACGAGAGACGCGACGGCATCGATGAGGCGATCCACATCGGCGGAGGTGGTGCCGAGGCCGATGCTGGCGCGCAGAGCGCCGTCGAGACCGAGGCGAGAAAGCAGCGGATGGGCGCAGAAGCGGCCGTCGCGGACGCCGATGCCGTGTTCGGCGGAAAGATAGGCGGCGACGTGGCCGGGCGCGAAACCGTCGAGGGTGAACGCGACGATGCCGACAACGTCGGGGCTGTCGTCCCAGATGCGCAGCAGGCTGACTCCGGGGATGGCGCGCAGGCCCGCGCGGAGGCGATCGGCAAGCAGGCGCTCGTGTGCGGCGAGTTCTTCCGCGTCGATCGCACACAGCGCGTCGCAGGCGGCGGCGAGCGCGGCGGCGCCGAGCACATTCGGGGAACCGGCCTCGTGCCGCTGCGGCGCGGGCGCCCACTCGGCGCGCTTGGTGGTCACCTCGCGCACGGCGCCGCCGCCCGCCAGGTACGGCTGCGCGGCGTCGAGCCAATCCCGGCGGCCGACGAGCACACCGGCGCCGAACGGCGCGTACAGCTTGTGACCGGAAAAGACCAGGTAGTCGATGCCACTGTCGCGCAGGCTGAGCCGCCGGTGCGGCGCGAGCTGCGCGGCGTCGACCAGGATGCGCGCGCCGCACTGATGCGCGATGGTGGCCAGCCGCTCCAGCGGCAGCACCTCGCCGGTCACATTGGACGCGCCGGTGACGGCGAGCAGCGCCGCGGGCTTGGTGCACAGTTCGGCGATCAGGCGACGGATGGTCTCGTCGACCGTATCCGCGGCCTGCACCACACGGCGGCCGTGCTTGGTCCACGGCAGGAAGTTGGCGTGGTGCTCGATGTCGAGCACCACCGTGTCGCCGGGCACGCAGGCGGCCAGCAGGTTCAGCGAGTCGGTGGTGTTGCGGGTGAACACCACCACCTGGTCGTCGGCGGCATCGAGGAATCGGGTCACCGATCCGCGCGCCGATTCGTAGCACTCGGTGGAGATGCGCGAGGCGTAGCCCGCGCCGCGGTGCACGCTCGCGTAGAACGGCAACAGCTGCGAAATCCGGTCGGTGACCTGCTTCAATGCCGGTGCGCTCGCGGCGTAGTCGAAGTTCGCGTACGTGGTGGTTCCGCCCTGAACGAGCGGGACGCGCAGGTCGGCGCCGGATACCTCGGCAATGGCGGCACAGGTCTGGTCGGCAACAGCGGTCATCACGAAATCCCATCGGCTCCGGGACCCGCAATCGGGGAGAATTGTCGAGTCCGCGCTTGCCGTGCCCGGTCGGACATCGGCCTGGTCGTCACCCGGAGCACCCCACCGCGGAGGAGGGTTGCCGACCAGCAAGCCGGGGCTATGCGCTGGTACTCATGACCTGTCCCCGAGATTGGCAGATGTCACGCCGACCTGTCAACCCGGGTTCGCGATCGGTCATCCGGGCGAACGGAGATCGTCCCGGCCCCGGCCACACGCCGTCGCTGACCTTCGCGACTTCCCGGCTGCCGCATCCGCCAGCGCGATTCAGCGGCGCGAAACACCCCGCTGCTCGCCTTCCAGCAACACGACCGCAAAGGGCGGTGCGCCCGATCCCGAGTTCCGCGCGGTGCGGTCACAGCGGCCGGAACGCTCGTGTCGACAGCCGCGCACCATGTCCACGTTCGCGCCGAACGGCCAGCTCAGTCGGTCGCGCGACCAGGATCGAGCAGGCCTGACACACGGAATTGTGTTGCCAATCGTGAGGATCTGGGGTGCGATCGGTGGGTGTCGCTTTCGCTGTTGCTCAGCTTTATCGGTGTGTGCATCCTACTGTCGATCACGCCAGGGCCGGATTCTTTTCTGGTGCTGCGCTTTTCGATTGTGAGTGCACGACCCGGCATCGCCGCGGCGATCGGATCGGCGCTGGGCGGCATGCTGTGGGCCGTGGTGGTCGCGGCCGGTGTCGCGGCACTGCTCGAGCAGTCGGCGACGGCGTATCGCGCGCTCAAGGTGATCGGCGGCATGTACCTGCTGTACCTGGGCGTTCGCGCCCTACTCGACCACCGCAAGCAGCGCAAGGCGGCGCAGGCCGCAGGCGATGAACTCGCCGCGGTCGAGCAGGCTCGAGCGGGAACCCCGGTCCGGCTGCGCAGCGCGTTCACTGCGGGCCTGGTGTCCTGCATGTTCAACCCGAAGGTCGGACTCTTCTACCTCGCGGTCCTGCCACAATTCCTGTCCGAAGTCACCTTCGCCAACACCCTGGCCCTCGGCGCCGTCGAATCCTCCATCGCCGCCGTCGAAATGGTGCTGCTCGCCCTCGCCGCCTCCCGCGCGGTTGCCATGCTTCGCCAGCCCCATGTCCGCGATCGCTTGGAACAGCTATCTGCGGGCATCCTCGCCGCACTTGGTATCGGCACCGCCGCATCCGCCGCCTGACCGCATCCGCCTCGCGGAGTCGAACGCCCTCCCTCGAATCCAGCACGGCGACGAATGCCTTGCCCACGAGGAACGGGCATCCCGCGCCCCCGGCACGGGCTGGGACACGGCTTCGAAGCGCCCGCACATGGTGACACCGGTTCGGCGCTACGGGATCCGGCGGGATTCCGCGCGCCACAGGAAGATCGAGCCGATCAGCGAGATCGACGTCGCCCCGGTCAGCCACCAGAACGCCTGGCGGAAGCCAGCATCGAGAGCAAGTCCGGCTGTCGTCGCACGATAGAGGACCACGGCAAGCAGTGCCGCGCCGACCGAACCACCAACGCGCTGCAGGATATTCACCATCGATGCCGCATCGGGCAACTGCTCGCGCCGCACCGACGCGTAGGCGGCCGAGACGACCGGCATACCGGTCAGCGCGGTGGCCATGCCGCGAATCAGCAGGAGTACCTGGACGAGCACGGCGTTCGTTGCGGCGTCGCCGAATGCGAACGGCACCGTGACCAGCACATTCAGCGCATTGCCTACCACCGCGATGACGCCGCCGCCGTAGCGGTCGGTGACGCGGCCCGCGATGGGCAGCACAAGGATGCCGCCGATACCGAAGGTCAGCAGCGACAGTCCGGTGGCGATCAGCCCCTGATGGTGCAGCAGCTGGAAGTACAAGGGCAGCAACAGCATCGCCCCGTACAGCGACGCACCGGAGAAGGTGTTCGCGATATTGGCCGTCACGAACACCGGGCTGCGGAACATCGTCATATCGAGCAGCGCACCGCGCCCGCGTGCCGAGCGCAGCACGAACCCGCCGAGCGCGACGGCGCCGACGAGCACCGAAACCCACACCGTCGGCGCGGAGAACGCACCGCGGCTTCCGTATTCACCCAGGCCGTAGACCAGCAGCGACAGCCCGGCGCCGATCAGCACGAACCCGGTGACATCGAATCGCGCGTCGGCCCGCGCGCCCTTGCCCAGCGGAAGCAGCCGCACCGCGAGCACGAAGGCGACGAGGCCGAGCGGAATATTGATCAGGAACAGCCACTGCCAGTCGAGATGGGCCAGCATCACCCCGCCCAGGGTCGGCCCGAAGGCGGGCGCCGAGACCACCGCGATGCCGACAACGCTCATCACCCGGCCGAGCCCACGCGGCCCGGCGACCTGCCCGATCAGCGCCTGCCCGGCGGGCACCAGCAATCCGGCAGACAACCCCTGCGCGATCCGTAATGCGATGAGCCACTCGATATTCGGCGCGAGCGCGCACAGCCCGGACGTGACGGTGAAGCCGACGAGTGCCGTCAGCCATATCCGGCCCATCCCGAACCGGCGGCCCAGCCAGCCGACCAGCGGCAGCGTCACCGCGAGCGCGAGCAGATAGGCACTGGCCACCCACTGCGAACTATCCAGTGTCGCACCGAGATCCGTGGCGATGGTGTTGAGCCCGATGTTGACGAGCGAGGTGTCGAGCATGCTCATCACCGCGCCGAAGACGACGACACCCGCGACCCGCCACACGTGCGCGGGGATGGCCTCGAGCACGGGCTCGGCGGGTGCGACCGCCGTCTTGGTATCCGTCATGGATCCTCCGCTATTTGTAGATCAACTAGATTGTGGAGGCTATCAACAATCTTGTAGCTCAACAATAGATATAATTTCCGGATGCCCCAGGAGCCCCTCCACCCCCGCGGCCTGCTTCGCTTCCCGACCTACGCGCTCGGCAGGCTGCACAAGGCCGTGCACGCCGAGCTGGGCACCTCACTGCGTGAACATTGGGTCCTGGTTTTCCTGGAGGAATCCGACGAGCTGTCCCAGCAGCAGGTGTCCACCGCGATGGGCATCGATCGCAGCGAGGTGGTCCGGCTGATCGACGGCCTGGAGAAGTCCGGATTCGTCGTGCGCACCAGAGATTCCGACGATCGCCGCAAGTACCGGCTCTCCGTCACCCAGGCGGGCCGGGCCGAGCGCCTCCGCACCGAGAAACTCATCGAAGAGGCCGCCGACCGCGTGCTGCACCGGCTCGACGCCGAGGAGCGGCGCACGCTGCACCGGCTCGCCCTCAAGGCGCTCGGCCAAGACGCCGAGCGGTAGCCGGGCACGGCAACCGTCCGACCACCCGGTTCGGTGAGCGGCAAAGACCTGATACCGCGAGTACCGTAGATCCCTGGTCAGCGTGGTGTTTGCCGTTTGGTAACCCTGCTGTGAAACAACGAACGGCGAAACCGAAGGCAGGTCTATGAGAGGTGGGCAGGACGTGACGCTCCAGCCGCAGGTCGACGCCGCGACGGGCGCGCTCCCCGGACAGCGGGCCGACGACCCGCTGCTGCGGGCGGCGCTCGCCGCACCGGCCCGCACCCTCGTCGACATCCTGGCCGCCACCGCACGCGCCACCCCGGACGCCGCCGCCATCGACGACGGCGAGGTGGTGCTCAGCTATGCCGAACTGCTCACCGAAATCGACACCGTCGTCGGCAGGCTCGGCGCCGCGGGCGTGCGCGCGGGCGATCGCGTCGGCGTGCGGATGCCATCGGGCACCCGCGATCTGTACGTCACCATCCTCGCCGTGCTGCACGCGGGCGCGGCCTACGTCCCGGTCGACGCCGACGATCCCGACGAGCGCGCCAGGCTGGTCTTCGGCGAGGCGAGAGTCACCGCGATCGTCACGGCCGCGGGCACAGAGACAGTGGCGCGGACGTCCGACACCGCCGGAACAGACACCGGTCCGGCCACCGGGACGGAGTTGCCCACGGCCGCAACGCACCTCGGCGCTGGCGATGCGATGACCGCGCCGACGGCATCCAGCACGGGGAACGGCGCACCACAGCACCTGTCGACGGCGCTACCGACCGTCGACGACGATGCCTGGATCATCTTCACCTCCGGCTCCACCGGCACCCCCAAAGGCGTTGCCGTCACCCATCGCAACGCCGCCGCCTTCGTCGACGCCGAGGCAAGGCTCTTCCTCCAGGACGCCCCCATCGCCCCCGGTGACCGGGTACTCGCCGGCCTCTCGGTCGCCTTCGACGCCTCCTGCGAGGAGATGTGGCTGGCCTGGCGGCACGGCGCCTGCCTGGTGCCCGCACCGCGCGCGCTCGTCCGCACCGGCGCCGACCTCGGGCCGTGGCTGGTGCGCCGCGGCATCAGCATCGTCTCCACGGTGCCGACACTGGCCGCGACCTGGCCGGTCCAGGCGCTCGAGCCGGTCCGGCTGCTGATCTTCGGCGGCGAGGCGGTACCGCCGGAACTCGCCGAACGCCTTGCGGGCGACCCCGATTCGGAACGCGAGGTGTGGAACACCTACGGCCCCACCGAGGCCACCGTCGTGGCCTGCGCCGCGCTACTGAACGGCGCGTGGCCGATCCGCATCGGCCTCCCGCTGGACGGCTGGGATCTCGCGGTGGTCGATCAGGCCGGAAATCCGGTGGGCGAGGGCGAATCCGGCGAGCTGGTGATCGGCGGCGTCGGCCTGGCCCGCTATCTCGATCCCGCCAAGGACGCGGAAAAGTACGCTCCCCTACCGTCGCTCGGCTGGGACCGCGCCTATCGCAGCGGCGATCTGGTGCGCAACGACAGCGCCGGGCTCATCTTCCTGGGCCGCGCCGACGACCAGATCAAACTCGGCGGCCGCCGCATCGAACTCGGCGAGATCGATAGCGCGCTGCAGCACCTGCCGGGTGTCACCGGCGCCGCGGCCGCGATCCGGACGACCAAGGCGGGCAACAAGATCCTGGTCGGCTACCTGACCGGACCGGACGGCGATTTCGACGTCAAGAAGGCGAGAGAGCTTCTCGCCGAACAACTTCCGGCTCCGCTGGTCCCCCGGCTCGCCGTGGTCGCCGAACTGCCGACCCGCACCTCGGGCAAGGTGGACCGCGACGCGCTGCCGTGGCCGCTGCCCAAGGACGACACCGCGAGCCACGGCCTCACCGGTACCGCGCAATGGGTTGCCGGACTGTGGGATTCGATCCTCGGCGCCGAGGTCACCGGCCTCGACATCGACTTCTTCGACCTGGGCGGCGGCTCGCTCGCGGCCGCGCAGCTGGTCGCCGCGCTGCGCGAACGGTATCCGTGGATCGCCGTCGCCGACCTCTACGACCATCCGCGCCTCGGCGCACTGGTCGAACTGCTCGACGAGAGCGCACCGGCCGCCGTCGTCGAGGAGCGCATCGTCGCGCCGACCCCGCTGGCCGCGCAGGCAGCGCAGGTGCTCGCCACCATCCCGCTGACCACCCTCACCGGATTGCAGTGGCTCACCTGGCTCGCCATCGTCGGCAATGTCGCGGCGTGGTCCGGTTCGCTGCCCTGGCTGCCCGCGCTGTCCTGGTGGTGGACGCTGATCGCGTTCCTGCTCTTCATCTCCCCGCCCGGCCGCATGACGCTGTGCGTGCTCGGCGCACGGCTGCTGCTGCGCGGCGTCGCGCCGGGCAGCTATCCGCGCGGCGGCCCGGTGCACCTGCGGCTGTGGGCGGCGGTCCGGCTCTCCGAGGCCAGCGGCGCCGAAAACCTCTCCGGCGCACCGTGGATGGTGCCGTTCGCGCGTGCGCTCGGCGCCAAGATCGGCAAGGGCGTCGACCTGCACACACTGCCGCCGGTGACCGGCATGCTCGAACTCGGCGACGGCTGCAGCGTGGAGCCTGAGGTCGACCTGTCCGGCTACTGGATCGATGGCGACCTGGTACACCTCGGCCCCATCACCATCGGACCGGGCGCGGTGATCGGCGCACGGTCGATCCTGTTGCCCGGCACGAAGATCGGCAAGAACGCCGAGATCGCGCCCGGCTCCGCCGTATCGGGCAAGGTCAAGCCGGAGCAGGAGTGGGTGGGCTCACCGGCGGCGAAAATCGGTAAGGCGCAGCACCGCTGGCCCGCCGAGACGCCGGCGCGGGCGGCGCACTGGGTCGGTATCTTCGGCATCACTTCGATGGCGCTCGCCGCCATGCCGGTGCTCGGGCTCGGCTCGGGCGGCATCTTCCTCGCCTGGTTCATCCGCGATACCCGCACGCTCGCAGGCGGACTCGGCCGCGCCTTCGCGATACTGCCGGTCGCCACCCTGCTCAGCCTGACCGTCTACGCGGTGACCACCATCCTCGCCGTGCGCCTGCTGAGCATCGGCCTCACCGAGGGCTACCACCCGGTGCGCAGCCGGGTCGGCTGGCAGGCCTGGGCCACCGAGCGACTGCTCGATTCGGCGCGCACCTTCCTGTTCCCGCTGTACGCCAGCCTGCTGACGCCCGTGTGGCTGCGCCTGCTCGGCGCGAAGATCGGCGAGGGTGTCGAGGCGTCGACGGTGCTGCTGCTGCCCAAGTTCACCACCGTCGCCGACGGTGCCTTTCTCGCCGACGACACCATGATCGCCAGCTACGAACTCGGCGGCGGCTGGCTGCGCATCGGCGAGGCGAAGGTCGGCAAGCGCGCGTTTCTCGGCAACTCCGGCATGACCGCGCCGGGGCGGCGAGTCCCGAAAAATGGTCTGGTCGCGGTGCTTTCGGCGGCACCGTCCAAGGCCAAGGCCGGTTCGTCCTGGCTCGGCAGCCCGCCGGTGCGGCTGCGCCGCGCCTCCGAGACCACCGATGTCGAGCGCACCTTCGCGCCGCCGCCGCGGCTGCGGGTGGCCCGCGGCATCGTCGAAACCTGCAGGCTCCTCCCGGTATTGGTGACCTTCGCCATCGGCATCGGCGTGCTGTTCGCCCTCGCCGCGATCGCCCAGGCGGCCGGGCATCTGGTCGCGGCGCTGCTGTCCGGGATCGTGCTGCTCAGCGCGGGCGCGCTGGCCGGGCTCAGCGCCGTCGTCGCGAAGTGGTTGCTGGTCGGGCGGATCCGCGCCGAGGAGCATCCGCTGTGGAGTTCGTTCGTGTGGCGCAACGAGGTTGCCGACACCTTCGTGGAAACCGTTGCCGCACCGTGGTTCGCGCGCGCCGCGACCGGCACCCCAGTGCTCAATCTGTGGCTGCGCGGACTCGGCGCGACGATCGGTCGCGGGGTATGGTGCGAGTCCTACTGGCTACCTGAGGCGGACCTGGTGACACTCGGCGACGGCGCGACCGTGGAACGCGGCTGTGTGGTGCAGACCCACCTGTTCCACGACCGGATCATGGCCATGGACACGGTCACGCTGGAAGCGGGCGCCACCCTCGGCCCGCACTGCGTCGCGCTGCCCGCCGCCGTCATCGGCGCAGGCGCGACCATCGGCCCTGCCTCGCTGGTCATGCGCGGTGACGCGGTGCCGCCGTCCACGCGCTGGTGGGGTAACCCGATCGCGCCGTGGACCGGTGATCCGACACCGTCGGGAGCGGTGAACTGATGCCGGACAAGTACTACGAAGAGCCGATCGACGAGTACCTGCCGCAGAACGGCAACCGCGGCTACCGGGTCTCGCGCTACGAACTCGATCTCGTCTACAAGGTCGCCAGCAACCGGCTGGCAGGCCGGGCCGAGATCACCGCGGTGACCACCACCGTGCGGCCGCGTTTCGCGCTCGACCTTTCCCAGGCGCTCACCGTCGCCAAGGTGTTCGTCAACGGCGCCAAGGTCGCGAGATACGCGCACCAGCACGGCAAGCTGGTCATCACCCCGCAGCAGCGGATACCGGCGGGCGGCGTGCTCTCGATCGTGGTCCAGTACGCGGGCGTGCCGAAGCCGGTGCGCGGCCCGTGGGGCGAGGTCGGCTGGGAGGAACTCACCGAGGGCGCCCTCGTCGCGAGCCAGCCCAACGGCGCCGCCTCCTGGTTCCCCTGCGACGACCATCCGAGTTCCAAAGCGAGCTACCGGATTTCGATCACCACCGACTCGCCGTACTACGCGCTGGCCAACGGCACCCTGGTGCGCAAGCAGACCAAGGCGAGCCAGACCACCTGGGTCTACGAGCAGTCCGAACCGATGTCGAGCTACCTGGCCACCATTCAGATCGGCCATTACGCCAAGTACCGGGTCGGATCGACGCACAGCCCGGTGCCGATGCAGGCGGTGGTCCCGCCGCGGCTGCGCGCGAACTTCGAGCACGATTTCGAGCGCCAGCCGCTGATGCTGGAGGTGTTCACCGAGCGGTTCGGGCCGTATCCGTTCGAGGGCTACACCGTCGTCGTCACCGACGACGACCTGGAGATCCCTATCGAGGCGCAGGGCATCTCGGTCTTCGGCGCCAACCACTGCGACGGCCGCCGTGGCGCGGAACGCCTTGTCGCGCACGAACTCGCGCACCAGTGGTTCGGCAACAGCCTCACCATCCGGCGCTGGCGCGATATCTGGCTGCACGAGGGCTTCGCCTGTTACGCCGAATGGATCTGGTCGGAGGCCGCGGGCGGGCCGACCGCGGATCAGCTGGCCCGCGCCGCACGGCACAACCTGTCGCGGCAGCCGCAGGACATCGTGGTCGGCGATCCGGGGCCGCAGCGCATGTTCGACGATCGGGTGTACAAGCGCGGTGCGCTCACCCTGCACACGCTGCGCCTGGAACTCGGCGATATGAAGTTCTTCGACCTGTTGCGCGAGTGGACAATTCGCTACCGGCACGCCTCGGTCGTCACCGAGGAGTTCACCGACCTCGCCGGGCACTACAGCAACGTGCCGCTGCGCCCGCTGTGGGACAGCTGGCTTTTCGGCGAGCCGCTGCCGCAACTACCGCCGTTCGGCGGGCAATCCATCGCCTGATCAGAACACGAGGTAGCGCGCGGCGATCTGATCGACCAGCGGGTCGTCGTTCTCGACGCTGTCCAGCGCGTCCAGATCGGCCTGCACCGCGATCCGGCGCGTGTCGTCCTGTTCCGGATCAGGGCCGTCCTCGGCGAGCTGGCGCAACAGTTTCGCCCTGACGCGGTCCTTCAATGAATCGGCCATGGCTGAATCCTGCTCTATACCGGCGCGAGCCACGTTCCCCACGGCGTGTTGCGCAGCACGGTGAAAGCGGCGACGAACGCGAGGAACACCCACAGCGTCGGCTTGGGGATGGTGACCACCGGTATCGGCTTGTCCTGCCAGGAGCGGACGATCCAGCTGCCGACCCATATCGCGAAGACGAGGACGAGCGGCAGCGCGATGATATTGCTGTGGATCGCGTCGAGCACCCGGCCGTCGGTCAGGTTGTGCACCGCGCGCATGCCGCCGCAGCCGGGACACCACCATCCGGTCAGCGCGTAGAACGGGCAGATGCCGTACGAGCCCTCCTGGTGCGGGTCACGGAAGTGCAGCAGCACGGCAGCTCCGATACCGGCGCCCGCCGCGAGGAGCGGCACAGTCCTTGCGCGCCACGGCGAAACGCGGGACGGACCCGGGGTGGGGTGCGTCGAATCGGACGCGGCGTGCGTGGTCTCCACAAGGACCAACGGTAACCGCGGGTGCGGCGGTGTCGCTACCGCGCTGGCCGGGTCCGAAAATGCGCGCCCGCGCCGCCGAGTCCGGGTCATGATCGCCGCAGCGCGCCAGCAAGATCAACTCCTGTTGCCGTTTACGCAGGTAGCGTACAATTTTCGGGGTGGGCGCCGCTGGTTCCACCCGGCTCGACGATTTCGGGTTCGCCGCGGTTCACAAGCTCGGATACGGGCACGTGGGCCATTGGTACGCACCCGCGGACAGCGATACCGCGGACTCCCGCACCCCACGCACCGTCGCCGTGGAGATCGATCCCGGCGACGGCTCCTCGGTCGTCGTCTTCGTCCAGGCCCCGAATCAGCGCGATCTGCCCAACGATTTCCATCCCGACGATCAGGTCTGCCTGGTGATGCCCGAGGACATCGAAGCGCTGCTCGACGAGTGTTCGGGCGACGTCGCATCTTCGTCACGATCGGCGATAACCAGGAAGAGCGCGCTCGGTACCCAGCGTTTGTCCAGGTAAACCTCGTTCATCGGAGTGAAGACCGGGGTATTCACCTACCGAGCCGGATTTCCGCCGACCACGCGCTTGCACTAGCAAGCACCTTGCTTGCACTGTTAGTGTGGCGGCAGACACAAAGGAGTGCTCGAATGCTGGCAATGTCGATGAAGACGTTGGCGGGGGTGCGTGGCACCGAGCCGCTGACCGCGGGCTACCGCGCCCGACTACGGACCCGCACGTTCGCGACCGCGTCGCTGAACAAGCCGACCGCCCCCCGCGAGGTCATCCCCGTCACCACCGTCGACGGCGCCAAGCTCCGTGTGCACGCCTACGGCCCGGCCGACGGCGAGACCATCGTGCTGATCCACGGGTGGAGCTGCAGCATCGAGTACTGGAATCCGCAGATCAACGCGTTCGCCGACCGCTACCGCGTGCTCGCCTACGATCAGCGCGGCCACGGCGAAAGCTCGCTCGGCACCAGCCCGCTCGGCGCGCAAACCCTCGCCGACGACCTGAACGCCGTCCTCGACGCCGCACTGCCGCGCGGTGCCCGCGCCATCTTCGCCGGCCACAGCATGGGCGGAATCACCTTGCAGGCGTGGGCCGCTCGCTATCCGGAACAGGTCGCCCAGCGCGCCGCCGCCGTCATGCTCGTCAACACGACCACCGGCGACATTCGCCACGAGACCGATATGCTCCCGCTGCTGAACAAGCCGCTCACCGTCGCGCACAAGCCGGTGACGGTATTCGGTTCGCCGGTGCGCGTACCGCAGCTGCTCTCGGAAACCGTACTGACCGTGCCGGTTCCGCTGCCGGGCCTCGCGCCGGTACGCGCGATCTTCAAAGCGCGCGTGATGAACAAGTACGCCACCGACGACGAGGTCGACTTCTCCCTCGGCATCGTCCGCTCCTGCCGCCCGCTCACCCGTGGCCTGCACGCGGCCGCACTGGCCGATCTCGAACTCGGCGACGCCGCGAAGTATCTGACGGTGCCGACCACCGTGATCGCGGGCAGCAACGACCACCTGCTCCCCGAGCGGATGAACCGCCCGATCGTCGAAGCGCTCACCCGCACCGGCCATCTCGCCGACTACCACGTCTGGCCCACCGGCCACCTGTCGAATATCGAAGCGGCACAAAGCTTCAACGCCGAACTGGCGGCCATCGCGGCCCGCGCCACCGCGCGCCGCGCCGCCGCAGGCTAGTCCACCTACCCTCTCCTGGGCCGATCAACGGCGCTCGGCCCAGGAGCTTCCCCCTCGCCCGGCTCTCCGGCGATGGTTGTTACCGTGGCTTATGACCAGCGGATCCCCTGCTGTGGCGCGACGCCGTGAGCAGCTCAGCGATTTTCTGCGCACCCGGCGGGCGCGGCTGACCCCCGCCGATGTCGACATGGTCGCCGTCGGACGGCGGCGCACACCCGGGCTGCGACGCGAAGAGGTCGCCGCGCTGGCCGGAGTCGGGGTGTCCTGGTACACCTGGCTCGAACAGGGCCGGGATATCAATGTCTCCAATGAAGTGCTCGACGCGATCAGCCGGGCGCTGCGGCTCAGCGAGCCCGAGCGCGCACACCTCTATCTACTGACCGGACTCAACCCGCCGCGCGTCGGCGGGGCCGACGCCGACGTCACCCCGGAACTGCGGCAACTGCTCGACGCATGGTCGCCGCGCCCCGCGCTGCTGCAAGACAAATACTGGAACCTGCTCGCGCTCAACGACGCCGCGAAAACCGTGCTCGGATACCACGACACCGACCAGAACTGCCTGATCACCTTCTTCACCAACACCCGCTACCGCGGCATGCACGGCCACTGGGCCACCATCGCCCCGGATATCGTCGCCGCATACCGCGCCGAAGCCGCCCACTCCCCCGGCGACCCCGAATTCGCCCGCGTCATCACCGAACTCACCGCCGCGAGCCCCGAATTCGCCGACCTGTGGGCCCGCCACGACGTCGGCGCTCCCATCCAAGCGGTGAAAGCCGTACACCACCCCGAAGCAGGCGACCTGCTTTTCGACACCACGAACCTGGCCGTGGCCAACCACCCGGATTGGCATGTGATCCTTTACAACCCGCGCCCCGGGACCGACACCGAGGCCCGGCTGCACCGACTCCAACGCATCCGCCTGGCCGCACCGGCCTGATCGGCGGCACGCCACGCGCGAATCGATCGGCCCGTCTCACGACTGCGTGAGCATCCCGATCAGCAGCCCGCCTCCTTCGACCTGCGGGGCCGCCGCTGTGGCTCGATCGGCCGTCCCACCCGCCAGCGCGGCTCGATCGGCGGCCCTGCACTGTGATCTGGTCAGCGGCTCTCGCTTGCTTCGTCGGCAACGGCCGAGGTCCAGGCTGGTGGTGACAGTCCCAGGTTGACCGCGCACTGTTTAGGGTTCGCGGCGATCGGCACGCTGAATCCCATGACACAGCACAACTCCCGCTTCGAGAACAAGATCGCACTCGTCACCGGCGGCACCAGCGGCATGGGCCTCGCCGCCGCGCACCGGTTGCTCGCCGAGGGCGCGCAGGTGGTGATCACCGGGCGCGACAAGACCAAGCTCGATGACGCCGTAGCCGAACTGAACGGCGGCGACCGCGTCCTCGCGATCCGCGGCGACGTCGCGAACCTCGCCGACCTCGAGGCGCTCACCACCGCGATCCGCGAACGCCACGGCCGCCTCGACGTCCTGTTCGCCAACGCGGGCGTCGCCTCCTTCGGCCCCTTCGCCGATATCACCGAAACCGAATTCGACCGCGTCGTCGACATCAACTTCAAGGGCGTCTACTTCACCATCCAGCAGACCGTCCCCCTGCTCGCCGACCACGCGTCCATCGTCATCAACGCCTCATGGACCCTGCACCGCGGCATGCCGGGCGGCTCCCTCTACGCCGCGACCAAGGCCGCGGTCCACAACCTCGCCCGCAGCCTCGCAGCCGAACTGGCCCCCCGCCGAATCCGCGTCAACTCGGTCAGCCCCGGCTACATCGAAACCCCCATGTACCACGCCAACGTCGCCGCCGAAGCGGAGGCAGCCCTCATCGCCACCGTCACCGCCGCCCGCCTCGGCACCGCTCGAGACGTAGCCGACGCCGTAGCCTTCCTGGCCTCCCCCGAAGCCTCCTACATCAACGGCCAAGACCTCATCATCGACGGCGGCCTGGTCGCCGCCATCAACGAATCCGCCGTCCGCTCCCACTGACCCGCAACGAAAAAAGGCCCCCGAAACACTGTCGCGTTGGAGACCTTTCCGAAGTGGAGCCGCCCAGGGGAATCGAACCCCTGACCTTTTCATTACGAGTGAAGCGCTCTACCGACTGAGCTAGGGCGGCGTGCCTCTCGGCGTGGCGAGTCTATCGTCTCGAGGTGCGGATCGCGAAAACGGGTGGTCATCGCGGGCATCAGGCGGATTGGGCGGACATGAGGGCGGCGGCCATGGCGGCGAGGGCGAAGCGGGGTTTGACATTGAGGTCGAGTGCTTCGCGGCAGGCGAGGACGGCTTCGATGGACAGGAGCAGGCCCTCGGGGCGGACTCGGTCGGCGAGGTCGTGGATCTGGTCGGCCAGGTCGGGGTGGGTGAGGGTGACGCCGGAGGTGCGGGTCGCCGCGCCGAAACGGACGGCGAGTGCGTCGCGGTAGACGCCCGCGACGTCGATGAGGGCGCGGTCGAGTGCGTCGCGGCCGGTGCGGGTGGCACGGGATTTCTGGCGGCGTTCCAGGTCTTTGAGTACGCCCGCCGAGCCGCGGGTCGCGCTCGCCGCGCCTTTGCCGGTGCCGCCGGCGCCGAGGGCGGTGGCCAGCTCTTCGCGTTCGCGTTCGTCGCGGGCCGCGCTCATCTGCTTGGCCTCGTCGTCCGCGGATTTCACCAGTTCGTCGGCGGCCGCGTACGCGCCGCCGGGTCGGGACGCCGCGGCCACCAAGGCGAGGGCTCGCTTGCGGCGTGCCCGCGCCTCCTCGTCGGTGGCCAGTCGCCTGGCACGGCCGACATGTCCGCCGCTGATGGCGGCCGCCCAGTTCGCGGTCTTCTCGTCGAGGTTGTCGCGCTCACGCAGCACCCGCGCGATGGCGGGCACCGACGGCGTCACCAAATGCACATGCCTGCAGCGGGAGCGCAGCGTGATGGAGATGTCCTCCGGATCGACCGACGGCGCGCACAGCAGGAACACGGTGCGGTCCGGCGGCTCCTCGACCACCTTCAGCAGCACGTTGCCCGCCGCCTCGGTCAACCGGTCGGCGTCCTCGATCACCACCACCTGCCAGCGCCCGGTGCTCGGCCTGCGCGAGGCGATCTGCACGATCTCGCGCATCTCCTTGGTGCTGATGCTCAGCCCCTCCGGCACCACCCGGCGCACGTCGCCGTGCGTTCCGGCCATGGTCGTCGTGCACGCGTGACACCGGCCACAGCCAGGCGTCCCCTCGTCGGTGCATTGCAGCGCGGCCGCGAAGCACAGCGCCGCAACGGATCTGCCCGATCCCGGCGGACCGGTGAACAGCCACGAATGGGTCATCGCACCGACGACGCCGCCCCCGCGCGCCGCGATCGCGGCAGCCGTCAGCTCGGACTCGACCGCATCCTGGCCGACCAACCGATCGAAGACACCTGCCACGCCGAACACCTTAGCCGCCCCCACCGACACCGATCCCGCGCGCGGTCACCCGAATTCCGCCCGCGGATCGCCGCGGTGGCGGATCCTCGACGTGGAGGTGGATTTCATCGTGAGAATTCTGTTGATCACCGGGGACGCTGCCGAAGACCTCGAGGTCATGTACCCGTACCAGCGCCTGCTCGAAGAGGGCCACGAGGTGGACATCGCGGCCCCCACCGTCAAGAAGTTGCAGTTCGTGGTGCACGACTTCGTCGACGGCTTCGACACCTACACCGAGAAACTCGGGCACAGCTGGCCCGCCGACCTCGAATTCGCGGCCGTCGAGCCGACGAACTACGACGCGCTGGTGCTGCCCGGCGGCCGAGCGCCGGAGTACCTGCGCAACAACGGGCACTGCCAGCGCCTCGTCCAATACTTCATCGATACCCGCAAACCCATCGCGGCGCTGTGCCACGGACCGCTGATCCTCGCCGCCGCAGGCGTTTTGACCGGCCGCTCGTGCAGCGCCTACCCCGCGCTCGCCCCCGATATCGAGGCGGCGGGCGCGAAGTTCGTGGACAGCGCGGCCCACGTCGAGGACAACATCGTCACCGGCCGGGCCTGGCCCGATCACCCGGCCTGGATGCGCGAATTCCTGAAGCTGTTGCGCGCGTAAGGCGGCTGCCTCCGACTCCGCTCCGCTCCGGCCCGGCGCGAACCGGACTCCGTCCGCTGATTACGCGATGCGCGTGTAGGTGCTGTTCTGCCCGTCGAGTTCCTCGCGGATGATGTCGGCGTGCCCCGAGTGGTGCGCGATCTCACGCAGGATGTGCAGCAGCGTGTAGCGCACCGTCCACCACACCCGCTCCGGAGTCCACGGCGCGGTCGGCGTCGGGATCGAGGCGTCGAGGCTGTCCACCGTGCGAATCAGCTCGGCGGTCGCCTCGGCCACCTCGTCCCAGGTCGCCAGCAGGCCCGCCACGGTTTCGTGCGGCGCCATCACGTACTCGCCGTCGAACGCCGCGACGTCGAGTTCGGCGTTCTCGTCCCGCTCGACGATGACGGTCGCCCAGTGCCGCTCGCAGTTGATCAGGTGGTGCAGCAGGCCGCCGAGGGTCAGCTCGCTGTTGGTGGTGCGCTTGCGTGCCTGGTCGTCGTCGAGATCCTTCAGGGTGATCCGAAACAGCTCACGCTGGTTGGCGAGGATGCTGATGAGATCCTCGCGCTCCTGGTCGGACATGGGCGATCCTTCACTGCTGATGCGGCGGTACGGACCGAGGTTACGACCAATACCCGCGAATCACCGAATGAATGAGCGGCTCAGGCCTTTCCGACACCCGTCTTCTTGGCGGCGGCCTTCTTCGCGGCGGACTTCTTGGCCACCGTCTTGGTGGTCGTCGCCCCCGCCTTCTTCGCTGCTGCCTTTGTCGCCGTGGCCTTCTTCGCGGGCGCCTTCTTGGCCGCCGCCTTCTTGGCGACCTTCTTCACCGGACCGCGCGCGCGTCGATCCGCGAGCAGTTCCGAGGCGCGCTCATCGGTGATCGATTCGACCTCGTCGCCCTTGCGCAGGCTGGCGTTGGTCTCACCGTCGGTGACGTACGGGCCGAAGCGGCCGTCCTTGATCACCATCGGCTTGCCGGTGGCCGAGTCGTTGCCGAGTTCGCGTAGCGCCGCCGCGCTTGCGGCCTGCCTGCCGCGCCGCTTGGGTTCGGCGTAGATCTTGAGGGCCTCCTCCAACGTCACGGTGAAGATCTGATCCTCGCTGTTGAGCGAGCGAGAATCGGTGCCCTTCTTCAGGTATGGGCCGTAGCGACCGTTCTGCGCGGTGATCTCGTCACCGGATTCCGGGTCGGCGCCGACCACCCTCGGCAGCGAAAGCAGTTTCAGCGCATCGTCGAGCGTGATCGTCGCCAGGTCCATCGACTTGAACAGCGACCCGGTGCGCGGCTTCGGCGCGACCGCCTTCTTCGCGGTCTTCTTGGCTGGGGCCGGATTCTCCTCGGCGGCGGGTTCGGGCAGCACCTCGGTGACGTACGGGCCGAAACGTCCTTCCTTGGCGACGATTTCGTGCCCGGACACCGGATCGGTGCCGAGCGAGCGGCCCTCCTGCGGAGTGGAGAACAGCTTCTCCGCGACCTCGGGGGTCAGCTCGTCCGGCGGCAGGTCATCGGGCAGGTTGGCCCGCTGTGAAACCGAATCCCCTTCGGGGTCATCGGGATTGACGACCATCCGCTCGAGGTACGGACCGTACCGGCCGACCCGGACCACCACATCGCGATCCTGATCGTCGGCGAACAGCTTGATCGAGTTGATCTCGCGCGCGTCGATGTCGTCGAGCCGCTCGCCGACCATCTTCTTCAGGCCGCCCGAGCGCGCGACCGAGCCTTCCACGCCGTGGTCGCCGCCGAAGTAGAAGCTGGACAACCAGTTTCCGCGCTGCTCGCGGCCGCCCGCGATGGCGTCGAGGTCGTCCTCCATGGCCGCGGTGAAGTCGAAGTCGACCAGCCTGCCGAAATGTTCCTCCAGTAGGCCGATCACGGCGAACGCCACCCACGACGGCACGAGCGCGCTGCCGCGCTTGTACACATACCCGCGGTCGAGGATCGTCTTGATGATCGACGAATACGTCGAAGGACGGCCGATGCCGAGCTCTTCGAGCGCCTTGATCAGCGAGGCCTCGGTGTAGCGCGCGGGCGGATTCGTGCTGTGCCCATCGGGATTCAGCTCCACCGCGGTGACGCCCTGGCCCTGCTCCAGCGCGGGCAGCCGGGATTCGGCATCGTCGGATTGCCCGCCCGCCTCCTCGTCCACGCTCTCCACGTAGGCCTTGAGGAAGCCGGGGAAGGTGATGGTGCGACCCGAGGCGGAGAACACGCATTCCTCGCCGGTGCTCGCGACGCCGGTGATCCGCAGCGTCAGCGTGGTGCCCCTGGCGTCGGCCATCTGCGAGGCGACGGTGCGCTGCCAGATCAGCTCGTAGAGCCGGAACTCGTCGTTGTCGACCCGCGAGTGCAGCTGGCCCGGCGTCATGAAGGTGTCGCCGGCCGGGCGGATCGCCTCGTGTGCCTCCTGCGCGTTCTTCACCTTGCGGTTGTACTGGCGCGGGGTCGGCGAGACATATTCCGCGCCGTACAGCTGCGTCGCCTGTGAACGCGCCGCGTTGATCGCCGACTGCGACAGCGTGGTCGAGTCGGTACGCATGTAGGTGATGTAGCCGTTTTCGTACAGCCGCTGGGCCACCCGCATGGTGCGCTCGGAGGTGAAGCGCAGCTTGCGCGCCGCCTCCTGCTGCAGGGTCGAGGTCATGAACGGCGCGTACGGCTTGCGCGAGTACGGCTTGGCCTCCGCCGACGACACGACCATGTCGGCGCCGTCGAGCGCCTCGGCCAGCCGCCGCGCGTAGCCCTCGTCGAGCACGATGACCTCGGTGCCCTTGAGCTGACCGTCGGACCCGAAGTCACGGCCGGTGGCGACCCGCGCGCCGTTGACGTTGACCAGCCTGGCGCCGAAGGTGCGCGGATTGGTGGCGTCGCCGTCGGCGCCGCCCGCGTCGAGTTTCGCCGCGATATCCCAGTATTCGGCCGAGCGGAACGCCATCCGCTCGCGCTCGCGCTGCACGATCACCCTGGTGGCGACCGATTGCACGCGGCCGGCCGACAGGCGCGGCATGACCTTCTTCCACAGCACCGGGCTGACCTCGTAGCCGTACAGCCGGTCCAGGATGCGGCGCGTCTCCTGCGCGTCGACCAGGTCGCTGTCCAGTTCGCGAGTATCGGCCGCGGCCGCCTGGATGGCGGGCTCGGTGATCTCGTGGAAGACCATCCGGCGCACCGGCACCTTGGGCTTGAGCGTCTCCAGCAGATGCCAGGCGATGGCCTCGCCCTCGCGGTCGGGGTCGGTGGCGAGGTAGAGCTCGTCGGCGTCCTTCAGCAGGCTCTTGAGCTCGGCGACCTTCGCCTTCTTATCCGGGCTGATGACATAGATGGCCTCGAAGTCGTTGTCGACGTCGACGCCGAGGCGCGCCCACGGCTGCCCCTTGTATTTGGCCGGAACATCCGCCGCGCCACGCGGCAGGTCCCGGATATGGCCGACGGAGGCCTCCACCGTGTAGTTGCGGCCCAGATAGGGCGCAATCTTGCGGGCCTTGGTCGGGGACTCGACGATCACGAGACGACGCAGGGGACGGCCCTGGTCGGCTGCACCGCGGTCTCGTGTTGCCACCGGCGAATACACCTTTCCTTCTCGACCCGCGCGGCGTTGGTGCGCCTGATGCGCGGCTGGGGCAAGCGGTCGCGACAACTGACGTCGCTACCAGACACGTTTATACCTTGACGCGCCTCGCGGTCGAGTGCTTGCGAACTCGAGCCACCAAACATACGCGCGTCTTGCCGATCAGTATGCCCTGCTCGCGCACTGCAGCTTCGCCACGGCGTGCCCGGATGTGTCTTCCCCTATATATAGCTCGTCCCCCACCTCCGTTGCCGGTGGTGAGGGACGAGCTGTGGAGATGATGCGTCGCTCAGCTGAGCGCGCGAACTCCGGTGGCCTGCGGGCCCTTGGTGCCCTGGCCTACCTCGAACTCGACCTTCTGGTTCTCCTCGAGGGTGCGGAAGCCCGTCCCCTGGATCTCGGAGTAGTGGACGAAGACGTCAGCGGAGCCGTCCTCGGGCGCGATGAAGCCGAACCCCTTCTCCGCGTTGAACCACTTCACAGTTCCCTGTGCCATTCTGTTCCTTCTCTTTTCTTACCGGAACGGCGGACAACTGGGTTCGTCCACCGGGTCCGTTCCGACCGCTGTACTGTTGGTTCCCCCTGCAGGAAAGCACCAAGCACACCGTTCGCAACATCGATCCTGCTGACGGTTTGGACTTTGGATCCGTCCCTCGAACACAGAAGCTTGCGACCAGGAACCAGTGAACCATGTCTTCGAGCAATTCAACAGTCGAGTTACCGACAATTTGCAAAAAAGTTGATCTTGCGAATGCGCAGGTGAGGGACACAATGCTGGAATCCAGACTTGAGGTTCGTTTGCCTCCCGATAACCGAGTGAGCGTCTGGCAAACCGCCTGTGACCCAGGTCGCTATTTGGTATCGAAATGGCAGGTGGGGCTTCCCAACCGCGCACGTTTCACACTTTCCCGGCGTGTCATGTCCACTGCCTCATGAATCCGACGTCGCAGACAAGCCGGATCGGGGTCGACAGCGGCCCGAGTTACGGTCGATCGTTGCTGAATCGTGTCCTATCCGGCGCACCCGAAGGTGACTCACGACTGACTCACGTAGTCGAGCTATCCGCCCGCTTCGGGGAAATCACCGAATGGCCCGAGTGGGTGGCGCCGGAGGTGATCGGTGCGCTGCAGGCCACCGGTATCGAGGCGCCGTGGGCGCACCAGAGCAGAACCGCCGACTTCGCCGTCGACGGCAGGCACGTCGTGCTCAGCACCGGCACCGCATCCGGTAAATCCCTCGGCTATCAGCTCCCCGTATTGACCGCGCTGCGCGACGACCCGAAAGCCACCGCGCTCTATCTCGCGCCGACCAAGGCGCTCGGCGCCGACCAGCTGCGGGCGATCAGCGAGCTGACCCACGAGGGGCCGCTGCGCGATATCCATCCGGCGACCTACGACGGTGACACCCCCGCCGAAATCCGCCAGTGGGTGCGGGCCAATGCCCGCTGGATCTTCACCAACCCGGACATGCTGCACCTCGGCATCCTGCGCTCACACCAGCGCTGGGCCAGGGTGCTGCGCAGGCTGCGCTACGTGGTGATCGACGAATGCCATGCCTACCGCGGGGTTTTCGGTTCACACGTGGCGCTGGTGCTGCGCAGGCTGCGGCGTATCGCCGCACGCTACGGCGCGGATCCGGTCTTCATCCTCTGCTCGGCCACCGCGGCCGAACCCGCGGCGGCCGCGTCCCGGCTGATCGGCGCGCCGTGCGTCGCGGTCACCGAGGACGCGTCACCGCAGGGTCCGCGCACCGTCGCGCTGTGGGAGCCGCCGCTACTGACCAGCGTGACCGGCGAAAACGGTGCGCCGGTGCGCCGGACCGCGACCGCGGAGGCGGCCGGGATCATGGCCGATCTGGTGGTCGAGGGTGCGCGGACGCTGACCTTCGTCCGCTCACGCCGTGCCGCCGAGCTGACGGCGATGGGCGCGCGGCGGCTGCTGGCCGAAACCGATCCTGCGCTGGTAGAGCGGGTCGCGGCATACCGCGCCGGCTATCTCGCGGAGGATCGGCGCGCGCTGGAAGCGGCGCTGACCAGCGGGGCACTGCTCGGTGCCGCGACCACCAACGCGCTCGAACTCGGCGTCGACATCGCGGGGCTCGACGCCGTGGTGATCTCCGGATTCCCCGGCACCGTCGCCTCGTTCTGGCAGCAGGCCGGACGAGCGGGCCGACGCACCCAAGGCTCACTGGTTCTGCTCGTGGCCAGGGACGATCCGCTGGACACCTACCTCGTGCACCACCCGGAAGCGCTGCTGGACAAGCCGGTCGAGGCCACTATCACCGACCCGCGCAACCCCTACGTGCTCGGCCCGCAACTGCTCTGCGCCGCACTGGAACTGCCGCTCACCGATGCCGAGGTGGATGAGTTCGGCGCGCTGGACGTGCTCACCGACCTGGCGAAAAAGGGACTGATCCGGCGACGGACGGCGAACGGATCCGGCGGGCGCTGGTACGTCACGGCCGAGGCGCAGCCGCACGACGCGGTCGATGTGCGCGGCGGCATCGGCACGCCGGTGGCCATCGTCGACGGGGAAACCGGCAGGCTGCTCGGCACCGCCGATGCCGCGCGGGCCATGGCCACGCTGCACGAAGGCGCGGTGCACCTGCATCAGGGCGAGGTCTACGTGGTCGACGAGCTCGACCTCGACGGCGGTGTCGCGTTCGTGCACGCGGGCGATCCCGGGTGGACCACCAGCGCGCGCGAGGTCACCTCCATCGCCATCGAAACCATTACCGACCAGCGCGAATACGGCCGGGTGCGCACCGCGCTCGCGCAGGTGCGGGTGACCGCGCAGGTGATCGCCTACCTCCGCACGCTGGTCACCGGGGAGGTGCTCGACCTGGTCGAGCTCGACCTGCCCACGCAGACACTGCCGACCCGCGCGGTGCTGTACACGGTGACGCCAGAACTGTTGGCGCTGGCCGGTATCGAGCCCGAGGACGTGCCAGGGGCGCTGCATGCGGCCGAGCACGCGGCGATCGGCCTGTTGCCGCTGGTCGCGACGTGCGACCGCTGGGATATCGGCGGGGTTTCCATCGCCGAGCACCCGGACACCGGGCTGCCGACGGTCTTCGTCTACGACGGCCAGCCGGGTGGCGCGGGCTTCGCCGAGCGCGGTTTCGCGCGGCTGCATCGGTGGCTGTCGGCGACGCTGGATGTCATCGACGCCTGCACGTGCATCGCGGGCTGCCCCTCCTGTGTCCAGTCACCCAAGTGCGGCAACGGCAATCATCCGTTGGACAAAGCGGGGGCGGTTCGACTGCTCAGCGCGGTGCTCACGGAGCTCGACGGCCCGTTCGATGACGTGACCAGGCACGATTCGTGACGAGCCCGAGCCTGGAGCGTGACCGATCGTCCACCTGGCCAGGCGATCACCAGCCGGGGCCAGGTCGTTCGGGCAGGTCACGATTTAAGAGGAAGGTATTCATGTTAACTGAGGTATTGCCACATGCCCCCGTGTCGATCTTTGGATTTCCTCGCATTCCTTATCCGCTATAACGCGCAGAATAACCAGAACGCGCAATTCTCCGAACAGGACAATTACCGATTTCCAATGGTCGCATCCGACTCTTCGACCGGTCCCGCGCCAGCAACCGAGCGTACGGTTCGATCACCGAACAGACCCATTGGTATTTTCCCAGCGACCGCGATGAACACATCCCAGCCGTGCACCTCGCATCCTTCCATCCGGAACTTCATGCGCCGCACGACTTCTCCCGCCGCGGCGCACCCCGCCTCCGCTCCGCCCGCCAGCGCACCCGCCCCCGCGAGCGCTCCCAGATCCGCCGCCGCCTGCGCCCGATGCCGCGCCACCACCCCCACCCCCACCTGACCGATCAACGCCGTCACCCCCACCAACCCAGCCAAGGCCAACGCCGCGAACACACTCGCCGCGCCCCGATCCCCTCGACCAAAACCTTCCCGGCGCACAGCCGCCGCACCGCTGCCACCGAACGAATACCGAAGCCACCACCCACGCACCTGCACCCACCAGCCGTTCACCGCATCAGCCCCTCGCTCGCGAACGGCACGCCCCAGTACGGCACCAAGCAGACGCACCAGCACGCAGACACGCCTGTCCGCAGACGCGCCCGGTCGCCGCACCGCTGCCCGCTCGCGAACGGTAAGCCCAGCACGCTGCCCGACGGGTCCCCGGCACTGCCCGCCGACGGACCCAATGTCGCTCTGGTTCGTGTGGCCACAGCCACGCCTCCGGTTCCACACCGCCGCTCCGATGTACGACGCCTGGCCGACGGATCCATCCACAGCCGCTGGCCAGTCAGCGGACTGGGTGCCGTCCCCAGTTCTCGGATGGTGACCGCTTCGACGCACGGTGCAGGGCACCAGGATCCGTCGGCTCGCCACCGGCAGGCCGCCGATCGCTGCCGCGTCCTCGGCGCAGCAGATCGCTGACCGCTCATAGCGCGCGGGAGCGCGAAGCCGAGCGGGCGGATACCCGTGCCGCGTCATGGCACCGGCCGCGGTCACGGTGTTGTCCCTGGTTCGCGAACAGCGACTGCTTCGGCGTGCAGGGTGAGAAGAGGGAGGAGATAAGTGTGGGCGGAGACGGTGGCGATCAGTCGGTCGCCTTCTTCACGCAGGACGATATCCGCGCCGGGCGGGGCTATCCGGCGAGCGGCGGGTATCGCGTTCGGCTGATCGCCGCGGGCGGCGAGCCTGGCCGCCTCGCGTGCGGCGTCGACGCAGCGCACCTGGGTGGATGCGGCGAGCAAAGCGCCGAGGCATAGCGCGACCACGATGACGATCGAGGTGAGCGCGATCGCCGCCTCGACCGTCACCGCACCCCGGTCGTCACCGAGATCTCTTGCGCCACAGCGCCTTCGCCGTGACCGATCGATCGCTACACGGCCGTGTTCAGCGCCTTGTCGATGATCTTCGTCAGCGCGTTCACGATATTGTCGCCGGTCACCACCCCGTACAGCACGGCACCGAACGCCGCCGCCGCGATCGTCCCGATCGCATACTCGGCCGTACTCATCCCCTCGTCGGCGATCAGCGCCCGCATCAGCCGCCAGCGCACCTCCGCCACCATCGACCTCGTCCTGCTCCGCAACCGAATCCCCTTTCACCACAGCCCACGCGGCCGATCCGCACAGGCACACTCCCACCGCGCCGGGCGCGGCAGCTGCCACGCCGCCGCTCAGCCGCGCCGCACAGCCCGAACTCCACGAGGCCCATGCACATCGCGCACCGGGATACGCCATCGGCGGTCGATCGGACTCCACATCAGAGCTCCCGCGCACCCGTCCACAGCGCCACCGCACGGACAGTCGGCCGTGCCGGTCAAGCAGTGCGCGTCTGGTCACGACCGACTCGCATCCGCACAGGGACACGCCATCCGCAGTCGATCCCGCTCCGCATCAGAGCTCCCGTACACCCGGCCACCGGGACACTGCACGGACAGTCGGCGTTGCTGGTCATGTAGTGCACGCCTGGTCACGGCTGTCTCGCATCCGCACAGCGACGACTCGTCGGCGCTCGATTCCGACGCGCCCGAAGCGCGTCGGCCACATCCGCGCACGACGACATCAGCATCAGCCATCGGCCCGCCACCCACAGCCGACAGCGCGAAGCACTCACAGCAGGCCATCGCCCAGTACTCGGCCCGCAAGGCCGATGACCACGGGGACGATGCCGAGGCAGAGGAAGGCGGGAAGGAAGCACAGGCCGAGGGGACCGCTGATCAGCACCCCGGCTCGCTCGGCGCGGGCCGCAGCCGCGTCCTCGATCGCACCGCGCCGCTGTTCGGCCAGCTCGCCGACGGCCACCGCCAGCGATGCTCCCGACCGTGCCGATCGGCGCGCCATCCTGGCCAGCGCCGCCACCTCCTCGGCATCCGCCTCCCGCTCCGCGCGCTCCCATGCCGTCGCCGCATCCGCGCCGAGCGCAAGCAGATCCGCCGCACGCAACAATGCCGCGCCCAGCCGTGCGGGCGCACCGGGCGCCACCGCCCGCGCCGCACCGGCCATCGGCAACCCCGCCCGCAGACAAGCCGCGAGCAGATCGAATACCGAAGCCACCGCCAACGGATCCGCCACCGACTTCTTCGACACCGCCCGGCCACTCTCCGCACCGGCGTCCCCCGGCCACACACGCCGCATCCGCCGCCGCACCGCAACCCGCCCCGGCCACAGCACCAGCGCCCCGGCGACCAAAAGCACCGCCACGGAAGAACTCCCGACAACTACTCCCACCTCCGCCCCCTTCCTGTCCGCCCTCCCATGACCGCCCGCCAACTCGAAACACCTCGGCACCGCCCCAGGCCCGGCCTTGCGGACCACCGCCACCGGGCACGGTCGAGGCAGCGCCAGATCTCGCCGCACCGCCGGAAACCGCACGAGCACGTCGGCTCGAGCCGGCATGACATGTCATGCCGACCATCCGGAACACACGAGCGCGCACCACGTCGGGACCGCGCCAGGGCCGAGATCCGTTGCCGACGCACGGACCTTCGGCCATGCTGTGCCACACGCGGCGGCGCATCGTGCTCGACCTTCGCCGGAGTGCACCGTCCCCTGACAGGAAGTCCGTGCCAGCCTCCTCCTGATGTTGGTCTCCGCCCACATGGCCCTGCGCAGGAACCCCCGCGGGCTGCACGAGGATCGGGCACGGGACGGCGGGAGCGGAAATGGACTCCTGGACAGGGGTTTCATGTCAGGACTCGGTGGGTGATGGCGTCTGTCCAGAGGAGGCCCGCACAGGCCAGGGTGGCGCCGAGTGGGAGGAGAACCGTTCCGGCGGGAGTGGTGAGGAGGACCGACAGTGGGGCGGCGCCCATCAGCTGGCCCAGAGCGATGCCGAGAAGTGGGAGGGTGGCGAGGACGGTGGCGGTGGCTCGGGCGCCTGCCAGGGCGGCGGTGGTTCGGGTGCGGAAGCGGGTGCGGCCGAGTAGGTCCGCGCGGGCGGCGGTGAGCAGTTCGGCCAGGGCCAGGCCGTGGTGTTCGGCGACGTGCCAGGCGTCGGCGATGCGGGTGAGTTCGGTGGAGATGACCGAATTCGGATCGCGCAGGCCGTCCGCGCCCGAACCGCCGAGTCTGCTGCGTGCCGCGCTCACCGCGAACGCGTGCGCCGCCGCGCCGGTGGATTCGGTCGCCGCGACCTCGGCCGCGATGCTGGGATGCGCGCCGACTCGCAGCTCACCGATGACGGCCTCCAGCGCATCGAGCAGATATCCGCATTCGGCCCCGCGCCGCCGCTCACGGCTCGCGCGCCGCATCCTGGTTCCGAGGGTGCCCGCGACGAGCACGGCGGCGAGCAAGGGGCCGATCCCGAGCAGCACCGTGGCGGCCACCACCACCCCGGCACCGACTCGAACCACGGTGCCGCGAGCAGGTTTTCGATCCACGCTCGATGCACCGAACACCCGCGCGAACCGACGGCGCGCCGCGGGCATGGGGACGGCGAGCAGTGCCAGCGCCAGACATCCGAGTGCCGCGCTCATCGATCGAGCCGTTCGGCGAGCAGGCGGGCGAGGTGTTCAGCGGCGGGTGCCGGGTGACCGTCGGCGTGCCAGGCCGGTGCGATGCGGACACGGTCGTCGGGACCTCGGGTGACGAGACCTATTTCGCGTAGGCCGCGGGAACCGTCGGGGCGGCGGTGCACGTGCAAGACCACCTGGATGGCGGCGGCGAGCTGGCTGTGCAGTGCGGCGCGGTCCATTCCACCAAGGGCGGCAAGGGCTTCCATGCGGGCGGGCACCTCGCTGGGCGAGTTCGCGTGCACGGTGCCGGCACCACCGTCGTGGCCGGTGTTGAGCGCGGTCAGCAGGTCGACCACCTCGGCGCCGCGCACCTCGCCGACGACGATGCGATCCGGTCGCATCCGTAGCGCCTGACGAACCAGGTCGCGCACGGTGACCTCGCCGACTCCCTCGACATTCGCGGTGCGGGCGACCAGGCGCACGACATGTGGATGCGGCGGAGCCAGCTCGGCGGCATCCTCGACGCAGATGATCCGCTCGGTGTGGTCGACCTTGGCGAGCAGACCCGACAGCAGCGTGGTCTTGCCCGCACCCGTGCCGCCGACCACCAAGAACGCGAGCCGGGCCCGAATGATCCGCTCCAACAACACCTTCGCCTCGGCGGGCACCGCACCCGTGGCGGCAAGCGCGTCGAGCCCCTGTGTCGCGGGCCGCAGTACCCGCAGCGACAGGCATGTACCTCCGTGCGCGATCGGCGCCAGCACCGCGTGCAGGCGCACCCCGAACGAATCCCCCAGCGCCCCTTCGCGTCCGGCGAGCCTGCCGTCCACCCACGGCTGAGCGTCGTCCAAGCGGCGCCCAGCCGACAATGCCAACCGCTGCGCCAGCCGCCGCACCGCTGCCTCATCCGGAAAGGTCACCGAGGTCCTCCGCAGTCCGTGCCCGCTGTCGATCCACACCGCATCCGGCCCCGTCACCAGCACATCGGCCACCCGAGGGTCATGCAACAGCGGCTCGAGCACCCCGGCCCCCGTCAACTCGGTCTGCAGCAGCCGCAACGCCCGCAGCAGATCCGTATCCCCCAGCACTCCACCGGCCTCGGCCCTGATCGCCGCCGCAACCTCCGCGGGCTCCGGCTCGCCCGGCCCACAAGCCAGCCGCTCCCGCACCCGATCCAGCAGCTCCGCCGTCACCAGCGCGCTCATGCTCGTACCTCGCCCACGGGGGCCGTCAGGACGGCGAGGATGGCGTCGGCGGCGGTTCGGAGAGGGCCGCGGCGGCGGAGGGTCAGGGGGCCGCGTTCGCAGCGATAGGCCAGGCCGGGTTGGGCGTTGACGGTGGCGAGCAGGGGGAGGTCGAGGACTTCGGCCACGTCGGCGCCCTCTAGGCCGCCGGGGGCGGGACCGCGGACGATCAAGCCCTGGTTGGGGTTTCGGTGGCGGATGTAGGCGGAGACGGCTTCGGCGGCGGCGACCGCGCGCAGGCGGGCCGGGACGAGCAGGACGACGAGATCGGCCGAATCGAGCATCTGATCGGCGTGCGGGCCGCGTTCGCCCGATACGTCGCATACCACCAAATCGCCTGCGGCACGGCATGCTTCGATCACGGCGCGCATCGCGGCCGGTCCGATCTCGCTCGGCAACCGGCCCGCACCGCCACGCCCGCAGGACAGTACGGCGACACCGGGTGCCGCGGCGGGGAGCGCATTGTGCAGTGCCGCCGCCGATACGCGCCCGTCCTCGACGACCAGGTCCGGCCAGCGCAGACCGGTTGTCGCCTCGAGGCCGAGCAGCAGGTCGAGGCCACCGCCGAGGGGCGCGCCGTCGACGAGCACGGTGTCGGGCCGGAAGCGGTGGGCGGCGGCGCGCAGCGCGGTCGCGACCGCGAGCGTTGAGGCGCCCGCGCCACCGCTCGCACCGGCGATCGCGACGACAACACCGTCTCCGGTGCGGTATTCGGTGTGCTCAGCAAACTTCTCGATAAGCCCGACGGCGGCACCGGGCAGCGCGATCACCCGCTCGGCGCCGACCGCCGCCGCGGCCTGCCAATCGAGCAGGCCCGGCTCGCCTTCGGTGACGATGACGATGCCGACACGCCGGAGATATCCGGCCGCCGCGCACTCACGGGCGGCGGCTGTGTCGAGGATCACCAATGCGGCCGCCGCCCACGCGTGCCTGCCGATGGGGGCGGCGCGTTCATCGAGGATCCGCTCCGCGGCGGCCGCGACCCGGCGCACCTCGTCCCTGAGCCCGGTGTCACGCACGAGCACGAGTACCGGCGGCGGCGTAGTCGCCTGCGCTGCTTGAAGATCCATACGAGTCAGCGTCGACCGGACGACGGGGCCGCAACAGACCCACTGCGCCGAATGTGGATAACTCCGGGGGTGTGGACAACTTCGACGGCGGACCGAGCCGGCACCTTCCCCGAAATAGAGGACGGCCCCAGCCGGGGGGGGAGGAGGCTGGGGCCGTCGGGTTCAGCCCCGGGGGGTCGGGCTGAACGCGCCTGGACCATGTCCAGGTGTCAGCAATACTACACCCAAGCCCCGCCCACAACGCAAGTCCGTCCGAGCAGAACTTTGCGCCCGTCACCGGCCCGGCGTCCGCGGGGCAAACTCCTGGGTACAGACCGTGCGACGACCTCACGCGGCTCGCGTTCGAACGCATCGGAAGCCGCCGCATATCCTGGACGCGTGATGGGCGAGGGCGACCGGACAGGGCTTGCGAACGATCCGACCACTCGGGGTGGACGCGTCGCCGCCTTCTTCGATCTCGACAAGACGGTGATCGCGAAGTCGAGCACGTTCGTGTTCAGCAAGCCGTTCTTCGCCCAGGGCCTGCTCAATCGCCGTGCCGTACTGGAGAGCAGCTACGCGCACTTCATGTTCCTGTTGTCCGGCGCCGACCACGACCAGATGGAGCGGATGCGCGCGCACCTGACGAGCATGTGCGCGGGCTGGGACGTCGAACAGGTGAAATCCATTGTCGCCGAGACACTTCACGAGCTGGTCGATCCGCTGATCTACGCCGAGGCGGCAGATCTCATCGCCGACCACAAGATTCGCGGACACGACGTGGTGATCGTCTCCGCCTCCGGCGAGGAGATCGTCGGGCCGATCGCCGAGGTACTCGGCGCCTCGCATACCGCGGCGACCAGGATGGTGGTCGAGGACGGCCGCTACACCGGCGAGGTCGAGTTCTACTGCTACGGCGAGGGTAAGGTCGCGGCGATCGAAAAGCTCGCTGCCACCGAGGGTTACGACCTATCGCGCTGTTACGCGTACTCCGACTCGATCACCGATCTGCCGATGCTCGGCGCCGTCGGCCACCCGACCGCGGTCAATCCGGATCGCGCGCTGCGCCGCGAGGCGGTAACCAGGGGCTGGCCGATCTTGACGTTCTCCAACCCGGTCTCGCTGTGGGCGCGATTCCAATCGCCGTCGTCGACCACCCTTGCGGCCACCGCGGCGGTCGGGTTGAGCGCGGTACTGGCCGGGGCGATCAGCTACCGGCTGCTGCGCCGACGCCGCTGAGGCTTAACTAACTCGGCGCACCCACCGACCGGCGCTGTTCGGGAGCGATACGGGATGGTTGCCGGAGTATTTGCCGACCAAGGGCGCCAGTCGGCACGACCAGGGATTTAACCACGAAACGCCGATCGACACGCCGATTTTTTAATGTTTTGCCAAGTCTTGAAGTGGGCGTCGTCACAGGGTAGAAAGGTAACTACGGAAGGACGGAAGGCCAAGGCGAAGCCGGAAGAGAAGGCCAGCCTCCCGACCAGACTTCCCAGCACGGACACCAGGCACCCACGCGGAGCGCGCCGCGACAAGGGCAGAAGCGTTGTGGGCCTGCGAGATACGGGTTTTCGACGGCGAGGGCCTCGCACAGGTTGCGGGGATGAACCACCGGAGTCCGCATTATCGCCGAGGCCGCAGAACACAACCCACCTAGCACGCTTGGTAACCGGGTAGTCCGTGCTAGCGGGCGGTGAAGTCGAGTACATCGGCACAACCGCCCGCTTTGATGTGTGCAGGGGGATTACCAGCCGCCGGTCGGTCAGACCGCTACGACGAGGCCGCGTCCGCGATCGAGGCCGCCTCGCGCGCACCGTCTTCGAACGCGCCGCAGCAGAGGATCACCCAGCCGCCTACCGCTTCGGGGGTGCCGGTGGTGAACGCGGCGGCGGATTCCTGATAGGCCTGCCTGCGGCGCAGCCAGAAGACCTCGGGGACGCCGAGACTGTGCGGATCCAGGCCACTGGACGCGGCAACCAGCCTCGACGCGGCGCGCGCGACGATCCCGTCGGCGGTGCCGAAGGGTTGCAGCGACAACAACTCCCCGTGCGCGACCGCGGCGATCACCGGGGCGGGCGCGGACGAGGTGAGGACGGTTTGCGCGAGCAGATCGAGCCGCTCGGCCACGCCGGGGGCGGAGCGCGGCCTGCCCAGCAGGGTCTCGTCGGTGACCAGATCGGCGGCGGCCAGCAGGTGCAGCCGGGCCAGCGCCTGCAGCGGCGCCCGCTGCCAGGTGGCGACGAGGTTGCGCAGGGCATCACCGTCCAGCGCCTGGCCGACGCGCAGGGAACCGGCCAGGATCGGATCGGCCACGCGGCCGTCGGCGGGCAGCTCGGTGCTGCCGCCGTCGATGGCGGCGGACGAGCGCGCGGCGCGGACCGCGGCCTCGGCGGCGGTGGTCGGCCAGCCGCGCCGGTTCGCTTTGTGCCGGTGCACCGCGGCGAGCGCGTCGCGCGCCTTGTCGGCGGCGTCGCGCACGCCGGGCAGGTCGACGAGGGGCTGTAGCGGATCGGTCACGGGATACGAGATTACGGTGCCGCGCCCGCGGCCCTGCGCTCGGCGACCGTCCGCTCGATGCCCGTAAGGGCGGCCAGCTGGGCCGGGGCGAGCAGATCGGTGAAGTGGCGATGTATCGAGGCACGATGGGCCGGAACCGCGCTGTCGAGCGCGTTCTGGCCCGCATCGGTCAGCAGGACGTCGTCGCCGCGGCCGTCGCGCTCGCATGGCTCGCGGGCGACGAGGCCGCGGCGTTCCATGCGGCCGAGCTGGCGCGAGAGCCGGCTGTGCGGCCAGTTCAGGTGGGCGGCGAGGCCGCGAACCCTGATGCAGGCCTGCGGATCCCGCAGCTCCGCCAGCGCTTCGAGCACCTCGTAGTCGGGCATCGAAAGTCCGGTGCCCTGTTCCAGATCGCGGGCGATCTCGGCATCGACGATCTGGCGCAGCCTGCGATAGGCGGCCCAGGCGTCGGCGGCACGTCGGTCGGCTGTTCGAGACATGCGGACAAGTCTAGGCCAACCGTTTACATGTAACGAATCTGCCGCTATGGTTCTCGTTACATGTAACAGACTTGAAGGGCAGTAGGCATGAGCATCGCGGAGCAGATCCTCGAGATCAACGGAATCCGGCTGTGCGCACAGAGTTTCGGCGATCCCCAGCACCCGGCGATCCTGCTGATCCATGGCGCGGGCGATTCCATGCTGGCCTGGGATCCGGCGTTCATCGAGCGGTTGACCAGCGGCGGCAGGCGCGTGATCCGTTATGACGCAAGGGATGCGGGCCGATCGACGACCTCGCCCGTCGGCGCGCCGACACACGGGCTGAACGATCTGACCGCCGACGCCGTCGGGGTGCTCGACGCGTTCGGGATCGAGCGGGCCACGGTGTACGGAATGTCGGGTGGCGCGGCGGCCGCCCAGCTCGTCGCCCTCGACTACCCGGATCGGGTTGCCGCGCTGGTTCTTTCGTCGGCGACACCGGGCGGGCCCGGGCACGCCGCCGCCGATCTGCCCGGGATGACCGACGAGCTGATGGCCTATTTCTCGGGCGAGGCGCCCACGCCGGACTGGTCGGATCGGGCAGCGGTCATCGAATATCTGGTGGACGCCGAGCGGCCGTTCGCCGCGGCAAGCAGGCCGTTCGACACCGAAGCACGGCGCGCGCTCGCCGGGCAGGTGGTCGACCGGGCAGCGGATATCGCTGCCCAGCTGACCAATCCGTTCCTCATGGACGCGGGCACACCGTGGCGTGACCGGCTCGGCAAGATCGACGTGCCCACGCTGGTACTGCACGGCGACGAGGACCCGCTGTTCCCGATCGAGCACGGAAGGGCTTTGGCCGCGGAGATTTCCGGCGCCCGCTTCCACACGCTGACACGCACCGGTCACGAGATGCCGCAGCGGTGGGATTGGGATGCGGTGACCGCGGCGATCCTCGCGCTGGCCGACTCCGCGGCATAGGACTCGGGTACAGCGCGGCATCCCGCTCGACACAGCGGACTTCCCCGCACGACCGAATGGTCATCGTCGCGGTCCCGGGCAGGCCGCACACCCTGGTGACCGTCGCGCTCGCCCGAATCTCCCGCACGAAAGATTCGGACGAGCGCAGCGGACTGTCAGGCCGAAAGCAGGTCGCGGCCGGGGATGGCGTCGAGCAGCCGCTGGGTGTACTCCTCCCGCGGATTGTCGAAGACCTCCTCGGTGGTCGCCGCCTCGACCACCTTGCCGTTCTGCATCACCAGCACGTCGTCGGCGATCTGGCGGACCACCGCGAGATCGTGGGTGATGAACAGGTACGACAGGCCGAGTTCGGCCTGAAGGTCGTTGAGCAGCTTGAGGATCTGCGCCTGGACGAGCACGTCGAGCGCGGAGACCGCCTCGTCGCAGACCACCACCTCCGGATTGAGCGCGAGCGCGCGGGCGATGGCCACACGCTGGCGCTGACCGCCGGACAGCTCGTTGGGGTAGCGGCGCATCACCGTCGACGGCAGCGAAACCTTGTCGAGCAGTTCGCGAACCGTGGCCTCCCGCTCCTTGTTGGTGCCGATCCGGTGGGTGCGCAGCGGCTCCTCGATGGTGCGGTAGATCGAGTACATCGGGTCGAGCGAACCGTAGGGATCCTGGAAGATCGGCTGCACTCGACGACGAAAAGCGAAGGCGCCCTTGCTGTCCAGCTTGGCAACCTCCTTTCCGTCGAAGGTCACCGAGCCCGAGGTCGGTTCGAGCAGCCCGAGCACCATGCGCGCGACGGTCGACTTGCCCGAACCGGATTCGCCGACGATCGCGGTGGTGGTGCCGCGATGCAACCGGAACGAGACATCGTCGACCGCGACGAAGTCCGTGGACTTCCACGGTGCGCCACCGCGAATCTTGAATGCCTTGTACAGGTTTCGCGCGACCACGACCTCGTCGGGCACCATCTGCAACTCGGCGTCCGCCGCCACCTGCTGCTCGGCGGCGTGGACGGCCTGCTCACGGACCTCGGCCCGCTTGTGCACCGACGACAGCCGCTGCGAGGCGAGCGAGGGCGCCGAGTTCACCAGCTTCTTGGTGTACAGATGCTGCGGGTCACGCAGAATCTTCAGTGCCGGACCGGATTCCACCACCCGGCCGCGGTACATCACCACCAGATGTTCCGCGCGCTCGGCGGCCAAGCCGAGATCGTGGGTGATCAGCAGCACCGCGGTGCCGAGATCATTGGTGAGCCCATCCAGGTGATCGAGGATCTGCCGCTGCACGGTGACGTCGAGCGCCGAGGTCGGCTCGTCGGCGATCAGCAGCTTGGGTCGGCAGGCCAGCCCGATCGCGATCAGCGCGCGCTGGCGCATACCGCCGGAGAACTCGTGCGGATACTGGTTCACCCGGCGCGCCGCGTCGGACATCCCGGCTTCCTCGAGCAGTTCGATGGACCGCTTCTTGGCGGCCTGGCCCTTGGCGATGCCGTTGGCCTCCAACGTCTCCCGGATCTGGAAGCCGATCTTCCACACCGGGTTCAGGTTGGACATCGGGTCCTGCGGCACCAGGCCGATGCCGTTGCCGCGCACCGCGATGACGTCCTTCTTCGACGCCGCCGCCAGATCCTTGCCGTCGAACATGATCTGGCCCGAGGTGACCTTGCCGGTACCGGGTAGCAGGTCGATGATCGCGTGCGCGGTCGTCGACTTCCCCGAACCGGATTCACCGACGATGGCCACCGTCTGTCCCGGATACACCGAGAGGTTCACATCGCGCACCGCGGGAACCTTCTTGCCCTCCGAGGAGAAGCAGACGTTCAGATCGCGAATGTCGAGCAGTGGTTCCGTCATCGCTTCCTCGCCTTCGGATCGAGTGCGTCACGCACCGCGTCGCCGAGCATGATGAAGCTGAGCACGGTGAGCGCCAATGCCGTCGCGGGATAGAACAGGATCGGCGAGGTGCGGATCTCGCGCTGCCCGGACGCGATGTCCGAACCCCACGAGACGATGGTGCGCGGCAGCCCGACACCGAGGTAGGACAGCGTCGCCTCGGTGACGATGAAGACGCCGAGCCAGATCGTGGTGACCACGATCAGCGGGCCTGCGGCGTTGGGCAGCACGTGACGCAGCAGGGTGCGGAATCGCGAGAGGCCCAATGCTTTCGCGGCCGTCACATAGTCGCTGTTCTTCGCCTCGATCACCGCGCTGCGCGCGATGCGCGCCGCCTGTGGCCAGGTGAAGATCGCCAGGATCAGGATGACGGTCCAGATCGTGCGCGAGTGCAGCAGCTGCATGATCACGATCGCGGCCAGCATCAGCGGGATCGCGTAGAAGATCTCCGCGACCCTGGACACGATCGAATCGAGCAACCCGCCGTAGAAGCCGGCGAGCGCGCCGAACGTGCCGCCGAGGAATACGAACAGGATCGTCGCGCCCACGCCGCAGAGCACGGAAGCCCTTGTGCCGTAGACGGTTCGGGCGTAGATGTCACAGCCCTGCTTGTCGAAGCCGAACGGATGGCCCGAGCCGCGCGGGTCCATGCTGAAGTCGCCGTTGCAGTAGCGCGGATCCTGGCTGGTGAACAGATCGGGGAAGGCGACGACCACCAGGATGAACAGGATCATCAGCGCGGCGACCACGAAGATCGGGTTGCGCCGCAGCTGACGCCACGCATCGGTCCAAATGCTTGTCGGCGAACCGGTTTCGTCGACCCGGTCGGTGGCGAGCACGACCACTTCGTCCGGCGGTGCGACGAAATACTCTTGCCTGCCCCGCAGGGGCTTTTCCGGTGCCTTCGTCAGGTCAGGCATAGCGAATCCTCGGGTCGAGGGAGGCGTAGAGCAGGTCGATGAACAGGTTGGAGATCAGGAAGATCACGATGAGCACCGTCACGAACGACACCACCGTCGGTGGCTCGCCCCTGGTGATCGCCTGATACAGCGTCCCGCCGACGCCCGGAATGTTGAAGATGCCCTCGGTGACGATCGCGCCGCCCATCAGCGCACCGAGATCGGCGCCGAGGAAGGTGATCACCGGGATCATCGAGTTGCGCAGGATGTGCACGGTCACCACCCGCCGCCTGCTCAGGCCCTTGGCCGTCGCGGTGCGGACGAAGTCGGCGGTCATGTTCTCCGCCACCGAGTTTCGCGTCAATCGCAGCACATAGGCAAACGACAGCGACCCGAGCACGAACGCGGGCACGAGCAGTTCGGTGAAGCTGGCTTTACCGGTCACCGTCACCGGGGCGATGCCCCATTTCACGCCGAGCAGGAACTGGGCGAGGAAGCCGACGACGAAGATCGGCACCGCGATGATGATCAGGCTGACCACCAGCATGGTCGAGTCGAACAGCTTGCCCTTGCGCAGGCCGGAGACCAGCCCGAAGAGCACGCCGAACACGCCCTCGACGATCACCGCCATGAAGGCGAGCCGGATGGTGATCGGGAAGGCGCGCGCGAGTTCGTCGCGCACCGGCCTGCCGGAGAAGGCCGTGCCGAAATCGAAAGTGACGATGCCTTTCAGATAGAGCAGATACTGCATGATGAACGGTTGATCCAGGTGGTACCTGGCGCGCAATGACGCCTCGACCGCGGGCGTCATCGGCTTGTCGCCGGCCAACGCCTTGATCGGGTCACCAGGAACCAGGAACACAAGCGCATAGATAAGCAGCGTCGCCCCAAGAAAAACGGGGATCATCTGGAGCAGGCGCCGCAGGACATACCAAGCCATATTTCCTCCGCGGTCGACCGGAGTGGCCGTGTCGTGTCATTCGGCGGCACGGCCGCGCCGGACTGCTGCCTCTATTTACTTCTCGATACCTTCGAAGTCGAACAGGCCATTCCAAGCCAGGTCGGCTTTCTTAACCTTGTCAGAACGACCGGCCGCGGCGACATAGTCGAGTACCGGAATGTCGGCCATCTGGTTGAGCATCATGGTCTGGGCCTGCGCGATGATCTTGTACGACTCCGCGTCGGTCGCCGCCGCCTGCGCCTTGTTCAGCAGGTCGTCGAACTCCGGAACCTTCCAGTCGACGTTGTTGGTCTCGGAGTAGCTGTAGTACTGCGAGGTCAGGAACTGCAGCATGGTCGGGTAGTCACCCTGCCAGCCGTAGCGGAAGGCCTTGCCGATGGTCTTGGCGTTGACCTCGTCGCGGATGTTCTTGAAGGTCGGGTACGGACGCCCGATCGCATCGATGCCGAGGGTGTTCTTCACGCTGTTGGCCACGGCTTCGATCCAGGCCTGGTGACCGCCGTCGGAGTTGTAGGCGATCTCGTAGCGGCCCGACCACGGCGAGATGGCGTCGGCCTGCGCCCACAGTTTCTTCGCCTCGGCGGGGTTGTACTTCAGGAACTCCGAGCCGGGCAGGTTCCCGTCGAACCCGGGCAGCGTGCTCGCGGTGAAGTCGCGGGCCGGGATGCGGACACCGTGGAAGATGTTGTCGCAGATCTGTTCCCGGTTGATCGCCATCGAGATGGCCTTGCGGCGCAGTACGCCTTCCTCACCGGCGAAGTGCGGGACGTTGCTCTGGATCCCGATGTGCTGGTTCTGCGCGGTCGGCTTGGTGATCGCGCGATCGCCGAGATCCTTCTTGTAGGAGGTCAGTGCGCTGTCCGGGATGGTGTCGAGCGCATCGAGGTTGCCTGCCTGCAGATCGGCGTAGGCCGTGTCGAAGGACTGGTACATGGTGAACCGCAGGCCCTTGTTCTTCGGCGCGCGGCCGCCCTTGTAGTCCGGGTTGGGCAGCAGGTCGATCTTGACGTTGTGCTCCCACGCGCCGTTGCGGGCGAACTTGTAGGGGCCGTTGCCGATCGGGTTCTCACCGAAGGCCTTGATGTCCTTGAACGCGGCATCGGGCAGCGGGTAGAAGGGCGCGTAGCCGAGCGCGGTCTCGAAGTCGATCGACGGCTGCTTGAGCTCGACGGTGAACGTGCGATCGTCGATCACCTTCAGGCCGGACATGGTCTGCGCCTTCGGCTTCTCCGCGGACACTTCGTCGAAACCGGCGATCGGGGTGTACACGTAGCTCTGCAGTTGACCGTTGGTGCCCAGTGCGCCGTAGTTCCAGGCGTCGACGAAGTTCTTGGCCTTGACGGTGGTGCCGTCGCTGAACTTCCAGTCCTTGAGGGTGATCTTGTAGTTCTTGCGATCGGTGGTCTCGATCTTGTCGGCCACCTCGTTGTGCGCTTTGCCGCTCGGGTCGTAGTACTTCAGGCCCGCGAACAACCGGTCGACGACGCGACCGCCGAAGAACTCGTTGGTATTGCTGGGGACCAGCGGATTCTGCGGCTCGCCACCGTTCACGGTGACGAGGTCGGCATCGGCACCGTCGTCGGACGAGCAAGCCGTTAGACCGAGACTCGTGGCCGCCAGCACTGCCGCTGATAGCGCGGCAACTCTGTTGAATTTCAACGCGTTCTCCCGTTTTCGAGATAGGGCGCAGGAACCTGTGACACACGTACGAGTTGTAGTCGCGCGCGCACCGACACGATCCGCTGAGGATTGTCTCGGAGGTTAGCCATCCTGAACGGTGTTGTCATCGGATTGACCCAGGTTCGTTCCACTTGTTCCCAATTCGGCAACACCGGCGAAACACGGGAACATCATCGAAAAATCATCGTTCTGTCAGAACAAACCGCGCGGAACTGATGGTTTCTACACAAATCTGCTATGTCGACCGGCTGTTTTGATCGATCTCGCCGGATGATTACCCGCCAGGTCGGAAGCTCCCCACCCGAACGCGACGGGGGTCACAGTTGAACTACTGTCGAACAGGCCTCACCGATTCGAGCGCTCAGGGTTACGTGAAAGAAGAGACGAGATGACCGATACCACCGCAGACCACCGGGACTCGTACCCGCCGACCGCCGAGTTCGCCGCCGCGGCGAACGCCGACGCCACGCTGTACCAGCGGGCCGCGGCCGATCGCGACGCGTTCTGGGGTACGCAAGCCGGTCGCCTGCATTGGCATCAGCCATGGTCACAGGTGCTCGACTGGAGCGACGCCCCGGTGGCGAAGTGGTTCGTCGGCGGCAGGCTCAACGTCGCCTACAACTGCGTGGATCGACACGTCATCGATGGTCACGGTGATCAGGTTGCCATCCACTGGGAGGGCGAGCCCGGCGATTCGCGTGATCTCACCTATAACGATTTGCTCGCCGAGGTCTCCAGGGCGGCAAACTATCTCACCGGGCTCGGGCTGGTGGCAGGCGACCGAGTCGCCATCTACATGCCGATGGTGCCCGAGGCCATCGTGGCCATGCTGGCGTGCGCGCGCCTCGGCCTGACCCACTCGGTGGTCTTCGCGGGTTTCTCCCCCACCGCACTGCGCCAGCGCGTCGACGACGCCGAGGCGCGGCTGATCATCACCACCGACGGACAATGGCGGCGCGGTAAGGCCGCTCCGCTGAAGGAGGCCGTCGACGAAGCGCTCGCCGACGGTGCGCACAGCGTCGAGCATGTACTCGTGGTGCGGCGCACCGGAATCGACGTGCCATGGACCGAGGGCCGCGACCTGTGGTGGCACGAGACCGTCGGCGCGGCCGCACCGGAGCACGAGGCGCAGGCCTTCGACGCCGAACATCCGCTGTTCATCCTCTACACCTCCGGCACCACCGGTAAGCCCAAGGGCATCCTGCACACCACGGGCGGCTACCTCACCCAGGCCGCCTACACCCACCACAACGTCTTCGATCACAAAGCGGGACAAGACATCTACTGGTGCACCGCCGACATCGGCTGGGTCACCGGGCACAGCTACATCGTCTACGGACCACTCGCCAACCGCACCACCCAGGTGGTCTACGAAGGCACCCCCAACTCGCCCAACGAGCACCGCCACTTCGAGATCATCGAAAAGTACGGCGTCACCATCTATTACACCGCCCCGACGCTGGTGCGCACATTCATGAAGTGGGGCAGGGAGATTCCCGCCGCGCACGACCTGTCCAGCCTGCGGGTACTCGGCTCCGTGGGCGAGCCGATCAACCCCGAGGCGTGGCGCTGGTACCGGGAAGTCATCGGCGCCAACCGGACTCCGATCGTCGACACCTGGTGGCAGACCGAAACCGGCGCCATCATGATCTCCCCGCTGCCCGGCGTCACCGCGACCAAACCCGGCGCGGCGATGACACCGCTGCCCGGTATCTCGTCGAAGGTCGTCGACGAAGAGGGCAAGCCGGTAGAGATAACGAAGACCGAGGCTGGATCTTCGGACGGCTCCGCCGTCGTCGGATACCTGGTGCTCGATCAGCCGTGGCCGTCCATGCTGCGCGGCATCTGGGGCGATATGGACCGGTACCGGTCCACCTACTGGGAGCGCTACGCCGAGCAGGGCTGGTACTTCGCCGGTGACGGCGCCAAGCTCGACGCCGACGGCGATCTGTGGGTCCTCGGCCGCGTCGACGACGTGATGAACGTGTCCGGCCACCGGATCTCCACCGCCGAGGTCGAGTCGGCACTGGTCGGGCACTCCGGCGTGGCCGAGGCCGCGGTGGTCGGCGCCAGCGACGCGACCACTGGGCAGGGCATCGTGGCGTTCGTGATCCTGACCGCCGAGGCGAAGGACACCGGCACCGCGCTGGTCGACGAGCTCAAGGCGGAGGTGTCGCGAGAGATCAGCCCCATCGCCAGGCCGCGCGAGATCCACGTGGTGCCGGAGCTGCCCAAGACCCGCAGCGGCAAGATCATGCGCAGGCTGCTGCGCGACGTGGCCGAGGGCCGCGAGCTCGGCGACACCTCGACGCTGGTCGATCCCAACGTCTTCGAGGCGATCCGGGCGGGCAAGAACTGATCGAGCGCACCAGCGCGCACAGGATACGACCGGTGGCCGGAATAGTCACCGGTCGTATCCGTTAGAATTGCGTAAGGTGTGCCGGGAAGTCTGGTCGGCATGCGGAGGTGTACCCGAAAGCCGATCCGGTGGATAGCACGTCCGCAGCCACGCCGGACTGCTGAAGGGGTTTCCCGTGATCACCCAAGTGCGCTCGGAGCTGACGCGTTACCTACGCACTGAAACCGTCGGCGGCGCAATCCTGCTCATCGCGGCTGCTACCGCGTTGCTGTGGGTCAACTCGCCCTGGGGCGACAGCTACGTCACGCTCACCGAGACCGTGCTGCCCATCAAACCGCTGCACCTCGAGCTGACCCTGGCCAACTGGACCAAGGACGGTCTGCTCGCCCTGTTCTTCTTCGTCGCCGGACTCGAGCTCAAACGGGAACTGGTGGTCGGCGAGCTCGCCGACCCCAAGCGGGCCGCGCTGCCGATCATCGCGGCGGTGGGCGGCGTGGTCACCCCGGCGCTGATCGCCTTCGCCGTCGGCTTCGGTACCCCGGGCATGGACCGGGCCTGGGCCATCCCGGTGGCCACCGATATCGCGTTCGCCCTCGCGGTGCTGGCGATGACCGGGTCACGCATTCCGGCCAGCGCGCGGGTGTTCCTGCTCAGCCTCGCCGTCGTCGACGATCTGCTCGCCATCCTGGTGATCGCGGTGCTGTTCACCACATCGCTCGCGCTGCTGTGGCTGCTGATCGCCGCCGCCTGCTTCGCGGGATGGGCACTGGCGCAATGGAAACGGGTGCGCACACCGCTGGTCTACGTCCCGCTGGCGCTGGCGGCCTGGTACGCGCTGCACGAGGCGGGCATCCACCCGACCTTGGCCGGTGTCGTACTCGGGCTGCTCACCAGGGTGAAAACCGATGCGGGCGAGGACGAAGCGCCCGCGACCCGGCTCGAGCACATGTTCCAGCCCATCTCGGCCGGGCTGTGCGTACCGCTGTTCGCGCTGTTCGCCTCCGGAGTTCCGTTGGACGGCAAGGTATTCGGGCAGCTGTTCAGCGACAGGCTGGCGCTCTCGGTCATTCTCGGGCTGCTGCTCGGCAAGACCATCGGCATCTTCGGGATCAGCTGGCTGGCAATCCGGTTGGGCATCGCTACCCGACCGGCCAGTCTCGGCTATCGGGACATGTTCGCCCTCTCGGTGCTCGGCGCGATCGGGTTCACCGTTAGCCTGCTCGTGGCAGAACTCGCACTCGCGGACGTCGGTGACGGCTCGGCCGTCGAATTGGCGAAGGCCGCTGTGTTGGTCACATCAATGGCCGCGTCCCTCGCCGGTTCGGCGCTACTGTTGCGGCGTGGGCGTGTCCACCAGGCACGGCGTGAGGCGCGTGCGCTAGAACGAGAAGAGTGAGGCCGACGAGTGCCGGGACAGGGAGAAGGGTCGATCAAGTGAGTTTCACACAGGGCGGCGAGGGACGTGACCGGAGCACGCTGACCTCCATTCCCCTCACCGACGCCAACCCGAACGGATCGGCCAGCTTCGGCAGCCTGGTCCGCGACGCGACCGAGCAGATGTCGACCCTGGTGCGCGCCGAGGTCGAGCTGGCCAAGACCGAGGTGACCGCGGAGATCAAGAAGGGGCTGCTCGGCAGCGTCTACTTCATCGCGGCGCTGACCATCCTGCTGTTCAGCCTGTTCTTTTTCTTCTTCTTCATCGCCGAACTGCTCGATGTGTGGCTGTACCGGTGGGCGGCGTTCGGCATCGTGTTCCTGCTGATGCTCATCGCGACCGGCGCGTGCGCCTTCCTCGGCTACCTGAAGGTGAAGAAGCTGCGGGCGCCGCAGAAGACGATCGATTCGCTCAAGGAAGCGCGCACGGTGCTGCCGCAGGGTCTCGGCGCGGCCGCACACGAGGAGTCGACCACCGCACTCGACAAAACCGCGCCCTAGCATGCCCAACTTGCCGACTGATTTCGCAAGGACATGGGTAACTCGCCGGGTACGCCCAAGACTCGGCCAGCATGGATCCGCCGGCCCGAGGACGAACGGTAGCGGCACCCACGACCGGCAAAAGTACGCGGAGAGGCGGGGGAGTTGACCTCTCCTCCCGATCCGTCCAGTGTCCGGTTCGACGGTCCGTGGACCCATCGGGATGTTCGCGCCAACGGCATCCGCTTCCATGTCGTCGAGGCGGCACCGGACCGGCCGGACGCACCACTTGTGGTGCTGCTGCACGGTTTTGCCGATTTCTGGTGGTCCTGGCGGCATCAGCTGACCGGGCTCGCCGAGCTCGGCTACCGCGCCGTCGCGGTCGACCTGCGCGGGTACGGCGACAGCGATAAGCCGCCGCGCGGCTACGACGGCTGGACGCTGGCGGGCGATGTCGCCGGGCTGATCCGCGCGCTCGGGCATACCGACGCCACCCTGGTCGGCCATGCCGACGGCGGGCTGGTGTGCTGGACGACGGCGGTGCTGCACCCACGGCTGGTGCGGTCGATCGCGCTGGTGAGCTCGCCGCATCCGGCGGCACTCAAGAGCGCGGTGCTGCGCAGCCGCAAACAGCGCAGGACCTGGCTGCCGAACTTCCTGCGCTATCAGCTGCCGCGCTATCCGGAGCATCTGCTCACCACCGGCGACGGCTTCGAGGTGGAACGGCTGCTGCGCGAGCGGGTCTGCGCATCCTGGTCCGGCACCGCCGAATTCGTCGACACGGCGCGGCGGATGCGCTCGGCCATCCGGATTCCCGGCGCCGCGCACTGTGCCCTGGAGTATCAGCGGTGGGCCTTCCGCAGCCAGTGGCGCCCGGACGGCCGCCGCTTCATGGCGACCATGCGCGAGCCGATCTCGATCCCGGTGCTCGCCATGCGCGGCGACCTGGACCGCTACCTACTCGCCTCGACTTTCCGCAGGGGACACGACCTTTCGCCGAACCGGCGCCTGGTCACCATCCCCGCGGCGGGCCATTTCGCGCACCAGGAGAACCCCGGGGCCGTCACCGCGGAACTCGCCGAACTCCTCTGTGTTTGATGGCAGCGCCTTCGGCGCTGCGTGTTCGCGGCCCCACAAAGTCAGCATCGCGAAGCGATTCGATGAGGGGTGGTGGTCGGGCGACGGGTGGGCCTCGCGTCCGAGCGCTCGGACGCGAGACGGCCGCTCACGTCGCTCGTAAGACTCGCTCCGTACGGGATTGCGTGGTGCTCTGAGTTCGATGGCAGCCGTGAGTAGGCGCTGCCATCGAACTCAGCTCAGTACACAGGCGCCGGTGCCGATCGGGGTCTGCGAGTTCGGCGCGGCATCCAGATCCGAGCGGACCTCGGCGAGGGTGAGCACATAACCGGTTTCGTCGTCGGTGACCGCGGCGCCGAACACCACGCCTAGCACCTTGCCCTCCGCATTCACCAGCGGCCCACCGGAATTGCCCGCGCGGACCTGACCGCGCACGGTGTAGACCTCGCGCTCGACCGTGCCGTTGCGGTAGATCGTCGGACCGGTCAGGTCGAGCGTCTCGCGGACACGGGCCGCCGCCGCCGAGTACGGGCCACCGCCCGGATACCCGAGCACGATGGCGCTGTCGCCCGACCTGGCGGGCACCTCGGCCTGCGGAACCACCGGCGCGGTGAGACCAGGTACCGCGAGCACCGCGACGTCCTTGGACGGATCGAACAACACGACCGTCGCCTCTAGCGCACCGCGCGCGGTATCCACCGAAACACTCGTGGTACCCGCGACCACGTGCGCATTGGTCATCACCCGCTCCGGCGCCACCACGAAGCCCGAACCCTCCAGCGCGCGCTGGCAACTCGGTGCGACGCCGCGGATGCGCAGCACGCTCTGTTGCAACGAGGCGGCGACCGGGCTACGCAGCACGGAGCCGTCCGGCGGTTCGACGTTCGCGATCGGCGCCCGGCCGAACGGTCCGATCACATCCGGCAGGCCGGAGGTGTTGAGCAGCTTGGAGAATTCGTTGGGCACCCGGCGCAGCCAGTTCGGCGCGACCTTGTTCACATCGGCGAGCACCCGGGAGCCGTTGATCGCCGCCGCGATGGCGGGCTGTGACGAGGTGGCCAGCGGCAGCGCGAGCAGCCACGCGGTCACCAGCACCGCGACGGCCTGCAGCACCGCACCGACCACACTGTCCACGCTGCGGGTGAACGGATGACGCATACCGCCGCGCGCGGCGCGGCCGAGCACCATGCCCGCGACCTCGCCGACGATCACGAGCAGCACGATGAGCACCACGCCGACGAGCACCCGTTTACGGCCCTCATCGATGTGGACCAGGATGTGCGGCGCGATCAGGATGCCGGCCACCGCACCGAGCACGACGCCGAGGAAGGCGAGCGCGGACGAGACCGCGCCCTGCCGCCACCCTGACGAGGCCGCGAGCAGCGCCAGGATCACCACCGCGATATCGAGCCAGGCCGAGGAGTTCATAACGTCATCCCCACGGCGGCGAGCGAGGATTCCAGGTCGCGCACGTCGGTGCGGTCCCATTCCAGTTCCCAGCCCGCGTGGCTGAAGATGCCGGCCAGTATGCCGCCGGTCAGGCCCCAGACGAGCAGGCCGTCCACCTGGAAGGCCGGGCTCTGATAGCCCATGGTGCCGCGCACCAGGAAGCGGTTCGCCGGATCGAGCAGCTCGGCGATCGGGACACGGACGACCCGTTCGGTTTCGCTCGTGTCGACCACGCGCACCTCACTGCGGGTGCGCCAGTAGGCGATCACGGGAGTCACGTCGAATCTGGACGGCGGCACGAACAACTTCGGCAGCACCACCAGTGGCTCGACGCCGGCGCGCGCCAGCCCGGTCTCCTCACAGGCCTCGCGTAGCGCGGTATCGATCGGGCCGTCGTCGTCCGGATCCACCTCGCCGCCGGGGAACGCGACCTGGCCGCGATGCTGGCGTAGCGACGACGCGCGCTGGGTGAGCAGCACGTCCGCATCGGCGGGCAAGCCGCCCGGCGCATCCGGATCGGACTCCGGCGACCCGCCGAACAGCACGAGCACGGCCGCCTGCCGCGGCTCGGAGGTGAAGGTCATGACCCGGCGCAGGGTGCGCGCCACCGACAGTGTGTCGTCGGCGTCCGCCCCCGCCGGCTCGACCGCTTTGCGCAGCCACTCCGGAACCGTCTGCGAGACAGGGGTTGTCATGCCGCCACCTTCACTTCACCCGTAATCGATCCGTGCTCCGACACCAGGATCTTGCCCCCCGCGCCGATGCGCGTCATGCTGGGTCCCTTTTCGTATGCCCGAGGGGCCCTGACTCGGTCATGCGGAGACCCCCAGTTCGCCCGCGACGGTCGCGGCGATGTCGTCCACTCCGGAGAACGCGCGAACAACCACCTTCGCGATCGTTCCGTCCGGTCGTACCAGCACGGTAACCGGAAGTACGGCGGGTGCGCCGACGGCCGTGCGCACCTTGGCGGCGGGGTCCTCGACCCCGGGCAGCGGCGTGCCCGCGGCGCCCGCCGCGGCGCGCAGACCCGCGAGCATGGCGAGCCCCTTGGCCTGATCCGGATCGGAGTGCACGGTCAGCACCGTAATGGCGCCGCCGGTGCGCGCGGCGAAATCGGCGAGATCCGGCAATTCCTTCCGGCACGGACCGCACCAGTATGCCCAGAGATTCAGGACCGCCGGCTTGCCTGCGAGTGCCGCGGCCAGGTCGACCGGGCGGCCGTCGGCGAGGCAGTCGAGGGTGATGCCGGCGAGTGGACCGCGCCCGACCGCGCCAGCGGCCGGCTGCGGGCACTGCGGAAGTCCGGCGGCGGCGCGATCGGCGGCGGAGACCTCGGCGACCGGCGGCCGCTGTCCGTCGGATCCGGTGGTCACGACGTTCTTTTCGCCGCGCGGCCACACCGCGACGGCGAGGGCGACGGCGACGATGACTCCCGCCAGCGCCCAACGCCACGCCACCGGAAACCGCCTCACCTGCCCACCAGCTCCAGCAGATGCGGCGCCTCGGGTCCCTTCACCAGCTTGGCGGCGATTTCCGGATCGGTCGGCCCCGCGCCGAACGAAGGGCAGTCGGCGGCGAGCAGGCAGGCGCCGCAGGCGGGTTTGCGCGCATGGCACACTCGGCGCCCGTGGAAGATCACCCGGTGCGACAGCATCGTCCACTCCTTGCGCTCGATGAGCGCGCCGACGATGTGCTCGACCTTCACCGGATCTTCCTCGGCGGTCCACTGCCAGCGCCGCACCAGCCGCCCGAAATGGGTGTCGACGGTGATACCCGGCACATCGAAGGCGTTGCCGAGGATGACGTTGGCCGTCTTGCGGCCGATGCCTGGCAGCGTCACCAATTCGTCGAGGGTGTGAGGCAATTCACCGTCGTAGCGCTCGAGCAGTGCCTGCCCGAGGCCGATCAGCGAGGTGGTCTTGTTGCGGTAGAAACCGGTCGGGCGGATGTATTCCTCCAGCTCGACGCGGTCCGCCTCGGCGTAGGCGCGCGCATCGCGATAGCGCGCGAACAGCGCGGGCGTGGTGAGGTTCACCCGCTCGTCGGTGCACTGCGCGGAAAGAATTGTCGCGACCGCCAATTCGAGCGGTGTGGTGAAGTTCAGCTCGCAATGCGCGTCCGGGAATTCGACGGTCAGCGTCCGGTACATCCGGCGGGCCCTTCGGACAAGTCCGAGCTGAGTTTCCGCCTGTCGGCCGCGGGATTTACGTTTGCGCGGCGCGGCAGCGGGCGGCTGCGCATCGGTCACCGCTTCGGCAGGCGAAGACGCGCTGACGGCGGCGGTTGCAGGGGTGACACGCACCCGTCCACCATACGGAACCGGCGGGCAACGTTGTCCTGTCAGTTCGGTTGCCGTGTTCCATCTGAGACCTAGACCGTGTTTACTGCTCGACATGCAAGGACTCGCTGTGGTGCTCTTCCCAGTGGTGTTGATGCTGTTCGCACTGGGCATGGAGCGGGTCGAGAATCGGCTCCGCAAACTTCTCGAACCCGATGAAGAGGTTCAGTTGTACCTGGACAAGGCGAGCAACGCCGAGGTGAAGGAGCTGACGAAGCTCGGTCTGCCCGCGGCCGTGGCCCGGATGCGCAAGCGCCGGTCCCGCGGCGAAGAACTGGATGTGGCACGCGCAAGCTGAGGAGTTTCCGGACACTGGTACGGTTTAACGCTGCGCCACGCAATCCACTCTTTACGTGGTGTCTGTCACTATGCGACCACCATGCCGCGTAGACTGCACTGTCGGCCGAATCGCTTCGGTCCAGGACAGAGCCATATCCCATAAGGAGCACATTCGTGGACGAGGCCCTCGCCAGAGCAGGCATCTTCCAAGGCGTTGAGCCCACCGCGGTGGCGGCTCTCGCCAAACAGCTGCAGCCCGTGGACTTCCCGCGCGGACATGTCATCTTCAACGAGGGTGAGCCGGGTGACCGGCTCTACATCATCACCTCGGGCAAGGTGAAGATCGGGCGACGGTCCCCGGACGGCCGGGAGAACCTGCTGACCATCATGGGCCCGTCGGACATGTTCGGCGAGTTGTCGATCTTCGACCCGGGCCCGCGTACCTCGACCGCCACCACGGTGACCGAGGTCCGCGCCGTCACGATGGATCGTGACGCACTCAAGTCCTGGATCGATCAGCGTCCCGAGATCGCCGAGCAACTGCTCCGCGTCCTCGCGCGCCGGTTGCGCCGGACCAACAACAACCTGGCCGATCTGATCTTCACCGACGTCCCCGGCCGGGTCGCCAAGGCGTTGCTGCAGCTCGCACAGCGTTTCGGCACCCAGGAAGCGGGCGCCCTCCGGGTCACCCACGACCTGACCCAGGAGGAGATCGCTCAGCTGGTCGGCGCCTCCCGCGAAACCGTGAACAAGGCGCTCGCCGACTTCGCGCACCGCGGCTGGCTGCGGCTCGAGGGTAAGAGCGTGCTCATCTCCGACTCCGAGCGTCTCGCTCGGCGCGCCCGCTAGCACAGATATATACGAAGAACCCGCCGGATTCGCCCCTGGGTGAATCCGGCGGGTTTCGTGTTCTCCCGCTCGGTCTAGGCCTCGGCTTCGGCGCGCAGGTACTCCAGCTGCGCCTGCACCGAGCTGCGCGCGGCGGGCCACAGCCGCTTGTCGACGTCCTTGTAGACCTTGCGTACCACCGCCATCGCGCCTGCGTCCGGTCCGAGCTCGGCCAGCGCCTGCCGCACCTGCTCGAGGCGCTCGCGCCGGTGCGCGATGTAGTACTTCGCGACCGGTGCGAGATCGGGATGGTCCGGGCCGTGCGCGGGCAGCAGCGCCTTACCCGCGCCCACCTCGACCAGGCGGTCGAGCGAACGCAGATAGTCGGCGAGGGTGCCGTCGGTGGAGTCGAGCACGGTGGTGCCGCTGCCGAGGATGGTGTCGCCGGTGAGCACGGCGTCCTCGAGCAGGAAGCTGACCGAATCACCCGTGTGGCCAGGGGTGTCCAGCGCGGTGATGGTCAGCCCGGCGGCCTCGATCACCTCGCCGTCGGTCAGCGCCTCGCCCGAACCGCGCAGATAGGCCGGATCTTTCGCGCGCACCGGAGTTCCGGTCAGCTGGACGAGGCGATCGATGCCACCGGTGTGATCATGGTGACGATGGGTGACCAGCGTGAGCGCGATATTGCCGTCGGTGACCCTGGCGATTTCCTCGCCGTGCGCCTTGTCCTTCGGACCCGGATCGATGACCACACACTCCGCTCGGCCCGGCGCGCGCAGGATCCAGGTGTTGGTGCCCTCCAGGGTCATCTGCCCCGGATTGTTCGCGAGCAGCACCGCCGCCGTCGCCGTGACCTGTCGTAGCTGCCCGTAGGCCGGATGAGTCAGTGTCATCGCGTTAACCCCAGTCGATCGAAAGCCGTTGCCTGAGAACCTGTCTAGCTCACTTCGGCGATGAGTTCGACCTCGACGGGGGTGTTCCTCGGCAGTTCGGCGACGCCGACCGCCGAGCGCGCGTGCACGCCCGCGTCACCGAAGACCTCGCCGAGGAACTCCGACGCGCCGTTGATCACGATCGGCTGATCGGTGAAACCCGGTGCGGAGGCGACGAATCCGACCACCTTGACGATGCGCACCACCGCGTCGAGCCCGACCAGGTCGTGCACCGCGGCCAGCGCGTTGACCGCGCACAGGCGCGCGGCTTCCTTGGCCTGCTCCACCGTCACCTCGGCGCCGACCTTGCCGGTCACCGGCAGCGCGCCGTCCACGAACGGGAGCTGGCCCGAGGTGTAGACCAGCGAGCCGGTCCTGATGGCGGGGGTGTACGCGGCGACAGGGGCCACCACCGGCGGGATGGTCACGCCGAGTCGTTCGAGATTGCTCTTCCAGTCGGTCATCTCGGGATCCCTTTCTTACTTCGGGCGCTTGAGGTAGGCGACGTGCTGCTCACCCGTCGGGCCGGGCAGCACCGTCACCAACTCCCAGCCGTCGGCGCCCCACTGGTCCAGAATCTGCTTGGTCGCGTGCGTCAGCAGCGGCACGGTCGCGTACTCCCACGTGGTCACATCACTCATGGTGCTGAGCTTATAGAGGGCGCGGGACGGCGTCCGAGTGACCAGTCTCACGACACTGTCTGGTACACGCGAGCAGGGAGAACAGGCTATCCCTCGGGCGCGATCTGTGAACGAGTTATAGGCTCGCGATCGTGGGAGTACCAACAGCAGTGCCGGTTTCGGCGGATCCGGGACTGGACACCGGATGGCCGGAGCGCGCCGAAAAAGCTCGGTTGCATTACGTCTCCGGTAAGGGCGGAACCGGAAAGTCAACGGTCGCCGCGGCTCTCGCGCTCGCGCTGGCCGCGGGCGGGCGCCGGGTGCTGCTGGTCGAGGTGGAGAGCAGGCAGTCGATTGCCCAGCTGTTCGATCTGCCGCCGCTGCCGCCGACCGAGACCAGGATCGCCGCCGCCGACGGCGGCGGCGAAGTGGTCGCGCTCGCGCTCGATATCGAGCACGCCTTCCTCGAATACCTCGACATGTTCTACAACCTCGGCTTCGCGGGCCGGGCGATGCGCCGGATGGGCGCCATCGAATTCGTCACCACCATCGCACCCGGCCTGCGCGATGTCATCGTGACGGGCAAGATCAAGGAGTGCGTGGTCCGGGTGGACAAGGCCGGTAAGCCGGTCTACGACGAAATCGTGGTCGACGCACCGCCGACCGGCCGGATCGCCAGCTTCCTCGATGTCACCCAGGCGATGGGCGAGATCGCCAAGGGCGGCCCGATCGCCTCGCAGGCGGAGGGCGTCTCCAAGCTGCTGCATTCGGATCAGACGATGATCCACCTGGTCACCCTGCTGGAGGCGCTGCCGGTGCAGGAGACGGCCGACGCGGTCGCCGAACTCGCCGCCAATGATCTGCGCATCGGCACGGTGATCGTGAACCGTGCGAGCGAGGGCAGGCTGCCCGCCGAGCTGCGCAACCGGGCCGCGGTGGGCGACATCGACACCGACACGCTGCGGGCCGGTCTGGCGGAGGCGGGGATCACCCTGTCGGACAAGGATTTCCAGGGCATCGTCAGCGAGGCCGTCGAGGATTCGGCGACGCTGGTCGCGCAGGACGAGAGCGCGGCCGAGCTCGCGAAGGTCGATGTACCGCAGCTCTACCTGCCCGCACTTCCCGACGGTATGGATCTGGGCGGCCTGTACGAGCTCGCCGAAAAATTGAGCGCACAGGGAGTCCGCTGACTATGACAACCCCCAGCACCGTTGCGCCGCTAGATATTTCGACCATCATCGCCGACCGCACCGCACGGGTGGTCGTCTGCTGCGGCTCCGGCGGCGTCGGCAAGACGACCACCGCCGCCGCGATCGCGCTGCGCGCGGCCGAGCAGGGCCGCAAGGTGGTCGTGCTCACCATCGACCCGGCGCGGCGACTGGCCCAGTCACTCGGCGTCGCCGATCTGGACAACAGCCCGCAGCGGGTCCCGCTCGGCCCGGAGGCCAAGGGCGAGCTGCACGCGATGATGCTGAACATGCGGCGCACCTTCGACGACATGGTGCTCGAGCACACCAGCCCGGACAAGGCCGAGCAGATCTTCGCCAACCCGATCTATCAGACGGTCGCGTCCTCCTTCGGCGGCACGCAGGAATACATGGCGATGGAGAAGCTCGGCCAGCTCGCGAACCGCCGGGAGTGGGACCTGATCGTGGTCGACACCCCGCCCTCGCGCAACGCACTCGACTTCCTCGACGCGCCGAAGCGGCTCGGAAACTTCTTGAACGGCAGGATGATCCGGGTGATCATGGCGCCGGGGCGCGGCGTCGGCCGGTTCGTCACCGGCGCGATGAGCCTGGCGCTACGCGGTGTGTCCACCGTCGTCGGCGGGCAGATGCTCAAGGACGCGTCGAACTTCCTGCAGTCGCTGGAATCGCTGTTCGGCGGTTTCCAGGATCGGGCCGATCGCACCTACGCGATGCTGTCCAAGCCGGGCACGCACTTCCTCGTCGTCGCGGCGGCCGAACCGGATGCGCTGCGCGAGGCGTCGTTCTTCGTCGACCGGCTCTCCACCGAGCGGATGCCGCTGGCCGGACTGGTGCTGAACCGGACCCACCCGGTGCTCAGCTCGCTGCCTGCGGAGAACGCGCTGACGGCGGCCGACCAACTGGCCGAAGCGAATCCGCTGACCTCGGCGGTGTTGCGCATCCACGCGCAGCGGGTCGCCACCGCGAAACGCGAACAGCATCTCCTGCACCGCTTCACCGGCGCGCACCCGAGGGTGCCGATCGCCGCGGTGACCGCGCTGCCGTTCGAGGTGTCCGATCTCGAGGCGCTGCGGGCGGTCGGCGCCCAGTTGGCGGGCGCCTGATCGGCACCCGATCGACGAAAGCACCCGCTTGGTACTGAAGTGCTTTCGCTATAACCGAAACGGAACCGGGCCCGCGTCGCGGGCCCGGTTCCGTTGTCCGACAAAGGACTAGATCGCCACCTGATGATGGCGCTGAGCCTGGAAGAAATCGGCCCAGGATGTCACCTCCGGATGCTGCTTCAGCAGCGCACGACGCTGCCTTTCGGTCATACCGCCCCACACGCCGAACTCCACTCGATTGTCGAGAGCGTCGGCTCCACACTGCATCAACACTGGGCAGTGCCTGCAGATCGTCGCCGCTTTGCGCTGAGCAGCGCCACGGACGAAGAGTTGATCGGGATCCACTTCCTTGCATCGGGCCTGGGCTACCCAGGCGATCCTTGCTTCGGCCTGCTCTACGTCCAATCGAGCGATGGGGGTTGTCATGTGCATTTGGTGTGCCCCTTTGCAGTCCGAACACCGGGTCAACGGCGCTCCAGAATCGCGTGTCGGCTCGCAGCAACCCAAACCCCGCTGCGAACTGCACCACATTCCACTTTGAGTGTTAGCTCTATCACACTGGGTTCTCAATCTAGGTAAAGGTATGGCGATTGCGCAAGACCGTCCCCGGAATTTTTGGTACGTCCGTCCCTGCAAAATCGGACGAGAACCGGGCGGTCCGGCCGACACACGGAACGCCCTCCTCGCGACACGCCAAACACAGAGCGGCGACACGCCGATTCATGGTTGCGAAAAGCGAGTTCGCGCCGACGATCAAACGCACCAGAGAGAGCCGAAACCTCACCCCGTAGGCTGGACATCGTGCCGATCACACATACGCTCGCGAGGCTGGCCGGCAGCATCGCGCTCGCCGCCGTGCTCGTCGCCGGGTTGTTGTTCCCGCTCGCAGGCGGTTTCGGATTCGTCTCCAACCGCGCCGCCGACGCCGTCGACAATGTCTCCGCGGAGTTGGTGGAGGGCACCGTGCCCGCCGTCTCGACGATGGTCGACGCAGCAGGGAATCCGATTGCCTGGTTGTACGAGCAGCGCCGGTTCGAAGTCCCCAGCGACAAGATCTCCAACGACATGAAGCTGGCGATCATCTCGATCGAGGACAGGCGCTTCACCGAACACGCTGGTGTCGACTGGCAGGGCACGCTACGCGCGTTCCTGACCAACACCTCGTCCGGCGAAGTCCAGCAGGGCGCGTCGACCCTCGACCAGCAGTATGTGAAGAACTACCAGCTGCTCGTGGTGGCCAAGACCGACGCGGAGCGCCGCGCCGCCATCGAGACCACCCCCGCGCGCAAGATCCGTGAGATCCGGATGGCGCTCACCCTGGACAAAGAGCTGACCAAGGACGAGATCCTCACCAGGTATCTGAATCTGGTGCCGTTCGGCAACTCCTCCTACGGCATCCAGGACGCCGCGCAGACCTACTTCGGCGTCGACGCCGCCGACCTGAACCTCTCGCAGTCGACGATGCTCGCGGGCATGGTGCAGTCGAGCTCCAAGCTCAACCCCTACACCAACCCCGAAGGCGTGATGCTGCGCCGCAACACCGTCCTGGACACCATGATCCAGAACATCCCCAGTCGCGCCGAGGAGTTCCGCAAGGCCAAGGCGGAGCCGCTCGGCGTGCTGCCGCAGCCCAAGGGCCTGCCGCGCGGCTGCATCGCGGCCAACGATCGCGGCTTCTTCTGCGACTACGCGCTGCAGTACCTGGCCAACGCAGGCATCAGCCGCGAGCAGATCGACAAGGGCGGCTACCTGATCCGCACCACCCTCGATCCCGCGGTGCAGGACGCGGTGAAGCGGTCGGTGACCGACGCGGCCAATCCCGGCCTCGACGACATCGCCCAGGTGATGTCGGTGGTCGCGCCCGGACAGGACTCGCATCCGGTCGTCGCGATGGCGAGTAGCCGCACCTACGGCCTCAACCGCGACGCCAACGAAACCGTGCAGCCGCAGCCGTATTCGATGGTCGGCGACGGCGCGGGCTCCATCTTCAAGATCTTCACCACCGCCGCGGCCATGGAGAAGGGCCTCGGCATCAACGCCCAGCTCGACGTGCCCGGCCGCTTCGAGGCCAAGGGCCTCGGCAACGGCGGTGCGCGCGGCTGCCCGCCCGCCACCTACTGCGTGCAGAACGCGGGCAACTACAAGTCGCCGATGTCGGTGACCGAGGCGCTGGCCACCTCGCCGAACACCGCGTTCGTCAAGCTGATCCAGGCCGTCGGCGTCACGCCGACCGTCGATATGGCGATCCGGCTCGGCATGCGCTCCTACACCGAGGCGGGCACCTCGGGCCACGGCAACCAGAGCCTCGCCGACATGATCAAGGAACAGAACCTCGGTTCGTTCACCCTCGGTCCGGTCGCGATCAACCCGCTCGAGCTGTCCAATGTGGCGGCGACGCTCGGCTCCGGCGGGCGCTGGTGCCCACCGTCGCCGATCAAGGAGGTCATCGACCGCTCGGGTAAGCCGGTGCCGCTCACCCAGCAGGCCTGCGAGCAGGTGGTCGAGCCCGGCCTGGCCAACACGCTCGCCAACGCGATGAGCAAGGACGACACCAGCGGCACCGCCGCGGGCGCCGCCGCGGCCACCGGCTGGCACTTCCCGATGTCCGGCAAGACGGGAACCACCGAAAGCCACCGCTCCTCGGCCTTCCTCGGTTTCACCAACTCGCTCGCGGCCGCCGCCTACATCTACGGCGACAGCCCGACGCCCGGCGAGATCTGCTCGTTCCCGCTGCGGAACTGCGGTGACGGCAACCTGTTCGGCGGTAACGAACCGGCACGCACCTGGTTCAACGCGGTCAAGCCGGTGGTCGACCGGTTCCCGCCGCCCGCGCTGCCGCCGCTGGACGACAAGTACGTGCGCGGCTCGAACAACGCGCAGGTGCCCGACGTCGTCGGCCTGACCCAGAGCGAAGCCACCTCGGCGCTGGTCGGCGCGGGCTTCCAGGTGACGCCGGTGAACAGCGCCGGATCCCACCCCAAGGGCACGGTGATGGGTACCGCGCCGAACGGGTCGGCGATCCCCGGTTCGGTGATCACCATCTACATCAGCGACGGCACCCAGGTCGCCGCGCCACCGCCGGGCCCGCCACCGCCGCCGGGGATTCCGGGCCTGCCACCGCCGCCGCGGTTGCCACCCATCCCCATCCCGATTCCGATCCCTCGGTAAGTCCACCGGATCCCTGACAAACGAAAGCCCGCAGCCTGAGGCCGCGGGCTTTCGTTTGTTCAAAGGAGGTTCTAGAGACGGTTACAGCCGGGCTTTCACGGCGGCGGAGATGCGCGAGCCGTCGGCCTTGCCCTCGGCGAGCGCGGTCGCGATCTTCATGACCTGGCCCATCTGCCGCATGCCCGGCCGCTCGCCGAGATCTTCGGCGACCTGCGCGATCGCGGTGTCGGCGACATCGGCCACCTCCGCGTCGGTCAGCTGAGTGGGCAGGTACTCGTCGATGATGCGCGCCTCGGCGTGCTCGTTGGCGGCGAGTTCGCCGCGGCCCGCCTGGGTGTACACCTCGGCCGACTCGCTGCGCTTCTTCGCCTCCTTCTGCAGGACCACGATCACCTCGGCATCGGAGAGCTCCTTGGCCTGCGGACCCGCGACCTCGGCATTCTGGATGGCGGCGAGCAGCATCCGCAACGTGGACAGCCGCAGCGTGTCCTTGGCCTTCATCGCGGCGGTCATATCCGTGCGCAGCTGCGATTTGAGTTCCGACATGTGCCTCACGGTAGCCGGTCCGCAGCAGGCGGCCCACCACATTATGCGCTGACGCCCGAATTAGGTCGCCCTTGTGCGGAAACACACTCGGCGATCCTCGCCGGGGTCACCTATGCTGGGCAAATGCCCGTTATCTCGACCTCCGCTGTCCGAGCAACCGCGTTGGGAGCCGCCGGGGCGGCGGTGGCCGGTATCGGCTACGCCTCGCTGATCGAACGCAACGCCTTCGTCCTGCGTGAGACGACCATGCCGGTGCTGCCGCCGGGGTCATCGTCGCTACGGGTACTACACATCAGCGATCTGCACATGATGCCGGGCCAGAAGCTCAAGCAGCAGTGGCTGCGTGAGCTGGATCGGCTGGAGCCGGATCTGGTCGTCAACACCGGCGACAACCTCTCGCACCTGAAGGCGGTGCCCGCGGTGGTCCAGGCCCTGGGCGGATTACTTTCCCGCCCGGGCCTTTTCGTTTTCGGCAGCAACGACTACTTCGCACCGGTGCCGAAGAACCCGGCCAAATACTTCAAGAAGGATCACCGCCGCGTCTACGGCGCTCCGCTGCCGTGGAAGGATCTGCGCGCGGCCTTCACCGAGCGCGGCTGGCTCGATCTGACCCACGTGCGCCGCGACCTCGAGGTGGCGGGCATCCGCATCGCGACCGCCGGCGTCGACGATCCGCACCTGCAGCGCGACCGCTACGACACCATCGCGGGCGCACCGAATCCGTTGGCGCAGCTGCGCATCGGCCTGACCCACTCGCCCGAGCCGCGGGTGCTCGACCGCTTCGCCGAGGACGGCTACGACCTGGTGATGGCGGGCCACACGCACGGCGGCCAGCTGTGCCTGCCCGGCTACGGCGCGCTCGTCACCAACTGCGGTATCGACCGTTCCCGGGTGAAGGGCCCGTCGCGGTGGGGTGAGCACACCCAGCTGCACGTGTCCGCCGGTCTCGGCACCTCGCCGTGGGCGCCCTACCGTTTCTGCTGCCGTCCGGAGGCCACGCTGTTGACGCTGGTCGCCGCGCCGCCGAAGCGCCCGGCCGCCGAGTCCGGCCAGGGCGTGTCGGCATCGGAGGCCGTCGCCCGCTAGGGTCCCTGCCTAGACGTCGGTCAGGCAGGGGTAGACAACTGTGAGTAGCGGATTCGGCGATCCGAACCAGCAACAGCCTTACGGCACAGCACAATCCGGCACCGCTGGACAATCCGGCACCGAAGGAGCGCAGACCGCAGCGGGTCAGGCGCCGGAGGGGCAGGCGCACAGCGCATTCGGCGACCCGGTTCCGCCGCCGTGGCAACACGGCCAGGCGCAACCGAATCCAGTCCTGCAGTGGCAGCCCGCATCCGGCGCTGCCGCGCCACAGGACGCTACGGCACCCACTCCGCCCGCGGCGGCACCGGCGCAACCTGCGGCCACACCGGCGCCGCCCGTAGCGCTGCCGACTCAGCAGGCACCCAGCGCAGCGTGGCGACCGGATCTGAGTCCACGAGTGCCAACGCAATCGGTACCGGCGCAACCCGATTCGCCATCAGCTCACCCGGCCTCGGCATCCACGCAACCGGGTTCGGCGATCACGCAACACACTTCGCCGGCCGGGCAATCGGGTTCGGCTGCGGGGCAGCCGGGTTCGGCGCAATGGCAGCCGAGCGCCGGGACGTCGTGGCAGAACAATGGGGTCTATCCGCCCACTCCTGCGCAGTATCAGGACGCCCCCGCCGCGCAGCCGTCGTTCGGCCCTCCGCCGCGTGAGAAGCGGCGCAGGGGGCTCTTGCTGGGCGGTATCGGAGTCGGGCTGGCGCTGACTGTCGGGGTCGTGGTGACCACGGTGGCGCTGAGCGACTCGGAACCGGCGACCTCGGCGAAGAAGGATGACGCTTCGCTGGTCAGTGCGCTGTCGACCAGCGCCAAATCGCCCGAGCGCAGCACCTCGGCCAAGCCGAGCCCGACCACTCCCGCGCGCTCGAACGAAACCCCGGTCGTCCCCGGCTATCAGGTCGTCGTCTCGCGCGAGGTCGGCGCGGCCTATGACGTACCGGCAGGGTGGACGGTCATCAACGACGGCAGGCTCGGCCCCGCGCCCAACGGCATCATCGGCAAGGGCTACGCGATCGACGGCAAGGGCTACTGCCCCGGCTCGACCCGCACCATCGCCCTGCTCACCGGCACCGACGACACCGATCCCACACAGGCCGCAACGGATCTCGGCATCAGGTCGGCCAAGCTGGCCTACTCCGACAACACCGGTGGCACCGTCGGCACGCCCCAGCCGCTCAGCTCGATCGACGGCGTCCAGCACGGGATGTTCGTGGAGACCACGGGCACGGTCGCCAAGGCGAAGCCGGGCTGCGCGACGCAGTACTCGATCTTCACCTTCGCCATGCCCACCGACGGCGAGAAGGGCAGCTTCGTCATGGTGATCGCCGCGGACACCGGCGTGCCCGACGCGCTCGACGCGGCCGCCGCCAAGCGCATATTCACCAGCATTCGCCCGCACGAAAGCTAGCTGACCAGCCGGTTTAATGTCTGACCCCTCCCTGTTGTAAGCTACTTCAGGTTCGCTTCACGGGGTGTGGCGCAGCTTGGTAGCGCGCTTCGTTCGGGACGAAGAGGTCGCAGGTTCAAATCCTGTCACCCCGACGTGTTGGTTGAGACACAGTAGAAAGGCCCTGGCCATCGGCCAGGGCCTTTCCTCGTTTTCACGGCATCAGCTCCGAGGTAGTCGAGATCCGCCGAACGCGGTCATACGGCCCCAACTGCGGCTTCGGTTTTGCTAGCAACCACAGTTACAGAAAGCAACCTTTCGGTTACTCTCCGATGGCATCCGAACCCGTAGAGCGAGGGCGAATGTCCGCCCAGCTATCAGGAGGATTGCCCGATGCCGATCGACAGCACGCGCGTTTCGGCGGCCGTTGGCCTTGCCGTAGTGGCGCTTGGGATTTCAGCCTGCTCGAGCGGAACCAACCGGCCACCACCCGCCCCGACCACCACCACGGTCAAGACCTCCACGATCGCCCCGACCACGACCAGCGCCGGACCCAGCAGCCCCGGGGCGCCCGTACAGCCTTCGCGCGTGCCACCACCGACACCGCTGCCCGCCTGCCACGACGGACAAGGACACGGACCGGATCCCGATCCCAACGCCCCCTGCACCAACCCCCCGGCGCCACCGACACCCTTCCTCGCCTGCGACGACGGACAGGGTCACGGACCAGATCCCGATCCCAACCTCCCCTGCACCAACCGCCCGGTACCGCCGCCGCCACTCCCGGACTGCACCGACGGACAAGGACACGGACCGGATCCCGGCTTCCCTTGCAAGCCATAGCATTTCCCGAGCTCCGTCGAGCGCAGTCAGATGACCCCTGGTTGCGGCGTGTCGCGGGGCCATTCGACTGCGCTCGGCGAGACGAGCGCTGCGCGGGTTCTCGGCCAGCTGTTCGTGGCGCCCCAGAGTGGTGCGCAGTTGTCTTACACATTTGTACTAGACAGATGTGTGAAACGTCTGTTAGAAATATGGCGAGACATTCGCTTCACGCAAGGGACAAGAACAATGGGCATCAACCACTCCGCCACTCCCGCAGGCCAGCTCCGCATCCTCGTTTCCGGTGGCGGCATCGGCGGCAATGCCGTTGCCCTGCAACTGCTTCGGGCCGGGATCCGGGCCACCGTTGTGGAGCGCGCGGCCGAGCCGCGGCCGGGCGGGCAGGCCGTCGACCTGCGCGGGCCGAGCCGCGAGGTGGCCGAGCGGATGGGGCTGATGCCGGGTATCCGCGAGACCCAGCTGGACGAGCGCGGCATCAAGTACATCGACGCCAAGGGCCGCACCACGCTGCGGATGCCCGCCGAGCTGTTCGAGGGCAAGGGCGCGGTCGCCGAGATCGAGATCACCCGCGGCGACCTGAACCAGGTGCTGCTCGACCTGATCGCCGAGGAGGGTGGAGTCGACTACCGCTACGGCGAGCACATCACCGGCCTGACCCAGGACGACAACGGCGTGGACGTGACCTTCGCCTCCGGCGCCACCGAGCGCTTCGACCTGGTGATCGGCGCGGACGGGCTGCACTCGGCCACCCGCAGGCTGGTCTTCGGTCCCGAGGAGCAGTTCGCCACCTACCTCGGCGGCTACATGTCGTTCTTCACCATGCCGACCCCGGAAAGCCTGGAGCCGCACTGGTTCTCGATGCACTCGATCGTCGGCGCCACCGGCCTCGGCCTGCGCCCCGACGCCGACCCCGCCACCTGCAAAGCGGTCATCATGCTGCGCGGCGACGCCGATCCCGCACTGCGCCGCGATGTTCCCGCGCAGCAGGAGCTGATCAGGCAGCGGCTGGCCGCGGGCGGCTGGGAGTCGGCGACGGTCGCCGAGGCGATGAAGCAGACCCCTGACTTCTATTTCGACGAGCTGGCCCGCATCACCATGCCGAGCTGGGTACAGGGCCGGGTCGCGCTGCTCGGCGACGCGGGCTACTGCGGCTCGCCGCTCACCGGGCAGGGCACCGCGATGGCGCTGGTCGGCGCGTACGTGCTGGCCGGCGAGATCGCCGGGCACAGCGGCGACGCGAGCCGGGCGCTCGCCCGCTATGAAGAGGTGCTGCGTCCCTTCGTCGCCACGGCGCAGGAGCTGCCCCCTGGCGGGCTTGCGGCGATGACCCCGAAGTCGGCCTTCGGTATTCGCGCAGGCCAGACCATCAGCAAGCTGATGACGCTGAAGGTGTTCAAGCCGCTGATGATGAAGATGCTCAGCAAGACCGAGGCGTACGAGCTGCCGAACTACTCGGCGCTGACCGCCGCGAAGTAATCCGATCCGCCGATGACCGCCACCGGAGCACCGGTGGCGGTCATCGCTTTCTGGACGAAACGGCGTCAGGACGAAACGGCGACCGCGGTGCGCTCGGTGCGTGGGTCGCCGACGGCGTCGAGCAGGTAGGCGGCGAGATCCGCACGCGCGGTGGCGGATCCGACCCTGGTGCGCGCGCCGATGGCGATGCGGGGTCGCCCGGTGGCGGGCCGATCGGTCAGCCGGGTCGGGCGCACCGCGGTCCACGCGAGGTCGCTCGCGGCGAGTAGCCGCTCCATGCGCGCCATATCGGTGTAGGTCTCGCGCATTATCCGGTGCAGCACAGCGCCGAGGGCGCTGGCGATACGGCCTGCGTCGCTGGGGATTTCGACTCCGGCGGAGGAGACGACGAGCAGTCGCCCGCCGGACGGCATCGCGTCGATGATCGCGGCGGTGCCGCCGGAGTAGAGGGTGGTCGGCCGGCGATCGGTGGCGCCGAGGGCGGAAAGGACGGCATCGTGACCGTCGAGCAGCCCGCGCAACGCGCCAGGTGCCGCGATATCGGCGACCACGATGGTGAGCAGCGGATGGTCCAGCCCGAGCGCGCCGGGCCCGCGGACGATCGCGGTGACGCGATGGCCGCGGTCCAGGGCCTGCTCGACGACGAGTCGCCCGGTGCGGCCGGTGGCGCCGAGTACGGCGAGGGCGGTCATGACGCGAGCACGGCCATGCCGACCCGGCGCGGGAGCAGCGCCAGCGCCGTGCCGAACACCCGGTTGGCGGGGCTGGTGAAGGCGATCGGCCCGGACCGGCCGACGATGGCGGCCAGCGCGCGATCGGCGACCTGCTCCGGCGTCTGCACCAGCCAGGGCGGAACATCCTCGGCCGTTTGGGATTCCGTCACCGTCACGCCGGGGCACAGCGCGAAGACCCGGATATCGCGGTCGCGCTGCTCGTGCCACAGCGCCGCGGAGAACGCGATGACGAACGCCTTGGTGGCGCTGTAGACGGCGAGTCCCGGCTTCGGCGTCAGCCCGAGCGTCGAGGCGACGTTCACCATCGTGTCACCGGGCCGCGCCGCGGCGAGGAAGGCATGCGCGAGCGCGACGACCGCCTGGCAGTTGAGATCCACTGTCGCGGTGGCGGATTCCAGCGACACCACGGCGAAGTCACCCTCGGCCGCGGTGCCCGCGTTGTTCACCAGCACCGTGTAGTGCCGCGCGCGCAGCAGTTCCGCCGCCGACGCCAGGCCCGCCGGTGCGCCGAGGTCGGCGACCAGATAGTCGTGCCCGGGACCGAGTTCGGCGAGCAGATCGATCAGCAGGTCCTCACGCCTTGCCACCAGGGTGACGGAGTAGCCCGCCGCCGCAAGGCTTCTCGCCGCGGCCCTGCCGATTCCCGCACTGGCGCCGGTCACCATGGCTCGCATCGCCACTCCTCCACTGTCTTCATCGAAGATGTTTCTTCTTCAATGCACTCTCTTCGTTAACGAAGAGAGTATGGACAGTGGCCGCCCTTGTCAACCGGTGATCGGCAGTCGGTCGTCGAGCAGGAACGGCAGCAGGAAGGTGTCGAGCATGGCGCGCTCGTCGCCCTCCCCCGCACCGGGCAGGGTCAGCAGGGAGACCACCACTCGCACCGTCCACTGCCCGAGGCGATGCGCCGCCGGTTCCGGCAGCTCGGGACGGAGAGCGGCGACGAAGTCGGCGGAGAGCGCCTCGATGATGGCCGACGAATTCGACAGCCGCGCAACGATGCCCGCGTTCGAGGCGTCGAACCAGACGGCGAGGTGCGGCGTCTTGCGCACCTCGGCGATGACCGCGGTCAGCCCGTCGAGCAGCCGCTCCCGCTGATCGGCGCCCGCGTCGAAACGGTGGCCGCGCCACACTCTTTCGACGAGCTGGCGGGTTTCGCGGCCCGCGAAGGCCACGTACAGCGACTGCCTGCTGTCGAAGTAGCGATAGAGCGTCGCCCTGGAACAGCCTGCCGCCTCGGCGACCTCGGCCATTCCGATCCCGGCGACGCCCCTGTCGATGAACAACGCGCGGACCGCGTCGAGTATGCGCTCGGCGGCGAGCTCGGCGCGGCCATCGGACAACCAATCCTTCATGCCGCGCACCGGAATTCGATCGCGGTGGGGCGGCGGACGTACGGGCCCGGCGCGTATTCGACCGCGTCGATGTCCACCGCGTATCCAGGGAAGCGCGCCAGCAGCTCCTCGAGCGCCACCCTGGCCTGCATCCGGGCGGCGGCCGCGCCGAGGCAGTGGTGCGGACCGTGCCCGAAGGTGAGGATGCGCTGCGGATCGCGGGCGATATCCAGCTCGGCGGCGGTTGCGCCGTATGCCCTTTCGTCACGGTTGGCGGAACCATAGACCAGCAGCACCTTGCGCCCCGCCGGGATGACGACGCCGTCGAGTTCGACATCGCGGGTCACGGTGCGGGCCAGCCCCTGCACGGGCGAGGTCAGCCGCGCGAATTCCTCGACCGCCGTGCGGATCCGGTCCGGCTCGGCGGCGAGCACGGCGCGCTGCTCCGGATGGTGTTGCAGCAGTTGGACCGCGCCGCCGAGCAGCCCGGTGGTGGTGTCGTTACCGCCGGCGACCATGGTCCAGGTGTAGGCCAGGATCTGCACCAGGCCGCGCACGTCGGCGTCGTCGGCGGCCATGCCCGCCCGCACGAGCAGCGAGACGGTGTCTTCGCCCGGATCGGTGCGGCGGCGTTTGACGAGTTCGGCGAAATAGCCGAGCATTTCGCCCGACGCGGCCTGCGCGTCGGCGCGGCTGCGATCGGTACTGCCCGCGACCACCGCATCGGTCCAGCCGTCGAAGCGGGCACGGTCGGCCTCCGGCACCCCGAGGTAGTACGCGACCACCATGCTCGGCAGCGGTTTGAACAACTCGGCGACGATGTCACCGCCGCCGCGCTCGGCCAGCCGGTCGAGGCGGGCACGGACGAACGCGCGCACCACCGGTTCCACCTCGCTCACCTGACGCGGCGTGAAGCCGCGGGCGACCAACTTGCGGAAATCGGTGTGCCGCGGCGGATCCTGCATCACCAGCGGCGGGTTGTCGGTCAGCCCGATCTGTTCGAGCTCGCCGTACTCCACGGTCAAACCGTCACGGGACGAATAGGTTTCGGTGTCGCGCGCCGCAGCGTACACGTGCTCGTGCCTGGTCAGCACCCAATAGTCGTGCGCGGGGCGGTCTTTCGGGACGACGTGATGCACCGGATCGTGATCACGCAGTGCGGCGTACATCCCCCACGGCGAGCGCCAGCTCGCACCGGAACGAAGCTCGAAAACCGGAGCTTCGCGATACTCATCGAGCAGCATGTATGGACGGTAAGACAAAATAGCAATTCTGTCTACAGCGGGCATTCCGGCCATGAGGTGACGATCGGCCACGGCGACTGCCATGCTGAGAACCACCGTCGGTACGTCGAAAGGCCATCTCATGACCACCAGTCCGCTGACCGGCAAGACGGCCCTGGTCACGGGGGCCGAGACCGGAATAGGCAGGGATATCGCCAAAACCCTTGCGGCACAGGGTGCTCAGGTGGCGATCAACCATCCGCACATCCCGGAGGCCGCGGCCGACGTGGTCCGCGAGATCGAGCGGCGCGGCGGCACCGCGGTCGCGCTGGCCGCCGATATCGGCGATCGGGACGAATACGAGGAACTGGTCGAGGCGCTGCTGGAGACCTACGGCCACTGGGACCTGCTCGTGCACAGCGGTGCGGTGACCCTCACCGAGCCGCCGACCGGCGACGACCTGTCCGAAGCGGCGAAAAGCGTGGCCAACGGCCTGGAACTGGCCTGGCGGCATATGGCCGACGGCGGCAAGGTGGTCACCGTCTCGGCGGAGCCCGACGCCACCGAGCGCGCGCTCGAGCAGTTCACCGGAACGCTGACACAGGAGTATGGGGCGCGGCCGATCACCCTCGACACGGTGCGGGCCGACGCCGAGCGGACGGGCACGCCCGGCGAAATCGCCTCGGTGCTCGCGTTTCTCACCGGTGACCCGAAGGATGGACCGGGCACGTCGCATGCGACCGTCCCGGGCGAGACGGTTCCCGCCCTGCCGACCCCTGACCCCGCGACCTCATCCGACGCGGACGAGGGCGAGGTCGTGATCCTGACGCCGACGGCCTCGACCAACAATCCGCCGCTAACCCGCGGCAACGGTGGCACCGTCATCTAAAAGGGGTAGTCAGGCAGTAAAACGGCTGGGAGATCCGCCCGGCGCGTCGGCGCGCGGCCGCTTAGACTACTGCGATCCGACTCGATCGTGCGGCTGCCCGCTGCGGCCTGCCGAAGGACGCTTAGGCTTGGGATTATGACCTCCGTCACAGCACAAGGGAGCGCATTGGACATCGCGACGTCACCGACGCCTGTGTTCCGCCTTGCTGCACGGGCCGACCTCGACCCGGTGGCGCAGATCGAAGCCGAGCGCTTCGGCGAGCACTCCTACCCCTATTTCGCACTGCGCCAGCTATTCGATCTTCACCAGGCGACCTGGCTGGTGGCCGAGGCCGACGGCAGGGTGCTCGGCTATGTGCTGATCGCCCTCGCCCCGCAGCGGCGGGCCTGGCTGCTGAGTCTCGCGGTGGCCGCGGACAGTGCGGGCCACGGCCTCGGCACGGAACTGGTGCGGCAGGCGCTGCGCAAGTGCCGCTCCCTCGATGTCGCGAGCGTGCTGATCACGGTGCGGCCGACCAACGAGGCCGCGTACACGATCTACCAGCGGGAAGGCTTCGAGTGGGCCGACCACGAGGAGCGCTACTTCGGTGCGGGCGAGCCGCGCGACGTCCTGGAGTGCAGGCTCGATCGCTGAGCATACGGGCGCGCACCGAGATCGCTATTCTTGAATAGGGCCGCTCCCGGGGGTGGTGCGCACCCCATGGAGCGAGTACATGCCCGAAGACGAACCGCGGCAACCGCATTCGGAGTTCGTCGCGTCGATCACCATCCGGATCCTGCGGCACGCGGCCAGATACGCGGACGAGGCGCAACCGTTCCTCGCCCACCGGGCCGGACCGCCGACCGAGCAGGAACTGCTCGACTCCTTCAACATCCACGTCGAATCCGTACTCGCCAGCTTCGATCCGCCCGGCATCCGGCGCCGCGGTGACAGCCTGGTCTTCGCGCACATCTACGACGACGCGAAAGACGTCCCGGTGCGCACCGAAGAGGACGCCGCGGTGGAACAGCTGGCCGCGCTGCTGGCGGCCGAGGTGGAATTCCGTGGGCCCCTTCGCCTGAGCCGCACCCAGGCCACACTGCTCGCCGAGGTGTACGAGCGGCTCGGCGACGCACTCACCGCGCTCGGCCTGCACGCGCACACGGTACTTTCCCTGCGGCGCGCGGCTTTTCTGCATCGCCAGAACGAGGAACTCGACGCGGCGGACCGCTGCGGACTGCGGCTGGCGCGCGCCCGCTGCCTGACCAGGCCCCGCGGATGGCACCGCGTCGGACCTCGGCTGTCGGATCTGTTGTGCGGCTACGGATATCAGCCGTTCCGGCTGCTCGCCTGGATCGCGGCGCAGCTGATCCTGTTCGCCGTGGTCATCCTGCTGTTCGCCGACGGGCCGGTCGGCGAAACCCTGTACCTGAGCATCACCAGCTACCTGAATCCGACAGGGCTCGGCGACACCGCGAGCCTCGGGGAGGGCGGGCGCGCGATGCTCGCCGTCGAGTCGTGGGCGGGCACGGTGTCGCTGTCGGTGTTCTTCGCGCTGCTGGTGCGACGGTGGTTCCGGCTGTAGCGATTTCACCAATTGGTACTGCTGACCCGCGCCTTGCGGGAATGCTCCGACTGCATGACCCGCAGCCGGTCGCGCACCTGCCCGATCAGCGCCGTCCACTGCCGGGAGAAGCCGGGATCGGTCTGCAGATCCTTCCACAGCGCGCGCAGCTGCGGCGGCGCGTGCGCACCCGGCATCCATAGGTGCGCAAGGTGTTTCAGCACCGCGCCGAGCAGCTCGGCCTCCTCGTCGCTCGACGGCGGAAAGCGGTCGGCCTCCTCGATCGCGGCGTCACCGATGGTCAGCAGCCAGTCGTGCGCCGCGAGGTCCTCGCAGAAGCGCTGTGCCGCATCGAGATCCTTCTCGCTGCGCACGGTGATGGCGGCCGAACGCACCGACTCGTCGTCCAGGCAGAACGCCATATCGGGCGCCGCGGCGCCGCCGACCCGCGCGGTCCAGCGCAGCCGGGTGGTGCTGGTCTGCATGGGAGCCCGCTGATCGAGCGAGGCGTCGGTGCGCAACCGCGCGAGCAGCCGCTCACCGATCGAGGCCAGGTCGAGCGTATCGGGGGTCGGCACGCCGTTGAGATAGCCGTCGGCCAGCCCGTCACAGGCGTCGGCGCGGTCACCGACCTTGCTGATCAGCTCGGTGACGCCGGCCCGGCTCAGGTAGTGCGACCAGGTCTGACGCCGCCGCTCGTCGACCCGGACCACCTGGGTGCGCACCGAACTCTGCAGCATCCGCCCGCCGACCACGATCGCGCGCGAGGCCACGGTGCCGACCACCCTGGCGGGCGCGGCACCGGTCAGCAGCAGCTCGCAGTCGACGCCGACCGGCGTCGCGGGCGAAACCGCGAGCGTCCCTGGGCGTTGCCGCCAGAGCACCCGCCTTCCCGGTACCAGCGATAGCAATTCGCTCGCCTCGGCCCGGTGCAGGGTGGCCGAGGTCGGCACCAGGCAGGTGCGCACCTCGCCGAGCGCGATCAGCGGCGTGGTGGAAGCACCCATACTCAGGATCCTTTGAGCAGGAGATGGGATAGTCGCTCGGTGACCTTGCGCGACACCGTCACCGGGACTTCGTCGCGGCGCCCGCGCTCGACGATCTGATCGACCACATCGCCGTCCAGATCGATGTGGTCGAGGATGAGCCGCACCGAATGTTCGATTCCCAGATAGCGTTTCGGCAGCATGGACAGCGTCTCGTAGGCCGCGAACGGCGCCGCGCGCGGATTCAGCTGCACCACCGCCGGCATCTCCGACCAGCGCTTCGGCCAGCCGTCGTCGGAGCGCCACGGCTGCGGCACCACCACCGCCGCGCCGTCGTTGCGCAGCATGCCGAGGCGAAGCAGATGCCAGACCGAGGCGAGGAAGGCGCACGACCACTTGGTGCGAATCTCGCTGTGCCCGTTCTTGATCTCGGGATATTTACTCCACAGCTGCACGTCGAGGAAGATCGAGTGCTCACGCCTGCCGAACTCCTCCGGCGGCCGGTACGGCTGCACCCGCATCGCCTGCGTCGGTTCGTCCAGTGAGGACCGTCTGCCGTTGCACAGCCAGCCGGATTCGGCTGTCGGCGGCCGCCTTCCGGTCGACGAGGAGATCTCCGGTTCGGCGACGATCCTGGCCGCCACCAGCTCGGCCAGGAGCAGCGGTTCGTCCAGCGGCACGCCGTCGGCGAACGGCTTGGTCTCCGCGCAGGCCGACTCGCGCGCGAGATAGTCGATGCGCAAACCGGTTTCGTCCGCCGCGGTGAGCAGCTTGTCCAGGATCGCGCGCGGTTCGGTATCCGGCTGGAAATAGTCGTCGATCAGATAGCAGGTGCTCACTCGCGCCCGCTGGCCGAATTGCACACGGGCGGAGGTGATGAACGCGTCGACGAGCGGCACGATCCGGCGGAACTCATTGACCACCTGATCCATATCGTTGGCGATCTCGTTCATGTAGAAATGCCCGACCTCGATGGACAGATGCGAGAGCGGCACCTGATCGATCCGCGCGTGCTCGGTCGTCTCGCTGTACCCGACACCATTTCTCACCGCGAATCAGAACCTTTCCCACGTGGCCTCGTTGAGCAGGCGCAGGGCCAATTCGGTGTATGCGTCGACGGTGGCCGCGTTGGCGATCTTCGCGTCCACGTCCATATCCAGAATCACCTGCTCACGCCACTGCAGCACCGGCTCGACGGGCGTCTCGCCGAGCATCGTGCTCGCACCGAGCTGATTCGCCGACGCCAGCCGCTTGAGTGCCGCGTTCTGCTCGAGCAACCACGCGGTCTGCGCGGGCCGCAGGTCGACGGGGCCCTGCTTCGCGTTCGTCCCGTCCTTGGCGGGCGGCGGCCCATCCTTCGCGGGCGGCCCGCCCTTCGCCTGCCGCGGCGTCTCCTTGGTGGTCGGCGGCACCGCGGTGCGCACGTAGCGCACCGATTCCAGCAGCGCGGCCGGGTCGTGCCCGCACTCCTTGCCCATCTGCATCAGACCGTGCGGACCGTGCACCAGGCCGTTGGCCGCGAGAATGTGCTGGCGGGTCCAGCGGTGGTAGACGAGCCAGCGCGCCGTGAACGACTGCAACTGGGGCAGGGCGGTCGCTTTCAACGCCAGCTGCAGCGCCACCGAACGACCCGCGCTGAGATCGACGATGATCACCTTGAATTCGTGCTCGAGGGTGAGCAGCAGTTCGGCACAGCGCGACACCACCCCCTCGTCGGCGGTGAGGAATTCGGCGCCGCCGAGATCGCCGGGGAGCAGCACCAGCTTGCCCGCCCGCGGGCCCATCCTGCGCAACGCCTGCCGATCCGACGCCGTGCGCACGTCGATGCGCGCCGCGACACCGGTCTCGCCGAGCAGATACGAATGCAGCCCGACATCGTTCGGCACGCCGCGCTCGACGGCGCTGATCTCGAACAGCGCACCCGCGGTCGGCGAGCCGAAATCGAAGTCGACATAGGCGACATTGCGGCCGCTCATACACAGTCGATAGGCCAGGTTGCAGCTGGTCACCGAGCGCCCGGTGCCGCCCTTGTCCGAGGTGGAGAAAACCAGCATGGTCTAGGCCCTCTTCGCATCCCGCCGGGCGTACGCCAGCTCGTAGAGCTGCAGCAGTGCCTGTTCGGCCAGCGTGAACGAGGTGGCGGGCTGCTCGCTGAGCAGCCTGCGCGCGTCGTCGAGCTGCAGCTCGATGCGCGAGAGCATGGCCTGCGATATCTCGGGGTCGCCGACCTCGAGCATCTCCTGATTGAGCAGATGTTCTGCCTCGCTGCGCATTTCGATGGCGCGGCTGATCATCGACGAGGTGGCCAGCGGTGGCTCGCGGAAGTTTCGATCGGCGCTGACCAGGCATTCGACGATGCGTTCGGTCAGGTACCAGGACGGCTGGAACGCGGCATCGGACGGCTCGGTCTCGGCCGTGGTCGCCAGGCCGGGCGCCTGACTGCCCGCGACCTTCGCCGCGTCATCCCACAAGCCCGCCGCGGGACCGTGCGTGAGCCGGCGCCTGGTCAGGTGGTCCATGGTCAATTCGGCCATCGACATCAGCCGGTCGCGGGTGGCGACATCACCGGACAGCTGCCAGGCCTGCAGGCAGCGTTTGAGCAGCATGGTCGCGAAGTCCGGCACGATCCAGACCAGCGCGGGCCCGCCGCCGATGCCCTCGCTGCCCGGCATCGGCACCGGGACACCGGGAAAGTGCAGTCCGCCCGCCGGATCGCCCGCCGTCAATCGGCTGATGATCCGCCCGCGCCTGGCCAGCTGATCGAAAACCGCTACCACCTGCGGTAATTCGTCGGTCGCCTGCCGATTGACGAAGTCCTGCAGCACCATTGCCGAGACGGCGAGGGTGTAGTAATCCGACTCCTCACCGTCGGAGGTGCGCCACGGGATGTCCTCCAGCGGCCAACGGCCCGGCCCGTAGCGGGCGACGGTGGACCAGTAGCGCTGGGTCAGATCCCAGCGCAGCTCCAGCGCGTCCGCGAGCTGGCGCTGTTCGTCGTTGAGCAGGTCCATTTCCCTGGTGCGCCGGGAGGTCAGGTCGTTGATGCCGTCGAGTGCGACGATGGTGTAGTACAAGTCGGGGCGCGATGCGGCGTAACCGGGTTGGTTGCCGATCCTGGTCGGGACGAAGTCGATGGGCGATGCCTTGACATCGATGCCCCAGCTCCAGCCGCATTCGAACAGCAGCAGGTCGTCGGCGAGGTCGATATCCGGTGTCTGGCCGAGCTTCACGTCGTTGGCCATCTGTACCCGGACGCGATCGAGCCTGCGGGCGATGCCGGCGATCACCGCGTCGTCCGGCGCGCCGATCTGGTTGAGCATGCCGAGGATGGACTGTCCCGCTCCGGATTTCGGTTCGGGGGTGTGCACGACGAAGCTGCGCACCAGACCGGTCATCGCGGCGGTGAGCCTGGTGCTGATCCGCGGAATGAGCTCGCGGATCCGTACCGCGAGCTCCTTGGCCTCGCGACGCACCTGCTTGTCGACGAAGCGCTGGAAGACGCGAAGGAAGCGCAGCGCGGCGATGCACAGCGTCAGCGACATCGAATACGCGTCGACGACCTCCAGTTGGTACTGCTGCGCGCTCGGTTCCTTACCGTCGGCGGAGCGCAGGTAGCTGCCCGCCGCGAAGATGGGCTCACCGTCGGGGTCGGTGTAGCGGGCGAGATAATCCTCCAGCACGGTGACCAGCGCGCCGCCGATCCTGGTCTCCTCGCCGAGCGGGGCGAGCACCGCGCGAATGTCATCGGCCATGTCGTCGGGCTGGTCGAGGGCGAACGCGCCGATCTCGGTGGCCGGATACAGCAGGCACAGTAGCTGTTCGGTATCGCTGATCGAATTGGCGCCGTCGCGCCCGCCCCACTGCCACTTGCGGTCCTGATAACAGCTGGCCAGGACGGCCCGCCACACGTCCAAGAGTTGCTGCCGCGGCTGAATTCTCATCAGCCCCCCGTTCTGACGCGAACACTGACTCTTCAAAGTGTGCGCTAGTTCAGGTCTTTCGCCAAGCATATTGGCGGACAACATGATCGGTGATCCCCACTCGATCCCCAGTCGATATGGAACTCGCACGGTGGTACCGGTCCGTGCGCCGTCGAGGGTTTCGGGATGCCCGCGGGCACGCACTGTGAGCAAGTGCTTACGCCTCGTTTACCTGAGGTCACCGCGCGCTTACGCGAGGTGATCTTGTGGAAACGCGAGGTCAATAGCGTATACAAGCATGTCGACACGGGTGGACACGCTGTCCGGAGCCGCGGGTAAGCCCCTGCGGGATGTGGTGTACGCGCGGCTGCGAGCGGAGTTGATGAACGGTGACATCAAGTTCGGGGAGCGGCTGACCGAGCCGAAATTGTCGGCACGATTCGGAATTTCGCGCACGCCCGTCCGGGAGGCGCTCACCGTGCTGTGCTCGGACGGGCTACTGCGCCGCGAGGAATTCGGGTTCAGCCCCGTGCGGCCGAGCATTCCACTCATCCGTGATCTGTACGAGTTGCGAATCACACTGGAACTCAGTGGTTTACAGCGGGCAATCGACAATTCCACAATCGTGCACGATCGCGGAATGCTGCTCGCCGAGCGGGCGAGCTGGCTGGCTTTGCGGGCGAATCCGCCGGCGCAGGAGCCCGGATTCGTGGTACGGGACGAGGAATTCCACGTCACGCTGCTCACCGCGTCAGGCAATGCCGAAATGGTGCGCACGCTCGTCGGAGTGAACTTGAGGATCCGGCATGTGCGGATGTACGACTTCATGGTCAACAACCGGATCGAGACCACCATCACCGAGCATCTGGGGATTCTGGATGCCGTTCTCGCCGAGGATCTTCCGCTCGCCCATCGGTTGCTGCACGCGCATATCGGCGAATCGCTGGACGTGGTGCTGGAACGAGTGACCCGTGCCATCGCGGCGATGTCGCTGGCAAACGATTAGAACTGCATAGGGAGTAGCACGTGAGCTTGGACTTCGATACCGTACTCGTCGCCAATCGCGGCGAAATCGCGTGCCGGATCATGCGAACGGCCCGGCGCCTCGGACTGAAGACCGTCGCGATCTATTCGACGGCCGATATCGGCGCGGCGCATGTCGAAATGGCCGATGCGGCAGTAGAACTCGGCGCGGGCCCGGCCGCGGAATCGTATCTGCGGGCCGATCGGGTGATCGACGCGGCACTGACGGCGGGCGCGGGCGCCATCCACCCTGGATACGGATTCCTCTCGGAGAACGCGGATTTCGCCACCGCGGTGGGCGCGGCGGGTATCGCGTTCGTCGGTCCGACCCCGGATCAGCTGCGTATCTTCGGCGACAAGCACACCGCCCGCGAGGCGGCCCGCGCGGTGGGAGTACCGCTGATTCCCGGCAGCGGACTGCTCGATTCGGCCGAGCAGGCGATCGCGGAGGCCGCGCGCATCGGCTATCCGGTGATGCTCAAGGCGGTCGGCGGCGGCGGTGGCATCGGCATGCAGGCCTGCTGGAACGCCGAGGACCTGCGTGCCGCCTACGAGCGCGTCCGGCGGCTCGCCGCGACGAACTTCGCCTCCACCGGCGTGTTCCTGGAACGGTTCGTGGCGCGGGCCAGGCATGTCGAGGTGCAACTGTTCGGGGACGGGGATGGCAGGGTACTCAGCCTCGGCACCAGGGACTGTTCGCTCCAGCGCCGCAACCAGAAGGTCATCGAGGAGGCGCCGGCGCCGGGGCTCACCGCGGCACTGTCCGAGCGGCTGCTCGCGACATCGCGGGAACTCGCGCGCTCGGTCGACTACCGGTCGGCGGGCACCGTGGAGTTCGTCTACGACACCGAGCTCGGCACGGCGTCGTTCCTGGAGATGAATACCCGCCTGCAGGTGGAACATCCGGTGACCGAGGCGGTAACCGGCGTCGACCTGGTCGAGTGGATGCTGCGGCTGGCCGGTGGCGATCGCGCCATGCTCGAGGGATTGCCCGACAGCGGACCGGATATCAGCGGATGGGCGGTGGAAGCGCGGGTCTACGCCGAGGATCCCGGTCACGACTACCGGCCGAGCGCGGGCCGGATCACCGCGGTGCGATTCCCCGCCGCCGTGCGCGTCGACAGCTGGATCGATACCGGCAGCGAGGTCAGCTCCTACTATGATCCGTTGCTTGCCAAGGTGATCACGCACGCCGATGACCGCGACACCGCTTTCGGGCAGGCGCACGCCGCTCTGTCGGACACCCGGATCTACGGCGTGCAAACCAATCTGACGCAGCTGCGTGGCGCGACCGCGGACCCGGTCGTGCTCGACGCCGGGCACACCACCACCACGCTGGCCGATATCCGGCCCATCGGTCACCGGATCGACGTGCTGCGCGGCGGGACGATGACGACGGTGCAGGATCATCCCGGCCGAATCGGGCTGTGGCAGGTCGGTATTCCACCCTCGGGCCCGATGGACGATCTGTCGTTCAAACTGGCCAATCTCGCGGTCGGCAACCAGGCGGGTGCGCCCGGGCTCGAATGCACCCTGCACGGTCCGCGATTGCGGTTCTCCGAGACCACGGTGCTCTGCGTGACGGGCGCACCCGCGCCGGTCTCCGTCGACGGCGAACCCATCGAGATGTGGCGCCCGATCACCGTCGCCGCGGGCTCGGAGCTCGATATCGGCGCGCCCACCGACGTCGGGCTGCGCACCTATCTCGCGATCCGGGGCGGCATCGACGCGCCGCTCTATCACGGCAGCTCCGCCACCTTCACCCTCGGCGGCTTCGGTGGCGTCACCGGCAAGGCCGTCGCCACCGGCGATGTGCTCGGCATCGTGCGCGCACCCGCCACGCCGCTGCGCGACCCGCGCGAAGTGCCGATCGCCGAACGCCCCGATTTCACCAATGATTGGCAGCTCGCCGTCGGCGAGGGACCGCAGACCTCCCCCGCGTATTTCACCGACGCGGATATGACCCAGTTCTATACGCACCCGTGGAAAGTCGGCAGCCACGCCAACCGCACCGGCATCCGGCTGGAGGGTCCGAAGCCGACCTGGTCGCGCACCGACGGCGGCGATGCCGGCCTGCATCCGTCCAACCTGCACGACAACCCTTACAGCGTCGGCACTTTGAACGTATCCGGCGACACCCCGATCCTGCTCGGCCCCGACGGCCCCAGTCTCGGCGGCTTCGCCTGCCCGCTCACCGTCGTCTCGGCGCAACGCTGGAAGCTCGGCCAGCTGCGCCCCGGCGACACGCTTCGATTCGTCCCCATCGATGACGCCGACGCCGCCGAGCTGCGCGCGTCGAACAGCGCGAGGGCGCGCGACATTGTGGCGAATCCACGTGCCGCGCTGCGTGATCGGGGCATTCTCGGCACCGTGGACGGCGGCGCGGACCGACCGCGTGTCGCCTACCTACGCGGCGGTGACGACAACATCCTTGTCGAATACGGTGAGATGGTGCTCGATCTCGGCCTGCGCATGCGCGTGCACGCACTCGCCGAAGCACTCACCGCCAGCGGCCTGCCCGGCATCATCGACATCACCCCCGGTGTGCGCTCGCTGCACATCCACTTCGATCCCGGCGTACTCGCCCAGTACCGGTTGCTCGGCGCACTCACCGAGCTCGAGTCGACGCTGCCCGCCACCGACGATCTGGTGGTGCCGAGCCGCACCATCCGCCTGCCGCTGTCCTTCGACGACCCGTCCATCGCCGAGGCGATCGACCGCTACCGCAGCGGCGTCCGCGATACCGCCCCGTGGCTGCCGTCGAATATCGAATTCATCAGGCGCATCAACGGACTCGGCAGCGTCGACGAGGTGCGCGCCGCGGTCTTCGACGCCGAATACCTGGTGCTCGGCCTCGGCGATGTCTATCTCGGCGCGCCGCTCGCGGTTCCGCTCGATCCGCGGCACCGGTTGGTGACCACGAAATACAATCCGGCCCGCACCTGGACCCCGGCGGACGCGGTCGGCATCGGCGGCAAGTACCTATGCGTATACGGCATGGAATCGCCGGGTGGCTATCAGCTCATCGGACGGACCGTGCCGATCTGGTCGAGCTACCGCCAGTCGCCGCCGTTCGAGGCCGGAACGCCGTGGCTCTTCCGGTTCTTCGACCGCATCGTCTGGGAGCCGGTGAGTACCGAGCAGCTGCTCGAGCATCGCGCGGCGGCGCGGGCAGGCAGATTCGACGCCGAGGTCAGCCACGGAACCTTCGCACTCGCCGACCATCTGCGGCTACTGCGCGACGAGGCCGACTCCATTGCCGCGTTCGAGGCCAACCAGGCCATGGCGTTCGAGGCGGAAAAGCGGGCCTGGCAGGCGGCGGGCGAATTCGAGCGCGGCACAACGGCGGTCGCCGCCCCGGAACCAGCCGATGATCCGCTCGCCGGGCTGCCCGCGAACGCCACGGTGGTGACCGCGCCCATGACCGGCAATGTATGGCGGGTGGAAGTGGAAGCGGGACAGCGGCTCACCGCCGGCGCACCGGTCGCGGTGCTGGAAGCGATGAAACTGGAACTGCCGGTGCACAGCCCGGGCACCGGCACAGTATTGAAGGTGCTCGCCACGCCGGGCGCCACCGTGGAACCGGGAACCCCGCTCGCAGTGATCGGAGTCGACTGAATGACGCAAGGACCATCCCCTACCACCCGAGTCGCGGCCGCCTATCGGCGCATCACAGAGGTCGACCGGCCGGAGGTATGGATCACGCTGCGCGCCGAAGCCGATGCCGCCGCCGACGCCGCCGAGGTCGAGCGGCGCCTCGCCGCGGGTGAATCGCTACCGCTGGCCGGACTTCTCGTGGCGGTCAAGGACAACATCGACATCGCCGGACTGCCTACCACCGCGGGCTGCCCGGAGTTCGCCTATTCTCCCGAGCGCACCGCGGCCGCGATCGAGCGGCTGGTCGCGGCGGGGGCTGTTGTGCTCGGCAAGACGAATATGGATCAGTTCGCGACCGGGTTGGTCGGGACGCGCAGTCCGTATGGGGCGGTGCGCAATGCGCTCGATCCCGAACTCATTTCCGGTGGATCCTCGTCGGGGTCGGCGGCGGCCGTCGCGCTCGGGATCGCCGATATCGGGATCGGGACCGATACCGCGGGTTCCGGCCGGGTGCCCGCGGCACTGCACGGAATCGTCGGTGTCAAAGCCACTTTGGGCATTATTCCGGCACACGGAGTGGTCCCGGCCTGCGCGGACTACGACGCTGTCACGGTGTTCGCACCGGATCTCGACGGCGCGATCGCGGCGGCGGCCGTACTGGCCGGGCCGGAGGCGCGCGATCCGCGCAGCCGGGCGTGGCCCGCCGATGTGCGCCTCGCCGCGCCGCTGGCGCCGTCGGTCGCGATTCCGCGCGCCGAGGACCTGGCCGCGCTCAGCCCGCCGTATCGGGAGGCGTTCGCCCGAACCGTCTCCGCCGCAGCGGATTCCGGCCTCACGCTGAAGGAGGTCGATGTCTCCGGGCTGCTCGGGGCCGCGCTGCTGCTCTACGACGGCGCGATCGTCGCCGAACGCTACGCTGCGGTCGGCGCCTTTCTCGAAACTGCGCCCGCGAGCGCGGATCCGGCCGTTGCCGCGATCATCGGCGCGGCGCGCGCGGCGACCGGTCACGAATTCGCCGCTGATCTCGACGCGCTCGCGCGGGCGCGGGCCGCGGCAACGGCGCTGCTGAGCGAATTCGACGCGCTGCTGCTGCCGACCACCACCGAACATCCGAGTATCGCCGCGGTGCAGGCGGATCCGTTCGGCGTCAACCGCAGGTTGGGTACCTACACCAACTTCTGCAATCTGCTCGATATGGCGGCGATCGCGGTGCCCGGACGGCCCTGTGCCGATGGCGCCCCGTTCGGCGTAATGGTCGTCGCGCCCGCATTCGCCGACCAGGTCGCCGTGGATATCGCGGCCCGCATCACCGGTTCGGTTGCGCCGCTGCTCATTCGGGACGGTGTCGAACTCGCGGTATTCGGCGCGCACCTGCGCGGCCAGCCACTGCACTGGCAACTGGAAGAGCTCGGCGCGCGGTTCGCCGGAGAGATCGAAACCTCCGACGCCTACCGGTTGACCGCATTGGACACCACACCGCCGAAACCAGGTCTGGTCCGCCACGGCCCGGGTCTAGGGGCCCCGATTCGCGGTGAACTGTTCCTGGTTTCGGCGGCCGGGCTCGGGCGATTCCTCGCCGCACTACCCGCTCCGATGGCCCTCACCAGTGTCGAACTGGCCGAGGGCCGCGCTGTGGTGGGCTTCTCGTGCACCTTCGATGCCGCGCGATCCGCCACCGACATCACCGAATTCGGCGGCTGGGCGGCCTATCTGGAACGGGCACAGTGAAAACCGGTCGGACCGGTCACCCCTCGTGAGGCCGGTCCGACCGGCATTGATACCGGAAGGGATCGTTGGCAAGCACAGAATGGTTACCTTCGGCAGGCGCGATGCCGATGCCGGGGCGCGGGTGCGGATGAACTCCCGCCGCGGTCGTTGCTGCTCAGCTCCAGGAAGAGCCAATCGAACGTGTTGCCGCAGTAGTGCCATCCGGGCCGGTCACCCCTCGTGGACCGGCCCGGCGGCCTTATCCCCTGGGCGCGACCTGTCAACCCCTCGAAGACAGGTCGTGCCCGGTTCCCCACCCCCGGTGGTGGCTTGCTCCCCCGATCTCGGCTACCTGATGGGGCGGCCGGAGTTGTCGTGGCTGTGGTTGGTATCGGTGGCGGCGGCGGTGCCGTTCATCGTCGTGGTGTCCCTTTCGGGTTCCGAGGTCTTTCCGGTGTGTTCCGGTGTTGGCTTCAACAATGCAGGCCAGCTCTTGCCACGCCCTTAAAAAGACCTTGCACGGGCCGACTGCGGGAAGGTTGAAACGCTTCGCCCGCGAGCGGGGATGATGGAGGTAAGCGCGCCAAACAGATTGGGAGCAACGATGGAGACGTTCGTGGTTTGGGTGCTGGCCTGCCTCGTGTACTGGTGGGGCCTGCTGTAGGGCTAGCTGCGCAAGGCGCTCATCAGCGCGACGATGAGCTCAGCGAGTCGATGACGATCTTCGCTGCCTCGGCGAAGACGGCGTTGTCCACCTGCGCGTCCTCGGCGGATTTGCACGTCTGTACGGCGATGACCAGCGGCGGACGGCCATCGCCCGGCCAGGTGATGGCCGCATCGTTCGCACAGCCGTAGGAGCCGGTATCGGTCTTGCCACCGGTGGTCCATCCGGCCGGGACGCCGGCGCGAATTCGCTTGTCGCCGACGCGATTCGCCTTCAACCAGCTGATCAGCAACTGTTGTTCGGGCCAATCGGCGGGCCGAATTTCCAGGAAGACGCGACGGTAGTCGGCGGCCAGCGCGGCCGGGGTCGTGGTGTCCCGCTCGTCGCCCGGGATCGCGGTGTTCAGATCCGGTGCCCAGCGGTCCAGCCTGCTCTGGTGATCACCGATCGAACGCAGGTGTTCGGTGAAGTTCTGCGGCTCGAGGATCATGCGCAACAGGAGATTGCCCGCGGTGTGGTCATTCTGCGTGATCGCGGCCTCGGCGAGTTGGGCGATCGTCATCCCCTCGGCCACCCTGGTGCTCGCCACCGGCGAATGATCGACCACATCGGCTTCGGTGTAGTGGATGACGCGGTCGGCGTCGCCGGAGTGCAGGTCATACACGCTCAGGATCCACGCCGCCAGCAACGGCGTGAAGGTCGACAACATCGGGAAGCGCTCATCGGCGCGGTTGGTCACGGTCGCGCCGGTCATGGTATCGACCGCCAATACACCGATCCGGGCGTTGTACCGCTTCTCCAGATCGGCGAACCGCGCGGCGTGCTGCTCGGTCGGGCGTGCCGACTTGGCCGGAACACCTTGCACCACAGTAGCGCCAGGATCACACGCGGCAAGAAACGGGAGGGCCAGCATGGCGGCGATGGCCGAACGACTGCCACCCGTCAGATGAAACATCCCATCACGATGCCAGCGGACAGCGTTATCAGCAATCCGGGGAGGCGCCCGCTCCCGCGGACACCTCCCCGGCCTATCCGGTCAGAACCCTCAGCTCTGGGCGCCGTGGCCCGCGCGGACGCCCTCCTCGACCCGCTTGCCGAGGTCCTGGTCGACGTTCTTCCAGTAGTCGAACACCCGGCTCAGCACCGGTTCCTGCACGCCGCCGAGTACGTGGCCGACGATGTTGTCCACCAGGCGATCTCGCTGCTCATCGGTGAACACCTCGCGCACCAGGGTGCCTGCCTGAGTGAAATCGCCGTCTTCCGCGTGCTCGAGGTAGCCCGCGCGGACGACGGTCGGCTCGAAGTCCCAGATGCCGCCGTCGGGCGCCCTGTCCGCGTCGGCGTGCGGACCGCCGAACGAATTCGGCGCGTACACCGGCACATTCGCGTCGTTGTAGTCGTAGCGCATCGAACCCTCCTTGGAGTAGGAGTTCACCTCGGCGGCCCGTGCCCGGTTCGGCGGCAGCTGCGCGTAGTTGGTGCCGATGCGGTAGCGGTGCGCGTCGGCGTAGGCGAAGACGCGGCCGAGCAGCATCTTGTCCGGCGAGAAGCCGATGCCGGGAACGACATTCGACGGCTCGAAGGCGGCCTGCTCGATATCGACGAAGTAGTTGCCGGGGTTGCGGTTCAGCGTGTACTTGCCGACCTCGATCAGCGGGTAGTCGTGGTGCGACCACACCTTCGTCAGGTCGAACGGGTTGAACCGGTAGCCCTCGGCCTCGGCCACCGGCATCACCTGTACGTGCAGGGTCCAGCTCGGGAACTCGCCGCGCTCGATCGATTCGTACAGGTCACGGCGGTGGTAATCGCCGTCGGCGCCGGCCAGGCGGTCCGCCTCGGCCTGGGTCAGGTTCTCGATCCCCTGATCGGTCTTGAAGTGGTACTTCACCCAGAAGCGCTCGCCTTCGGCGTTGATCCACTGATAGGTGTGCGAGCCGTAGCCGTTCATGTGCCGGTAGGTCTTCGGGATGCCTCGGTCACCCATCAGCCAGGTCACCTGGTGCGCGGTCTCCGGGCGCAGGGTCCAGAAGTCCCACTGCATGTTGTTGTCGCGAAGTCCGCTGCCCGGCAGGCGTTTCTGCGAACGGATGAAGTCGGGGAACTTGATCGGATCCTTGATGAAGAAGATCGGGGTGTTGTTGCCGACCAGGTCGTAGTTGCCGTCCTCGGTGTAGAACTTCACCGCGAAACCGCGCGGATCGCGCCAGGTGTCGGGGCTGCCCTGCTCACCGGCCACGGTGGAGAAGCGGATCAGCGATTCGGTGCGCGCGCCCGGCTGGAACAGCTTGGCCTTGGTGAAGCGGCTGACGTCGTTGGTCACGACCAGCTCGCCGTAGGCGCCCGCGCCCTTGGCGTGCACGATCCGCTCCGGCACCCGCTCCCGGTTGAACTGGGCGAGCTTCTCGATGAGGTAGTGGTCGTGCAGCAGGATCGGGCCCTGAGTGCCCGCGGTGAGCGACTCGTTGTCGCTCTGGACCGGCGTGCCGGTGTTGGTGGTGGTCGGCTTGGACATACAGCCTCCTAGATTTCGAGTTCGAACGGCTCCGGGCAAGGGCTGACCCCGGACTTTGTCAGGAAGAAATCCGTTGGTGCGAACGGCATTTCGAGCACAGACCCCAGAAGACGACTTCCGCCTCGTCGATGACGAAACCGTGGTCGTCCTCCAGCTCCAGACATGGAGCGGCGCCGACGACGCAGTCGATATCGACGACCGTGTCGCAGCTGCGGCACACCAGGTGGTGATGGTTGTCACCGATGCGGGTCTCGTAGAGCGCCGCCGAGCCCGCAGGCTCGATCCGGCGCAGGATCCCGGCGTGCACACAGGCACGAAGTACGTCGTACACGGCCTGCGTGGACACCGAACCCAACGACTCCCGCACGGTGGCGGCCACCCGATCGGCATCCGAATGCGGCCGCGTCGCGACCGCCTCGAGCACCGCGACGCGAGGAGCGGTGACCCGCAGGCCTGCCGCCCGCAACCACTCGCGGGGATCGGTGCCGTTGGTGTGCATGAGACCTAGTTTGCCCCTTTTCTGGAATTAGTCAAGAAAAGGATTCTGAGAGTTCGCGGCCACCGCGCGTCGAGCTCACCCACCAACCGTTTCGGCAACAGCAAACTTGCCGCGAATGCACTTAGGGACCGCAGCGCGGCCGCCCCTAAGGAGATCGCGGCGGAGCCGGCGTCCGCGGTGGCGGCACATTCGGTGGCGGCCACCCCGGCGGCAGCGGGTAGTCCGACGACCACTGGCGCCCCGTCGGCCATGGCCGGACCGTCGGCGGCTGGATGAGGGTTGGCCGGTCACGCAGGTACGACGAGACGATGTCGTCGGGGGTCTCCTGCCGACGCTTGTCAGCGCTCGATCCCATGTTGAGCGCCACGTAGACGAGTAGCGCTATCAACCCCGCAGTCAAGCAACCGACAAGCGAACCCATCGAGGACCTCTTGTCAGCGCTCGCGACCGATGCGCTGGTAACGCGTCGGTCGAGCAAAGCGAGGCGAGCGCGCACCGACGCCGCCCGACTCGGGTCGAGCTCTGCGACCCTGAGCAGTCCACGCCGTCCCGCTTCGATCCGTCCAGAGGCCAGGTCGTTCAGCGCGAGTTCGAGATGGGCCTCGACGTGCTCCGGATCGAGGTACAGCGCCTCGCGCAATGCGGCATCGGCGGCACTGGAACGACGGGGCCGGTACATGCGCAGAATCGAGCCGCGCACCGTGTGGTGGACCGGGCTGTCCGGATCGAGCTCGATCGCCCGATCAATGGCCTCCAGTGCCAGTTGTTCGGCCTTCGTGTCCCGCAGCGCCACGGCGAGCACCCGATAATGATCGGCGCACGACGGATCGAGTTCGACCAGCTCACGAGCCGTCGCCACCGCATCGGCACCATGTCCGGTATTGATCAGACCGAGTGCCAGCATGCTCATCGCATACTCGTAGCGAGGCGAAATGCCCAGTGCCGCACGAGCATGGCGGATCGACTCCTCGTACTCCTCCTCCGCGAACGCGGCCCGGCACAGCAATGCCATAGCCCAGGCGTTGTCGGGTTCGGTGGCCAGTACCGCCGCGATTTCGGTGCGTGCCGCGGCGGGGCGACCCAGATCGAGCAGGGTGGCGGCTCGGGCGAGCCGATCCGTCATCGGATCTTCTTGGTCCGCATGTATTTCGCGAGCTCGTCGTAGGTGCCGTCGGCGTTGGCGAATTCGACTACGTTGCGGGCGGATTCGAACCAGGCGCCGGCGCTGGGCTTGATCTGGGACAGCGCGAGATCGATATCGCCCATGGTGATCGGGCGGACCGCGCCGGTGCGGATCGAGTCGGCCATCGCCAATTGGGTTGCGGAGGTGGCGATGTGGGCGAGATCGGCGCCGGAGAAGCCGTCGGTGCGTTTGACGATCGACTTCAGATCGATCCCGGCGACCGGGCGGTCGCGCAGGTGGTAGCGCAGGATCGCGGTGCGCGCCTCCGGATCCGGCAGGGTCACCAGGATCATCCGGTCGAAGCGGCCTGGCCGGCGCAGGGCGACGTCGAGGTCCCACGGATGGTTCGTCGCGCCGAGGATGTACACGCCCTCGTTGCTGCTCGTCGCCGAATCCATCTCGTTGAGCAGCTGATTCACCACGTTGCGCATCCAGGCGGCGCCGCCCATCTGGCTGCGCTTGAAGCCGAGCGCGTCCACCTCGTCGAGGAACAGCACGCACGGCGCGTTTCGCCGGGCGAGCTCGAACACCTCGTGCACATTGCGCTCGCCGGAACCGTGATAGATATCGAGGATGTCGGCGATCTCGATCGGATAGAAGTTCGCGCCGAGCTCACCGGCGACCGCGGACGCGAGGAAGGTCTTGCCGCATCCGGGCGGGCCGTACAGCAGCAGACCGCCGCGAGCCGACGTGCCGAATGCCTTGGCCAGCTCGGGATTACGCATCGGGCCGAGCAGCGTCAGCTCGAGCTGGCGCTTGACGTCCGCCATGCCGCCGACGTCGGCCAGCGAGACAGTGGGTCGCTCGAGCACGCCGACGTCACCGTCGGTGACGAATTCGGCCGGGCCGTCGTTGATGAACGCGGGCGCGATGATGTCGCCGACCTGGTCTTCTGCCGCCGCCCAGTCATAAGTTTCACCGAGTTCGGGATCGGACCCATCCACCCCCGGGTGATGCTCCGAATCAACGTGCGGCACAGGCTGATTCGCGGCGTCCGACAGCCTCCCCGATCGATCCGTGGCGGTCGGGACCTGCTCGGATGCCGTCGATCGGCCTGTGCTTTCCGTTGTGCGAGCTATCGATTCGGCAGGAGGTGGGGCGGCGTTCGTGGGCGTGGCGGCGCCTGCGAGGGCAATTGTGCACTGCTGCAACAATTCCAGCGTGCGGGCATGCTGGGGATCCTGAGTCAGGGCGGTCGCGCACTGGGCCAGCGCCTCGGCGTGCCTGCCGCGGTCGGCCAGCAGCTCGATGACGTGGACGCGCAGCGCGAGCACGTCGGGGCTGTGGCCGAGCGCGGCGAGCATTTCGGTCAATACCGGATCATCGGTCATGGCGGCACCCTCCCCCTATTTCGCTGCCTGAGCCGTTGATTCTAGAGGGTTGCCGAGCCACCGGCCGGAGTAGCGCTCGTCACATTCCGGCCCAGGGAATAGCCGAGGGCGTGTGCCCGTTGAAGCACACTGTCGGCGTCCGGACAGCCCCGGGCCTCACCCCATTTGTCGCTTCGAGCGACCACTCGCCGAGAGGCGCTTGTGGGACGTCGGCACCGAGTCGTGACGCTGGCGTGGCGTCCGGCGACTCGACGCCGCCAGGTCCCCCCGACCTGGCGGCGTTTCGCATATCTGGGCCGACCCTTCATGCACACTCGACCAGCGGACAGGGGCCGGGTGGTTCAGGATGCCGGTATGGCGATGGCTGATGGTGAGCTGCGGCGACGGCTGGGGCTCACCGATTCGGTGGTGATCGGCCTCGGGTCGATGGTTGGTGCGGGGATCTTCGCGGCGCTGGCGCCCGCGGCCACCGCGGCGGGCAGCTGGCTGCTGCTCGCACTGGCGGTGGCGGCGCTGCTGGCCTACTGCAATGCGACGTCGTCGGCGCGGCTGGCGGCGCTGTTTCCGGTGTCGGGCGGCACCTACATCTACGGCCGGGAGCGGCTCGGGCCGTTCTGGGGGTATCTGGCCGGATGGGGGTTCGTCGCGGGAAAGACCGCCTCGTGCGCGGCGATGGCGTTGACGGTGGGCAGTTATGCGTGGCCGGAGCATGCGCGGGTGGTCGCGGTCGGTGCGGTGGTCGCGATCACCGCCGTCAATTACACCGGGGTGCAGAAGTCGGCGACGGCCACCAGAATCATCGTCGCGGCGGTGCTGGCGGTGCTCAGCCTGGTCGTCGCGGTCGGGCTGTTCGGAAATCATTCGGCGGCACTGTCATTGCCCGATCGGGTCGGTCCGCGCGGGGTACTGGAGGCGGCCGGGCTGTTGTTCTTCGCCTTCGCGGGATACGCGCGCATCGCCACCCTCGGCGAGGAGGTGCGCGAGCCGCGCCGAATCATCCCGCGCGCCATCATGATCGCGCTCGGCCTCGCGCTCGCGGTCTACGCGCTGGTGGCGATCGCGGCGCTGCTCACGCTCGGACCGGCCGGGCTCGCGCGGAGTATCGATCCGCTGGCCAGAGTCGTATCCGCGGGCGGGGCAAGCGGATTGGCACCGGTGGTTCGCATCGGCGCGGTGCTCGCGGCCGCCGGATCACTGCTCGCCCTGCTACTCGGGGTGTCGCGCACGACGCTCGCGATGGCGCGCGATCGATATCTCCCGAGCATGCTGGCCGCGGTGCATCCCCGATACGGTGTGCCGCACCGGGCCGAGCTGGCGGTCGGCGCGGTCGCCGCGGTGGTCGCGGCGAGCTTCGATCTGCGTACCGCCATCGGCTTCTCGTCGTTCACCGTGCTCGTCTACTACCTGATCGCCAACCTCTCGGCGGCCACGCTGAGCACGGCGGAGTCGCGTCCGGCCCGCTGGATTCCGATCGTCGGCGCTGCGGGCTGCGTAATAGTCGGCCTCGCACTACCTTTCGCCTCGGTACTCACCGGATCGGCGGTATTGCTCATCGGCGCGGCCTGGTACGTGATCCGTATCCGATCGGCACGCTGAAGCGAGCCAGCGAGTGCACCGGAGTCGCTCGTCGAACCGATTTCTGGCAGCAGCACAGTGGGATTGCGGCACCGCCGTCTCGCGGCGATGTGATCATCCAGCAAGTCGGTCGGCAGAGGCGCGGCCATCCAACGGCGCGGCCACCAGCGAGGCCGCCGTCCCAGCGGTGCGGCCCGATGAGAGCGCTCGGTCACGCCATGGTGCGGCTGCGCGCGGCCTCGCCGAGCGGCACGCCTGGAGAAGCGATCATGGTTCGGCGTGTCCGAGTATCGGTGCTGATCTCCCCGCCGGTTGCCGGGTGCACGCGCGGCATGCGCGATAGCCTTTCGCGCATGGGGCGACTTGGGTTCCTTGCGGGGATCGCGGTGGTATCGCTGGTGGCGGGGAGCGTACTGGCCGGGCCCGCGCAGGCGACTCCCCGCGCGGCGACCGGGGCGACGCGGTGTCAGGAACAGTCCGGGCGGGAGTTGGAGCGGGCGGCGCCGGAACAGGTCGGCCTGAACGCGCAACGGCTCGAGGAGGCACTGCGGTTCGCGGCCGGGCGAAATCGGTTCAACGTCCAGGTGTTCCGGCACAACTGCCTCGTCGGCGAGGGACCGACGAACGAGGTGACCGGCGATGTCGCGTGGAACATCTGGAGCGCGACCAAGAGCGTCGTCTCGGTACTCGCCGGAATCGCCTGGGACCAAGGCAAACTCGACCTCGAAGCGCCCATCGACCGCTACCTGCCGCCCGGCCTCGGCGACGCGGAGCACCGCTCGATCACCGTGGCGAACCTGCTGACCGAATCGTCCGGCATGAAGGTCGGCGTGCTCACCGAGGGGGTCACCGGCGTGATTCCGCTCGACCCGGACAGCGCCGTGCAGGCTCTCGGTGTGCCGCTGGACAATCCGCCGGGTGCGGCGTTCAGCTACAGCCAGCGCAATGTCGACCTGCTCACCTACGTCATGGAATTGGCCGTCGGCGAGCCGCTGCAGCAGTTCGCGCAGCGTGAACTGTTCGATCCGCTCGGCATCGAACGCGGCGACTACTACTGGGCCAGGGACCGAGCCGGGCACACCTACGGCTACGCGCACCTGATGATCCCGCCGAACGATTTCGCCAAGCTCGGCCTGCTGGTGAGCAACAACGGTCGGTGGGGCGCACAGCAACTCGTCTCGGAGCAGTACCTGTGGAAGGCGCGGCAGCCGTCACCGGCGAACCAGTGCTACGGCTATCTGTTCTGGCTCGGACCCGGCTGCGCGGAGACCGCGAAATACCTGCCCGCCGATACGTATTCGATGTCGGGCCTCGGCATGCAGAACGTCTTCATCGTGCCGAGCCTCGATCTCACGGTGATGTGGACCGGCGTCTTCGGAAACGTCAGCAGCCAAGGCGTTTCCGGCATCGTGCAGAACCAGTCCGAGCTGCCGCACGAGTTCTTCCGCCGCCTGCTCGCCGCCTTCGAGGACAACACCTTTCCGGATCCCGGCCCGTACGTCGAACCGCCGCTGACGCTGGACCCGAGCCGATTCGTCGACACCAACTTCCTGCTCGCCGTCTTCGGCGTCGGACCGTACGCCTACCCCGGCTGCAACGTCTTCGCCTGCCTGAACTACCCGCTGGCCGCGCCGTTCGCCGACACCGCACCCGGTTGCGTCATCGTCGTCTGCCTCGGCCCCGACCCCCGCACCCCCGGCATCCGCTGAGCGCCGATCGGGCGCAGTCGAATGGCCCTCGATTGCGGCGCGCCGCAGGGCCATTCGATTGCGCTCAACAGCCATGGTCCGGCGGCTAGACACCGAAGAAGGGGATGTCGCCCTCCTGCGCGCCGTTGGCGAAGAAGTGCTCGGGCGTGACAACGATGAACAGTGCGCGCGCATCGGCGACGAGTGCGCCGTCGAGTTCCAGGCGGGCGGTGATATGGAGTTTGCGTTCGCCTTCGCGGCGGGCGAGTACCGCGGATACGATCATCGGCCGGTGCAGTGGGGCGGGCCTGGCGTAGTTGACCTCGAGTTTCGCGGTGACGGCGGGCACGCACATGGTGGTCGGTACGGTGCCGGACGCCTCGTCCAGCACGGCGGCGACGACACCGCCGTGCGCGACTCCCGGTGCGCCCTGGTGTCTTTCGTCGAGGGTGAACCGGCCGATGATGCGATCGCCCCGGAGTTCCAGCGCCATTCCCACGGCGGCCGGGTTGCGGTGACCACACCCGAAGCAGCTGTCCACATGCGCGGGCAGCGGCCCCTCCGGCATCGGACTGTGCAGCGGGATCACGCGGCCGCCGCGCCGCGCCGCATGGTGGCCATGATCTTGTCCTTGCGCCGTATCGCGACGGTGCGGGTGATTGTGCGCAGCGGTGGCGGGAGCACGCGATCGACACCGCGAATCACGGTGGCGTAGCGGCTAAGCCAGCGTTCGTCGCGCGCCGTCCACACCAGATCGAGCCGGTCACGCACGACCGGAGGGAGGACGCCGACATTGACCCACACCGCGAGCGGACCGACCATGCGCCACATCACCAGCCGCCACAACCACGCGGGGACCGGTCCCGGCACCGGCGGCCTCGACATGGTCGCCAGCACGTCGTCCACGCTCTGATGATGTTCGAGCCGGTCACGCAGTACCCGATCGAACCACTCCTCGAATGACGGAAGGTCAACGGGCGCAGCGCGTTCCGGCAGTCCCGCGAGCAGGGCGGTCTGCCGCCAGCCCGCGTAGAGTTCGGCCCGCTGCTCGTCGGTGAGGCCGCGCCCGAAGCGCGTCGCGGCGATCTCGCTGGCGAAATGGGCGGTGGCGAGCACGAAGAAGTAGGCCTCCGGCTCCCACGCGTGATAGCGCCTGCCCGCGCTGTCGATGCCGCCGATCGGTTTGTGCATCGCTTTGATGTCGCGACCGTAGGCCGCGGTGTCGTCGCCGTAGAAGGCGAGCGCGAGGGTCGGCCAGTACGACCGGTCGAAGCGGCCGAGCGGATCGGCCTTGAAGACCGAATGGTCGGCGACTCCCGACCCGATCACCGGGTGCGCGACCTGGAGCAGCAGCGCACTCGGCGCGAGCATGATCAACCGCCAGTCCGCGGCCCATCGGGCGGTCAGCGAATCCGGGCGCAGACCCGGCCGATGCTGCTCCGCCGCGGCGAGATCCGGCGACTCTGCCAGCTCCGTCATGCCAACTCCCTCAATCAGGAATCATTCGTCTCCGGAATCAAGCTAGATTCAGGAAACACTTGTGTCAAGATTGTTCGATGACGAAGCAGGTGCGGGCATACGGCGGCATATCCGCGGATCAGCGCCGCGCCACCCGCCGCGACCAGCTACTGGAGGCGGCGTTCGAGGTGATGGCACTGGAGGGCCCCGGCGGCCTGACCATCCGTACCGTCGCCAAACAGGCCGGACTCTCCACCCGCTTCGTCTACGAGAGCTTCACCGACCTGGACGACCTGGTGGTGGCGGCCTTCGAACTGGCCTTCCGGCAGATGTCGGACGCGGTCGCGTCTGCGGTGGCGGACGCGAACACAGCCAGGCGAGCCACGGTGACCGCCTGCATCGAGGCGATGGTCGACTTCTTCCTCACCGCACCGGCCAAGGGAAAACTGTTGTCCACCAAGGCATACGGGCACCCCGCCGTCGCCGAGCGCAGGCTCGCCCGATCCGAGGACGTCTACCGCACCTTCGGCTCGATACTCCAGCAGCTCGTACCCGACCGCGACGCCGCCGATCCCGCCATCGATCTCACCGCACGCTTTCTGGTCGGCGCCTTCGGCGAAACCATCACCGCCTGGATCCAGCAATCCCTGCCCTATCCCCGCGACAAGTTCGTACACGACAATGTCGAACTCTTCCTCTCTGCCATCACCACCCTCGAACGCCTCTAACGCCGGGGCCCAGCTGTCGATCGAACAGGCCGGTGCGGCGGTTATGTGCTTGCTCAGCCCGATCATCGTGTTCATAATTTTTCCATGTTCATTCATAATGAACGCGACCTGGCAGTGAACAGGCTCCTCCGGGGCGCCCGGCCCATCCTGGAGGCACATGGCATCACCGCCGAAGTCATCGAGCCGAACCCATCGGACCGTCACTTCGATCTGATAGCCCGACTCGATGCGGGCCGACGGGGGCACCAGACCTATGCCGTCGAGTTGAAGTCCCGACTCGATCGCGCGGGTGCAGCAGCGCTACCGCCGACCGAACTCCCCATGCTCGTCATCGCACCGTACATATCACCCCCCACCGCGGCCGTTCTCCAGCAGAACAAAGTGGACTTCGTCGACCACGCCGGCAACATGACAATCAGCTGGCCACAGTTGCTGATCATCATCACCGGGAATCGCCGCCCTGATAAAGAGCAGGCTCCGCCGACGCGTGCGCCACGCGCCTTCAGCCCCGCCGGATCCAAAGTCGTCTTCGCACTTCTGAGCTGGCCGGACACCGTCACACTCCCCCTGCGCGACATCGCAGCCCGTAGCGGGGTCTCGCTCGGCACAACGCAGATCGTGATCAACGAACTGGAAGTCAGCCGGTATATCTACACCGTCGAGAATCAACGAACGCTGGCCAATGGCCGCGAACTTCTGGACCGATGGACCGAGGCGTTCACGACCTCGGTCGCCCACAAGCTGACACTGGCCGAATTCCGTGACGTCCCCGACCGCTGGTGGCAGGAGACACGAAAACTTCTGGTGGAAAACAGGATTCAGATTGGCGGCGAGGCCGGCGGAAGCCTTCTGGACTCCGACCTGATACCCACTTCGACGACGCTCTACTGTGATGCCATCCCCGGTCCGCTGATCGCGGCGCGCCACTGGCGCAGGACACACACCGCTTCGAATATCTCGGTACGCAAACGCTTCTGGTCACCGCCCGAACCCTTTGATCCACTTGTCCCGAGCACGCTGATCTACGCCGATATGTGGACTTCCACCGACCCTCGGCAACGAGCCCATGCGGAAAGGATCCGCCGACATGACGATCGACTTGTCCAGCTCGACGGATCCTGAGATATCCATAGCGGCTACCGCCCTCGAGCACCTCGGCCCACTGATGACGGCGCATCACATCAATTATCTCGTGGTCGGCGCGACAGCTCGCAACATCACGTCGATCGGACTCCTCGGCCGCACCCCCGAGAGGGCGACCCGCGATGTCGACATCGCAGTGGCCGTAGCGAACTGGCGAGAGATTGATCAACTGCGGTCGGTGCTGACTCCGATCCGGCAGTCTTGCCACAGCTTCGATGTACAGGGCATTCCCGTCGACATCATCCCGTGCGGATCGATCGAAAACGACGACCGCACAGTCGATTGGCCCAACGCGTTCACCATGAACGCCCTCGGATTCCGTGAGGCATTCACAGCAGCCGAGAGGGTCCTTCTTCCAGGACAGGTCGATATCCGCATCCCGTCGATGGCCGCGCAGGCACTGTTGAAGCTCGTCGCGTGGTTCGATCGACATTGGGACAACAAGAAGGACGCCATCGACTTTGACAACCATGCTCGACTGGTACGACTCCGAGCAGCATCTCACTCTGTTGTACGAGAAGGACCTCGACCTGGTCGTCACGTACGACTACGACACCACCCTCGCCAACGCCCACAGACTCGGCCGAGATATCGCATGCCTGCTGGATGCCGCAGCCCTGTCCAGAATCCGACGGCTACTGGACGATCAGACAGCTTCGGAACGTCTGGCGAACGATATGTCCGGACCGTTCGAGCGCACCTACCCGCGAATATCCGCGATGTGCGCTGGCATCAGATCCGAGGCTGCCTCTTAGCGCATACCCGCCGCTCCAGCTGAGCGCTACGCGTACTTCCTCGCCGTTCGGTCACAGGAACAGTGCGATGAGTCCCCAGCTTCGGCGCTGCGCTTGGCGGACGGCGTTGCCCCAGTCTTCGAGGTAGACAGCGAGTTCGTCGAAGTTGTCGAGGTAGCCGGGGGCGAGTTCCGGGTCGATGTAGGGACGTAGGTCGGGGATACGGTCTGCCAGTTCGGTCCAGTGCCTGGCCAGGTCGGCGATCTCGGTCGGCGTGCACGCGATGCGCAGCGGCTTGTCGATGGAGTCGAGGGGTGGCTCGAAATCTCCGAGCAGGTTTGCCGTGCCGTTGTAGTCCGTCCACAGCAGGCGGCCGATGAATTTCTCCATGTCCTGACGCAGCGGAGCGGGCATGGCCTTGCGCGCATCGTCCCAGATGCTGTCGAAGTGGAAGTACGGTTTGGCCGTGCCGCTGGATGCGGCGCCGCGAAACTCGTACCTGGCCAACCAGTGTTCCGTCGGCGAAACCTGCACCAGCTGTGCCGCATCCGGTTCGAGGTCGGGATCCCAGTCCGGACCGGCGAGGGACCAGATGCCGTCCAGCGGTACGCGATTCAGCGTCTCCAGCAGGCGGTTCCAGTCACAGATGACGACATCGACATCGATCCCCACTCGTATCCTCCCCCGATAGCGCTTACCGCGCCCATCTTGGCGGCCGAATGGCCTGCGACGCCAATGATTTATACACGGCTGCCGAAACACCGGTGGCGAGCGCGGCGGTCGGCCGCGCTCGCCACCGGCGAACAGGTGCTGAGGGGTCAGCGGTCGGCGAGGATTACCTCGGCGATCTGGATGGTGTTGAGGGCGGCGCCCTTTCGCAGGTTGTCGCCCGAAATGAACAGGGCGAGGCCGCGGCCGTCGGGGACGCCCGGGTCCTGGCGGATGCGGCCGACGAGCGACTCGTCGATACCCGCCGCCTGCAGCGGGGTCGGGACGTCGACCAGCTTGACGCCGGGCGCCTTGGCCAGCAGTTCCCTGGCGCGCTCCACCGAAATCGGTTCGGCGAATTCGGCATTCACCGACAGCGAGTGGCCGGTGAACACCGGGACGCGCACGCAGGTGCCGCTGACGAGCAGTTCGGGCAGGCCGAGGATCTTGCGGCTCTCGTTGCGCAGCTTCTGATCCTCGTCGGTCTCACCGGAACCGTCGTCGACCAGCGAACCGGCCAGCGGCAGCACGTTGAACGCGATCGGCGCGACGTACTTGTTCGGCGCGGGGAACCGCACCGCGCTGCCGTCGTGCACCAGCTGCTCGACATCGCCGATCACCGCACGCGCCTGGGTGGCAAGCTCTTCCACGCCGGCCAGCCCGCTACCGGACACCGCCTGGTAGCTGGACACGATCAGCCGCTGCAGGCCCGCGACGTCGTGCAGCGGCTTGAGCACCGGCATCGCGGCCATGGTTGTGCAGTTGGGATTGGCGATGATGCCCTTGACCAGGTTGCGGGTCTGCTCCGGGTTGACCTCGCTGACGACCAGCGGGACATCGGGATCCTTGCGCCAAGCCGAGGAGTTGTCGATCACGGTCACGCCCGCCGCGGCGAAACGCGGCGCCTGCACGCGAGACATGGTGGCGCCCGCGGAGAACAGCGCGATATCGAGCCCGCTCGGATCGGCGGTCTCGGTGTCCTCGACGACGATCTCACCGCCGCGCCACGGCAGGGTCTTACCCGCCGAGCGCGCCGAGGCGAAGAAACGCACCTCGTCGGCCGGGAAGTCGCGCTCCTCCAGCAGCTTGCGCATGACGGCGCCGACCTGTCCGGTCGCGCCGACGACGCCTACTCGAATCCCCATCCGCTCTACCGTCCTGTTCCGCCGTGCACCACGGCGACCTCGTCGCCGCCGAGATCGAAGGCCTTGTGCAGCACCTTGACCGCCTCGTCCAACTCGGTGTCGCGCACGAGCACCGAGATCCTGATCTCCGAGGTGGAGATCAGATCGATGTTGACGCCCGCCTCGGCGAGCGCCTCACAGAACTTGGCGGTGACGCCGGGATGGCTCTTCATGCCCGCGCCGACCAGCGACACCTTGCCGATGTGGTTGTCGAAGATCACCTGCGCGAAGCCGATCTCGTCCTGGCGCTTGGTGAGCATCTCCACCGCGCGGGACACATCGGTCTTGGGCAGGGTGAAGGTGATGTCGGTCTTGCCGGTCTCGACCTTGGAGATGTTCTGCAACACCATGTCGATGTTGATCTCCGCGTCGGCGACGGCACGGAACACCTTGGCCGCGTAGCCCGGCTCGTCCGGCAGTCCGACCACGGTCACCTTGGCCTCGCTGCGGTCGTGCGCGACGCCCGTGAGGATTGCTTGCTCCAAGGGAATGTCCTCCATCGATCCGTAAACGTAGGTGCCGAGCTTGTCGGTGTAGGACGAGCGCACGTGCACCGGAACGTTGTAGCGGCGCGCGTATTCGACGCAGCGCAGCATCAGTACTTTGGAACCGCAGGCCGCCATCTCCAGCATCTCCTCATAGGAGACCTGCTCGAGCTTCTGCGCGTCGGAGACGATCCGCGGGTCCGCGGTGAAGACGCCGTCCACATCGGTGTAGATCTCGCAGACGTCGGCCTCCAGCGCCGCGGCCAGCGCGACCGCGGTGGTGTCGGAGCCGCCGCGCCCGAGCGTGGTGACGTCCCTGCTGTCCTGGCTGACGCCCTGGAAGCCGGCGACCAGCACGATCTGACCGTCGTCCAGCGCGTCGCGTAGGCGGCCGGGGGTGACATCGATGATCTTGGCGTTGCCGTGCGCGCCGGTGGTGATCACACCGGCCTGCGAGCCGGTGAACGAGCGCGCCTCGGCGCCGAGCGAGTGAATGGCCATGGCGACCAGCGCGTTCGAGATGCGCTCACCCGAGGTGAGCAGCATGTCCATCTCGCGAGCGGGCGGCGTCACCGCCACCCGCTGGGCCAGATCGAGCAGCTCGTCGGTGGTATCGCCCATGGCCGAGCAGACGACCACCACGTCGTGGCCCTGCTTCTTCGTTTCGACGATCCGTTCAGCGACGCGCCGGATACGGTCGGCGTCCGCGACCGAGGATCCTCCGTACTTCTGAACAACGAGAGCCACGACCGGGTCCTCCAAGATCGACAATCAGCTGGTAACAGCCATCAAGACTACCGGCCGACGTCGAGCGAGTTCACCCCTACCTCCTAGCGCGCGACCTCGGACGGCCGCGCGCTCGAATCCGATTCCCCCGCAAGCTTTGCCATCAACCAGCGGTATTTGGTGTTCTGGAAGGCGGCGATCAGCCACTCACCGTCGTGGCGCACCACGACGGTGGTCTGCACCTTGGTGTTGCGGGGCGTACGGCGCCGCCTGCCTTTGAGCACCGCGCCTCTGCCGTGGATCACCGCGACATCGTCGGTGAGAAAACGAAGCTGGGTGATCTCGCCGTCCAGATGCGTGCCCTTCAGGTACTTGGCGAACAGCGGCACGTGCACCGCCTCGATCTGCGCCCGCCCCTTGGATCGCGTACCGAACCAGGTGACGTAGTCCGCGTCCGGCGTGAACACCGCCGCGAAGGCCGCGGCGTCACCGGAAGCCCACGCCGCACTCTGCCGCTCGAGCAATAGGTGGATCGCGGCCTCGTCGGCCCGGTGGTCGATGGTCATGGCATCCCCTCGATATGATCTGAGCAGTTCATCAACTGCGCCAATCAATAGTTGACTGAGTAAGATACTGATCGAGTGAGACGAGGCTGTCAAGGGATGACGAAGAGGATCGAGCCCGAGCTGGGCACCGCGCTGACCATGGCGGCGCAGCGCAGCGCCAACGACGCGGTGATGATGCATCAGGCGGTCGCCGATCGGCTCGGCCTGCACGTGACCGACCTGCGCTGCCTCAATCTGCTCCGCCTCAACGGCCCGGCGACCGCGGGCGAGCTGGCCGTTACCACCGGACTGACCACCGGGGCCATCACCCGGATGATCGACCGGCTGCTGAAGTCGGGATTTGTGCGCCGCGAGCACGATGCGCAGGACCGGCGGCGGGTGATCATCACGGCGGTGCCGGAGCGGATCACCGAGATCGCACCGCACTACGCGCTGCTGGCAACGGAATTCGGCGCGGCGATGGCGGACTACACACCGGATCAGCTGGCCCTGTTCCTCGAGCTGTTCAACCGGATGCACGACACCTCGGTGCGCGTCACCGGGCTGCTACGCCAGGGTGATGCGCGACCATAGTGGCATGCAGAGCACGGTAGTAGCGGTGACCACCGGGCGGACCGAGGTCGTGCACGACCTGACCCCGCAGTGCGCGTCGTTCGTCGACGCGACGGCGGCGGGCGGTGACGGGCTGCTGCACATCTTCGTGCCGCACGCGACGGCCGGGATCGCGGTACTCGAACTCGGCGCGGGCAGCGACGAGGATCTGCTCTCCGCGCTGCACGACCTGCTGCCAGCGGACGACCGCTGGCTGCACTCACACGGATCGCGCGGCCACGGCCGCTCGCATGTGCTGCCCGCGCTGATCTCGCCGTACGCCACCATCCCCGTCCTCGGCGGCGCGCTGGCCCTGGGCACCTGGCAGTCCGTCGCGCTGGTCGACCTCAATATCGACAACCCGGAACGCCAGGTGCGGCTCTCGTTCCTGCGCGGCTGATCAGTTCCTGGTGCACCAGGTGACCTGGCTGCCGTTCTCGAAACCCATGCGCCGGGTCGGGGTGAACAGCGTCGGCCGGAATCGGCCCGCGAAGGCGGGGATGCCGGTGCCCAAGACAACCGGGTAGCTCTTGATGATGAGCTCATCGATCTCGTCGAGCAGCGCGGCGGCGAACCGGCCGCCGCCTGCCAGCCAGATATCCATGCCGTCTTCGGCTTTGAGCTCGCGCACCACGGCAATCGGGTCGCCGGACACCAGCTCGACCGCCGGATCGTCGATCGCGCCGAGCGTGCTGGACGCCACGTACTGCCGCATGTGGCCGTAGGGGCTGGTCACCCCGATGGCGAGCGCGGGCTCGTAGGTGCCGCGACCCATCACCAAGGTGTCGAAGTGACGGCTCGGCGCGTCGGCGGCCAGCCCGAAATGCGGACGGGCATGGGTCGGCAGCGTTTCCGGATATTCGGCGGCGATCCAGGCCGCCATATCCGCGCCGAGCGGATGATGTTCGATCTCGCCGGACGGGCCGGCGATGTAGCCGTCGAGGGACATACCGACGAAATAGACGAGCTTTCGCATGGATTTCCGCTTTCTTTCGTTGTGCCGCTTACTAATTCGAGAATGTGCTCAGGCGCGACGAAACCAGGTGGCCTGGGCGCCGGTGCCGAATTCCACGCGCCGAGTCGGCACGAACAGGGTTGGGCTGAATTCGCCGGTGAACGCCGAGATTCCGCCGCCCGCCACCACCGGGTAGCTCTTGATGATCATCTCGTCGATTTCGCCGAGCAGCGCTGCGGCCAGCGTGCCACCGCCGCATAGCCAGATGTCCGCGCCCTCGTCCTGCTTCAGCTTGCGCACGAGCTCCAACGGATCACCGTCGACGATGGTGACCTCCGGATAGTCGGCCTGGCTCAGCGTGCTGGACACCACGTACTGCGTCAGGTGGGCGTACGGGTTGGTCGCGCCGACGGCCAGCCCCGGCTCGTAGCTCCCGCGGCCCATCAGCACGGTGTCGAATCGCTTGTTCGGCTCGCCCACCGGCATGCCGACCTGCTCCCGCACGAACGTGGGGACGAACTCCGGGGTCTCGCCATTGATCACCGACAGCATGTCCGGATCGTGCGGATAGAAGTCGTACTCGCCGCCCGGTCCGGCGATGTACCCGTCGAGCGACACAGCGACGTAGTAGACAAGGTTTCGCATTCCGGTACCGCCTCAATCGTTGTACTCTGTTCGAAGTGGTTTGAAATGTAGTACTACGAATGGAGTGGTGTCAAGTGCGGACCAACCCCGAGCGGCGGAACGCCCTGCTGGATGCGGCACTGGAGGTGCTGGCCCGTGATGGCGCGCGCGGCTTGACCTTTCGCGCGGTCGACAAGGAGGCGAGCGTGCCAGCGGGCACGGCATCGAACTACTTCGCCAACCGCGACGACCTGCTGACCCAGGCGGGCAGCCGCTTCTACGAGCGGCTGCAGCCGGACGCGACGGTGGCCGTGAGCCAGCTCGCGACCGGACCGAAGACCCGCGAGCACGTCGTCGAGCTGATGAAGCAGGTGGTCAGCCGCATCGAGGCGTTCCGCACCGGCTACCTGGCACTGCTCGAGCTGCGACTGGAGGCGACGCGGCGACCGGAGCTGCGGGCCGTGCTCACCGCACGGGTGCGCGCCGACATCGACTACAACGTGACCAACCACCTCGCCTCCGGCATGCCCGGCGACGCGAAATCGGTGGAGCTGCTGTATCTCGCACTGAACTGGCTGATCGTCGACCGTCTGACACTGCCGGGGGTCTTCACCGAGCAGCAGAGCCAGGAGTTGATCACCGCGGCGGTGCTGCGGTTGATCGAGGAGGAAAAGTAGCGGCATCCGCACGGGGCGACCAGTCGGTACTTGTGACACAGATCACCAGCCCCTGATAATGGGGCGATGTATGCGAACGTCGGAGACCGGCTGCTCGTGCACGGACACGTTGTGGGACAAGGCGATCGACAAGGCGAGATCATCGAGGTGCGCCGCGCCGACGGCGCGCCGCCGTATCTGGTCCGCTTCGACGACGGGCATGAATCCCTGATGTATCCGGGCCCGGACGCGGTCATCGAACCAGCCACCGCGGAGTGATCCGCGGGCCGAGCCCCTACGCCCGTTGCTTGCGCAAGCGCAGCACGGCGAATGCGATGATGCCCGCGATCAGCACGCGACCAGCGGTTTCGATCACGATCGTGACATCGACCGCGGGATGCCAGGTGAGCTGACCATCGCGCACCACATACGCGCCGACCGGTCGCGCGCCACCACCGAAACCGACGCCCTCCCCGCCGCCACCGCCGTCCGCACCCGTTCCCTCGCCGCCGCCACCGCCACCACCGAATCCGAGTGATGCCGCCGGAATCACCGTGACACCGTCGACCTGATGCGGTTCGCCGTACACCCGGCGCGAGGTGAACGCATCGCGCGTCTGCGCAAGCAACTCCGCGTATTTCATGACAACCTCCCATGTTCGGCGCGACGGCTTGTTCGCTGTCACAACGCCGGCCCTTTTTCGATCGTAAGACCCCTACTCGACCGCATGAGGCGGTTGACGAATCGGACAGCGCGTGGGAAGAATCGGCCGCGATGGTCCAACGGGGGGCGGAGGTATGGCATGCGCACGAAAACCGATATTCGATTCGTCGTCGACAGTGACCCCGCGCAGGTATTGGATGCGTTGGCGGCAGTGGAAATGCTCCCGGAATGGTCGACGTCCTACCAGGACGCCAGGGTCGCGACGCGAGACGACGAGGGGCGGCCGCGGCGGGTCTTCGTCAAGGCCGAACTGATGGGCAGCTCGGATCTGCAGGTCCTGGAATACGACTGGGACGACAATCGCACGTCCTGGACGGTCACCGACAGCACCCGCGGCGTCAAGGGGGGTGGCTGGTTCGAGGTCACCGAGGGCGCGGACGGCACCGAGGTCTGGTACCACGTCGAGCTGTACCTCCCGATCCCGATGCCGGGCTTCCTGATCAAGCGGACCGTCCGCAAGGCGAACGAGGCCGTGGTGCAGAACTTCATCGAATTCGCCGACCGGTATCCCGAATCCGACAGCTATCAAACCGAATCCGTATAACCGCTGGCACACCACCACGCAATAGCACCGAACGCGAATACTGCCGACGCGCACCCTTTCCAGCACGCGCCGGGCACTTCCGAATGCGACTATGTGCACCATGATCGGTTCCAAACGGGTGCGATTCCTACCGGTGGCCGAGGGTGCGTCGGTGACGCAACTCGAGCTGTTCTTCGACCTGGTCCTCGTTTTCGCCTTCACCATGGTCACCGACCTGGCCGCGGAGGAGACCAGCGCCAAGAACATGTTGCGCGCGCTGCTGGTGCTCGCCCTCATGTGGTGGGTCTGGATCTCCTACTCCTGGCTCGGCAACGTCATCAAGGCCGACGAGGGTCTCGCCCGGATCGGCATGTTCGCCGCGATGGGCGCCGCCTTCATCGCCGCGCTCACCATTCCCGAGGCGTTCCACGACATCCCGGGCGGCTGGTACGGGCCGCTGGTCTTCGCCATCGCGTACATGACCGTGCGGCTGGTGCACCTCGGCATGTTCTGGCTGGCCAGCGCCGAGGATCCGCAGTTGCGCGGCCAGGTGGCGCGGTGGGCGCTCGGTTCGATCACCATCGGCACCACGCTGCTCGTCATCGCCGCGATGACAACGGGCTGGGTGCAGCTCGGCCTGTGGATCGCCGCGATCGGCGGCGACATGCTGTGGACGCAGTTCGCGGGCAGCGACTGGCGGTTGAATTCGGTCAGCCACTTCGCCGAACGGTACGGGCTGATCATCATCGTCGCGCTCGGCGAATCGATCGTCTCCATCGGCATCGGCGTGGCCGGTCATCCGATCTCGTGGCCGATCATGGTCGGGTCGCTGCTCGGGCTCGCGATCTCCGGCCTGCTGTGGTGGGCCTACTTCGACGTCGCGGCACTCGCGGTCGAGCACGCGCTGAAGAACGCGACGGGCGCGCGGCAGATCAGGATCGCCACGAATTCCTATACCTACTGGCATTTCCCGATGATCGCCGGTGTCATCGGGCTGTCGCTCGGCCTGAAGAAGGTGCTGAACTACGTCAGCGACGACTCCCACCACACGCTGACCGACGCGCTGCACGGCATCCCACTGTTCGCGCTCTACGGCGGCCCGGTGCTGTACCTGATCGGGCTCGTCGGCTTCAAGCACTACGCGACCGGCACGGTCAGCGTGCACCGCGTGGTGACCGCCGTGGTACTGCTCGTGCTCATCCCGCTGGCCAACGTGCTGCCCGCGCTGGCGGCGCTGGTCATCCTGTTCGTCGTGCTGGCCGCGCTGATCGTCTGGGAGACAACGCGGCTCGCCTCACCGCGCGACGAGATCAGGCACCACGAGGGGGCCGGTAACGCAGCGCCATTGTAGGTTTACGCGCATATCTCAGCGCTTGGACAGCGGCACCTTCGAAAGATGGTGCCGCACCGTGTGTTCGTGCGGTGTCGGCCCGTAGGCGGAGGGCGGCACGCGGACGCCGTGGCGCACCGCCGTCCTGATCTGATCCACGTTCTCCCTGATCATGTCCGAGACCAGCTCGTCGGTGCGCGGATCCTCCAGCACCTGGAAGACGATGCGGAATGTGGTGTCGACGATCAGCCGGATGATCTCGTCGTGGAACGGGATGTAGCGGACCTTGCCCGCGGCCGGATCGTCCTTGATGTGCTGCAGGATCATCTCGTCCATCTCGGCGCGGTTCTCCTGCAGCGCGGCCGCGATATTGCGGGTGTAGTGGCCGGTGCGCAGCACGTGCGCTACCTCGTCCATCACCGCGATGGTCATCGGGCGCTTGATCACCTCGACGATGGTCTGCACGAAGCGGTTCACCACCGCGGCGGTCACCCGGTCACCGAACGCGCGATCGGCGACGCGGGCCAGCCGCACCACGATCACCACGATCCGCAGCAGTCGGAAGCCGCGGAAGAACGGGCTCGTCACCGGGATCATGCCGAGCACCTCGTACCAGTAGACGAACGGGAACGTCCACGGCCAGCCCGCGCGGCGCCAGCGCCATAGGAATTCGACGGCGAATATCGCGCACACCGAATAGTCCACGAGCACGATCGCCCGCGAGGTCTCCGGCGAGACCTCGAAGAAGCTGATCCAGACGACCAATCCGACCGAAACGACGGCAAGGCCGAGCATCACGAAGTCGGTCCACAGCGCGGGCGGTTTGCGCGGGTAATCGCCCTCCGGCGGCGCACCGCCATCGGCCTCCGGATAACTGCCGGGAACTGCCACCTACGGACCCCTTCCACGCCGAACGGTCCAGGCCGAGCGTAATCGCGATCACGCTCGGATGACCGGTGACGGGGTCAGCGTCCGGTGCGCAGGATCGCTTCGATATTGCGTTCGGCGATGGCGGTGATGGTCAGCGACGGGTTGACCGTCGCGGTGCTGCCCGGGATGCCCGCGCCGTCCATCACATAGAGGCCGGGATGACCGTGCACGCGACCGTAGTTGTCGGTGGCACGCCCGAGCACCGCGCCGCCGAGCGGATGGGCGGTGAACACCGCGTTGGCGTCGTAGCCGAGCAGGCCGTATTCCGCTACCGCACCGGCACGTTCGGCGATCCGGTGATCGACCGCGCGCGCCGCGGCGACGATCTCGTCGCGGTTCCTGGTCGACCAGCCGAGCCCGACGCCGTTGTTGGCGGGGTTGTAGCCGAACCGTGCGCGCGCCGGATCGAGCACCATGCCGAGCGAGGCCAGCGCGCCGGTCTCGAACGGGATGCCGGGGATATACCAGTTCTCCAGGGTGAGCGGCGGGCCCGACTCGTCGTAGATGCGGCTCGCGCTCGGCACGCCCTGGCCGTGACCCGCCAGCGAGCTCGCGCCGCGGGCGAGCACCACGTCACCGTTGGTGCCCCAGCCGTCGCCCACGTGTTCGTTGAGATTGGGCAGCGTGCCGGTGGCCTGCGCGCGGACCAGCAGTTCCGAAGTGCCGACGGAGCCGGCGCCGAGGAACAGCCTGTCGCAGGTGAGTGTGCGGGTGACGAGCACGAAACCGGACGGGTCGAGCTTGGTCACGGTGATGACGAACCGGCCGCCTGGCTCCTGCGCGATGGTGTCGACCCGATGACCGGGGAAGATCGCGGAGCGGCCGGTCTCCTGCGCGTAGCGCAGGTAGTTCTGGTTCAGGTCGAACTTCGCGCCGTTGGAGTTGCCGAGATTGCTGCGTGCGGCGATTGCCGAGGGCCTGGTGGCCCCGGATAGCTCGCCGCGCACGATATCCCAGTTGAAGATCGAGTCGTTGGCCTGCGGCTCGTAGCCCGCCCTGCGCACCTGATCGTCCCAGGCGCGGGAATGGGAGAACGGGCCCGCGCCGTAGACATCCGCGGGCATCGGGCTCAGCCGCAGCATCTCGCGCACCCGCGGGTAGTAGACGCTGTCGAGCTCGCCGTAGTCGACGGTGCCGCCGAAGACGTGGTCGAACAGGCGGCGCGGCGGCGCGACCATCGCACCGGTGAAGATCACCGAGCCGCCACCGACCGCGGCGGCGCGCCACACATCGATGCCCGGGTACTGGGTGCAGTCGAGCACACCGCCGAAGCTGGCGAAGCGCAGCGGCACCTTGTTGACGCCGGTGAAGGTCGTGCGATGCCAGAAGCCGCGGCCGTCGGGCAGGTCGTCGCCGGTGAAGGTCTCCCGCCACGGATCATTGGGCCAGCGCGAACCGCGCTCCAGCACGCTGTTCTGGATGCCGGCCTCGGCAAGGCGCAGCGCGGTGACCGCGGCGCCGAAGCCGGAGCCGATCACGATGGCGGGCGAGTGCTCCGGCGGATCGGGAAGTGGCGCAAAGATTTCCGGCACCCAGGCACGGAAGAGCGCGTCCCACAGCAGGTCGGCATGCGCCGGGCGCGCGGTCAGCGCCGTGCCTGCGGCACCGAATAGCGCGGCAGCTCCGGCCGCTTTGAAGAAGGCACGTCTACGCACCAGGCCACCTCCCTCATCACACATGGCCGAGCGCAGATTACCGGGCGTGGCGGTCGCTTGAACAGTTCTTCGGCAAGGACGTGACGGCGGCAATAGCCCGCGGGTGAACGGCGCCTGAATCGTGGTGCACGGCAACGTATCGTCAACGGCCGACGCGGCATGGCCGTGGCACCGCGAAACCCCACGTCACCGCTGGTGCGTGCGATGCGGGTCCGCGGCCGCCGAGTCACTCGGCGAAGGGCAGTCCGCCCGGTGCGCAAGTGGTGCCGATGGTGGGGAGCTGGAGATCGATCAGATAGCGCTCGCGGGTGGCGGTGACACAGGCGCCGACGGGTTTGTGGCCGTAACCGTCCACCAGGACCAGCCGGGCGTTGCCGAGCCGCAGCTGCGCGCGTTCGGCGAAGGCCATCCGGGTCACCGGATCGAAGCGGTTGTTGAGCAGGAGGGCGGGAGTTTGCGAGCGCAATGTCCACGGCCCGGTGTAGCGCTGTGGATAACCGCCCTCCGGTGCGGGCCAGGCCGCGCACGCCTGGTTCATATACAGCCAGAACGGCCCGAAATTCGGTGCGACAGTAGCGAAATCGCGTGCGAGCGCGGGCCACTGCCCCGGATTTCGCGGAACACTGTAGTCCGCACAGGTGATAGCGGTGAACGCGTCCATATAGTCGTATCCCAGGTTGCTCGCCGCCAGTATCTTCCGCACCACCTCGGGGTCACCGTCGGCGCCGCGTTCGAGCTGAATCAGCAACTGCGCGAGGGCAGGCCAGCCGATCGCCTGGTCGTACAGCAGCCCCGCGTGCAGGGGCGCGACATCGGTATAGCGCACCGCCAGCGCCTGGGCAGCGCGCCCGACCACGATCGGCGCCGCCTGTAACCGTTGCAGCACAGCGGAATCGCGGTCCCGCAGCGCCTGCGCCGCGGGACCGCTCGCACCGTGCCCCTCCCGGCCGACCCCTCGTCCGGCCGGTGAGGCATCCCCGTCTCCCGCGAAAACGCAACGCGGACGGCCCACTTCGGCGCAGCGGCGGAAGAATTCGCCGAGCACCTCCTCGGTGCCCACCGCGATATCCCTGACATCACCGAGCGAGTCGTTGGTGTAGGTCTCCGGGTCGATCATCGAGGTCAGCTGCAGTGCCCGCACTCGGTCACCGAAGAGCGCGCCGTACACCTCGCCCAGGTAACTCGCGTAGGAGCCGCCCGTATAGGTCAGCCGCTCCTCGCCGAGCCCGCGGCGCAGCAGGTCCATGTCACGCGCGGCATCCGCGGTGGTCAGATGCGCGAGCAGTGCGCCGCCGTTGGCCGCGCAGCCCGCCGCCAGTTCCCGCGCGGCGCGCTCGGCGGTCCGCTCCTGCTCCGCGCCGACCGGCGGCAGCAGCGCGGCGGACCAGAACCGTTGCTGCTCTTCGGCATTCGAAAAGCACCTGATCTGACCGCTGCGCCCGATGCCGCGCTGATCGAAGGTCACCACATCGAACCGCGCGGCGAGCTCACCAGGGAACAACTGCTCTCTGCGCGCCCAGTCGAAGCCGGAACCGCCGGGCCCGCCCACCGCGGTGACCAGCGTGCCGATTCGGCGCGCCGGATCCGTCGCCGGTTGCCGGATCACCGCGAGCGCCAATGTCGCACCACGCGGGTTCGCGTAGTCGACCGGAACCGTCGCGGTCGCGCACTGATACCGGCTCAGCTCTGGTTCGCCGCACGGCACCCAGTCGAGCTTCGGCGTCGGCGCCGCATCGGCCTGCGCCACCAGCTCGTCCCGCGTCGGGCCGGGATGACTCACCGAATCCCGTTGCGCGGGACCGGCACAACCGGCCAGCACCAATCCGGCCGCCATCGCGCCTACGACAATCCTCCAGCTGCCCATAGCGGTTATCGTGCGCGACGATGCCCCGCGCGGTCGTCCTTCTATAGGACGAGACCGCACCGGGGATTCGCCAGGGTTGTCCCCCAGCCGCTACCCCCGCACCAGGCCGAAAAGGGTGCTAGGTCATCAAAAGCCGGACGACGGCGATCGTGCCGACCACCACGATGACGCCGCGCAGCACGGTCGGCGACATCTTGCGCCCCACCTTCGCGCCGAGCTGGCCGCCGATGATCGAGCCGATCGCGATCATCGCGACCGCGGGCCAGGAGATTTCGGCGATGGCGATGAAGATGATCGCGGAGACACCGTTCACGATCGTCGCGAGCACGTTCTTGACCCCGTTGAGCCGCTGCAGGTCGTCGTGCACGAAGACGCCGAGCAGCCCGAGCAGCAGCACGCCTTGTGCCGCACCGAAATAGCCACCGTAGATGCCGGTGCCGAAGACCGCGGCGAACAGGATCGGCCCGCCGTGTTCGGGCACCGCGCTGTCACCGTTGGCGCGCCGCTCCTTGACCCACTTCGCCAGCCGCGGCTGCACGACGACGAGCACGAGCGCCATGATGATCAGCACCGGCACGATGCCCTTGAACGCCTTTTCGGGCAGCGCGAGCAGCAGTACCGCGCCGACGATGCCGCCGAGTAGTGACGCGGTGCCGAGCTGCAGCAGCCTGGCCCGCTGCCCGGCCAGCTCACGCCGATACCCGTATGCCCCGCTGATGGTGCCCGGCACCAGGCCGATGGTGTTCGACACGTTCGCCGTCACCGGCGGGATGCCGAATGCGAGAAGTACCGGGAAGGTGATCAGGGTGCCCGATCCCACCACGGCGTTGATCGCGCCCGCCCCGATGCCGGCGATCAAAACGGCCAGCATTTCCAACCAAGTCATATGAAATTCCTTCGACGTCCCGTCGGGCCGGAACCCGTACAAGCGTTGTTTCCTTCAGGACGCTACGTGGAGACATGGGACGTATGCGAGGGGGGTCACACTTTTGTGCTCTTGTCGTGGCACGGTAAACTCGCCGACATCATGCAGCGGGCACTTCTTCTCAGCCGCCGCGACGGGTTCTGACTGGACCGGCTCCCGTCGCGGGGTTTCGCCGCGCCGGTCGACCCATAACGGGAAACACCACACCTCTCGGAGAATCGCATGTCCCCCGCTGACGCTTTCGTATCCGGTTCGCGCACCATCACGCCGCCGTCCAAGCCCGCCCCTGCCGACCAGGCCGCCTGGAATCAGCAGAAGAACTCCTCGATGCCGACCTTCCGCTACCGGCCGTTCGCCGAGGAGGTCGAGCCGATCGAGGTGCCGGACCGCACCTGGCCGGACAGGATCATCGACCGGGCGCCCGGCTGGTGCGCCGTCGACCTGCGCGACGGCAACCAGGCGCTGATCGACCCGATGAGCCCGGCGCGCAAGCGCCGCATGTTCGACCTGCTGGTCCGGATGGGCTACAAGGAGATCGAGGTCGGCTTCCCGTCCGCGAGCCAGACCGATTTCGATTTCGTCCGCGAGATCATCGAGGACGGCGCGATCCCGGACGACGTCAGCATCCAGGTGCTGACCCAGTGCCGCCCCGAACTGATCGAGCGCACCTTCGAGGCGTGCGCCGGCGCGGCCAACGTGATCGTGCACTTCTACAACTCCACCTCGATCCTGCAGCGGCGCGTGGTGTTCCGCGCGGATCGCGACGCGGTGAAGAAGATCGCCACCGACGCGGCGACGCTGTGCCTGCAGATCGAGAAGAACTACCCGGACACCAACTGGCGCTACGAGTACAGCCCGGAGTCCTACACCGGCACCGAGCTGGCCTACGCCAAGGAGGTCTGCGACGCGGTCTCCGCGATCATCGCGCCGACCCCCGAGAAGCCGCTGATCATCAACCTGCCGGCGACCGTCGAGATGGCGACCCCGAACGTCTACGCCGATTCGATCGAGTGGATGAGCCGCAACCTGGCCCGCCGCGACTCGATCGTGCTGTCGCTGCACCCGCACAACGATCGCGGCACCGCCGTGGCCGCCGCCGAACTGGGCTACCAGGCCGGCGCGGATCGCATCGAGGGCTGCCTGTTCGGCAATGGTGAGCGCACCGGCAACGTCTGCCTGGTCACCCTGGGCATGAACCTGTTCTCCCGCGGTGTCGATCCGCAGATCAACTTCTCCGATATCGACGAGATCCGCCGCACCGTCGAATACTGCAACCAGCTGCCGGTGGCCGAGCGGCACCCGTACGGCGGCGACCTGGTCTACACCGCGTTCTCCGGCTCGCACCAGGACGCGATCAACAAGGGCCTGGACGCGATGAAGATCGCGGCCGACGGCGCGGGCGCCGACGTCGACGACATCGTCTGGGAGGTGCCCTACCTGCCGATCGATCCGAAGGATGTCGGGCGCACCTACGAGGCCGTGATCCGGGTGAACTCGCAGTCCGGTAAGGGCGGCGTCGCCTACATCATGAAGACCGACCACGGGCTGGCGCTGCCGCGGCGGCTGCAGATCGAGTTCTCCCAGGCGATCCAGAAGATCACCGACGGCGAGGGCGGCGAGGTCACGCCGAAGGAGATGTGGGACGTCTTCTCCACCGAATACCTGAGCCCGATCATGCCGCTGGAGCGGATCAGGCAGAAGGTGACCGCCTCGGAGACCGACGGCGGCACCGACTCCATCGTGGCGACGGTGAAGGTCGACGGCGTCGAGCAGGAGATCACCGGTACCGGCAATGGGCCGCTGGCCGCGTTCGTCGACGCGATCGCGACCGTCGGCTTCGACGTGCGGGTGCTGGATTACTCCGAGCACGCCATGTCCGCGGGTGACGACGCGCAGGCCGCGGCCTACGTGGAATGCGCGATCGGCGACAAGGTGGTGTGGGGCGTCGGCATCGCGACCTCCATCACTACCGCATCACTGCGCGCGGTGGTTTCCGCGGTCAACAGGGCACGCGGATAAACGAGGACGAGTAGGATGGTCGCGGTATCCGAGCAGGTAGCCGCCGCGACTTCCGGCTCTCGATCTTGTTGCCGGAGACGATAATCGGGCGGCGTGTCATCCGGCGCGTCCGCCGTACACACCGGGACGCGGGCCACATAACACCGTGCTAGCGTTGATTCGCATTCAAGCGCCGAGCTCTCTGCTCGCTCCCGAGCAGATGGGGGAACTGTGACCACAAACGACCACAACCCGACTTCTCCGCCCTGGCTGCAGAGTCATTCGGTGGATACGGCCGAAGCCGAATCCACCGGACAGCACGCCGCGCCGGACGAGGCAGGCGAGCAGGCACCGGCCGAGCAGGCCGACGGCGGCACCGCGCGGGAGTCCGCCGAGGCGCCCGAGCAGTCGGCGGCGGAGGAGTCGCCGAAGCAGGATCCAGCGCAGTTCGCCGGATTCCCCGGGCAGTCGGATCAGACCATGGCATTCCCGCAGGCGGGCATGCCGTCGTACGCCGCACCCACCGGGCCCGAGCCGTACGGCCCCTACCCGACCGGGCAGTTCGCGCCGCCGCCGTACGGCCCGCCCGCGGGCGAACCCTTCCCGACCGGGCAGTACCAGCCGGTCGATCACAGCGGTAACCACCAAACCGTCACCATGTCGGATCAGCAGGGGCCGGGTTACGGCGAATACCGGCAGGAGATCGGCCCGGACGGGCTGGTCCGCCGGGTATTCCCGGAGGCGCCGCAGCCCGATGCGCAGGAGCATCCGGCGGGCCCGATCTACAGCTGGGCGCCGCCGCCTCCGCCGATGCATCAGCCCGCGCCACCGCAGATGTATCAGCAGCCGCCCGTCGGGCCGCCGCCCGGGCAGGGCCAGCCGTGGCAGCAGCCGAATCCGCATCAGCCGCAACAGCCTTTCCAGCCGCAGCACGTGCCCGCGCCGGGGCAGCCCGGGCATTCGGTCAACGACCTGAACCTGCTCAAGCGGGCGCGCAAGGCGCCGCGCAGCGGCTGGCGGCGCGCGGTGCACAAGGCGTCCGGCGGCATCATCAATCCGGGCGAGTCCGCCGCGGACGTCGTCTTCCGCGACCTCGTCGACCGGGTGAACCAGCCGGTGCGCGGCGACTACCGGATCGCGATCCTGTCGCTCAAGGGCGGCGTCGGCAAGACGACGACCACCGTCGGGCTCGGATCGACCTTCTCCTCGCTGCGCGGTGACCGGGTCATCGCGATCGATGCCAACCCCGACCTGGGCACGCTGGCCCACCGGGTGCCGAGGCAGACCCGCTCCACCGTGCGAAACCTGCTGGAAGATCAGCACATCACCAGGTACTCGGACGTGCGCGCGCATACCTCGCAGGCGCCGAGCCGACTGGAAGTGCTTGCCTCCGAACAGGATCCGGCGGTCTCCGAGGCGTTCAGCGAGGCCGACTACCGCAAGGCGATCGGCATCCTGCAGGCGTTCTACAACATCATCCTCACCGACTGCGGCACCGGCCTGATGCACTCCGCCATGGCCGGCGTGCTCGATATGGCCAGCTCGCTGGTGCTGGTGACCTCGCCGGCGATCGACGGCGCGCGCAGCGCGTCGGCCACCCTGGACTGGCTCGACCACCACGGCTACGGCAAGCTCGTCGAGCGAACCGTGGTGGTGGTCAACGCCTCCCGGCGCGGCGCATCGACCGTCGACCTGGATCAGCTACGCAAGCTGTTCCTCGACCGCACCCGCGCCGTCCAGGTGGTCCCCTTCGACGATCACCTCGCCGAGGGCGCCGAGATCGACCTGGAACTGGTGAGCAAGCCGACCCGCCGCGCCCTGCTGGAACTGGCCGCCATGGTCGCCGACGACTTCGGCTACGTCGGCTCCCAGCAGTACGGCACCCCACCGCATATCGGTCCCGGCCACCCGAACCAGCACGGTCACGGTCGGCACCACTAGCACGCGAAGATCTTGCGGCCCGGCACTTTTCAGTGCCGGGCCGCATGTCTTCGCCGACAACGCTATTCGGCAGTGGCTCGGTGGGCGGCGGCGCGGAACGCAGTGAGGACGGTGCCGATGGCGGGGCGCTTGTCGGCGTGCGGGCGGGTGGCCATTTCGTAGATGCGGGCGGCGCGGACACCGGACAGGCGCAGCACGGAAAGGCCGGGATGGGCAACCGCGAAGCGTGGCATCAGCGCGACGCCGTAGCCGGACGCGACGACCGCCTCGATGACGCGGAAATCCAAGAGGCGCTGCACGATTCGCGGTTGCACGCCGGTGAAGGTGGCGATCGAGTTGAGTACGTCGTCGACCGGGAAGCCGCCGCGCACGCTGAGCCAGGCCTCGTCGGCCAGTTCGGCGGGGGCGACCGAGGTGCGGCCCGCCAGCGGGTGGGTCGGCGCGACGATCACATCGAGTGGTTCGCGCATCAGGTGATGGACCACAACCCGCGGCCCGGCCACCGGCGCGGCGTATTCGTCGCGATGGGTCAGCACGATGTCGTGATCGGCGAGCAGCCGCTGCGTTTCCGACGGCGGCACATCCTCGTCGCGGGCGATGACCTCGACGCCGCTGTCGGCCAGTGTCGACAGCACATGCGGCAGCAGCAGCGAACCCGCGGACGGGAACAGCGCGACCCGCACCTGCCCGCGCGGCGAACCGCGGTAGTGCGTCATCTCGGCGACGGCGCGGTCCATCGCGGCGAGCACCTCGTCGGCGCGGACCACCAGCGCCCGGCCCGCGTCGGTGAGCCGGACCCGGCGGCCGTCCGGCTCGAGCAGCGGTACGCCCGCCTCCTTGGCCAGCACCTTGAGCTGCTGCGATACGGCCGAGGGCGTCATCGACAGCGCGGCGGCGACCGCGCCGACGGTGCCGCGATCGGCCAGTTCGCGCAGCACACGCAGCCGCTCCACCGACATGGCGGGCCCGCCCGAAATCGCCGACATCGGCCCTCCTTCATTAAGTATCGCTACATCGATTATCCATATTTATTCGATTGTTCTGATAGTTTGCCTGGCTCACGATGGACGCATGACCAACCGCGATCGCCTGCTAGGCCTCACCGTCGTGCTGCTCTGGGGCCTGAACTTCCTGGCCATCCGGGTCGGCCTCGACCACTTCCCACCCTTCTTCTTCGCCGGCCTGCGGTTCGCCGTCATCGCGATTCCCGTCCTGCTGTTCATTCCGCGCCCGCGGGTGCGGTGGCGCTGGATCCTGCTGTACGGCATCGGATTCGGCATCCTGCAGTTCGCCTTCCTGTTCACCGCGATGCGGGTCGGCATGCCGACCGGGCTCGCCTCGCTGGTGCTGCAATCCTCCGCGCCGTTCACCGTGCTGCTCGGCGCACTGCTGCTGCGCGAGCGGATCCGCCCGGTGCAGATGGCCGGTATCGCCGTCGCGGTCGCGGGCATGGCCGTGATCGGCTGGGACCGGCTCGCGCACGCCACGCTGCTGCCGGTGCTGCTGACGCTGGCAGGCGGGCTCGGCTGGGCCTTCGGCAATATCGGTGCGCGCCAAGCCGGTAGCGATTCCCCCGGCTTCAACCCGCTGCACCTCACGCTCTGGATCGCGGTGATCCCGCCGCTGCCGATGTTCGCGCTGTCCGCACTCACCGAGGGGCCGACCACCGGGTGGCGCGCGCTCGGCGACTCCTTCTCCGGCACCGGGTGGCCCGCGCTTGTCGCGCTGGCCTATATCGCGATACTGGCCACCATCGTCGGCTCCGGCTTGTGGACCTTCCTGATGGGCCGCTACCCGGCGGGCATGGTCGCGCCGTTCTCGCTGCTGGTGCCGGTCGTCGGCATCGCGGCGGCGTGGGCCTTCCTCGGCGAAACCCCGTCCGCCGCATCGCTGATCGGCGGTGTCATCGTGATCGCGGGCGCCTTCGCGGCGACCTCGGCCCGGCCGAAGCCCATCCCGAGCGCGGACGTCACCGAGCCGGAGCCGGTGGCCGTCGGATCGGCCGAGCGCCTGGTCGCCTGACCCGCACCGCGGCGATCTACCGCAAAGCCGCACGCGCGCACCGCATCCTCGGTAGCGTCGGTCGCGCGTGATCGCGGATCGAATGGCTATAACGCCGACCGCGATTCGAGTGCAACCGGGGCGGCGGGTGCGGCGGGATACCTGTCGTCATACAGTGTTCGCGTCTTTGTACACAGCACGATCGAGCGGTTCGACACGCGATAGGGCGGCAAAGAAGCGCCATGGTGAATCAGCGATGGACCGTCTCGCGGCGGGCAGTGCTTCGCGGGACGGTCGCGGCGGGAGTAGCGACAGCGGGCGCCTTGACGGCGGGCGCGCTGAGACCGGGGCCTGCCGCCGGAAGTCCGGTCGGCAGGCGGGTAGCGGTACTCGGCGGCGGGATCGCCGGATTGACGGCGGCGCACGAATTGAGCGAGCGCGGATTCGACGTCACCGTCTACGAACGACGGGCGCTCGGCGGAAAGGCGCGCAGCATCCCGGTGCCCGGTACCGGATCGGGCGGCAGGCCCGACCTACCCGGCGAACACGGCTTCCGCTTCTTTCCCGGCTTCTATCAGCACATTCCCGACACCATGCGCCGGATCCCGTTCGGCGACAATCCGAATGGCGTCTGGAACAACCTGGTCGCGGTGCCCGAGGCGCGATTCGCCCGCGGCGACGGCGACGATTTCCGCCTACCGCTGCGCTCGGGCCTGCGCACGGCGACCCCGGACGCCTTCCGCGAGACGCTCGCCGCACTGTGCTCGACGGCGCTGAAAATGCCCGTCGCCGAGGGCTTCTACTTCGCCGATCGGCTACTGGTGTTCAACACCAGTTGCGACGCACGCCGTTTCGGCCAGTGGGAACACACCTCGTGGCGCGATTTCGTCGGCGGGCATCAGCGCTCGCACGAATTCCGCGCGCTGCTCTCGCGCACGCTGACCAGCATCATGGTCGCCGCGAAGGAGGACGTCGCGAGCGTGCGCACCATCGGCACCATGGGCGAGCAGTTCCTCGGCAACCCCATGGAGATCGGCAACGACGGCGGCATCGACCGGGTGCTGAACGGCCCAACCAACGCGGTGTGGATCGAACCGTGGGTGCGGCGGATGCGCGAGCTGGGCGTGAAGTTCGTGCTCGGCGCGCAGGTGCGCGGACTCACGGTGCGCGACAAGCGAATCAGCGGCGCGAGCATCGTCGACGAGCACGGCGCGCAGCGCACCGTCGACGCGGACTATTTCGTCGTCGCGCTCTCCGCCGATCAGGCGCGCACCCTGTGGTCACCCGATGTGCTCGCGGTGCGGCCGGAACTGGCCGCGATGGAACGGCTGACCTTCGACTGGATGAACGGCATCCAGTTCTACCTGCGCAGGCCCGCCGAGATCGCGCGCGGGCACACCGCGTACATCGACGCGCCGTGGTCACTCACCTCGATCACCCAGAACCAGCTGTGGACGAACAAGCTCACCAGCTTCGGCGACGGGTCCGTGCAGGACTGCCTCTCGGTGGACATCTCCGACTGGAACACACCGGGCAAGCTGTACGGCAAGCCCGCCAAGGAATGCACGCCCGACGAGATCGCCAGGGAGGTCTGGGCGCAGATGGCCGCGCACCTCGACGACCGCGGCGATCTGCTGCGCGATCAGGACCTGCACTCCTGGTTCCTCGATCCCGGCATCACCTGGCAGGGCGCGCAGGGCCGCAACGCCAACACCGATCCGCTGCTGATCAATACGGCGGGCTCGTGGGAGGCGCGGCCCGAACCGCACGGCGCGCTGGAAAACCTGTTCCTGGCCGGTGATTACGTGCGCACCAACGTGGACCTGGCGACCATGGAGGGCGCCAACGAATCCGCGCGCGCCGCGGTGAACGCCCTACTGGACGTGGCGGGTTCGGACGCGCCGCGCTGCCGGATGTTCAAGCTCTACCGCGCCGACGAGCTGGAGCCGATGCGCCGGGTCGACGCGGACCGCTATGCGGCGGGGCAGCCGAACATGTTCGAGGTGCACCTCTGAGATCGGCGCGGATGTGATCGATCTCCGCACAGTGGAATCGAATTCGATCGCCGCGCGGCGGGTATCGGTGCTTTGATCGAGGGCATGCGCGACACCACCGGCATCGACGAGATCACCGACCCGACCCAACTCAGGGAGCTGCTCGGCGAGGTCGGATCCCGCGCGCTGACCAAGGAGCGCATCGCGCTGCACCCGCGGGATCGCGAATGGATCGCCAACTCCCCCTTCCTCGTCATGAGCACAAGCGACGCCGACGGCACGTGCGATGCCTCGCCGAAGGGCGACCCGGCCGGCTTCGTGAAGGTGCTCGACGACACCACCCTCGCGGTGCCGGAGCGCCCCGGAAACCGCAGGGCCGACGGCTATTTCAATGTCCTGAGCAACCCACACGTCGGCCTGCTCTTCCTCGTCCCCGGCCGCAGGGAAACGCTGCGGATCAACGGCCGCGCCCGCCTGGTGCGCGACGCACCGTATTTCGACGACATGATCGTGCGCGGCAACCGGCCCATCCTCGCGCTGGAGGTGGAGATCGAGCAGATCTTCTTCCACTGCGCCAAGGCCTTCATCCGCAGCTCCCTGTGGCAGCCCGAAGGCTGGCCCGAGGTCACGCTGCCGAGCCATGCCCGCCTGGTCAAGGAGCTGCAATCGGAGGTCACCGAGTCGGTCGAGGACCTCGAGCGGTACTACGCGCCGGAGAACTACGAGACCGACGCCAAGCTCTACGGGGGCTGAAGGGCGCACGGCCGGAGCGAATGCGGAGGTACGCAAAAAGGGCGCAGCCGGACGAAGTCCGCCCTCAGACCGCGCACGGCCGGAGCGAATGCGGAGGTACGCCTTTAGACTCGCGGGCGTGGCAGACATAACGGTGCGCGGGCGGATCGCGCTGTGGGCGGCGGCGGCAGCGTCGTGGGCCTCACAGAAGGCGGGCCGAGGTAAGGGATCGATGATCGGCGGCCTGATCGCGCTGCAGATCGATAAGACGATCATGGATCAGCTCGGGCGCGGGCGGCGCACGGTGCTGGTGACCGGCACCAACGGCAAGTCGACCACCACGCGGATGACCACCGCGGCGCTGAGCACGCTCGGCCGAGTCGCCACGCAGGCCGACGGCGCCAATATGGATGCGGGCATCATCGCCGCGCTCAACGCGCACCGGACCGCTCCGCTGGCCGCGATCGAGGTCGACGAGCTGCATCTGCCGCACGTCACCGATGCGTTGAATCCGGCGGCGGTGGTGCTGCTGAACCTGAGCCGCGACCAGCTCGACCGGGTCGGCGAGATCAACATGATCGAACGCAAGCTGCGCGCGGGGCTGGCACGGCATCCGGACACCGTGGTGATCGCCAACTGCGACGACGTGCTGGTCACCTCGATCGCCTACGACCACCCGAACGTGGTCTGGGTGGCCGCGGGCAGCGGCTGGGCGGTGGACGCGACGAGCTGTCCGCGCAGCGGCGAACCCATCGTGTGGGAGGGTCAACACTGGCGTAGCACCGGCACGGATTTCGAACGGCCGGAACCGAACTGGTGGCTCGACGGCGAAGAGCTCTGCGGGCCGGACGGCGTGCGCCTGCCGCTGACGCTCGCACTGCCCGGCCGGGCCAACCGGGGCAATGCCGCGCAGGCGGTGGCCGCCGCGGTCGCGCTCGGCGCCGAACCGGCGAAGGCGGCCGCCGCCGCGGGCACCGTCAAGGAGATCGCGGGCCGCTACCGGACCGTGCAGGTCGGCGAGCACGCCGCCAGGCTGCTGCTCGCCAAGAACCCGGCGGGCTGGCAGGAGGCGCTGTCGATGATCGAGCCGACCGCCGCGGGCCTGGTGATCGCGGTGAACGGGCAGGTGCCCGACGGCGAAGACCTGTCCTGGCTGTGGGATGTGCGCTTCGAGCACTTCGAGGGCGTGCAGGTGGTCGCGGCGGGCGAGCGCGCCACCGACCTCGCGGTGCGCCTCACCTACGCCGGTGTCGAGCACACCACGATCGCGGATCCGTTGCGCGCCATCGCTTCCTGCCCGGCGGGCAAGGTCGAGGTGCTGGCAAACTACACCGCGTTCCGCGATCTCAACCGTGACCTCGAGGTGACCGCATGACCGAGTCAGGGCCCGGAGGAGGCAGCCTGCGTAACCACGGAGGGCCCGTCGGGCATGCGAAGAAGGGCACAGCATGACGGAATCGACCGTGCGCATCGGGCTCGTCCTGCCCGATGTGATGGGCACCTACGGCGACGGCGGCAACGCGCTGGTGCTGCGCCAGCGGCTGCGGATGCGCGGCTACACCGCGGAGATCGTGGAAATCACGCTGGCGGAACCGGTTCCGGCGACGCTGGACATCTATACCCTCGGCGGTGCGGAGGATTCGGCACAGCGCCTGGCCACCAGGCATCTGCAGCGCTACCCCGGGCTGCAAGAAGCGGCGGCGAAAGGCGCACCCGTACTTGCCATCTGCGCGGCCATCCAGGTGCTCGGGCAGTGGTACGAGACCTCGTCGGGTGAACGCGTCGACGGCGTCGGGCTCATCGATGTCACCACCGCGCCGCAGGCCAAGCGCGCGATCGGCGAGGTGACGACCACACCGCTGCTCGACGGCCTCACCGTGCCGCTGACCGGCTTCGAAAACCACCGCGGCGGAACGAAACTGGGCGGCGACGCGACCGGACTGGCGCGCGTCACCCGCGGCGTCGGCAACGGCGTCGGTGACGGGCTGGAGGGCGTGGTCCAGGGTTCGGTGCTCGGCACCTACATGCACGGTCCCGCGCTGGCGCGCAATCCGGAGCTCGCCGACCTGATCCTGACTCGCGCGCTCGGCGTCACGGAGCTGGCACCGCTGCACCTGCCCGAGGTCGAGCAGTTGCGACGGGAACGCCTGCGCGCCTGACGGCGCCGCATCGGCGGAGCGCCCGCGGCGGGCGCTCCGTTGCCGCGCTCGTCGCGGCGCCGTCGTCCCACCGATTGATCGCGCAGCTCCCGCGGCGAAAGTCCGGACCGACACCGCCGACCCGGCTGCGAGTGAACTCCGGAATGACGCGCCTACGGTGGCGAAACCTACGCTGTCGTAGGGCGCGACGTGGGGAAAAGCACTGGCGTTACGGATTTGTGATAGTCAGCTCAGCGGGCCTGAATTTATTGCCGGAGTCCGCCGCCACGGGCCTAGGTTGGATTCTCGTGGGAGACGTGAGCGGTAAGCGGTCGATGATGATGCGCCGCACCCTGGTGTGCGCCGCGCTGGTGGCGGGTTCGCTGGCCACGGCGCCGCTGGCGGCGGCCGAACCGGGCGGCGGCCCCGCGGGGTGTGTGCCGTTCGGTACCGCGCAGCTGCCGCCCGGTGTGCCGTCGTTCGGCGGGCACGAGGGGCTGGCCGGGCTGCCCGCGTTCGCCGGCGACGCACCGCGCAGCGTCGAATTGCGCACGCAGACCACCCAATTCAACAACTACTGGGAATTCGCGCTGGTCGACCACGCGCTGCTGGCGCGCCCGCGCGGCGCGGCGGAGCCGTGGCGCTACGCGCCCCTGCCCGACTGCCTGCGCGGCAAGCTGGCAGGGATATCGGTGGACGACGACGAGCTGGCGGCCGTCGACGACGCGGGCTGGCTCTACACCATGGACAACGTCACCCAGGGCCCGCTGTGGTGGAACTGGACCTCGGCGTTCGGCGCACCGCTGTGGGCGGGCACCGGTAAGCGCATGCCCGCCAGCGCGCCGGGCACGTGGGCGTTGAGCGTGTCCTCGCCGTTCAACAACCAGACCTACACCGATGTCGCGGGCCGGGTGCACAACTCCGGCTGGGCCAAGATGACCATGGTGCCGATGCTGACCGGCGACGGCAGCCGGATCACCTACGCCGATCCGTGGCTACCGAACGACGACAGCTACGAGATCGGCGGCCCGCTCGGCGGGCGCTTCCGTTCCGTCGCGCTGTCCTCGGCGGGCTCGACCACGTTCGTCATGAACGCCTACGGCGACATGTACACGCGCAACTTCGATTTCGACGGCTCCGGCAGCGATTCGGTGTTCTTCCGCTACAGCTGGGACGATCAGACGGGCAAGCCGTCCGCGCCGAACGCGGCGGCCGAACTGCTCTCGCCCGAATACGCCGCGATCCAGCTGCCCGCACCGGACTGGGTGCGCCAGCCGAAGATTCCCGGCGAGATCACCTCGGCCATCAGCGTGCACGCCACCGGCATCGGACCCGGCAGACGCGAGCTACGGGTCGCCGGGCGCGACGGCGGCCGCACCGGCTTCTGGCACAAGAACCTGAGCGATGCGGCGTGGGCATTCACCGCGACCGACGCGGAGCTGCCCGGCGACGCCATCGCGAACAAGGCGCAGGACCGCTCCGCCGATACCTTGGCGCCGCGGGCGCCGTGGCGGCTCGCGGCGGATCTGCCCGCCCGCGACACACTGATCGAGGGGCAGACCCTCATCAACAGCGTGGTGCCGTACTCGATCATCGACCCGCGCGTCTTCGATCAGCTCGGCCAGTCCGCGCGTCCGTCCGGATACCGGCTGACCGTCGAGCATTTCGACCCGGTGGCCACCACGCGCCGTGCGACGGTCACCACGCCCGACGGCGCCGCCATCCCGGTGCTGCTGCACACCGCCGACGGTTTGCGCGGCGCGACACGCGGCCCCGGCCTCGACGGCAACCCGCGGCATCTGGTCGGCGCGATCGAAATCGACCGCGATGCTTACGATTCCCGCGCGGCCGATCCGGCCCTCGACGAATTCGTGCGCAATTGGATGCACGGAAAACGCATTATTCCGCTGAGCCTCAGCGCCACCGATCACGATCTGATCGTGCGCTGAATCGGCGCGCGGGCGCTGTTTTCCGCGCGACTCGATAGGCACGGGCAAGGCGCTTAGGGGATACCGGGCGAACGGCACGCTACGCTCCCCGCTATGACGACGATCACGCCGCCGCGGCGGCCATGGGCGAATTGGCGGAGCTATCTCAAGCCCCGGCCGCTGCATGCGTCGCTGATTGTTACCGCCACCGTGGCTTTCAAAGCCTTCGAGATGTCTTTTGCCGCATTGCACGATCTGGCGGTGCGCAATCTGGTGCAGCCCGACCTCGCCTCGAATGTGCCGATCGCCATCGATGGTTTGGTGGTCGGCTCGATCATCGCCACCGCCTCGTTCAAGAAAGGCGGCGCGGGCTGGTGGTACGCGACCGGGCTTTTCGTGCTGTCGACGCTGGTTTCGGTCGGCGGCAATATCGAATACGCGCGCGAGATCGGCGGCGGCCCGGTGTCGTTGGGCATCTATGCGGGCATGCCGCTGACGCTGCTGTTCGCCGTGCACCTCACCCTCATGCTCTGGTCGCGCGGCCGTGACGGCAGGCGCGGTCAGCTACGCGCCCCGCAGCTCGAGACCACGATCGCCGTACCGGATATCGCCGTGCCCGATATTCCCGAGCAGATCGCGCCGCCGCGGATCGATGCGCTGGAAGTCGCCGCGCGCGCGGGAATGGCGGCCGCCGCGCCGCTCGCGGCCAGACAGGAGTTGATCGAAAACCGCACGCTCGTCACCACCGGAGGCAACTCGTAATCAGCCGCCGGCCGAATATTTCCGTCCGATACCACAATTCAGCGATGGAGTAGACCGATGCCCCTGACCGTCTGGCAAGACCTTGGTGTTGATCAGTTCCGTGAGGTCGCATTACGACTGGCGTCCGTGATCCAGAGCAGCCCCGACAAAGCCGCCGCACTGAATCAGCTCACCGAAGCGGCCGACAGCGGGGAATCGTTCACCGACCTGTTGATCGAATACTCCGGGCGCTGGTTCAACGAGACCGGCGGGCAATCGATTCTGATCGGGCCGGAACTGTTCTGGCTGCTGTCCGAGCCGACGCCGCGCAAAATCATCAACGGCGGTGCACGCGGTCAGGAAATAATGACCGAACAGGAACACACGGTGAGTCATCGCGGGCGCAAACTGCTGCTGGTCTGCGTGCTGGAAACATTGGCGCAGAATCAGTGGGTGTCGAATGGGCTCAGCGAGCCGTACGCGGTGAACGGGATCGGGTGACCGCCTGAACCGAACTCTGTGACCGGCCGTCAGCGCGCCGCGGCGGCCGCGCAGAGCTCGTGCACCACCCGCATCTTCTCCAGCACCGGATCCGGCAGCACGAACGGGTACAGGTCGGGATGACCCATGGACCGGTTGACCATATTGAGCGCCCAGGCCAGCGGCAGCCACAGATCGATGATCTTGTCGAAACCCGAACGGCCGACCTGTGGGCGATCCAGCGTCGCGCCCGCCGGTGCGAAGCCGAACGCGGCCGCGGTATCGAGGGTGTCGCGGATGTGCAGGTAGTGGGCGAAGGTTTCGGCCCAGTCCTCGGCGGGATGCATGGTGGCGTAGGAGGACACGTAATCGGTCTCCCAGCCGCGCGGCGCGCCCTGGGAGTAGTGGTGCTGCAGCGCCGCGCGGTAATCGATGAACGGGTCACCGAAGCGCTCCTGGATCCGTTGCAGCGCTTCGTCGTCGGTGACCAGGACGGTGAAGTAGTAGTGGCCGATCTCGTGCCGGAAGTGGCCGAGCAGCGTGCGGTACGGCTCGGCCATCTCGATGCGCAGCTGCTCACGGTGCGGATCGTGCGCCTCGGCCAGATCCAGGGTGATCACGCCGTTCTCGTGGCCGGTGATGACCCGATCGCGCACGCTGGACAGCAGATCGAAGGCCAGCCCGCCGTCCGGGTTCTCCTCACGGCCGACGATCGGCAGACCCAGCTCGACCAGCTCCAGTATCAGCCTGCGCTTGGCCTGTTCGGCCTCGGCGAAGGCGGCCAGGCCCGCGCTGTCGTCGTCGTTCGGGCGGGTGCGGGTCAACCGGCAGGATTCGCACAGTCCGGATGCGCCGCCGTTGTTCGAGGCGGGCGCGGGATCGAGCACCGACTCCGCGCCCGAGTCCACGAAATCGTCGGACGGCGCGCTCGCCCGCTCATCGGACTCCGCCTCCGGTCTCGGCGTCGCATCGGTGCGCGGGACCAGCCAATTGCACTGCGCCACATGGAGGTTGTCGCAGAGGCGGAACCTGGTCCGGTCCACCACGCCCTGCGCCGAGTCGATCCACGCGTCGCCCTCCGGATCGCCGAGCACCACCAGCGCGCGTTCGGCGAGGCTGAATCCCAAAGGGCTGGAACAGGACAGGCACATCGAGTTCTCGAAGGCCAACTGCTGCCCGCAGTTGGGACAGGCGAAATCGCGCATGGCTACACCTCCACCGGGGCTACGTCGACCGAAACGGTAATCGTGCTCTCCCTGGCATCGGTGTAGATGATGCCGCGCAGGGGCGGCACGTCAGCGTAGTCCCGGCCCCACGCCACGGTGACGTATCGCTCGTCGGCGAACTGATCGTTGGTCGGATCGAAACCGATCCAGCGCCCGGTCCGATCGTGGCCGGCCTCACCGGGCACCCAGACCGCGGACCAGGCGTGCGTGGCGTCCGCGCCGACCATCCGCTCCTTACCCGGCGGCGGATCGGTGGCCAGATAGCCCGAGACGTAGCGGGCGGCCAGTCCGTGCGAGCGCAGGCAGGCCACGCCGATCCTGGCGAAATCCTGGCAGACGCCCTCGCGCTCGGCGAACACGTCGGCGACCTTGGTCGAGACGGTGGTCGACCCGGATCGGTAGGTGAAATCGGCGTGGATGCGGGTATTGAGTTCGGTCACCGCGTCGAGCAGCGAGCGGCCCGGCGTCAGCGATTCGGCGGCGTACGCGGTGACCTCGGGGGTGATCTCGGGCGGGCGCAGGTCGAGGGCGAACTCGACCGCCAGCGGACCGGTGGCGCCGGTCGGGCGGGCGTCCTCCCACGGCTGCCGCGCCGGGCCCGCCGTCAGCCGCTCCGGTTTGTCCACCTCGACCAGCGATTCGCCGGTGACCACCAGCTTGCGATGTTCGGCGGTGACATGGAAATACGAGCTGGTGTTGCCGTAGACGTCGGTGCCGATCGAGCGGTCCGACGGCAGCGGATCGACATGGATATCGTGCGAAAGCAGGCGCTGCCCGGGGAATTCGCGCGGCGTCAGGTACGCGCGGCCATAGGAGCTCGTGACGTCGTCGGAGTAGCAGTAGGTGGTGCGATGCTGCACGCGATAGCGCCGCGCCGAGCCGTTGCGGCCGATCATCCAACCACCCTCGTACTACCCCATAGCGGCTGAATGCCAAGCGGCACGGACAGTTTCGTCGCCTCGAAGGATTCGGACAGTTTGCGCAGCCGCAGGTGCACACCCTCGAGCAGATCGGCGAATTCGGCGCGCCTGCCCTCGTCGTCGGTCAGTTCCAGATCGGCCGGATCGACCCGGCTCAGCATCCGCTGCGCGTCGGCGAGCAGCCGCTGCGGCCGCGACGAACCGGTGGCGGCGGGCAGCGCCTGGAAATCCTCGTCCAGTCGCGCCAATTGATAGGCCAGCGACCGCGGATTGGTCGCGTCGAAGAGCAGCAGCCCGGCCACCGCCGAGATGCGCACCGAATCACGGTGGCGCCGACGGTAACTCACCAGCGATTCGGCGGCGCGCAGCACCGACTCGGTCACCACGTGTTCGACCTCGGCCGGATAGGTGTCGGTGAGCGCGGCCGACAGCAGATCCGTCAGCGCCAGCCCGCGCTCGATGCGCTTGCCGATATCCATGACGTACCAACCGGTGTCGCGCACCAGCGATTCGGATCCGATGCCGGACAGCGCGAGCAGCGCGGCGAGGGAGAGCGAATGCACCGCGGTCAGCGCGGCCTCCTGATCACCGCCCGAGCCACGGTATTCGGCGAGCGCGCGCTCCATCGCGCTGAGGATCATCCAGGTGTCGACCGAGAGCTGATCGCGCACCGCCCGCGCCGCCGACCCGTACCGATCGATCGCGAACGCCAGCGACCCTGGCAACTCCCGATCAATCGTCAACGCCTCCATATAGTCGTGCCCCTCCCGCGACGCTCCCGCCACCGCGGGCCACCGTGTCGCCACCACCGCCGTCCACGCTTCCTCCACCCGCGCCAGACTTCCCGCAGGGTCGGACTGCGACTGTGATTGCACGGCCCCGCCCTGCTGCTGTCCACCGGCCGATTGTGACCGCGCGGCAGCCGAACTCGATGCCGCCTGCTGCTCGCCTGCCGATTGCGCGGACACATCAGAACCTTGTCGCTGCCCACCCGCCGACTGCGACTGTCCGGACACACCAGAACCCTGCTGCTGCCCACCCGCCGACTGCGACTGTCCGGAAGCACCAGAACCCTGCTGCTGCCCACCCGCCGATCGCGACAGGCCGGATGCACCGGCCTGCGACGGCGATTGCTCCGGAGCGGGGGGTGCAGCGGCCGAACTCGACTCTCGCGCACCCGAACTCGCCGCGGCCGCGGCATCCGCTTCGTCGGCAACGCCGCTCGCGGTCGCCGACACCGGCGATTGTGGTTGTCCCGCATCCGCATCCGGCTCGGCGTCGTCCAGCGAGGCGCCGAAGACCACGGAGGCCGGGGCGATCGTCGCGGTGGATCTGGCCAGGGCCGACATCAGGACCGGGAGCGCTTCGGCGCCTTCCAGCCAGGGGCGGTAGCGGTAGTCCTGGTAGCACTCGTGGGTCGCGATGAGCAGGCGGGCAACGGATTCGGCGCGCTCGCTGTAGCGGCCCATCCAGAACAGGTCGTTGAGTACGCGGGGTGAGCTGACCGGCTCCAGCATCGGCGCGTAGGGCCGCGCGCGCTCTTCGTGCGGCGGTTCGGTGCTGATGGCGGTGACCGCCGTCGGTGCGGCGCGAACCCACACGTCCTTCGCCGCGACCTTGATCACGCTGCGATTCGGCTCCAGGCGCTGGCGCAGCTGCCCGAGCCCGCCCGCCATCGCCGTGTACCCGCCGCGGCGGGCCATCGAGAACAGCCGCATGCCGACGGGTGCGGAGGCGAGCCCGCCGTAGCCCTGCACGGCCGGGGCCACCGAGAACTGCGCCGGTTCCTGGCCGACCCACTCCCAGCCGCGCGCGGTGATCCGCGCCGCGATGTCCGCGCGTTCGGCCTCGCTCAGCTCGGGCCCGAAGCGGGTGCTCCCGTCCACCGCGGAGCGGATGATCAGCCGGTGCAGGTTCGCGATCAGGTGCGATCGCTCGAGATCGTCACCGCCCCAATACGATGGCGCGCCGTCGAGCAGCAGTTCCTCGCTGAGCAGCGCACGCGACACCCGCGGCAGGAATCCGGCCAGCGCCGGATTCTCCAGCAGCCCGCTGCCGAGCGTGTTCACCACGGTCACCGCGCCACGGCGCAGCACCTCGACCAGCCCGACCACGCCGAGGCGCGAATCCGGGCGCAGGTCAAGGGGATCGGAGAATTCCGCGTCCACCCGGCGCAGCACCACGTCGACCCGCTTCAGCGTGCCGAGCGAGCGCATCCACAGGAACCCGTCGCGGACAACGAGATCCGCGCTCTCCACCAGCGGGAAGCCGAGCGTCGACGCCAGATACGCCTGATCGAAGGCGGTTTCGGAATGCACGCCAGGGCTCAGCACCACCACGACGGGATCGTCGTCGTCGGCCACCGGCGCCGACTCGATCAGCATCAGCCGCATGGCCCGCGCGAACGGCGTCAACGGGCGCGGGCTGGAATGCTCGAACGCCTCCGGGATCGCCGTCGAGACCACCCGCCGGTCGGCGAGCGCGTACCCGGCCCCGGAGGGTGCCTGCGCCCAGTCGGCGATCACCCGGAACTGCCCGTCGCTCCACCGGCTGATATCGCAGGCATGCAGGAACAGCTGATGCCGCCCGGGAATCGTGATGCCGTGCGCGGCACGGACATACCCGCTGTTGCCGAACACCACCTCCGGCGGCAGCAGTCCGGAGGTGATGGTGCGCCGCGCGCCGTAGATATCGGTGAGCACCTCGTCGAGCACCCGCGAGCGCTGGACGAGCCCGGCCTCCAGCCTGGTCCAGTCGTCCGCGGAGACGAGCAATGGAATCGGGTCGAGCCGCCACGGCATGGGGCCCGCGGGGTCGCCGGGTCCCGCGGTCTCGATGTAGCTGATGCCGTCGTCCTCGATCAGCCTGCGTACCCGGCTGTCGAGCCTGCCGAGCCCGGTGGTGCCGAGCTCGACGAAATCGGCGGACAGCTCCGACCACATCTGCCGCACCCGGCCCTCGGTGTCGACGAGTTCGTCGTAGTAGCCCTCGGTCGGGCCGCCGCATTCGTCGTAGGCGGCGTACTGCCCGCCCTCGGCGCGATAGCGCGCGAACTGCGCGGCGATCTGCTCGCGCACGTCCGAGCCCGCCTCCATGGTCACCGCGCTGGCCTCTCTTCCACTGCCCGAGGTGTCTACCGGTCGCTGGCCGTTGTCCACACCGTCCGAGCCCGGCGAAGATCGAGGAGGCCCTGCGCTCCGACGTCGATGGACTGCGCTGCTATCTTCGCACGTAAATCCGCGAGATCGGCGCGACCGGTGGTATGTCCCCGCGCTTCGAATCGACGGTTGCGGCGAGATTGCGCAGTCACCGCGTTCACCGGTGGGTCGGCCCAGTACTGCCCGCCGGGATGAGAGACGTGATACGTGCAGCCGCCGCGCGACAGCCCGGTTTCGGCATCGAACAGGTCGAAGACCAGGGGCGCGTCCACCGTGATCGACGGATGCAGCGAATTCGGCGGCTGCCATGCCCGGTAGCGCACGCCCGCCACTTGGACGTCGGCCTTGTCGGTGGCCAGCAGCGGCACCGGCATGCCGTTGCAGGTGAGCACGTGGCGGCCGCGGTCGGCGCCGGTCACCCGCACCTGCAGGCGCTCCACCGAGGAGTCGACGTAGCGGGCGGTGCCGGTGGCGACGGTCTGCTCGCCGAGGGTGTTCCACGGTTCGATCGCGCCGCGCAGTTCGATCTCGACGGTGCCGAGCTGCACGGTGCCGATGCGCGGGAAACGGAATTCGGTGAACGGCTCGAGCCAGCTGAGCTCGAAGTCGATACCGTGCGCGCGCAGATCGGCGACCACGTCGGCGATATCGGCGAATACGAAGTGCGGCAGCAGGTAGCGGCCGTGCAGGTTCGCGCCGTGCCTGATCAGCTCGGCCCGCAGCGGCTGTGCCCAGAACCGGGCCACCAGCCCGCGCACCAGCAGCGATTGCACCATCGCCATCTGGAAGTGCGGCGGCATCTCGAAGCCGCGCAGCTCGACCAATCCCTGCCTGCCCCTTGCCGATTCGGGACTGTAGAGCTTGTCGACGCAGAATTCGGCGCGGTGGGTGTTGCCGGTGAGATCGGTGAGCAGATGCCGTAGCGCGCGGTCGATATGCCATGGTGCGCTGATCATTTCGCCGCCCGGCGCCGAAATGCCGCTCAACCTGGCGATTTCGGCGAAGGCGATCTCCAGTTCGTAGAGCGCCTCCTCGCGGCCCTCGTCGACCCGAGGCGCCTGTGAGGTCGGTCCGATGAACCGGCCGGAGAACAGGTAGGACAGCGACGGATGCCGCTGCCAGTGGGTGAGCAGCGAGACGAGCAGGTCAGGACGGCGCAGCAGCGGTGAGCGCGCGGGCGTCACGCCGCCAAGGGTGATGTGGTTGCCGCCGCCGGTGCCGCCGTGCGTGCCGTCCACATCGAACGATTCGGTGCTCAGCCTGGCCAGCCTGGCCTGCTCGTACAGGGTGGACAGCAACTCGGCCTGCTCGGCGAACGAGACCGTGGGCTGCACGTTCACCTCGATCACACCCGGATCCGGGGTCACCGAGAAGGTGCGCAGCCTGGCGTCGGCGGGCGGCGCGTAGCCCTCGAGCACCACCGGCTGATCGACCGCTACGGCGGCCGCTTCGACCCGCGCCACCAGGTCGAGGAAGTCGCCGAGCTCGCTCAGCGGTGGCAGGAAGACGTGCAGGCGGCCGTCGCGCACCTCGCCGACCAGCGCGGTCGTCGGCGCCCACGCGCCGGGCTGCACCACCGCCCGCGGCTCCGCGCGCTGATCCGGCAGCGGGCGCTGGAACAGCGGATCGCTGTCCGGCGGCACCGGCGCCCTTCGCCAGGAAATCGAATCCAGCGGCAACCGCAGCCCGACCGGAGAATCCCCCTCCGCCAGCACGATTCGCCCGGCGGGCTGATCATCCGAACGTCCGCGCCGCAACCGCCAGTCCGCGCTCGCCCACCCCGCGCCGTCGTCGCGCCGATACAGCGGCAGCACATAGGCGACCGGCTCGGTCACTGTCGCATCGAGCCGAGCGAGCATTTCGTAGCGCGCCCGCGCCGAATCGTCCTCCGGCTCGAGATCGGCGTCAGCCGGATCCCCTTCCGGCGCACGCATCGTCGCCGCCAATCGCACCAGCGGATCCTCGAACGCCGGTCGCACCTGCGTATCCGGCAGACCGAGACCGTCCGCGACATGCGCGATGAACGCCCGCGCCGTCTCGGCATCCGCCGCCCGCCGCCGAACCCGTTGCGCCACCCTGGTATCCACCGCGTGCTGCACCGGAATCTCCGACGGGACCCTCCCGCCGACCGCTCGCGGATGCCCATGCCCGGCAGAGGAGCTGCCATTCGGCGAACGATCCGCATTGCCGTCCAGCGCCTCGACTTCGCCCTCCACCGAGCCGCCATCCGTCGAGCGGCCCGCCAGCCCACTGACATCGACCGATCGCGGATTCGAATTGCCTTCTCGCAGTGCGTCGTCGCCGTCGGCTCCCGGTGGCGCAGCGGTTCCTCCCATGGCATCGCCCCTAACCACCGGCACGCTGCCAGCCGATGCGGCGCGAGCGAGCGGAGTCCACGGATCGGCGAGCAAATCTTGGCGGGTCCAGAGGGGTTGGTTGTCGGCGCGCCAGGCGACCGCGATTTCCCAGCGGGGCAACGGTTCTCCCGGGTACCACTTGCCTTGGCGGTACTGGGCGATACCGGTGGGGGCGTAGATACGGCGCAGGCGATCGGCCAGGTCGACCGCGCGTTCGCGCTTGTGCGGGCCGTCGGCCTCGGTGGTCCACTCGGGGCTGTTCTGGTCGTCGATGGAGAGGAAGGTGGGTTCGCCGCCGAGGGTGAGGCCGACATCGGCCGCGGCCATGCGGGTATCGATGGCGGCGCCCGCGGCGGTGATACGTGCCCACTGGGCCGCGTTGTACGGCAACGTGACTCGCGGGTCCTCATGCACCCGCCGGACGATATTGGCGAAATCCATGGTGGCTTCGGTGATTCCGGTAGAACCGGTGATCGGCGCCGAGGAACTCGGATGCGGTGTGCACGCCAGCGGTATGTGCCCCTCGCCCGCGAACAGGCCGGATGTCGGATCGAGCCCGACCCAGCCCGCGCCGGGCAGATACACCTCGGCCCACGCGTGCAGATCGGTGAAATCGGCAGGCGGGCCGGACGGTCCGTCCAGCGACGGCACGTCCTGCGCCAGCTGCACCAGATACCCGGAGACGAACCGCGCCGCCAGCCCGAGCTCACGCAGAATCGACACCAGCAACCAGGCCGAATCCCGGCAGGACCCGAGCGCGGCGCGCAGCGTGTGATCGGGCGACTGCACCCCCGGCTCCATCCGGATCGTGTAGTCGACATCGCGGCGCAGCGCCTGATTCAGTGCGACCAGGAAATCGATGCTGCGCGGTGCCTCGACCGCAGCGTGCGCGCGCACCCACTCCCGCACCAGCGGCCCCGGCCCCGAATTCGGCTCGGCCTCGTCCACGGGCCGCAGATACAGCTCCAGATCCGCCGCGAGCGACGGTGCGTAAGTGAACGGGAAATGCTCGGCGTACTCCTCGACGAAGAAGTCGAACGGGTTGATCACCTCGAGGTCGGCGATCAAGCCGACGGTGATCGACAGCTCCCGGCACGGCTCCGGAAACACCAGCCGCGCAAGGAAATTCCCGAACGCGTCCTGCTGCCAGTTGAGGAAGTGCGCGGCGGGGGTCACCCGCATCGAGTAGGCATCGATCCGTGTCCGCGAATGCGGCGCCGGCCGCAGTCGCACCACATGCGGGTGCACCTGCACCGACCGATCGAAGGTATAGGTTGTCCGGTGTTCGAGCGACACCTTGATGCCCATCCTCCTATTAGACAGCATGCCCTGAGCTGCACGAACGACTTCGCCGACGCCCGCGCGACCGGTTGCCGAATCGCCGTCGGCGCGACACACAGGCGGCCTCCCCCACGCGCACCCGCGCGGGTGATATGACCGAATGACAAATCGATCTCCCGGGAGGTCTCATGCGTGCGCTACTTTGTTCGGCCTGCGAATCCGCGGTGGACCACTGCCACGGCACCCTGATCGTGCATCTCGGCCGCATCGGCGAATGCACCGAGTCGGACTGTGCCGATCTCGACCAGGCTCGGCACACCTTCGTCGTCGACTGCGCGGATATCGCGGGCGGTTGCGCCTGTTCTGCGCGGATCGACGAGCTGGTGCGCCCCGCCTGATTTACCGGCTTGACAGGCGGAATGCCGCCGCCGCGACGGCGCCTCGTACGCTGATCGGATGAGCTACGACCACGTCTTGCTGCCGTCCGGTGCCGCCTCGACGCTCGCCGAGGTCGACGCGTACCTGAGTAGTCAGCAGGGCATCGCGGAGACGGAAGTGGTTGCGGCGCTGGCTGCCGCGCTGAACAAGCGCAATGCCGAACTACCCCAGGACGACACCTTCCTCAGCACCGAATCTGTCGGCGGCGCCGCCACCGGGGCCGCACTGCACGTGGCGTGCCCGTACGACGCGATCGGCTATGTCAGGCAGCTGCTGTTCGCGCTCGCCACCCCGCTGGACTACGCGGTCTACGATCCGCAGCTGGCCTGGCTGATGGATCCGGCGGACCACGTGCCCGCCACGGTCACCCACGGCGGCGCGGGCGAATTCCCGTACCTCACGAAATCACTCGCCTACCAATGGGTTTCCGGGCTGACCCCGCCGAACCCGTACCTGATCGTCGAACGCGGCGACCAGTTCTACGTCCAGACCTACCGCGACAAGTCGGGCAGCTACACCCTCGAATACCGAGATGGCGCCCCCGACAAGCACTTCGGCATCACCATCCCCGACGCGCCGACGGTCTCCGCCCTCATCTGGGACTGGGCGACCAACGACCGCACCCGTTTTCAGGCCCTGCCGTGGACTCGCGTCACCCTCTGAGACTCAGCGGTTCTGGAGAGCTCACTGGTTCTGGAGAGCGAGGCGACCGGCGAGTGCGATGAAGGACGCGCCGAAAACGCGGCGCATCCAGGTGACCACGGCGGGGCGGGAGATGACCTGGTTGCGCACCGCGGCGGCGCACACGCCGTAGACGGCGAAGACGACGAAGGTGGCGAGCATGAACACGCCGCTCAGTTCGAGCATGCGCGCCAGCGCATTCGGCGCGTCGTTCGGCACGAACTGCGGCAGGAACGCGAAGAAGAAGATGGTCAGCTTGGGATTGAGGATATTGAGCAGTACCGCCGAGGTGATCACCTTGCGCGCCGAGGAGGTATCGGCCTGCGCGTCCTCCGGCACGGTGAGCGCGCCCTTGTCGCGGAACGTGCTCCACGCCATGTACAGCAGGTAGGCGACGCCGAGGTACTTCAGCGTCTGGAAGGCGACGGCGCTCGCGTTGAGCAGTGCGGCGAGGCCGGTGATCGCCGCGATCATGTGCGGGACGACGCCGAGGGTGCAGCCGAAGGCCGCGATCACGCTCGCCCGCGTCCCCCTGGACAGCCCGGCGGCCAGCGTGAACAGCGCGCCGGTGCCCGGTGTGGCGACGATGACGAGCGTGGTAAGCCAGAACTCGATGCTCATCTCCGTCACAGTAACCTGCGGCGGCCGAAGCGCAAGCCCCAAGATCAACTAGGGCGCGGTTACAGCGCGCGCCGCCCCGAAAGCGCCCGCCCCAGCGTCAGTTCGTCCGCGAACTCCAGATCGCCGCCCATCGGCAGACCCGACGCCAGCCGAGTCACGCTGAGCCCGGGGAAGTCTCGCAGCATCCGCACCAGATAGGTGGCCGTCGCCTCGCCCTCGGTATTCGGATCGGTCGCGATGATCACCTCGGTGACATCGACGCCGTCCTCCTGATTGCCGATGCGCGCCAGCAACTCTCGAATGCGCAGCTGATCCGGCCCGATACCGCTGAGCGGATCGAGCGCGCCGCCGAGCACGTGATAGCGCCCGCGGAACTCCCTGGTCCGCTCGATGGCCTGCACGTCCTTGGGCTCCTCGACCACGCAGATCATCGTGCGGTCGCGCCGCGGATCGGCGCAGATGCGGCACAGTTCGCCGTCGGAGACGGTGCCGCACACCACGCAGAACTGCACGCCGTCGCGCACCTTCTGCAGCGCGGCCTGCAGCCGGTCGATCTCCGGCGGCTCGACCTGCAGAAAGTGAAAGGCGATGCGCTGCGCGCTCTTCGGACCGATGCCCGGCAGTTTGCCGAGCTCATCGATCAGATCCTGGACCGGACCTTCGTACAACTGGCGCGCCTCAGAAGTCGGGCAGGCCGGGCAGCGAACCGCCGAGCCCTCCGGACAGCGGACCGAGCCGTTCGGCGGCGACCTGCTGCGCGTTGGCCATGGCGTCGTTGATCGCGCCGATAACCAGATCCTGCAGGCCCTCCACGTCCTCCGGATCGACGACCTTGGGGTCGATGGTCAGCGAGACCACCTCGCCGGTGGCCTTGATCGTCACCTTGACCAGGCCGTTGCCCGCCTGCCCCTCGACCTCGGACGCCGCGATCTCGGCCTGGGCGGCCATCACCGCCTGCTGCATCTGCTGTGCCTGCGCGAGTAACTGCTGCATGTCGAACTGACCACCGGGCTGCACGGCATGTTCCTCTCTGCGGAATGTGTCGTCCGCCAGCGTAGTCGGCAGGCGGGCGTCGCACGGAGCCGCATCGCGGGTAGCGAACACCGCGGCGGGCGCCGACCGTTGGTTATGCCTAACTGTTATCGAGGGTTACAGCTTGGGATCGAACGACCGAGTGCCATCAAGATCGCCCTACCATCGAATGTGGGTCGGCTATCGGTGCGGCGATTCTGGGAGATCAGATATGAGCACAAACCGAGTTCGTCTGCTGAGCACTCTGGTGGTTTCGCTGGGAGTTCCCGGCATTTTCCTCGGCGTCGGCGGCCCTGCCTCGGCCGATTCCGGCGTCACCGCGGCGGCGGCCGATTACGGCGGCGGCTGCGTCCTCTATCCGGACGACAAGGCGGCCACCCTCGATTCGCTGCGCTTCCGATGTTCGCCCGAGCAGCAGGACGCCATCTTCCGCGACGCACCGCGCGGCGCGGTGCCGATGGGCGTGAAGGACGGCTGGGTCACCCGCCCGCCGAACCTCCAGGGCATCGCGCCCGCCCTGTGGATCGGCAAGACCTTCTACACCGGCCCCGACGGCGGGCGATTGATGAACCGGGTCACCGGCGCGGGGATCGAAGGCTTCCCCGCGGACGTCTACACCGCGCCCGCCCTGCTCGACGGACGGCCGACCTGGGCGCTGAACTACGCCCCGTCGATCGTCCCGCAGGTCTACGACGAGATCCGCGAGATCACGCCGGGCGTCTGGTTCGGCTACTCGTGGTGGCGCGGCGCCATCCAAACCACCCTGCTGCTGACATTCGCCTTGGCCTGACGCGAGATTCGCGCGACCTGCGGAGGAACTACTAGCCGCGCGGTAGCCGCATGTGCTGATACCCGGGATGCACACCGGGCGTCAGCCCCTGCTGCCCCGCGATGCGCCCCAGTAGATCGGCCAACTGTTCGTACTCCGCGTCCGATAGCGCGCCGCGGATATCGCTTTCGTGCGCGAGTGCCACCTCCGCCATACGGCCGAGCAGCTTCTGCGCCTCCGGCGTCAGGTGCAGTTCGTGATTGCGGCGGTCGGTAGGGCTGCGCCTGCGCTCGACAAGTCCCCTGCTGTCGAGTCCATCGATCAGCGCGACCACCCGGCTCGGCACCACGCCCAACTCAGCGGCCAGCGAACGCTGACTGCGCCCCGGCTCGCTCGCGATCATCCGCAAGAGCCCCACATCCGGCGGGGTCAAACCGATTTCGCCGATCCGCTCGGCGAATCGCTGCGCCGCGTGCGCACCGAGTTGCGCGAGCTGGAACGCCACCGCGCGCATCGGCGGTCGCGGCGCATCGCCCCCTTGCTCCACTTCGGTCACCGGGCTATCGTACACACCATGCAATCGTTCACTAGTCAGAACGATTCACTTCTGAGAACGGATAGCCATGGCCACTCATGCCGCCTCCCGCATAGATCACCCGCCGCGCGCGCTCGAACCGCCGCTCGGCGTACTCGGCGCCGTCGCCGCGGCCCTGTTCGTGGCCGGGCTGGTCATCAGCACTGTTCGCGCCGGTGGGAGCCCCTTTCCGTCACCGTTCAGCGACCCGGCCGACGCGCTCGCCTACTTCCGCGAGCACTCCGGCGCGGTGCGCACCGGCGCGGTGTTGCAGTTCGCCAGCGCGATTCCGCTGGCGATCTACGTGGCGACCATGGCCGCGCGGCTGCGCGCACTCACCCGGGCGCCCGGCGCGGCGCTCGCACTGGTCGGCGGCGCGCTCGCCGCGACCTTCCTGATCTGCTCCGGCCTGGTCAGCTGGGTGCTGACGGTGCAGGAGGTGACCGAGGATCCGGCGCTGGTGCGCGCGCTGCACACCCTCGCCTTCCTGTTCGGCGGGCCGGGCAATGTCGTCTCGACGGGCCTGCTGATCGCGGGCATCGCGATAACCGCCCTGCGCGCAAGGCTTTTCACCGGCTGGTTGGTCTGGGCGGGCGTAGTCATCGCGGCGCTTGGGCTGATGAGCGCGCTGAGCCTCACCTTCACCGCGGCCGCCTTCCTGCTGCCGATCGCACGCTTCAGCGGCATGGCCTGGCTCATCGCCGTCGGCTTCCTGCTGCCACCGACCCCACAGTTCGTGTCCGGCAACTGAATTCGAGAGGAATCACCGAGGATGAAGACCGAAATGACCGAGAAGCTGGTGCGTTTCCAGCGCCCGGAGAAATCGCTGCCGTACCTGAACGGTGCGGACGAGGCGCATATCGCGGCACTGTTCGGGCTCAGCGCCACCGAATACCGGGAACTCGGCGACGATTTCACCGCGCGCGCCCGCGACGCCGCCGCGCGACTGCTCGACAACCCGGATATTGCCGCGCAGGTCGATCGGCTGCCGTTCGCGGCAGGCGCGCACGTCGTCGCCCTCGGCGAGAGCACCACCGCGGATCGGCTGTCCTGGTTCGAAATCCTGCGGCACCTGCTCGAATTGCGCAGGCCCGCCGACCGGATCCGGCTCACCAACCTGGCCGTCTCCGGCAGCACCACCACTCAGGCACTGAAATCCGTTGCCGCACTCGGCTTCCTGCGCCCCGACTGGGTGCTGTGCGCCCTCGGCGGCAACGACGCGCAGCAGGTCGGCATCGGCGGCCCGCTGCTGGTCAGCGCCAACGAGACCGCCCGCAACCTGACGCTGTTGCGCTCGGAGGCGGCGCGACTGTGCGGACCCCGATGGGTCTGGCTCACCCCCGCCACCATGGATGAGGAGCTGATCGCCGCGTACCCGCACTTCCAGCAGGCCCAGATCAGTTGGACCACAAAGGATCTCGAACACACCGCGCAACTGCTGCGCGCCAGGCCCGAGCCGGTGATCGACGCGTTCGCCGCCACCACGGCCGCGGCGCAGGTCCCGATGCACATCGAGGACGGCGTGCACCTCACCCTCGAAGGCCAGCGGGCCGTGGCGATCGCCGCGGTGGCGACACTGGCCGAACTGGCCTGATCAGACCGCGATCGGGGGACCGCCGAGCGATTCACCGAAGCCCCCGCTCGCCCTGGCGACCAACAATCGCGCCGCTTACCGCGGCGCAGGCCACGCTCGCGGATGCGACGTGAACCGTCTGCATTCTCAGCAGCATTCGAAGGACCACCCATGCGCTTTCCGAAGTCTTTGCTCACCTTGACCACCCTCACCGCCATGCTCACCGCGGTGCCGGTCGCACTCGCGGACCCGGCGACCGCGCCGGGCGCGGCCGATTCCGCCGTGACCACCGCAGGCGCCTCCCCACCCGGCCAGGTCGACGGCAACCCGATCGGTTTCACCGCGACCACCGTCGACAGGGCCGCCGTTATCGATATCACCGGCGGCGCCATCCGCAGCCACGATGGCGTCCTCACCATCGAGGCGCTCGACCACACCGTGCTCGCCGGCGCCGAATTGTCGTTCCGGGTGGACGATTTCGTCTTCCCGATCGACGCCGAGGTGCACGACCGCACCGCGAAACTCACCCCGCGATTCGACCTGGACCACGCCGTCTACTCCCCCGTCGCACTGCCCTTCGAGGATTCGGCCGACTTCAAGTCGCCGTACCAGCGGGAGCGGGACGCATGGGCCAGGATGACCAGCACCATCGCCACCGGCGCGGTCCTCGGCACGGTGGTCGGCGGGCTGGGCGGCGCGGCCGTCGGCTGCGTACTCGGCGGCATCACCGGCGGCGGCCTCGCGGCGGCCACCCTGGTCGGCATCTTCGGCCCGTTCCTGCCCGCGGCGGCGATCGGCTGCCTGGCCGGTATCGCCGCGGTGGGCGCGATCGGCGCCGTCGCCGGTCAGCTGCTGGTCACCGCGCCGGTCGCGATCCTGGCCGCGATCCAGTACTTCGCCACCATCACCGCCCCGCTACCGGCGCCATAACGGCGAATTTGTTGACTCTCCCCCCACTGGAGGGTGTTCGCTTAGCGACATGACAGCGACCGTCTCCATCGGGGAGTTCGCCCGGCTGACCTACCTGAGCGTGAAAACGCTCAGGTACTACCACGACATCGAACTGCTCGAGCCCGCCGCGGTCGATCCGGGTTCGGGGTACCGCCGCTATTCGACCGGTCAGGTGGAACAGGCCCATCTGATCCGCAGGCTGCGCCAGCTGGACATGCCGCTGCCGGAGATCAGAGCGGTACTTGCCGCGCCCGACGAGTCCGCGCGCGACGAGGCGCTGCGCGCCCATCTGGCGCGGATGGAGGCGGAGCTGATCCGCACCCGCGACGTGGTCGCGTCACTGCGCTCACTGCTCACTCCGTCCGCGCCGCTCGAGGTGGAATACCGCTCGACGCCTGCCTTTCCGGCACTGGCCCTGCGCGACACCATCTCCCGGGACGGCTCGGGCCCCTGGTTCGACGCGTCGTACGGCCTGCTCTATCAGACCCTCGAAGCGGCAGGTATCGAACCGGCGGGGCCGGGCGGTGCCACCTATTCGCTGGCGTTCTTCGAGAACGACGAGGGCGAAGTGGTGCTCTACGTACCGATTCCGGCGGACGCCACGCTGACGCCGCCCGATGACCTGGAAATCGTCGAGATGCCGGGCCGCCGATTCGCCGTCGCCGTGCACACGGGCTCGTTCGATGATTTCGACCGCACCTACGGCGCGCTCGGCAGCCATGTCGCCGAACACGACACCTCACTGCGCGAACCCATTCGCGAGGTCTACCTGGTGAGCCCGGGCGAGACCGACGACCCCACCGGCTACATCACCGAAGTCTGCTGGCCCATCGGGCAGCTTGCGGCATGAGCGTCAGGCCCGGAGGCGGCAGCCTGCGTAACCACGAAGGGCCCCGCGAATGCCGCCATCAAACACTGCGAGAGGAAAATCCATGACACTGTCGTTGGCGCACATCACCTTCGACTGCACCGACGCGGCCGAACTGGCCGGGTTCTGGTCGGCACTGCTCGACAAGCCGGTCGATCCGAAGGCGAGCGCCGAATTCGCCACCGTCGGCATGGGCGCGAGCATGGCGCCCGCGCTCATGTTCATCCAGGTGCCCGACAAGAACCCGGGCAAGAACGTCATCCACATGGACCTGCACTCGCCGGACTACGAGGGTGCGGTGCAGCGCGCGATCGGACTGGGCGCCAAGCACATCGGCGATTTCGACGAATACGGCGCCAAGTGGTCCACGCTCGCCGACCCCGAAGGCAACCTCTTCGACATCGGCGCCGAATAGCCGGGAAGTACCGCGGGGGCCGGGTCGGTCGACTCGGCCCCTTCGCCGTATCTCAGGCGAGTTCCCGCTGCAGGTTCGCGAGGACCTCGGCCTGAATCTTCTTCAGCCCCAACGGCGCGAAGATCCCCTCGAAGATGCCCGCGACGCCGCCGGCGCCCTTCCACGAGGTGCGCAGCGTCACCTGCGAACCGGCGCCGTCCGGCGTCACCGTCCAGGTGTTCACCAGCGTCGAGTTCGAATCACGTTCGGTCACCATCGAATCCGACACCGACACCACGGCATGCACATTGCGCGAGCGCTTCTCGGTGGCCTGCAGGATCCACTCCGCCACCGTGCCCGCGCCCTTGCCACCCTCGATCACCTTGTAATCGCGGTAGTGCGCGGAAAGGATCTTGGGGCGGACCGTCTCGTAGTCCGCGATGGCCTCGAGTGCCTTCTGCGGATCCGCCGCAACGGCGATCGAACTGCTGGCGCTGACCTGTCCCACAATGAGCTCCTTGTCCGAATGCGGTATCACGACCGCGTCCCATCCTGCCTTGTCCCGGCGTAATTGCGCCGTCCAGGTGGGCAGGTTGGTCGAGTGGTACCCACCACGGTCGAACGCGATGCAACATATGCGTGACATTTCTCCTTCGCGGGCTACCTGACGGTAGCTCCGCGCAGTGGTGCGTACTAGCGTCGAGGGGTGGCATTGAGTCTGTTGGGGAAGGCCGGACCAGCATCGGCCGCACGCGAATCAGGGTTTGCCGCGCACCAGGCGGGCGTCGACCGCCTGCTCGCGAGTTATCGCGCCATACCCGCGCACGCCAACGTGCGCCTGGCGAAGAAGACCTCGAACCTGTTCCGTGTCAGAGCGAAGAACACCGCACCGGGCCTGGACGTCTCCGGCCTCGCCAAGGTCATCGCGGTGGACCCGGTGGCGAAGACCGCCGACGTGGCAGGCATGACCACCTACGAGGAGCTGGTCGCCGCGACACTGCCCTACGGCCTCGCGCCGCTGGTGGTGCCGCAGCTCAAGACCATCACCCTCGGCGGCGCGGTGACCGGCCTCGGCATCGAGTCCACCTCGTTCCGCAGCGGCCTGCCGCACGAGTCGGTGCTGGAGATGGACGTGCTGACCGGCGCGGGCGAGATCCTCACCGCGACACCGGACAACGAGCACGCCGACCTGTTCCGCGGCTTTCCCAACTCCTACGGCACCCTCGGCTACACGGTCCGGCTGAAGATCCAGCTGGAGTCGGTCCAGCCGTTCGTAGCGCTGCGGCACGTCCGCTTCCACGATCTGCGCGAGCTGGAGGACACGCTCGCCAAGATCGTCGTCGAGAAGACCTACGACGGCGAGCGGGTCGATTACCTCGACGGCGTGGTGTTCACCGCCGACGAGAGCTATCTGACCCTCGGCAGGCAGACCGACGAGCCGGGCCCGGTCAGCGACTACACCGGCATGGACATCTTCTACCGGTCCATCCAGCACGATTCGGCGGTACCGAAACGCGACCGCCTGACCATCCACGACTACCTCTGGCGCTGGGACACCGACTGGTTCTGGTGCTCGCGCGCCTTCGGCGCCCAGAACCCCAAGATCCGCCGCTTCTGGCCGAAGCGGTACCGGCGTAGCAGCTTCTACTGGAAGCTGATCGCGCTCGACCACAGATACACCATCGGCGACAAGCTCGAGGCGCGCCAGGGCAATCCGCCGCGCGAGCGCGTCGTGCAGGACATCGAGGTGCCGGTGGAGCGCACCGCCGACTTCGTCGAATGGTTCCTGCGCGAGATCCCGATCGAGCCGATCTGGCTGTGCCCGCTGCGGTTGCGCGATACCGGTGCGAACCCCGTCACATCGGGAACATCCGGACGTGCGTGGCCGCTGTATCCGCTCGAGCCGAACCGTACCTACGTCAACATCGGGTTCTGGTCGGCCGTGCCCACCGTCGCCGGACAACCCGAAGGAGCGGCCAATCGTGCCATCGAACGCACGGTGACCGAATTCGACGGGCATAAGTCGCTGTACTCGGATGCCTTCTATGACAAAGATGAATTCGCGCGACTGTACGGCGGCGAGACGTACACCGAACTGAAGAAACGCTACGACCCAGACCAGCGACTGCTGGATTTGTATTCGAAGGCGGTGCAACGCAAATGACCACGTTCAAGGACCGTTCCGACGTCTTTGCCGATCTCGGGACCAAGCTCAGCATTGCCGAGATCTTCGAGACCCTGATCGACGGCGAGGTTCCTATCCGGTTCACCGCCTACGACGGCAGTGCCACCGGTCCCGAGGACTCCCCGTACACGCTGGACGTCCGGACGCCACGCGGCATCAATTACCTGGCAACGGCCCCCGGCGATCTCGGCATGGCCCGCGCCTATATCTCCGGCGATATGGTCGCCACCGGCGTCCACCCCGGCGATCCGTACGACATCCTGAAGGCGATGGGCGACCTGAAGTTCCACCGCCCCTCGGCGCTGGCGCTGGTCACCATCGCCCGCTCGCTGGGCTGGGAGCGGCTCAAGCCGGTCGCGCCGCCGCCGCAGGAGACACTGCCGCGCTGGCGCCGGATCGCGCTGGAAGGCCTGCGGCACTCCAAGACTCGCGACGCCGAGGCCATTCATCACCACTACGACGTCTCGAACACCTTCTACGAGTACGTACTCGGCCCGTCGATGACCTACACCTGTGCGGTCTACGGCGACGAGAAGTGGACGCTGGAGCAGGCGCAGGAGAACAAGTACCGCCTCGTCTTCGACAAGCTACGCCTGAAGCCGGGCGACCGGTTACTCGATATCGGCTGCGGCTGGGGCGGCATGGTCCGCTACGCGGCCAAGCGCGGCGTCAAGGTCATCGGTGCGACGCTGTCCGCCGAACAGGCGGAATGGGCGCAGCAGAAGATCGCCGAGGAGGGCCTGTCCGAGCTGGCCGAGGTGCGCCACTCCGACTACCGCGATATCCCCGAGGTCGAGTTCGACGCCATCTCCTCGATCGGGCTCACCGAGCACATCGGGGTGCACAACTACCCGTTCTACTTCGAGTTCATGAAGAGCAAGCTGCGCGAGGGCGGCCTGTTCCTGAACCACTGCATCACCCGCCCGGACAACACCCGCACCACCAAGGCGGGCGATTTCATCGACCGCTACGTCTTCCCCGACGGCGAGCTGATCGGGTCGGGGCGGATCATCTCCGAGATCCAGAACACCGGGCTCGAGGTGCTGCACGAGGAGAACCTGCGCGAGCACTACGCGCTCACGCTGCGCGAATGGTGCAAGAACCTGGTGGCCAACTGGGATGCCTGCGTCGAAGAGGTCGGTGAGGGCACCGCGAAGGTCTGGGGCCTGTACATGGCCGGCTGCGAACTCGGCTTCCAGCGCAATGTCGTTCAGCTGCACCAGGTTCTCGGCGTCAAGCTACCCGCCGACGGCACCTGGACGGTTCCCCTGCGCCCCTGGTGGAGTGCCTGAGCAGGACGACGCTGGTCCGTGGCGTCTCGGTGCGCGGAGCGTCGGTGCGCGGCTGGAATGATCTGGCGCTGCCCATCCTGGTCCAGGAGTTCGTTTAGGCCGGGACGGGCAGCGTCCTAGTCCAGGAGTTCGTCCAGGAATAGGACGGGCAGCGTCAGGTCGCCGGTATGCGCTGACGCCGTCGGCATTTCGTCGCGCAGCACCTGCAGGATGGAGACCACGCCGGGCCCCGCGTCGAGCAGCGGCCTGGTCCAGCCGAGGTCGGCGCAGGTGATCGCGGCGGGCAACAGCAGCCCGGTCGCCTCGCCGACCCAGCCGGAGGCCGCCAGGCATTCGGCAAGCAGCAGCGCCATATCCAATTGCGCTCGCGGACGCCGCTGTTCGCTCATCCGGCCGTGCAGCGCGCGGGCCATGCGCACCGCGCGGTCCTCCGAGTCGATCCGGTGCTTGGCGAGCAGCGCGCGGATGGCGGCGATCTCCTCGGCTTCCGCGGTGAGCGCGGCCGAACCCGTCAGCCGATGGCCGCGATAGGTGTGCGTGTGCGCCTCGCCCGCGCCGTTGCTGTCGATCGCCAGCCCGAGCCGCAGCCGTTCCGCGCGGATATGCGCGTCGAGCCGGGTCAGCTTGTTGTCGGCCGCGATTCGGGCGCCCTCGTCCAGCCGGGCGGCGGCGGTGTACAGGTCGCCGCGCACCGCCTTCACCCTGGCGCCGATGACGAAGGTCGAGATCAGGAAGTCGACCGGGCCGACCCGGGTGACCAGCTGATGACTGTCGTCGAGCAGCCGGTCAGCGGCGTCGAGATCGCCTCTGCGGTAGTTCAATTCACCGAGTAGTGCGGCGGCCACCCGCACCGCGTGCGAGCGCGGGCCGGATTCGGTGCGCGCGGTCTCCCACGCCTGCTGAAAACACTGTGTCGCCGTGGCGATATCGAGCTGCTCGTAGGCGGCGGCGCCCTGCCCGCACAGCCCGAACACCATGCCGAGCGGCCCCTTGGTCCGCGCGTGGTATTCGGCGGCCCAGTCCTGGACTTCGCGCGCGCCGTCGAAGTCGAACTCGCACAGCCGCACGAAGCTGGTGAGGTTCGCGGCCGTCGACACCGTCCAATCCGGCAGCAGCTCAGGATGTTTCATACAGTCGGCGATCCGGTCGAGCACACCCTCGGTGTGATCCCTTGCGATCTGGTCCGATGCGGCGAGCACCGCGGCCTCGCAGCGCTGGCGGACCACGTCGGCATCCGAGGCCGAGCCGCGGGCCAGCAGATTCGACAACCGGCCGAGCGCGCTGCGCGCGGCGCCGGACTGCTGCAGGTTCACATTGGCCCGCGCGACCGCCATCAGCAGCTTGGACCGCGAAGCCACCTGCTGCACCGGCAGTTTCGACACGGTGCCGAGCAGCGTCGCCAACCGGGAGCCGTCGATGAGGTCCATCCCGCCGCCCTCGATGAGATCGAGCGCCATCTTCAGATCGGTCGCCGCCAGCGCGTGATCCACCGACTTGCGCAGCAGCTGATGTTCGGCGTACCAGCGGGATGCCTTGCGGTGCAGCGCCTTCAGCCGGCCCGGCTGTGCTCGCTCCAGCCTGGCCCGCAGATGTTCGGCGAACAGCGGCTGCATGCGGAACCATTCCGGATCGTGCTCGATGCGGCGCACGAACAGCTCGCGCTGCTCGGCCTGCTCCAGCAGCCGCTCGGCCGCCGGATCCTCCGACAGCGCCGCGGCGAGCGAGGCCGACACCCGCTCGGTCACCGCGATCGACATCAGGAAGTCGAGCATCTCCGGTTCCAGTGTGTCGAGCACGTTCTCGGCCAGATACTCGCGAATACCGTGCGTGCCCTCGGACAGGTTCGCGATCAGCTGCGCCGGATCGGCCTTGCCGCGCAGCGACAGGCTGACCAGTTGAATGGCGGCGGGCCAGCCGTCCGTCGCGCCGTGTAGCTGTTCGACCTGCGCGTCGGTCAGCGCGAAGCCGTGCTGTTCGATCAGGATCTGCCTGGTCTCCGCGACGGTGAGCCGCAGTGCGGCCGAACCGATTTCGACCAGCTCGTCGTGCACCCGCATCCGGCTGGTCGGCAGGCCGGACCGTTCGCGGCTGGTCACCACGAAACGCAGATGGTGACATCCGTTGTCCAGCAGGGAATCCATCACCGCGTGCGCGCCCTGATCGGCGACCCGGTGCCAATCGTCAACGACGACAACGATGGTGGCGCCCGCCGTGTGGATCTCATCGATCAGCGTGGCGACGACATAGGCGACCGCGTCCGCGGGCCGCTCCTCCAGCACCTGGTCGAGCCCGGCCCCGATATCGGGGCGCACCCGGCGGATGGCCTGGATGAGGTGGGCGAGGAACCAGATCTCGTTGTCATCGTCGTGCGCGACGCCGATCCAGGCGACCGCGACGCCGCGGGCGGTCAGCTCGGCCCGCCACTGCGCGGCCACCGTGCTCTTGCCGAAACCGGCGGGCGCGTGGATCACCGCCAGCCTGCGCCTGCCCCCCGCGCGCAGGATCTCCAGCAGCCGCGGTCTCGGCACCGGATCGCGGGCCGGGGTCTGCGGGCGGAACTTGGTCGCCGCGGTCGGCGGCAGGGTGGCCGCAGGCCCGGTGTTGCCCGTATGCCGGGAGACCGCGGGGCGCAGCGCGAGCGGCCAACTGCGCCGCGCCGGAAAGGCCTGGCGCGCATCGGCATTGCGCACCGGATCGGGCGGCCGGTAGGCGGTGGACGCGGTCGGCGGCAGCTTGGTGGCGATCGGCGGCAGCCTGGTCGCGCCGACCCCTGCGGCGTTCGGTCCGGTGGCACTCGGCGCGGCGTGCTGGGACACCACCGGCCGCAGCGCCAGCGGCCAACTGCGCCGGGCCGTGATCGCGGGCCGCGACCGGGTCGACGGGTCCTTCTCCGGCCCGGCCGTCAGGTCCTCGGGTTCGGCGGGTATCTCCGGCAGCGCCATCTCGTCCGGCATTTGGCCGTGATCGCCCTGCACCCCGCGCAGCAGCTCACCGAATTCGAACGCGCTGGCCGGGCGCTGCTCGGGGTCCTGGGCCATCGCCTGCTCGATCGCGGCGGCCACATCGGCCGGAATGTCGAGCTCGCGCAGGTCGGGCACCGGCTGGGTGGTGATCCGCAGGAACTGCGCGACGATCTTCTCCCCCGATTGCCGCTCGAACGCGGCGTGCCCGGTGAGTAAGGCGAACAGCGTCGCGCCGAGTCCGTAGATATCGGAGCGGACCGTCGGCTCCTCGCCCTTGAGCACCTCGGGCGCGGTGAACGCGGGCGACCCGGTGATCAGGCTGCTCGACGTGCGGAACCCGCCCGGAATCCTGGCGATGCCGAAATCCGTCAGCTGCGGTTCGCCGTACCCGCTGAGCAGCACATTGGCCGGTTTCACGTCCCGATGCAGGATCTGGGCGCGGTGCGCGCTCTCGATCGCGCCTGCCAGCTTCACCCCGGCCCGCAGCGTATCCGCCCAGGTGAGCGGGCCGTGTTCGGCGATGAGCCGCTCCAGCGAGCCGCGGTTGCAGTACGGCATCACGATCAGCGGCATACCGCTCGCGGTGACGTCGACCTGCAGGATGTCGACGATATTCGGATGGCCGGACAGCCGGCCCATGGCCTGTTCCTCGCGCAGGAAGCGCTCGCGGCTCTCCTGGTCGATCTCCGAGGAGAGCACCTTCACCGCGACAACCCGCTCCAGCGCCAGTTGCAGGCAGCGATAGACCACCCCGAACCCGCCACGACCGATCTCCACCGCGTCCGACAGGCCCATGGCTTCCAGTTCATCGGTGATATCGATGGGCATATTGCGCTGGGTGTTCGATGCGGCGGGATCCGACTCGGGGTACTCCCTACCCGAACGCGTCTCTGGAGTCATGTGACCACCTCGAACTCAGATCGAATCGGCGTCACCGGCGATCAACGAACACACCGATATCGGACACCCCGGGTGAACCTCTGGATGTCCGATATGTGTGCACATACTCCAACGTAGCGCGCTGCGGGACGGTTGGGTGGACGTTTCGTAACTGCGCGGTTTCGGCCAGGTCAGCGCTCGGCGGCCGGGGTGGTGTCCGGCGCCCACAGGAAGGAGAACTTCTCCATCACGTTCTGGCGCTTGGTGTTCTGGAAGGCCGCGATCAGCCAGCGGCCGTCCTGCTTGACCACCGTGTAGGTCTGCACCTTGGACAGGTCCGCCTGCTTCTTGCGCTCGCCCTTGTAGGTGTCGCCGCGGCTGGTCACCACGGCCGTATCCGGACCGTAGAAGCGGACGTTCAGGTAGGAATCGGCGAGCTTCGTGCCCTCGAGGAAGCTGGCGAATCCGGCGCGGTGTCCCTCGGCGATATCGGCGCGGCCCTCGTAGTGCGTGCCGATGTAGGAGGTGTAGGTGGCGTCCTCGGTGAACACCGCGCCGTATGCCACGGCGTCGGCGCGGGCCCACGCACCGGTCAGCTCGTCGAGCGTCGCGCAGATCTCCCGCAGCGACTGCTGCGACGCGGCGGCGCCGGACGGCTTGACCGCGGCGCACGAGGTGGTGCCGAGGCGCTGTGCGTCGGAGGTGTTGTCCAGGTAGAGGTAGCCGCCCGCGGCGGCGAGGCCGAGTGTCACCGCCGATGCGGCGAGGACGCGGGATACGGTGCGGCGCTTCGAACGTGGCTTGGTCGCGGCGGTGGCGTTGGTGCTCATGATCGTTTCTCCACAGGTCTATCGAGATAAGCGGGTTGATCGGGGTCAGCGCTGGGCGAGCGGGCGGGCGGCCGGGACGGTGCGGAAGGTGATGAGCTCCATCAGCTTCTTGCGCTTGGTGTTCTGGAAGGCGGCGATGAGCCAGCGGCCGTCCTGGCGGACCAGGGTGTAGGTCTGCGCCTTGCTCAGCTCCTCGGCCTTCTTCGGCGTGCCCTTGTAGGTGTCGCCGCGGCTGGTGAGCACTGCGGTGTCGGGGCCGTAGAACCGGATGTCGACCAGCGCGTCGGCCAGCTTGGTGCCCTTCAGGACACTGCCGAACAGTGCGCGGTGCGATTCGGTGATGTCGGCGCGACCGGCGTAGTAGGTGCCGACGTAGCTGGTGTAGGTGGCGTCCTCGGTGAAGACGGCACCGTAGGCGTCGGCGTCCGCGTTGCCCCACGCGGTGACCAGTTCGGCGATGACGTTCAGGATCTGCTGGCGGTCGGTTGCGTTGCCCATGATGTCCTCCGTGGTAGATTCTCTTCGTAGAGGAGCTTTCTTCTTTGAAGAAGTCTCTTCGTTGAGGAAGACATTAGAAGATGGAGGGATCCGGTGTCAACACCTGCCGAGGAAGAGGCCGCTGCCAGCGGAAAGAGGCCACAGGACGACGCGAGCGCGGTCTACCGGCGCTATCTGAGTGCGGTGATATTGCACGGACAGGCCGGGGCGAGGGCCGTCGACCTGCACGCCACCGACTTCTACGCGCTGAACATCCTGGCGCTGGCGGGCGCGATGACGCCCGGTGAGCTCGGTGCGCGCAGCGGCCTGACCACCGGGCCGACCACCCGGCTGATCGACCGGCTCGAGGAGGCGGGGTACGTGCGCCGGGTGCCCGATCCCAGCGACCGCAGGAAGGTGAGCGTCGAGCTGGTCAGCACGCCGGCCGATCTGGACCGAGTACTCGCGCCCGCGCAACGCCGCATCGGCGAGATCGTCGGCGGTTACACCCCCGAACAGCGTCAGGTGCTGTTCGACTACTTCACCCGCGCCGCCGACGCCTTCCAGGAGGCCGTCGAAGACCTGCGGTCGGCCCAGTAGCCGAGGGACTCACCGAGCCTTCGGGCGCACCGACTCGGCGACCTCGAGAAACCTTGCCACCAAGGGACTTTCGTCGTCCGCGCGGCAGACCACGTGCTGCCTGGTGACGGTGCCCGCGATCGGGCGGGCCACCACGCCGACGCGGCGCAGCACCCGCATCGAATCGGCGAACACCCCCGCGCCGAAATCGGCGGCCACCAGCGCGAGCACGGTCTGCACGCTGCGCCCCTCCGCCGCGATCTTCGGGACGACGCCCGCGCGGTGGCACACCGCGATGATCTCGTCGTAGGACGGCGGCGACACCTCGCGGGGCCAGAGCACCAGCGGGATCTCGCCGAGCGCCGAAGCGGGGACCGGCGCAGGCGGGTTACCCACCGCCCTGGCCAGCCGATGCCGTTGCGGCACAAACAAAGTCAGCGGCTCACGCAGCCACTCACGCGCGGCGAGGCGGCGATCGGCCAGCGGGAAGCGCTGGATCGCGATATCGAAGGCGCCGTCGAGCACGCCCTGCGACATCTCCTCGTCGTTGAAGCTCTCGACCAGCCGCAGATGCACCCGCGGCGCCTCGCGGCGCAACCTGGCCAGTGCCGCGCCGAGCGGGCCGTTGATGCCGGATCCGGCGAAAGTGACGGTGAGCGTGCCGGATCGGCCCTGCGCGGCCAGGCGCACGTCCTCCCATGCGGCATCGGCCTCGGCGATCACCCTGCGGGCCCGCTCCACCAGGGCCAGGCCGGCCGGAGTCGGCGCGAGGCCACGCCCTTCGCGCTCGAACAGCTCGGCACCCAATCGTTTTTCCAGCTCGTGCAGCTGGCGGCTCAGCGTGGGCTGGGTCAGCGACAGGCGGCGCGCGGCGGCGCTGACCGAACCCTCGTCGGCGATCGCCACGACGTAGGTGAGCAGCCGAATCTCCATCCATACCTCCCAGGCATGGCAAGGATACCTATTGATACTTCCAAGGCTGTTCTCTGGTCGGCGCGCGGCAGAGTAGTGCTCAGCCGAACGGCAACCGAATCAGCAAGGAGCACAAGCCATGACCAGCACCGGACCCACCGCCGACCACACCGTGAACGCCTTCTTCGCCGCCTTCGCCGCGCGCGACCTCGACCGGCTGATCGAGCTGATCGCCGAGGACGCCACCTGGAACATCCCCGGCGATCCGGCCATCGTCCCGTGGGCAGGGATCCGGCACGGGCGCGAAACCCTGCGCGCGGGCTTCTTCACCCCGCTGTTCGAGGCGGCCGAACCGCTGGCCTTCGAGATACTGCACACCAGCGCCGCCGACGGCACCGTCTTCGTCAACGGCCACTTCACCTACCGCTTCCACCCGTCCGGGCAGCTGCTCGACGACGAGTTCGTCATGCGGTTCACCGTCGCGGGCGGGCGCGTCACGTCCTACCGGATCTTCGAGGACTCGCTCGACCTGGCCCGCGTCTACACCGGCGATCCGACTCTCGGCTGGGTCGCCGCGTGACCAGCCGCCGGTACCCCTAGCGCAGCGCGAGGGCGATCAGCTGGGTGACCTGCTGATCGGAGAAGTTGTTGTCGGACACCAGGATCAGGGTGCGCTCGCCCGAGGGCAGCCGCGGGCCCCAGGTCATGCCCTCGATGTTGTCGACGTGGGCGAGGCCGACATCGGCGAGGTCGACCAGCAGGCGCTTGGTAGCCGGGCGGGCAGTGCCGATGGGCGCATCGAGGATGTTGGTCGCGGCACTGATATCGGCCTCGTAGATCCGGATGCTGTTGCCGACGCCCTGGACGAAAGAGCGTTCCAGCACAAGGAATTTCGTCGGGTCGAGCGGATCGGCCGCGAGAATCGAGGCGACGCCGGAGCCACCGGGTCCCGGTGCGTGTACCGGCGACATCGGATACGCGTACTGCGCGAGCAGCGTACCGAACCTGGTCTGCACGGTGATCCGGCTCAGCGCGCCCTCGGTGTCGGTCGGCGACGGGCCGTCCTGCAGCAGCGGCTCTTCGACGGCGGTGACGAACAGCGTGCCGCCCGCGGCGAAGGTGGCGGCCTCCAGCGCGGCATTGCGGCGCGGGCCCGAATTCGGCCGCATCCGTTCATTTTCCGGGATCGGCAGCTCACCCGCGAAGGCGCCGTCGGGGCGGGCGATGCGCACGGAGGGGTCGGCGAGCACGGTATCGGTGCGCTCACCCTCCTGCGTCCAGAAGTAGTCGCCGGTCCACGGATCGACCCGAATCTCCTCCGGATCCAACGATTTCGGCGCGTACAGCGAGCCGTCGGCGGTGCGCAGCGGACGGGTGCCGGTGAACGCCACCGGACCCATTCCCTTGCCGTCCACCGGAATTCGCGCGGTGTAGAAGCGCGCCGGGTTCACATCGGAGCGGTCATCGCTGATCAGCACGTACTCCCCGGTGCGCGGCTGATAGTCGATACCGGAGAGCCCGCCCACCGTCGTGCCCTGGAAATCCAGCCCGAACGGCACCACCTGCTCACCGAGCAGCCGAACCGGCCCGCCCACCTCAGCCTGCGCCGTGGCAGTAGGCACCCCGGCGAGCGCGATAGCGAGCGCGGCAATCAGAAACGCGTGTCTTCCCACGCTCGCTCACGTTAGCCACCATCGCCCGCCACCGGGTGAACTCCGCCCGAACTCCGCGCGCAATCCCGAACAGCCGCACACCTTTTGATGACGAAAGCCCGCCACCGCGTGGCGCGGTGGCGGGCTTTCAGCGCGACATTACTTGCGCAGCGAAGCGGGGACCTGGAAGCGGTCGCCGTACTTGGCGGCCAGCTCGTCGGCGCGGGCCACGAAGGCCTCCTGCCCACCCGGGTAACCGACGATGAACTGGTGCACACCACCGGTCCAGGCCGGGTAGCCGATGCCGAAGATCGAGCCGATGTTGGCGTCGGCGGTGGTCTCCAGCACACCCTCGTCGAAGCACTTCTGGGTCTCGATCGCCTCGATGAACAGCATGCGGTCGATCAGATCCTGGAGCGGCACCGTGAAGTCGGCGACGGTCTTGAAGTGCTCGCGCAGGCCCGGCCAGATACCGGTGCGCTTGCCTGCCTCGTCGTACTCGTAGAAGCCCGCCTTCTCCAGACGGCCCGGACGACCCTGCTCGACCAGGTAGTCGATGACGTCCTGCGCCGGGTGCCGCTTCTTGCCCAGGGTGGCGTCGCCGTGCTCGGCGGCCTCCAGGCTCTCCTTGGCGATCTTCTGCATGAGCTTGAGGTTCAGCTCATCCGAGAGCTGCAGCGGCGCGGCCGGGTAGCCCGCCTGCAGGCCGGCCTGCTCGATGGTCGCGGGCTCGATGCCCTCGGTGAGCATGGCGATCGCCTCGTTGACGAAGGTGCCGATGACGCGCGAGGTGAAGAAGCCGCGGCTGTCGTTCACCACGATCGGGGTCTTCTTGATCGCGAGGGTGTAGTCGAACACCCGGGCCAGCGCCTCGGCGGAGGTCTTCTCACCCTTGATGATCTCCACCAGCGGCATCTTGTCGACCGGCGAGAAGAAGTGGATGCCGATGAAGTCCTCCTGGCGCTTCACGCCGGTCGCGAGACCGGTGATCGGCAGGGTGGAGGTGTTCGAGCCGAGCAGCGCGTCCGCGTCGACGATGTCCTCGATCTCCTGGAACACCTTGTGCTTGAGCTCGGTGTTCTCGAAGACGGCCTCGATGACGAAGTCGACACCGGCCAGATCGGCCGCATCCGCGGTCGGGGTGATCCGGTCGAGTAGCGCCTTGGACTTCTCCTCGGTGGTCTTGCCACGCGAGAGCGCCTTGGCCTCGATCTTCTCGGAGTAGTTCTTGCCGCGCTCGGCCGCCTCGATGCTGACATCCTTCAGCACGACCTGGTAGCCCGCCTTGGCGGAGACGTACGCGATGCCCGCGCCCATCATGCCCGCGCCGAGCACGCCGATCTTCTTGATGTCCTTCTTCGGGACATCCTTCGGCCGCGAGCCACCGTTGTTGATGGACTGCAGATCGAAGAAGAACGCCTGGATCATGTTCTTCGCCACCGGGCCGGTGAGCAGGCCGACGAAGTAGCGCGACTCGATCAGCGACGCGTTGTCGATATCGACCTGCGCGCCCTCGACCGCGGCGGACATGATCGCCCGCGGCGCGGGCATGTTGGTGCCCTTGAGCTGCTTACGCAGGTTGGCCGGGAACGCGGGCAGGTTCGCCGCGAACGCCGGGCTGGACGGGGTGCCACCGGGGATCTTGAAGCCCTTCTTGTCCCACGGCTGCACGCCACCCTCGGGGTTGGCCTTGATCCACGCCTTGGCGGCGGGCACCAGCTCCTCGATCGAGCCGACGACCTCGTTGATCAGGCCGATCTCCTTGGCCTTGCCCGGGCGGTACTTGTTGCCCTGCAGCAGCAGCGACATCAGCGCGCCCTGGATGCCGAGCATCCGCACGGTGCGGGTGACGCCGCCACCGGCGGGCAGCAGGCCGAGGCTGACCTCGGGGAGGCCGAGCTGCACGCCGGGCACATCGGCCGCGATGCGGTAGTGCGTGGCCAGCGTGATCTCCAGGCCACCGCCGAGCGCGGCGCCGTTGATCGCGGAGACGACCGGCTTGCCGAGGGTCTCCAGGCGACGCAGCGCGGACTTGATGACGAAGAGCTCGTCCATCAGTGCCTGCGCGTCGTTCGGGCCGACCTTCATCATGTTCTTCAGGTCGCCGCCCGCGAAGAAGGTCTTCTTCGCCGAGGTCAGCACCACGCCGGTGATGCTGTCCTTCTCGGCCTCGAGCCGATCGACCGTGGCGGTCATCGACGTCTTGTACAGCTCGTTCATGGTGTTGGCGCCCTGGTTCGGGTCGTCCATCGTCAGCACGACGATGCCGTCCGAATCCTGCTCCCAACCGATCATGTTGGTTTCGGTGCTGGTCACAGCTCTGTGTCTCCTTGGTAATTCAGCTGCCGGTTGGGATTTAGACGCGCTCGATGATGGTGGCAACACCCATGCCGCCACCGATGCACAGGGTGATGAGCGCGTAGCGGCCGTTGCGGCGCTCGAGCTCGTCGACCATGGTGCCGGTGATCATCGCGCCGGTGGCGCCGAGCGGGTGGCCCATCGCAATGGCGCCGCCGTTGACGTTCAGCTTCTCGTCCGGCACCTGCAGGTCGCGCTGGAACTTCAGCACGACGGAGGCGAATGCCTCGTTGATCTCGACCAGATCCATGTCCTCGATGGACAGGCCCGCCTTGGCCAGCGCCTTCTTGGCGGCCGGGGTCGGACCGGTCAGCATGATGGTGGCGTCGGCGCCGCTGGTCGCGGTCGCGACGACGCGGGCGCGCGGGGTCAGGCCCGAGGCCTTGCCCGCTTCCTCGGTGCCGATCAGCAGCAGGGCGGCGCCGTCGACGATGCCCGAGCTGTTGCCGCCGTGGTGCACGTGGTTGATCTTCTCGACGAAGTGGTAGCGCTGCAGCGCCACGGCGTCGAAGCCGCCCATCTCGCCGAGGCCGGCGAAGGACGGGTTCAGCTTGGCCAGGTCCTGAGCGGTGGTGCCCGGACGCATGTGCTCGTCCTTGTCCAGCACGATCAGGCCGTTCTGGTCCTTGACCGGAACGATCGACTTGGCGAAGTAGCCGCCGGTGGTGGCCTTGGCGGCCAGCTCCTGCGAGCGCACGGCGTAGGCGTCGACATCATCGCGGGAGAAGCCCTCGATGGTGGCGATCAGGTCGGCGCTGATGCCCTGCGGCACGAAGTAGGTGTCGTAGGCGGTGGCCGGGTCCATGGCCCACGCGCCGCCGTCCGAACCCATCGGCACGCGCGACATCGACTCGACGCCACCGGCGATGACCAGGTCGTCGAAGCCGGAGCGCACCTTCTGGGCGGCCAGGTTCACGGCCTCGAGGCCGGAGGCGCAGAAGCGGTTGAGCTGGAAGCCGCCGACGGTGTCGGGCAGGCCCGCGGTGAGCACGGTGGTACGCGCGATATCGGCGCCCTGGTCGCCGACCGGGGAGACCACACCCAGGATCAGGTCCGAGATACGGTCCTCATCGAGGTTCGGGAAGCGGTTGCGCAGCTCCTGCACCAGACCCGTGGTCAGGTCGATCGGCTTGACCGAGTGCAGCGACCCCTTCTTGTTGCGGCCACGCGGGGTGCGGATGGCCTCGAAAATGTAGGCCTCTGTGGTCATATCGGAGTGTTCCTTCCTCAAGGGTGCGGTGGCCGGACCTGGGGTGTCCGCCCATGCGCTCTATGCCGCGACCGGGCAGGTTCCCACCCACCCGAACGCTTTTTGCAACCTCACCGACCGGCACTGCCGCCGACCGTCTGTGTTCAATTCGCGGTGCTCACGGGCCTTTCGTGGTCACGCTTCGCTTCCTCCTCCAGGCCTGACGCTCACACCGCCTGACGCTGTACAAAAGTTGGCAAACACCAGCAAAACGAGTGTTCCTGGACGCCCGTTGCCTGGGCATACCATAGAACCTCGCCATACCGGAGCTCACGGCCACCCGTTCATAGTACCGTGCGTGCGAACTCCGGTTAACTTAACGTCGTGTGGGCTCCGGTTGTCAACCGTCCAGACGTGTGGCCCCGAGCTCACTCTTGAGCAATTCGAGCGCCATCTCGTCCGGGTCGCGCCGATCGGCCGCCGCCACCGGCTTCTCCGCCTCGGCGAGCATCTCCTGCTCTTCCTCCGGCGTCGACGCCGCGGGCACCCCGTCCGGGCCGTAGCCCGGCGTGAAGTTCTGGTCGGTCGCCCCGGTGTCTACCGGGCCGAAATCCGCAGGTCCTGGGTCATCCGGTAGATCAGGGAAGTCGGGCGGCGGAATGTCGTCGTCGCCACCGAACGACCTCGGCTCGGCGCCGCGCGGCTTGGTCCCACCCGACTTGTCTGCCGCGGCCCCCTTGGCCTGGCTCGGCCGTGAGAAGCGCGGCGGCCCACCACCGTCGGTGTTCTTCGCACCCGGTTCGCGTCCGGCCGCGCGCGCCCTGGTGCCCGCACCGGCCGGTCGCGGCGCCGCCGCGGGCCGCGCCGGAGCGCCACCCGCCTCCCAGCGCACCTCGTGCGCACCACCGAGCACCGCACGCACCGCCGACCGCACCGCGTCCACGTTCTGCGGACTCGACAACCGCTGCACCAGCGGCGGACTCTGATGCGCGAACACGATCGTGTTCCCGTCCACCCGGGCCACCGAAGCCCCCGACAGCAACGCCTGCAACGTCGCCCCGAACTCCCGCACCTTCGTCCGGATGTCGGGCCACGCCGCCTCCACCGCGGCGAGCAGATCCTCCCCCGCCCCCGCCGTCGGCTCCGCCGACTGCGATTCCTGGTTCACCGGCGCGGCCACCCGCGACGGCACGGAAACCGATTGCGCGGCACCGAATTCCGCCGCAGCCGAACCAGCATGCGCCCCAGCCGGATCCGCCGCGCCACCGGAAGCGGGCACACCACCGCGAGCGGCATCGACACCACCCAACCCGGTCGCACCAGCACTTTCCGCCGCACGCACGGCACCCGAACCGGCGGCCTCCTGACCGCCACCCGCGGCCGCGCCTTCGGATGTGACGAACTGCGAGGCAGCCGATGTCGCGGCAGCAGACGTCGCTGTGGCCGAGCCGGAAGTCTCACGCTGCTGCCCGCTCTGCCCTGCCAGACCTTGCTCGGCATCGGGCGCGAACTGCGCGGCGGCAGTGGGCGATCCGGGGCCAACCGTGGCAGACGTAGCTGCCATCGCCGAGCCGGAGGTCTCACGCGACTGTCCGGCTTGTTCTACCTGACCAGCGGAATAATCTGTCGAACCAACCTCGGCGGCGGTCGCCGCACCCTGTTCGGCAGGACCCGCCGCACTAGCGACATCGGCCGTAGCCCCCTTGTCGTCGCCGATCAATGCGGCCGAGGCAGTCGCACCGGTCGGATGCTGGGTAACAGTGCTCGTCGAACTCTGCGCGGCACTCGTCGCCCAAGCCGCGCTCTGCTCAGCGATACCGGCCGAACCCTGGCCACCAGCCGCCGTCCCGGCAGCCCCGGTCCCGCCCTGGGCACCGGCCATCGGCGCGGCAGAGCCTGTGCCACCAGTCGTCGGCGTAGCACTTCGCTCAGCAGCACCTGCCGAGCTCGCCACGCCCGCCGTCGCTCCGGCCAAACCCTCGACACCGGCCGAGTGCCCGGAGTAGGCAGCACCACCCTCACTCTGAGCAGCACTCGTCGCCCAGGCCGCGCCTTGCTCGGCAGTACCGGCCGAACCCTGGCCACCGGTTGTCTCAGCAGCCCCGGCCTCATTCGGAACGGCGGTCACCCCAATAGGTTCGCCAATTCCGGCCGGACCTTGGGTAGTGGCAGCCGTCGTCACGGGCGCGGCGGCACTCTGCTGGACGGAGCCTGCCGGACTCTGGGCGGGGGCACTCGATGCGGCGCTTACCGAACCGTGGACACCTGCCGCCTCGGTAGCGCCCTGTGCAGCAGCCGCGGCAACTGGACTGCCCTGACCGGCACCCCCTGGGTGCTGAGCTGCGGCACTCACCGAGCCCTGTGCACCGGCCGACGAATCGATCTGCCCAGCGGGGCCTGTTGAGCTCTCAGCACCGGTCGTCGATATGGCTGACGCGGCCGCGCTCTGACCGGCGGCGGTCGGCGCCGAGGTTGCGGGAGCACCCGGATGGGCGGCGTCTTGTCCGGGACTGCGGGTCTGTCCGGGCACACCCGCCTGGGTTTGCCCGCCGGCGCCCGAGTCGCGGCCTGCGCGGCTTTCACGAAGGGCCGCAAGGGCTTCCGCGCCGCGGCGGCGGGAGGGATCGGCGGCGGCCGGGCGGGCCTGGGCGGATTCGGCAGGGGCCTGGGCCGATGCGGCCGAGGCCGCGGCGACGACGCCGGTGGCGATGCCGCGTTCGAGGCGTTCCAGGCGTTGGAGGGTGGCGGATTCCGCGTCGGAGACCGAAGGGAGAAGCATGCGGGCACAGACGACCTCGAGCAGGAGGCGTGGGGCGGTGGCGCCGCGCATTTCGCCCAGGCCGTCGTGCAGGAGTTCGGCGTAGCGAGCCAGGGTGGCGGCGCCGATGCGGTCGGCCTGGTCGCGCATGCGGTCGAGGACGTCGCCGGGGCCGGAGACCAGGCCGCGCTCGACGGCGTCGGGGACCGCGCGCATCAGGATCAGGTCGCGGAGGCGTTCGAGCAGGTCGACGGCGAAGCGGCGGGGATCGTGACCCGCCTCCATCACCCGGTCGACGGTGCCGAACAGGGCGGCGCCGTCGTCGATGGCCAGCGCGTCGATGGCGTCGTCGATCAGCGCGACATCGGTGACGCCGAGCAGCGAGACCGCCCGCGGATAGGTGACGCCCTCGGGGCCGGCACCGGCGAGCAGCTGGTCGAGCACGCTCAGGCTGTCGCGCGGCGAACCGCCGCCCGCACGAATCACCAACGGGTAGACGGCCTCCTCGACCGGCACCTGCTCCTGCTCGCAGATCTTGCCGAGCAGCCCGCGCATGGTGGCGGGCGGCAGCAGCCGGAACGGGTAGTGATGGGTGCGCGAGCGGATGGTCGGCAGCACCTTGTCCGGCTCGGTGGTGGCGAAGATGAAGATCAGGTGGGCGGGCGGCTCCTCGACGATCTTGAGCAGCGCGTTGAAGCCCGCGGTGGTGACCATGTGCGCCTCGTCGACGATGAACACCCGGTAGCGGGATTCGGCGGGCGCGTAGAAGGCGCGATCGCGCAGTTCGCGAGTGTCGTCGACGCCGCCGTGGCTCGCGGCGTCGAGTTCGATCACGTCCAGGTTGCCGGGACCGCCCGGCCCGAGTGCGACGCACGACGGGCAGACGCCGCACGGTTTCGACGTGGGGCCCTGCACGCAGTTCAGTGAGCGCGCGAGGATGCGCGCCGAGGAGGTCTTGCCGCACCCGCGCGGACCGGAGAACAGATACGCATGACTGATGCGCCCCGTGTCGAGTGCGGTACTCAGCGGGTCGGTGACGTGCTCCTGACCCACTACCTCAGCGAACGTTGCCGGTCGGTACTTCCGGTACAGAGCCACGGCCAGAGGTTACCGGCGAGCACCGACAAAGAACATTCGCGACGGGCGAGCCGGGCGGGACACACGACGAGCACTCCACCCCTATGTGATGCAAATCACAGCGCAGCCGAGACCTTAATTCCTGATGAATGGACGATGAGAATGACGGCAATGATCGAGCTATCACTATCGACAAACCGGTCGAACCGGGAAATTCACCACCGCGTCAATGGTCTTGATCATGAATATTCGTACTCACACCCCGGTTTTCCTGCAATTTGTGGAGATAACGAATGCGTCAATGCGGCTGGCACCGACGCAATCGGCTGGCTAACGTGGCACTCGGCAACTTCGGTAGCCAAACCTTCATCAGGTTGGTGACCCCGGCCGGTCCCTCATCCCGACCGGGGCACAACCTGGCTCTCGCACAAACCCAGCTCTCACACAGACCACAGTTCGCAGGGGGAGCTCTTCCGGCGGATCCGCCGTTCTCTCCCGCTTCCACACCGGAGGAACGTTCGACCGTGCCGTCGCGTGACGACATCGCCGCAGCCTGGCTCTCCAGTACCGATTTCGCGGGCGACAACGCCGCCGTCGACCTACTGAGCCGCGCAATCAGCCCGCAGGACTTCGCGATCAAGCGCGATTCGCTGCCGGTCGCCGCCGCCGCTGATCCGTCCACCGCCGCAGCCATTCTCGAACTCCTCGAACGCGGCCAGGTGCCGACCATGGCCGCCATCCGTACGCTCACCGCGCAGAACGAGATGCGCCGCGAGGCCGAGCGCATCGAACGCCTCGGCAAGCGGGCCCAGCGCAGCATCGACGAATTCGGCCGCGTACTCGCCAGGCTGGCCAACGACCACTGGACCGCGCACGGCATCGGCCCCACCCGGCGCGATGTGCTCGGCTCCCCCGAGATCGTCGAGCTGATCCGCACCCGCATCGGCGAGATCGCGCCGACCGCGGTCAAACACCTGTGGCTGATCGAGCGGGCCCAGCGGGCCGGCTGGATCGCCTCCAACGCCGCGCCCGGATCACTGTGCGCCGCACGGCGTTTCCACGCCGCCAAATACGGCAACCGGGTCTCGCTGCGCCCGATCAACACCATCGGCACCCTGGTCGCCGGCTTCCTCGACGACTACCGCACCGAGCACGGCCGCCCGCCGCGCTGGGCGGCGCTCGCGCACGAGCTGCGCGACGACCGCGGCCGCCGGGTGTTCCACGACACCGCCGACGCGCGCGCCCAGCAGCTGTGGCTCACCACGGCCGAGTGGATGGCGGTCGAAGACGAGCTGCCGATCCCGGGAAAACGTGGTGCGCGCGCACTCGCGAAACTGGCCCGACGTTAATTCCATGTAACCGTGTTAACGGCAAGTAACCAGGTCGGACCAGCGCAGATGCCTCCTGTGAGGGTTCGGTAATTTCTTCGCAACGCATCATGCGTGGAAGGAGTAACCGTGTCCTCAACACTCGATCCCGCGGCCACCGCCTGGCTGCTCATCAGCACTGCCCTGGTGCTGCTGATGACACCGGCCCTGGCCATCTTCTACGGCGGGATGGTGCGCTCGACCGGCGTACTCAACATGCTGATGATGAACTTCATCGCGATCCCGCTGGTGACCGTGGTCTGGCTGCTCGCCGGCTACAGCCTCGCCTTCGGCGACGACGCGGGCGGCGGCCTGATCGGCGACCTCGGCCACTTCGGCATGGCGGGCATCGACCCGAACACCATGCACGGCCAGGTGCCCGAGCTGCTGTTCGCCACCTTCCAGCTGACCTTCGCCATCCTGACCGCGGCGCTGGTCAGCGGCGCCATCGCGGACCGCGCGAAATTCACCGGCTGGATCGTCTTCGTGCCGCTGTGGGCGCTCGTGGTGTACGCGCCGATCGCGCACTGGGTGTGGAGCACCGACGGCTGGCTGGCGAAGTTCGGCGCGCTCGATTACGCGGGCGGCCTGGTGGTCGAGATCGCTTCCGGCGCTTCGGCGCTGGCGCTCGCCATCGTGCTCGGCCCGCGCATCGGTTTCAAGGTCGACGCGATGCGCCCGCACAACCTGCCGTTCGTGCTGCTCGGCGCGGGCCTGCTGTGGTTCGGCTGGTTCGGTTTCAACGCGGGCTCGGCGCTGGCCGCCAATGGTGTTGCCGCGGCGGTGTTCTTGAACACGCTGGTCGCGGGCTGCCTCGGCATGCTCGGCTGGCTCGCGGTCGAGCAGATCCGTGACGGGCGCCCGACCACGTTCGGCGCGGCCTCGGGTGTGGTGGCCGGTCTGGTGGCGATCACGCCGTCGTGCGGCTCGGTGAATACCCTCGGCGCGCTGATCGTCGGCCTGGTGGCCGGTGTGGTGTGCTCGTTCGCGGTGGGCTGGAAGTTCAAGGCGGGCTACGACGATTCGCTCGACGTGGTCGGCGTGCACTTCGTCGGCGGCGTGGTCGGCACCCTGCTGATCGGCCTGCTGGCCAACCAGGTGATGACCGGCGGGGTCGAGGGCCTGCTGTACGGCGGCGGGCTGGCGCAGCTCGGTAAGCAGCTGGTCGGCGTACTCGTGGTCGCGGCCTTCGCCTTCGGCGTCACCTTCGCGCTCGGCAAGATCATCGACAGGACCATCGGCTTCCGCGTCAGCAAGGAAGACGAGACCTCGGGCATCGACTTCGCACTGCACGCCGAAACCGCCTACGCCGAAGGGGTGCACGGACATTCGCCGCGCGGCCACTTCGGCGGCGGACTGTTCGGGCACGGGCACGGCGCACCGGGCGACAACGACGCCGACCGCTGAACCATCGAGAAAGGCCCTGACCAGTCGTGCTGGTCAGGGCCTTTCGTCGTGCATCCGCCGGCTCAGCTCACCGAGCCAGGCGGCGCGGTGAACGTATTGCATTGCGCCGCACGGTTTTTGTCCAGTCCGATCTCGAACCACTGGCCGCCGTGCTGCGAGCTGCCGTGATCGCGCATATCGCCCGGCTGGTCGCCGCGGGCGTGCGCGTCGCGACGTGCGACACCCAGCTGCGAGTTGGACAGCGAGCCGCCGCTCGACGACGAGGACAGGTACATGCCGTCGAAACAGTTGGCCTGCAGCTCGATTCGGCGCGACAGCTCCAGGCCGCGTTCGCTGCGGACGCCGACGTCGACCCGATCGCTGTTGGCCTTGCGCAGGATGCCCGCGACCGCCTGCACGTGATGGCCGTACTCGTGCGCGAACACCGAAAGGTAGACCACCCAGTTGTTCTGGAACAGATCGGTCTGCAACTGACTGATCGGCAGGTAGATGGTCTTGTTCGATGGGCAGTAGAAGGCGGCGAAATTACTGCTGGAGCCGGTGCACGGGGTGGTGATGCCCGCGGTGGACGCGCTGACGCTCAACACGGGCGTGGAGAACGGCAGATTCGCCTGCTGCAGCACCGGTTTCCACGCCGTCTCCAGGCATTGCGCCGCGGTCTCGAAGAACCGGCGCGCGGTGTCCACCTGGGTGCCCCACGGCGAATACGCGCACTTCGCCGGAAGCAGGGTGGCGTCCGGATCGGTGAGCAGCGGATTGGAACCCGTCGCAGAAGGGCCCGTCGCGCGGTCCGGCATCGGCCCGACACTCGGTGACGATCCCGACGAACCGAGCTTGCCGGTCGCCACCGCGTTGCGCACCAGCGCACCCGCCACCAGGAACACGACGACGAGCAGCAGCGCCACCCAGGCACCGCCGCGCTTGGATTTGCGCGGCTGCTCATGCCGCGGGCGGCCGGGCGGACCGTACGGAATCGGTGGCGGCTGCCGGTAGCCGGGCGGCGGGCCGGGCTGACCGTAGGCCGGATGCCCCGGCGGCACACCGTAACCCGGTGGGCCATAGCCGGGTGGTGGGCCGTACCCAGGCGGCGGCCGCTGTCCCTGCGGCGGTCCGTAGGGCGGACCGGGTGGATTCGGGCGCCCGCCGGGCGGAACCGGCCGGTGTCCGTACGGTGGTTGCGTCACGCCGCCGTACCCCCTCGTCTCTCCTAAGCCGATCGCGTACAGCATTGGTTCGCGGAGCTGTCTCGGACCCATCGCTCGCTCCGTGCTGCTGACGCAGAATAGCAAGCTGTCTAGAGTAGGCAGCCATGCTGACTTTTCGGGGTGGCGCCGCGGCAGCGCTGGTCCTCGCCACCGCGGGTCTGGTCGGGGCCGGACCGGTCGCCGATGCGCAGCCCGCCCCCTCCGGTGTCACCATCACCGCCGATCTGAAGCTCGACCGCAACGGCGTACTCGAGGTCGCCGAGAAGATCACGGTGCCGCCGGACGGCAACTTCCGCATGTCGGTGCCGCTGCGAGTGACCATGGGCGACAACATCGAACGGGTCTTCAAGGTCACCGATGTGGACACCAAGGGCGCGGGCACCGCGAATGTCGCCGCCGATCAGTTCACCATCGAGGCGATGCCGGGCGAGTCGAGCTTCACCTACTCGGTGCACAACACCGTCAGCGACGCGCCGGGCAGTCAGCTGTTCCACTACCTCGGGGTGCTCAACGCCGATATCGCGTCGATCAACGCGACCGTGATCAGCCCGAGTTATCAAGTGGCCATTGTGGATTGCAAGCTCGGCCCGGTCGGCAACGCCAGGCCTTGCGCGAATGTGCACACCGAGGTCGACGGGGTGCTGTACCTGGATCAGACCGATCTGCATCGCGGCGACGCCATCGACCTCACGCTCCAGCTGCCGCCGGGCACCGTGCCCGCCAACGCCGATATTCGCGATACCAGCGACAGCGGACCGTTCTCGATCACCGCGCCGGTGCTGGTCGCCTTCGGCGTGCTGCTGCTCGCGCTGGCCGGGCTGGTCGCCTTCGCGCTGTACGCGCGGCGCCAGAATGCCTCCGCTACAGCGGGATCCGAGACGATCGACCCGCTGCAGCGCGACGCGGACCGGGTGCAGTTCGCCTCACCCGACGGCATACTGCCCGGCGAGGCCGGGCTGCTGCTCGACGATCATGTCGATCCGGTAGACATCGCCGCGACGGTGATCGATCTGGCGGTGCGCCGCTACCTGTGGGTGTCGCCGATCAGCGATTCGGACTGGCGGATCAGCCGGGTCAACGAAATCGACGATCAGCTGCGCGATTACGAGAAGGCCGTCTACCGCGCGCTGCTGCCGGACGGCACCGACTCGGTGACGCTCACCGAACTCCGTGCGCCGGACCGGATTCCGGCCGAGCCGGTGCGCGCCGCGCTGCTCGCCGACGCCGTCACGCGCGGCACCATGATCAATCGGCGCAAGCCGGGACTGCTGATCTGGTTGGGCTGCACGTTGATCGCGGCCGGTGTCGGCGTGACCGCGGGCCTGGCGTTCACCTCAGGCCACGCGCTGGTCGGCGTCGCCATCGCGCTGGCGGGTGTGGCGACCGCGCTGCTCACCCGCTACCTGCCCGCCCGCACCGCGCTCGGCCGCGAACTCACCGGCGAGATCCGCGCGCTCCAGCGCGGCCTGGAAGCCGTTCAGCGCGAACAGATCCCACCCATGGACCAGGAACTCGTCTTCTCCAGGGCGCTCCCGTTCACCCTGCTCGGCGGCCGCGCCGACAACTGGATCCGCGTTTTCCGCGAGATGAACCCGTCCTCCGACAACCAGCCGGGCCTCTACTGGTTCGGCGGTTTCGACCGCGACCCCAACCTGCACCGCTTCGCCGCCCACTTCCCCTACTTCATCACCGCCCTGGAAAGCCTCTTCGCCAAGTAGCCCGCGCACCGAATAAGCCGCCGCGCACGAAATTCCGTCCCAAATCGTGCGCGGCGGTGAGCTCAGTGTGCGGCGGTATGGCGGTGGGGTCAGTCGAGGCCGAGGCGGCGGATGGCGGAGAGGGGGTCGGCGTAGATGTTGCTGAGGGAGGTTACGACGGCGGCGAACTCCTGGACCTTGCCGCCGAAGCCGCTGATGCGGATGTCGGTGGGCGGGAGGGCGGAGCCCTGGTTGAAGGCGCGGGCGACGTGGCCGACGGCGGGGCGGTAGCCGGTGAAGGCCTGACCGCCGAGGATGACGCGGTCCGGGTTCAGCATGTCGCGGACCATGGCCACGGTGTGGCCGAGGATGGTTGCCCGCTCGGCGAGCAGTTCGCGCGCACCCTCCGAGCCCGCTTCGGCGGCCCGGTACACGTCGGCGATGGTCGAGCCCGCGGTTCCGTTGTGCGCCGGGATAATTCCGCGCCCGACGGCCCGCGCGTGCAGCGAACGATCGCCGACGGTGACCTCCAAGCAGCCGCGCCTGCCGCAGGTGCATTCGACGTCGGAGCCGGTGGGTAGGTGGGCGATGGAGCCGGGGCCGTTGCTCGGGGTGTGCACGCGGCCATCCAATGTCACGGAGATACCGGCGGTTTCGCGCGCGTAGAAGTACAGGCTGCTACCGCGCTCGTGGCCCTGGTCGCGCGGTTCGCCGGTGGGCAGCAGCAGTTCGGAGGCGGCCATCGCCTCGACGTGCGGCGCCACCGAGACCGGTAACTCGAGCACATCGCCGAGCACCGTGCCGATCGGCGCGCCCTGCCAGCCGAGCTTCGGATGGTCGACGACGCCGGTGAGCGGGTCGACCCGGCCGCCGATCGCGATGCCCGCCCACAGCGGGGTGCGCCGATGCCAGCGCTGCAGGAACGCGCGGGCGCTGCGGGCGACGGTGGTCGTCGCGAATTCCTGGCCGGTCTGCGGCGTCGCGATGGCGAGGCCGCCGAGGATCCGGCCGCGCAGATCGGCGGCGACGATCTTGGTGACCGCCGCGCCGATGTGGATGCCGAGGGTCAGGTAGGCCTCGTGATCGATCTCGAAGGGCACCCGCGGGCGTCCGACCGCACCCGCGGCGGTCAGGTCGGGCCGCTCGCGCAGCAGCCCGGCGGCAAGCAGTGCGGAAACCTGGCGGTTGACCGTCGCGATGCTCAAACCCGTTGTGCGAGCGGCATTGTCGCGCGAGACCGGTCCGCCGGTCGCGGCACGGAGCACGGCCGCCGCCGGGTTGTCCGAGATACGCAGCTCCGGGGTGACGACGGGGCGCGCGACACGGGCGCGGCCGGTGGCCACCCTGGAAATGGGTCGTTCAAGGGTAGGGAGGGACATATTGTTTCCTTGCTGAAGTCCCGAGTCGACGGGACGTGCCTACGGTTCGGCGACTAGGCAGCAAACGAGCCGGAACGAAGGACTCAGCTGCGGCAGCAGGAACAACACAGAACCCGCGCGAGCGGGAGCCGCAGACCCAGCGCGGCGGTCACATAGGTGACCCGCGGGGCGGAGGAGCGGCTGTCGAACATAACAATGAAATTAACATCGAATCACGCGGCACACCAAGCTTCTGTGCGTCGCTGTGCGAACACCCACACTATTTGCCCAGTTCAGCGGGGTCGCGGTCACTCGACCCCCGGCATGCTTGCTCGCCTCGTCTTCGGTGAGCTACCTTCGCCCGTACAGCGAAACTCCGGGGGGATCGATGCACGCGTACGGCACCGAATCGAGCAGGCGGCGATGGCTCCGCCGCTGATCGTCGACCCCGAGGTCTTCTACAAGGCGGCCAAGACGCTGGTCACCCTCACCACCGAGATCAACACCGCGGTCACCGCCCTGCTTCCTGGCTTGCCCACCAATCCGGGCATGGGCGGCGACTTTCCCGGCGTCGCGAGCTGGAACACCGCCTGCCACAAGCTCGCCGGTGACGTGCGCAAGGCGGTGCTGGCCTATTCGGGCGCGCTCGCGCACTTCGCCGACATCCTCAACATCGCCGGGTACAACTGGGACGCGGCCGAGTACAACGCCAATATCGACCCGAACCGGGGTACGGCGCCGTCGATTCCGGCGCGCGGAGCGGCGACCGCGATGGCCGACAACGGCTTTCCCGCCATGGCCGACCCGAAGGGCGACAACGGCGCCGGGCTGGTGATGCGCGGCAACGGCAGCTCGGACACCTGGGAGGGCGCACCGAACGGCCGCGCACCGGCGCTCAGCACGGCAGCGACGGCTTGGCGCGCCTTCGCCGACAGCTCGGAACTGATGCTGGCGCCGTTCACGCTGAAGTCCGCGCACGACTCGTTCGCCGGGGTCCAGGCGCCCGAGGTACCCGATATCCAGGCGGCGATCAACGCGCTGAGCGGTGGCGTGCAAGGGATCAGAACCGGCGCGGACACTCTCGCCACCGAGATCCAGGATTACCACGACAAACTGCTCGACGCGCGAACAAACCTCTCGAACGCGGCGCCGGGCGCGTTCACGCGCCACCCGGGCGCGGTGACGACGTCGACCGACGACACCAGCGTCACCGTCACGGTGAACGCCGAACTCACCGGCGACGACACCCGTGACGCCTACACCGCGTTCACCACGGCCTACAACGGCACCGACCTGCGGTACTACCTCACCCAGGCCACCGATGCGAAAGGGTTCCGCGGCGTCATCTTCGGCCCAGGGGTGCTGGACAACGTGCCGCAGCTCGAGGCACTGCTAAGGCTGCCGTGGTTGGTAGCCAGCGGGAACCAAACGGACAACACAGCGCTCATCGGCGACCTGGCCACGATCTCGACCTGGCAGACACCACAGGCGAAACTGTCGGCGCTCGACCTCAGCCAGCTGGACAAATACGGCCCACTGGTCAAGTCATGGGCCATCATGGCGGTGAAGTACGGCAACGAGGCGGGCGTCGATCCCCGGCTCGTACTCACCATGGCACTGCAGGAAGGCGCGTCACTGCGCACCGGCTACCCGAAGGACGGCGTGAACCTCTGGGACGCTCTCACCAACCCCGCGACCTTCAAACCCAACCCGGATGGTCCGGCGGCCGGCGCACTGTACGACGAAGGCCGGATCATCTTGGATAAGGGCGGCATTTCCAAGCATTGGCCGTATGCTTTCAATTTCGACGGCCCCGGCAACTCGATCGGTCTGACGAACTTGAAGAAGGATCCGTTCAACGAGGTCGTGGCCGCCTACCCGGACAAGTTCTCCGGAAAGAAGTGGACCGACCTGGCCGGGAACGATGACCTGGCAATGCAGGTCACCGCGTGGAACCTGCGATTGATCAACGACAATGCGGCGATGGCCGCGCCAGACGCGTTCAAGGAGACTATGCCGCTAAATCAGTTCCTCGGCGCCGCATACAACGCGGGTGGAACCTTCGGACACGCACAGCAAGTTGTGGCGGGCGAATTGCCCTTCACGTCTGGACTGCCAGGACAGGCCAAGGGCTCCGACGAGCTCGGACACGGTCGGGCGTCGAACGAGCTCACCCTTGGGATCGCGAACGAGATCCTGGTCGGCAGTGGAGCATTCCGGTGAACGCTGTCGCGCCGACCGGATGGTTTCGGCGAGCGCTACCGTATCTCGCTGTCCCGCTGGGGCTTGTGGTGGTCGCGGTGGTGTTCATCGTCGGATCCAGGATCTACACGTACGGCTGGGACTTCTGGAAGCTGCATCACCCGACCGGGGCGCGGCAGGTCGCAGAGAAAACCACCGTCTCAGGATTCACCCGGACCGGGATCTACAACTCGAACGGAAACATCCCGGCCTCGAAGGCCATCTTCATCGGCCCCGCGCCCGCACCGGATCCGGTTGCGGTTGTCTCGATTCCCGGAATCCAGCTGCAGACTGTGGTTCCGCCGCAAGCCTCGCACCCGCCGAACGACACGATCGTGGCGCACGGTCGGACCATCGACCCGGAACCGTGCAACGCGTCGGTGTCCTTCATCCGGGATCCGCTAGCTGATCCGATTCCCAAAAGATTGAATCTGTCGCCTGAACAGATCGACGCGGTGCGCTCTGGAACTCAGATCCTGCTGGGCGTTTACGTCAGCGGCTGCGGTTGGTACTAACCGCTGTCATTTCTTGCAGAAGGGGATTGATCATGGTGAAGTACTGGATCGTCCCGGTCGGCAGCGGCGACACAGCAACGCGGGCGACCGCGCGGAATCTGTCGAACGAGCTCACCCTCGGGATCGCGAACGAGGTCCTGGTCGGCAGCGGAGCGTTCCGGTGAGCGCAGGCGCGCCGACTGGGTGGCTTCGGCGGTCGCTGCCGTATATCGCTGTCCCGCTGGGGCTTGTGGTGATCGCGACGGTAGTGATCCTCGGGATGAGGATCTACACCTACGGATGGGACTTCTGGCGGCTACACCACTCGACCGGAGCGCGGCAAGTCGCGGAGAAAACCACCGTTACGGGATTCACGCGGACCGCGATCTACGATGTGAACGGAAACGCCGCACCGGGCTCGCATGCCGTCTTCATCGGCCCCGCGCCCGCACCGGATCCGGTCGTGAACGTGTCGGTTCCCGGAATCCAGTTGAGGGCCGTGGATCCGCCGCAAGACGTACACCCGCCCAATCACATAATTGTCGCTCGGGGAAAGACCGTCGACCCGGAGCTGTGCAGCGCGGCAGTGTCGTTCACCCGGGATCCGTTGAAGGATCCAGACCCCGGGAGATTGAAGCTGTCTCCGGAACAGATCGACGCGGTGCGCTCTGGAACGCAGATCCTGCTGGAGGTTTACATCGGCGGATGCGGTTGGTACTAGTTCGTGCCGAACCTGCCGAGTGCCTTAACCGCGCTCGAAACCAGCGCACGCGCGAACCACTCAGGCCCCGCCCAGACGAGAGTTGCTGGGCGGGGCCTGATTTCGCGCGGGTGATGCGTGCTTACTTGCCCGCGGGGGCGAACGGGGCGTTGATCGTGGTGAAGTACTGGATCGCGGCGGCGATGGCGACCGGGGCGGTGATGAAGATCTGACCGGCGAGCACGCCGATCGCGCCGATGGCGGCGATACCGCCCAAGCAGCCGAGCACGGCCGCGGGCACGAAGGGGCCGAACAGGCCGACGATCGACGCGGCGGCCGCACCGGCGCCGACGATGCCGCCGAGCACGCAGCCGACGGCGCCGCCGCCGATGCCGCCGACCAGCGTGCCGACCGTCGCGCCCGCGCTGATCGTGCTGGTCAGGCGGCTCCAGGCCGCCTGCTCACGCTCGTACTCGGTCTTCCACGGCGCCTTGTCCTCGAACGGCAGCGCGACGGGCTTGTACACCGCGTGCGCGGTGTCGACCTGCGGGGTGAGCGTGGCGGTGCGGTCGGAAATCTGTGCGGCGATCGGGAATTCGAATTCGTCGACCCGGAACTTCAGCGGTGTCCCCGCGACCACCGTGCCGTTGGCGGCCTTGATCTTCAGTGCACCGTCCTCGACCACGAGCGATCCGGCGTCGGTGGTGATGATCGACTGGGTGTCGGTGGCCCTGGCGGTGAAATTGATGACGCCGTTGTCGGCCTCGGTCTGCGGCGCGGCGGTGGAGGTGCCCGCAGCGACCCCGGTCGCCATGGTCACCAGCGCCGCGACGACGGCGAGCTTCCTCATCTTCATGTACTGCGTTCCCTCATCTAGGTGGAGCCGTTAGATGAGCAAGCCTCCAGCAATCGATAGCGGATATCGATAGAAAAATGCAGGACGATTCCAATAGCGGCGAACCCTATTTCTTCGCCGCCGCCTCCTTGGCCGCCGCTTTCATCTGCTTCTTGAAAGCCCGTACCTCGAGCAGTGATTCACCGTCGACGATGTCGGCCGCGGACCGGCGCGACCCCTGCTCCGAATACGCGCCCGCCGCCTTCTCCCACCCCTTCGGCCGCACACCGAGCTGCTTGCCGAGCAGCGCGAGGAAGATTCGCGCCTTCTGGTCGCCGTATCCCGGCAACGCCTTCAGCCGCTTCAGTACCTCTTTGCCGTCCGGATCGCCCTCGGTCCAGATCGCCTCGGTCTTGCCGTCGTAGTGCTCGACCACGTACTGCGCCAGTTCTTGGGTGCGCCGCGCCATCGACCGGCCGTAGCGGTGAATCGCGGGCGGCGTCGAGCAGAGTTCCTCGAACGCCTCGGTATCCGCCCGCGCGATCTTGTCGATATCGAAGCCGTCCATCCGGTCGGCGATCTTCTTCGGCCCGCGGAAGGCGTGCTCGAGCGGGAATTGCTGGTCCAGCAACATGCCGGTCAACAATGCGAAAGGATCCTCCGAGAGGAGCTTGTCCGCCTCCGGTTCCTGTGCGAGACACAGTTTCACGCTCACCGTCGTTCCTTTCGCCGTCGCATCGATAGCCGGTGCCGGATATCCGGCCGCTCCGATCATCCCACTCGATACCGACGTGTGTTCACGGCCACTCGGATCGGCGAAATGACCGGATCGTGACCCATCTCACAGACCTGCCGAGCGTGGCGACTCGCCCGCGCGTAGGCTCTGCGCCATGCCTCAGACGACGACTTACGGGTTGCGTCCCGATCGCTTCGACCGTGCGGGCCAGGATCAGCTGGTCGACGTACGCGATCTACAGGCCGCGCTGCCCGGAATCCGGCGGCTGCGGACTTGGGCGCACGAGGCGCTCGCCCTACAACCCGGCGAGCGCGCGGTCGATATCGGGTCCGGCACCGGCACGGAGGCCATGGCCTTCGCCGACGCGGTCGGCCCGACCGGAACCGCCATCGGTGTCGAACCCGACCCGCACCTACTCCACTCCGCCGAACGCCGTGCCGCACAAGCCGATTCGCGCGCCGAATTCCGCTCCGGCGACGCCTACGGGCTGCCGTTCGGCGCCGACAGTTTCGACGCGGCGCTCTGCGAGCGGGTGTTCCAGCACCTGACCGCACCCGCCCGCGCCGCCGCCGAGATCGCCCGCGTGCTGCGGCCGGGTGGCCGGGTCGTGGTGATGGACAGCGACTGGGGCACGGCCATCGTGCATCCCGGCGACCGGCAGGTGGTGCGCGAGGTCATCGACACGCTGGTGTCGGCGACCACCAACCCGCTGTCCGGCCGCATGCTGCCCGGCCTGCTCACCAAGGCGGGTCTGGTGATCGATGAGGTCGGTTCGCACGCGCTGATCCAGGATCGCAGTGTCGGCGTCGGCTCGCTGGTCACCAAGATCTCGGCAATGGCGGTGGCGCGCGGCGCGATCACCGAGGCGCAGCGCGATCAGCTGATCGCCGATCTCGAGCAGGGCGCCGACAGCGGCGATATCCATCTGTCGGTGACGATGTTCGCCGTGCTCGCCCACAAGCCACACTGACCGAGGACGACGAACGGCGGGCGCCTCCTCGAGGGCCCGCCGTTGTCGTGCGTTCGGATTCGGCGCTACTTCGCGAGCAGCTTCTCGGTGGCGGCCAGCAGCACACAGGTGGCCAGGCCGTCCATCGCCTTCTCCAGCTCGGCCTCCTTCGGGAAGCTCGGCGCGAGGCGAATGTTCTTGTCCTCCACGTCCTTCATGTACGGGAAGGTCGAACCGGCCGGGGTGAGCGCGATGCCCGCGTCCTTGGCCAGCTCGATCACGCGCTTGGCCGTGCCCTCGAGCACGTCGAGGCTGATGAAGTAGCCGCCCTTGGGTTCGGTCCAGGACGCCACCTTCGATGCGCCGAGGCGGTCCTCCAGAATGCGCAGCACCAGCGCGAATTTGGGCTCGAGGATGGCGCGATGCTTCTGCATGTGCGCGCGCACGCCCTCAGCGTTGCCGAAGAACCGCACGTGCCGCAGCTGGTTGATCTTGTCGGGGCCGATGGTTTTACGGCCCGCGTGCTTCAGGTACCAGTCCAGGTTCGCCGTCGATCCGCCGAGGAAGGCGACGCCCGCGCCGGCGAAGGTGATCTTCGAGGTGGACGCGAAGACCAACGGCCGGTTCGGGTTTCCGGCCGCGGCGGCCAGGCCGAGCACGTCGATCACCGGGGTCGCGGTATCGGTCAGCGGATGCACCGCGTACGCGTTGTCCCAGAACAACCGGAAGTCCTGCGCCGCGGCGGGCATCGAAACCAGTTCGCGGACAACCTCTTCGGAGAAGTTGATGCCGGTCGGGTTGGAGTAGGCGGGCACCGCCCAGATGCCCTTGACGGCCGGATCTGCCGCGACGAGCTCCGCGATGGCGTGCACATCCGGGCCGTCGTGGCGCATCGGGATCGGGATCATCTCGAAGCCGAGCGCCTCGGTGATCGTGTAGTGCCGGTCGTATCCCGGGCTCGGACACAGCCACTTGACCGGTTGATCGGCCCAGCGGCGCTCGGAATCCGGGGTACCGAACAGCGTGGCGAACATGATCGTGTCGTGCATGATCTCGAGGCTCGAGTTGTTGCCCGCGAGCAGGTTGCTCGCCGGAATGCCGAGCAGCTCACCGAAGATCGCGCGCAGCTCCGGAAGTCCTTGCAGGCCACCGTAGTTGCGTAGGTCGGTGCCCGCGTTGTCGCGGAAGTCACCGTCGCCGGGCAGCGCGAGCAGTGCCGCGGACAGATCGAGTTGTTCCGGCGAGGGTTTACCCCTGGTCAGATCCAGCGTGAGCTTCTCGGTCTTGAGCGTCGCGTAATTCGCGGACTGGGTCTCGTGTTCGGACACGAGTTCCTCATGGCTCATCAAACCGATCTGCGTTTGCCGGGGCATCCTGAGCAGCCTTTCGAAGCAGCGAAGTTGCGGGGGTGTCCGGGCCGACTGTGGGCCGGACCTGCGTCCGTGGCGACGAGTCGCCGGACCGCTGCTCACGTTACCCGGGTGTTGCCTCCGAGTGGGGGCAATAAATTTAGGGGACCCAGCGCACCCGGCAGAGCCCGTTGACCCTTGCTGCCTTCCGGCCCTGGGGGAGTTCACAGGATGCGCGCCGCGCTGGATCCGTCGGCCAGTGTAGCCGCAACCCGGCGATCCACCGCAAACGGGTGCTCCCGACGCCGATTGACAGGGGCATTTGGTGACCACCGGTGGTGTACCGGTATGCTGCTTCACGGAGGATTCGCCTAGTGGCCTATGGCGCTCGCCTGGAACGCGGGTTGGGTTAACGCCCTCAGGGGTTCAAATCCCCTATCCTCCGCCACGGCAAACGCCCCTGATCAACCAATTACGGCTGGTCAGGGGCGTTTTTCGTCTACGCTGCCTCTCGCTGGCTACCGATCAGCACTGTCGACCAAAGGGCTTGTTGGAGACCGCATTTGGAGCAACGTACACCGTTTCCGCAGGTAGAAGGCATGTTGACCGCGTCAACAAGTCTCGGGATAGGGGATCATCTCCCCTATGGGGCCGTTGACGTCTGCCGACTCGGATCGTTGACCACGCCAACACGTGGACATAGCATTGCGTGGTCCTGTCGCCGACAGGACCATGAGTCGAAATGATCTGAATTGCAGCGAGCTGACTGAGCGCAGCGTTCGTCTGCGGAGATCAAGGGATACAACCCGTAGTCCTCCACGAAAATAGCAGGTCAGGGGCGACTTTCAAGCCGCCTCTGACCTGTTCCATGTGTGGACGTGGATCGCGGATTCGAAGTCAACCGCGACGGTGGATTACCCGCATCGCACCGACCATCCGTCTCGACCCGAAGTGCGCGGCACTGCCACCTTTTCGGGGCTGATCGGGCGCGGGACAAAGCCACCATGGCGGCGGGAGTCCCGCGACAGTGCGTGGTTCGGCTTGCCATGCTGGAGCGGTGACACAGACAGCGGTTTTCCGGGGCGACTTCGAAGCGCATCTCACCGTCCGCGCGGATACGGATCGGCTGCTCGCCTTGGAAGCCTACGCCGCCGAGCGGGAGCTGAAATTCGCCCACATCGTGCTCGCCCGCGGCCGAGTGCCGCAGCAGCCTATGGTGACCGTGCGCCGGTCAGGAACATTGGCAGGAGTGCGTACCGAGGTGGCCGAAATCGCCGCCCGACTGGATGCCGACGGATTCCCGGTGCTGCGAACCAAGATCGAGGCGACCCCCTGGGCCGAGGGTGTGCCGAGCACTGACGAGCAAGCCGCAGTGCTGGGTGCGCACTTCTATTTCGAGCATCACGTAAAACTGTTGCTGGCTCCCGATTCCGGCACGACGGCGATCGAAGCGGCGGCGCGAGCGCATGCAGCGCACCTGTCCGCTAACACGCGGCGCGTCCGGCCGGACAGCCGTCTCGAACGGTTCGTCACCCAACGTTGTCGCGGTGTCGGCGACCTGACCGCCACCGTCCGTCTGCGCGCCTTGCTGGCAGACTTGACAGGACTGGATATCGCCTCGATCGAAAGAGAGTTTGTGGTGTACGACAGCAACGAATCTGTCGACGCGGGCTGGATCGATGAGCAACTGCTGTGACCACTACTCTCCGCGCAGCTTTCTTTCGTCGTGCCCAGCAAGGCATGACGCGATGACGGAGCCACACTGGGACCGGCTGACCTCGGAGACCATCGAGCACTGGTCCGCCGAGCAGCGCGAAGCCGTCGACCATGTGCTCGCGGCTATCGCCGACTCCGAGTGGGCGAAATGCCTGGTGCTGCGCGGCAGCGCTCTGTTGAAAGCCTGGTTCGGCGAGAAGGCCCGTGACCCGAAGGACCTGGATTTCATTGTCGGGCCTTGGGCGCGACGGCGTTTCGACGACGAATTCGAGCATATGGCTCGCGACATCGCGGAGGGCGCGGCCGCTCGGTCCACCACGCAGGTCCAGATCTCGCCGATGCCGATGGATTACGGTGCCGTCGAGCACATTTGGACCTACGGCGGTACACCGGGACGGCGACTATTGCTGTCGTGGGAGTGCCCGGCCCGCAGCACACGCGGACATGTCCAACTCGACTTCGCGACGGATGAGGAGTTGGCCGAGCAGCCACAGTGCACCGAGATCCCCCGCTTCGGTACCACCGGCCAGGCGTCCACCTTGCTGACCGCCACGCGGAGCCTGTCACTGGCGTGGAAATTATTGTGGCTGGCCAGCGATACGATCGCGGACTTGCCGCAGGGCAAAGATCTTTACGACGCAGTGCTGCTGGCCGAGCACTGTGACCTACCGCCAGCCGTGCTGCACGCGGTACTCAGCGTCAACGATTTCTGGTACCCCGGCTCCAATACCCGTTTGGATCTGCTGCTCGACATGGCGCAGCAGGTCGACTGGCAGACCTTTGCCACCGACTACCCCTTACTCGAGGACGCTCACGAGGAATTCGCGTGGCGTCTGGTGGTCGCGGTCGCACCTACGTTTCCGGACGGCCTCGACGACCTGCATAGGCGGTTGGTCGATGACCAAGCAGAATGGGTGCAGCACCTGCGTGACCGCTATCGCGACGATCCGCTAGGCGGCGCGGAGGAAGAATTCGCCTATCACGCCACCTGGGTTCTGGAGCAGCTCATCATCGTCCATGGATTGCTGGGCCCGACCGTCTCTCTGCGCGAGGCTGCCGACGTCGTGGCGGCCATGCAGCGGCGCCGAGCACCCGACGAACTGTTCGGGCGCCGGGGATTCACCGACCCGCACCGCATGGCCGCGGATCTCACTACCGCAACATGATTCGCCGCGATCGCGACGACCCCTACGCTGTTCTGGAATCTTCCCAGCCCATTCGCAGAACGCTTCTCAAGGGGCGAACCCAGACGAACCCGACTCCCTCATTCGCTTGAAGCGCCCAAGGTGCCGCAGGGATCGTTGAAACCTGCTGCGCGGCGGCCCACGCATCAATCTGCTCATCGGAAGCGGCTGCCGTCGCGTTCCGGCTTCAAGCCGTCACTCGGTCGAAGATCGCGTGGACCATTTCCACGACAGCAGTAGCTTCATTGCTGGTCATCGGCAAGCACAGACCAGACGGTCTAGACAGACGGATTCGCACTGTCGAACGTTGGGCTCGGATTCGGCCTGACGCGAACACTAGGGTCAGTTGCCACCGCGACCGACGCGAGCGAGCCCAATTGACCAGTCTCCTTATACACCACCGAAACCCCGCCAACGATTATGAAATCCGCATCCCCCATCGACCAGGTACTCGCGCGCACCGACATTGAAAACATAGAATTCGTCGTTCTCGACTATATTCCGATCATCCAAGCAAAATGTACCATGGGTCCAATTCAACCCAAGCTTGGCACGGACCAATTCGCGAGCGGCTTCGTACGTAATCACCATAATTCACCCGATCATCCGATCGTCACGGTTACTCATCGAATTTCTCAACCTTTGCCTTCGGTGGATGATTAATTCCATCTCAGTCGTCGAATTCGATAAGATCATCGACAGCTCTTCGAAGCCAATCGTAGAAATTCTTATACGACTCACGAGCCTCCCAGCCGGGCTCGGCGAAGTCATGAACGATTACAACACCCCAGGCGTCTCCTTCCCAGCAAGCGACGTCGTCGTTGTCTTGCCGTGCCGCGAATGGAATGAGCGTTCTGCCGGGATACCTTTCCCCGATACCAATGTGTCGCATTCGCAGCAGGTCGCCTTGCAAGATCTGCCAAGGCTCAATATCTAGAAGACCTAAATCTACGATACGTAGGAATTCGTGCGGATATGCGAACTTCGATGGAAGCTCATTAGTATTCAGTAGCTCGATCACTGTTAGTTCCTGACGATCCTGCTATTGGTGATCCAGGGCACCCACGAGCCACTTTTATCTATGCGACCTCATCCAATTCCCAACCTTGAGCAAGCAAAGCCGAAACTCTATCCTCGATTTCAGAGAACCCGCTGCCGCCTGGCCCCCAGAGCGACCAATGTATCCCAATTCGCAGAGACAGCTCAGCAAACTGTCTATTCACAATGAATTCCACAGGGGCATTCGAGGTAATATCCAGAGGCCCGCACACCCATCTATGACCATCGCGCACCACAGTTGGATGATCAACTAGCCAAGCTCGGTCCTGAACAGTCATCGACCCGTTGTCATTGAGTTTGCATCCGAATGGCAGTCGCGCCATCGACGACGTAACCCATATCGAATCACAACAAGTTGTCATACCAGAGCCGTCGTCAGCAATTGCATCAAGTACGAATCGAGAGATATCTGGGCTAGCCATTTGGTTGGATATGAACACTTTCTCATCGATCCAGATCGGAGAGATATTCATATCACAACCTGGTTCGGCGGCTCGAAGTGTTCTTTTAGGATACCGTGGTTCCACGCCCAGGATAGGCAGATCATTTTCACGATCCCAATAGACCGAAGAAATCTCAATCGTCAACGGGCGACAAAATCCTGCCGAGAATCTATGTAAAGCCTCGAGTGCGATCCTTGCCACATCGGACTCGCGATCGACATCCTCAATCCCGCGCCTCAAAACTAGGACATATCCTGGAGACTCCAAGATATGTGGATGCGCTTCCGGTATAAGATCTCTATTGATCATCTTATTCGGCTCCATTCGTTCCCAATTCGGATCATTTCGGTCAACACGGCACCACTGTCTGCGTCTATAAAAGTTACCCTGTCGAGAAGGTTGACATTTGGAGTTCCATTCAAGTTGAAAAGGGCTTCGTCGAAGAGATTTCCTTCTCGGACGATTTCTCCACCCGGCTTCCGTTGAACCCACCGTCCATCTGAGTATCTAGTCTTGGTCCCCCTTTTGGTAGACTTTGTACCCGTCTTTACCCTACCGTAGATGCTTACGTCTCGCGGCCTGGGCATGGGTGCGCCGACAGCATCGCGCTGCATGACCTTGTCGAGACCATGGCGTACGCCAGTCGTTAGGTTGTCGTAGCTCTCCATTCCCCCCTTTAGCGAGGTCACCTCCACCGTCCGCACTACCATTCCATCGCCGGTCATGAGAGCCATGTCAAATTCCTTGTATCGCCCCTGCCCTCCTGGTCTAATAGGCGCACCCTCCTCTAGTGCAACACGCACTTCCGTGCCGGGATATCGATCAAGCAGTCGACGTGCTTCACGAATTTCGTAAAGAGCTTCAGAGAATTCGAAGTCGGCCTTAGCTGCGTGAAATCCCACCCATTCATCCAAATTTTGAACACGGACAGCGACGCCGCCGAGAATACCCTCGGCCTTCTCCAATCGAGTTGATGGAAGCACTCGAAAATCGTCCGACAGACTTCCGATATTCGGGAATCTCAGTTCGCCAAAGCTCGATAACTCACTATACCTCGGTGGCTGAGTTATCATTTCGAAGTTGGGCGCCTTAACCTGCGAAAACTCACCGAGCTGCGTCATTGCTTTTTCTGGCTCCCACAGATGTCCCCATTGGTATTCAAACCATGGTTCTTGCAATGCAATTCTGGTTTCGGCAGCCGTTTTTGTGCTGATGTTGCCGAGGCTTCGGGCAAGGCGGGCGGCGGCGGATGCTCCCTTGGCGGCCCAGCTGATTCCTGTGGGAGCAAGGAGGAGGGATGCCTCTAGCGCGTAACTCATGGCTAGTTCGGTGGCGGTGCGCGCTTCGCCTGGATCGGTTGCCCAGTGAAGTCCGGTGGCGTCTTCGAACAAGATGCCGCCGCTATCTACTTTGTAGAGTTTTGCGTTCACGCCAGGCGGGGCGTGGATCTCGGTGTATGCGTGGAGGAGACCGGCTCGGTCGGGCGTTCGGATACCGGCAGTAGGAACCTCCAAGAGGGACTCGGCGCCGAAACGTGGTTTGCTGGGGTCTCTCTCATTTTCGAAAATGGAGGGGTTTCTTGCCGCGTCGTATGGAGGCACTTGGACGTCGCCTTTGCTGTCGACGCGGAGGAAGCGACCCCCTACCTGTATCACGGGTCCGCCGTCACGATCGGTGATTCGCCCGTCGGGATGGATGCTGAATTCGAATGGTTTGCCGCGTTCGAATTCGTCGTCAGCGGTCGTGATCACACGCTCCACACCGCCTGCGCTGATGAGGCTGTAGGAGAGGATGTTGCCCTCACCGTCGGCGGTTACTTTGACCATAGCCTTTTGGTCAAAGGTGAGTTGGCCGAGTATTTCCAGCCGCCGAAATGCGGCTTCGAACGCCGGGGTTTTCACGAAATGCGGAGTGTTCTCGGTGTTGAACTTGTAAAGTCGGGCTACTTCCCGAGCAAGGGCCTGGCCGAGAACTGCACGCTGGACGAATTCGGACTTCTCCCCGTTCGCGCCCTTCGTCCAGCCCGAGATGATCGAGCCGTCGGAGCCAACCACCGTATCGGCTATCTGTTTACCGGCGCGGTAGTCGTAGATCTTTTCGTGAGTGTTCTCGCCTTCTTTCGTTTCGACAATCTGCCGTTTGTTGGCGTAGTCGAAACCTGTTCGCCCTTCCGGAGTGATGTCGTACTGGATTCCTTTGTCTATTTCCCATCCGTAGCCCTTGTTGTTGACCTGCTTGACGAACGTGCTCTCGATGCCACCTTTGCCATCGGGTTTTGCTGCGGAAACGGTCAGGTTGTTGTCGTTGTCGTAGTGGTAGTTGTCGTACATGCCGTACTTGTTGGGGACGGCGATGTCGTAGCCGACCAGGGCACCGCTCTCGTCGTGGGACGGAGTGATGATCCTGGTGCGATCCGGGGTACGAGTCATCTCGAGATCTGGTCGCCCCGAGGTCGAACTCCCGCGTTTGAAATCCTGGGAGTACACCAGAGCGCCAGGGTGTTCGACGCTCTCGTAGTAGGCGGAGCCGTCTGCGTTCAGAGTCCAACGTTGGTAGCCATCGCGCCCATTGGCCACCACCCGCATCCGAGTGACACCGCCGTTGGCATCGGTGATTTCCTGGTCGACGCTCTGGTTGCCGTTCCCGAACGGTATGCGGTAGTGCACCGTCCGGTCGCCGATGACCTCGTCCCACTCGTCGCCCTCCGACCGGCCAGTGGTATCGGGCATCGGGAATGGATCGCGTGGCGTGGCACCTGGCGACTGGTTGTCACCGGGCCGGGCTGGGACAGCAGGGGTCGGTTGGGCCGGCACCGCAGGCACGGATGGTGTTGACGGGCCATTTTGAGGCAGGGCGGATTGCGGCGGCCGCGGCGCAAGCGCACTATTGTTCGGATTCGGAACTGTGCTGGGCTGCGCAGGCCGATTCCCGAAATCATCCATCGGAGCAAATGCCTGCGGGTCGACAATTTCCTTCGCCTGCGGCAGCACCATCGGTGCCGACGGCAGCGCATCCCCGACAACATCATTGATCAGCTGCGCTTGCGGCACCGACGGCGCCGATAACATCCGCGCATCCGTCACTGGGGTTTGAGCCACGTAGCCGTTCGACTGGATCTCAGTTCGTGCCACCGCGTCCAGATCATCACGGGCATAGATCCGTTCGAGCATCCGCGTCGCCGACTGCTCATTCATCCGCTCGTAGGTGTGAACCTTGCCGCCGAGATCCCCACCGGACAACTCAGCGGCCCGCTGGCGCGCAAGCGTAGCCACAAGGCTGTCGGTCATTGCCTCCCACTGGCGGGTACGTTCAGGTGTCTCCACAGGATCGGGCATTTTCGGAAACAACCAGGAGTAGTCACGTTCCGCCACAACAACACCTCACACACATCAGAAATCGGAACAAATGTTTCGGAAAAGAACGCGCGATCCCGCGCGTGAGACGGCACCATCGACAAGCGCTGTCAGCGCAATCCGTCACCGCAGCACAAACTGCTTATCGGTCAGGTTCCGCCCCGCCGCCCCGGCAGTGAACGCGATAGACACGAACAGGTTTCGGTTACCACCCACCCGATATCGCCGCAGACAAGATCTGATCCGGCATATCGCGGAGCAACTCCCCCAGAAATGCGAGAGGCCTCGATCCGCTCACCGGATCGAGGCCTCCGCAGTCAACAACCGGAGTTGTTGGGAGAGATAGGAAGTACGCACGCACGCGAAGAAAGCGCAGCTGTGGCAGTCCAAAAAGCTTCACCTAAGAGGGGCCAGCTGTCAAGCCCCCAGTTCGACACTGCCGGAAAGACGCAGCTAGCGCCCAGTTCAGATAGGTTGGTACGAGTAGTTGAGTGTCGTCTGATTGCAGTTGCCGTGCCCGTGATGTCGCCAGGTGGCCTACTCGCCGATCGACTCGACATCGGCGTTGACCGCGTCAATACCTGAGCCTAACGTTTGGGTCGCCAATTGAGCTGAAATGGCCTGAACTGCAACGAAACACACTGAACGCAGAGTTGACCTGGGGAAACGGATGGGTTCAAATCCCCTATCCTCCGCCACGGCAAACGCCCCTGATCGAGTCATAACGACTGATCAGGGGCGTTTTTCGTTTCGGTCAGCGCGCGCCAGGCCGGGTGCCGGATCCATCAATTGACCTGTGTACGTTGGGAATCCGTCTGATACTTGGAGGATCGGCTTCGCGACCGGCTCCGGAGGAATCATGACCGAGATCGTTCCCGCCCCAGCAGTCGACACCATCTACTTCGGCGGGGAGATCGTCACCGTCGACGACGCGCGGCCCAGTGCGGAGGCGGTCGCTGTGCGGGGAGGCCGGATCGCGGCGGTCGGGGATCTGGCCGATGTGCTGGCGCAGGCCGGTGCCGATACGCGGCTGGTGAACCTGCGTGGCCGAACGCTGCTGCCCGGGTTCGTCGACGCGCACAGTCATCTGTCGCTGATCGGATTCCAGGCGGGCGCGGCGAATCTGCTGCCCGCGCCCGACGGTGCGGTCGGCGACCTTGCCGCGCTCGGCGCCGCGCTGACGGCGTGGACCGAGACCGAGACCGGGCAGACCTGGCAATGGATCATCGGATTCGGTTATGACGACGCCCAATTGGCTGGGCGGGCGCATCCGACTCGTGACGATCTGGACGCGGTGTCGGTGGATCGGCCGGTACTGGTGATCCACCAGTCCAGTCACCTGGGGGCCGTCAACAGCAAAGGCCTCGAGTTGCTCGGTTACCACGAGGGGACCGAAGATCCCCCGGGTGGGGTGATCCGGCGCAGGCCCGGCAGCCGGGAGCCCAACGGCGTACTCGAGGAGACCGCCTTCTTCGCCGCGTGGGGAGCATCGGCGAAGGATTTCGACGCAGCGGAGCGGCGCAGGTTGCTCGGCCTCGGCCAGCAGGCGATGGCCGCGTTCGGTTTCACCACCGCGCAGGACGGGCGAGTGAGCTCGACGACGGATCTTGACGCGCTGCATTCGGCAGCGGAGGAGGGACTGTTCTACATCGACGTTGTCGCCTACCCGGACAGCTCGCTCGCCGCGAAGCTCGGGGAAGTGTCGGTGCCGCAATACCATGGACGGCTGCGGGTCGGTGGGCTGAAGCTCGGCCTCGACGGGTCGCCACAAGGGCGTACCGCCTGGCTCACTCAGCCGTATCTGACACCCCCGGACGGGACGGACCCGCAGTACCGGGGGTATCCGGCGATGACCGACAACACGGTGCTGGATGTGGTCGCCGACGCGTACAGCCGAGGGTGGCAGGTCCTGGCGCATGTCAACGGCGATGCCGCCCTTGATCAGTTCATCGCCGCGATACGCCACGCGACCACCCGTTATCGGCCCGTCGATCCGCGGCCGGTGGCGATCCACGCGCAAACCGCGCGGGAGGATCAGCTCGATGCCATGCGGGAGTTAGGCGTTATCCCGTCGTTCTTCTCCATGCACACCTTCTACTGGGGCGACTGGTACCGGGAAGTTGTGCTCGGCGAACGGCGCGCGGCGCGGATCTCGCCTGCCGCGTCCGCGTTGCGGCGAGGGCTGCGCTACACCTCGCACCATGATGCGCCGGTGGCACTGCCCAGCTCTATCGCGGTGCTGGCCAGCCAGGTCACCCGGGTCACCCGCAGCGGGCATGTGCTGGGCGAGGAGCAACGGGTTTCGGCGCTGGACGCGATCAAGGCGACGACGCTGCACGCCGCTCACCAGTATTTCGAGGAGGCGACCAAAGGCTCGATCGCGGTGGGAAAGCTGGCCGACTTCGTTGTGCTGAGCCACAATCCGCTCACGGTCGCGCCGGAAGAGATCAAGAACATCCAGGTGCTGGAGACCATCAAGGAGGGGCGGACCATCTATCCGGCGCAGGTGTAGCCGCCGTCGGGCTGTGGCCAGGCAACGGCGGACCCGATTCCTATGCGACCACGATCGTCGGTTCGTGACCTACCGGGAAATTCACCGAGTTCGCGATGAAGCAGCGCTTGTGGGCTTCGGCGTGCACGCGTTCCGCGATCTCGATCATGCTCGGTTCGGTGATGGTGACGCGTGGGCGCAGGGTGACGTGCTGGAAGCGCACGTCGTCCATGACGCCGACGGCGTCGTCGCGATACTCGGTGACCACGACGCCCGCCTCGACGCACAGGTGCAGGTACCAGAGCATGTGGCAGTCGGACAGTGCCGCGACCAGCAGCTGTTCCGGATTCCAGCGGGTGCGGTCGCCGCGGCCGACAACGGGATCCGCGCTCGCCAGAATCGGCGGGCGGCCGTCGGTCAGCAGGTCGTGATTGCGGGAGTAGTCGCGATATCCGGTGGTCGCGCCCGACCAGGTGACCGAGATCTCGTACACATGTTCAGCCATTCGCCGACCATCCCACATTTCCGGGACGCGGGCCACGGGGGCGAATCACAAAGGCATCGTGTGCCTAGCGGGGCATGAGGACGCTCGCCACCGAATAGGCGACGCCGAGACAGATGGCGCAGGCGGCGAAGGCCGCTGGGTAACCGGCGCTCAGGGCGATCGCGCTGAGCGCCGCCAGGCCTACCGCGCCACTGGTTTGCCGAACGGTGTTGAGCACTCCTGCCGCCAGGCCGTTGCTTTCGGGCGGCACACCGTCGGTGGCACCGAGGGTGAGCGGCGTGAAAGCCGCAGCCGTACCGAACCCGAAGATCACCCCCGACATCAGTACCGCCCAGACGAACGACGCGTCGAGCGCGACGCTCACGGCGGTGCAGGTGAAACCGGCACCACCGATGGCACAGCACAGCATCGCCGCGCGACGCGGCCCCAGCCGGACCGTGAGCCACCCGGCCGTCCGAGAACCACAGATCATCGCCGCCCCTGACGGGAGGTAAGCCGCTCCGGCCAGCAATGGCGAATAGCCGTGCACGTCTTGCAGATACAGCGACAGCAGCACCGGACTGCCGAGGAAGCCGGCACCGAGCAGGAATATCACCACGTTGGCGCTGGTCACCGAGCGCAATCGGAAGATCCTCGGCGGCAGCAGCGGGTTCGCCGCCCAATACGCTTGGTGGACAGCGAAGATCGCCATCAGCACGAACCCGATCAGCAGCGCGCCGAGAACAGTTGAATCGGTCCAGCCCGCGGCCGCGGAGCGCATGATCGCCAGCACCACACCGCTGATGCCCGCGGTAGCCAGCACCGCCCCCACCGCGTCCAGTCGCTGCCGCTCGCACCCGGCGTCGTGCGGTGGCAGCACTCGCCGCGCGCCGATCATTCCGGCCACGCCCAGCGGCGCGATGACGAAGAACACCCAGCGCCACCCCGCGAGCTGCATGAGCAACCCACCGAGCACCGGCCCGCACGCGGCACCGGCCGCGCCCACCGCGCTCCAGGTAGCCAGCGCCCTGGCCCTGGCCGCGGGCTGCACGAAGATGGCGGTCAGGATCGATAATGTCACCGGCATCAGCAGCGCACCGCCGAACCCTTGCACGGCGCGTGCGGTCAAGAGGAATCCGGGTGACTGGGCGAACCCGGCGCAGACCCGCGCCACCGTGAATATCCCCAAGCCCAGCACCATGATTCGGCGTCGGCCGAATACGTCCGCGCAACGACCGCCGAACAGGAGGCATCCCGCGAAGGTGAGGGTGTAGGCGTTGACCACCCACGGCAGCGTGGCGGGGGTGAAGCCGAGATCGGCACGCAGTGTGGGCAGCGTGACCGACACGATCGTCGCGTCCATGATCACGCAGAACGATCCGATACAGGCCAGGATCAGCACCAGGCGCTCCGGCGCCCCGGGGCCGAATGCCCTGCGGGCTACCGATGTGACGTACACGCTCATCGGCCCCACTCCTCGAACCGTGCCCGTGCGTGGAACCGCATCGCCGGGTCGCCGTATCGGACCGCGGGCGGCGCGTAGAGTGCGTCGACCGCCGCACGGAAGCCGGGGAAGAGGGCCGCGAGCCCGCGCACCTCTGCCGCGTTCGTGGGCAGGCCTGCGGCGCTGAGCAGTATCCGGACCGTTTCGGCAGACTGGTTCACGCCGCGACCCCCGCCCCCTGCGGCGGCACCTGCCGGTGCCATGGGGTGCGCTGCTGGTAAGCCTCACCGACCCGCAGGATCGCGGCCTCGCCGAACGCGGGGCCGGCGATCTGCAGCGACAGCGGTAGCCCGGTGGCGCCGAACCCCATGGGGACAGCCAGAACCGGAGTGCCGAGCCCGTTCCAATACGGCGTGTTGATCATGCCGAACACGCCGGCGTCGTCCTGGTGTCCGGCGTCGTCCACCAGTTCGTCGAAGCCGGGTGCGACGACGCCCGCTGTGGGACCGACGATCACGTCGAACCGATCGAACACGCCGGCTATCGCGATCTGCGCGACCCGTCGGATGCGTTGGGCCTGAACATAATCCGCGCCGGAAACCAGCGCACCCCTGGCCAGCAGTCCGCGTGCCGCCACGAAGTAGTCGTCCCAGCGCGCGGACAGCTCGGACCGGTGATACGCGAGCCCCTCCGAGACCGCGCACACCATCGTCGCCGTGCTGGTTTCCCGCAGGTACGGCAGCGTGACGTCCTCGAGGTCGGCGCCGCAGGTCGTGAGAACCGCTGTCGCCCGGTCGAATACGCCTGACAAGCCGGGATCGGACCCGGCCGGGAAATGATCCTGCCGAGCTACGCCCACCCGCAATCCGGTGAGGTCGAGCTCCGCCCGTTCCGGAGCCATGAATCCGGCGCCGGAGCGATCGGCGTGCACAGTGTCCGGGTCGCTCGAATGCGCACCGGCGATGACCGTCAGGATCATCGCGCAATCTCTGGCGGTGCGGGCCATCGGCCCGATCCGATCCAGGCTGTAACCCAGTGGCACACAACCGGATTTCGGCACTCGCCCGAAGGTCGGCATCAGTCCGGTGACGCCGCAGAACGCGGCGGGCATGCGGATGCTGCCCGCGGTGTCCGAACCGAGACCCGCGGGGAAGAAGCCCGCCGCGATGCCGCTCGCGGTACCGGAACTCGAGCCACCGGCCCATCGGCTCGGGTCCCACGGGTTTCGCGGAATCGGGAGTGGTTTGCCGAAATCCGGCACACCACAGGCGAATTCCATCGCCGTGGTCTTTCCGACAATAACCGCGCCCGCTGCCTTCAGCCGGGCGACCACCGGCGCGTCCCGCCCCGCCGCCCAGGAACGATCGTGCACCAGGCTCTGCGCGGTGGTATCGCCGTCGGCCACTGCGATGGTGTCCTTCACCGCGATCGGAACACCATGCAGGGCACCGAGATCGCCCCCGCGCGCTCGCTCGTCATCGGCCCGTCGCGCCGCCCGCAAAGCGGCCTCGTCGAACCGGGCCAGATAGACCCCGAGCTCGGCGTCATGCCGATCAGCCAGCGCGATGGCCGACTCGACGAGCGCGACACTGGTCGTTCGGCCCGCACGCAATGCATTGGCGATGTCGACTATGGAATTCAGCCGATCCGGCACTGTCCCACCTCCAGGTTGACCAACAAAGCTAAGGCTTACCTTGCCTGTTCAACCCGAGTTGAGGTCAACTGGAGAAATGCAGCAACTGACGCCGATCGCCACCGTTGTGCGGCATTTCGGCATCCCCCTGTCCACCCTGCACTACTGGGAACGCCGGAACCTGCTCACCGCGCATCGCCGTGGCGGCCGCCGCTGCTACGACGCCGACCAGCTCTACCGCATCGCCCTGATCAAGCAGTGGCAGACCACCGGCATGATGAGCCTCGACGAAATCGCCACCCTGCTCACCGCGACACGATCCGAGTCCTGGCACGCCACGGTCACCGCCCACATCACCGACATCGGCAACCGCGTCACCGAACTCGAAACAGCCCGCCGCTACCTGGATTACCTGCTCACCTGCACCCACACACAGCTCGAGCAGTGCCCGAACTACCGCGCAACGGTCACGCTGCCGAAGCCGGACTGATTCGCGATGTTTCCGGAGTCAGCCGACGACGAACGGCTGCGTTCCCGTGGTCGCCAGGACCGCGTTCACCGGCGGGCCCTGGATCAGGTTCACGGTCGCGGTGCCGTTGGCTCCGGCCGAAATGGGCAGTATGTTGCCTGGCGACCAAGCGAAGCCCTGCCAATTGTGGAGTGTGCCGTCACAGGCCACGATGACCGGACTTGCCAGTTGCAGTCCTGGCGTCCCGCTCGCGTTGGCACTGCCGCCGATCAGCGTGTACATCGTGCCGTTGAAGGTGACGGCGGCCTCGCCGCCGCCCCAGCAGGTGGCATTTCCGTACACCGTCACCGTCCCGAGGCTCCAGCCGAGCCGGGAGCCGAATGCCACCGTCGCGGGCGGATCGGCCGAGACCGGCCCCGCCAGGCTCGCGACCGTGGCGACCGCGATCGCCACCAGGGCGATTCGAGTTCTCTTGCACATCACGATCCGCCTCCTTCGGTTTACACCTTTTCGGCAGCCTTATGAAGATCGTATTCCCGGCACTCGAGCCGCAAAACACCCGACTACCTGCGACAACTGCGAACCGTCGGCATTTCGGAATCGGCAACGACGTCAACGTCTTTGGACGGTGACGGACTATTCGGCAGGCAGTTGCGGTATGCGCCAGCGGGTTCGCTCCAGTACCACCGCCGACGACAAGCCGACCAGCATGGCGAGCGCAATGAACAGCTGAGGGTCGAGACCCAGGACCTTCCCGCCGTCGTGCTTGAACTCCGGATCCTTGGCCGCCGTTCCCGGAAACAGCAGGGCGCCCCACATGCCGAGCCAGGTCACCGAGCCGAGTGCCGCCGAGAGATAGAACTGAGCGCGCGGATCACCCTTTCTGCGCGCGAGGATGCGCAGCCCGATCGCGCCGATCATCGCACCCATCCCGATGTACTGCGCATCGTGAAACTTCGCGTGCGGCGGCCAATTCGGGTTGTGCAGATGCTGTTTCGCGACCTCGGGAATGACCATGTCGGCAAGCAGCGGCCCGACAACGGTATTCGTCAGCACCGCACCGACCAGCACTCGCGGCAGTGTCCAGTGTCTCTTCATGGCCTTCGTCCTAACGGTCGATCAATGAACCGGAATCATATTCCGTTTTCACGGTAGACCGACCACCCGGAAGCGTCAATGACGGTGCACGATCCTGTGACACCGCGAACAGCGCTCTGAGGCAACCCGATTGGACGCGGATCGCCGGACCGGGCGCCAAAAGTCCTGCGTCGCAACCGACTCGACTCAGGACTGCGGCCAGAGCACCGGATCCTGTGGGCACAAGCTTGCCGAGCGGGTAGTCGGAACCGGTCCGGCCCCGGGCTCGAATCGCCACTGCGAGATCGGGCCCGCCGCCTGCCAGCGATCGGAAACCACCTGGTACATCTGCTCGCTGCCGTCGACGAGCTGAGTGCCGACGCAGTAGTCGTTGTATTCGGTGCCCGGTTGGATGGCACCGGGGCTGAACCTGCCTGCCGGATTCGCAGCGGCACCAGGATTCGCGACTGTGCTCGGTGCGTCGACGGACGCGCCGCGACGCCAGCGTGCCCCGCCCTGGTCCGTCGCACAGGTGAAGGCCCAGCCGCCCGCCACGACCGTCGCGCCCTGCGGATGACTCGCGCCTGCCCACAGGCAGTCGGCGGTGGGTGCGGCGTTCGCGGTGCCGACCGCCGCGGCGAGCGGGCTGATCACCACGGCCGCGGCGATCGAGCCCGCGAGCCAGCGGCGTGCGATGCCGGTGGCACGCAGGCGGTGCCGCCCGCGTGGCATGTCGTGATCGAGTGCGTCGGCTTCGGTGTTGAGCATGGCTCGACGGTAGAAATCCGCACTGCCACACCGCATCCCGCCATAGCGCCATTCGTGGGAGTACCGCGGTGCTAGGGGTCGCCCCCCATACCCCGGCTCAGGGTTTGACCTTGTCGCTACGTCAATGTTTAGTGTCGTGCGACATGACCATCACCGTTCTCGACTCCTACTCGGCCATGAAGAACATCCTGCGAGCACCGCAGGCCGATCGAGCAGGCCTGCTCGGCACGATGCTCGAACAGGTCAGGGGCATGTACCGCTACGCACCCGGCGAGGTCGATCTCATCGGCATGCATCACCAGTCCGCCGGCTTCCCGCTCGACCGCGACGAGCAGCGCTGTCTCGAGGCGCTGGAGACAATGGCCGCGGCCGGGGTGTGGGACCGGATGCAGCGCGCGCTCGACGAGGCGCACGAGGTGCTGGTAGCGGCGAATCCGGGGCTGGTCGCACCGGATATCACCGTGCTGCTCGTGCTCGGCGACCCTGGCGATGCCAACTTCATGGAGACCTCGCTCGGGGTGAACGGTTTCGGCGGGATCTCGGGCTACATCGTGATCACGCTGTGGCCCTACCCCGAGAACCTGGAGCACGTGGAGTCGACCGCCGTCCATGAGCTCAACCACAACCTGCGCTACAGCCCGGGCGGGGTGGTGTGGAATCCGATGACCGTCACGGTCGGCGAACACGTGGTCGGCGAGGGCCTGGCGGACGCGTTCGCCCGCCAGCTCTACGGCGATAAGCTCGGCTACACCCGGATCGGCGAACCGCACCTGCGCGACGACGCGGTCTTCGCCAAGCTGGCAACCGGCTTCGCGGTGACCGGCATGCAGAACTTCACGGCCTGGGTACACGGCGATGCCATCGCGGAACATTTCGGCGTCACCCCGGTGGGATTGCCGACCGGAGCCGGATACGCCGTTGGCAACCGACTGGTCGACCGCTACCTGGCCGCGACGGGGCAGACCGCCGCACAGGCCGTGCATGCCGACAGTGCGGAGATCATCGCCACCGCACTGCGCGACTTCAACTGAGCACGACTTCAACTGAGCACGACGACAACCGAGGGAGGTGGGTCGATGGAGTGGATGATCAACGAGCTGGCCGCGCGGGCGGGCATCACGAGCCGCACCCTGCGCCACTACGACCGCATCGGACTCCTGGCCCCCTCCCGCATCGGCGCGAACGGCTACCGCTACTACGGCCCGAAGGCGGTCGCCCGGTTGCAGCGCATCCTGCTGATGCGCCGCATGGGTGTCGGCCTGCCGACCATCGCCGAGATCCTGGCCGACGAGGTGGACGAGCACGAGGCACTCCGCGCACACATCGCCGAGCTCCAGCACGAACGAGACCGGATCGATCGGCAGCTGGCGGCAGTGCGGCACACGCTCGACGCCGCACTGGCCGGTTTCGAGCCGTCCATCGACGTGATGCTCGAGGGTTTCAACGACGGCCACAAGGACGAGGTGATCGAACGCTGGGGTGAACAGGCATTCCAGGCGAGCAACGACTGGTGGCATGCCAAGACCCTCGAGCAGCAGCGAGCATGGAAACAAGCCGCCGACGACCTCGTCGCCGCATGGATCGCCGCATGGCGGGACGGGATGTCTCCGGCCTCGCCCGCCGCGCAGGCACTGGCCGAACGACATGTCCAGTCGCTCAGCGAAGTTCCCGGCACCCCGACGGCCGAGGGTGACCGCGACCGCGCCATCGCGATGGTGTGCGGGATCGGCGACATGTACGTCGACGACCCCCGCTTCACCGCCACCTACCACGGCACCGAGTGCGCGAGCTTCGTCCGGGACGCACTGCACGAGTACGCGCGAACACAGATGTAGCGCAATCAGCCTCTGGCCCAGATTCTTTCGAGCTCCGGCCCGAGGTCGGCGCCGATCTCGTGTTCGGCCTTCACCGAACGGGTGAGGAGTTTGCGTGCGCTGCGGAACGGCAGCCGGTCGAGGCTCCAGCCCCACAGGCGCCTGCTCACCAGCTCGAAGGCATGGCCGCTGATCGCGGCGACGACCGCGCCGCCGATCGCGCCCGGCGGCCCGGCGACGAGCAGGCCGGTCATCGCGCCGAGGCCGGCGGCGAGCGCACTCGGCAGTACCTCGACCACGACGGGGCGGACCAGTTCCAATCGTTCACGCGGTGACCCGAGTTCGGTCGCGACACCGTTGGCGGCCCTGGTGAGCGCGCGCCTGGCCCGTTCGGAACGATCGGCGTCCTCGGCGGCGAGCTCGTCGCGCAATCGCCGATAGCGTTGCACCGCACGGGAATCGCGTAGCTCCCTCGCCCGGCGCAGCAGCTCGTCCGGCCCGCCGCGATCGTTGGCCATGGTGTCCACCAGGTACGGGAGAAACGATGGCGTCCACGGGAATACGTCGCTGCGCCAGCCAGGCCCCGCCTCGCGGACGCGGCGGGCGAGTTCGCGGTAGATCGCGGCCTCCGACACCGCGAGCGGGTTCGGCACCCCGATGCCCATCCCGCCGATCAGCCTGCTGCGCTGCGGCGAGACGATATGTGGCGCGCCGGTCTGCTGCGCGTAGCCGGTGAAGACGAGCTGGCCGAGCAGGAAGCGGGCCAATTCCTTGTCCCGCTCGCCGAGCACGCGGTCTTCCAGATATTCGAGCGACGGCTGCCACTGATACCGCGTGCCGTGCAGCTCACGCACCACCTCGTCGCCGACCGTGAGCGGAAGCAGCGGCCAGTTGCACATCCGATCCGAGAGCTGTTGCAGTGCAGCGGCTTTCACCAGCCGGTACTGCGCGTGGGAGACCTCGACATGCACGAGGGTGTGGTCGCCCTCGGTGTTCAGCACCGCGCCGAGCCGGTCACGGTGCACCGTCTCCTCGATATCGAAGACGTCGGGATAGTTGAACGCCGCCAGTTGATCGTGCAGCACGATCTGGTCGAAGAAGGTCACCAGCGCGCCGAGATCCGCCGCGATCACCGGCCAGCGTTCGGGCCCGGCCGGGCTGCCCTCCAGGAAGAACTGGCCCAGCCGGTAGACGAGCGGATCGACCACCCCGTCGAGGCCGTGCCGCGCCAGACCTCCCCAATCCTCGGCGGTATCGATGTGGATGTCGTACCGCGCCGCCGGGGAGGCGTTCACCTCTTCGAGAATAGTTGTCCGGCATACACTCTCGGCGAACGAACGGGATGCCGTCGGACACGATGTGATGCACACTGCATAACCGATGTCTCAGACGGGCTCCCACGCCCCTGACCGGCATATACTTCCCCACTCAGTGGAAGGGGTCCGTGGTGGCGGTGCACAGCGACGAGTTCTTTCGGATCCTCGGCGCCCTGGTCGACGTGAAGCAGACGAAGGGCGATACCTACACGACCTACTTCGTGCGCGGTAAGCGGTTCGGCTACTACTGGCCACGCACGCAGACCGTCGGCCTGAAGCAGACGCTATCCGAACAGCTCGCACTGATCGCCGAACGCCCCTCGGTGTTCGAGGCGCAGTTCACCGCGGGCGGTTTCGGCTGGGTCGTCGTCTCCCTCGACGGTATCGAGGCCGACGAACTGGCCGAGCTGGTCTTCGAAGCCTGGCGCCTCTCCGCCCCCGAACAACTCCTCGCCGAAGTCCCCGACTGGTCACCGAACGCCTGAAACAGCGAAACGGCCGGGTCGGAGACTGTTTTGGTCTCCGACCCGGCCGCTGTTCCCCCGGGTTTTGCCTGGATCAGCTGCAGCGCCAGTGGCGGCCGCCGGACAGCGAGCTGGTCTGCCTGCAGTAGTAGTAACGGATCTCGTCGGCGGTCTGCGGCGCACCGATCTCGGTGCCCTCCTGGATCTGTGTCGGCTGCGGCTGCGAAGCCTCCTCCAGCGGCAGGCCACCCTGCGCGAAGGCGGGCGCCGGTGCGAGCACCGCTACCGCCGCGGCGCCGATGAGCACGAGACCTGCGCGACGAATCGAAAACTTCATGTTCATGTTCCTTCGTTGACCGAGCTACTCCCCCGATGGAAGTTCGTGAGATGAATACTGGCAGAGCGATCTTGGCGTTCGCCTCTCAAATTCTTAACAACGCGACAACATCGAGGTCACGGCGTTAACGCCGACCCGATCCCGTGCAATGCGGTGCGCAGCAGCTCGGTGTAGCGGTCCAGATCGGGCAGCGCGGCGGCGTCCGCGTGCACCGAAACGGTGACCGTATCGCCGATTCCGTGCACGCCGTGGGTCAGCCGCATCACCGAGCCGATGGCGGGGAATCCCGCGGTGAATCGGACGCGCCCACCGCCGAAGGTGAGGTCAGCGGGCCCGCGATGGACGCTGGAGACAACCGTATGTCCGGCAATGGATTCCGGCACGGTATCGATCGGATAGTGGTCGACGTCGCGGCGCAGCAGCGGCGCGGGCGTGACGGCGGTGACCCGGTCCTGCGCGGCAAGCAGTGGATGCCTGGCCCGAATACCGCGCTGTACCAACGCCTCGGCGATCCGGGCGGCGCGCGCCCGCAGATCGGGTTCGCCGACGTGCAGGTCTATACCGAGGCTGCGGTAATTGTTGTGCGCCGCGATGGCGTTGCCAGGCAAGGCCATCGGCACCTGGGCGCCGAGCCGGTCGACACGCTCGCCGTGCTCCTCCAAGTAGCTGGTCAGCGCTACCGATACCGCGGTGAGCACCACGACGGTCACCGTCCGGCCCGGCGCCCGCAGCCGGTCCGCTGAACAGACGATCATCCGAATCCGATGCCCCGAAACGCCTTTCGCTGTCACGCCGTTCACCATGGTCGGCGGGAAGCCGGGCCCCGGTGCGGGCAGCGCTCCGGTGGCGGTGAGCGCGGCCAGCTCCTGTTGTGCTCGATAGGCGTCGAACCCACGCAGTGCGGTCTTGGCCAGCTGTACCGGAATTCGCACCAAGGCGTCGACCAGCGCAGGATCCACCGGTCCGCGCCGCGCGGCCGCGGCCATCAGGCGGCTACCGGATCGGCATGCGAGACCGCCGAATTCGGTCGTCCGGCGCAGCAGCTCCGAAAGTCCCGGCAGACCGAAATCGGCGAGTGGCCCGAGATCGCGCACCGAATCCGCCACCGACGCCGGGGCTGGATGGGCGCGCGGAGCCGAATCGGTCAGCGCCGCCGGATCGGCGAACAAGGCTCTGGCGATTGCCGCGCCCCGCCGCCCGTCGGCCAGCGCGTGCGACATCTGCAGGACCGCGACCAACGCCGAGTCACCCTCGATCCCCGGCACACCGGATATCCCACGGAAGACGTGCAACCGCCACGGCCGCACCGCCGCGTCGACACCGGTGCCGGCCAGCTCGCCGAGCGCCGCCGACAGCCCGGCCCAATCCGGCTGGGCGAGCCGATGTTCCACGAATTGCCCGGGCGCGGACTCGCAGCGCACCCACGACGGATATCCGAGATCCCCCGGCACCGCGCGCAGCCGCACTCGCAGATCGGGGATGGCGGCGCTGCGCTCGGCGACGAATTGGCGCAGCCGCACAGTCGGGAGCCCGGTGTCGGTGAAGCAGTACAGCAGGAAGAGATCGTTGCGAGTCCGGCCGGACAGCCAATAGATCGTCGCGTCCTGCGGTGCCACCGTCCTCACCCCTGCGACGATATCGGCACATGTACTCGCTGGCAGCACGGGTGCGGACACCGTACGAAAGATCTTGTTCCGCACGGGGTTCGGCAAACCCATCGATTACCGCCGCAGCCCCTGCTACCTTCTGTAGTAGAACAAGTACCTCTCACCCAGGGGCGGGGTGTCGGCGATGGCAACACAACTCGGTCGCGCGGTCGGTGCGCAGGCCAACGGCTTCGACGAGCGCTATGTCGCCGCGGCTTTCTTGAAACGGTCCATCAACAAGGTCTTTCCGACGCACTGGTCGTTCCTGCTCGGCGAGATCGCGCTGTACAGCTTCATCGTGCTGCTACTTTCCGGCACCTACTTGACGCTGTTCTTCGATCCCTCGATGACCGAGGTCGTCTACAACGGCGCCTACCAGCCGCTGCGCGGTGTCACGATGACCCGAGCGTACGAGACGTCGCTCAATCTGTCCTTCGAGGTGCGCGGCGGCCTGTTCGTCCGCCAGATCCACCATTGGGCGGCACTGCTTTTCGCGGCGTCGATCATCGTGCACCTGTTCCGCGTCTTCTTCACCGGCGCCTTCCGCAAACCGCGCGAGGCGAACTGGGTGATCGGCGCGCTGCTGCTGATCCTGGCGATGTTCGAGGGCTACTTCGGCTATTCGCTGCCCGACGATCTGCTCTCCGGCACCGGGCTGCGCGCGGCCTTCTCGTCCATCACCCTCGGCATGCCGGTGATCGGCACCTGGCTGCACTGGCTGATGTTCGGCGGCGACTATCCGGGCAACATCATCATCCCACGCCTGTTCATCGCGCATGTGCTGCTGTTCCCCGGCATCATGCTCGCGCTGATCGCCGCGCATATCGCGCTCGTCTGGTACCAGAAGCACACGCAATATCCGGGACCGGGACGCACCGAGAAGAACGTCATCGGCACCCGTATCGTGCCGGTGTTCTCGCTGGATCAGGGTTCCTTCTTCGCATTCACCCTCGGCATCCTCGCGATACTCGGCGGCCTGTTCCAGATCAACCCGATCTGGGCCTTCGGTCCCTACAACCCGGCCGAGGTGTCGGCGGGCACCCAGCCGGACTTCTACATGATGTGGACCGACGGCATGATGCGCCTCATCCCGCCGTGGGAGCTGTACCTGGGCCGCTACACCGTGCCCGCGCCCGTCTGGGGTGCGCTGATCATGGGCTTGGTGTTCACCATGCTGATCACCTATCCGTGGATCGAACGCAGGCTGACCCGCGACACCGTGGCGCACAACCTGCTGCAGCGGCCGCGAGATGTGCCGGTGCGCACCGCGATCGGCGCGATGGCGATCACGTTCTACGTGGTGCTGACGCTGTCCTGTGTGAACGACATCATCGCCTACAAGTTCGACGTCTCGCTCAACGCGACCACCTGGGTCGGCCGGATCGGGATTCTGCTGCTGCCGCCGCTGGCCTATTTCGCCGCGTACCGCATGTGTCTCGGGCTGCAGCGCGGCGACCGCGCGGTGCTCGAGCACGGTGTGGAGACCGGGGTGGTGCGCAGGCTGCCGCACGGTGAGTACATCGAGCTGCATCAGCCACTCGGTCCGGTCGACGAGCACGGCCATCCGATTCCGCTGGCCTATCAGGGCGCACCGGTACCGAAGAAGATGAGCAAACTCGGCTCGGCGGGCAAACCAGGCACCGGCAGCTTCCTGCGCGCCGATCCGTGGCAGGAGTCGCAGACCAATCTGGCCACCGAGCACGAGGAGGAGCGCAAGCAGCTCGCGGTGCTGCGCTCCTACCAAGAGCAGAGTGCGGAGCAGGCACGGAGCAACGGGTCGACACATCAATAGACCGCAGCATCAATAAACGGCACCGACGGAATACGTCGGTGCCGCGGTGCGATCGTGCAGACTTCGAACTCCGCGAAGGCCCCGAGCCGATCGACCCGGGGCCCGCACTGCCTGGTTCAGGCGCGAGAGGGCTCAGGCGCGCCGGAACTCCCCTTCGGTGACCCCATTTAGGAATGCGTCCCACTCGCCCGGAGTGAACGCCAACACCGGGCCGATTCCGTTGTCCTTGGTGTCGCGGACCCCGACATTGCCATCGACGAGAAAAGCGACTTCAACACAGTTCCCGTCCGGGCCACTGTGGCTGCTCTTTCGCCACACCGCACCGGTCGAATCAACTTTCACGGCACTAGCTCCTTTGCTGCGTCGAGAACGAGATTTCTTCTGGCATCGTTCTAACTAGCACCGGCACCCGACGTGGCACGTCGAATACCGCGGTGCGCCTGGTAGAAGCGCGCAACTCTCACGGGTGCATCGTGATCGCACTGCATCGGGGCGAATTAACCCCTCGGGGTTGTCCCCGCGATAACCCTAGCAGGTTCGACGAAAGTTTGCTCGGCTCTTGTCTATTCAACAATCGCAGCTGCCAACATTGCGAAGATGAAATGTTGCGGAGACATTGCCGGTTGTCAGCATTCTTTCCAGATGGCGATATACCGCCCCAACTTCGACCGTTGTGATTACTCCGTGATCGGTCCAAAGTTCTTAGCGAAGGCTCACTTTCACGAGCGGGCACCGCGCTGGCCGTGGATGATGGGAGACATGGTCGAACGTGCTCGCGACGAGTCAGGACGCGCCCGTAATGCCCGCCCACGTGACAGATTCGGGCGGCCATTGCCACCGGGCAGCGCAGGCGTCGAGCGAATTCCCGATGATCTGGACCTACCACCCCAGCAAACTCTGACCTTCGCCCAGCAACTGCTGGATGACGGTCTGGCATTCAACGCGCACGAGGTTTTAGAGGCCGCGTGGAAGAACGGGCCGTTCGCCGAGCGGATGCTGTGGCAAGCGCTGGCGCAGTTGGCGGTCGGGATCACGCACATCCAGCGCGGCAATCCCAAGGGGGCGCGGACACTGCTGACACGTGCGGCGACCCGATTGTCCGGTTATGCGCCGGGGGGCGAAGTGCCCTATGAAATCGATCGTGCTGGATTGATCGTGTACGCGGAAATGCTGCTCGCCGCACTGGACGCGGGCGAGACCGTACCGGCCGAGCGATTACGGCCTCGGCTGCGGGCATAACATGGCCGGCGTGGATCGAACCGGCACAACCGACCAGTTCGGCGCGGGCCGGTACGCGCCGAGCCCGTCCGGCGACCTGCACCTGGGAAATCTGCGCACGGCGCTGCTCGCCTGGCTGTTCGCCCGCGCCAGCGGCAGGCGCTTCCTGCTGCGCGTCGACGATCTGGATCGGGTCCGCCCCGGCGCCGAGGAGCGCCAGCTCGCCGACCTGGCCGCGATCGGTCTCGACTGGGACGGGCCGGTGCTCAGGCAATCGGACCGGCTGCCGTACTACAACGCGGCGATCGAACGGCTCACCGCCGCCGGGCGCACCTATGAATGCTTCTGCACCAGAAGGGAAATCCAGCAGTCCGCGACGGCGCCGCACGGACCGATGGGCGCCTACCCCGGCACCTGCCGCACACTGAGCGCCGAGGCACGCGCACGTCATCTCGCCGACGGCAGGCCTGCCGCGCTGCGGCTGCGCGCCGATATCACCGAATTCGAGATCGTCGACCAGCTGCACGGGCGCTACCGCGGACCCGTCGACGATGTGGTGCTGCGCCGCGGCGACGGCATCCCCGCCTACAACCTCGCGGTGGTGGTCGACGATGCGGCACAGGGTGTCGACCAGGTGGTGCGCGGCGACGATCTGCTGCCGTCGACCCCGCGCCAGGCCTATCTCGCGTCGCTGCTCGACCTGCCGGTACCGCACTACGCGCATGTGCCACTGGTATTGAACGGAGCGGGCGTGCGGCTGGCCAAGCGCGACGGCGCGGTGACCCTCGCCGACCGGGTCGCGCTGGGCAACACGCCCGAGCAGATCGTCGCGGCGCTGGCGCGTTCGCTCGGTTACACCGGTACGACGCCCGCCGAGCTACTCGGGCATTTCGACAGCGCCGATCTGCCGAAAGAACCGTGGATACTCGATGAGAATGGGTTGTTGCAACCCAACCTATGTCCGTAACGTACGCAAGCGACCCGATCGACTGATCACTGGACGAGGACTAAAACATGACGAGCGGTGGGTACGACCCCAACCAGTATCCGCAGGGCGGGCAGCAGCCGTATGGGCAGCAGTACCCGCAAGGCGGTCAACAGTTTCCGCAGGGCGGCCAACAGGGCGGCCAGCAGTACGGACAGCCGCAGCAGCCGTACGGACAGCAGCCCCCGCAGTATGGACAGCAGCCCCAGTACGGGCAGCCGCAGCAGCCCTACGGCCAGCAGCCGCAGTACGGACAGCCGCAGGATGCGTACGGCCAGCCGCAGCAGCCCTATGGCCAGCAGTACGGACAGCCGCCGGGCTTCGGCGGACAGGGCGGCGGCCAGCCCGCCGATCTGGTGAACCGTTTCCTCGCCCGGCTCATCGATATCTTCGTCGCGGGCATCCCGGCGATCATCATCTACTGGATCTTCTCGGGCGTCATCGGCGGCCTCGCAGGCTCGATCCTCGGCGGCGTCATTTTCTGGGGCCTGGTCACCGCGTACTTCGTGGTGACGGAAATCCAGATGGGCGCGTCGGTCGGCAAGAAGCTGCTGAAGATCCGCGTCGTGCCGCCGGGCGGCGCGGCCAAGATCGACCCGAAGACGTCGCTGATGCGCAACCTGTTCATCCCGCTGAACATCATTCCGTGCCTCGGCTTCCTCGCCTCGGTCGGCATCATGATCTACATCGCCGTCACCATCGAGCAGGACCCGAACAAGCAGGGCTGGCACGACAAGCTGGCCGGCGGCACCCAGGTCGTCAAGGACAACTGACGCGGATCTCCGGACAACGTCAAGGGGGCGCTCCCGAACGGGAGCGCCCCCTTGACGTTTCGATGTACTACGTGGACGACGACGCGGCGCTGATCAGCACGAGGATGAACCACAGCACGACGAGGCCGACGATGACGGCGCCGACCCAGATGCCCGACAGCGCGAGACCGCGGCCCTCCTGGCCGTTCTGCTTGATCTGATTCAGCGCGACGACCCCGAGGATGATCCCGACGATCGAGGAGATTCCGCAGGTGACCAGCCCGAGCAGCGAAGCGACCAGCGAACCGATCGCCATGCCGTTGGTACCGAGCTGCTGCGGATACCCGTACGGCTGATACGGCGCCTGGTACTGGTAGTTCGACGGCTGATACGGCTGCGGCTGCGACTGATAGGGCTGGCCGTACTGCTGCTGCGGCTGGGGTTGCGGGGTCAGCGGCTGCGCGGGCTGCTGCGGATACTGCGGCGCCGAGGAGTATCCGGACGGATCGGCGTTCGGGTACTGCGGGACCGAGCCCGGCGTCCCCGATTCCGGCGACACGCCCTGACCGCCGTACTGCTTCCACCATTCGTCGGAATCGCCGGGATTCGTCATTGCTACAGCCTATTCCACAACCTGGTTGGATGAAGCGCGTGAGTGAGTCGAATAAACACGAAGAACACGAAGAGCCTGGGCGCCCCGCGCCTGAGCATGCGGCGTTCGCCCAAGCCGCGCGGGGGTACTACACACCGGTCGTCGCGCTGTTCACCGCGACGCTGATCATCTCGAATATCTGCGCCACCAAGGGCGTCGAGTACTTCGGCGATCACCAGGTGTCGCTCGGACCATTGCAGATCCTGCCGATCACCACCGACGGCGCCTGGTTCCTCTTCCCGCTGGCCTACATCCTCGGCGATGTGCTCAGCGAGGTGTACGGCTTCCGCGCCGCCCGCCGCGCCATCTACTACGGCTTCGGCGCACTGCTGGTGATGGTGGCGTGCTTCGCCATCGCGGTCGGCCTGCCCGCCGCCTCCTTCTACGAGAACCAGGACGCCTTCCGCGCCGTCCTCGGGACGACGCCGCAGCTGGTGATCGCCGGTCTCGCCGGCTATTTCGTCGGGCAGCTGCTGAATTCCGCGACGCTGGTGCTGATCAAGGAACGCACCAAGGAAAAGCATCTGTGGGCCAGGCTGATCGGCTCGACGGTGGTCGGCGAATTCGGCGACACCCTCATCTTCTGCTCGATCGCGGCCACCGCCATCGGCATCGACAGCTGGGCCAGCTTCATCAACTACGTGATCATCGGCTTCCTGTGGAAGACACTCGCCGAGGTCATCGTGCTGCCCATCACCTACCGGGTGATCGCGCTGCTCAAGAAGCACGAGCCGAGCTACGCCCCGAGAGAACTCGAGGCATTGCGCGCCTGAGCTGCGCGATCGCACGCACCAGCGACGACAGATTTTGTGAGGCGGGCTAGCTCCGGCCCTTCCAGCGGCCGAGGGTTTCGTCCTTGTAGTCGTCGAAGTAGCCGCCCTCGATGCTGTCGCGAATGCGGTCGACGAGCCGAACCGTGTAGCGCTCGTTGTGGATCGTGCAGAGCGTGGCAGCCAGCATCTCCTTGGCCTTGAACAGGTGGTGGATGTAGGCGCGGGTGTAGTTGGCGCAGGTGTAGCAGTCGCAGGTGTCGTCGATCGGGGTGAAATCGCGGCGGAAGCGCGCGGTGTTGATGTTGAACCTGCCCTCGGCGACATAGATGGCGGCATTGCGCGCGACCCGCGACGGGTTGACGCAGTCGAAGGTGTCCGCGCCGTTCTCCACCGCGGTGAAGATGTCCTCCGGCTCGCTGATGCCGAGCATATGCCTCGGCTTGTGCTCGGGCAGTTCGTCACAGCACCAGCCGACGATGGTGCCGAGGTTGTGCTTCTCCAGCGCGCCGCCGATGCCGTAACCATCGAATTCGCTGCCCTCGGCGCCGCGGATCGTCTCCAGCTCGCGACATGCCTTGCGGCGCAGGTCTTCGTACTGCGCGCCCTGGATCACCGCGAACAGCGCCTGATAGGGACGGTGGGTGCGGGCCGCGGTCAGCTTCTCGTGCTCATCGATGCAGCGCTGCGCCCACTCGTGCGTGCGCTGCAGCGACTTCTCCTGGTAGCCACGGGTATTCAGCAGCGTGGTCAGCTCGTCGAAGGCGAACATGATGTCGGCACCGAGCCGATGCTGGATGCCCATGGACACCTCGGGGGTGAAGCGATGCTTCGAACCGTCCAGATGCGAGCGGAAGGTGACGCCGTCATCGTCGACGTGCGCTAGGCGCTCCTTGCCCTTGGCGATCACGTCGTCGCTCTGCACGTCGACGGCCTCCATGGCCAGCACCTTCTTGAAGCCGACGCCGAGCGACATCACCTGGAAGCCGCCGCTGTCGGTGAAGGTGGGGCCGGGCCAGTTCATGAACTTGCCCAGGCCGCCCGCCTCGTCCACGATGTCCGCGCCCGGCTGCAGGTAGAGGTGGTAGGCGTTGGCGAGCAGCGCCTGCGACCCGAGTTCCTTCATGGTCTCCGGCAGCACCGCCTTCACCGTCGCCTTGGTGCCGACCGGGATGAAGGCGGGCGTCGCGATATCGCCGTGCGGCGTGCTGATCACACCCGATCGGCCGTGCCGCCCCTCGAGGCGGGTACCGACGGTGAACGAGAAATTCGCGGGATCAGACACCCGGACATCCTCTCAGGCTCCGCCGGAAGCATGGCGCCGCGTCCTGGTCAGCCCGGCGCCCAACCGCCGGCCGCCAACGCCCCTCGACCCGGCGGAGAGGCGGTCAAGCGTCTGCGGCGGCTGCGGCGAACTGGGCGTTGTAGAGGCGGTAGTAGGCGCCGCGCTCGTCGAGCAGGCGGTCGTGCGTGCCGTGCTCGACGATGCGGCCCGCCTCCATGACGACGATCAGGTCGGCGTCGCGGATGGTCGAGAGCCGGTGCGCGATCACGAAACTGGTGCGATCGCGGCGCAGTGCGGCGGTGGCGTGCTGGACCAGCAGTTCGGTGCGGGTGTCGACGGAGCTGGTCGCCTCGTCCAGGATCAGGATGGACGGCTTGGCCAGGAAGGCGCGGGCGATGGTGATCAACTGCTTCTCACCCGCGCTGACGCCGGTGCCCTCCTCGTCGATGACGGTGTCGTAGCCGTCGGGCAGCGCGTGCACGAACCGGTCGACGTAGGCGGCGCGCGCCGCGGCGAGGATCTCGGTTTCGCCGGCGTTCGGGTTGCCGTAGGCGATGTTCTCCCGGATGGTGCCCTTGAACAGCCAGGTGTCCTGCAGCACCATGCCGAGGCGGGAGCGCAGGTGATCGCGGGTGATCTCGGTGATGTCGACGCCGTCGATGGTGATGGCGCCCGCGTCCAGCTCGTAGAAGCGCATCAGCAGGTTCACCAGCGTGGTCTTTCCCGCGCCGGTCGGGCCGACGATGGCGACGACGTGGCCCGGCTCCGCGACCAGCGAAAGCCGTTCGATCACCGGCTTTTCCGGTTCGTAGCGGAACGAGATGCCCTCGAATTCGACACGGCCGCGATCGACCGGGCGAGTATCGGCCATCACCGGGTCCGGGCTCTGCTCGTCGGCGTCGAGTATCTCGAAGATCCGTTCGGCCGAGGCGACGCCGGACTGCAGCAGGTTGGCCATCGCGCCGATCTGGGTGAGCGGCTGGCTGAATTGGCGCGAGTACTGGATGAAGGCCTGCACATCACCGAGCGACAGATTGCCCGTGGCCACCCGCAGGCCGCCGACCAGCGCGACCAGCACGAAGTTCACGTTCCCGAGGAACATGATGGCGGGCATGATCAGGCCGGAGATGAACTGCGCCTTGAAGCTCGCCTCGTAGAGGTCCTGGTTGCGCTTGTCGAATTCCTTGCCGACCTCGCGGTTGCGCCCGAACGCGGTGACCACCTCGTGCCCGGTGTAGGCCTCCTCGACCTGCGCGTTCACCATGCCGGTGAACTTCCACTGGTTCACGAAGTGCGGTTTGGACCGCTTCGCGATCTGCGCGGTGACCACGATGGCGGCGGGCACGGTGAGCAGCGCGACCACCGCGAGCAGCGGCGAGATCCAGAACATCATGATCAGGATGCCGAGCACCGAGAACACCGAGACGATCAACTGGCTCATGGTCTGCTGCAGCGTCTGCGAGACATTGTCGACGTCGTTGGTGACCCGGCTCAGCACATCGCCGCGCGGCGCGGAATCGAAGTAGCGCAACGGCAGTCGATGGATCTTGTCCTCCACATCGCTGCGCAGCCGCTTCACCGTGCGGTTGATGACGATGTTGAGCAGGTACGCCTGCAGCCAGCCGAACACCGACGCGCCGATGTACAGCGCCAGCACCAGCATCAGCACCCGGCCGACGGCGCCGAAATCGACGCCGACACCGGGGACGGCGTGCATCGCGCTGAGCATGTCGGCAAAGGTGTTGTCGCCCTTGGCCCGCAGCCCCTCGACCACCTGTTCCTTGCTGGTACCCGGCGGCACCTGCAGGCTCTTGCCGATCACGCCGTCGAAGACCAGGTTGGTCGCCTTGCCGAGCAGATACGGGCCGAGCGTGTTCAGCACCACCGAGACGATGGCGAGCCCGAGGATCAACCCGACGTATACCTTCTCCGGCGCGAGCCTGCGCATCAGCCGCTTCAGCGACGGCGCGAACGACTTCGCCTTGGCATCCGGCGAACCGAGATTCGGGGCTCCTGGCCGCATCAGCGGTTCTCCTCTTGCCGGACGCGGCCGTCACCGTTCGAACCTGGCGTCGCGCGCTTGCCGAGCGCGACACCGGCGACCTCGTCGGCGCCGAGCTGCGAGGCCACGATCTCCTGGTATTCGGCGCATTCGCGAATCAGCTGGTCGTGGGTGCCGATACCGATCATCTTGCCGTCCTCGAGCACCACGATCTGGTCGGCGTTGCGGATGGTGGTGATGCGCTGCGCCACGATGATCACCGAGGCGTCCTTGACTTCCGGCCGCAGCGCCTCGCGCAAGCGGGCGTCGGTGGCCACGTCGAGCGCGGAGAACGAATCGTCGAATACGTAGACCCGGGGCTTCTTCACCAGCGCCCGCGCGATGGCGAGCCGCTGGCGCTGCCCGCCGGATACCGTCGTACCGCCCTGCGCGACAGGTGTTTCCAGGCCTTTGGGCATATCACGGACGAAATCGGCGGCCTGCGCGATCTCCAGGCAGCGCCACAATTCCTCGTCGGTGGCGTCCGGGTTGCCGTAGCGCAGGTTGCTCGCCACCGTGCCGGAGAACAGGTAGGCCTTCTGCGGCACCAGGCCGATCTGCTCGCGTAGCAGCTCGAGGTCGATGTGGCGAACATCGGTGCCGCCCACGTAGATCGCGCCGTCGGTGACGTCGATCAGCCGCGGGATCAGGTTGACCAGCGTGGTTTTTCCGGAACCGGTGGCGCCGACGATCGCGGTGATCGTGCCGGGCCGCGCGGTGAACCGCACCGAGCACAGCACCGGCTTTTCCGCGCCGGGGAAGGCGAATTCGGCGAACTGCACGTCGACCGTCGCCGGATCCTCCTTGAACGGCTGCGGCAATCGCGGTGGCACCACCGAGGATTCGGTGCTGAGCACCTCGCCGATGCGGTCGGCCGATACCGCGGCGCGCGGCGCCATCATCGCCAGGAACGAGGCCATCATGACGGCCATCAGGATCTGCATGATGTAGGACAGCATCGCGGTGAGCGAGCCGATCTGCATCTGCCCGGAGTCGATGCGCTGCCCGCCGAACCAGATGACGGCCACCGCGGTGAGATTGCTGATCAGCATCACCGTCGGGAACATCAGCGCGCCGAGCCTGCCAACGCGCAGCGACGCCTCGGTGAGTTCGGTGTTCGCGACGCCGAAGCGCCAGGTCTCCTGGCGCTCGCGTACGAAGGCGCGCACCACCCTGATACCGGTGATCTGTTCGCGCAGTACCCGATTGACCTCGTCGATCCTGGTCTGCATATCCCGGAAGCCCGGCACCATCCTGGCGATCAGGAACCCCATGGAGATCGCGAGCGCGGGCACCGCGATCAGCAGCAGCCAGGACAGCCCGGCGTCCTGGCGCACCGCCATGATGATGCCGCCGACACACATGATCGGCGCCATCACCAGGATGGTCGCCGACATCACGATGAGCAGCTGCACCTGTTGAATGTCGTTGGTGCTGCGGGTGATCAGCGACGGCGCGCCGAACAGCCCGACCTCGCGCGCGGAGAAGGTGCCGACGCGATGCAGTACCGCGCCGCGCAGATCGCGGCCCGCGCTCATCGCGGCCTGCGCCGCGAGATAGACCGAGATGGCCGAGGCGACGATCTGCACGAGGGTCACCGCGAGCATCCAGAGACCGGCGTTCCAGATGTAGCCGATATCGCCCTTGGTGACACCCTTATCGATCAGATCGGCGTTCAGGCTCGGCAGGTAGAGCATGGAGATCACCGAGATCAGCTGCAGCGCGACGACCCCGGCCAGTTGGGCGCCGTACGGGGCCAGATGGGTGCGCAGCAGTCTGATCAGCATGATGACTGGCAGGCTACCGGCAAACGGTGACAGGCGTCGCGATGTTTCCTGACCTGCATGGATGCCATGTCATCTACGCGCCCACGCGCCCGGATCCTCGGTAAGTGCCTCGACAAAGCCGGGTAGTCGGTTCTCCGCGATGTCCTCGATCGAGACGTTCTCCAGCACCGCACGGATATTCACGCGCAGCGCGATCCACACATGTTGCAGTGGCGCGGCCGCGCCGGGATAGGTCACGTCCTCCGGCCGCTGTCCGCGCACCGAGGCCAGCGGTCCCTCGATCGCACGGATCACGTCGGCGATGGAGATCTCGGCGGCCGGGCGGGCCAGCCAGTAGCCGCCGTCCGGACCGCGCCTGCTGATCACCAGCTCGGCCCTGCGCAGTTCGCCGAGCACGGTTTCGAGCACCTTCGGCGGTATCTGCTGAGCGGCCGCGATGACATCGGCCTTGGTGGTCACCGCGGTGGCCGTCGGATTGCGGGCGCCGTCGAGCCGCGGTGCGCGGGCGATCTCGAGCAGCGTCCGCACCGCGTAATCCACCTTCGCGGTGATATGCACTCACAACTCCCTGAACGTACCGATGACCAGCTCGAATCTACGCGACACGAGCGCGGGCCCGGAGGAGGCCGCCTGCGTAACCACGCAGGGCCCGGGAGTGTCGCCGATCAGGCACAGCGACACGAGCGCTTGCCCGTAGCAGGTGATCACGCGGCGGCGTGCGCGGTGAGCACGCAGATCGCCGAGTCGAGCAGTGTCTTCGCCACCAGATCGTCGTCGGCGCCGGGCACCATCTCCTTGGACACCAGTGCGACACCGAGGATCTCGAGCGCCGCGCAGGCACGCAGGTGCGCCTCGTCGCTGGCGTCGGGTCCGGCGAGCCAGGCGCGCAGCTGCTTGCTCGAATCCATCAGATCCGGATAGCGGTCGGCCATCACGTTGATGATGGCGACGGCGTCGCGCACGCAGAGCGCGCCCGCGTCGCGGTGGCGGATCATCCCGCCCAGATAGTGCTGCAGCACCGCGCGAATGCCCGCGTCGTCGTGGGTGTGCGCGGTCAGATCGTCGACCACCTCGCGCATGTGATCGACGATCGGATCGATGATCGCGACGAGCAAGTCGAGCTTCGAGGCATAGTGATAGTAGAGCGACGCCTTTGTGATTCCCACCGCATCCGCGACCTCGCGCAGGCTCGTTTGTTCGAAACCTTTGCTGCCGAACAGCTTCAACGCGGCGTCGCGTATCGCGAGTTTAGTGCCGCCACCTGCGGCGACGGTATCGGATACAGCACGGACGACCATTAGATGATCCTCTCATCACTAGTGCGCCTAGCTAACGGTGTCGGGAAAATAGAGGTTGTGCCTCCGCTTATCGCCTCGGTAGTCTACCTACCGCACGGTAGGCAGATAGCGTCATGTGGAGGCGGGGCCGAGCAGGGCATCCCCGCGAGAGTGCTGTCTACAGGCTTCGACCCAGCACGTCCCAGTCCTCTCCCTAGGAGAACCCCTCGTGTCCGTTTATCTGTACAGATGGGGAAAGTTTGCTTTCCGCCGGAAGTGGATAGTACTTCCCGTCTGGTTGCTGCTCTTCGTTTTGCTTGCCGGACTTGGCTTTTCACTGAAGAAGCCATCCAGTGACGACTTCACCATGCCCGATCTGCCGTCCGAGCGGGCCACCGAGATCCTCGACAAGCACTTCCCCGGCATGTCGGCGGCATTCAAGCCCGACGCCGTCACGGGCACCTATGTATTCGGCGCACCGGCGGGCCAGAAGCTCACCGACCAGGTCAACCGCGAGGCCATCGACGCGTTCATCGCCAAGCTGGGCGACCTCGACATCGTCGACGACACCAAGCCGTTGACCAATCCGGTGACCGTCGCCGAGAAGATGGGCTGCCTCACCGGCGATCGCACCGACAGCGCCTTCCGCTCGAAGTGCACCGCGGCGCCACTGGACGTACTCAGCACCACCGCAACCGATTCCGTCGCGTTCCTGAGCGTGCCGTTCAAGATCGCGAAGTTCACCGACGTCACCGACGAGAACCGCGCGGCGGCCTATGACATCGCCGGCGACGCGCGCAACTCCGGTCTCACCGTCGAGGTCTCCGGCACCATCGTCACCAAGCAGGGTGGCACCGGCGGCCAGGCCGAAATGATCGGCTACGCGGTGGCTTTCATCGTCATGATGATCGCCTTCGGCGCGCTCATCGCGGCGTTCGTGCCGATCCTCACCGGCGTGCTCGGCGTCGGCGCGGCCACCTCGCTGATCTTCCTCGGCACCGCGGTGATCAACGTGCCGACCTTCACCATGATCCTGGCGTCGATGATCGGCATCGCGCTGTCCATCGACTACGCGCTGTTCATCGTCTCCCGCTACAAACACGAACTGACCGTGCAGGATTCGCCCGAGGAGGCGGCGGGCGTCGCGATCGGCACCGCGGGCTCGGCCGTGGTGTTCGCCGGTATGACCGTGATCATCGCGCTCGGCGGGCTCAGCATCGTCGGCGTCAGCTTCCTGACCTTCATGGGTCTCGGCGGCGCCATCGCCGCGGCCTTCGCGATCCTGGTCGCGCTGACCCTGCTGCCCGCGCTGATGGGCGCGTTCGGCCGCTTCCTGTTCAAGCCGAAGCTGCCGCTGGTGGCCAAGCACGACGCCGAGGACGACAGCGTCGTCAGCAACGGCAAGCGGTTCGCCAGGCTGATCGGCAAGTATCCGGCGGTGGCGCTGGCGCTGAGCGTCATCGTGCTCGGCGCGCTCGCGCTGCCCGCGACCGGACTCAACCTCGGCCTGCCCGGTGAGGACAGCCAGCCGAAGACCTCGACCATCCGCAAGGCATACGACCTGCGCACCGAGGGCTTCGGCGAGGGCAGCAACGGTGTGCTGCAGGTCGTCGCCGACCTCAGCAATGTCGCGCCCGCCCAGCGCGACGCCGCGCTCACCGCGCTGCACGACAAGCTCGCGTCCTACAGCGATATGGACTACGTCACCGCGCCGACGAAGAGCGAGAACGGCGAGGGCGCGCTGATGAACGGCGTGCCGAAGGCGGGCCCGAACAACCAGTCCACCCAGAAGCTGGTGAAGGACGCGCGCGCCGCGGAATCGCAGCTGCGCGAGGACTACGGCATCGAATACGGCATCACCGGCACGACGGCGATCTACGCCGACGTCTCGAATGTGCTGCTGGCCAAGATCGTGCCGTACATGGCGATCGTCGCAGGCGCCGCGTTCATCCTGCTCGTGCTGGTGTTCCGCTCGATCCTGGTGCCGCTGACCGCGGCGCTCGGCTTCCTGCTCTCCATGGCCGCGACCTTCGGCGCGACGGTGCTGATCTTCCAGGAGGGCAAGCTCGGCCTGATCGAGGATCCGCATCCGCTGGTCAGCTTCCTGCCGATCATGCTGATCGGCTTGGTGTTCGGCCTGGCGATGGACTACCAGGTGTTCCTGGTAACCCGCATGCGCGAGGAATTCGTGCACGGCAAGTCGCCGAAGGACGCGATGATCTCCGGCTACCACCACGGCGCCCGCGTGGTGACCTCGGCGGCGATCATCATGATCTCGGTATTCGGCGGCTTCCTGCTCGAATCCGATGTCACGGCCAAATCCATGGGCTTCGCGCTCGCGGCGGGCGTGCTGCTCGACGCGTTCCTGGTCCGCATGGTGCTGATCCCGTCGCTGCTGGTGCTGATGGGTAAGTGGGCCTGGTGGATGCCGAAGTGGCTCGACCGGATCCTGCCCGATATCGACGTGGAGGGCACCAAGCTGCGCGAGCTGCAGCAGCGGTCCGCGCCGACGCAGCAGATCCCGGTCAGCGTCGGCTGACAGGCCGCACGGCCGTTCGGCCCCGCACCTTCGGGTGCGGGGCCGACTGCGTTTCCGGGGCCGAATCACTTGATCTTGTAGCTACTACACAGCAGACTCAGAAACTGATCCGGGCTTCAGCAGGCCGCACGGTATATAGGCCATGGATGCGCGGAGACGTACAGACCGACAGCACGACCCCGGCTACCGCTAGGAGAATCCTGTGTCCGTCTATCTGTATCGGTGGGGAAAGCTGGCCTTCCGCAACAAATGGATCGTGCTGCCCGCCTGGCTGGTACTGCTCGCGCTGCTCGGGGTGCTGAGCGCGGTGCTGCAGAAGCCGATGAGCAACGATTTCAGCATCCCCAATCTGCCGTCGGAGCGGGCCAACCACATCCTGGACAAGCACTTTCCCGGTATGTCGCAGGGATTCAGCTTCGACGCGGTGACCGGAACCTACGTGATCGCCGCGCCGCCCGGCCAGAAGCTCACCGATCCGGCGAACGAGGCGGCCGTCGCGGCGCTGCTCAGCAAGCTGGCCACGCTCGACATCGTCGACCCCGCCAAACCGCTGGTCGATCCCATCACCGCCGCCACCGAGATGGGCTGCCTCGACGGCGACCGCGGTGCGCCCGCGTTCATCTCCAAGTGCAGCGGCGCACCGCTGAACGTGCTGAACAGGACCGATCCGGATTCGGTTGCGCTGGTGAATGTTCCGTTCACCATCAAGGGCGTCACCGATGTCACCGCCGAACAGCGCAAGACCGCGTACGACGCGGCCGACAGCGCGCGCCAGGCCGGGCTCACCGTGGAACTCGGCGGCAGCATCGCGATGGAGCAGCAGCAGCCGAGCGGTCAGTCCGAGCTGATCGGCATGGGCGTCGCGCTCATCGTCATGGTCATCGCCTTCGGCGCGATCGTCGCGGCGTTCGTACCGATCCTCACCGCGCTGGTCGGGCTCGGCGCGGCCATGTCGGTGATCTTCATCGGCACCTCGATCATGTCGGTGCCGAGCTTCACCACCTTCCTCGCCTCGATGATCGGCATCGCGCTGTCCATCGACTACGCGCTTTTCATCGTGTCGCGGTACAAACACGAACTGACCGTGCAGGATTCACCCGAGGAGGCGGCGGGCACCGCACTCGGCACCGCCGGTTCCGCGGTGGTGTTCGCGGGCATGACGGTGATCATCGCGCTGGTCGGCCTGAGCATCGTCGGCATCCGCTTCCTCACCTTCATGGGCCTCGGCGGCGCCATCGCGGCCGCGTTCGCGGTGCTCACCGCCATCACGCTGATGCCTGCGCTGCTCGGGGCATTCGGCCGATTCCTGTTCACGCCGAAACTGCCCTACATCGCGGCGCACGACCCGGAGGACGACAACTTCGTCACCAACGGCACCAGGGTCGCCCGCGCCATCGCCAAGGCGCCCGTCGTCACGCTGGTGCTGAGCATCATCGTGCTCGCACTGCTCGCCGCGCCCGCGCTGAACCTGAATCTCGGTCTGCCCGGCGCGGATTCGATGCCGAAGAGCACGAGCATCCGCAAGGCGTACGACCTGCAAACGGCCGGCTTCGGCGTCGGCAGCAACGGCACGCTGCAGGTGGCGGTCGATCTAACCGGCGTCGCGCCGGAGCGCAGGCCCGCCGCGCTTGCGGCACTGCGCGACAAGCTCGCCGCCTCACCGGATATGGACTACGTCACCGAACCGAAGATGAGCCAGGACGGCGCGGGCGCACTGCTGGAAGCCGTGCCGAAGACCGGTCCGAACGATCAGACGACGAAGGATCTGGTGCGCGACGCCAGGGACGCCGAGGGCTCGCTGCACACCGAATACGGCATGGAATACGGGATCACGGGAACCACCGCGATCTACGCCGACGTCGACCACGCGCTGCTCAGCAAGATCCTGCCGTACCTGGCCATCGTGGCGGGCGCGGCGTTCCTGTTGCTGATCGGCGTATTCCGTTCGGTGCTGGTGCCTTTGACGGCGGCGCTCGGCTTCCTGCTCTCGATGGCGGCGACCTTCGGCGCGACCGTGCTGGTCTTCCAGGAGGGCAAGCTCGGCCTGATCGACGACCCGCGGCCCATCGTGAGCTTCCTGCCGATCATGTTGATCGGCTTGGTCTTCGGGCTCGCGATGGACTACCAGGTATTCCTGGTATCGCGCATGCGCGAGGAATACGTGCACGGCAAACCGCCGACCGAGGCGATGATCAGCGGCTATCACCACGGCGCCAGGGTAGTCGCCTCCGCGGCCATCATCATGATCTCGGTGTTCAGCTCGTTCATGCTCGAATCCGACGCGACCGCGAAATCCATGGGTTTCGCGCTGGCGGCGGGCGTGCTGTTCGACGCGTTCATCGTCCGGATGGTGCTCATCCCCGCGCTACTCGTGCTGATGGGCAAGTGGGCGTGGTGGATGCCGAAGTGGCTGGACAAGATCGTGCTCGACATCGATGTCGAGGGCGCGAAGCTGGCCGAGTTGCGCGATCAGGCCCGGGCGCAAGTTTCTGTCGGCCATTGAGCGTCAGCCTTCGTCCCCGCCCGAAATCGGGTGGGGGCGAAGGTTTTCTACGGCTACGGCTACGGCTACGGACTCGGCTGCGGCACGTTGCAGTCGTTGATCTTGGGGTTGACGCCCATGTAATTGAGCGGACCCGCGAGTACCGTCACCGCGATCGTGCCGAAGCCCGCGCAGTTCACCGGGCCGCTGTCGAAATAGTGACGCTGGCCCGCGGCGACAACGCCGATCACCAGCCAGATCAAGACAATTACGCTGCCGATTCGCATTCCTACACCCTCGCGGACCATGATGCCTTCGCGTCCTTCCGAACTCGTCTCTTGTTCGGCGGATACCCAGGAACGCACGGTTCACCCGGCGGTCACGGACTCGGCTGCGGCAGCTCACAATTGCCGAGCTTCGGGTTCACGCCCATGTAGTTGAGCGGTCCGGAGACGATGGTCAGCGTGATGTTGCCGAAGTTGGCGCAGGTGATCGGCCCACTGTCGAAATAGTGGCGCTGGGCCGCGGCGATGAAGCCGACCACCAGCCAGATCAGGAGAAGCACGCTCCCCGTCTTCCCGAGTTTCATGGCCGTCTCCCGCATCGTTGCCGGGTGTGTCTTGTTCCGGCGATTGTCCCATCGCGGGCCACCCGTACCGAGGCGTTCGACCAATACCGCCGCGCGCCGCCGCGGTGTGGCGTCAGCCGGCTTTGATGACGACGGTCTGCATGATCTTGTCGGCGAAGGTTTGCCGTTTGGGATCCCAGAGCGGCCACAGCCAGCCGATGTAGCAGGCGAGGCTGTCCACGATATGACAGAGCTCGCGGACGATGGCCATGCCGAAACCTACTGTCCGGCCGTCGGATTCGCGGAGCAAGCGGATGTCGAACATCTTCTTGCCCGGGGTCTGGCCCGTCACGCCCTCGCGATAGAGAAGGTACAGGCGGATCGCGAGGGAGACGATCGCCGCGAGGACGAACAGGATCACCGCGGCCACGGGGAAGTTGTCCGTGGTGCAGGTTTCGGTGGTGTAGCCTGCGGGATCCTGTTCGCGCGTGCAGTCCAGCGATTGGACCAGGATGACGGCGCCGATGCCGTACAGGATTCCGGCGGGGATCACGACGATGATCGCGTCGATCAGGCGGGCGAGGACTCGGGTGCCCCATCCCGCGTAGGGCAGTGCCGGTGGCGCACCGTAGCCCTGCGGATATCCCGGTGCCGAGGGATTTCCCGGCGCGGGCGGATACCCGGGCGGCGGCGTCCACTGGCCTTGCTGCTGGGCGTACGGGTCACTCGGCTCGGTCGGGAAGGTCATCTGCGCGTCCTCCGCCTCGACGGCTCGTCACCGTCGACGAACCTACTGGTCATCAACATAACCCGAGGTCAGGGCGCCGCCCGGCGAATCGCCGGTGGCGTCGCGTGTGGCCTCGGCCGGCGGCCACACGCGGGTGCCCGGCTATCGGTGGCGGGTGATTACGACGGGTTTGATGTCGGTGGGCACATTCGCGAAGGCGGATACGGGGATGCCGAAGGAGGCGGCGAGGACTTCGCGCGGGATGGAATTGAGGGTGGCGACGATGCCGATATCGTCATTGGGTTCCTTGGCGCTGGTGTTGAAAACAACCAGGACGTCCAAAGCTGCTTCGGTGCTCGCGTTTTCGAAATAGTGGAAGTACCCCTGCGGTGCGAAGACGAGATCGCCCTGCTCGGCTTCGAAGACATCGTTGCGGTAGCTGCCGTCGGGGTGGGTGCCGAGAATGGTCCACTTGGCCTTGCCGGAGATGATGAAATTCAACTCCCAGGCGCTCGGGTGCCAGTGCGGTTCACGAATGCCGCCCACTTCGAGGTGGACGAAGTACACCGAACCCTTTTGTCCTTGCAGGACAGGGAAATTGTCCTCATTGGCGCCCTGGAGGTAGCCGCCGTCGAAGTCCGACCGCTCCGCGGCTTTCAGCTTGAACAGATGCGACCGCTCGTTGAGATTGGTGTCGAGCGCGCCCTCGGTACCGATCGCGGGCGGCGCGGCAGGCTGTGCCGCCGCCGCGCCGATCAGCCCGCCGCCGAGGGCGGCCACCCCCACCGCGGCGACGCCGGTGCCGAGTAGCACCCTGCGATCCACGGCTTGATTGTTGTTGTCCTGCTTCGCATTCGAGTCGTCCGACATGTCGTGATCCCTCCTGATGCTCCACACTTAGTTAGCTAATCTAAGTTTCACGGTAGCGCCGCTCTCGCATACGCAACCAGATGGCGCTGGTCACAGCGGAAGGCGACACTCCGGGCGCGTGGTCGCCGGGCTCGGAGCTGGCCGAGTCCCGGGCGGGTCGGCGCCGGCGCAAGGGGCGGCACGGGACCATCGCGCCCAGCTCAGATCAGGCGAAGTCAGCGGCATGATCGACCGCCCATTGCGCGTAGGTGCGCGCGGGCGATCCGGTGACATCCTGCACCGTCGACGTCGGCTGCCCGGGCGCGTCGACCATCGCCGCATATCCGTCGAGCACCAGATCCGCGTATTCCGCTGGCACCCAATCCATGTGGCGTCTCGCCTGCTCCCGGGTCAGCTCCTCCCACGCCAGCGGACGCCCGAGCGCCGCGCCGATGGCCGCGACCTGATCGATCCTGCGCAGCGAAGCCGAACCGGTCAGCACATATCTCGCCCCGGCATGCCCATCGGTGGTGAGCGCGCGCACGGCCACCGCCGCGATATCCGCCTCATGCAGCAGCGTCATCGATGCGGCGCCATATGCGCCGCGGACCACATCGCCCACGCGGGTCTGCGCCGCCCACTCCAAGGTGTTGGTCGCGAAACCGTATGGCCGCAGGAACGTCCATGCCAACCCGGAGGCCACGATCGGCCGTTCGACCATCGCGTGCTTCTCGCCGATCGGATTGTCCTGCTTCTCGAGGTCGTCGCGAACGGCACCGGAGGACAGCAGAACGATGCGGCCCGTGCGCCCGGCGATCACCTCGACCACCGAATCCGCTGCGGCGGCGGGCAGTAGCGGCCAGGTCAGATACACGGCGTCCACCCCGTCGAGCGCAGGGATCAACGTTTCCGGCTGGGTCAGATCGCCCGGCGCGACCTCGACACCGGCCGCGAACGACGCCGCCTCGGGCTTGCGCGCGAGCGCGCGCACCGCGACCCCGGTCTCCGCGAGCTGCGAAACAACCTGTCCGCCAACATGACCGGTAGCCCCGATCACCAAAACCCTATTGATATCAGCCATGAGCTCACCCTACGAATGCGGCTAACTCTCGGTAAGGGCCTACCTGGAAGTAAGCTCAGTTCATGGAGGTTGGTTCCCAGGCACGCAGGCCATCGACGATCCCGAAGAGTGACGCATTCGACAGCGACTGCCCGGCCCGCACGGTCCTCGACAAGTTGACCAGCCGCTGGGGCGTCCTCATCCTCGCCTCCCTGCGCGACGGCCCCATGCGCTTCCACATCCTGCGCGACCGAGTAGGCGGCATCAGCGAAAAGATGCTCTCCCAAAACCTCCGCACCTTCACCGCCTACGGATTCACCTCCCGCACAGTAGAACCCACTACCCCACCCCAAGTCACGTACACCCTGACCCCCATGGGAAAGGAGGTGGCCGACCAACTCCACGGCCTACTGAACTGGGTCAGCGTCAACGCCGAAAGCATCGTCCGCTTCCACGAACGCTCGACGGAACAGTGAGCCGCGGCGGAACCGTATGCCCGGGAGTGTCGGTCAAGCGAAGGCGAATTGGCGGCACATTCGTGGGGCGGAACCCGATCACATCGCCTCGGGCACACAGCTACTGGAGACCAGTTCATCTTGGTTGTCAGGCTTCACCCACACCACAACGTCACACCTTTCCCTGACGTCGTCGACCACCAAGGAAACGGTCAAGTAGTACCTCATGCCCTGCACCACTTGCTTCTGGGCCTTCAGCACGTACTGGGAACCCGGCTGGCCGTTGAGCTGGTCGACCGCGAACCGAGCGGCATCTTGGACGCGAGGGTCGTTCGGGTCGGCGTCCGATAGTCCGCCGGGCTGGGCCACCGCGGCGGCCGACGCGACGATCATCAGGACACACCCGAGCAGAAGCCCAGTCACGGCGCGGGAAGCGGACTTACGGAAGTCGACGCGAGTCATCGCAGAATTACATCCGATGCGCGTCACTGCCGGAGACCAATTGAGGTGGCGTGCCGGAAACCGGTGCCGGCAAATCAGCACCCAGCTGACCCGAGATCGTTGTCATCGCCCAGCAGGAATCTCGTTGCACCCGAGAACCTCCGCGCGAACAAGCATGCTCTGGAGATTCGGCAAAACGGTTGATCGAGGTAGCGCCGGAGACGCACCAAAAAAAAGTAACCCCCGACCTGCAATCGCAGGCCAGGGGCTTTGGCGGTGGCGGAGGGATTTGAACCCTTTCCGCCTTGCTGGTCAAGGGCCCAAGATCGGTTCTACCTGCAAAAACACATTATTGTCATTCACGCCGAATCACGGTGATTCGTGCCCAGTTGTGCCCATTCTGTGCCCGGAGAAACCAGCGGCCCCGGCCCTTGAAAACAAGGAGCGGTGGCCGCAATCGTTACCGGGCCACGCCTACGCGCCCACTTCCCAGCGACAGGAATTGGCTCCCCACCCCCAGGGGGCGTCCCCCGCGCCGAGCGTCAGCACCACCTACGGGGAGGGCGGTCGAATGTGCGGAGGGTTCAAACGTTCACAAGATCGGCGAGTGCGTCATGGCTTCCGACACGGTGTCTGCGATCTCCGCACGGACAAGCCCTAAGCCGCTGAGGGGAAGGCCGAAGCGGCGCGGCGCGGCTGACGACCACCCCCGGGGTTGTGATCGCCTGGTGCGCCCCGGGGGTGCCCCTTGCCCGCACGACCGACCGACCGATGACCGTCGACGGAGTGAATGTCGTGCGGGAAGCTCGGGGTTGCTCAGCGCGTGCGTGCTGGCCCGGGGTGCATGTTCGATGGGTCCAGGTAGGCGCGCGAGCTGTCCGGTTTCAGCCGTCCGGCATCGATCAACGCTTGCCGTGCCGCTGCTTTGCGTCCACAGCGCTCCACCGAGCACCCACGATGGCGTTGCATGGTCTTGTGAGCCTCGAGCACACCCATCGGGTAGTCGGGCGCTTCGTGCGGCCATCCGTGCGGCCACAGCCCGTCGTCGGCGGCGCGAGCGTCCTCGGCCTGGATGCGTTCGCGACGACGCTCGGCCTGCACCCGGTCAACGATGTCCTGCACACGTACGCCGGGTTCCGCCGTCTCGGCGTTCTCGCGCCACCAATCGAAACTCATCGCAACCACCGGCCAGAGATGCGGCCGACACCATCGGGATACGGGCTGAACGCCAGCGGCGGCCACTGGTGCCCTCGTTTCCAAGTCTGCTCGTCGCTGGCGATGATCAGATCGCAGTAGTCGGTGATCGTGCGCCGCGCCGACCAGATGTGTTCGCGGCTGGGCACGATCACCGCCGCAGCGCCATAGCCGACCACGTGCTGCAACAGCATGAGGTCCGGAGCGGGAACCGCAGCACCGACCACAATCACCGGCAGCAGATCGAAACCCCACCCCTGCGCCAGCTCGTGAATCGCCGCCTGGTCTCTGAATCGGCCATTGCCGGAAATGTCCTGTCGCACAAAGCCAATCGCTGATGGATTCATCATCCCGCCCTTGGTTGGTTGCTCGAATGGTGAGCACCCGCCGCCGGGGCCGAACGGGAGTTGGTCATCCCGACGGCGGGGCCGAGATCAGCGTCACACCGGGGACATTGCTGCGTCTGTGGCCTTTTGGGGTAGCGGCATCCGAAGGTGCCACAGACAGCGTGATCGGACTCAACCCACACATCACGGCAGATCACCGCCTAGCCTCGGAACTATGAGCGCGGATCTCGGCGCACGTCTGCAATCGGTGCGGAAGCGGCGCGGAATGACCCAGAAGGAATTGGCGCAGGCATCCGGTGTCAGTTTCTCCCTGATTCGCAAGGTCGAACAGGGTGAACGCGAAGACATCCGGATAGATACACTCCGCCGCCTCGCGGTCGCTCTCGAATGCCCGGTGACATCCCTACTCGGCCCCAATCCCCAACCACCCGAGGACAACCCCGGTGAACTCTGGTTGCCGACACGCGACGCGATCACCTCACCCAAGCCCCCGGAGGAAGCGACAGAACTACTCGGCGGGCGAGGTACGGAAGAGGCCCTGACCGCAGCCGTGATGCTCTATCACGACAACGAGTACGATCGGCTCGCTCGTGTCCTCCCGCGCCTGATCGACGACGGGAACTCGGCAACTCCGCTCATGCGATCCCGCATCATGCAACTTGTCGGGTCGGTGATGGTCCAGACGCGGCAGCTCCAGCCCGCGCGGGTCGCGCTGGAGCGGTCGTTGGCCGACGCCGAGGCGACCGGGAATGTTCTCGATGCGGCCTCTGCGGTGATCACCTTGTGCTGGCTCATGCTGGTGGAGCGACAGTTCGAGCAGGTACGCAAGCTCGCTACGCAGTGGGCCGACCGGGTAGAACCTCGACTCTCGGTGGCGACGACACGGGAGATTTCCGTTTGGGGCTGGCTACTGCTGCGCGGCTCAGCCGCAGCGATCCGCGACAACCGACCGGACGAAGCCGAGGACATGATGCGCCTCGCGCACGCTGCCGCAGTCGCGATCGGACACGAGTCCGGCGGCTACCACCAGTACTGGACGACGTTCGGGCCAGCCACCGTAGCGATGAAGCGGGTGGAGAACGCTGTCGTAAACGATCGGCCAGACCTCGCCCTCCGACTCGCCCGCAAGGTCCCTACCGGGCTGCGACCGACCTCTGACAATCGCAACCGTCATCTGCTCGACGTGGCTGCCGCACATACCGAACTCCGGCAATACGATTCGGCGTTCGAGGTCTTGGTCCAACTGTCGCGTGAGGCGCGTCCGTGGCTGCTCGAGCATCGGATGGCGAAGGATCTCCTCGGCAGGATCGTCAGCAGGCGTAGAACACTCACAGCCGAGATGCGGCAGCTGTCCGACTTGCTCCAGCTGGAATACTAACCGACACAACATCTTTCACCGTTCTGACGAGTGCACTCCGCAGTTGGGCAGATGCCCGGTGTTGCTCGCGCCTGCACCGCCCTGGTGCACGGTGTCGGTGGCCCGCACCGCCCGACGGAAATATTCGGACCCCCAGGGCCTGACTCGCCGTGGCAGTCAGGAGATTTCTCTCTCCCCCAGCGCGAATCGCACCGATCTTCAGCTCGTTCGGGCAGCTCAGCGCCCGGAAAATCGCGTCCGTAAAAAAAACTCCTGACTGCCACCGTCGAGTCAGGGCCCCCGGGGCCTGGATTTTTCGAGGGGGCAGGCGCTCCCCGGCTCGGGGATAGTGGTCGAAAGTGTTTCGTCGAACCAGCTTTTTGGGAGGGGCTCAGAAGAACGGTCCGGCAGTCATCGCGCTGGAGATTCGCGAGGAGTGGTTGTCGGAGTGCGCGCGGAAAAGCGTCCGAAGGTGTCCCGAGCCGTCTTTCGCCTCTGAACTGTGGTTTTTCGCCTTTGGATTTGCGGACGCCTTCAAGGCGTCAGCGTGGACCGAAAACGGGGCGGTGGCGCATGCATGGTCGCTGCTGCGATGTCTACCGCCTGCACGGTCCGGCGTGCCGGGGTCCCTCCCCTGGGGGTGGATATCGCCGCGTCGGCGGGGTCGGACATCGGTGCGGTGGTGGCCGTTTCGCACGCTCAACTCGGCGTTGATGGGGGACTCCGGAACCCGTACGGGCTCGGGCGCGCTATGCCCACCGCCATCGTGCAGGATGCCGAGGAGGGGGTGCCCCCAGTCCGAGGGGACCAACACAGGACATCCGATACCGGGGCGTAGTCAGGTATTGCAACGTCTGTGCGCTCAACTCGACGCGCACGGGGTGCAGGATGAGCTGTTGCGTTCCTGTGCGTTGCACACCACCCCCGCCTTCCCCGGTCCCACCGCAGAACAGTCGGGACAGTCGACCTCTTCACCTCCGGTCATGATGCGGCCTTGCGGGCGCAGTCGCGGTGCATGGGCAGCCCGGCGGCGTCGCCGTCGAGAGGGAAGCCGCACACCGGGCATTCGAGTACGCCCTTAAATGCACTCTCACCCGTGCCACCCGTGCCACCCTGTTCGACCTGCGGTTTCATGGCCGTGCTGCCCGTGGCGTATCCCGTGCCAGCACGCGAAGGTGGCACGGGATCACCTGCCGCTGGCACGGGATATCCGTCACCGACGAACCCCTGATGACCTGGGGTATGAGCGGCTGGCACGGGTGGCACGGGTGAATCAGCATTTAAGGCGCTACTGAGGGCGTCGATAACGTCGGCCTTGAGACCGATGCGGTCGTAGCGGCGAACACGCCCGCCCTCGGTCCGAGGCTGGGACACGATCAGTTCCGGCACCACCGCGCGCAGGTCGCGCCCGAAGGTGACGTTGCTGCCTGCCCGGTGCCCGTTGTCCTCGCACCAGGATTTCCACGCCTCGTAGATCGTCGTGCTCGGCACGTGCGCGGAGGCCGTGCGCACGCAGCAGTCGCGGACGAACGCGGAGATCGGTGAGGCCAGGTCCATCATCAACGTGGTGGCGTCCTGCGAGGCGGCGGGCACGGTGAACCGGCCGTGACGGACCAGGCGGTCCAAACCGTCGAGCGCCCACGACAAGATCCCTGGCAGCTCGGCGGTCAAGCGCGCGTCGAGTGTGCGGTCCTCCTTGCCGAGGAAGCTGCGCGTCATCTGCAACACGAGGAACCTGTTCGCTATCGCGCCAGAGGCATCGCCGAAGCGCGGCAACTCGTTGGACAGGATCACAAAACGCGACGCGATCTTGCCCGACCAGGGCTCCTTGAACTTGCGGTCCACGGTGAGCATGTCCTCACCGGTGATCGACAACAACCGCTCGACCACCGTGCGGACATCACCACCACCGAGACGGGCGTCGGCGACCACCGCCAACGGCTTACCCAGCAACGGAGCCAACCCAAAGTTCGTGCCCAGACTCGCCAGCGTCGGCCCCGCCGCGTTCCCGTGCCCGACCAGAGCGGTCAGCAGGCGCGCGTAGGTGCCCTTTCCGCTGCGGGTCGGCCCGATCAGCAACAGCGCCTTCTGCATATCGGTTCGCCCCGACAAGATGTAGCCGGTGTACTCCTGCAACAGCGCGACCGAATCGGCATCCTCGGGCCAGATCGAGGCCAGGAACTCCAGCCACGCAATAGGCGGCGGGGCGTCGACGCAGTAGTCGAACGGCACCGTCACGGTATTGAAGTACGCCGGGGTGTGCGCGTGGAGTCGGCGACCACGAACATGGAGCAGACCGTTGGCGCACGAGATGATCTCATTCGCCGCGACCTGCGCGCCGCGCCGAACCAGCCATGACGGGGTATCCACGTCGGCGCGCAAATGCCCGATCGCGGCCATTGCCTCGATCACGTTCGCCACCCGATGACGATTCGGATTCCACCGCACCGCGGTCTTGCCATCTAGATACTCGGCGTCTTCGAGGGTCGTGTAGACCTGGCTGCGCAGCTCGGCGTTGTCCATCTCGGTCCAATGCGTGCGCGCCCACCGCATCCACCCGCCACGCCACGCCCGCAGAGTAGGTAATCCGTCGACCCGATGGTCCTGGAAGATCCGCCGCGCTACCGGCAACGGTGAATCCGGTGCAGGGAAAAGGTCTTCGCCCGAATGCGCAACCGATCCGGCTGCGCCCCCGACATCCGCCGGAACAATCAGGTCGTCGCCGTATTCCCGTGACAGATCCGCGACAGTCCCGAACCGGCCCCCGCCCCCAACATCATCCAGGAGCACCCCGCCCCGAGTTCGCTTGCGGCTCCGTCGATTCCGCGACGGCATCACGTTCGGCGTCGGTTCGGCCTCGGGTCGGTACTTCGCCACCACCGCCTTCGCGTCGGCCGCAGTGCGGATCTGTTTCACGCGGCCACACCTCCCGCCCGATACACCCGCTCGGCCAGTATCCGATCGGCCCCGCCTCGCCGGTGCAGCGCCCGCAGCACCTCGAGCGGCAGAATCGGCGTATTACCATCCATGCCAATGTGATTCGCCGCATGACCCCATGCCTCAAGCTGCTTACCGGTCAGTCGGAAATCGTCACAGTGAAGGTCGATAACCCACGGATCGCCACCCGGCAACCGCTGCGCGGCCTCGGCGCGGTGGCGTAGCGCGTTACCCTGAACCTGGTCCCGCAGACCATCGACCGCCCCGCCCGCTCCCTCAGCGGTGGGGCGGTACCTCGTTTCGGTCATTCGTTTCTCCGTGTCGTTGGGTTCTGTTGCCCTCCTTCCGGCTTGGGTGATCAGCAAGCCGCGCTGCCCGAGGAATCATCGGTGCGCGAAACGGTATGCGACGCTTCCCATTCCACGATTTCCGACCACGGATACAACACCCGCCGCCCCCGCTTGAGGAACTTCGGCCCGGTCCCTCGATAACGGTCCTGAGCCAACGATGCCGTGCTGGTGTGCCAGCGCTGCGCCAACTGTTCTGGGGTGGCGTGACCATCCTGGATAGTCATTCCGATCTCCTCGCCTCGCTCTCGATTGCCGTCGATCACCCGACATTGACATAGTGCGTGGTTTAGCGCAGGGTTGTCACTATGCAACGAGGTACGGACCGGGAAGTTCGGCAGCGTAAGCGCATCGGCGAAGACGTAGAGATAGAACAGGACAACCTCGATCTCCATATCTCCGGCGAATACGAGCTGGTCGAAGACCGTTGGCTACCAACATTTTTCGAAGTTGTCGGGCACGGTACCGACACACCGAGCTGGTACGCCCGGATCGAACTGCGCGACGGCATCCCGGAACTGGTGGATTTCGGGCTGAAGTCACTGCCCGGCCAGCGGGGAATCAAGCAGAAAGACCTGCGTGACGCGTCGGTGGCAGCGGCAGTGGAAATGCTCTACCCCGCGTTCGTATTGATGGTCGACCAGCAGGCCATCGGCCATTCGCCGGAACCGGTCGGCACCACCGGAACCGACTCTGCGGCCTACCATGCCACCCGCAGGTTCGTCGAGCAGCGCCGTGCCAGCGCTGGGAAGCGGCGCGTCACCGACGAACTGCTGCGCCGCGTCGCCGAGGTCTACCGGGAAAACATCGACCACGCACCCACTGCGGCCGTTGGACGCATCTTCGGCGTCAAAACACGCATGGCCTCCACCTACGTGCAGAAAGCCCGCGAACGCGGATACCTCCCCAAAACCCAGCCCGGCAAGAAGAAGGCATAAATACACAGGTGACCCCCGCCGGAAGTCCCACAGGTGCAACTGCGGGCGACGGGGGCCACGGACACCACTACCCCACAACCCATCAAGGAAATGGAGCAGCAGCATGGGTAAGCGTAGCGAGACAGGCGGGGGTCGATAGGTATGGCCACGATCGAGAGCTACGAAACGGATTCCGGGAAGCGGTACATGGTCCGCTATCGGATGCCCAGCGGGAAGCAGACGAAGAAGCGTGGATTCCGGCGCAAGCGCGACGCTGAGGATTTCGCCAACACCGTTGAGGTTTCCAAGCTGTCCGGCGAGTACGTAATGCCGAGCCTCGGGCGCATCAAGGTCGACGAGCTTGCACCGAAATGGCTGGAGCGCAAGCAATCTGACGTAGCGCCATCCAACTACCGGACACTCGAATCAGCATGGCGAACCCACGTGCAGCCGAAGTGGGGTGCAAAGGCGGTTGCCGATATCGACCTCGCGGCGGTCGAGGAGTGGATAGCCGACATGTGCCGTCCCGCACTCGACTCGAACGACCCGGAGAAGGTGGTCAAGAAGGCCAGCGGCGCGACAACAGTTATCCGCGCCTACGGGGTGCTCGCGGGCATCCTGGACGATGCGGTGAAATCGAGACGACTGCGCGCGAATCCTGCTCGGGGCGTTGAGAACCTTCCTCGGAAGACGAGCAAGCGAAGGGTGTACCTCACTGCGGAGGATGTGGCGCGGCTGGTGGGTGAAGCCAAGCAGCATCGAGTACTCGTACTCACCTTGGCCTACACGGGGATTCGGTGGGGCGAGGCCGTGGCATTGCGAGTCCGGGACGTTCAGTTCCTCCGGCGTCGCCTGTCGGTCGCCGACAACGCCGTACAGCTCGGCGTTGATCACGCGGTCGGCCAGACCAAGAGCCGTAAGGAAAGGTCCGTACCGGTGCCGCAATTCGTTCTGGACGAACTCGCGGTGCAATGCAAAGGGCGCGACCACGAAGACCTCGTGTTCGGCGACGGCACCGACTACTTGCCGCGTCCGAAGTCGAGTGGCGGATGGTTCGCCGGGGCGGTCAAGCGGGCCAAGGTCCAGCGAATCACTCCGCACGACCTTCGGCACACTTGCGCAAGTCTCGCGATCAGCGCGGGCGTCAATGTGCTCGCGCTGGCGCGGATGCTCGGGCACGCCGACCCGTCCGTGACACTGCGCGTGTACGCGGACCTGTTCGACACCGATCTCGATGCGGTGGCCGAAGCGCTGAATACGAAGTGTGCCCAATTCGTGCCCAAACCAACGGGATCGAATGTGGCGACGGCATAGAAAAAGCCCCTGACCTGCTACTGCCGGTCAGGGGCTCTGGCGGTGGCGGAGGGATTTGAACCCTCGGAGGGGGGTTACCCCTCACACGCTTTCGAGGCGTGCTCCTTAGGCCGCTCGGACACGCCACCGCCGACAACCATACCGGAGTGGGGCTGGATCGTTAAATCGCCTGGGTGGGGTGGATTCGGGGGGTGAGCGGGGCGAGGGGGAGGTGTGATCGATGTCGCGGTCAGCGTTGGGTGCGGAAGAAGGTGTCGAGGAGGGCGGCGCATTCCGGTTCGAGGATGCCGCCGCGGACCTGGGGGCGGTGGTTGAGGCGGCGGTCGCGGACCACGTCCCAGAGGGAGCCGACGGCGCCGGTCTTGGGTTCCCAGGCGCCGAAGACGAGGCGGCCGATGCGGGACAGGGTCAGGGCGCCGGCGCACATCGTGCACGGCTCCAGGGTGACCGCGAGGGTGCAGTCCTCGAGGCGCCAGCCGTCGCCGTGTACCTCGGCGGCGCGGCGCAGGGCGAGGACTTCAGCGTGCGCGGTCGGATCGCCGGTGGCTTCCCGCGCGTTCGCGGCGCGCGCGAGTTCCCTTCCGGTGGAATCGAATACGACCGCGCCGACGGGCACGTCGCGCGGGTCGGCCGCCGCGGCGGCGGCGATCGCGGCGCGCACCATGTCGGCGTCGGACAGCGTGCTCATCGACGCGCCTCCTCGCTCATGCCACATATGACGGCGCCCCGCCCACGAGAGCTGACGCTCGTCGTGCGCGAGGCGCGATTGGTGGTGGATCGGCCGATCACCGCGGCAGTTTGTCCAGCACCGCCGATAGCTCGTTGGCGAAGCCGAGACGCTGGGCGATCATGCCGAGTTGTTCGTCCGGGTACAGGTCGGTCTCCGCGAGGATGACGCTGAGCACCGGCTCGGGCAGTCCGAGATCGGCGAGCACGCCGAGGTCGCCCTCCTCCCACGGCTCGATGTCGTCGAGCTCGTCCGGGTCGATATCCGGGATCTCGACATTCAACGCCTCGAGTACGTCGGCGGCGATGTCGTAGTCGATCGCGGCGGTCGCGTCCGATACCAGCATCCTGGTGCCACTCGGGGCGGGACGGAGCACGATGAAGAATTCGTCGTCCACGTCCAGCAACCCGAACACCGCGCCCGAACTGCGCATCTCTTTGAGTTCATTTTCCGCTGCGGACAAATCGGTGAGTGCCGCCTGGCTCAGCGGGCTGCACCGCCATTTGCCTTCTTCGCGGACAACCGCCACTGCGAACCCTTCTACGTCGTCGTAGTCTTCCGACGCCGCCCTGTTCGTGCCCGAGCGCTGTGCTGCCATGGCCGCAACGGTAGTCGTCTCGAGCGGAAATGTTGAAGTCGTATGGGAATCTGGTTCGGTGACTTCTGACCAGAAAACCCCGGTGTGTGTGCTCGGGGCCGGTTTGATCGGCGGTTCTCTGCTGCGCGCGGCCGTCGGGGCCGGATACGACGCCTGGGGCTACAACCGTTCCGAGGCCGGAGTGCGCGCCGCACGTGCCGACGGGTTCGATGTCACCGACGACCTGCCCGCCGCACTCGGGCGCGCCGCCGAGACCGATGCGCTGGTGGTGATCGCGGTGCCGATGCCCGCGGTGGCATCGGTGCTGGCCGCGGTGGCCACCTTTGCGCCGGACTGCGCACTGACCGATGTGGTGAGCGTGAAGGCGCCGGTCGCCGCCGAGGTGCGCAAGAACGGACTGTCGGCGCGCTACGCCGGCGGGCATCCGATGGCCGGTACCAATGAATCCGGTTGGGCCGCTACCGATTCCGAACTCTTCCGTGGCGCGGTGTGGGCGGTGGGCGTCGACGAGGGCACCCATCATGACCCGTGGATCCAGGTGGTCCGGTTGGCGCTGGACTGCGGGTCGGTGGTGGTGCCGGTCGTCGCCGACGAACACGACACCGCCGTCGCCCGCATCTCCCACCTGCCGCATGTACTCGCCGAGGCACTCGCCCTGGCCGGGGCCGGTGGCGGCGACCTGGCGCTCGGCCTGGCCGCGGGTTCGTTCCGCAACGGCACCCGGGTCGCCTCGACCGCGCCGGACCTGGTCCGCGCCATTTGCGAGCCGAACGCGGGCGCGCTGCTGGAGGCGCTCGACGAGACCCTCACGGTGCTGACGGCGGCCCGCGACGCACTGCGCGCGGACGGCTCGCTCGTCGACCTGGTCGAGGCCGGGCACGATGCCAGGCGGTCCTACGAAACCGCAGAGCGCTGGGAAATCACCGATATCCGCCCCGGCGACCACGATTGGCTGACGCGGCTGCGCGATGCGGGGCGCCGCGGCGGAGTTATCACGCGCGACCTCAGCTGAACGGACACTTTTCGGCAGCACGAGAGAAAACTGGCCGCCACACGCGAAAAGTGTCCGCGCCGCAGAGCAGCTACATCCGCCCGGCGACCCACGACTGGAACGCGGCGCGGGAATCAGAGGAGTAGGTGCGCTAGATGCGCTCAGCCAATCCTGGGTAATCGAGGAGGAAACCGTCGGCGTCCACGCGGACGGTGGCGCTGGAGACCGGGGAGAGGACGCTGATGCCGTCGGCGGCGCTGCTGTAGGTGAGGCTGGCTTCCTGGACAAGCAGGTCCGGCAGGCGGACGTAGACGACAGGGACCTGCACGTCGCCGACCGCGTTCTGCAGGCCGAAGCGGCGGATCGGGAGGGTGTTGAAGAACGGGCTGAGCACCACATCGACGTCGAGGGCTCCGGCGAAGGTGGAGCGGACGTGTGTGCCGCCCGCGTCGACCAGCCAGTAGTTCTCCTCGTCCCTGGCGATCGAGGCATGCCGCTCGCCGGTCGCCGCCGTGGTACTGCGTAGCGACAGCCGCTTCGTCACGCCGTTCTCGTCGGTGACCAGGTCATAGGACGCGCTGAAGGCCGGATGATCGGCCGTCTCGCCGCCGATCATCCGGCCCGCGGCGCGGATCCGGTTGCCGTTGAGCGTCACGCGCACCGACTCCATCCGCGTCGCGTCGTGCGCGCGCCACGTGAGAATCGCCGGCCACCGCGAGGCGCTCTCGGTGCCAGGGGCTGGGTTCGTCACCTCTCTACCGTAAGCGACGTCCCGACGGCGCGGCGCGACCGGCAGGCCGGGAGGCGGCAGCCGATCGCACCGAGCCCGGCATCACACCAGCGACTCACGCCATGCCGCGTGCAGATCGGCGAACCGGCCGGTGCCCGCGATCAGGGTGGCGGGCGCGCCGTCCTCGACGATCCGGCCGCCGTCGAGCACCAGCACCCGGTCGGCGATGGCGACGGTGGACAGCCGGTGCGCGATGATCACCGCGGTCCGCTCGCGCAGCACCGTTTCCAGCGCCTGCTGCACCAGCCGCTCACTGGGGATATCGAGGCTGGAGGTGGCCTCGTCCAGCACGATCACCGCGGGATCGGCCAGGAACACCCGCGCGAACGCGACGAGCTGACGCTGGCCCGCCGACAGCCTGCCGCCGCGCTTGCGCACGTCGGTGCCGAAGCCTTCGGGCAGCGCCATCACGAAGTCGTACAGGCCGACCGCCCGCGCCGCCGCGTACACCTCGGCATCGGAGGCATCCGGCCTGCCGAGCCGGATGTTGTCGGCGACCGATCCGGAGAACAGATACGACTCCTGGGTGACCATCACGACATTGCGGCGCAGATCGGTATCGGCGAGCTCACGCAGATCGATGCCGTCCAAGGTGATCGTGCCGCCCGAAGGGTCATAGAACCGCGTGATGAGCTTGGCAAGCGTCGACTTGCCCGCACCGGTGGCGCCGACCAGCGCGACCACCTGCCCCGCCGGAATATCCAGTGAGAACTCCGGAAGAACCGTGCTCGTCCGACCAGTAGCCGAATCCGCCGCACCGCCGAATCCGTTGTCGCCCTTGGCCGATTCCGCTCCAGCTGCGGTGCGGACGGGCGATTCCGCGCCGATACCGTTGGGCCGCTTCGCAATGTCCACGGCCACTGCGGATCCCACGGCCGCGGCGGTCTCGGTGACGTGGTCCGTCGATCCGGCGCCGTCCTCGGCCGGATTCGCTGCCGCTGACGCCGCGCCGACCGCGAGTGCGGTCGCATCATCCGAAGGGGTTGTGCCGTAACCGAACCAGACGTTGTCCATCCGGATCGCGCCGTCGGCCTTCGCCAAGGACACCGGGGCCTTGGGCTCCGGGACCGAGGGCTCCTCCTCCAGCACACCGGAGATCTTTTCCAGGGCCGCGGCCGCGGACTGGTAGGAGTTGAAGACCTGCGCGAGTTCGTCGAGTGGACCGTAGAACTCGTTGAGGTACAACAGGTATGCGGCGAGGACGCCGACGGCCAGGTGGCCCTCGATGACCTGCCAGGCGCCGACGACGATGACGATCACCGTGGTCAGGTTGCCGAGCAGGCGGGTGAGACCGGCGTAGTCGCCCATGCCGCGCATGGCCGCGGTGGTCGCCTGCTGGTATTCGGCGTCCTCGATGGCGAGCACCGATTCGTTGCGGTGCTCACGCCGGAACGCCTGCACCGCGCGCATGCCGCCCATCGATTCGACGAACTGCACGATCACCTTGGCGATGGCGCCGCGGGTGCGGCGGTACCCCGCCCGCTGCCTGCGCTGCGCCCAGCGGGTGACCAGCACCAGCGGGACGAAACCGGCGAGCACGATGGAGGCGAGCGTCGGATCGAGGTAGACCAGCAGCACCGCGATGGTCACCACCGAAAGGATCGCGCTCAACGCCTGATTGAGCGCGCTCTCCAGCAGGTCCTGCAGCGTTTCGATATCACCGGTGAGCCGGGCGACGACCTTGCCCGAGGTGTACTTCTCGTGGAAGGCGACGCTGAGCCGCTGCATATGCGCGAACAAGCGCTGCCGCAGGTCGAACAGCACACTCTGGCTGAGCTTGCCCGACACCCGCAGGAAGACGAACGTGGTGACCACGCCGATCCCCACCGCGCCGAGATATCCGGCGACGGTGCGGATCAGCGGAAGCCAATTCCCTTTCGCCCCTTCGGCGATGCCCGCGTCGAGCCCGTGCGCGACGAACAGCGGCGCCGAGACGGTCGCGACGTTGTTGACCACGATCAGCACCAGCGCCAGCGCGGCCAGCCCGCGGTAGGGCCGGACCAGATCGAGCAGCAGGCGCCGGGATCGACCGGCCAGCACCAGGTTTCCGGTCTGGGTGACCTCCTTGTCCTCGCTGGCGATGCCGCGCCAGTCCGCGGCTTCGTCGCGCTTGTCCGTCGAATCAGCGGAAGCCGCGGCGTTTTCCGTCATCGTGTCGGTGGTCATCGGTCACCTCCCATCAGTTCTCGGTAGTGGCTGCTGGTCCGCAGCAGCTGATCGTGTGCGCCCTCGGCGACGATGCGCCCGTCGGCGAGCACCGCGACCCGGTCGGCAAGCGCCGCGGTGGACGGCCGGTGCGCGACCAGCAGCGTGGTCGCGCCCGCGAGTACGGTCCGCAGCCGTTCCTGCACGCGCTCTTCGGTTTCCACGTCGAGCGCGGACAGCGGATCGTCGAGCACCATGATCCGGGTGCGGTTCGGATCCGACGCACCGCTGAGCACGGCGCGGGCCAGGGCGAGCCGCTGCCGCTGACCACCGGACAGGCTCAGCCCCTGTTCACCGATCCTGGTGTCCAGGCCCCACGGCAACTTCTCGACGAACTCGGTGGCCTGTGCGACGTCGAGCGCGCGGCGCACGTCGGCGTCGGTGGCCGCCGGATCGCCGAGCGCGACGTTCTCGCGCACGCTCGCCGAGAACAGCACCGGCTCCTCGAAGGCGACCGAGACCAGCGAGCGCAGGTCGGTCAGCCGCATCGAGGCGATGTCGATGCCGTCGATGGTGACGGCGCCGCCGGTGACGTCGTACAGGCGGGGAATCAGGTTGAGCAGCGCGGTCTTTCCGCTACCGGTCGCACCGACGAGCGCGACCGTCTCGCCGGGCCGGACCTTGAGCGAAACATCGTGCAGCACTTCCCCATCGGCCTCGGGCTGCGTCTGATTGTCCCGCTCCGCTTCGCTGCGCGGGAATGCGAATCGCACACTCTCCAACCGCAATTCACCGGCGATCCGCTCCGGCAACTCCACCGGATCGGCCGGATCGGTGATGTCGACGGGGGTGTCGATGATCTCCCAGTACCGGTCCGCCGCCGTGCGCGCGTCGTTCAGCTCGGCGAGCAGGAAGCCGGTCCAGATGATCGGCCACTGCAGGAAGGTCGCCAGCGTGATGCCCGCGACCAGGGTGCCGAGCGTCATGGTGCCGTGCACCACCGCGTAGCCGCCGAAGCCGAGCGCGAACGCGATCGCCAGCTGCGGCATGCTCGTCATCGCCGACCAGAGCGTCGCGTCCAGCCGGACCTTGAGCAGTTCGGTCTGCTGCAGTTCGCGCGACTGCGCGGTGAATCGGCCACCGAAGAACACACCGCGGCCGAACGCCTTCAGTACCCGCACGCCCTGCGCCGACTCCTCGGCCGTTGTGGCCAGATCGCCGGACTGGTCCTGTGAGCGCCGCGAGGCCACCGAGTAGCTGCGTTCGAAGCGAACGCAGATGTAAGTCAGCGGAATCGAGATGATCGCGAACGTCAGCCCGATCTGCCAGCTCAGCACGAACAGCACGATCAGGCCCGCCGGGATGAGCACGAGGTGCAGCAGCAGGAACGGCCCGGCGAACGCGACGAAGCGGCGCATGGTCGACATGTCCTCGACCGCACGCGAGAGCAGCTGCCCCGACTCCCAGCCGTCGTGCCTGGCGATCGCCAGCGACTGCAGTTTGCGGAATATCTTGGCGCGCAGGGTGATCTCGAACATGGTCGCCGGTTTCGAGACCAGCCACCTGCGCCCCCACACGCCGAGCGCCTCGAGCAGACCGAGCGCGAGCACGAACAGCACCGGCCACACCACACCGGCGAAATCGCGCTGCGCGATCGGGCCGTCGATGATGCGCGCGATGATCAGCGGGATGACCACCGCGGTCAGCGAGGCGAGGATCGCGAGCACGGTCGCGGCGAGCAGCGCGGTCCGGTGCGGGCGGATGTAGGGCCCGAACCTGCGTAGCGAATGTAGGCGACCCGGCCTGGTTGCGGCGGGTCGCTCTGTACTGTCGGCCTCCGGTTCGGCCGACGGGATGTCCAGTGCGACTGGCATAACTCCCCTTCGGGGTCCTTGGATTGCGATGCGGTGAGATGCGACGTCCGGCGAGGTGCGCGCCGAAGTCGGACATTCCAGGGTGGCATCGCCGTCCGAATCGGCCAACCGATTTTCCGGCTCGCACGATGCCCCCGGATCGACCGCTGTGATCACCCTCATGAACCGAGCAAACAACCTCGAGCATTCTCGAGGTCAAGGGACGCCTCGGGCGCCCGCCACGGATCCATCGGGGCCGACGTGCGCGAATTCGACTGCGAGAACGAGATTCGCCCGCACCGGCCCGACGACAGACAACCCATCCGCGCTCGAGTAACGTGTCTGCGTTGCGCGGGTCGTGTCGGCAGAAGGGACAGCTGTGTTGGATTGGCGGTGCTCCCTGGTCCCTGCGCGCTCACACGAGCCGGCACAGTGGTGAACACCATGCGGATGGTCGGGCTGTTCGCCGGAATCGGCGGCCTCGAACTCGGTCTCAGCGACAACGGCTGGCAGACCGAACTGCTCTGTGAGATCGACTCGGGCGCTCAGGCGGTGCTCGCCGCCCGCTTCCCCGGCGTACCGCTGCACGGCGACATCACCCAGCTGCGCGCGATTCCGGCGGGCACCGAACTGGTCGCCGCGGGCTTCCCCTGCCAGGACCTGTCCCAGGCCGGGCGAACGGCGGGCATCACCGGGAAGCGGTCCGGCCTGGTCGACGAGGTGTTCCGGCTGGTGCGCCGCAAACGCGGACCGCGCTGGCTGCTGATCGAGAACGTCCCGTTCATGCTGCAGCTCGGTCGCGGCGCTGCGATGCGCCACATCACCACGGCGCTGGAGGAGCTCGGTTACACCTGGGCCTACCGGGTGGTGGACGCGCGCGCGTTCGGCCTGCCACAGCGGCGTCAGCGGGTCTTGATGCTCGCCTCACGCACCGAGGACCCGCGGCGGGTGCTGTTCGCCGACGACGCGGGCCCGCGCACCGTCGGCGATCCCGACCACGACCCGTGCGGCTTCTATTGGACCGAGGGTGTGCGCGGGCTCGGCTGGGCGGTGAACGCGGTGCCGACGCTCAAGGGCGGTTCGGCGCTCGGCATCGCGAGCCCGCCCGCGGTGCGCCTGCCGTCGGGCGAGATCGTCACGCCGGGCATCGTCGACGGTGAACGGCTGCAGGGCTTCGCCCCCGGATGGACCGCGCCCGCAACGGAAGTCCCCGGTATCCGGCACGGTCATCGATGGAAGCTGGTCGGCAACGCGGTGAGCGTGCGCATGGCCTCCTGGGTCGGCGCCAGGCTGGCCGCGCCGCGCGATCCCATCCCCGGCGATCAACCGCTCGCCCCCGGCCAGCCGTGGCCGGTCGCCGCGTGGGGCCGCGACGGCACCGCCTATCGGGTGCCGGTATCGACCTGGCCGGTGCACGAACCGTACGAGGACCTGCGCGACTTCCTCACCGATTCGCGGCTGCTCTCGGCCCGCGCCACCGCCGGATTCCTGCGCCGCACCGGCATGGGCAGCCTGCGTTTTCCGCCCGGGTTCCTGGCCGACGTGGAGAGCCATCTCGATCGCATGGGCGGCTGGGCGGCATGAGCGGTCAGGCCCGGAGGAGGCAGCGCAGCGTAACCACGCAGGGCCCCGCTCATGTCACAAGGGACACAGCATGAGCCCCTCGTCGCAACGGCCATCGACCGATGCGGCGACCAGCGCGCGTATGTCCCGCCAGCGCCGCGCGGACACCGAACCCGAGCTGGCGCTGCGCCGCGAACTGCATCGGCGCGGACTGCGGTATTTCGTCGACCGCGCACCGCTGCCCGGCCAGCGCCGCCGCGCCGACCTGGTATTTCCCCGGCTGCGCATCGCGGTCTACGTGGACGGCTGCTTCTGGCATCGCTGCCCGGAGCACGCGACCGATCCGAAGAACAACGCCGAGTGGTGGGCCGCCAAGCTCGCGGGCAACGTCACCAGGGATCGGGCCACCGACGCGGCATTGGCCGCCGCCGGATGGCAGGTCATCCGCGTGTGGGAACACGAGGACCCGGTCGACGCGGCCGCACGGGTTCAGGCGGCGGTGCAACGCTGAACCGATCAACGCTGGAGTGATCGACGCTGCAGTGATCGACGCTGAAAATCAGCGGCGGCGGGTGGTGCGAACCAGCGAGCGCGGCGAATGAGCGGCCAGGTATCCGGATGCCGCCATCGCGGCGAGTACGGCGAATCCGGACAGTGCGGTGATGAAGCCGATCATGGGGAACCTCCTTGGGATCGCTTCAGTACTCACCCTCGCCGCCGAACCTGACAAAACCCTGTGCGGCAGTTGGCAATATCCCATCAGACCTGATGGATGGCGTGATCGACCGCACGGCGCGAATACGCCACGCACCTGCCGCTGATCATCGGTTCAGTGGTAACCAGGAGAATGGGACGCGTGAGTGTTAGCCCGAAGATCGCCGAACGGCGCGTCAAGGTGGCGTCCTGGTTGATCGCCGGGGCCATCGCGATCGCCGGTCTCTGCTATTCGTCCTGGGTTCTGCAATTCGTACTGCGCTTGGACAACGACCCGGTCAACTCGTTCCTCAGCCAGCTCGCCGAGCCGGGCGCCCCGTACCGCGAGGTGTTCGCGACCGGCGACAAGATCGTCGGGATACTGCTCGTCCCCGCCGCGCTCGGCGGCCTGCTGCTGTTCCCGCGCCGCCGCCTGACCACCGTCGGATGGGTGGCGCTGTTCTGCTTCGGCGCCGCGACCATCGCCGACGTGCTACTACCACTGAAAGAGTGCGCGCCCGGCGACAGCTCGTGCGGCGCCGGGCACAGCGAACTGTTCCCGCAGCTGCACCAGCCGCACGCGCTCACCAGCACCATCGCGGTGACCTCGATCGCGGTGGCCACCTTCGCGTTCAGCCTGGCCGCCTACCGCTATCACCGCTGGCGCATCCTGCGGGAATTCGGGCTCGTCGTGCTCGTACTCGGGTCGGCGGCGACGGTGTGGATGCTCGTCGCCGACAACCTGCCGGGCAACTACGCGCTCGGCATCGCCCAGCGCATCCAGGTCGGCTCGATGTCACTGTGGCTCATCACCCTTGCCGCGGCCGTCGTGCTCGAGGGCCGCGAATGGACCGAACCCGACGCGGTCGTCGAACCCGACCGCGCCGAATGCTCGGCTACTTGACCGTCAGCCGCACCGTGTAGGTCGCGGTCTTCGCGGGCAGCTTGGCGGTGTCGACGAACAGGATCTCGCCGGTGTCCTGCAGGCCGTTCGGCAGCACCTTCGGCTTCAGCCCGAACGGCGGCTGCTCGCCCTGGCTCGCGGCGAGCCCGAAATCGCTGTCGTTGGCGATGTAGAGCGTCTTACCGCCGTCCAGCGTGGCGACGCCCTCGATCTTGTCGTGGCCGAAGAACTTGCCGTCGGCGTTCAATCCCTTCAGCAGGCCGTTGAAGTCGAGGCTCTTGGTCTTGGCGGCCGGGGTGATGCCCGCCTTCTTCAGCGCGGCGATCGTGTCGGTGGTGGAGCCGGTGCCGACGAGCGCCTCCAGCGCCTTACCGTCGACCTGCAGGCCGCCGCGGTCCGGGTTGTACTGCGCGCCCGGCACATTCGCCTGCGGGCCGACGTCGGTGGCCTGCGCGATATCCACCGTCCACAGCTTCTTGTCCGCCTTGGGCGCCATGTTGCCGTCGCGTTCGTCGATCAGGAAGGTGGTCGCGCTGAGCGCGGTGATCTCCGAATCGGCGACCTTCGTCTTCTTCGGATCCTCCAGCGGCAGCACGAATTCCTTGACCGCCTTGGACTTCAGATCGACGGTGACGATGCGGGTGATCGGCACATCCTTGGCCGAACCGTCGAGATCCGGTGCGCGCAAACCGCTCTGCACCACACCGACCAGGGTGCCGCCGTCCGGGGTGACGGTCAGGCCCTCCATGCCCTGGTTGGGGGTGCGCAGCGAAAGTTCCTTCGGCAGGCCGTTACCGGGGCCGATACGCTCGATCTCCGCGCCCTTGGCGTCGAAATGCACCAGGAACGGGCCGTATTCGTCGGATACCCAGAAGGTGCCGTCGGACAGCGCGACCAACCCCTCGGGATCGAGGCCGTGATCGGTCGGCGGCAGTACATTGCCCGCCAGGTCCTTGATGGTCTCGCCGGTGCTCGCGGCGGAATCGACCTGACCGTTGAAGGGTGTGCCGTTGGCGGTGTGCAATTCGATGGTGGACTGCAGCACCGCGCGGGTGCCGGTCAGCTTGAAGCGGCCGATCTTGGGGACGAACGCCGGTGTCGGCGACAGCTTTTCGTTCTTGCCAGGACCGTCGACATTCGGGCCGCGGTCGGTGAGCCCGTAGAACTCGTCCTTCGCGCCGGGGACCGGCGTCCAGGCGGAGCCGAAACCGCTGCCCTGCACCGTGGTTCCGCCGAAATCGCCGAGCGCCGGAATGTCGGTGGTGTACAGGCGCACCGCGTCGGTGGTGGTGACGGCGAACTTGTCCTCGCCCTGATATCCGGCCTTCGGTGTGTAGACGAGCGCGCCGTCGAGGCGGCGGGTCAGCGTGCCGTGCTCCGGATCGGCGACCGCCACCGCGGCGCTACCGCCGGTCTTGGCGAGCAGATCGTCCAGCGAGATCACCAGCGGCCTGTCCTTCGGCGCGGTGAAATCGGTGTCCGAACTCGACGATGAGCAGGCGGCGGCCAAGATGCCGACAGCGAGGACGGCGGAGGCGGTGATTCGAGAGCTAACTACCACCGTCACTGCCTACCCTGTTTTTCCGACCGGAGGAAGACGGGCGGGTTAACGATTCGCACCACCTCCGGACCGACGCGATCGAGCGGCTGACTGCTCTTTCCGGGGACGGGCCCGCGCACTGTCGATAGGGTCGGAACCGTGACCAGCTCTGCTACCGATCAGATGCTCGATACCGTCGCCAAGGCGACGGACCGCCTCCTAGACACCGTCCGCGGCTACACCGAGGCCGACGTGACCGCCCCGTCGCGCCTGCCGGGCTGGACCCGTGGCCATGTGCTCGCGCACCTGGCCCGCAACGCGGACAGCCTGGTCAACCTGCTGCTCTGGGCGCGCACCGGCATCGAGACCCCGCAGTACGCGAGCATGGCGCTGCGCGACGCCGATATCGAAGCGGGCGCGCCGCGACCGCTCGCCGAGCAGCTGACCGATAACGAGGAGGCCGCCGACCGGTGGCTGGCGCTGGCCCGCGCCATGCCCGCCGCGGCGTGGCAGGCCCCGATCCGCACCCGCCAGGGCCGGGAGATCCCCGGTTCCGAGGTGCCGTGGATGCGCCTGCGCGAGATCGAAATCCATCACGTCGATCTCGGCGCGGGCTATGAAACCTCGGACTGGCCCGCCGAATTCGTGGCCAGGCTGCTGCCGGAGACCGTCACCATGATGAACGCGAAGGACGGCATCCCGGCGATCACGCTGCGGACCACCGACACCGGCTTCACCGCGACGCTCGGCGCCGCGACCGCCGACGGCACCGTCAGCGGTCCGGCCACCGCCGTACTGGCCTGGCTGCTCGGCCGTTCCGACGGCGCCGATCTGGCGGGCCCGGTGCCTGCGCTGCCCGCCTGGCTCTGAGCCGGTTTGACATCAACCTTTGTTGATGTTCGACGCTGTGGCGGTAACCCCCGCAGCGTCGAAAGGAATTGGCATGCCGGACACACCGGTTCAGGTCGCGGTGATCGTCGGTAGTACCCGGGACGGACGATTCGGGCCGACGGTGGCCTCGTGGTTCGTCGAACACGCCGCACAGCGCGGCGACATCGCGATCGACGTCGTCGACCTCGCGCGCACACCGCTGCCCGCGCACATCACGCATCGGCCCGACCCGGCCGAAGCGCAAGCGCTGCAAGCGGTGAGCCCGCGGCTGGCGGCGGCGGACGCGTTCGTGGTGGTGACCCCGGAGTACAACCACAGCTTTCCCGCACCGGTGAAGAACGCGATCGACTGGCACCACAGTCAGTGGCACGCCAAGCCCGTCGGCTTCGTCTCCTACGGCGGCGTCTCCGGCGGTCTGCGCGCGGTGGAGCACCTGCGGCAGGTGTTCGCCGAACTGCACGCGGTCACCGTGCGCGACACCGTGAGCTTCCACGGGGCCGTCGACAAGTTCGACGCCGACGGCCGGCCCATCGATCCGATGACAACGACGGCGGCCGACAAGCTACTCGACCAGCTCCTGTGGTGGGCGGACGCACTGCGTTCGGCGCGCGCCGAACGCCCCTACGTCGCCTGAATCATGGTGCGGGCAGGGTGAATCCGACGGCCGCGCCACCGTCGGGGTGGTTGTCCGCACGCACGGTGCCGCCGTGCGTGGCGATGATGTCGTGCACGATCGCCAGCCCGAGGCCGGAGCCAGGAGTGGCGCGGGTGCGGTCGGCACGATAGAAGCGGTCGAAGACGGCGGCGCGGTCCGCGGTGGCGATACCGGGACCGTGGTCGCGAACCGTGACACTCGTGCGCTGGACGGTGATGTCGACGGGTGCGTCCCGCGGGCTGAACTTGACGGCGTTGTCGACGAGGTTGTCGACGCAGCGGGCCAGGGCGCGAGGACGAGCCGAGACGGTCGCCGGATCGTCGAGCAGCACGGTGATCGCGCGCCCGGTGCGGCGGCGGAAACGCTCGGCGGTGTCCTGCGCGATATCGCTCAGCGCCAACGGCATCGGGTCTTCGACGGCGTACTGGTCGGCGGCGAGTTCCACGAGTTCGCGCACCAGTTCGTCCAGCGCCTTGGCCTCCTGCACGAGGGTGGCCAGCACCTGCGCCTCGTCCTCGGGGGCGAGGCGGCCGTGTGCGCGTTGTAGCAGCTCGGCGCTGCCGCGCACCGAAGTGAGCGGGGTGCGCAGTTCGTGCCCGGCGTCCTCGGCCAGCCGCTGCTGTTGCGCGCGCGAAAAGCGCAGGGCGGCAAGCATGGTGTTGAAGCTGCGGGTCAGCTCGCCGACTTCGCCGCGATCGGCCGCAGGCAGTGTGGTGCCGAGATCCTGTGTGGTGGCGATGTGTTCGGTGGCATCGGCCAGCCGGCGGATGGGACGCAGGATGCGGCCGATGGCCAGCCAGCACGCCAGCGCCGCCGCGGCGAGCGCCAGCGCGGTGATTCCCGTGGTGCGCCAGAGGAATTCGCGATCGATGCGCTCGGCCTCGGCGAAGTTCTGGCTCACCATCACCGCGCCGCCGCCCGGCCTGCCCTTGGTGACGATGCCGTGGCCGACGCCGTCGATGTCGATATCGGTCGCGTTCACGCCCTGGCCGGTGCGCGCCACCGCGAGGTCGGCCTCGGTGACCGGCAAGGGTTCCCGGCCCGGCTGGAGTGGGCGCACGGTGCCGTCGACCAGCAGCAGCTGTTCGGTGGTATCCGGTCGCGGCGGCAGCGGCGCGCCCGCGGCGAGCGCCGCGAGGACGGTGTCGGCGCGATCGGACAGGCCGCGATCGAGCTGATCGGCGATCAGCGGGGTGACGACCCGATACGACGGCACCACGATGATCAGAATGGCGGCGACCACCGCGATGATCGCGACGAGAGTGATTCGGGTGCGCAGCATTACGCGGCTTTGATGGTGTAGCCGACATTGCGGACGGTGTGGATGAGCCGCGGCGCGCCGTCCTCCTCGGTCTTGCGTCGCAGATAGCCGATGTACACATCGAGCGACCTGGATTCGGTATCGAAGTCGAAGCCCCAGATATGTTCGTAGATACGGCTTCTGGTCAGCACGATCCGCTCGTTGCGCATGAGCAGCTCGAGTACGTCGAATTCGGTTCTGGTCAGGTCGAGTTCGCGCGGGCCGCGGCGTACCTCGCGGGTCGCCGGATCGAGGCTCAGATCGCCGACCGTGAGCGTGTGCTGGTCGACGCCGGGTTCGGGTGCGCTGCGACGCAGCAGGGCGCGCAGCCTGGCGAGGAGTTCGTCGGTCGCGAACGGCTTGGCCAGGTAGTCGTCGGCGCCCGCGTCGAGCCCGGCGACCCGGTCGCCGACCTGATCCCGTGCGGTGAGCACCAGGATCGGCAGCCGGTCGCCGTTGCGGCGCAGCCGACGGCACAGCGACAGGCCGTCCAGCTCCGGCATGACCACATCGACCACCGCCATATCCGGGCGGTCGCGCTCGATCAGCGTCAAGGCGGCGAGTCCGTCCTCGGCCAGCAGCACCCGGTAGCCCTCGAAACGCAGCAGCTGGTTCAGGGTGCTGCGGACATTCGGGTCGTCCTCGACGACGAGCACGGTGGCGGCGGTGGTCACGGCACCATTGTCACGCTGCGGTGATGCGGTCATGTCGGCCGTCGTCTCAGTTCGTGACCGGTGTCACGGCGATCGGCGGGATGGTGGCGACGCAGTCGGTGGGACCTGGATCGCCGGTGCGTACGAATCGGGTGATGAGGTCGGTCACGCAGCCGCCGGGCGCCATATCCGGAACGTGTCCGGTATTCGGGACCGAGACGAACGTGGCGTGCGGAAAGCGCTTGGCGGCCAGCTTGCCGTTGGCGTCGGGGGTGATGGCGTCCAGGTCGCCGGACAGCACGAGCACCGGCACGTCGGGCAGCGCCGCGGTCATCTGCGCGGGACGCACCAGGCCGTTCGCGGGCCAGCCGAGGCAGGCGTCGCCACCGTCGCGCTGGGCGGCCGAGAAGCCCTCCGCACTGAACGCGCCGAGCGATCCGGCGCGGTCGATCGCCTGCCGGTACTGCTGCTCCCTGGTCGGGGTGTCCGCCTCGGGCGACCACAGCGACGAATAGTCGTTGCAGGCGACGGTCATGTACAGGTCGATGTTCTCGAAGGTCGGCTGCCCGGCCGCCGCGGCGGCGAAGGCGCGCAGCGGAGCGTCATCGCCGCGCACCGCCGCGTGCAGCGCCGCGGGGACGGTGCCGAGCAGCGGTTCGGTCGTCGGGTCGGCGCCGACGCCGCTGGTGGCCCCCTCGAACAGCAGGTTGCCGAGCTTGCCCTCGGTGAGCGTCATCGGCGCCGGGCCGTCGATGATCAGCGGCACGGTGCGCAGGCGCGCGGCGACGGTCCGCAGATCCGCGACCGCGGTCGCACCGTCGCAGGCGGCGCTGCGCTCGCAGATGCGGTGCAGCGCCTGCGAAACCGCCTCGGCGTTGGGGCGCTGCAGCGGATCGAAATCGACGGGGTAGGCGCCCGAGAGCACGATCGACTGCACCGTCTCGGGATGCCGCTGCGCGTAGATCGGCATCAGGTAGGTGCCGTAGGAGATCCCGTACAGCACCAGCTTCGGGATCTCGAGTTGCGCACGCACGGCATCGAAGTCGTCGGCCGTGGCCGCCGAGGTGTAGCCGACGGCGCGCGGGCCGAGTCGCTCGGCGCACCGAGCCACGGTCTGCCGCTGTGCTTCTCGCGTGCCGAGCTGGTAGTCCTGTTCGGACGCACCGCAATCCAGCGGGCTCGATTCACCGGTGCCGCGCGGATCGATCAGGAGCAGATCGTGATCGGTGAGCAGGCCGGTGTCCATCAGCCGCACCGCCTCGGCGGCATGCGCGATGAGCGGCACGCCGGGACCACCCGGGTTGGGTGCGATGACACCGGCCGCAGGCGCGTCGGTGTTACCGCGCCGCACCAGCGCATAGCTCACCTGGACCTCGCCGAGTTCCGGTTTGCCGGACACCAGCGGCCGCGCCACCGTCCCGCATTCGACCCGATGCCCCTGCACCGTCGGACACCACGACGGGGCCGCGGCGGACTGCTCGGTCCCGCAGGCGGGCAGGCTCATCGCCAACACCGCGGCCGCGGCGGCGCCCATCGCCCCGCGCACACTCCAATGCATCCTGAAAACCCTTTCGCCACCGTGCCTCTCGGAACGAGGCAACGACAGTGATCCTGGGTGGCCGTTGTCGGAGCGCGGTCAGACGAACGGCAAAAGTGTGTAAGAAAGTCAGCGGGTGTCGCGGACCATGGCTTCGACGGAGCGGGGCAGCGGAACCCAGCCGAGCTCGCGGCGGGCCAGGGCGCTGTCGCTGACCAGGCAGCTCGGTTCCGGAGCGGCGGGACGGTATTCGACGGCGATCGGCTGCCCGGTCACCCGTTCGACGGCGGCGACGACATCGTTGACGCTCGTGCCTGCGCCACTGCCGATGTTGTAGCGGCGGTACGCACCCGGCGCGGGAAGATGGCCGATCGCCGCGGTGAACGCGCGTGCGGCGTCATCGACGTGGACGAAGTCGCGGACAGCGGTCCCATCACCGTTGACGGTGAGCGTTGCCCCCGCGGCGGCCAGTGCGCGCGGCATGATCCGGGTGGGCTCGGGATCCGCTCCGCCCGCGATATTGAACAACCGCAACGTGATCGCCCCGAGCTGACCGGCGGCCACCCGTGCTGCGATCGCCCGCTCGGCCGCCAATTTGCTCACGGCGTAGGGATGCGGCGGATCGTCGGGTAGCTCCTCCGGCATCGGCTGACGCTCGGGTGCGCCGTAAATCGCTGCCGTAGAGGCGAATACGAGCCGCCGCACGCCCGCTGCCGCCATGGCGTCCAGCAGCGCCTCCGTACCGCCCACGTTGACGTCGTGATACCGCGACGGCTGACTGAGCGATTCCCGCGCCCGCCCCAACCCGGCGAGATGGCAGACCGCGTCGACATCCCGCACCGCGTCCACGAGCGACCCACGATCCAGCAGATCGCCGACCCGGAACCCCGCGCAGGCCTGTCCGCGCACCATCCCGGTGACCGCGTGCCCGGCGCCACGCAGCGACCGGACCACCGCCCCACCGAGATAACCACCCGCCCCGGTCACGAGCACGCGCATGCGATCCCTTTCAGAACGACAACCCCTCGATTATTCGTGTCGATGCCGCGCGCTGCCGCCCAGGGGGACGGCAAATGTAAGTCATTCGTCCGATAGAGCGAGAGTTGTTGTCTGGCAACATGGCTGGCGTTCGTCCAAGCCAAATATGAGGGAGTCTGTACTCGATGAGAAATCTTCGGAACTCTGTTTCGGCCGCGATCGTGCTGGCCGGCGCCGGCCTGGTGCTGAGCGCACCGCAGGCTTCGGCCGAGATCGGCGCCCGTGTCGTGATCGCCGGCGGCGGGCTGAGCAATGGGGTCGGGACGGGGTGCGCCTACGAGGTGGTCGCGACCGGCGCGACCGGCGCGGGCATGAACTTCTACGACAACGGCGCCTTGTTCGCCGCGACCCAGGCGAGCTCGGCCCCGAAGACGCACACCGCCAGGTGGACCCCGGCGACGCCGGGTACGCACACCATCCTGGTCACGCAGAACGACGATTCGAAGACGATCGTGCTCACGGTGGGCACCGGGATCAACGCGGGCAGTTCCTGCCTCGTGCTGTGACGGACATGACAGCGCCCGGACGAGCGATCGTCCGGGCGTTGCGAACTACCCCATAACGCGAACAAACCGCGAACCAATCCTGCGTTCGCGGTTTGCGCGTTCAGCGTTTCCGCCGATACATGGTGCGCCCGAAGGGATTCGAACCCCTAACCTTCTGATCCGTAGTCAGATGCTCTATCCGTTGAGCTACGGGCGCATGGCATTCTTCAGTTGTCACCCAGCCGAAGCTGGGTGTGGCGGAGGCGAGAGGATTTGAACCTCCGGTCCCCGTGAAGGGACAACTCATTAGCAGTGAGTCCCATTCGGCCGCTCTGGCACGCCTCCTGGAGCCTTCTCTTCGAGGGCACCGGTCCTTTCGAACCGCCGAGCATGAAGGTTACAGTAGCCGCCGTCCAGATCGCAAAACGCCTGGTTACTCAGCGTAAGTTGCTGTCGAACCAGGCGAAAATGCGGACCTGGGACGGATCGTCGGCCTCGGGGTGATCGGCGCGGTGATGCAGTCCCGGATAGGTGACCACGAGGCTGGCCACCGCGGCGCGAGCGGTGGCGTCGCGCAGTCGGTCGATATGGGCGGGCGGAGTCGCCGGATCGTCGGTGCCGTACAGGCCGAGCCACGGCGCCTGCAGGTTCGGCGCGGCGTGCACCAGCGCGTCGGCCTGGTCGGTGAGCGGCTCCACGATGCCGGGCGCCGCGACGCTCACCGCGGCGCCGATCGGCCGGTTGGTGGCGACCAGGAAGGCGGCGGTGCCCGCGGAATCGAAACCGAGGACGCCGATGGTGTCGGGAAACACACCGCGGCGGGTCAGCCAATCGAAGCAGGCGTCGAAATCGTCGAACAGTTCCTCACCGAAGACCGCGCCGGGCGGTTCACCGTTGACCCGGTGGAACAGATTGGGCGCGACCACCGTCCAGCCCTCGGTGGCCAGCGCGTCCATCAGATCCAGCAGCGTCCTGGTGAACTCCCGGGATTCGTGCAGCACCACGATCGCACCGCGCGCGTTGCCCTCCGGCTCGACCACCGTGATGGGTACCCGGGCATTGGCGGCCCGCGCCATATCCTCGCCGCCACGCAGTGGGGCAATATCGTCGTAAGTGCCCGACATGGAACCAGGGTATGGCGACTTCCTGATCTTGGCGAGAAATTCCAGCTGAACGGCTATCGACCACAGAATTTCCGGTACGGAGCCTAGGGTTTCGGAAGGCGACCTAAGGTGGATGGTGTGACAGTGCACATTCGGCCGGATCTGGATTCGATCCCGGCGTACGTCCCCGGCCGCAATCACCCAGGCGCGGTGAAACTGGCCAGCAACGAAACCACCTTCGGCCCGCTACCCGCGGCAGCCAAGGCCATCGCCGAAGCGGCCGAACTGGCCAACCGGTATCCCGACAACCAGGCGAGCGAGCTACGCGCGGCGCTCGCGGAGTTTCTCGGCGTCTCCGTCGCGAATGTCGCGGTCGGCTGCGGCAGCGTCGCGCTGTGCCAGGAACTGGTGCAGATCACCTGCGACACCCCCACCGACGAGGTGCTGTTCGCCTGGCGCTCGTTCGAGGCGTATCCGATCGTCACGCAGGTCGGCAACGCCACCTCGGTGACGGTGCCGCTCACGCCGGAGCTGGCGTACGACCTGGACGCGCTCGCCGCGGCGGTCACCGAGCGCACCAAGCTGATCTTCGTCTGCAACCCGAACAACCCGACCGGCACCGCGGTCGGCCGCGCGGAGCTCGAGCGGTTCCTCGACAAGATCCCGGCGCGGGTGCTCGTCGTGCTCGACGAGGCCTATCACGAATATCTGCGGCTGGCGCCCGAAGATCGGCCCGACGGTGTGGAATTGGGCCGCACGCGGCCGAATGTGATTGTGCTGCGCACCTTTTCCAAGGCCTACGGGCTCGCGGGGCTGCGCGCGGGTTACGCCGTCGGCGATCCCGCGGTGATCACCGCGCTGATGAAGGTGCACATCCCGTTCAGCGTCAACCGGGTCGCACAGGCCGCGGCCATCGCGTCGCTGGAGGCGCGACACGAATTGCTGGACCGCACAGAGACTCTCGTCATCGAGCGGGACCGGATTCGCGACGCTCTGCGCGCCGTGGGCTACCAGGTGCCGCCGAGCGAGGCGAACTTCCTGTGGCTGCCACTCGGCGCGCGCAGCGTCGAATACGGCGAGGCGAGCGCGGAAGCCGGTGTGCTGCTTCGCCCCTACAGCACCGACGGCGTCCGGGTGACCATCGGTGACCCGCACGAGAACGAGGCGTTCCTGCGCTTCGCCACCGATCCCGCCGTCGTGGCGAAGTTTGTCTGAGCAGTTCCGCTAGCGAGTGCCGATCGCGTTCGCGATGGTCGGCCACGACTTGCGCAGCTCGTCGGCCCAATACGGCCAGGAGTGGGTCCCGGTCGGCCGGAAGTCACTGGTCACCGGGATCTTCAGGTGCTCGAGGCGCTCGACGAGCCTGCGCGTGCACATGTTGGTCGCGGCCTCCAGCGGGCCGCCGAAGCCGATCGCGCTCGTCACGTCGACATTCGGCGTGCCGGGCACGTCGTACTGACCGGGTATGCCGCTGCCGACCGACACGTAGATCGCCTTGCCGCGCAACCCTTCCGCGTGCAGCGTGACGTCGTGGGCGAGCCATTCGGGATCGTCCTGGCCACCGAACATGTTGTCCGGCTCGCCCTGATAGGTCGCCACCACCGCGCGCGCCTGCGCCTGCCCCAAATCGGTTCCCGTGGAGAAACAACCGCTGTGCGCGCCGACAGCCTGGTACAGAGTCGGCTGCCGGAACGCGAGCATCATCGCGGCCTCGGCGCCCATCGAGACGCCCATGACCGCGTTGCGGCCGTTGCCATCGAACCTCGCGTTCAGCAGCGGGGGCAGCTCGCGGGCGAGGAACGTCTCCCACATGTTGGTGCCGAGCACGGGATCCGGCTTCCGCCAATCGGTGTAGAAGCTGGCCGGGCCGCCGACGGTGAACACCACGTTGACGTCTTTGTCGTCGTAGAACCGTACGGCGTCGCCGAGATCGATCCAGTTGTTGGATTCCGGCTGGGCACTGCGCCCGTCGAGCATGTAGATCGTCGGGCGCGCCGCGGACCGATTCCGCGGCAGCAGCACCTGCACCTGCACCGTGCGCTGCATCGCAGGCGATTTGACGAAGACCTTCAGCAATCTGTCGGTTATCGGCTCGACACGGTCGATCGACGGGCGCGAAGGGCCTGGTGTGACGGTCGGTTCGGCGGGGCCGGGACCGTCCGAGGATCCGGTACCGACCGGCGGTTCGGCAACCACGCGGGGCGCCCCGAATGCCGCCGCACCGGTCAGCAGTGCGGCAGTGACAACAACGCTGGAGACCCAGCGGCGCGCGACGCGCCGTAACAGCATGGCCGCCATGGTAGCCGGACATCGAGCGTCCTCCGGCCGGTCACGCCACGCATCGATGCCGAACCGCTGGTCGGCGCTCGATCGTCAGTTCGACGCGAGGTCGTCCTGCCAGCGCTGCTCCACCCGCGCGAAACGCCAGACCGCCACCGCGACGGCCCAGGTGAGAACGAACAGTCCGACGATGAGGTAGCCGAGATCGCCGAGATCGAGATTGCCGATCCAGGCCACCACGCCCGACTCGACATCGAGCTTGTCCGCGAAGATCGAAACGATCTCCTGGCCACCGATCAGCAACGCCACCGCAACAGAGAGGCCGGTGATCACCAGGTTGTAGTAGATCTTGCGCACCGGCTTGGCGAAGGCCCAGTCGTAGGCGTAACTCATGAACGAACCGTCGAGCGAATCGAACAGCGCCATCCCGGCCGAGAACAGCACGGGCAGCACCAGAATCGAATACCACGGCAACCCTGTTGCCGCCGCGCCGCCCGCGATCACCAGCAACCCGACCTCGGTGACGGTGTCGAAACCGAGACCGAACAGCAGCCCGACCGGATACATGTGCACCGGTTTACGCACCAGCCGCACCACCGGCGCGAGCACGCGATTCAGCAGGCCGCGGCTGTCGAGTTCGCGCTCGAGTTGCGCTTCGTCGAAATCGCCGTGGCGCATACGGCGGAACACCCGCCAGATCCCGATCAGCGAGGCCAGATTCAGCAGGCCGATGGCGATCAGGAAGGTGCCGGACATGCTGGTGCCCCACAGGCCGGTCCAGCGCTGCAACGCCGAATCCTCATCCTCCAGATTCGCCGCCAGCGCGCGCACCCCGAACGCGAGCAGCGCCACGAGGACGAACACCACGGTGGAGTGACCGAGCGCGAACCAGAAGCCGACCGATTGGACCTTCTTACTTCCGTTCTCCGCCACCAGCTTTCGCGTGGTGTTATCGATCGCGGCGATATGGTCGGCGTCGAACGCGTGGCGCATGCCGAGCGTGTACGCGGTCACACCGAGCCCGACCCCGAATACCGCGCCCTGCACCACGTGATGACCCGGCACCACGAGCAGCAGCAGTACGCCCCAGCCGATCACATGCAGCGCGACAACGGTGGCCGCCATTCCCACAACACTGCGCACGAGCAAACCCTCACTACTGAATCGCGGATCGGGTCAACCGTACTCGACATCGCTGGTTCGCCGAGTACCGATACGGTCCGTGCAGCAAATCCAGCAAATTCGGGCACACAGCCAGCACACTCGCCGTAGGCTGGTCCCCGGGCCTCTTTCGGGCGTCTACTAGGACAAGCATGATTGTGGATCCACACCATCGGCACCGAGGTCACCCTGCTGTGCGCCTGCACAGCAAGCCCGCCCGCCGGTTGACGCGTAGCCGCGACAGACCCCGCGCCGCCCCAGCACCCTTCGCGTGGAAGCTATTTCGCGGCATCACCGCATCCACCCGCCCTCGCGGACCGCCACGGCGGGCGATTCCGGCCGCGCGCTCGCGCGAATTCTCTGCTCGAACTCGTCTGTTTCACCGCAGCACCTATGCCCGACCGGAGAACATCGTGAACCCTGTGCTACCCGTTCCCCCGCTCCACGAGCCGCCCGACACAAAGCCTTTCAGCCTCGATCTGAAACGGCGGATGCGGGAGTGCGACGAATTCTTCCGGCTGCCCGAACTCGCGCACCTGTCGGCGCAGCGCCGCCGCACCGCGCTGGAGCAGCTCGAACAAACCGGCACCTATCTGCAAACCGCCGAGGAAATCCTGATCGGCGCCAAACTCGCGTGGCGCAATCACGCCCGCTGCGTCGGCCGAAAACATTGGCGCTCACTGAAACTGCTCGACGCCCGTCGCGTGCGCTCGGCCCGCGACCTGGCCGAGGTCTGCTGGCAGCACCTGCACATGGCCACCAACGGCGGCTCCATCCAGTCGCTGATCACCGTCGGCCCGCCGCGCCAGGCCGACGGCCGCGAATTCCGCATCGTCAGCCCACAGCTCATCCGCTACGCCGGCTACCGCAACGGCGACGGCACCGTCACCGGCGACGCCGCGCACATCGCGCTCACCGAATTCGCCAGGAAACTCGGATGGCGCGGCGCCAGAACACCGTTCGACATCCTGCCGCTGCTCATCAGCACTCCCGACGAACCGATCCGCTGGTTCGACATACCGCCCGAACTGGCCATGCAGGTGCCGCTGGAACACCCGGACTTCGACTGGTTCGCCGGACTCGGCCTGAAATGGCATGCGCTGCCCGCGGTATCGAATATGAACCTGGAAGTCGGCGGCGTCACCTATCCGTTCGCGCCCTTCAACGGGTGGTACCTCGGCGCCGAGATCGGCGCGCGCAACCTGAGCGACGCCAACCGGTACAACATGCTGCCGCTCATCGGCGAGATGATGGGGCTCGACACGGCCATGGAACGCACACTCTGGCGGGACCGGGCGCTGGTCGAGCTGAATCGCGCGGTGCTGTACAGCTTCCGGAAAGCGAAGGTGCACATCGTCGACCACCACACGGTGGCCAAACAGTTCTGCGACCACGTCAGCCGCGAGGAGGCCGCAGGCCGCACTTGCCCCACCGATTGGAGCTGGATCAACCCACCCCTCTCCTCCGGCCTGACCCCCACCTTCCACCGCTACTACGACCCACCCGACCTGACCATCCGCCCCAATTTCGTCCGCCGGGATTTCAGCGCGGAGGCGAGCATCTGAGCTGATCGATGCCGGGTCGGAGCATGTCGGTGGGCCGCCCTATCGTTGCAGGACAGACAACAGCGTCGATACTGCACGGAGGGGGCGTCATCCATGGGTAAGCAGCGTGGTCGGCGGGGTGCCGAGTCGCGTCACAGGCAGGGTGCCGACTCCGGGCAGCGAGGCGGAGCCGATCGAGGACAGGCTCGGGCCACGTCTGCGGATGCGGAGCGGATCGCCAACGCGATCATGGTTGCTGCTGCTGAATTGGTGCAGGGGCGGAAGAATGCCGCGGGGCGGTGCGCCATTGATCTGGTCGGGCGCGATCCGCTACGGCGGGAGGTGGAACACGGCGCACTGATGGCGGGGCAATACGTCATCCTGCGGGTGTTCCAGAACGGCTGGCTGCCCGGGGATGTTCACCAGGCGGCGTTACGCAATGTCGACGAGTTCGCGGTGGCGTTCCTGACCGATGTGATCGCTTCTTACGTCCAGCCTTTCGCGGCGACGTCGATCGATGAGACCTGGCGGGCGCAGCTGAACGAGCTCGAGGCCACGGTCTGGTGGTCGGAGTCGGAGCCGCATCTCGGTCAGTACGCGGCGAAGCAGCTGCTCACTCCGGTCGAAGCGGTGACGACGGTGATCGAGGCGCTGGCGCTGCTGATTCGGTTGCCACAGCTGGAGCTCATCCGTCCGCTACCCGGCACCGCGCGCCCCCGAGCCGCCACGCATCATGCGGTCGACGAGAAGGTGTTGAGCCGGGTGCGGGGTCTGCTGGCGAAAGCCGAGTCGACCTCGTTTCCCGAAGAGGCCGAGGCGCTTTCGGCCAAGGCACAGGAGCTGATGACCAAGTACGCGCTCGATCGGGTGCTGATCGATGCGGATACTTCGGTCCCCGATCTCCCCGGCGCCCGCCGAATCTGGCTGGACACACCGTATGTCGACGCCAAGGCGCTGCTGGTCGATGTGGTGAGCACAGCCAATCGGTGCCGCGCGATCTTCGCCTCGGCCTGGGGCTTCATGACCGTGGTCGGCGACGAATCCGACCTGGACGCCGTCGAACTCCTCACGACTTCCCTACTCGTGCAAGCCACCCGCGCGATGATCGCCACCGGCAACCAGCGCGCCCGCACCGCCGACTCGCGAAGCCGCTCCTACCGCAAGTCCTTCCTCATCGCTTACGCCACCCGCATCGGCGAGCGCCTAGCCGAGGCGAACACCACCACCATCGCCGAGTCCCCCGACTCCGCCCGCTTACTCCCCGTCCTCGCCTCCCACCAACTAAAGGTCGACGAGGCCTTCGACACCCTCTTCCCCCAAGCCCGCAACCGCAGCATCTCCATCGCCAACGCCAACGGCTGGGACGCAGGCCGTGCCGCCGCCGACCGCGCCCACCTACAAGCCCGCCGCGCCGTCGGAAAGTAGACGCCCCGCAATCGGTGCGCGCGAATGGTCGAGCGCAATCGAGCGGCAGGGCGTGAATGAGGGTTGACGGATATTCGATAGAGGGTCCGGAAACGCCGAAAGCCCCTCGACCGTAGTCGAGGGGCTTTCGCGAATGATGTTCCGGCGGTGTCCTACTCTCCCACACTCTGTCGAGTGCAGTACCATCGGCGCAGGTGGCCTTAGCTTCCGGGTTCGGAATGGGACCGGGCGTTTCCCCACCGCTATAGCCGCCGTAACTCTA